>NZ_JBBOWS010000001.1:4497500-5080000 GCF_038007205.1 Bacillus sp. FSL E2-8887
ACATTTCTTTTTTAATATCATATACTTAAACGAAACATCTCTTTCATTTCTAAGTAATTCCTACATATATTCTATAGAAAGTCACTCTGTCAAAAAACGTTTCTTTCTATATAAAGTGAAACTTTAATCAGTGGGGGGTATTCATCCCCCACTGATTATTAGCCTTCACCAATCGGGCATGTACGGGCAGTCGTCCCCCACCTAACTTTCTCGCATTCGGCGAATTTTGAGGCGGGGCTTACTGCCCGCAAATAGTGGGATAAACGTTTTATTCATATACCATATCATACAAGGAGGAATATACATGGACTACACCGACTTATTAATAAAACTAGGTCTCTCGGCTATTTTAGGATTCGCTATCGGTTTAGAGCGCGAATTAAAACGTAAACCACTCGGCTTAAAAACGTGTTTAGTTATTTCTATTATTAGTTGCCTCCTAACCATTGTTTCTATTAAAGCAGCTTACAACTTACCACATACCGATCATATGAATATGGATCCACTTCGACTTGCCGCTCAAATTGTATCAGGAATTGGTTTTTTAGGTGCCGGTGTAATTTTACGCAGAGGAAACGATAGTATTGCGGGGTTAACGACCGCCGCTATGATTTGGGGTGCTTCTGGCATCGGCATTGCCGTTGGAGCTGGTTTCTATATCGAGGCTATTTTCGGAATGTGTTTCCTTATGATTAGTGTAGAACTTATACCATTAGCGATGAAATACGTCGGTCCTAGATCATTTCGCCAACGTGATATCGCAGTGAAACTCGTTGTACGAAATATGGACAATATCCCGACCGTAATTGAAGAAATAAAAGAAATGGATATAAAAGTTAAGAACATGAAGCTCAAAACATTGGAAAATGGTTCGCACTATTTACATTTAAAATTGTCTATCGATCAAAAAAGACATACTGCTGATGTTTATTATGCTCTTCAGCATCTTGAAAGTGTTCAACAAACTGAAGTTGAAAGTATGTATTAATTATGAAATGAACTCTCTTTTTAATTAGAGAGTTTTTCTTTTTTCTATAATGGTAACAATGAATGTAGTCCTGAAAAGTAAGGAGGAATAGGAACTTGAAATCCCGTCCGAATTTAGTAGATACATTTCGTGATTCCATTATATTTCGTTTAATTTGTTTTATTATTGTACTTACTACCTTCTCCGGCTTTCTTATACATATATTAGAGCCATCTCAATTCACCACATGGTTCGACGGGGTTTGGTGGTCAATCGTTACCATTTTCACCGTTGGATACGGCGATTTCGCCCCCCATACAACGATAGGAAAACTTATTGGTATATGTATTATTTTATTAGGAACGGGATTTTGTTCTTATTATATGGTTCTATTCGCTACCGACATGATTAATAAACAATATATGAGAATTAAGGGTGAAGCAGCTGCTACCTCTAATGGTCATATGATTATCGTTGGCTGGAATGAGCGTGCAAAACATGTTGTAAAACAAATGCACATATTACAACCGAACCTTGATATCGTTTTAATTGATGAAACACTTTCTTTACTTCCAAAGCCATTTCATCATTTAGAATTTATAAAAGGTTGTCCGCATCACGATCAAACTTTATTAAAAGCTAACATTACAACAGCTCACACTATATTAATAACAGCGGATAAAGAGAAGAACGAAAGCTTAGCAGATACACAGTCCATTTTAAATATTTTAACTGCAAAAGGACTTAATCCAAACATTCACTGCATCGCTGAACTTCTTACTTCTGAACAAATCCAAAATGCAACGAGAGCTGGCGTATCAGAAATTATAGAAGGAAATAAATTAACGAGCTATGTATTTACCGCTTCTCTTTTATTCCCTTCCATTTCAGGTGTACTATTCTCACTTTACGATGAAATCTCTGATAACAAATTACAACTGATGGAGATTCCCCCGTCCTGCACCGGACAATCCTTTGCAAATTGTAGCTATACTCTTTTAAAGCAAAACATTCTCTTACTAGGTGTAAAGCGCGACGAACAATATATGATCAATCCAGTTCATTCTTTCATTCTCATCGAAAGCGACATACTCATCGTTATTCACCATTAAAAAAATGATTTTCTAGTTCTTGTACCAATACTTTACCAATATTGACATACTTTCTTTTCACATCTCCATCTGGATCTTGCGGCTCCGCAAATTGATCCAATCCACTCGTTCCAGCTGTTAAAGCATTAACATTATCATCTAGTTCGTCTTGATATACGTGCGAAAGAATATACGGTGTTTCAAGACGGACTATTACACCAGGCACATCTAGTTCCCCATCCACCGCTGTAAATGGTACGCGTAAAAATTGATACCCTTCTTCTTCGTCGATTTTATAATCAAAGCATCCTTTATCATAATCCCAATTACCGCCAATACTATATCCAAGTGGTTTCATAACCTCTTCTAACTTATATAACGCATATGTACATCCTTCTAATTTTGATTGAATCGGAATCAAGCCCATCCCTCCTAGACTTTTCCTTTAGCATACCCATTCTAGTTTGAATATACCGATGTACCTTTCAATAAAATAATAAAAAGCGACCGGAGACCCGATCGCTTTTCATTATTTTAAACGCTCTTCTAATTCTGCTTTTAATTCTTCAAATCCTGGTTTACCAAGTAAAGCAAACATGTTTTTCTTGTATGCTTCTACTCCTGGTTGGTCAAATGGATTTACGCCTAATAGGTAGCCGCTCATCGCACATGCTTTTTCGAAGAAGTATACAAGGTAACCGAATGTGTACTCATTTAATTCAGGGATGTTTACGATTAAGTTTGGTACTCCGCCATCGCTATGTGCAAGTAATGTACCTTCGTATGCTTTTGTGTTTACGAAGTCTATCGTTTCACCAGCAAGGTAGTTTAATCCATCTAAATCGTTGTCGTCTAATTCGATTTTTAGTTCGTGTGTAGATTTACCTACTTTAAGAACTGTTTCGAATAGGTCACGACGACCTTCTTGAATGTATTGACCTAATGAGTGTAAGTCAGTTGAGAAGTTTGCTGAAGATGGGAAAATACCTTTTTGATCTTTTCCTTCACTTTCACCAAATAACTGTTTCCACCACTCAGAGAAGTAGTGAAGTGCTGGCTCATAGTTAACAAGCATTTCAATTGTTTTCCCTTTATTATATAGAGCATTACGAACTACTGCGTATTGGTAAGCTGGGTTTTCTTCAAGTTCTGATTTCGCGAAATCATTATGGCCAGCAGCTGCACCTTTCATCATCTCTTCAATGTTTAGGCCACTTACAGCGATTGGCAATAAACCTACTGGTGTTAATACAGAGAAACGACCGCCAACATCATCTGGAATAACGAACGTTTCGTAGCCTTCATTATCAGATAATGTTTTTAAAGCACCGCGCGCTTTATCTGTAGTCGCATAAATACGTTTGCGTGCTTCTTCTTTTCCATACTTTTCTTCTAATAATTTACGGAAAATACGGAATGCGATTGCAGGCTCTGTTGTTGTACCTGATTTGGAAATAACGTTAATAGAAAAGTCTTTACCTTCTAGTACGTCCATTAAATCTTTCATGTAAGTGGAGCTAATGTTTTGTCCAACAAATAGCACTTGTGGAGTTTTACGTTGTTCTTTAGAAAGCGTGTTATAGAAAGAATGGTTTAACATTTCAATTGCTGCGCGTGCTCCTAGGTAAGAACCACCAATACCTACAACAAGTAAAATGTCAGAGTCATTTTTAATTTTTTCTGCGCATTTTTGAATGCGAGCGAATTCTTCTTTGTCATATTGAAGCGGAAGCTCTACCCACCCAAGGAAATCGTTCCCAGCTCCAGTTTTTTCGTGGATTGCATGATGTGTTACTTTTACTGCATCACGTAAATAAGTTAATTCATTTTCACCGATGAAGGATAACGCTTTAGAATAGTCGAACGTTACATGTGTACTCATCTTTTTCCCTCCAATTATGTATATGTATTTCTGTATTCACTTTAGCGAAACTAAAGTTGTAAATCAAGCGATTCAACAATTGTAAACGTAACCATTATTTATTTTTTAGAAAAAGTTCATTTTTTGCATAAAAATTCGAATTTTTCGGTATAGATGTATATACATCGTTTTTCGTACATTTTTCATGTATAAAAACAACAAAACTATACCATTCTATAAAGGAGTTAAATTTTCTTATTAACTCCTTGCTTGCTCACGCTTCACATTAAGGGGGGGCTTTTCATGAGTACCTTGCAACGTATCGCATTAGTCTTCACTGTAATCGGCGCTGTTAACTGGGGACTGATCGGGTTCTTCCAGTTTGACTTAGTAGCAGCTATTTTCGGGGGACAGAACTCAGCTCTTGCACGTATTATTTACGGCATCGTTGGTATTTCTGGGCTTATCAATCTCGGCTTACTATTTAAACCATCCGAGAATCTTGGTACTCACCCAGAAACACATGAAATTCAATAGTCAGTATGTCTTTTTCGCCTCCGACATACGAATATGATTGCATGCAATCATATTTGCAAATATATATATCATAAGTCACAGTAAAAGAGGAACGCTCATATGCGTTCCTCTTTTACTTTATTACCTCCGACTCTTCAATCCATTCTGCTAGCTTTTCTCGCAGTGTATTAAATCCGTTCTCTGATGGATTCGGTATAAGAATTCGTCCTTGCTTTCTTTTCGCCGCTTTTAACGATAAACTCATTTTTCTGTGTTCTTCATCAATTGAAAGTACTTTTACTTCTACTGTATCTCCGACCTTTAAAAAGTCATGAATGTCTTTTACATACCCATTTGTGATTTCAGATATATGCACAAGTCCTTGTGTTTCTGCATCCAAAGCTACAAATGCACCGTAATCTTGAATTCCAGTTACTTTCCCTGTTACAACCACTCCCGTTGTATATTGTTCTGACATGTGAAACACTCCCATACGTTTACCATTTTCTCTACAATTGTAAATAGCAAAGCAGATGTATTTATTGTTAAATATCCGATTAGTGGTAAGTATCCTAAGTAAAACACCGAGGATACTCCCACCTTATATTAGTAAATTATACCACTTTGATAGAACTCATTCAAAATTCACGAAAAAATTTCCTGTAATACGTATAATTCTCCAATATTAGGATAGAATACTAACACATGGCTTTCTAGTATTCCCCCCCTTTTATGGACAAAACGTATTGTGTTTTGTCCTTTTTTTATTCTCTATGAACCGTTCCATTCTCTTCATTGCTTCCATAAGTTGCTCAAGCGATGTTGCATACGAACAACGAATAAATCCTTCACCACTCCCGCCAAACACATTTCCAGGAACAACAGCCACTTTTTCTTCTAATAATAATTGTTCTGCAAATTCTGCTGAAGATAGTCCGGTTGAAGCTATAGAAGGGAAGACATAAAATGCCCCGCCTGGCACATGACATGTTAAGCCCATTTCATTGAAAGATGTCGTCATAAAGTTACGACGTTTTTTATAGCTATCTCTCATTCGAATTACTTCATCATTTCCCCCGCGTAATGCTTCAAGTGCTGCAAATTGAGACATCGTCGGTGCACACATCATTGAATACTGGTGGATTTTGAGCATTAATTCTGAAAATTGAACAGGGGCTGCAATCATCCCAAGACGCCATCCCGTCATGGCAAACCCTTTTGAAAATCCTGAAATTAAAATCGTATGGTCACGCATATTTTTAATACTCGCGAAACTCGTATATGCTTCGTCGTATACGAGCTCTGCATAAATTTCATCCGATAACACGATTAAATTATACTTCTCAACAATAACAGCTAGCTTTTCTAATTCGGATTTATTTAACATTGCGCCTGTTGGGTTATTGGGAGAACAAAGTAATATTGCCTTTGTTTTCGTTGTAATAGCTGCTTCAATTTGATCTGGCTGTACTTTAAATTCATCTTCTAATGAAGTCGCCACTGGAACCGGGACCCCGCCCGCTAACGTAACAAGCGGTGCATACGAAACGAAACTTGGTTCAATAATAAGTATTTCATCATCAGGGTTTACAATAGCACGCATCGCTACATCTAGCGCTTGACTCGCTCCAACTGTAACAATGATTTCATCATTCGGATCATAAGATACTGCAAATTGTTTTTTTAGATACTTTGCTATTTCTTGACGGAGCTCCAATAATCCTGCATTTGCTGTATATGACGTATATCCTTGTTCTAAAGAACGAATACATGCTTGCCTTACATTCCAAGGTGTAACAAAGTCCGGCTCTCCCACTCCAAGTGAAATAACACCTTTCATACTTGCCGCTAAATCAAAAAACTTTCGTATACCGGACGGTTGTAAAGATTCTGCTACTCTAGATAGGTCAAATTGCTTCACGGTGTCACCACAATTCTCTTATCATCATCTGTCTTTTCATAAATAATCCCCTCATGTTTATACTTCTTCAAAATAAAATGAGTTGTCGTTGAAACGACAGATTCAATTGTTGCTAATTTCTCAGAAACAAACATCGCTACTTCTCCCATCGTCTTTCCTTCTAATGTAATAGAAAGGTCATATGTCCCAGACATTAAATAAACGGATTTCACTTCTGAATAGCGATAAATTTGTTCAGCTACTGCATCAAAACCGACACCACGCTTCGGTGTAACTTTCACATCAATCATCGCCGTTAAACCAGTATGTTCTTTCACTTTTGTCCAATCGATATGTGTTACATAGTCCACGATAATCTTTTCACTTTCTAATTTCGTAACCATTTTTTTCACTTCTTCTACTTCTATATTTAACAACTTCGCTAATGTATCTACAGATAAACGACTATTCTTTTCAAGACAAGCTAATAATTCCAATTCTTTCTCTGTCACCATATAAATCATCCTTCCTTTTAGTTTCTGTCTAAATTATACAAATACTCTTTCCAATTTGAAAAGAAGATTTTTTTAGTGAATTATGTCAAAATAAAGTGAAACTTTAATCAGTGGAAAGACTCACCCCGCTGATTATTATTTGAACCAATCGAGCTTTTACGGACCGTTGCTTTCCCACCTAATCTCTTTGCTTAAGCTGCTTTTTGAGGCGGGAGGCTTACTGTCCGTTAAATCGGGGTAAAGTGAAAAAACGCAGGATAAAGTGAAAGGGGATGGAACCGTGAAACCAAAAGTATATATTGCTGAACCAGTTCCAACATTTGTAGAAAACTATTTATCAGAACACTGTGATTTTGAAAAATGGGATCAAAACGAGAAAGTACCTCGTGATGTTCTATTAGAAAAAATAAAAGATAAAGATGGGTTATTAAATTTCGGATCTACTATAAATGAAGAGTTATTACAGGTTGCTCCTAATTTAAAAGTAGTAAGTAACATTTCTGTTGGCCATGATAACTTTGATTTAAAAGCGATGGAAAAACAAAATGTTATCGGAACGAATACTCCATATGTGTTAGATGATACAGTAGCCGATCTCGTTTTCGCTCTTATGTTATCTGCTGGTCGCCGTGTTTGTGAACTCAATTCCTATGTAAAAAATGGTAAATGGAACGCTGAAATTGGAAAAGAACACTTCGGACTAGATGTACATCATAGTACGATTGGTATTATCGGAATGGGACGAATTGGAGAAGCTGTCGCAAAACGAGCGAAATTCGGCTTTGATATGAATGTCCTTTACTATAACCGTCGCCGTAAAGAAGAAGCTGAGCAAAAATTTGATGCTACATATTGTGATTTACAAACTTTAATCAAACAATCTGATTTTATTATTCTTCTTACTCCATTAACAGATGAAACGTATCATCTTATCGGTGAAAAGGAATTTTCACTAATGAAAGAAACAGCAATTTTCATTAATGCTTCTCGCGGGAAAACAGTAGATGAAACTGCATTAATTCATGCGTTAACAGAAAAGAAAATATTTGCAGCCGGCATCGACACATTTACACAAGAGCCGATTCAAAAAGAGAATCCGCTCTTATCATTACAAAATGTTGTAACTTTACCGCACATCGGATCTGCAACATTAAAAACTCGGCAGCAAATGGCAATGACAGCTGCTGAAAATTTAGTAGCAGGATTACAAGGAAAAACACCACCTAATATTGTGCGTGGGTAATTATAAAGTGAAGGCTAATAATCAGTGGGGGTTTTGTCCATCCCCACTGATTATTAGCCTTCACCAATCGGGCTTTTACGGGCAGTTATCTCCCACCTAACTTCCTCGCATTCGCCGAATTTTGAGGTGGGAGTCTACTGCCCGGCAAATAGCGGGATAAATAAGCGAAAGGGAAGATGACGATGTCATCTTCCCTTTTTTTGTTAACATATTTTGTTTCTTGCCGGGAGATGATATGAACAAAAATCAATGGAGTGACAAAAAATGAACCATGAATGCAAATGCCCTTACTTCACTTTTTCCACTCGCGGGACTACTATTCATTACGAATTGTATGAACATAATACTAAAAAAGAACGACCTACTTTCGTACTCGTTCACGGCTTCCTCTCTTCCTCATTTAGCTATCGACGACTCATTCCTTTACTAACAAAGGAAGGTACAGTAATTGCCCTTGATTTACCACCATTCGGAAAAAGTGATAAATCTCATCTCTTTAAATATTCTTATCACAATTTAGCAGCTATTATTATCGATTTAATCGAACATTTATCTCTCTCGAATATTGTATTAGTTGGCCATTCTATGGGCGGACAAATTTCACTCTTTGTAAACCGACTACGCCCTGAATTAATTTCAAAGACGATTTTACTATGTAGCTCTAGTTATTTAGCACGCGCAAACTTACCTTTACTGTACTCCTCTTATTTACCGTTCTTCCACTTATACGTGAAGAACTGGATTATTCGAAGGGGCATCGTCCATAACTTAATGAATGTCGTTCATGACCATTCATTAATTGACAATGAAATGATGGAAGGCTATGCTGCTCCTTTTTATGATGATCGTATATTCCCTGCCTTAACTCGAATGATAAGAGACCGGGAAGGTGACTTATCTTCAACTGAATTACAAAAAATCGAAACCCCAGTATTACTCATTTGGGGTGAAAAAGATCGCGTCGTCCCTGTACATGTAGGACACCGTCTCCATAAGGACCTACCTAATTCAACTTTCATTTCTTACGAAAATACAGGGCACTTACTACCTGAAGAAAAGCCCGATCATGTTTATGAAGAAATTATTACGTTTGCGACGCAATAAAGTGAAGCTTTATCCGCGAGCGGTTCTATCCCCACGGATTATTAGCCTTCACCAATCGGGTTTTTACGGGCAGTTTGATTTCTCGCCTAACCTCTTTGCTTCAACCGAATTTTGAGGCGGGAGTCTTACTGCCCGTTAAAACGGGATAAGGTGAAGCTTTAATCAATCAGCACAAATGAAAATAAACAAAAAGGCTGTCGTAAATTCCGACAGCCTATAACGAACAACTTCCGCCTTCTTTTAGTACGAGTAACTCTACTGCTAATTTTTCGCATTTTTCAAGTGCAGGTACTTCTTCAAAAGACATAAAGTATATATGTTGAATCTTCTTTGCGATGTATTTCGGATCATCAAACACACTTACGACGTTTACAACATCGCTCGCTTCTGTTTCATAAAACTCCGGTCCCATTTGAAACGGATCCCAATTTTTCACAACCTCAATCATTTTGTCATATGCACCCATCTGCTTCCCGCCTTTTCACTTTTTAATGCTTTTCTTTATCGTATCACATCAGCTATTCTATAAGAAGAGTGAGAATTTTCATAACTTAACAGTTTGACAGAAGAAAGGAGCAAACATATGCAACTATTTCATAAAACGGTAAATCGTCGCGGAACGCATAGTACAAAATGGGATACATATAAAAATGAAGAGCTCATCCACGCTTGGATTGCCGATATGGATTTTGAAGTACCAAAACCAATTCAAACTGCATTACAAAAACGCACAGAACATCCTATTTTCGGCTATACACTTCCTCCTGAAAATATTGGGGATATCATTTGTAATTGGACGAAAAGCCAATACAATTGGGAAATACAAAAAGAATGGATTGTATTTAGCGCAGGTATCGTTCCAGCTCTTAGTACGAGCATACAAGCTATAACGAAAGAAGGAGAAGCCGTACTCGTACAACCTCCTATTTATCCACCATTTTTTGAAATGGTCAAAACAAATAATAGACAATTATGTGAGAGTCCCTTATTTAAACAAAATGGCATATATAAGATAGACTTCGAGCATCTAGAAACTCAATTTAAACAAGGTGTAAAACTAATGCTTCTTTGCAGCCCTCACAATCCTATCGGGCGCGTTTGGACGAAAGAGGAGCTAACAAAACTCGGTACGTTATGTACGCAATATAATGTAACCGTTGTCGCGGATGAAATTCACGCCGATATTATTTATAGAGGCCATACTCATACACCGTTTGCTTCTTTATCTGAAGAATTAGCAGCACGCACTATTACTTGTATGGCTCCGAGCAAAACATTTAATATCGCTGGATTACAAGCATCGATCATTATTATTCCGAATGAAAATCTCCGTAATGCCTTTATGTCTATCCAATATAGACAAGGATTCCACGGATTAAATACATTTGCTTATACAGCAATGCAAAGTGCCTATACAGAATGTAATGATTGGCTAAATGAAATTCGATTGTATGTTGAAGATAACGCTCAATTTGCTTGTGAGTATATTCAAAATCACATACCATCTCTTTCTGTAATTAAACCAGAAGGTAGTTTTTTACTGTGGATTGATTGTTCCCACTTGGATCTTTCTCAAGATGAACGAACAGCATTGCTTGAAGAGAAAGGTAAAATCATCAGTGAGCCCGGTGAGAAATACGGAATGGGCGGGGAAGCCCATATCCGAATTAACATTGGCTGTCCTAGATCTGTTTTAGAAGAAATTTTAAACAGACTACACCATACATTCTCATAACAAAAAAGGAGGCTATCCCAAAATGATTTTGGGATAGCCTCCTTTTTTCGGTAAATCGATATAATTCCACTTACTATCATGCGGTTTTACAACAAAAGCTATCATTCACGGTAGCTTCTATTTTTTCTTCAGATCCGACGCTTTTTTCACGATAACACCGCAAGCAATTCGGCCACCAGATTTACCAGTTGGTTGCGTCATACCATCATCAGCGTTTTCTGTAATAATAATAGACGCTCCATCTTTTCTATGAATCGTCGTTTTTCCTTCTTCAAGCGTTATATGCGGAGCATCGATTTCTGCTTTAATCTTTCCAGAACCATCCGCCACTACATTCGGTAAATCACCATTTTCCGCACCTTTCGGATTCAAGAGCCCATGTTTTTTATTATCTGGATTAAAATGATTCCCAGATGATTCGAAACTAGGCGCTTTACATTCTCCGATTTCATGTACATGTATACCGTGTGGTCCTGGTGTAAAACCTTCCGCTTTAATCGTAATTTTCACTCCACTTGTTTGCTGAGCTACTTTTGCAGTCCCAACTTCATCACCTGAAGCATTATGTAATTTCACATCAATTTCTTTCGGCTTCCCTTGGTCACAACCCGCCATTAGAAATAATAAACAACAACTGAAAAAAAGCCGTCTTTTCATTCAATTCCCTCCAAAATGCTTTCTGCCCTTAGATTGTCCGAGCATAGAGGGAAACATACAAAAATGAATTACCGTTTCTTTTCAGCTAAAAGCTTTTCTTCTACTTTCTGTAATCGCTCTGCTTCTCGTTTTGATACACGAATAAACATACGCCACGTAGCAACCGCACCGATGATAAATAGAACGCAAACAATACCTGGAATAATATACTCCGTTTTATCTTCAGGGAAATATAAAGGCATCATATGAAACACTCCTTATCGGGGAATTTATAGTAAGAATAAACATCAGAATTTTCTGTTTTATCATCTTAAATTATAATTGAAGCTTGTCATATTCTCAAGGGGGCGTTCCGAAAGCGAATGATTTCTTTGACTCCTTCGCGCACTTTCCTTACTATAAACTTGAGGTGAAAAATATGAGAGAAACATTTGAAATTGGTGAAATCGTTACTGGTATTTATAAAACTGGAAAATACATCGGCGAAATTACAAATAGCCGTCCTGGCAGTTACGTCGTAAAAGTACTAGCTGTTTTAAAACATCCAGTGCAAGGTGATTTACATAATGTAAAACAAGCTGACGTACCATTCTTCCATGAAAGACGTGCTTTAGCTTTTCGTGAACAGACGAACATTCCAGAGCAAATGGTGAAGAAATATGAAGGGGAAATTCCGGATTATACAGAGTCACTAAAATTAGCATTAGAAACTCAAATGAATTCATTTTCTGAAGATGATTCACCTTTTGCGGGGCGTAGTCTAGAAACACTTCAGCAATTGAAGCAAGATTACAAACTTTAAAAAACAAAACGACCAAATTACATATTTTGCAATTTGGTCGTTACTGTGTACTCACTTTCTTTAACACTTTCGAAAAATCAACAAGTTCCCCTAATGTCGGAGGTGCTGGTTTGACTAAATACTCTTTATCTTTTTCTACTAACTTAAAAATATTATATGTCGTCATCGCATCATCAAGCGCACAATGATGTTTTCCTGTTCCTGCTTTTCCATACGCCTCAATTGCTTTCCACAGCCCTGTTTGATTTCTCTCTCCAAAAAACTTCTTATACTCAAGCGATAAATCACGACACTGTCCAAAGAATGGAAATTCTACTCCCGCCATTTCACAGTTATGCTTTAAGACTTTCATATCCATATTTCCCCACGTTACAATTGTCGGTTTACCACTCTTCTCATATTCTGCAAGTTTCTCAACAAGTTCATGAAAAGAAATTCCTTTGTCCACTACTTCCTGTTTAATTCCTAAAAATTTTTTACATCGATCCGTTAAAGACGGAAATGTTTTCGGTCTAATATGCGATGAATACGTATCTTCCACCTTACAACCAACAACTGAAACGAGTCCGACCTCAATAATTTCTGGGAAAAAACCTTTTGGCTTTTTTCTATGCTGGGGCATCGTAAACTCAAAGTCTAAAAACAAAAATCGTTGTTCATCCATACGATCCCTTCCTTATCATATTTGTCATTCCTTTCTATTTGACACTCCTACACGAACAAGCTCGAATGCTGATTCGATTTTAAATATTCAGATTGGATGTATCTTATATATATGTCAGATGCCCACAAATATTTTTAAAAATAAGAAAAAATGACCTATGCAGAAAATATGACAAAATAAACCCTTCCATTTACATCCGCCATTTTTCTACTTTATAATGACGTTATGTGTGTTTCATCTAGTTAATTTTTTGACACACTAAGAAAAGTGAATGAAAGGAGATGAGAGTTTTGCACGAAACAACGCAAGAACTCGCAAACTGGCAGTATTATTTCGCTATCGCAGTCTTTTTAATTACATATGCCATTATTATTTCTGAAAAAATTAACCGTGCTGTCATCGCACTTCTTGGTGCAGCATTCATGGTAATTGCAGGGGTCGTTGACTTACACAATGCCTTTACGAAACATATTGAATGGGGAACAATTACATTACTCATCGGTATGATGATACTCGTAAACATTACAAGTAAGTCAGGTGTCTTCCAATACGTTGCCATTAAAGCCGCAAAAGGAGCACAAGGAAATCCAATTAAAATTTTAATTTCACTTTCCTTACTTACCGCGCTCGGCTCCGCATTTTTAGATAACGTTACAACAGTACTTCTTGTTGTTCCAGTTACTTTATCTATTACGCGCATCTTGCAAGTAAATCCTGTTCCATATTTACTTTCTGAAATTATTTTTTCAAATATCGGAGGAACAGCAACATTAATTGGTGATCCGCCAAACATTATGATTGGTTCTGCAAATAAGCATTTAGATTTCAATGCTTTCTTATTCAACTTAGCACCTATCGTGATCATCATTATTGCTGTTACGGCAACAATTCTTTACTTCATGTACCGTAAGCAATTAATTGCTGATCCTGTACAAATTAAAAAATTAATGAGCTTAGATGAAAAACAATACATTAAAGACCCAGTATTAATGAAGAAATCTTTAACAGTACTTGGCCTTACTATTTTAGGTTTCATGACTCATTCCATTTTCCATATTGATGCAGCTATCATCGCCTTAACTGGCGCTACTGTACTTATGCTAATCGGTGTGAAAGAGCATGAAATTGAAGAGGTATTCGCAAGTGTAGAGTGGGTAACAATCTTCTTCTTCGCGGGACTATTCGTACTCGTTGGAGGACTTATTGATATCGGGCTTATCAAAATGTTAGCTCAAAAAGTAATTGGAATAACAGGCGGAGATATTTCTCAGGCATCTATCCTTGTTCTATGGGTATCTGGTATCGCCTCTGCAACAATCGATAACATTCCATTCGTTGCAACAATGATTCCACTTATTAACGATATGGCAGTTGGGCTAGGTTTATCACCTTCTGACGCACAAATCGACGTACTATGGTGGGCATTAGCATTAGGTGCTTGCTTAGGTGGAAACGGAACATTAATCGGAGCTTCTGCTAACGTAATCGTAGCCGGAATCGCAAGTCGTGAAGGACATAAATTCAGCTACATGGAATTCCTTAAAGTCGGCTTCCCAATTATGATCGTTTCATTAATCATTTCTCACATTTATATTTACTTACGCTATCTTATGTAGTAGAAAAAAGCGCCCTGCTCAGCAGGGCGCTTTCGTTCTTTTTTCAGCATATCCGAATTATTATAGAACCAAATATATCGACCGCAGGGCAACTTTGATACGCCTACTCGTTATACCTAACCGGCTCATTCCGAATAATAAACAAATGAATCGGCAAGAAAACCGAAAATGTGATTGTATGAATGATCGTAAATAGTATGGAATTCGTTCCGTATCTATCCAAAATAGCATAGATAAGATAAATAGACAGTACAAGTGATACAGCCGTTGCTAATATATATAGAATTGGTACGAAATTAAAGATGAAGCATCCAACATATATGCCAAATACTTTCCACCCTGCTTCTTCTTTCAAGAAATCTGGTAATTTATCTTTCGCTAAATCACCCCATATCTTACTATTTATAAACGGAATAAAAGCAAGAACACCATCAGTTGCACCATCATTTTTCGCCATCGTATAAAGTGCAAAAGCCGTTAACAAATACGAAATAATTGCCCAAATTATTATAACAAGCATAAACGCAAAACTAAGAGCAAAGAAACCTGCTAGTACGCCTTGATCTTCCATCTTATCCTCTCCTCTCTCTTCTCAACATATTTCATTACAGTGCAAGTTATGTTTTAAAATTTAACCAAACTCTTTGTATAATAAGAAGAGAAAGATAATGAGAGAGGAGTACATACCTATGCATCCATTTGTAAAGGCATTACAAGAGCATTTTACAGCTCATCAAAATCCCGAAAAAGCAGAACCGATGGCACGTTATATGAAAAATCACTTCCCGTTTCTCGGTATTCAAACTCCTGAGAGAAGACAGTTATTGAAAGACGTCATTCAAATACATACTCTCCCAGATAAAAAGGACTTCCAAATTATCGTGCGTGAACTTTGGGACCTACCAGAACGTGAATTTCAAGCTGCCGCACTCGATATCATGCAAAAATATAAAAAACACATAAACGAAACTCACATCCCATTTTTAGAAGAACTTATTGTCACAAAATCTTGGTGGGATTCTGTTGATAGCATCGTCCCTACATTTTTAGGTGCTATCTTTTTAAAACATCCAGAATTAATTTCTGCATATATTCCAAAGTGGATTGCATCAGAAAACATATGGTTACAACGTGCCGCTATTTTATTCCAGCTAAAATATAAACAAAAAATGGATGAAGAACTCCTTTTCTGGATTATCGGACAACTACATTCCTCAAAAGAATTTTTCATTCAAAAAGCAATCGGCTGGGTCCTTCGCGAATATGCAAAAACAAAACCAGATGTAGTATGGGAATACGTTCAAAACAACGAACTTGCCTCGCTTAGTAAACGCGAAGCAATTAAGCACATTAAGCAAAATTACGGAATAAATAACGAAAAAATAGGCGAAACTCTATCCTAGGTGGGCACGTTCCTCTATTGAGATTTAAAAAAGAACGTGTTAAAATATGTTCATTATTATTAATATAAGTAGCGATGACGGACTTATAAGTACTTGCATAAAAAGCGATTCAGGGATAGTGAAAGCCTGAAGCTGCGAGGAAACGGCAGTCTCGAGCAATACGTGATAAAGTGGATGCACATTTTGTGTATCAACTAGGGTGGAACCGCGGGCAAACGCTCGTCCCTAGGCGATTAAGCCTTGGGATGAGCGTTTTTTTATGTTTTTCAAAGCATATATTGCTCGTTTCCAAAGTACCCATCACGTCATCGCAAATACGTTAACTTTCAAAAGGAGGATTTTATTATGTATTCAATGGAACAAGTTGTAAACTTAGCGAAACATCGCGGTTTCGTTTTCCCTGGTTCTGAAATTTACGGTGGTCTTGCAAACACATGGGATTACGGTCCACTTGGAATCGAATTAAAAAATAACGTCAAAAAAGCTTGGTGGAAAAAATTCATTCAAGAATCTCCACACAACGTTGGTTTAGATGCTGCTATTTTAATGAACCCAAAAACTTGGATCGCTTCTGGTCACGTTGGTAACTTTAATGATCCAATGATCGACTGTAAAAAATGTAAAGCTCGTCACCGTGCTGACAAATTAATTGAAGATGCATTAGACGTAAAAGGTATCGAAATGGTCGTTGACGGTCTTACTTTCGACCAAATGGCTGACTTAATGAAAGAACATGAAGTAAAATGCCCAGATTGCGGTAGCCAAGAATTCACGGAAATCCGTCAGTTCAACTTAATGTTCAAAACATTCCAAGGTGTTACAGAGTCTAGCACAAACGAAATCTTCCTTCGTCCTGAAACAGCACAAGGTATTTTCGTAAACTTTAAAAACGTACAACGCTCTATGCGTAAAAAACTTCCATTTGGTATCGGCCAAATCGGTAAAAGTTTCCGTAACGAAATCACACCTGGTAACTTCACATTCCGTACACGTGAATTCGAACAAATGGAACTTGAATTCTTCTGTAAGCCTGGTGAAGATTTAGAGTGGTTCGCATTCTGGCGTGAAACTTGTAAAAACTGGTTACTTTCACTTGGTATGACTGAAGAAAGCATGCGTCTTCGTGACCACGGTGAAGACGAATTATCTCATTACAGTAACGCAACAACTGATATTGAATTCAGATTCCCATTCGGTTGGGGCGAACTATGGGGCGTTGCATCTCGTACAGACTTCGATTTAAAACGTCATATGGAACACTCTAACGAAGACTTTAACTATATCGATCCACAAACGAATGAGCGTTACGTGCCTTACTGCATCGAGCCATCTCTAGGTGCAGACCGTGTAACATTAGCATTCTTATGTGATGCATATGAAGAAGAGCAATTAGAAAACGATTCTCGTACAGTTCTTCGTTTCCACCCTGCTTTAGCACCATATAAAGCAGCTATCTTACCATTATCTAAAAAGCTATCTGAAGGTGCTACTGAAGTATTCGCAGAACTAGCTAAAGACTTCATGGTAGACTTTGATGAAACTGGTTCTATCGGTAAACGTTACCGTCGTCAAGACGAAATCGGTACTCCATTCTGTATCACATACGACTTCGACTCTGTTGAAGACAAAGCTGTTACAGTACGTGACCGTGACACAATGGAACAAGTTCGTATGCCAATTAGCGAACTAAAAGGTTTCTTAGAGAAAAAAATCCAGTTCTAATTATAAAAAAAGAGGCTGCTCATCAGAGCTGCCTCTTTTCTATTTTTCACGTTTTTCTTTAATTGCTACTGTACATCTTGATATGCATAGTAACTCATCATTTTCATCAATGATGCGAATATCCCAAACCATTGTCGATTGTCCTCTATGTATCGGTGTTCCAATTGCTGTTACAATTCCATCTTGCTTTGAGCGAATATGATTTGCATTAATTTCTAATCCGAAACAAATACATTTTTCTTGATCAATTAAATTGTATGAACCAACACTTGCCACAGTTTCTGCTAATGCAACAGATGCACCACCGTGTAAAAATCCAAACGGCTGATGCGTGCGTTCATCAACAGGCATTGTAGCAACTACTTTATCCTCTGTCATTTCTAACAACTCAATTCCAAGCGAATCCATTAAAGTTTTTGACATATCGTTTTCAACCTCTCTCCCTTTAGATCAAATGTATAATTTTACCTGTTTAATTTCAAACTACCTATAACACTTATATAAGGAGGTTTCACCTAAATGAAACAGAAATTTTGTATACTATTGTTTATGTTCTCCTTGCTGACTATTGTACCAAATTGTGCAATAGCAGCCAAAGCATCCAACCTGACAATCAATGTTAAGACTGTAACGCAAAAAGGTAAGAAACCTTATATAGAATATCAAATTAATAGGCCTTCCTTTCACAACTTTTCTGATTCGAAATTTCAAAATAAGCTGAATTCCTATTACAAAAACTCTACTACTAAATTTAAAAGTAAATTAGAAAAAGAAGCGAAGAAATATTATGAAGAAACAGAAGGATCTAGCACACCTTTTCATCCATACGTTGCAAATGTTGACTATAAAGTAGCTTTAAACAAACCACCTTTCCTAAGTCTATATGTGAATTACTATCAATATACAGGCGGAGCGCACGGACTGTATACGTGGAAGGCAAATACATTTGATTTAAACGAAAAAAAATTATTACACTTAGACGATTTATTTCAACAAGAGGATAAATATAAAGAAATAATTCGCACAGAGATTGTAAGACAAATTAAACAAAATGAAAGCATTTATTTTCCTGATGCAGTCGAAAAAGTAACGAGCACTAAAAAGTTTCACTACTTTTTAGAACCCGATAATCTTGTGATTTATTTCCCTTTATATGAAATTGCTCCTTATTCAAGCGGAATTCCGCAGTTTCGTATTCCATACACATTGCTTAGAGACTATTTAAAGCCTTCTTATCAAAATATTTTGATTGACAACAAGTAAATATTTTCGCTACGATAATGTTAACCTAAACACAACTGGAGGTTAACATTATGAAGAAGCTTCATGTTTTAGATTTAGCATTAGCTGCCATGTTCGTCGCTCTTATGGCTATTGGTGCAAATATTGTATCGTGGGCACCATTCTTACAAATAGCGGGCATTCCATTATCTATGCAACCATTTTTCGCAATTTTAGCAGGTCTTCTTCTCGGGAGTAGACTTGGGGCATTATCAATGACTGTTTACATGCTTGTTGGAGTAGCAGGTGCGCCAATCTTCGCTAACTTCAAAGCTGGATTTGGAGCACTTTTAGATCCTACTGGTGGTTTTATTATCGCATTTATTATCGTTGCTTACGTATCAGGAAAACTAGTAGAACAAAAAGAACGACCAACATTCAGCACCTTTGCAATTTCTTCTTTCGTCGGAATCATTTTAACGTATATTATCGGTACTACTTATATGTACGGGGCAGTCAATATTTTCATGGGTGGTAATATGAGTTATAAAGCTGCCTGGATGATTATGATGTGGTTCGCAGTAAAGGATATTGCGTTTACAATTATCGGCGCTATTATCGCACCTCGCATATACTATGCTGTACGTCGTTCCGCTTATCAGCATTCTCATTCGACGATTTCATAATAAACAAGGAGCTGTTCCTATAGGAACAGCTCCTTGTTTATTATATTAAGACTCTTGCTTCATTTGCTCGTCTAAAACTTTCTTCATCATTACTAGCATATCATCACGTAATTCTGGGTGCTGCAATGCCATTTCAATTGTCGTTTGAACGAATCCTAATTTTTCACCAACGTCATAACGCTTTCCTTCAAAATCATATGCAAATACACGTTGAATTTCATTTAAGCTTTGAATTGCATCCGTTAACTGAATTTCGCCACCCGCTCCAACTTGTTGCTGTTCCAAGAACATAAAGATTTCAGGAGTTAAAATGTAACGTCCCATAATCGCTAAGTTTGAAGGCGCAGTACCTTGCGCTGGTTTTTCAACGAATTTACGAACTTGATAACGACGTCCCTCTTGCTCTAACGGATCAATAATTCCGTAGCGATGTGTTTCTGCTTCAGGAACAGTTTGTACACCAATAACAGAAGAAAGTGTTTTGTCATACTCGTCCATTAATTGACGTAAACATGGTTTTTCAGCTTGAACGATATCATCGCCTAATAATACTGCAAACGGCTCATCACCAATGAATTTACGTGCGCACCAAACAGCATGTCCTAATCCTTTTGGTTCTTTTTGTCGAATGTAATGGATATCTACCATTTTAGAAGAAGCTTGTACTTTTTCAAGTAACTCATACTTTTTCTTCTCTAATAAGTTTTGCTCTAATTCAAATGCGTTATCAAAATGATCTTCGATAGAGCGCTTTCCTTTACCAGTAACGATAATAATATCTTCGATGCCTGATTTTACTGCTTCTTCTACGATGTATTGAATTGTTGGTTTATCTACAATTGGAAGCATTTCTTTTGGCATTGCTTTCGTTGCTGGTAAAAAGCGTGTTCCTAATCCCGCTGCCGGGATAATTGCTTTTCTCACTTTTTTCATGACAAATACCCTCGCTTTTCATTCTAATTCTCTTAGTAAAGTGCAAATTTATAACACTCGCTCGTAATAATCCTCTACATCAAACAAAACTACAAGAAAAGAGGAGGCCGTTCTCCGTTCTCCTCTTTTCCTATCAGTAGCATTCTATTCTATTATAAACGATTCATAATATCTTCTTTAATAGTAAGTAACTTTTGTTCACTATTTTGTAAGGAATCATCTTGTACACCAAAGTAGAATTTAATTTTCGGCTCTGTTCCAGATGGACGTAAGCAGAACCAAGAACCATCTTCTAATTGATATTTTAACACATTTGATTTCGGTAAGTGAATCTCTTCCTTATTTCCATCTTGTAACGTTGTAATGATGCTTTCTTTATAATCCTCAACTGCAACGACTGTTAAACCCGCTACTTCTTTCGGAGGATTCTCACGGAATGTTGCCATCATCTTTTGAATCTGTTCGGCACCATCTTTTCCTTTTAACGTTAACGATACAAGGTCCTCACGGAAGAACCCATACTTCTTAAATACTTCTAGCAGACCATCGTATAACGTTTTACCTTGTGATTTGTAGTATGCAGCTACTTCACATGCAAATAGGACGGATTGCACCGCATCTTTATCACGGCAGAATGGACGGATTAAATAACCGTAGCTTTCCTCATAACCGAATTGGAATTCATATTGTCCGCTTTCTTCATACTGTTTAATTTTTTCACCGATAAATTTAAATCCAGTTAACGTATCAACTGTATCTAAACCGTATGCTTTTGCGATTGTACGGCCAATTTCAGACGTTACGATTGTTTTTAAAACAACACCGTTTTCTGGAAGCGTTCCGTTTTCCTTCTTTTGTGATAATAAGTAATCAAGCATTAACGCACCTGTTTGGTTACCAGTTAATACTTGGAACTCACCATCGTGATTGCGAACTGCTACACCTAGACGGTCTGCATCAGGATCTGTTGCGATTAACACGTCTGCGCCTACTTTTTCACCGTCGCGAATTGCATACTCAAACGCTGCATGCTCTTCTGGGTTTGGTGATTTTACTGTAGAGAAGTTTGGATCTGGTAACTCTTGCTCTTTTACAACTGTTACATCTGTAAATCCAACTTCTTCTAAACCACGGCGTACCGAAATATTTGATGTTCCATGCAATGGTGTAAAGACGATTTTTAAATCTTTTCCTACTTCTTTCACCATCTCTTTATTAATAATGACATTGTTCAATTCTGCTGCATACGCATCATCTACTTCTTGTCCAATTATATGTAATAAACCGTCAGCTTTTAATTGCTCAACATCAGCAACTTCAACTGTTAATTCATTCTCTACTGCATTTACGTAGCTAATTAACTCATCAGCTTCCTTTGGAGGCAACTGGCCACCATCTTCACCATATACTTTATAACCGTTATATTCGGGCGGATTATGGCTTGCCGTAAGAACGATTCCACTTGCTGTATGTAAATGACGAACTGCGAAAGAAAGCACTGGTGTTGGACGTAAGCTTTCAAATACATATGTTGTAATACCTTGTGCACCAAGAGTAGCAGCTACTTCCATTGCGAATTCAGGTGATTTATGACGAGAATCATACGCGACAACAACACCGCGTTTTTTCGCTTCTTCACCTAATTTTTCAATAAACATAGCTAACCCTTTTGTTGCTTTACGAACTGTATATACATTTAAACGGTTCGTACCAGCACCAAGTTCACCACGCATACCACCTGTGCCGAACTCTAGATTTTTATAAAAGCTATCCTCGATTTTCTTCTCATCTTGCTTCATGTTTTCTAGCTGTTCTTTTAATTCTGCGTCTAATTCTGCATATGAAAGCCAGCGACTAAATTCTTGTTTCCAATTCATACTTCCATCTCCTCTCGCCTGTCGTACCTTCATTATATGAAAAAAACAACCTGAATCTCAATATTTTTTAAAATCTAGCAGGATTTTACTATAAATATTTGTATACACTATGGTTAAATACTCCACCAAAGGGAATGAGGATTATGCAAGAATGGGGCTTGTCAGAAGAGCTCAAAATAAAAACAAAGCAGATGATTGAAATTGCTGAAAAAGAATTATCAAACATGAGGCATGCAATCGATAAAGAAGATGAATGTATTTTATGTAAAATGGAAGATATTCATCATATGTTAACGAATGTACAAACGTTAGCAGCTACATATTATATTCAAGCATATTTATCACCTTATACGGAAAGTTCACATTTCATCACTACAGCTGTCCAACATTTAAGCGCTCGAAAACACGGTGCTCTTATTATTGTGGAACGAGGTGACGCTCTTGATTCTTTCATTCAAACTGGAACGACATTAAACGCACACTTAACCGCGCCACTACTTGAATCGATTTTTTATCCAGGGAACCCTCTTCATGACGGAGCCGTTCTCATTAAAAATAATCATATTGTCTCAGCAGCTAATATTCTCCCATTAACAAAAAGCATGGAAATCAATCCTGAGCTAGGAACACGTCATAGGGCTGCAATTGGCTTATCCGAGAAAATTGATGCACTTATATTAGTTGTCTCTGAGGAAACAGGGCGTACTTCATTCGCTTTAGGCGGGACGTTATATACGATTTCTTTATAGGAAAGGTCTTTCACTATGTAGCACCTTTTTTTTCCATGAAAAATCCCCTCCAAGTAATAGTGTAACATCCATGTGTATACATGGTCTTTTTTACACTTTCTACTTAAAGGGGATAATATCACTCAAACATTTAAGACAACCTTTTCTTCAAAAATTATTCTTCTATAAAATGCTCATCAAGTATTGCAAATGTATGTACTATTGCTCCAGCTGGTCCTAAATCATGTGTTCCTATCACTTCAAATGTTCCAGCGATGTTTAAGTGCAACAATTATCACTTCATAAATTGCTAATTCTTTTTGTACTTGAAACATGTTCAGATCTCTTTCATGACGATTATATTTTTCTGCTCTGTGATACTTCGGACTTTTGTTTTATATCTATTTTTAAAAAATAGTAAAAAGGGTACTTTAGAAATCCTATCTAAAGTACCCTTTTATTAAAAATCTATTTTATTATAAAGAATAATTCGAGACTGCAAAATGATAGAAATATAACATGCTATCAAAATTATTTATCATTATTAATATCAATATTACACATAGAGTAACTACTTTTATACGTTTCATCACCTTAAAGCCATATGCCAATAATAAAGGTATTGTAAATACCATATGTGCGCCATAAATAAATGCTTCAGATGCTCCGAAACCAACAATTCCGTGTAAAACAATATTAAATAATAAACATAAACTCAAAAACCTTACGAAAGGTTCTTTTCTAAAATTTCTCCAGACAACTACCATTAGAGAAGCATACACAGTTACAATCGCAATCCAACCCATTATAGTATGCGATGGGAGCATATTTAATTGCGCAAGTTGCTCACCTTGTCTTAAAGTAACCTCCGAAAACGGTCCAAAGATGAATGAAGATCCCAATAACAAATGAAATACTAGTATATACTTAGACCCTACATATTCCTCTGAAAAACCTTGATTCCCTGTAAATTTAATATTAGTATTGATCACATCAATAAGTGATATATTATTTTCTATAATTACTAATACGAAGAGCAAAACGACCACAACGATCGAAATACCAGTCCAAATGACCCTTTTCTTTATTGTTTTATAACTCATTGTACTACCTAAAAACCACATAAACGAATTAGTTAATGTAACCCCCGATATTCCTATTGCCAACAATACGTTTGCAATGCTGAATCCCGTTTTCGCTTCTTTTTCTCCTGTAATAAATGGATAGCACACAAAGCACATAAGTACCAATGTGAAATTTGCATAGACAAAAGATTCTGGTGTCCACGTAATAACTAACAGAGTAGCTGAAAATCCGTACATGACCGCTAGTAGGAAAGAAACAATTGCGTTCTTACAAATTTTACAGCATAACATGTAAATCATAACTACACTTACCGTACTTAAGAACGCTTGAAAAAATATAATACCTTGCACTACATTTTTTACACCTAGTGACGATAGCACTGTTGCTATTTCCTCAGTTATAAAATTTAAAAATGGATGTCGAAACAACACTTCATCTGCAATCGGTATTTTAGACAAGAAAAAACTTAAAATATAATAACCCTGATCAAAAGAAAAATACATATCATACCAGGAAGCTGTTAAAATCTTAGAGTCGTTTTCCATTTTCCAACCGATAAAAGAATAAAATGAACAATAAAAAACGAAAAGGACAAGGGCTAATATTCCCTTTCCTTTATAACCATTCCAAATATTCAATACTTCTTCTCCTCTCTAAGGTAAAAATACCATAATTAAATGTGCTACATACCCAATAACTGTTCCTAACATCAATCCACCAAAAATCTCATGCCAATGATGTCCTTGGCGCTCTCTTAATTTCTCTTCTTCCAAACTAATATGTTTATTCAACATTTTTGCATGTTTACCAACCGTACGTCGAAGTCCTGTGGCATCAATGATAACAATCGTTAAAATTGCCATCCCAATCCCAAACATCGGTGTATTAAAGCCTTCATGAAACCCTATTGTCATGACCATACTTGATAAAATCGTTGTATGTGTACTAGGAAATCCACCGTTTCCAACTAAACGAAAAGCATCTTTTCCAGAACGAAGATAATTCACTAAAAATTTCAATACTCCCGAAGCCACCCAAGCTATAAATGGAAGTACACAATATAAATATGTTCCCATTGCTTTACCTCCTATGATTTTGCGATAAATAGAATTCCAACCACTATACATACCATTCCAGCAATTTTCATGAAATTGATAGTTTCACCAAATAATAGTGCTGACGCAATAATAACAAATACATATCCGAAGCTCACCATTGGATATGCATAACTTAGATCAACCTTTCTCAGTACAATCATCCATAATAGTGCACTTAAACCGTAAAAAGCTAATCCAAAAAAGTTTGGTAAATTAACAAAATTCATAATACCTAAAGCCGCTGAACTTTGCGATTTCATTGCACCAAACTTTAATAAAATTTGTCCTACAACTCCCATACCAACTGATAAGATAATCATTAAAAATTGTTGCATCTCTATACTCCTTAACTGTTTTTATTCCAAATAAAAAACGTTTAAGACACTCTTCTTAAACGTTTTAACAAACCCGAATAGAGTAATTAAAAGTTCAATAGTATAATAATAACTGTTATCGCGTATAACAACACTGTTATTAGAATATGCTGATCCTCTAATAAAACCTTATCAGGTTCTCCACCTTTATCTTCCATGTGAACCAAATATAAATAACGAAAGATCCCGTAAATTACAAATGGGATTGTCCACATTAAATAGATACTTGTCCCTGCATTAAAAGTAAAAATAGCATAAGTAACGATTGTTGCTGATGTAACAATTGTACTTAATTGATCTAATAAAGCAGGAGAGTAACTTTCTAATACTTTTCTATGAGAACCTTTATTAGCCTGTAACAACACTAATTCATGTCTTCTTTTATTAATAGCCAAGAATAGTGACAGTAATAATGTACATAATAAAAACCATGGTGTAAATGGCACTTGAATGACTAATCCCCCGGCTAATGCTCGTAAAACAAATCCAGCTGCAATGATTAAAATATCAATTATTACAACATGCTTTAGACGAATTGAATACGCTACATTTAAAGTGAAATATACAGCTAACACTAAACACAATAATGGGTTTAATACATATGAAACTACTAAAGACGCTACTAAAATCACACAACCTGCTGTAATAGCAAAATACGGATTTAAAGCACCCGATGCCATCGGTCGGTATCGTTTAACAGGGTGTTGTCGATCCGCCTCAATATCCATAAAATCATTTAAAATATACACACAACCAGATATCGCACAAAATAGTGCAAAACAAATTGTAGCTTGTGCCACCATAGTTAAAGATACTTGTTTTATAGAAAAGACTAGCGCTGCAAATACAAGCAAGTTTTTAGTCCATTGCTTCGGGCGTAACTGTTTAAAAAACAATACAACTATATTCTGTTGAGATAAAGTTCCTTCTCTCATAATAATAAGAGAGCTTCTATTTCTTTCACTCTCTTCCGTTCCCTCCCTACTCAATTGTTATTTCCTTCTAGTACAGGAAAGATTATAACATATAAACTTAACATTGAAAATCAGCTATTAAATACCAACAAAGGGTACTCTCACCCATAATGGTAGTTCTAAAAAACACAGCTGAAACAACATTAAATGTTCATTTGACCGCCCCGTTACTTGAATCATTTTTTATCCAGATACTCCTCTTCACGATAGTGCTGTTCTCATTAAAGATAACCATATTGTCTCTGCTACTACTATTCTTCCATTAACTTGACCATGAGCTAGGCTCACGTCACAGAGATAGAATTGTTTTATCAGAAAAAGGTGATGCACTTATGTTAATAACAGTCACACTTCATTTCCTTTAAATGGAGCCTTATATATGTGTTCTTTATAAAACAAGCCTTTCACTATGTAACATTTTTTTGAACAGTACAATAGTAAAGGAAATTATATCGACTTACCTACAAATGTACCGTATCAATAGAAAAAACTATCCCAAAAATTTGAGACAGCCTTTTCTTCAAAAATTATTCTTCTCCGAAACGCTCAACAAGTGTTGCAAGTGTACGCACCATTGCCCCTGTTGCTCCAGATGGTCCTAAATCATGTGCTCCTGATGTTTCAGATGTTCCAGCGATGTCTAAGTGTACCCATGGTGTTTCTTCTGCAAATTCACCAATGAATGTCCCAGCCATAACCGCATGTCCTTCACGGCCTGGTGAGTTATTTAAATCAGCAAATTTACTGTTTTTGACACGTTCTTTATCACGTTCAAAAATCGGCAATTGCCAAATTGGCTCATCCGTTTCCATAGAAGCCTCTAACACTTGTTCAAACAATTCTTCATTATTTGTCATTGCGCCTGTTGTATGATTTCCAAGTGCAACAATTACACCGCCTGTTAATGTTGCAACATCAACTAAGTAATTTGCGCCAAGTTTCTTCGCATACGTAATACCGTCAGCTAACGCTAGGCGACCTTCTGCATCTGTATTTAATACTTCAATTGTTTTTCCGCTCATAGATGTAATAACATCATCTGGCTTAAATGCTGTACCACTTACAACGTTGTCAGTTGATGGAATAACAGCGATCACATTTTGCTCTGGGCGAAGTTCACCGATAATTTCCATCGCACCTAATACAGCAGCAGCACCACCCATATCACCTTTCATACCGACCATGCCTTCACGTGGTTTTAACGAATAACCACCTGTATCGTATGTAATTCCTTTTCCAACGAATCCAATTACATCTGTCCACTCTTCTTTTCCTTTATAAATAAGAGCGATCATTTTTGGTGGCTCAGTAGATCCTTGGTTTACTGCAAGTAACGCACCCATACCAAGCTCTTCCATCTCTTCTTTCTCAAGAACTTTATAATCCATATCATACTTTTCCGCTAACTCAACAGCATACTCAGCAAGCGTTGTTGCTGTTAATACGTTTGGCGGCATATTTACAAGTGTACGAGCTGAATTTGTTGCACGTCCATGTACGTAGCCAACTGTTAATGCAGCTTCAATTTCTTGTGCATCTTCCGCTGTAATAGCCGTGAACTTCTCTAGTTCCACACGATCCTTTTTATCTGATTTATACGTTTGTAACTCATATGTACCAAGACCTTGTACTTCTGCTGCAATGTGAGCTACATCAATCGTATCTAATTTCTCTGTTACGAAAGAATCAAGTAAGATTGCTGCATCTTGTACTTTTGCTGCTTGTAACGTTTTAAACGCCTTACCAAGAGCAGCACGCAACGTTTCTGTCGTGTAAGACTCTTTCTTACCTAAACCAACGAAATAATAACGTTTCACATTTGTTTTTCCTAAACTATGTACTTTTGAAATAGCTTTCTTCTTAGTAGAAAGTTCTTTCTCTTCTAATAAAACTTGTAGTTGTCCTTCAAACGCTTTGTCCAGTTCTTGTACAAAACTACTTGTTTTCTCTTCTTCAAATAAGGCAACAATTACCGCTTCATGGCTTGCTAATTCTTTTTGTACTTGAAACATGTTCAGACCCCCTAAATTTCTCTACTCTACTTTTATTATAACTTTATTTTCGATAAAATGCGACAATTCTAACTTCTGTTATTTCATATAAAGTAAAACTATAATCAGCCCGCACCAATCGGGCGTTTACGGGCAGCAGGGCTCCCACCTACCTTCTTTGCTCCAGCTGAATTTTGAGGTGGGGGTTTTACCGGCCGCAAATAGCAGGATAAAGATGCTATTTCCAATATCTTCTATGGTGAAATAAGACAAGAAAAAAGTCTAGCGTTATTGCCACTAGACTATCTTTGTTTTAAATATTGTCCACGAAACACTTGCATCGTTTCGTCTTGATTTAACATCGTTAACTCTTCTTCCGAAAACTTGCCATTTCCTATTTTCACTATATACACATTTACTTTTTTCTTACCCCATTGGCTATAAACATCTTTCACCGTATCATAATATAAATCGAGACGATTTCCTTTTATAGCACCGCCCTTATCAGCTACAACACCATATCCGTAACCTGGCACGAATAGAATTGTCCCAAGCGGGAATACGCGTAAATCGGCAGCGATTGTGGAATATAAATCCCTTTTTGCTTTAACACCTGAATATGTAATGCCATACTCTGGATGCCCCGGCCTCTTTCCAGTCGACTCTATACCTGATGTATAACCAGTTGCAGTCATTTCTATAACACGATATTTAGACCAGTCATTTGCCTGCTCTAAAGCATTTATCACTTCTTTACTCGGAGCAACTTTTTTCTCAATTTCTGCTGCATGTACTTCTTTTACACTTGTTCCTTCATATGATTTTATAATCTCTACTAAAGAAACTCCTGTGAAAGCCTGCCATGTTACGCATAATGCGAATGCAAGTAAACAAGTCATCATAATGCGAATACAATATCGTTTTAACATTTTTATATTCCACACTCCTTCATCGTTAATCATTCCCTATACGATGAAGGAATATGCAAAAAAATAATCTCCAAATTGATTGGAGATTAAAACATTTGATATCCACTTTTTCGAAGTTTTTTAATTATGATTCCTGCTAAAGCAGCACCTACTAATCCAGTAGATAGAATAAACACATCTGCGTGTCCTAAATGCGATACACTTGTCCCAAATGAAGAAAATGTTTCTTTTGGCTTTGAAAAATAGTCCCATACACTTGCTTTATTAATAATAAGCATACAAATAATCGGATATACAATAACCATTACCCACGTAGCTCGCAAAATCATGTTGAGTAAAAATCCAATTCCAAAAAATAAAATAAAGAACAACATCATTGAAATAAGTAGTACCGGTATACTCACTTCTTCTCCCTCTCCTTCGCATACGCCGTAAACACATGATAAGCCGTATAACCAAATTGCTCTCCTGGATTTAATGTTTTGTCCATTTCAAAATGCGACTCTGCTCTTCCTTCTAATAAATATTTGATGAGTACAGAAGTATTTTGATCATCTGCAATATTTTCTGGATGTAAAAAAGCTACTTCCGACAATTCTTTCTCCTGTACGATAACGTCTTCTCCCTCTGGCTCTAGAAGAAAAATAATCATATTATCACTAATTTCATTATGAATAACACCTGAGCGAATACCAATAATCCCCTTTACATGAGCAACAATGCCTGTCTCTTCCAAAATTTCACGTTTCACAGCTTCATCAACAGTCTCGCCTTCATTAACAAAACCAGCAGGTAAAGACCATTGCCCTTTCAATCCACCGTATTTTTTCTTAACGAATAGCCATCTCCCATCTTCTGTAGCTACTAAGCCACTGACAGCTAACCACACTTTCCCTCGCTTCCCCATGATATAACCTCCTCCATCAAAACGAACAGAATATTCTTTCTTTTTTATATATTATACTATATTTTCAATACGAAAAAAGCAGAAACAGCTCATAGCCGTTTCTGCTTTTTCTACTATATATTAAAAGAACTTCAATTTACCTTTTTTAAGAACTAATAAAGGTCCGCCTAGTAAGAATAAGTAACGGTTGTCGATTACTTTCTTCATGAATGAAGCTTTCCAACCTGTTAACTTTTTACCCATAACAACGCCCATTGCATCGTCATGACCTAATGAACATACAGATCCTTTATTATCAAATGCGAACTTTTTCATTTCACCTTTGCCGCGAACTAACACAGTTAAATTGTGTGCAATATTATAACCTTCTTGAATTGCAATCTGTGCTGTTGGTGGGTATGGACGGTTAATCTCTTCGTTGATGATTAACGCTGCATCACCAACCATGAATACATCTTCATGACCTGGAGCGTGCATGTACTCATCCACTTTAATACGTCCGCGCATTGCTTCAAATCCAGACTCTTCCACAATACCATTACCACGAACACCTGCAGCCCAAACTACAGTTTCAGATTTAAGAAGTTCAGCATCATCACCGTTGGCAACGATAATACCTTCTTCAGTTGCTTCCTTAATTGCTGTACCGATGCGGAATTCTACACCTTTTTTCTCAAGTTGTTTTACAGCGTACTCTACTAATGCTGGATCGAAACCAGGAAGTGCTGTTGGAGCAGCTTCTACACAGATGATACGTGCTTTTTCACGTGGAACATCATACTCTTTGCAAAGTTCAGGAATACGGTTTGCAAGCTCACCTACGTACTCGATACCAGTAAATCCAGCGCCACCAACAACGATTGTTACTAACTCATCACGTTTTTCAGTCGCATATTGAGCGAATTTTTCTTCCATATGCTCACGAATTTGACGAGTTGCATTAATGTTAGTGATTGAGAATGCATGCTCTTTTAATCCTTTAATTCCGAACGTTTCTGATTCGAAACCAAGACCGATTACTAAGTAATCATACTCTAATTCACCATCTTTTAAGATAATACGTTTTTCAGCAGCTTTAATCTCTACTACTGTATCTTGTACAAAGTTCACTTTATTTGTATCGATAACGTCTTGAATATCTAGACAGATTTTATCATCTTGTAATGTACCAGCTGCACTCTCATGTAACCAAGTTGCTTGGTAGTGATAGCTGTTGTTGTTTACTAACGTAATTTCAGCTTCACTTACAGATAATGTTTTTTGCAGACGAACAGTCGTAATCATCCCGCCATAACCTGCACCTAAAACTACGATTTTTGGAGTCTTCACTAAATCACAACCCTTTTCTTTATATAATAGTAATAAAAAATAATACCAAGTACTAAAAACTCTATTTGTCAAGAATGTGGAATTTATCACATTCTATATCATAACAAAACGCAGTCAAAAAATCGTACGAAATTTGTCATAGAAATTTAACATAATACTTCCCTATATTAGTCGGTTTCATTCCATAATTCAAGCACCTAGAGAATTATCAATATTTTAAAATAACATAGCGTTTTCAAGGGTTTTTCAGCCTTTTTTTCATGTATTTTCCTTTCGCTATATTTTATACAATTCTAAAACATCTATGCGCAAACTTACTTATTATTCAGTCGTTTTCAGAAGTATTATTAACTGAAATATGCTATCATTTATTTGAAAGTGTTATCATTTGCAGGATTTTCATGTACATATGAACAATATATGAAATCAATATTAAAATTCCATCATCTATAGGGGGAATGAAAATGACAGAAAATCAAAAAGTTTACGACATAACGATTATTGGTGGTGGCCCAACAGGACTATTCACTGCATTTTATGGCGGAATGAGACAAGCAAGTGTAAAAATTATTGAAAGCTTACCTCAACTTGGAGGGCAATTATCCGCACTATATCCCGAAAAATATATTTATGATGTAGCTGGATTCCCAAAAGTGCGCGCACAAGAGTTAGTTGATAACTTAAAAGAACAAATGAAAAAGTTCGATCCAACCGTTTGCTTAGAAGAAGCTGTTGATACTCTTGAAAAACAAGCTGACGGTATATTTAAGCTTGTTACAAATAAACAAACTCACTACTCTAAATCTGTCATTATTACTGCTGGTAATGGTGCTTTCCAACCACGCCGCTTAGAATTAGAAGGCACAGCAAAATATGAAAAGAAAAACTTACATTATTTCGTTGATGATATGAATAAATTTGCTGGAAGACGCGTCGTTGTATTCGGCGGTGGTGACTCAGCAGTAGATTGGACAATGATGTTAGAACCGATTGCGGACAAAGTTACAATTGCTCATCGCCGCGATAAATTCCGTGCACATGAACATAGCGTAGAAAGCTTAATGAATTCCCGTGCAGAAGTAAGCACACCTTACGTTCCAGTTGAACTTATCGGTGATGATACTATTGAACAAGTTGTTCTTCAGCACGTAAAAACAGAAGAAAAAATTATCATCGATGTTGATGACGTAATCGTAAACTACGGCTTCGTTTCTTCACTTGGTCCAATTAAAAATTGGGGCTTAGATATTCAAAAGAACAGCATCCTCGTGAACTCAAAAATGGAAACAAATATTCCTGGCATTTACGCTGCTGGTGACATTTGTACATATGAAGGAAAAGTAAAACTCATTGCTTGCGGCTTTGGTGAAGCACCGACAGCAGTAAACAATGCAAAAGCTTACTTCGATCCAAATGCAAAACTTCAACCAATGCATAGCTCAAGTATGTTTTAATATAGAAATGAAAAGAACTCCTTTTACATGAAAGGAGTTCTTTTGTTATAAAGATCCCTAATTCAAATTACCTCTCTTTCTTCACAGCTATGTACTTTAGAAAAAAATACCACATACTCCTAAAATATGTTACAATAAAACAGAACATACGTTTCATTCAATGGAGGGGAATTTTATAATGAAAGAACCTATTATCATTAAGAAAGAAGCTTTCCAAGCAATCGGCGTTTCTATTACGACGACAAATGAAAAAGAGGCATCTACTGAAGGGAAAATCCCACAACTTTGGAACCAATACTTCCAAGAACAAATCATGCATCACATCCCAAATCAACAAACAAAAGAAACATTCGCTGTCTACTCAAACTACGAATCAGATGAAACTGGTACATATCAATTTACTATTGGCATGCCTGTTTCTTCATTAGAAGACGTTCCTGAAAATATGACAGCCTTAACAATACCTGCCGCAACGTATGCGGTATTTACAACGAGAAAAGGTCCTGTGTCTGAAGTCATTTGTGAAACTTGGGAATATATTTGGCAATGGTCGAAAGAAAACAAACGTGCTTTTACAACAGACTTTGAGCTTTATGACGAAAATGCAGTAGATCCAAATAACGTACAAGTGGATATTTATATCGCTTTAGCGTGAATGACAAAAAAGAAGATACCCTTTGGTATCTTCTTTTTTGTCGTTAAATAGCCACTGTGCAAATTCATTATTATTGTCTACAATGAGAAAGTGCAGTATAGAAATATTAGAAACTGTATAAAACGATTGTTAATAGGTTTTTCAGTCTAAATTTGGTACGTAGAAAGGAAGCAATATGGAGGAACTACAACAAAATAAATCTGCTTTAGAAGGAAGCGGAAAACCGTTATTAAAAAATACGAACTTCCTTTTTCTTTGGGCAGCTACTCTCTTTTCAAGTTTTGCTTTAGCCTTTTTTACTTTTTCACAAACATGGTACATAGCAAAAACATTAAACCTTGAGGCTTCACTCGGTATTGTTTTCGTGGCTCTTAGTGTTCCAAGACTCATCTTTATGATTATTGGCGGAGCATTAGCTGATAAATTCCCGAAAAAAAATATTATGTTTTACTCTAATATTATTCGCGCTATTCTTGTCGCAACCATTCTCACCTGGTTCATCGTCGGTGATGTAACACTATATACATTTGCTTTGTTCGCTTTGTTCTTCGGACTTGCTGACGCTTTCTTCTGGTCAGCAGATGGATCTATTCTGCCTGAACTTGTAGAAAAAAGCCGTTTAACACAAGCAAATTCACTTACTCAAATGACAAACCAAGGATCGGTCATCTTGGGCCCTGTACTTGGCGGTATTCTCATTAAATTTACGAACTATGAAACAATCTTTTCAATTACAATCCTGCTACTCATTATCGCTGCGATACTCGTTCAAAAAATACAATTTACAGTACCCGAAAAAAATGAAACAGATAAAGGCATGTTTACTTCTATTAAAGAGGGAATTTCATATGTAAAAGAATCACCATTTCTTTCAACTTTCCTTATATGTAGCGCCTTTTTAAATTTATTTTTAATCGGCCCAATGCAAGTAGGCTTCCCGCTCTTCGTCAAAAACGTTCTGCACGGTGATTCACTTCAGTTTAGTTACTTAGAAGCGTCTGTTGGCGGCGGGATGGCGATAGGAGCTGTCATTGTCGGATTAAAAAACATTAACCGCAGACGTGGTCTATTTTGTATTATCATGATGCTACTGTCTGGTGTATTCTTCCTAGCCATCAACTTTAGCACCGTACTTTGGCAAGCCTTATTAGCTGGAATGTTTTACGGTATTACAATTGCGATGGCTATCGTTCCACTTATGGCGATGATTCAATCAACAGTAAAAGAAGAGATGATGGGACGCGTTATGAGCTTACTCATGCTTTCATCGATGGGATTCATTCCGCTCTCTTACGCATTTACATCGCTTGCACTTGGGATAGGCATTCCAATTGTAACGGTTATGAAAAGCGGTGCAATCGCTGTTATCGTCTTTGTACTATTTGTAGCAATTCGTGTTCCAGTTGTAAGAAAGTTCGATTAGCTACTTGGAGTCATGTATTATACGCATGGCTCTTTTTTAAATGGATCGAATAACGGTATTCCCTTACTTCTCCTTAATGCCGCTCCCCACTCTAATCCAATTTCTAAAAATAAATCTCGCATCGTACTATACAATAGTGCTCCAACATCTTTACGAATTTCTCCGTACTTATACGCTCTCACAACACTTTTCACCCTCCAAATTAAATTCCCACGCACTTCTTCATCAGCTAATATTCCCTCTAATAAAGCACCTTGCTCTAGTAATCCGCTCTTTTTATAAGCAAGTTCCACCTTACTCCAAAATATATTAATCTTCTTCGGATTACTCGTCATCGGCACCAGTGCATATATAAAAGGCTTCGGTATATCGTGACGACAATACGTTTCATCAAGCTCGTACGTTACTTTTCTTTTATCTTTTATTTGTGGAATGTTTTTAGAAAGAATTGTTTCCCCCTCATTTTTTTGCTCGTTTCCACTACAGCCATCTGTACGATCATCACTTTCACATGCGGACATTTTCATACGGTCATCCATGCGGTCAATTGCAGATTTAAGAAATACATATAAGTTTGCACTATATCCCCCGCGCTTATATCTTTCTTTTGTCGCAACACGTTTTATAATCCCTAGTTCCTCTAACTTTGCAATCGAGCGGCGTACCGTACGAATACTCTTTCCAACATTTGTAGCAATCGTCTCCATTAACGGACAAGCAACTCCCACTGTTTTCTGTTTCTCATTCACTGCATACTTTCCTAAAAAATGAATAATGATAGCATCCGTTTTATTCAAGTGAAATCGATAGCACTTCAAAACTTGTTTTTGATATGTATTAAACTCTTCTTTACTTCGAAATTGACTATATGGTTTCATTAAATTATATAAGCTTCCCATTTTTATCACCTCACTTATAGGTAAGAAATAGGAAGAGAAATTGGCGTGATATTTAATATTTTTTATCCCGCATTAACGGGCAGTAAGACTCCCACCTCCAGATTCGGCGAATGCGAGGAGGTTAGGTGGGAGATCAACTGCCCGTAAAAGCCCGATTGGTGCGGGCTAATAATCAGTGGGGGATGGACAAAACCCCCACTGATTAAAGTTTCATTTTATTGGAGATGAAAATATGATTATAATTAGTGCTTGTTTAGGTGGTATTGCTTGTCGTTATGACGGTAACGATAATCTCGTTTCACAAATAGAAGAGTTATTACAGAGGGAAGATACCATCCTTGTTTGTCCCGAAGTATTAGGCGGTTTACCAACACCACGCCCTTCTGCTGAAATTATCGGCGGTAATGGCGATGATGTTTTAGATGGAAAAGCAAAAGTAATGACGAAAGAAGGACAAGATGTCACGGAAGCTTTCGTGCGTGGTGCTTATAAAGCATTAGAACAAATAAAAGATTTAAACCCAGAATATATAATTTTAAAAGAACGCAGTCCATCTTGTGGTAGTTCTACTATTTACACAGGGGAATTTAACGGCAATAAACAAACTGGTTACGGAGTGACAACTGCTTTATTTAAAAGACACGGATTTAAAGTCATTTCAGAAGAGGATTTTGAAAGTAAAAAAAGGAATTGACCCTGTTCGTCAATTCCTTTTTTCTGTCTTATTTCGCACCTAGTTTTTCTTTCACTTTCGCTGGAAGCTCGTCCTTTTTCACTTCTTCCCAAGCTGTTACACCTTTTTTATCTGAGTGGTATACGCGTAGGAATGCTTCTTTACGAAGATTTTTTTGCGCTATGAATTCTAATTCTTTCTCTTTACCATCTTTATCAAAACCAGTTAGTTTATATTCGTAATCTTTATACGGCTGACCATTATCAGCTTTACCATTATATTCTTTTCCATCTACTGTAATTTGAACGTAATACTCATCTTTACCCATACGGTTTAAATCACAGCCAACTAACAAACTTGCGAATACAACTAAAATACTAAAAAGTGCAATATATCTTTTCAATTCCTTCACCTCATATGTTTTTCTTATATTGTTATCTTAAAGCCTAAGCTTTAAAGAAGAAATTCAAAAACATGACATGAACATTACACTTTTGTAAGATAGTAAATTAAAACTTTAATCAGTGTTTTTTCATTGAAAACGTTATTGACACTCATCTAGCCTAGTCATGACAATCTATTAACGCCAATAACGTCTTCCACGCCAACTTTTCCACTTGTCACGAATCTTATCACATAATTTTCTTATACCGCTTATTACACCTTCTATTACGCACTCTATTATGATATCAATTACAAGGTAACTTACAAATCTAATTATAGGTTTAATCACATATCTTCCTACGAATTCAAAAATATCGTCGATCTTGCGTCCCCTCCCGCTCGTACAAAAAACTGCTACTTCCCATTCTTTTTGCGCAATCTACGTTCTGTTACAACCGCTGCGCCTACTGCAGTAGCTATCAACAAAAATAGTACGGCGATAGCGTCCACAATGAGGATATTGAATTTGGATGAAACCCCAACAAATACTAACGCTATCGTTAATACTGCTAGCATAATTATCGTTATCTTATCTTCGTTCATCATTGTCCTCTCCGATTACTCACGGTTCTCTCTCCAAGACTTTATAAAGCCACCGACAACTTTACTGCAATTGTTCCCGTAATTAATTTATTATCGTTGTAATCCATCTTCTACTACCTGCGTAACAGTTCCATTCGGTTCGAATATTACACGTAATGTTCCTTCGCCGCCATAACCGGTATAGCCGTATACTGAATACGATTTATATTTCTCAATCATACGTGGCTGTCCAATCGCAGCTTTTACTTGATTCGCAGGCATACCTTTTCTGATTTTCAAATAGTGATTATAGTCTACTTCCGCCGAATCGTTATTTACATCTTTATACCACGGTACGCGGTCGTTTTTTTCTTCATATTCCTTTACAGGCTCTTCACTGCTTTTCGTAGATACCTGACTCTCTTTATCCGCATCCTTTATAGCAGTGCGTTCAATATTAACAACGTAACCATATGTATTTAATTCAACCATAATTTCATATGTACCATCCGTATCCTTTTCAGTATAAAACACGCGTTTTTCCTTGTTATTATAATTTTTTATGTTCTCACCGCCGTAGTCAATCGTATTAAGAATATCCGTATATGTCATGCCTTCCTCAATCTTTTCGGCTTCGTCGCGAGAAATATAACGCTTCTGTGATGACGGAGCGTCCTCATATTTAATACTGTCACGTTCGCTCGTAGTCATAGGGGTTTCCTTCTGTTCTTTTAGTACTTCCGATTTCACCTGTTGCTTTGCTCCCGCTTTTGTTAACACGTCTGTATCGTTAGAACATGCTCCAAATATTGATGCTGTAACCAACGTCATCCCTAATACCAGTACGTTCTTAAATGACTTCATTGTAATTCCTCCGGTAGTTTTTAATTTCTAGTAATCAGCGTATTTTAATTAATATGGAACGAGTCAGTTCTATACAATTTGATATGGCCTGCACCTTCATGCATCCTCTTTATCCTTCTTCTTGCATATATTCGTTATCTTTGTCATGCGCTTTTTCTTTTTAGCGCAAAAGAAAAGACCTTCCTAACGATTTGGTTTCATCGCTAAGAAGGTCTTTATATGCAACCTACCCATTCAATTTCCACTTAGAATAAAGGGATGAAAAAAACTTAGCAATCTTCTGGCTTACCAGCATTCGACGCTGTACGGAAAGATGATCCGCATCCACATGATGCGATCGCGTTTGGATTGTCGATTGTGAATCCGCCGCCAAGCATAGATTGCTTATAGTCAACTTTCACTCCCTTTACAATCGGAGCACTTTCTTTATCGATAACAAATTCAACACCGAAAAACTCAAGAACTGTGTCGTCTTCTTTTGGTTCTACTTCAAATCCTAAGCCGTAAGAAAGACCACTACATCCGCCGCCATGTACAGCAAGGCGCACGTACTTCTCTCCATCTTCAGCATCTTTTAACATATCTTTAATTTGAAAAGCTGCTTGTTCTGTTACTTCAATCATGAAATACACCATCCTTTCTGTTCTCATTCTATTATACATCTTTACGCTTCTATCTTGTACTCATACACTCCGCGGCAAATTATTTCCGCAGGTCCTTTCATTAATACATTTCCTTCTTCTGTCCATGCGATCATTAAGTCGCCGCCTGCTAAGTGAACCGTAATTTCTTTACCGTGTTCCATTTTCCCATTTAAAATTGCCGCAACGACAGCTGCGCATGCTCCTGTCCCGCAAGCTTGTGTTACACCAGATCCTCGTTCCCAAACGCGGAAATTCATCTCTTCATCATTCAAAATCTCGATGAATTCAACATTCACTCGCTCTGGGAACATTTCATGCGTCTCAAGAACCGGTCCTAACGTTGTAAGAGGCGCGTTTTCTACATCATCAACAAAAATAACCGCATGTGGATTCCCCATTGAAACAGCTGTAAATGCATAACGGTGATTATTGTATAAGAAGTTTTCACGAATAAATGGTGTTTCTCCTTCACCAAGCATCGGTATCTCTTCACGTGTTAAACGAGGTGCTCCCATATCGATTTTCGCTAATGTAACTTTGTCATCTTCTACCGTTACTTCTGCCGTAACAATACCAGCTAACGTTTCAATTGTGAAAACTTTACCTTCTACTAGTTTATGCTCATACGCATATTTCGCTACGCAGCGTAAACCATTTCCACAGCTCTTTCCTTCTGAGCCATCGTTATTAAACATGCGCATTTTTACTGGTGCCACGTCAGAAGGACAAATTAAAATCATTCCATCTGCACCAATACCAGTATTAATATTTGAAACCTTTTCCGCTACAATTGCTAAATCTTCTTCTCTAATTTGTTCCTCAAACATATTTACATATATATAACTATTTCCAAGACCATGCATTTTTGTAAAAGAAAATTGGCTCATTTTTATTCACTCCAAAAATAATTTATTATTTCAAGTATAAAATGCATGCTTTTAGAACACAATATGAATGTCCCCCGTTTCTCATATTTGACAGTGTTTTGGCAATAAGCCGTTCTTACACAAATCGTGTAAGAAAAAAGCCCTTCTAAAAGGGCTTTTTTTTCGAAATAAACACTCCTAATAAAGTGAAACTTTAATCAGTGGGGGGACGGACAGCAGGGCTTCACCCTAACTTCTTTGCTTCAGCTGAATTTTGAGGTGGGAGTCTTACTGCCCGCAAATAGCGAGATAAATGAAAAAAGAAAAACGTTGCCTGTTTGCAACGCTTTAAAACATTGGATTTTCATCCATATAATCATATACATTATTTACAAGTTCTTCTACTGTTGCACCTTGTACCACTTCACCATTTACAAGTGCAAATGGACCTTCAAAACAGATACCACAATATCCTAAACAACCATATTCCATTACGTCTAAATTAGGATCTTTTTCTAATTTTTCTAAAGCTGCTTGCGAACCGCTTGCAAGGTTACCTACACAAAATTCGATTAATGGTTTAATCAAAACTCTCTCCCCCCTGTATCTCTAAACAAATTACCATTTACTTTATATGGTATGTGCATACCTAATTTGCGAAACGGATAAGTAACCCTCTCTACTTGTTACCATTCCACTTTATTTATAAGAAGGAAACTAAGTTGTTTCTTGTTGTTTTCGTTATATATTCTAAACTATTTGGTTACTTCACTATTTCACTTCATAATAGATAGTCTTCTTTATATAACATACTACTCATAATGAAATAGTAAATAGTAACTAGAAAATGAAAACCATTTACTTTACTTTTCTTCTTATTGTACAACAGAGTATTCATTCATGCATTGTTATTTGTTCACAAATTCGATATAATTTGATTGTGTAAAGTCAAAATATTTTATTAATATAAAATTGTATGATTAGGGGATATTTCAACAGAAAAGGGGTAATCCATCATGAAACACCTCGTACTACTAGGTGGTGGCTACGGTGGAATGAGAATTCTGCAGCGGCTACTTCCAAGCAACCAACTTCCAGATGATGTACAAGTGACATTAATCGACAAAGTACCATATCATTGCTTTAAAACTGAATATTATGCATTAGTTGCGGGTACAATTTCAGAAACGCATATTCGCATACCGTTTCCTGAGCACCCACGTCTCAATATTCAATACGGAACAGTAACAAATATTGACCTCGAAACGAAAGCCATTCATCTCGATGGCGGTGAAACGATTCAATATGATGATTTAATTATCGGGCTTGGCTGTGAAGATAAATATCATAACGTTCCTGGGGCAAAGGAATATACACATAGCCTACAATCAATTGAACAAACACGTAAGACATATGAACAATTAAATAGCTTAGAACCAAATGCAACAGTAGCTGTCGTTGGGGCTGGTTTAAGCGGCGTTGAAGTGGCAAGTGAACTTCGCGAAAGCCGTTCAGATTTAAAAATCTATTTATTTGATCGAAAAGATAGAATTTTATTCCCATATCCAGAGAAATTAAGTAGATACGTAGAAGAATGGTTTGTAAAACATAAAGTTACCATTATACGAAACTCTAACATTACAAAAGTGGAACCAAACATTGTATACAACCATGATGAACCACTTGAATGTGATGCAATCGTCTGGACAGCTGGTATTCAAGCAAATGAAGTTGTTCGAAACCTTCCAGTAGAACAAGATGGTAGCGGACGGGTTGTTTTAACGAAATATCACAATATTCCAAATAACGAGCACGTTTATGTCGTAGGAGATTGTGCAGCACTTCCACACGCACCATCTGCTCAACTTGCTGAAGGTCAAGGAGAACAAATTGTCCAAATATTATTAAAACGTTGGAATAATGAACCACTTCCTGATGAACTGCCTGTTATTAAATTAAAAGGTGTTCTCGGTTCTCTCGGCAAAAAACATGGATTTGGTTTACTAGCAAACCAACCATTAATGGGACGTGTACCGAGATTATTAAAATCCGGTCTTCTTTGGATGTATAAATATCATAACGGTTAATACTTTAAAGGCTGCCTACATAGTAGACAGCCTTTTTCTATTCATTTTTTGTAACTACTCAGTCATTCTATGAAAAACCGACAGAAAAGCATTTTTTTAAATGGTCGAGAGGGACTGGCTATGTATAGTATAGGATCGGTCAGTGCCTTTTCCTGCCACGCGCAAAGTTTTAAAACAAAGAAAAAAGATGTTCCTTCTAAAGAGACTTTATTTTTCTATTTTTCTCTCTTTTTGATACGATATAACTAGAATCAGAAAGGAGCAATTTATGTTTATATTAAAAGACATCATATATAAAGATATTCTACACATTCCTTATTTACAGATTCAAAAAGAAAAAACAACTTGTATTATCGGTGAAAGTGGTAGTGGTAAAAGCACATTACTTCGCATGCTAAACGATTTACAATCACCAACATCTGGCACAATTGAATATAACGGAAAATCTATTTTAGATTATCCTCCCATTCAATTACGCCGTGAAGTTGTCATGCTCGGACAAACTCCGCCTATTTTTGATGGAACAATTAAAGATAATTTATTAATGGGACTTCGATTTTCTGAAAAGCCATTTCCAAATGACGACGCCCTGCAAGGCGCATTAACGACTGTTAGCCTAGATAAAAAATTAGAAGATAACGCCTCTTCTTTATCAGGTGGCGAAAAACAAAGACTTGCTTTCGCTCGTATTATACTAATGGATCCGCCCGTCTATTTATTAGATGAACCAACTTCGGCACTAGATGGTGACACAGAACGCCGCGTTATGAAACAATTCACTCTACTGGCAAGAGAAAAGAAAAAAACAGTTATCTTCATCACGCACTCGCAACAACTTCCAGAAGAAATCGCAGACGATATTATTGAAATTAGTAAAACAAACGGTGCAACTAGAAAGGAAGTGCTATCAATTGAAGGGCGTTATTGAACTACAAATTTGGCAACTTGCAGCTGCATATATTTTCATCCTTATTTTAATCGGGCTTGTGAAATTAAAAGGAATACCGCGTGAGAAACAAATTACAATTGCTACATTACGTATGACAATTCAGCTCGTACTAGTCGCATATGTTCTTACATACATATTTGAAAATAGTAATCCGTTTTATACAATAGCTCTCATTACTTCTATTACTACATTTGCGATTTTCAACATTTATAAACGAATAAACCTTCCTATGTCAAAAGAATTAAAACGAGTAGCCGCCCTCTCCATGATCGCTGGATCAATTGGCCCTCTTCTACTATTTATCTTTGTCATTATCGGACACGATCCTTGGTATGCTCCGCAGTATATCGTTCCTATTGCCGGCATGCTAATCGGTAACGCTATGACAGGTATTTGCCTCGGGGCAAACACCTTTTTAAACAGTATGAAATCACAAAGAGACCATATTGAAGGTGCACTTATGCTTGGCGCAACTCCAAAACAAGCAGCTGCTCCGCTCATACGGGACGCTTTCGATTCTGCTATTTTACCAACAATTAATTCCATGGTCGGAATGGGAATTATAAGTCTTCCAGGCATGATGACAGGACAAATTTTATCCGGTGTATCACCATTTACAGCTATCCAATATCAAATTGCGATTATACTTGGCATTTCTGGAAGTACAGCTTTCTCTGTTATTATCTTCTTACAGCTTGGGTATAAAACGTTCTTTAATAAGCGGTGCCAGTTGAAAGAAGTTGAAGTACAATCATAAAAAAGACGCTCTGCAAGTTACTTACAGAGCGTCTTTTTTCTTTGCTAATCTTACGCTTTCTTAACGAACTGTGATTTTAACTTCATAGCTCCGAAACCATCGATTTTACAATCAATATCGTGATCTCCCTCAACTAGACGGATACTCTTTACTTTCGTACCAATCTTTACAACTGAAGAAGTTCCTTTTACTTTTAAATCTTTAATGACAGTAACAGCATCGCCATCTTGAAGAACGTTTCCGTTCGCATCTTTTACAACTTTTGCACCATCATTACTTTCAGCTTCCGCTTCTTGACCCCACTCATGGGCACATTCTGGACATACGAAAAGAGCGCCATCCTCATACGTATATTCTGAATTACATTTTGGACAATTTGGTAAAGTAGCCATAAATTCATTTCCTCCGTTCATTATTTATACGTAAAAATCAAAATTGATGTTTACATCTCGATAAATAAAATTTGTACAGCATTTCTTTATAGTGCCATAGTCTTACGTTATTGACAAGCCTACCTCAAATTCTCATTTTTTATTGTATTTTACAAAATTTCAATTAGTATGGCGTTTGTTTACTAATGGTTTTCTCTTCGTGTTACATATCCTTTCTCATAAATAAAAAGAAGAATCTTCATTAGACTCTTCTTTTTGCGATACATCATTATCTATTTATATTAATACCAGGCATTTTCTTCAATATAAAATTGATACTCTTCTGCTTCTTCTTCATTTAACTTTTTATCGTTTAAATAAATTTCTTTCCATTCAAATCTCTGTTTATCTAAATACACAGCGAACTTAACCTTTACATCCTTTTTTTCCTCATAATCATAACCAGTAAATTCTACTATATCAAAACGTCCTTCTTTTTTTACATACGTCCATTTTGGATCATCAGTAAAAACTTCCAATGTAATCCCTTCATCACTTAAACGAACTACATCTTTTATATTCGGTTCCGTCGGTAAATACGATAACCCGTAACCAGCTGCACCAAATACTACAAATAATAACGCATTTAACCCAAGCATAATCCCAACATGAGTGCCACCCTTTGTTTGGAAGTAATAATTGTGTTGTGCATCAGATAACTCTTTTGCCTTATGTAAAACACGAACTGTATGCTTGTAATATAAACGATTCCCTTGCCATCCAGTAAATAGCATAGTTCCGAAATAAACAATAAAATCGATCCACATCGGGATATCTATAAAAACAGAGGTAATTAAAGTAGGAACTCCTACTAATGCAATAATAATAAATAATTTATACATTTTGCGATAAGCTAACCATAATAATGGGAAGAAAAAGGCTATCCAGTTCCAACTATTTCCCTTCTCGGGATCTTTTGCTTTCCCCCACTTAAAGTCGTAATATGCAGTATTATTTCTCACAACTTTATGTAACTCTTTAGGAGCTATCGCTTCCTGTAAAACAGTGTCCTTCACGTACATCATCCTTCTCTTATTTCTATATAACTTTATTGTATATCTATAAAAAGAAGGAATCTAACAAAAAATAGTTATATTTCATAAAAATGAACAAAAATCGAATACATTCCGACAATTATCCATTCTATATTCCATTTTACTATTAAATATATTAGAATACTCATATATAAGACATTTAATACACTATGTTAAACATCTTGTATATTCACAAAAAAGGATGTATCAAAATCATTTTGACACACCCTTCTCCTATTAAACTACTATTGTAATATGACCAAACCTAAAATCTCGACTTAAGAGACTTCACAAATTAGCTCTCTACTATTTCAAACATATTTCCACTTACACAACTATCCCACATTACCCTTCACTTTCTCAATAACATCTTCTATACGCTTAGCTATACATTCTGGCTCCCAATCTCCCTCACCATGCATAGCTGTATAAACCGGACAATTCTCATCATTACTATCTACAAAGATCGGGTCTCCGAGATACGAATCTATCCCAATTACAATCCACCCGTCTTTCCAATCTCCCTCTTCATTTCCGACTAAGCTTTGCCCTTCCTCATCAAAGCTATAACCAAGTTGTCCTTCTTCTATTTCTTCACTATTAAATAATTCGATTGTCATCGGTTCAAATTCATACTCTAACTCAATTTCATTATCCTCAGCACGATCTACATATGCTAACAGTTGTTTAATTTTATTGTGGTTAATCATAATATCTTCCCCCTCTATTGCGCAATTTTTTAATTAACTATAATATACAAAATAAAGTTTATAAAACTATTGAGGTGACCAAATATGAAGACTACACTTTGGGCAGAAGATGACTATTTAAAATTAGCACCTATTAACGACGAACTAATAAAAAAAGCAGAAGAAGTACTAAACGTAAAGCTCCCAGAATCGTACATAAATCTTCTAAAAGAACAAAACGGAGGAACTCTTCGATTAGATGCTCATCCTACTTCAGAGCCAAATTCTTGGGCGGACGATCACGTTAATGTTTCTGGATTATATGGCATTTCTTTTGATGAAAATGAGTCTAGTATTTTAGAGAGCCATTATTTAATTCAGGAATGGGACATGCCTGAGAATATCGTGCTTTTATCTGGTGACGGACATACGTGGATTGCACTAGACTATCGAAACGTAGCTGAAAATCCTCCAGTTATATTTATCGATAATGAGTTTGAGGAAATTATTGAATTAGCACCTAACTTTGAAAGTTTCTTACAAAACTTAACTACATACAATTATGATGAAGAATAAACCTATCTCTAAAGGAGTACACACTGGTGCAAGATTTCATTATAAATTTACACGCTGCTTTAAAACCACTTGGATTTAAGAAGAAAAGACATACATTTTCCAAAGCTGATAACGGATTTTATAAGATCATTCATATACAAAAAAGCCAGTTTGGAGATGATTTCTATATAAATATAGGTGTTCATCCAATTGGTCTCCCGCAACTTATTACGGACCAATTACAAGTAAAAGAAAACATCTCAATATTCGATTGTATTCTACGAACAAGGATAGAGCCTATACATATGAAACAGAACCAGTTATTACATAATGTTTCACATGAAACTATCGACATTCCGAATTACCTTTCTACTATTTTCGACTGGTTTCAAACGTGGGCTTCATATAAAAATTTAATAAAAACAACTATACATTCCATAACTCCTGTACTAGCTGTCGTTCCAATATTACAAGAAAAAGCGTTTCTGCTTCTTACCTGTTTCTCTTTCTACAAATTAAAACAGTACGAACAAGCTAATCGCTACTTACAGCAATATTTATATTGCTCTGTGCATCTTAATAACAAGGAAAGAGAAACAGTATTCTTTCATGAAGTTGATATGTATATGAAAAAACTAGTAGAAAACGCAATGTAACTTCACATTGTGCTTTCTACTAGTGCTTTATATTCCTCTTGTAACTTTTTAAATTGTTCTTCATACTTTTGCATCTTCACCGCATCCGTTTTCGAATTAAGGAATGGTCTTCTTCTCCCAATCACCATTATATTTTTCCCTTCTATTGCATCGTTCATATATACGTAAGGTTTAAAAAACTTACATTCCGTATATGGCAATGCTACAGATAATTTTGTATACTCTTCCACTTTAAATTGATTAGATAAACTTAACTCTCGCAAATTTTTTAATTGTATTAAAGGTTCTAACGAATCATCTTTAACCTTTAAGTTCATAAGGGTAAGCTTTTTCAAATGTTGTAATGCAGCGAGTGGTTGTAAAGTTTGTACTTTCATCGTTGTATTTATCCCACCACCCATGTAAAAGGTATTGAGTTGCGGACACTTACTTAAAGCAGTTAAATCTTCTAGCTTAGAAAAATCATCAATTAGTAAGGATTTGAGTTTTTTATTATACGCAATATCCCATAACGTCTTCGCTTTTGTATTCCAGCACATATACAACTGTTGTAAATCAGATAATTTTTGAAGGCTACTTAAATCCTCGACCCTCATTTCGTAAACGTACAATATATTTGGACGAGCGTACGTAAGAATATGCTCAAATTGCTTTTGATTTACTGCGAAAACCCATAACTTCTTAACTTGTAAAGATGCTAATCGTTCTATATTTTTTGTTTTCCCCTCAATCGCTAATTCTTCTAAACTAGCAGTAACATTTCCCAAGTCCTTTATAATCCTCGTGCTCACCAATTGGAAACATTTTATCCTCTCCTACAACTTCCAAGTAATATTCATGTCTTCAAACGACTTCTTACTCACTTCCAACCCTTCGCCATCATCCGTTCCAATCATCGCTACTTCTTCTTTAGACAACATAATTTTCTCGTTTGGATTTTTGATTTTTTTCTCATACACTAATTGTAAAAGATCGATTTGTTCCTCTGTCAGTTCATACTCTTCTTCCAATCTTTCAATTGCTGATTCCGTATCAAGTAATGGGATTTCTAATAAGAATCCACCGTGTTCTTCCATCTCTTCAAATGAATCTATTGAATATGCACCGTTATCATCAATCCAAAATGCTGTTGTAATGAAAGGAACTGTTTCGCCTTCTACTTCTTCTAATACGTATTGAAGTGCTTCTTCTTTAGCAATTTCTATCACTTCCGAAGGTGCCCCTTCAAAATAATTTTCCGCATCAATCCACTCATCAATTCTCTCACTATTCACATCTTGAAGACATACGATTGTGTACTTCGAATCAAAAGTAATTGTCCCTCTTCCGCCTTGACTATCTTGCATACTATAGTTAAATCCATCCCATGAACTTTCATGTGAGGAATCAGGAGCATGTGCTACAAAAATTGCATCTGCAATCGACTTTAAGATGCAACCTCTCCATAATTGTTCTTTGTCTATATGTAATTTATATTTACTCATCGTCTTCCCCCATACACATATTTTTTCTATTATCTTTCCTCTACATAATACTTGTAAAGCCTTTTCTACCTACTGCAAAATAGGAAAGACGCCCTTTTCAAAAAGGCGTCTTTTTACATTTGAAAATTTACTAATATAAAAAATGAATTATTTAATAAATGAATTCCCCATGGAACGAGTAAATTATTTGTTTTCTTATATGTGTAGGCTAAACATACACCTATACCAAAAATATATAACATACTACCTAAAGTAAGGGGATGACCTAAAGTAAATATAAAAGCACTTATAACAATACTAGTAAGTGTAGAGAAGCGCTGAGATAATTTCGTGAAAAATATCCCCCGAAATAAAAGTTCTTCCCAAATCGGTGCAAAAATGGTGAGTACAACTACGTATAAAATGATTTCACTTATAGTAGGCTCTATTACTATATTTGACTCATCCACACTAAGCCCATGTGGTAAAACTACATTTAATACCGCAAGATATATAAGCAGTATGATCATCGTCATTACTATTGTTACATAATGTTTAAAATTATTGAACTGTAGTGATTTTACTAGCTGTGAACAATACTTTCTTGCTGGTGCATACATTACAATAATCGTACAAAACGTAAAGGGTGGGATAAGATGGTCTACATACCATGGATATAATGAGGAGTCATATAAAAAGTTCAAAAAACCCATTCCATGCATTACCCCAAAAGTAATTATTATAATGCTAATTACTTCGAGCATACTCATTTGTATATTCTTTTCTTCATATGTAGCTAATTCTGTGTTCATCCTATCTCCTCCAGTATAATTAAACCTTTTAAACCATTATATACCAATTTTAACACAAAAACAGACGATACAATTTACTGTATCGTCTGTTTTTTCCCCTACCATTTCTCTCTACATGTTTCAATTAAATGCAGCAAATACTGCTTCGTCATATCAGCCCTTCTCCACCTTGAGATTATTCGCTTTTCTTTTGGATTATGCCGCATTCGCTCTACTTCCCTTAATAAAGGATCCCACTTATGAGAGTAAAGTTCCAACATCTATTGTAATCCTCTATCTTTTGAAACAATTGTTTTATGTTCTAACGTATATAAAATACGTCCCATCGTAACGACAGCTGATTCTACCCATTCTTCTATGAAAAATAAATAAGGACGCTTCGCTTTTTCAAGCCAGTAATGTTCTACGTTGTATTTCATTGTATTTACTACATCGTCCCACTTTATTTGAAAGGAAAGGTCTTCTACTTCTTTCCCGCTAACTGTAATACCTTGATTTTTCAATGTCCACCATGTGACCGCGTTAATATCCCAATGACCAATATCAGCCTTACCATCTGCACAATACACGTACTCATTTATTTCATGATTGTATTTCCCCAAGTCAGCAAGCGGAATATACATACCGTCCATTCTTTTACCTAACGTACTTTTACTAATTTTTTTATGCAGTTCTATAATTTGTTGTTTTTCAGCTTCATTCACGGAATCACTTATTACCGTAACAAAGTCAACATCGCTCGTTTCTATATGAAATGCTCCTAGCGCGATTGATCCGTAAATATATACCCCGACTATTTTTTCGTCCGAAAAAATTTCTTTTAATTCTACTATGTACTGCTCCATTAATTGCTTTACTTCTTCTGGTAAAACTTGTTTTATTCCATTCTCCACATCTATCCCTCCATTAAAAAAAGCCTTTGCGAATTCGCAAAGGCTTCCTGCTTTATAAATATTTCTCGATTTCTTCGTAAACATCCTTCAAACGAGGATTTCCTTCTCCAACAATTTCTCCATTTACAAGAACGACCGGATAAAATAGATCTTCTTCCACTACGCGCTCTGCGAATGCTTTTTTATCTTCATCTTCTTGTTCTTGTTGAAAATCAATATACTCGAAATTAAATTTATTTTCTTGTCCTTCATATTTACGACCAATCGCCGCTTGTAACCACTCAAACGTTTCTGTTGAAGATGGCATTCCAACGCAGCTCGCACAAATTACTTTCGTCCCATACACTTGCACATTAACCATTTCTTCTCCCCCACTTCTTGCCCTAACAGTATATTCAGATGTCTTAGTACATAAGCACATCATTTTACAAACTTATTCCATACCCCTATACTGAAAAAACACGTTGTACACACGATATAATATTTTGACAATAAAACAAGAAGAGAAAAAATAGATTTTCCCCTCTATCTTGATTATAATAAAACTGATGAAAGGAGTCGATAAAAATGGAAAACCCACATATGCAAGAACAAGTACTAGAGGTATTAGATAAATTACGTCCATTCTTACTTCGCGATGGCGGAGACGTTGAATTAGTAGACATTGAAGAAGGTATCGTAAAATTACGCCTTATGGGTGCATGCGGAAGCTGCCCAAGTTCTACAATCACACTAAAAGCTGGTATCGAACGCGCATTACTTGAAGAAGTACCAGGCGTTATTGAAGTAGAACAAGTATTTTAATTAAAAGCGGAAGCGGCTCGTTCAGAATCGCTTCCTAGAAAGAGACCCAAATGGGTCTCTTTTTTTATTCAAATAACACTTCCCCTTTAACATCATAAAACAAAATTGGAAATCCTTCTCAAAAAGTGCGATAATTAATACTATAGAATCGTTCACACATATACAGAAAAAAACATAGGGGGACGACACATGCCAAGAATGGGGAACACTTTCTTAACAATTCAAGAACTAGAAAAGAAAAAAGAGTATTTATTAGACCTTTCATCCGTTATACCAACATGGAATGCAGGTTATCAATTTTTATTTAAAGAAATCCAGCAAGAATTATTGAGTAAAGTAAATGAAAAAATCGAAAGACATCAATTCATTTTAAATATATGTGCAGATCAACAGGTAGGGGCATAATGTATTACATACAATTGTGATATATAAAAAAGAGACCTCACCCGGTCTCTTTTTTCATTTTAAGATAGCCAATCTAATTTCCTAATGCCTAACTTCTCAACAGGTAAACGAAATGACTCGTAAAAATGATTCATAAATTGCTCAGTGCGCTTCACATCGTGTAAAATGATTTCTAAACGGGCTCTATATATGCCTTTTTGTTCTTCGTTTCCTGTTTGATAATATCGTTCAATCGTTTCAAAGTAGTGAAGCGGGAACAGAAGCCTTGCGAATAATAAGCGCCAACCAAATGAAGAGAGCGAATAATTACGTTCATAATCTGTAATGAATTGAACTACCGTTTGCTCCCAATCTTTCTTTTTTTCTATCATCATATAGCGAATACATTCTGCTATATCTCTACTTGGGTGATCATATACCCAATCAAAAGGAAGTTTTAAACGCTTCGTTTGCTGCCATAATAAAGGTGTAAATCGTTCTTGGCAAATTGTTGCTGCGTCAGTTATTTGTGGTGTATCGTCCATTTCTGTATCGACAACATATTGAATTGCATTTTCTGCAACTCCTAAGTAATACGGGAAGGATTCAATAAACAATTGATCGAATACGTCTGAAGGATGGTTCATCACTTGCGATTGCCAAAACCTTTCTAATTGGTCGAGCCTTTTTTCCCATAATGCTTTCCATTCACCAATGCGGCTTAATTGCTCAACTTCTTCTGGAAAGAATGCGCCACGTTTATGGAATATAGAAAGCTCACTTCCTAATGATGTAGCATGTCGCTCTAACATACGCATACCTTTTAATAAGCAGTAATTTTTTTCTTCTATCTCACTTACATAGTAGCCGTGTATAGTCGGAACGAAAGTCGAAACAGTTATATCCCCTTGCTGGTTCATATAATCACTGAGCTTTTTCATCTCTACAAGTACTTCTTCCTCCATTTCTCCAATTGGAACAAGTACATAAATTTTGTTGCGAATCCAAAAGCTTTTATAGGGGCCAAGGGGGATTAATTCTTTAACATGCATGTGATAATGCTCATAAATATGCTGAATCATCGCAGTCGCCACCTATGGTTTTTCTTTATATATATGAGCTTGTGCTCGCCTTTCATTCCTATGCACATGATAAAGCAATGAAACGTATACAAATACTAAAAAGAAAAAAAGGTGATAAACATGAAAGACTCAAATCAACTACAAGAAAGAGCATTACAACTATTACAAGAGCGCGGTGTAACAATTGACGATATTGCTGATCTTGTTCATTTTCTTCAAAAGAAATACCATGCAAATTTAGAGATGTCAGAATGTCGTTATAACGTTGAGCGTGTACTATCAAAACGAGAAGTACAAAACGCTCTTATTACAGGCATTGAACTTGATGTCCTTGCTGAAAAAGGAATGTTAAGTCAGCCGTTACAAGATATCGTAAAACGCGATGAAGGACTATATGGAATTGATGAAGTCATCGCACTTTCAATCGTTAACGTGTACGGGTCAATTGGCTTCACGAACTTTGGATATATCGATAAATTAAAACCAGGTATTTTAGAATACTTAAATGATAAATCAACTGGAAAGGTGCATACATTCCTTGATGATATCGTTGGCGGAATCGCTGCCGCTGCTTCAAGTCGTTTAGCGCACCGTGCTGAGCATTCGGAATAAGGGGTCTAGGCCGTCAGTTTCACACTGACGGCCTTTCATATTCCATAAGCATGAACTCTCTTCCACGGCTCAAAAAAAGAGGTCCTACTTGAAATCCAATGTTTTTATACAGCCTAATCGCTCTCTTATTGAATGTCGCTACACTCAGTCGAAACATTTTCGAATTCAATTCCTCAGTAGCAAATGCTATTCCCGCTTGAAAAAATATTTCCCCCATCCCTTTTCCTGTTAACTCCGGCTTCATTCCAAGCCCAATATCTACTACATCTTCTCCCCTATATAAATTAGCATCTCTTCCCCCTGGCACTTGTGCATTTTCTCCAAAACAAAAATAGCCGATGAATTCTCCATTCTCTCCGCAACAACCGTAATACGTCCCATCTAGCAACTCTTCTATTACTTCAGCATCTCCCGAAAAGCTATATAACGTATAGGGATTTTCATACTTCCACGTATTTATTTCTTTCGCTTCTTCTTCTGTTAACTTATGTATATCCATTCATCTCGCTCCTTATCAAATACTCTACTAATCTATATGTATTTACTCATTCATTTTCCAAACTTGATTCTCCTCTAATCGTAATATGCATAGTTACATACGCACACCCCTTTAAAAAATGCTAAAATTTATTTGAATCGCTGTTGTTACACTTCTTGATTAAGAAAGACTGTTAACCGGAAAATTAACGTCTTATCAAACCCAAGCAATTGGCACGTTTTGTCATCATGAAAGACACTCGAAAGAGTGTCTTTTTTCTATACCTGAGCAGGACCTGCTCATTTACAAAATTAATGCATAAATTAATATAACTCTTAAACCCATTATTCCCTTTCTATACGTTGCAGCGTTCGTTGCGACAGATTCGGATAATAAAAAGCACTCCAGCCAGAGTGCTTTTTACTTTCAAACAAGGAGGTTACATATATGGATAGTACTCTTGTATTTAACTTTGGCATTGGTATTGTTATCATTTTATTCGTCTTCTTTGTACTTTGTATGAGCGGGATATAGTAATCTTTTATGCTGATAACTCCTTTAAAGTATCACTCAATTTAAACTTTCTTAATTGTAATGAAGCAATCATTGCTGCTCCTGCTCCGAGTATAATGCTAGCTAGTGCCAATATTAAAACTTGATTATACGGAATGATAATAACCGTTAACTCTAAGCTTGATAACACAATATAACTAAATACAATTCCACCTAAAACCCCAATACAACCAGCTATCGCTCCAAGTAAAGTGCCCTCTAATAAAACAATCCGTCTCATTTGCTTCGGAATAGCTCCTACCGCACGAATCATACTAATTTCAGCACGTCTTTCATGTAAACTTGAGACAATCGCATTCATTAACCCTATACCAGAAATAATGAAAACAATTACAACTAACAAGCGAATTAACATCATCATTTGCGATAATAACTGCTTCTGTTCTTTTAATAAATCATGGCTATTAATAACTTCTACGTTCTCTTTATTATTTGTAATTTGTTTTACTTGCTTCTTAATCTCTTCAAATGATTGATTAGAATTTGTCATAACTTGAATTGCTTCATATCCTTGCACGTGAAACTTATCACGAACCCATTGTTCATTTACGAAAATGTCTAATCCTCTTCCCCTTAATCCTTGCTCAATAATCGAAACGACTTTAATCGTTTGTTTTTCTTTCCCTTTTCCTTGTACTTCAATCGTATCATGCAACTGAATCCCTAATGTTTTAGCAGTTCTCTTCGTAACGACTCCCTCACCATCTTGTAATGGCTTATTTAAATCTTGTCCTGTAATCACTTTCGCTTTTGTTACTTTTTGATAAGCAACAATATCATTCCCCACAACTTCTATCACATCATATTCAAAATCATCTTTCCTCACATTTTCATACCACTCTTGATCCGCTTTTTTAAAATCATAATTTATAAGCTTCGCTGTAAAGTCAGTAACATTTGCTACGCTCTCTTCTACACCATCAATTTTTTTAACCTTCTCCATCCAACTAAATGGTAATACTTCAGTACTTTGCGACTCTATTGGAATTCTTATTACTAAATCAGCTGGTAAATGTTTTTGTAACCCATCTTTCATGCCTTCGTAAATAGAGTTTATATACATCGTTCCAACAAGTGCTAACATAAAACCAAATGCTAGTATAGCAACCGATACAGCTGCCTTATTTCGATAACGAATTACATTTCGGCTACTAATCGTCGTTTCAATTCGTAATATCATTTGAAGTGGTTTTGCAATCACTGGTGCTATCATCCGAATAAATAACGGAATCGCAAATAACAAACCGACCGCAAATAACAGCGCACCTATCGCACTTGGATTAAAACCGATATATCGCTCTAATACGTTACCCGCTAGTCCAATAACAGTACCAATGATTAAAATGCTACCACTAAAAGCACTCCACCTTTTTTCTTTTTTCTCATTACTAGGAAGACCTGGCCTAAGCGCTTGAACTGGTGGAATCTTTCTAACCATAAAGGCTGGTATAATAGCCCCTATGATAGACATAACAATCCCTAGTAAAAACGTAATGAGTAAAATCTCGCCTGAAATCGAGAATGATTCTTTCACTGCCCCCTCAATATTCACCCATTTATTAATAGATGATGCGGCGATTGTTTGCGTACCTGCTCCAAGAATAACTCCTGCTAGTGATCCGATTGCCCCAATACATAAAGCCTCTAATAAAACGACTAATATAATTTGATTTGGATTACTACCAAGTGCACGTAATAATGCCCATTGCTTAAATCGACTTCTGACAGATAAGAAGAAACTTCCCATTATTAAAAGGGCTACAACAAATAAGGCAATACCACCTAAACTAAAAATTAATGGCTTCATTACATTTAGGCGTTCAAATGCCTTATCTACATAAGTACGTTGGTCCACCTTTATATTTTCAATCTTTTTATGTACATCAAAAGCAATTGCTTTTTTCACATTTACATCTTGTACTTTCACTTGAACAAGATTGAATTGATTTAGTAAATTTAATTCTTTTTGAAGCCAATGGATTGGAAAATAAGCACTATGCCCCATTGACGCCATTAACGGTGGATTTAAAATACCGACAACTTTCACAGCCTTTTCACCATGCTGCGGGAATGGCAGTTTAATCGTATCTCCTACCCGTATATTTTCACGATCTGTATACCCTTTTGTCAGTGCTACTTCAGCACCTTCTTTCGGATATCGTCCTTCTAATATTTTATAAGAATGCATTTCTGGAGAATCTTGCTCAACACCCCAATAAGATGGCTTTCCCGATAGTTCTTTATAATGTGGAAAAGGATACGGTATAAGTGCTTTTGATATTTTTTCAGCATTTTCTAAGCCATCTATTCCTTTTAAACTTTCATTATTTAAATACATGTCATTTTTTATATAGCCAAATTGTAAATTATAATCTCCATACCGACTTACTACTTGTTCCTTCACACTTTGCTCTACTGATTGATTACCTAGTAATAACATCGTCGCTAACATAACACCTAAAGCTGCACCGAGGGCAATCAACATATTTCGCAACCAATTTTGTTTCATCGATTTTACCGCATACTTAATTACCCATCGCATCACCTTTACCTCCTACTTTAAAGTGACGATTCATAATCTCTTGAATGTGAGTAACTTGTTGCGGGATATTTCGAAATTTCCACCCTTTACTTTCAGTATGCTCATGAATCACCTCACCATCTAATAAGAAAACGACTTTATCAGCATGGGCCGCTACGAACGGATCGTGCGTTACAATGACAGCTGTTTGCCCTAATTCATCACATGCATTGCGAAGTGCCGCGATAATATTTTTGCTGTTTTCTGAATCTAACGCCCCTGTTGGCTCATCTGCTAATATAATAGCCGGCTCATTTGCAAAAGCTCTTGCTATCGCAACCCTTTGCTGTTGCCCACCTGATAACTGTGCTGGTAAATGCTTTTCTTTTCCTTTCAATCCAACGAGCTCTAATAAACGATTTGCTGTCACAGTTGCCTTCTTTTGCGAAACATTATCTAATAGTAAAGGCAACCCTACATTTTCCTCCGCATTAAACACTGGAATTAAATTAAACTGCTGAAAAATAAAACCGATTTTATGCCTTCTAAATAAAGCGAGCTCTTTTTCTTTTAATGTTGAAATCTCCGTACCATCAACTCGAATACTACCTACCGATGGAATATCTAAACCACCTAAGAGCTGAAGTAAAGTCGTTTTACCCGATCCACTTGCCCCCATAATACAAACAAAGTCACCTTTTTGAATTTGAACATTAATATCTTTTAAGATCTTTACTTTACTATCCCCAATATCAAACGATTTTTCTAACCCTTCAATTTCAATAATATTCATCCCAATATCCCCTTCTCTCTATTTACCAATCTATATATTCTATTCGGAAATGCAGAATCCCTACTATTTTGTATTTTTTTGTCACATACTAACATTTATATTAATGGGCCGTAAGACTCCCACCTATTAAAATTTCACTTTATTTCTCACGTCAGAAAAGTTGACTCTCGCAACGGAAGTAACCATAATAATTACACGAATATATAAAAACTATTCACATATCCACAATTAGGAGGAAGAACAATGAAACATGTGATCGTTTATGCACACCCGAATACAGAAAGCTTTAACCATGCAATTTTAGAAACTGTAAAAAGTGAATTAGAAGGAAAAGGTCATGAAGTACGCGTTCGTGATTTATACGAATTAAACTTCAATCCAGTATTAGGTGCTTCCGATTTCATCTCATTTTCCCAAGGAAACACACCAGAAGATATTAAAGAAGAACAAAAGCATATCTCTTGGGCTGATAGTATTACATTCATTTACCCAGTTTGGTGGGCGGGTCTTCCTGCTATTTTAAAAGGATACGTTGACCGTGTATTTAGCCACGGCTTCGCTTATGCTTACGGTGAGAATGGTATTGAAAAGTTATTAAGCAGTAAAAAAGGATTATTATTATCTACGATGGGAAATTCGAAAGAAGTATACACAGCAGGCGGTATGTTTGATGCAATGAAAAAAACAACTGATGCTGGTATTTTTGAATTTACAGGCATTGAAACACTGGAGCATACATTCTATACAAGTGTTCCTTCTGTGGATGACAGTGTGCGTAAACAATATCTTGAAGAAGTTAAAGACGTAGTGAATCGTGCGTTTTAATAAAAAAACTCCGGTTATAACAACCGGAGTTTTTATTTCATCATCAATTTCGGAATATATCTTTGAAGAATGCTTTCTAATTCATTCATATCTTCCTGTCTAATAAGTAAATTCACATTATCATTCATTTTTTCTCGCCCGCGATATAAAAATATATTTTCTTTTGGATTTTCCCATGTTGATGTTTTATAGCCTTTTAATTCTTCGTATGAATAAAAGTTCAATCCGTCTATTACACCTTTTTCATATATTTGTACACTTTTAATCAGATTTATCGCTATTAAAATCATAAAACAACTTGCTACAGCATAACTACCTGACTGAATGAGAAACTGTTCAAATGTACCAATATCACCACTTACGTATTGAGCATATGTATACATACATTGTCCGATGAAATACGCCGGTCCAAGTGATGCAATCCAACGCCGTTTCACCCGAGGATATGTTGCAATAAGCTTTCCCGCGCTTTTTTTCATTTCATTTATTTTATATATCTTCCATAGAACAAAGAATAAAACACATAATGTAAAAATAAACATAATACATGACATCCAGTACACTCTTATTTTCCCCCTTCACATCATTACATATAAATTTTACATTTTAAATCCCTATAGTACATATGCAATTGTGCATAAAAAAACAGGTAACCTTTTCTGGTTACCTGCATTTCATTACATCTTCTCAATCCACTCCGTCAAGTTGTGCACAACTTGCGTCGGTTGTACTTCATATTCTGTTAACTTGTCCACAGTTGTTACTCCAGTGTGGACAAGAAGGGTATGCATACTAGCATTTATCCCCGCTAAAATATCTGTATCATAGTTATCCCCAACCATTAAAGCTTCTTCTTTTCCTATGCCAAGCACTTTTAACGCTTGTTCCATAATGATTGATTCTGGTTTACCAATAAAGATTGGGTCCACACCTGTTGATACTGCAACAACTGATGTTAATGAACCGTTACCTGGTAATAATCCGCGCTCAGTTGGAATTGCGATATCCCCATTTGTTGAAATAAACGTTGCACCGTTACGCACAGCAAGGCACGCTTTTGCTAATTTTTCATATGTGATATCGCGATCTAAACCAACAATGACGAAATCAGGATTTTCATCCACAATTTCAAATCCCTTTTCCACAAGAGCAGCGTGTAAGCCCTCTTCACCAATCATATATACAGTCGCATCTTGTTTACGCTCATAAATAAAGTTCGCTGTAGCCATACTCGTTGTAAATACTTGCTCCGCTTTCGCTGGAATATCGAAACGAACAAGCTTTTCTGCAACTTGTTCTGGTTTACGAGTTGAGTTATTTGTAACGAATAAATATGGAATACCGCGCTCTCCTAACGCTTTTACGAAATCGCTTGCTTCTTCAATTTGTTCTTCACCACGATACATTGTACCGTCTAAGTCAATTAAATAGCCTTTATACATCTGTTTGTCTCTCCTTCTATGCTAACGTTCTCACCTATCATACCACTCTTATATTAATCCCTTTTTCAAAAGAAAAAAACGCTTTACCCTAAAGCGTCCCATAACGTTCATTTTTTCTCTTTTATTTGGTACGAACAATTACAATCGCCCACGCACATGTTCGTTAGCGCTTTCACATTTGCACCTGTAAATAACCGCTTGTACATATCTTTTTCATCTTCACACACTTGCGGGTATTTCTCCGCTATTTCCTTTAACGGACAGTTTTGCTTTTCAAGTATGAAAGAGCGTTCCCCATCTCTCTTTATTTGAACCATATAACCATTTTTCTCTTGCATAGCAGCTATTTCCTGTACTTTATATGCTAAATTACTTTGATTACTTATCTTCTTTTGCAACTGCTCTTCCATTCGTTTCGTTCTCGCTTGTAAAACGTAACGAAGCATTTTTTCATCGCCCATTCGAGCTAAATCATCTAGTATTTCAATAGCAAACTGCTTATATTCTTTCGGGAATGTATCTTCTCCCTTTTGACTTAATCCATACAAATATGTTGGGCGTCCAACTTGCTGCCTTACCATCTTTGAATAAATTAGCTCATCATTTTCTAGTTTACTTAAATGTCGACGAATCGCCATCTCTGTAATTTCTAAAGCTTCGGCTAATTCTGCTACAGTATGCTCTCCTTTTATCTTCAGTAATTGTACAATCTCTTCTCTCGTAGTACGTGCTTCCCCCATAGCTCACCCTTCTCCCTTTTCTTTCTCCTATACAATATAAGATCCCCAAAGGAATTCCCGGGGATCTTATAAGCACAATTATTCTGGTACAAATGCAGATACAGGTCCTAATTCCTTTTCTAAATAACTGTGAATATTCGCTGGGTATTTCTCTACCACGGCGATATGTTTTTGAATTGTCTTATATAATTCATCATGATTCATTTGAATATAGTCTTGCGTAAGCATTTTTCGAAGAAGAAGAATTTCTTTAATATGCGCTCCCTCTTCTCCACTTATAACTCTCTCGTCCATTAAAATATCAATAATATCTTCGTAACTTCCTGGATCGCGCATAATAAATCCATCAATCATCGCATTCCCTACATCTAATATACAATCGATAATAAGATGCGCCATGCGCTCTAATGCGTAAAATTCAAACTCGGTTTCATATGTCTTTTTCTCTTGAAATGTATTTGTTGCTCGTTCTAAACATACTAGCATTTGTTCTATTTTCTTTCTGTCTACGAAGTACATGAATGTCACCTACCTGGAAATTAAAGCATTTACATTTTAATTGTAACGCTTTCTTCTGAAAAAATCGACAATTTTTCGAATTCACCTTTTCCTCGTTATTTGTTATAGTTATATTTGTATGATTTTTGAAATTGGAGGAATGCAACCTTGGAACGTGAACTCGCACTAGAAATTGTCCGTGTAACAGAAGCAGCAGCCTTAGCATCCGCACAGTGGATGGGCCGCGGAAAGAAAAACGAAGCAGATGATGCAGCAACTACAGCTATGCGTGATATGTTCGATTCAGTAAACATGGCAGGTACAGTTGTAATCGGTGAAGGAGAACTTGATGAAGCACCGATGTTGTATATTGGTGAAGAACTAGGAACAGGTAACGGTCCAGAAGTAGATATCGCCGTTGATCCATTAGAAGGTACAAACATCGTTGCAAAAGGCCTTGCAAATGCAATGGCAGTTATCGCAATCGCAGATAAAGGAAACCTTCTTCATGCTCCGGATATGTACATGGAAAAAATCGCGGTTGGTCCAAAAGCAGCTGGTAAAATTAGCTTAGATGATCCAATTGAAAAAACAATTGATATTGTAGCAGAAGCAAACAATAAAAAAATTCGTGACCTAACGGTTATCATCCAAGAACGTGAACGTCATCAAGATATTATTGACCGTGTTCGTGCAAAAGGTGCACGCGTAAAACTATTTGGTGATGGAGATGTTGGTGCATCAATCGCAACGGCTTTACCTGGAACAGGTATCGACTTATTCGTAGGTGTTGGCGGAGCTCCAGAAGGCGTTATTTCTGCAGCAGCATTAAAATGCCTTGAAGGTGAAATGCAAGCTCGCTTAGTTCCAATGAACGAAGAAGAAGAAGCTCGTTGTCGTGAAATGGGATTAGAAGATCCTCGTCAACTTCTTATGTTAGATGACTTAGTATCTGGTGATGATGCAATCTTCTCAGCAACAGGTGTATCTGCTGGTGAATTATTAGACGGCGTGAAATTCCTTGGCGGAGATTTAGCTGAAACATATTCTATCGTAATGCGTTACAAAACAAGAACAGTACGTTTCATTAAAACGCATCACCATTTAGATCATAAACCACACTTAAACTTAGATATTTAATAAAGGAGCCATGTGTATGGAAGAACGTTTCTTTCTGTACGACGATACAGTCGCTACAAAAACGCGTTTCGTTAGCTTTTTGGGGGAAAATGAGCGTCATGATTTAGCGCTTCTATACTCCGACCGTCATTACGGTAAAACGATAGTCCTTGATATGCAAAGCAACAAATTTGCTATCATCGGTCCTGACGATTTAAACGAACAAGGCTACTTAGAGCATGCATTTTCGATGTCTGAAGAAAATGCAGAAGAATTACGCTCATTTTTATTTGAACTTATATAATTTATCTGGAGCACCAGCTATGTTAGCTGGTGTTTTTTTACAATTTATATTTTGAATTTTCAATCTTATATGTTATACTTATGAACAAATCTATTTGGATAGAAAGGACGTTATCTGCGTATGCCAACATTTACTTTGTAATGGATCAGCAATTGGATAGCATTACTCTCAAAAAAGCACCGTGCTTTTTCAAGGGAGTAGTCTGCCCATTCCCATTACGAAGGAACGTAACGCATCTGTAGTATGATGTTTACGGAGGTTCCTCTTTCGGGAACCTCCTTTTATTTTTGTCTACTTCTTATGTCTTCATACTACAAGACATCCAAATAGCTGTATTACGTTCCTTTGCCACTAATATAAGAGGTGAAGGAAAATGCAAAAAGTACAACTTTCTTGGAGTTTATATGAAAACGAACTAGCAACAATAGAAAAATATTGTAAAAATTGCAGGCGTACTACCCTTTTTACCGACACGAACATTCGCAGGCATAACGCAAACGGAAAGAACATATACCGATTTGCAATTTATAAATGTCCGAAAGATCATACGTGGAATCAAAAACTTCATATTTATAAATCATTTACTGATCACGTCGAAACTGTCGAGATGACTCAGCAAGAACAAACGGAAACAAGTACTACCATTTCCATTACACAATACAAAGAAAGTGGTATAGCCGAAATAACGATCGTATTAGACATAGTTTTCGGTTCCCACCGGATTGATAAAGTGTTATCCACATATATTTCAGATTGGAGCCGCGCTGCCATTGTGGATAAAATTAAAAATGGTCGTATTCAGTTAAACGGACGACACCTGAAACCAAACACAACACTCACTGAAGGTGATTTCATCTCAATTTGTTTATAAAGGAGACGATTATGCTAAAAATAAGAAAAGGCACAATTGATTTATTGGACGAATTAGATGTGATGTATGCAGAATGTAAAGAAGCACTCTTACAGAACAAAATTTATCAATGGGATGATTCTTATCCGACGCGAGAACACATTTCCTATCATTTAGAACAAGACGAATTATATTGTCTATTCCAAGACCAAGTACTTGTCGGCGCTGTTGTCTTAAACGAAGCAGAGTCTCCAGAATACAAATTAATTGACTGGTCAGAAACAGAAGGACACTTTCTTATCGTCCACTCTTTTGTCATCCATCCGCTCGCGCAAGGCAAAGGATATAGTAAAGTACTATTATCCTTTTGGGAAAGCGAAGCAAGGCAGATGAGCTACAAAGGAATACGCCTAGATTGTTTTACAGGTAATCCCGTTTCATTAGGCCTATATGAAAAAAACAATTATATTTGCCGAGGTGCTGTTTATTTCAAAAGTAAACAGCCTCCTCATAATTGGTATAACTGTTATGAAAAAATCCTCTTACAATCGTAAGAGGATTTTTTCATTTCTTCACTTTTCGTAATACAAAGTGTGCACAACCGAAGTTACAGTACTCGTATAAATACTCTGATAAAGTACTAATTTTCGTATCATATGTCGAACGTTGATTACTATCATCAAAGAATCCGCGCAATCTAAGTTGCTCATAACCCCAGTCTCCAACGATATAATCATATTTATTTAAAATTTCTGCATAGCGCTCTTTAAGTGCTTCTTCACTAAAACCGTCACGAAAGTTTTTAATTACTTCGTACTGAACATTATTAACGCTCACCGTAGTATGAATCTCTTGCTTTTGCTCCATTATGAACTTCCTCTCTAAGCATTCTTCTTTTTATCGTATCACAAAGCATAACAACCAACAATTTCAAATACAAAAAATTGAAAATTAGTGCATGCTATGGAGAAGGAGGTGCTACATCGTGAAAAAACAAATTATACTCTCTCTTCTCACTCTTTCCTTATTTGCAGGCTGCCAATCAACTAATAAAGCCGAAATGGAGCGTGAAGAAGGAAGTCGTGTTCTTGTTTCCAACAAAAACGACATGTATCATACGGAAAATACAAATACACGGCTCACAAGGGTGGGCTATTCATCTAAACAAAAACATGAAGTATCTAACAAACAAGTAGGCGCCATTAACCGTGAGAAAGTCGCTGAAATGATTACAAGCATGACAGTCAAACTTCCTGACGTCACCAATGCCGCTACACTCGTTACCGACGACGAAGTGTTCGTTGTATACCGTGCAAACACAACGGATCCGAAACTCGTAACAGATCAAGTATATAAAACTGCTTTGTCCATCGTTCCTCGCTATTATAAAGCATATGTATCAACAAACCAAAAGTTGATTTCTCAAATTCAAGGTCTTCAATCTGGTAGCTTAAACGATAAAGAATATGAACAAAGTCTTGATATGTTAAAACGTGAAATGAGCGATAATCCTCATTTGAACAATACGGGGGATCAAACTTTAAATGACATGATTAAAAAATAAAAAGGTGGAGAAAACCTCCACCTTTTTACTATTTCTTACGATCCGCATAAACCTCCATCGCATCACACATAAACTGCGCTAAACCTTCACCAAACTTATCAATATTTTTCGTAAAACGCTCATCAGCAACATACATTTGACCGAGTCCCTTAAAGGCCTCTAATGAATATTCACCGAAGTTTTGCAAGTAATCGTACCATACCCCGATTGCGGATTGCGCCTCTTTAGAATCAGGTGCTCCATTTCGAAGTGTTGCTAGATTTCTGTAAATATTATTAAACTCCTCCTGTTTCTCTTTAGACATCCCCTTCGCTGTTTTATTCGCTTTATCTACAGCCTCATCTCCCCATCGTTCACGTGCTTCTTCTTCGTATGGGTTATGACTAAAATCAAATCCTTCAAATTTCTCTTTATTCGTCATATCAATCTCTCCTTTTGTATGCTGAATTGTTTTATTAATCGTCGCTATCACCTTATCTAACCTGGCACGCTTTTCAAGAAGCATTTTCTTATGAAGCTGTAGCGCTTCTTCATGATCAAATGATGGACTCATGATAATTTCTTTAATCTTCTTCAAAGGGAAGCCTAGCTCTTTAAAAAATAAAATTTGCTGCAGTGTCTCTAAATTTCCATTGGAATACAGACGATATCCAGACTCTGTCGTCTCATCTGGGGTTAACAACCCAATTTCATCGTAATGATGCAGTGTGCGCACACTAATCCCAACTAAATTAGCTACTTCTTTTACCCTCATTGTCATGCGTATCTCCCCCTTAATACATACGATAAAGTATGACGCAACGTTAGAGTCAATAAGTAAATTCATTTATCTCTAAAAGTTTCATCTCTCCCATATTTCATGCATAATAGATATGTACATATATTAGAAAGCGGTGAAAGTATGGTTTCAAATACTGTAATTGCCAGCATCATATTTCAACTCGTTGTTTCGGTTCTGGTCCCAATTATTGTACTCGTTTATTTCCGTAAAAAATATAATATTAATTGGAAAGTGGTCGGCGTTGGTGTTCTTATCTTTATTGGATTTACCCAAATTCTCGAAACACCGTTCCACCTATTTATGCGTGGTAATCCAGCAATCGCTCCATTTTTAGAAAATCCGTATGTCTTTGCAATTTATGGCGGACTAACTGCTGGTATTTTTGAAGAATTAGGACGCTTCGTTGCCTTCTTCTTCCTACTAAAAAAATATCTAGAATATAAAGATGGCTTCGCTTATGGAATTGGTCATGGCGGGATTGAATCCATTTTAGTTGGCGGATTCTCTGCATTGCAGACACTTATATTCGCTAATGCTATTAACAATGGTAGCTTCACTCAAATGGCAGAAAAACTACCACAATTAAATCTTGTAAAGGATATGTTAATAGAACAACCTGCTTATTTATACTTCCTTGGCAGCTTGGAAAGAATTATGGCTCTTGTATTGCAAATTGCCTTCACAATGCTTGTCGTATACGCAGTAAAACAAAAGAAATACATTTTCCTCGTATACGCTATACTATTCCACGCACTTGTAGACTTTTTCGCAGCACTTTACCAAACAAAAACAATTAACATCTTTGTTGCAGAAGGAATTACTCTTCTCTTCGCGATTGGTGGTTTCATTCTTATTCGTAAAATGAAAGAGAAATTAGTAAGTGTGCCAGAATAAAAAATAACCCACCCGTTGGTGGGTTATTTTTTATATGGATTTTCGTAGTGATGATAACTTTTCTCCCCTTGCAGCTCCCTCTTTGTTTCCGCATCTATAACGATGTACTTATGGAACTCATCTGCTTCATTTTGAGAAAAGGAAGCAAAAAAATAAAGTGAAACTTTAATCAGTGGGGGTTTATCCACTGATTATTAGTTGAACCAATCGGGCTTTTACGGGCAGTTGATCTCCCATTTAACTACTTTTCTTTAAAACTGAATTTTGCGGTGGGAGTCTTACTGCCCGTTAATGCGGGGTAAACTTGACGATCAGGGTGAACAAAAAAATCTTGAAGTACCACGCTACTACGACAGCCGACAGCTGTTTTTTGTCGGGAGATAAATTCTGCATCTTGTACTTCTTTCCATAAAATTTTCTTTCGAACACTATACGAAGCATTTTTGTATTCCTTATAGACCTTCTTATCTAACTGTTCATAAAATAGATTTTCATTCACAAACAATTTATTTCGATTGCTTGGATAGTCTAATTTTTGATTTGATTGTGCATATGTTGTGGACAATTGCGCGAGAAAACAAATACTGAATACAATACATATCATTTTTTTCATCATTACACCTCAAATGTTCATTTATCCACATTACTTTTCCACATACTTAGATCACTATTCCGTTTCCAATAAAAAGGAATTATTTCCACATTTGTCGAAGTATATAGCGTCAACTTGAAAGATGGGGATGAATTATGAAGAAAATTATTGTAATACGACATTGTTCCGCAACTGGACAAAAACGTGATGCCGAATTAACGTTTGTCGGAAAAGATCAAGCTAACACCCTTGCTACATTCCTCTTAGAAAATCAGCTACAAATAGATCATATTATTTCGAGCCCATTTGTCCGAGCTATCGATTCCATTCGGCCCTATGCGCTCAAAGCTAACCTATCTATCGAAGAGGATGAACGATTAGCTGAACGTATATTAAGCAACGTTCCGATGGATGATTGGATGCAAAAACTAGAATCTACTTTTACAAACATAGATATTGCCTTTTTAGGCGGAGAGTCAACAAAACAAGCAACGGACCGTGCTATATCGCTTATCCAAGACGTTTTAAAGTTAAACCATACTACAACACTACTCGTTACACATGGAAACTTACTTACGCTCATTTTAAAGCACTTTGATCGTACGATCGGCTTTAATGAATGGAAAACTTTAACGAATCCTGATATTTATGAAATTACACTTGATGAACAATCTATCATAAAACGATTATGGGAAGCACCATCCAAGTAATATCCCTTTCCAATACATTCAGTTGACACCGCGAGGAGATATGGTAGAACTGCAGTAAACATAGAGAGGGGTATCATTCAATATGTACGAAGACGTACTTTCTTTACTACATAAAACAAATGCTTCTTATGAAAAATTTGAACACGAACCAGTACTTGACTATGAAACAGATCGTATCGTTCGTGAAAGACTTGGTTTGCAAGGCACTCCAAGTAAAAGCTTATTTTTAAAATCAAAATCCGGGGAGCATTACGTATTCTTTACGTTAGAAGGCACTCGCCTCAACCGAGGAGAGATGAAGGAAATAACAGGAGAGAGCTTATCTCTCTGTTCTCCTAATGAGCTAAGAGAAGAGACTGGTTGCACTCCTGGATGTGTAGCTCCTTTCGGTTATTCACAAGATGTAACGATTATTGTGGACAGTTCAATTTATACTTACGATAAAATTTTAATTACACCTGGTGTACCTGAATTTACAATTGAATTATCCACAGAGGAATTAAAAAAGATTTTATCCACATGTCAAAATAAAGTTTTAGAGTATAAGAAAAAAGAGAGCTAATGATTAGCTCTCTTTTTTCATTATTTCGCTTCTGCTGTTTTTTCTTTTGCAGAACGTACTTGCTCGTCCGCATGATAAGAAGAACGTACAAGTGGACCAGCTTCACAGTGGCTAAATCCTTTGCTAAGTGCAATTTCTTTTAGCTCTGCAAATTCTGCTGGTGGATAATATTTAATAACTGGTAAATGCTTCTTAGATGGTTGTAGGTATTGTCCAAGAGTTAAAATATCCACATTGTTTGCACGTAAGTCATCCATTGCTTCAATTAAATCTTCTCTCGTTTCACCTAAGCCCAGCATAATGCTCGATTTAGTTGGAATATCAGGCTGCATTTCTTTTGCTCGACGTAAAAACTCTAATGAACGGTCATATTTTGCTCTAGCGCGAACTCGGTTAGATAATCGACGTACTGTTTCAATGTTATGGTTCAAAATATCTGGTTTTGCATCCATTAACATTTTTAAGTTTTCTTCTACCCCACCCATATCAGATGGTAATACTTCGATAGACGTGAATGGATTTTCACGACGTACAGCGCGTACTGTTTCAGCAAAAACAGCTGCTCCGCCGTCCTTTAAATCATCACGTGCAACCGCTGTTATAACAACGTGCTTTAAGCCCATTTGTACTACAGAATCTGCTACGCGTTCTGGCTCTTGTAAATCAAGCTCAGTTGGTAAGCCTGTTTTAACCGCACAAAAACGACAAGCACGTGTACAAACCGCACCTAAGATCATAAATGTTGCTGTTTTCCTTACAGCCCAGCATTCATGAATATTCGGACATTTCGCCTCTTCACAAACTGTATGAAGATTCTTAGAACGCATCATTTTCTTTAAGCCTGTATAGTTTTCATTCGTGTTTAACTTAATTTTCAACCATTCGGGCTTGCGCTTATACTCTGTTTGTTTTGTCATGGTTATCAACTCCGCACAATATGAAATAGTTTACCGTGTTCGCTTCTTTCAATGTAACATATCTATTCTAACGTATGAAAGCGATTTGCTCAAATGAAGATTCTAAGATTTTTTCCAATCGTTCCCTATAATGAAATACTCCGTATATCCCACACTAAAAAGAGTGATGTTGTGAAAGGAGTCTATTTCATGCTTCGAAAAATTTCTCTTTTGCTTTCGATTTGCTTTCTTCTCCACCAAAACATCGCTTACGGTGAAGATAATCAGCAAAGCATATATGAAAAGCGCATGGCACTATATAAAGAAACTGAGCAATCTTCCGGTATTCCGTGGTATTACTTAGCCGCAATGGATCAATACGAAAGAAACATACGGAGCGTAAGAAAAGATATTCCGAAAAAACCAGATGCCATCATTTCCCTTTATTTCAAACCTGAAATATGGGCTGGACCTGTTAATAGTAATGATACTCTCCCCCATACAATTTCTCTATTTGGCGGAATGGGTTTAGATGGTGACAAAGATGGATTTGCAAATGCAAATAACGACCGTGATCTTCTGCAGACAGCAGCAACCATTTTAAAGAAACAAGGAACGTCGGAAGACCGTATTAACATTATGCTTTGGGAATATTATAGACGTGCAAAAACAGTTGAATTAATTACAGAATACGCCCGAATTTATAAACATTATGGACGCATTAATTTAGAAGGCAATGCTTTCCCTCTCCCGATTCGCAGTGACCATAGCTATCGTAGTACTTTCGGTGCTGGTAGAAGCTTTGGCGGCAGGAGGATTCATGAAGGAACCGATATTTTTGCTGGATATGGCGTACCAGTACGATCAACTTGCTATGGCGTTATTGAAACAAAAGGATGGAATCGTCTTGGTGGATGGCGCATTGGTATTCGTGACCTTCATAATAATTACCACTATTACGCTCATTTAGGCGGGTTCTCTAAAGAAATACAGCTCGGACAAATTGTCGAACCAGGAAAAGTAATCGGATTTGTCGGTAGTACCGGCTACGGTCCTCCTGGTACAGCTGGAAAATTCCCGCCCCACTTACATTTCGGCATGTATAAAGACAATGGCTATACAGAATGGGCTTTCGATCCATACATGCATTTAAGCCTTTGGGAACGAAAAGAACGAGCAAATACAAAACGATAACCGTAGCAAATTGCTACGGTTATTTTTTATAAATATAAATCAATAGAACACTACTGACTAATTATCCATTTTCTTTTTATCTGGTACAACAACTCCCCCGCTTCCGTAATAAGTAGGCACTTCACCTTGAACGATGCGCGTCGCAATCGGAATGTTTTGCTTCACTTTAATTTCTTTCGTGCGTAACGGAATCATAACTTGTAACGTCACTTCCACTTCCATAATAATTTTGATCGCTGTATTATTAATTCCTTGAGGCTCAACTAATTGTTTAATATCCGTATTCACATGACCAATTGGCGTAAAATTAATCGGAATATCCGGTCCTATATTACCAAGAAGCGCATTATCAGTTATGCGCCCAAAAGGAACTGACATAGATACCCCATTCTCTTCAAAAATACCAAGTGCTTTCGTATCCCCTTTTTCTACTTGTTGTAAATATTTTTCTATGTATGCGGTAGTCGATGTTAATATTTCATTTACTTGTTTTGTATTTAAATCAATTGTAGATACTTTCCCGTTCCTATCCGTTTGTACTTTCATTAATGAATCTACATCAAACCCTTCATTAATTCGGTCTTTTACCGCTTTCGTCATAACTGCTGTTGCCATTTTATGAGTCTCTGTTTCCCCATACTTAATTAACGTTGGCTGAATACTTTTATTTACAATCCATAAACCTTGAACTACCATTACGATAAAAATAATAAATGAAATAAGCAGTATATACCGAAAGGAAATCGGTCCCCTTCGAAACCGCGAATTTTTCGAACGAAATATGCCCATAAGAAAACCCTCCTTCTTATATTATTTCTATGCAAGAAAGAGGGACGATATATGCTTATCTCATTTTTAATAGTGCATCTTTTCCGATTGTGCCTACCGGAATACCTAAAGCTTCGGCTCCAGTCGTTACTGATTCCAGCGGTGCTTCAAGAAGTTGTTCAATCGTTCTTACACCAACCGCACGGCCAGCAATAATTCCTCGATCACCTAACTTCTCATTTAGAAGACCTACATCTAAAGCACCGCACATAATATATCCTTTATCGCTCATTACAGCTAGCAAATTTGTCTTTGGAAGTTTTACGCTAACAGCAATGAACGTATAGTTATCAATTATAATTGGCTCTACATTAACCATAGTTCACACTCCTCTCTTTCTTATCTTTATGACAAGAGAAAAATGAGTGTTACAAGTTAACTAGCCTATAGTTTGACTGAAGATGTATAAGTTATCAACATGTCTGTTAACACATCTCTAAGCAATTCCGGCATATAATATTGTTTGTCAGAAAGTGTGGATAGCTCTGGGTATAAGTATCCGAATGTAAACATATCAATCGTTCCTACCGTATATATCCGGTCTAATTCCAGCGATTCGCCGTTAATCAATACATCTTCTAGTAAAATTTTATTCCCTGGAATCGTATCTGGAATCACTTCCAAACCATCGTAAATCATTTTCCCCATTACTTTTCCACGAAATCCGAATCCTTTCACCTCAAGATTCTCCATATTCGGGCGGCGCGCTTTCAAAATAACTTCTCTTAACGTTTTCCCTGGTACTTTTAACAGACATGGATTAATGGGATGTGGACAAATCCGATGAATATCTCCGCGCGTCACAACACCTTCATTTAATCCCTCAAGAAGTACACCAGCATTCACCATCCCAACATCCGCATTACACCACTCTTTAAGTGCACTTGCCAACATATGAGAAAACGTCGTCTCCTTAAACCAATCAACCGGCAATGATTCTTTTAAATGAACGACAGGCTCGGCCATTATCTGTTTACTTTCTTCCTTTAGCATTTCAATTGTGGATAACGGCTCGCTATAAGCACCTAACCGTTCAGTCTTAATCGCTCTACCGTCTTTTTTCAACAGTCTCTTCGTCTCTTTATCCACAGTAAGCTGAACGTGACCAACGTAATGTCCCCACTTTTCACAACAGCAAAGCAAGGTATTATCCACAAGAATGCCACGCTCAAATAAATGATGCGTATGTGCCCCTAAAATAACATCTATATCATAATGCTCCGCCATATACTCATCCATACTTTTTCCAAGATGAGAAAGCACAACAGTAATATGAGCTGTATCCTTAACTTCTTCTAAAATAGACTCTAAATGGATGATTGGATCTTCAATATGCCAATCTAACATATGATAAAACTCTGGATAAGCTACCGTTAATCCAATAAAGGCAATCGTAATCCCATCTGTCGTTGTATGTAATTTATAAGGCTGCGCCCACGCTGGACGTACACCTTCTTTTTCAAATAAGTTCGCTACAAGCACCTCAAAACCAGCATCATCATATAGACGATTCAAATGCTCTTTCGCCAATGTAATTCCTTCATTATTTCCGATCGTTACATAATCATATAACGCCTCATTTAATAATTTTGTATTCCCAAGTCCATTTGTCGCTTCCGAAATACTATGAAAACGATCCACATGATCGCCAATATCCACAGTTAAAACAGTCTCTCCCGCCTCCTGTCTTCGCCTTTTCTCCCCTAGTACAAACCGAGAAATTTGCGGCCAATTTTCAAAATGACTATGTATATCGTTTGTATGATAAAGGTGGATGATTGTTTCTTTATTTATATTCAGAGAAAAAACCTCCTCTCAGTTCCTTACTGCCATTTACGCTATACGTACGCAATAATCCTGTAAATACTTTTCGTCTTTTCTTGCTATTCTACATTGTACTCGCATTATAAGAAAAAGCCAAAGATTGCCCTTTTAATATGGAAAACTTTATATTACTTTTTCTAGTCTGTTGATTAGTTTGAGGGAGAATTTTTGTGAAATGATTCTAGTTGGTGGGGGGAGGAGATTTGTCAGTATCTTTGTCTTACTTCCATATAGGTGCTCCTCTCGTATTTAAATGTTGAGGGGGATATGAGGGATTTCTTTTGTCTTACTTTGTCGACAAATCGATATTCCTTGTCGAATCGCCGATATATTCCATTAAACACCCACCTGGGTATCTTACAGCCGAACCCGAATATACAACATAAAAAAGCGCCCTGCACAGCAGGGCGCTTTCTTCATACATATATTATCCAGTTCCAGCGGCTAGACTGTTCGGTGGCTTCACTTCTTCCTATGAGGCAAAAAGCGCCTCTACGTCAGAAGCTCCATCCCCCTCACATTCTGAACGAGCCGCTTCCACTTTAAATATGTCCAGCTTCGTCTCCTAGACCCTCATGTCTAAGAACCTTCCGCACCAGAAGATAAAAAGCATCTTCTGTGCGAAAGAACCTTAGCCAACGGGTCTGAACAGTCGGCTCCGCATTTCTATTTAACCGATAGAACCTTCCATCTCAAACTTGATTAGACGGTTCATTTCAACTGCGTATTCCATTGGAAGTTCGCGAGTGAATGGCTCGATGAAGCCCATTACGATCATTTCTGTAGCTTCTTGCTCAGAAATACCGCGGCTCATTAGATAGAATAATTGTTCTTCTGATACTTTAGATACTTTCGCTTCGTGCTCAAGTGAAACGTAATCGTTTTTGATTTCGTTGTAAGGAATTGTATCAGATGTAGATTGGTTATCCATGATTAACGTGTCACACTCGATGTTAGAGCGAGAGTTTTTCGCTTTTGGTCCGAATTGTACGATACCACGGTAAGTTACTTTACCACCATGCTTCGCAATCGATTTAGAAACGATTGTTGAAGACGTGTTTGGTGCTAAGTGAATCATTTTCGCACCAGCATCTTGGTGTTGGCCTTTACCAGCAATCGCGATAGATAATGTTAAACCACGAGCGCCTTCGCCTTTTAAGATAACTGCTGGGTATTTCATCGTTAATTTAGATCCGATGTTACCGTCAATCCATTCCATCGTTGCGTTTTCTTCACAAACCGCACGTTTTGTAACTAGGTTGTATACGTTATTCGCCCAGTTTTGGATTGTTGTATAACGGCAATATGCATCTTTTTTAATGATGATTTCTACTACCGCACTATGAAGTGAGTTAGTCGTGTAAACAGGTGCTGTACAACCTTCTACGTAGTGTACGTGTGCGCCTTCGTCTACGATGATAAGCGTACGCTCGAATTGTCCCATATTTTCAGAGTTAATACGGAAATACGCTTGAAGTGGTGTATCAACTTTAATACCTTTTGGAACGTAGATGAATGATCCACCAGACCAAACTGCAGAGTTTAATGCAGAGAATTTGTTGTCTGTTGGTGGGATTACTTTTCCGAAATGCTCACGGAAAATATCTTCGTTCTCTTTTAATGCGCTATCTGTATCTTTGAAGACAACTCCTAGATCTTCTAGGTCTTCTTTCATGTTGTGGTATACAACTTCAGATTCGTACTGTGCAGATACACCAGCTAAATATTTTTGCTCAGCTTCAGGAATACCTAATTTATCAAATGTCGCTTTAATTTCCTCAGGTACTTCATCCCAAGACTTCTCAGATTTCTCAGATGGTTTTACGTAGTACGTAATTTCATCGAAATCTAAGTCGTTTAAGTCGCCGCCCCATTGTGGCATTGGCATTTCATAGAACTTATCCAGTGATTTTAAACGGAAGTCTAACATCCACTGTGGTTCTTCTTTCATACGTGAAATCTCTTCAACGATCTCTTTTGTTAAACCGCGTCCAGCACGGAAAATCGAAACGTCTTTATCCTTGAAACCATATTTATAATCGCCGATATCTGGCAGTTGCTTCGCCATGTTGGTGTGTCCCTCCTTATATAACCTCGTTTTTAGGAACCTTTAACATTACTTATCTTCGTTTAAGCCCTTTTCTAACGCTTTCCACGCTAATGTTGCACATTTAATACGTGCCGGGAACTTGCATACGCCTTGTAATGCTTCAATATCTCCTAAATCAATGCTGTCATCATACTCTTTTCCTAGCATCATGTCAGAGAAAATTTTAGAAAGCTTAAGAGCCTCTTCAATTTTCTTTCCTTTTACTGCTTGTGTCATCATTGAAGCTGAAGACATTGAAATTGAACATCCTTCGCCTTCAAACTTCGCTTCTTGTACAATACCCTCTTCTACTTTCATCGTAAGTTGAATACGATCGCCGCAAGTTGGATTGTTCAAGTTAACGGTAACACTATCTTCTAACACGCCATGGTTACGAGGATTTTTATAATGATCCATAATAACTTGACGATATAACGTATCTAAATTATTAAATGACATTTGTGAAATACTCCTTTGTCTTGATTAGTGATTCAACAAATGTATCAATTTCTTCTTTTGTATTATATAAATAGAAGCTCGCACGTGCTGTAGAAGAAGCTTTTAGCCACTTCATAAGCGGTTGTGCACAGTGATGTCCTGCGCGAACCGCAATGCCTTCTACATCTAATACAGTTGCTACATCGTGAGGATGTACGTCTTCAATATTAAATGTAACTAGACCAGCGCGATGCTTTGGACCATAAATTGTAACGCCATCTACTTCTGATAGTCTCTCTAAAGCGTATTGCGCTAATTCATGTTCATGCTTTTCAATATTATGAAGACCGATTTCTTCTAGGAAATCAATTGCCGCACCAAGTCCGATTGCATTACCGATAATCGGTGTACCTGCTTCGAACTTCCACGGAAGCTCTTTCCAAGTAGACTCTTGTAAGTCTACGAAATCAATCATTTCACCACCAAATTCAATTGGTTCCATATTGTTTAGCAATTCTTTCTTACCATATAATACGCCGACACCTGTTGGTCCGCACATCTTATGAGCAGATAATGCGTAGAAATCACAGTTTAAATCTTGTACATCCACTTTCATATGAGGTGCACTTTGTGCTCCATCAACGATCATGATTGCACCGTTTTCATGTGCGATTGCTCCGATTTCTTTTACAGGGTTAATCGTTCCAAGTACGTTAGAAACGTGCATGATAGAAACGATTTTTGTATTCGGTGTAACTGTTTGACGAACATCTTCTAAAGAAATTGTACCGTCTAGTTGAAGCGGAAGGTATTTTAAAGTTGCACCAGTTTTCTTCGCAACTTGTTGCCACGGAATGATGTTACTATGGTGCTCCATGTAAGAGATGACGATTTCATCGCCTTCTTTTACATTATCAAGACCATAACTAGCTGCTACTGTATTTAATGCAGTTGTCGTTCCGCGCGTGAAAATAATCTCTTCCATTGATTTCGCATTAATAAACTTGCGAACTTTCTCACGTGCACCTTCATACGCGTCGGTAGCTTTCGTACCGAGCGTATGAACACCGCGATGCACGTTAGAATTATATTCTTTATAGTAACGTTCTAACGTTTCAATGACTTGAATTGGTTTTTGAGAAGTTGCTGCACTATCGAAATATACAAGTTGTTTGCCGTTCACTTTTTGATCAAGAATTGGAAACTGTTTGCGTATTTCATGAATATTCATTAGCGAACTTTCCTTTCAATTACCTCAACAAGCTGTGCCTTTACTCCTTCAATTGGAAGCTCATTTACTACAGGTGCTAAGAATCCATGGATGACTAAACGTTCTGCTTCGCGTTTTGGAATACCACGGCTCATCAAGTAGTATAATTGGTATGGATCTACGCGGCCTACTGAAGCTGCGTGACCTGCCATTACATCATCTTCATCGATTAAAAGAATTGGGTTTGCATCACCGCGAGCGTTCTCATCTAACATAAGAACGCGAGAAGATTGTTGTGCATTTGATTTAGATGCACCGTGTTCAATCTTACCAATTCCGTTAAAGATAGATGTTGCACTATCTTTTTGTACACCGTGTTTTAAAATCCAACCTTCAGAGTGTTTACCGAAGTGAACAACTTTAGTTGTAAAGTTTTGTGTTTGGTTACCACGACCAATTGTTACTGTTTTTGTATCAGCATATGATCCGTCGCCCATTAAGTTCGTAACGTTCTCTGAGATTGTATTTCCGTCATTCATAAGGCCTAGAGCCCAATCAATGCGGCCGTCGCGTCCAACAATTCCGCGGCGGTTAACGTAAGTTGTTACGTCTTTTGCTAATAGATCAACCGCACCGAATTTCACTTGTGCGCCTTGTTCCACGATTACTTCTGCTACGATATTTGCAATACCTTTAGCATTTTCATTTGCAACGTAGTTTTCTACATATGTTGCAGTACTGTTCGCATCAGCTACGAATAATACGTGGTTATATACGTTAGCTTCTTCGCCGTCTACTAAGAATACAGCTTGAAGTGGAGTTTCAAGAACAACGTTTTTCGGAACATATACGAATGCACCGCCGTTGATTAATGCAGCATGAAGTGCAGTTAGACGATGCTCGTCTACTTTCACGCCGTCTTTCATTAAGTACTTTTGTACTAATTCAGTATGCTCTGTTGCAGCTGTTACGATGTCTGTAAAAATAACACCTTTTTCTTTTGCTTCGTCTGCTAAAGAAACGAAAGCAGTTGTACCAGTACGTTGTACTAATACGCTGTTATTTTCATCGATTAAGTTTTTCACTGCTTCTGGAAGCTCTGTTAAAGAACTTACAGGCTCTTGCTTAGCAGCGTCGCCTTTTCCGATAAAGTCCCATTTTTCAATTTTCGTTTTATCAGGCGTTGGCATTGGAAGTTCAGTTGCTTGTGCAAGAGCTTGTAAGCGGAACTCAGTCAACCAAGCAGCTTCGTTTACTTCGCTTGCGCGCTGACGGATTGTTTCTTGATCGAAAGGTAATGTACCGATTGTCATGTTTATGCTCCTCTCTTACGCTTCTTGCTCTGCTGTTTCGTCTTCAATACCTAATTCTTTTTTAATCCAGTCGTAACCTTCAGCTTCTAGACGTTGTGCAAGCTCAGGGCCACCAGATTTAACGATACGACCGTTCATCATAACGTGAACGAAGTCTGGAGTGATGTAGTTTAATAAACGTTGGTAATGCGTAATCATTAGGCAACCGAACTCTTCGCCGCGCATTTGGTTGATACCTTTAGATACAACTTTTAATGCATCGATATCAAGACCTGAGTCGATTTCATCTAAGATTGCGATTTTTGGCTCAATCATCATTAATTGAAGAATTTCGTTACGTTTTTTCTCTCCACCAGAGAAACCTTCGTTTAAGTAACGTTGTGCCATTTCTGGATCCATTTCTAGGAATTCCATGTTTTTATCTAAAGTACGGATAAATTTCATAAGAGAAATTTCATCGCCTTCTTCACGACGTGCATTAATTGCAGAACGTAAGAAGTCCGCGTTTGTTACTCCGCTAATTTCACTTGGATATTGCATTGCTAAGAATAGACCTGCTAGCGCACGCTCATCTACTTCCATTTCTAATACATCTTCACCGTCGATGATTATGCTACCTTCTGTTACTTCATACTTTGGGTGACCCATAATCGCAGAAGATAAAGTTGATTTACCTGTTCCGTTAGGTCCCATAATTGCGTGGATTTCTCCACCTTTTACTTCAAGGTTTACACCTTTTAAAATTTCTTTGCCATCGATTGATACGTGTAAGTCTTTAACCGTTAATGTAGAACCAGCCATCTCAATACCTCCATTAATCCTCTATATACATTTTAAAAATTACTAAAACGTTCATATTCTCATTTTATTCTCATTCTAATCTTATAGCAAATAAAATGATATCGCAAACACTAAGAAAATGTAACAATTTTTTCACAAATGTATATAAGTATTTCCTTTACATCCTCTTATGATACACCTTTCTTCTTATATATATAAAGAAAAAAGGACTGGGTTATTCCCAGCCCTTTCCAGCACCTATTCGTTCACAGGAAGTACAGCACCTTTATATTCTTTGTTAATAAAATCTTGAATTTCTTTTGAATGTAGCACTTCTACTAGCTCTTTAATTTCTTTTTTCTTCTCGTCACCTTTACGAACTGCGATAATATTTGCGTAAGGAGAGTCTGATCCTTCAATTGCAATTGCATCCTTTGTTGGATTTAATTTCGCATCAATTGCGTAATTTGAATTAATAAATAAAGCATCACCTTCATTGTTTTCGTACAGCTTCGGTGAAAGTCCAGGTTCTACATCTGTTTTAAACTTTAAATTTTTCGGATTTTCTACAACATCTTTTACTGTTGCTTTAACAACATCTACACCGTCTTTTAATTTAATAACGCCGCCTTTTTGTAACAATGCGAGCATACGGCCACGCTCCGCTACGTTATTACTCATAATAACTGTTCCGCCATCTGGAAGTTCTTTTAAGCTTTTATATTTCTTAGAATAAATGCCCATTGGCTCTAAATGAATTTTTCCTGCATTTACAATTTTGTATCCTTTTTCTTGAATCTCTTTATCTAAATAAGGGATATGTTGAAAATAATTTGCATCGATTTCTTTATCAGCTAATGCCTTATTTGGTAAAACATAATCCTGGAATTTTTTTATCTCTAACTTAATGCCCTTTTTCTCTAATATTGGCTGTGCCTTTTCTAAAATAACAGCGTGCGGTATATTAGAAGCGCCAACGACAAGCTTATTCTCATCTTTCCCCCCGCAAGCAGCTAATGTAAATACAGACAGTGCTGTAACAACTGACAATAGAATCTTTTTCATATGATGTCCCCTTCTCCCCTATAATTATGTAGTAAAAAAAGGACCGGCATACACCAGCCCTTTTTCCGCAATTATTCTTTTACAGGAACAACTGCCCCTTTATATTCTTTAGTAATAAAGTCTTCAATTTCTTTAGAATGCAGTACTTCTATAAGAGCTTTAATCTCTTTTTTATCTTTATCGCCTTTACGAACAGCTACTACGTTTGCGTATGGAGAATCATTTCCTTCAATTGCAATCGCGTCTTTTTCTGGGTTTAATTTCGCATCAATTGCATAGTTAGAATTAATTAGAACCGCATCGCCTTCTTTATTGTTATACACTTGTGGCAATAAACCAGGCTCGATATCTGTTTTGAACTTTAAGTTTTTCGGATTATCCGCAATATCTTTTGGAGTTGCTTTAACTGGCTCTACTCCGTCTTTAATTTTTAAAATGCCTTCTTTTTGTAAAATTGCTAAACCACGACCATGATCAGTAACAGAATTACTCATAATAATTGTCGCCCCGTTTGGAAGTTCTTTTAAGCTCTTATATTTTTGAGAATACACACCAATCGGTTCTAAATGAATTTTTCCTGCTATTTCAAAATCATATTTCTTATCTTTGATCTCTTTTTCTAAATACGGAATGTGCTGAAAGTAGTTTGCATCTAATTCTTTATCTGCTAACGATTTATTCGGTAACACGTAGTCTTGGAATTTTTTAATTTCTAACTCAATTCCTTTTTTCTCAAGTAACGGTTTTGCCTTTTCTAAAATTTCAGCGTGCGGTACGTTAGAAGCACCAACAACAAGTTTCTTTTCATCTTTATCTTTCCCGCCACAAGCAGCTAACCCAAAAATTGAAGTTGAAATAAGTGCTGTAAGTAATAATTTTTTCATTTGAAATATCCCCCTGTTTTCATTATCTTTTATCTATTCGAGTCGTTAAACTATCACCAATCCACTGAATTAAAAATACAACGAGTAATACACAAATTGTCGCAACGATTGTTACATCGTTATTTCCACGCTGGAATCCCTCTAAGTAAGCAAGTGTTCCAAGACCACCCGCACCAACAACACCTGCCATTGCTGTATAGCCGACTAAAGCAATAGTCGTAACCGTAATACCAGATACTAACGCTGGTAACGATTCTGGAATTAACACCTTCAAAATAATTGTGCTTGTTTTTGCTCCCATCGCTTTTGAAGCTTCAATTACACCTTTATCAATTTCACGAAGTGCGATTTCAACCATTCTCGCGTAAAACGGTGCCGCTCCAATAATTAAAGCTGGCAGCGCTGCACTCGCTCCGAGTATTGTTCCAAGAAGAATCTTTGTGAACGGGATTAATAAAATAATTAAAATGATGAACGGTATAGAACGGAAAATGTTTACGAACGCTCCAATCACCGTATTAATCGCTTTATTTTCCCATAAATTATCTTTCGCTGTCATAAAGAGTAATAGTCCTAAAATAAGTCCTAAAACAAATGTGGCAAGCGCTGCGATTGCCGTCATATATAACGTTTCACCAGTTGCTTCTAACATTTGATTCCAATCAATATTTGCGATTAACTTATCCATGTGCAATCACCTCCAGCTCTACTTGATCTTGATGAATCCCTTCTATTGCTTGCTGGATCGCTGTTTCTTCACCATTTAAATGAACGACTAAACTTCCGTAAGAGCCGTTATTCGTTTGCGCGATATTTCCTTGCAAAATGCTAACTTCTATATCACCGCGCTGCATTAACCTTTGAAGTACCGGTCTTTCTACCGCTTCACCGACAAACTGCAAACGAATTACTTTTCCATCTGGATACTTTTCTATTAAACTTTCAATCGTTTCATTCGTATCTTCAGAATCAGTTAACTGCTGTACAAATCGTTTTGTAATGTCTTGCTGTGGATTACGGAATACGTCAAGTACTGGACCTGTTTCTACGATCTTCCCTTTCTCCATTACAGCAACTCGATTACAAATTTTGCGAATAACGTGCATCTCATGCGTAATCAATACAATTGTTAAGCCGAGACGCTTATTAATATCTAACAATAAATCTAAAATTTGATCTGTCGTTTCCGGATCAAGAGCTGACGTTGCTTCATCACATAAAAGTACTTGTGGATTATTTGCTAACGCTCTTGCAATCCCGACGCGCTGCTTTTGTCCACCACTTAGCTGAGATGGGTACGCGTCTCCTCTTCCTTCTAATCCAACAAGATGAATTAACTCATCGACACGTTTTCTTCTCTCCGCCTTATCGACACCTGCAATTTCAAGTGGGAATGCGATATTTTCACGCACAGTTCGTGACCAAAGTAAGTTGAAATGCTGAAAAATCATTCCGATTTCTTGTCTTGCCTTACGAAGTTCATTTCCAGTAATCGCTGAAATCACACGATTCGCAATTGTAATTTGGCCAGAAGTTGGTTTCTCTAACTGATTAAACAATCTGATTAACGAACTTTTCCCAGCGCCACTATATCCAATAACACCAAATATTTCGCCTTTCTCTATTTGTAAGTTGGCGTTATCTACAGCAGTGACATCACCGCTTTTTGCCTTATATATTTTCTTTACATTTTCTAATAAAATCATGATGTTCACCCCTTTTTTAAATAAAAAGCGCAAGCGGCTCGCTTAGAACAAGAGGGCGTTGGAATCCCAGACGTAGAGGCGCTTTTTGCCTCATAGGAAGGGATGAAACGACCGACTGTTCTAGCCGCTGGAGCTAGATTTCATAAAACTTTGGATAGACTCCGCATTTTTTTATTTTTCATGCGTGTAGTCCATCGTTATAGCTCCTCTTATTATTTGAATTTCCTCCGTATTCAAACAACAAAAAACCTTTCCGCTTCTAGAGAAGCAGAAAGGTTTATATGCGTATATAACAACATTATCCCTCTCTCTCATCTCTCAAAGCATTTGCTTTGCAGGAATTGGCACCATTTCAACATAAGTTGACGGTTGCCGGGCTTCACAGGGCACAGTCCCTCCACCTCTCTTAATAAGAGAAATCAGATTAAATTTTCGTCTGATTTAAAATTTATGAAATTGTCTATATTTTATGAATTGAATTGTATCAATATCCACACGCTCTGTCAACAGAAATTTTCACAAAAAAAGAAACTTCAGAATTTTAAGCTCCGACTGACATCGGTTTACATATATGAAACATCGATTCAACTAATAACATCGTTCGATACGTTCCAGAATATTGTACCCGTCCATCACTCATTAACTTTTGCAACCTCATATTTCCAGTCACTAATTTTTGTACATCCTCTTCCTCTAAACAAACGATTTGTTCCGTTCCTCTCGCCTCTTTCAAAAGTTCTATATAATCTCTTGAAATTTGTAACGAACAGCATTCATCTCCAAAACGAAAATTAACAGTTCTTTCTCCTTGCCTTAAAAGCGGTTCTAAATGATATTGACCATTAGCGTAATTTACAAATGATTGAAGCAAAGAATATAATTTCATCCTAAACCACATCCCTCATATCACTTTCTATTACATACCATTCCCTCTTATTAAAGGGCAATCCTGTTATTTTCGCTCGACAAATACTGTATCTATCACGCATGTCGACATATTTCCCAAGAAATATGTCGAGGCGGCAAAAACTTTGCCGCCTACTTTAATTCCGTATATAAATATTCAACCGAATGAAATGCATATATTTTCTTCATCAGTGTCCCATTTTCAAAAATAAGTAAACACGGTACACTTTCTATCCCATACTCTTTCGCTAAATGCGGGGCATAATTTAAATCTAACATTCCAATTTTCAAATCTTCAATCGTCATCTCAACGACCGTTAACATCTTCTTTGCCAATTGGCATGTTCCACACATTGGTGTATACACATATAACACTGTTTTTTCTTCATTTCCTATTAGGGCTGTAGCTTCGGCACCTGTCCAATCAATCACTTCTATCATTCCTTACCGTAAATATTCTGTATAAACGTCAATGTCTGCTCCCCATAATACATTTGCTAAATGTGAAGAAGGTGCAGTCGCCACCTCGCGATACGAGCGATCAATATAAATATGCTCTGCTTGCGGAAATTCTTTTCGGAATTGTTTCCTTAACTTTTCTCCTGCATCATCAGCATCCACTAGCACATATACGTCCTTATCAAAAAATTGATCAATGAGCTCATCCATTTTCGACAAACCAATTGTACCATTTGTACAAACAATTTCCACTGGTTCACGAATAATAGATTCAATCTTTCTTCTATCCGATTTACCTTCTACAATAATGACTTTTTCCACATAAATCATATGTCATCACCCGATCACCATATACTATACAACCTTTAACTTAGTATATAGTATATTCGTTATTTTCATGTTGTTTCCTGTTTATTTTTGCAAAAGAAAAGCGGAAGCGGCTCGCTCAGATTGTGAGGGGGATGGAGCTTCTGACGTAGAGGCGCCTTTTGCCTCACAGGAAGACGCGAAGCCACCGAACAATCTAGCCGCTGGAGCTGGACAATAACGAAAAGCGGAACCGACTGTTTAGCCCTGTTGGCTAAGGTTCTTTCGTACAGAAGACGCTTTTTGTCTTCTCGTACGGAAGGTTCTTAGACATGAAGGGCTAGGAGGTGGAGCTAGACAACGAAAAGCGCAAGCGGCTCGCTCAGATTGTGAGGGGGATGGAGCTTCTGACGTAAAGGCGCTTTTTGCCTTGTAGGAAGAAGCGAAGCCACCGAACAATCTAGTCGCTGGAGCTGGATCACAACGAAAAGCGCAAGCCGCTCGATCAGCATGAAGCCTCCATGAAAAAAGTTTTTCAAAAACGTTCTCCTACATAATAATTAATATATATGTTTTTAAATTCATTATGTACACAACATAAAAAAGGACAGCACAAAGGCTGTCCTTTTTCTTCGACTATAATTAGTCTTGGTTTGTCATTTCTGCATATTTTTCTGCAGTTAATAACTTCTCAACTTGGCTTGCATCAGAAAGTTCAACTTTAACCATCCATGCACCCTCGTATGGAGATTCGTTAACTAGTTCTGGTTGGTCACTTAATTCTTCGTTTACTGCTACAACTTTACCACTTACAGGTGCGTATAGTTCAGAAACTGTTTTAACAGATTCTACGCTTCCGAATGGCTCGTCAGCTTGGATTGTTGCACCTACTTCAGGAAGTTCAACGAATACGATATCGCCTAACTCACCTTGCGCAAAATGAGTAATACCGATAACAACCGCATTACCTTCTGTTTTTACCCATTCGTGTTCTTCAGAGTAACGTAAATTATTTGGAATGCTCATGACTGTACCTCCAGTGAATGTATTAATTATGTAAAAATACCTTATTGGTACTTTTTCCACACACTTTCAAACTGCTCTTCGTTAAAACCAAGTGTTACACTCGTTCCATCTGTTACAATTGGACGTTTAATTAACATGCCATCAGATGCTAAAAGCTCATACATTTCGTCTTCGCTTGCATCCTTTAACTTATCTTTTAAACCAAGTTCGCGGTAACGCATTCCACTTGTATTAAAGAATTTTTTTAATGGTAATTCACTTTTCTCATGTAAATTACGTAAATCTTCTTTTGACGGTGGATTTTCAACAATATGAATCATCTCATATGCTACATCGTTTGCCTCAAACCATTTCTTTGCTTTTTGACATGTGCCACATTTTGGATATGAATAAAATGTTACTGTCATAAATTCACCTACTTTTTTACTAACCTTTACCTTTATCATATAGAAAACATTTTATTATTTCAAACGATTATTCGCTAAACTTTTACTTATTTCGTGATAATTTTTAATAATCCTGCTAATTTTTCTTATTTTTCCGCCATTTATTAAGAAAAAATAAATATATAATTTTTTTAAAATTTTTTCTCATCCCACGCCGAACATATATCTTAAACAAACGTTTGATTAACTACCTATTTTTCTTTGTTAGCCCTTGAGCTGTATCGGTTTCTTCTTACCGAACATACATCTTAAACAAACGTTTGATTAATTTCCTACTTTTCTTTGTTAACCTTTGAGTTGCATCGGTTTCTTCCTACCGAACATACCTCTTAAACAAACGTTTATTTAACCATTTCAGCCTATAATCACAGAACCCGGAAACACTTTAAATGACAAAGGCGTACAGATAAAAGGAACTAACGATTTTGGCCGTAATAGTGAGAGTATTCCATGATGTTGAAGAAATTACTGCAATGAAAAAAGCCCTAATTAGGGCTTCTTATTCCGCTTTTACAGCAAGACTACTATCCATGAAATTGCTAATTGAATGAAATAAAAAAAGACGCATTTAAAGTGATGCGTCTTTTGGCAATGTTTCTTTTGTGAAATCATATAAAGCAACTGCGCCTAAAATAACCAATATACTTTCAGGGGCATCTAACAAAATAGTTCTCCAAGTTTCTGATATTACCCATTTAATACCTGCGGCTGATTCAAGATACGCTTGAAAATAACTGATTGTAAAATCAATTACACATAAACATACAAGTAATGTTAGACCAAATTGAATCAATTTCTTATTTTTAAACATGTAACACCTCTCAAAATTCATTGGATATTTCTGCTTTCAGTTCATTACATATAAAAATCTTTATATGTAATTTTAACATGAATAAAATCCAAATAAATACAATATGCACATTTGCATATTTCGTGAATATTGAGGAATTACTGTTAATAAAAAAGCCCTACAAGTGTAGGACAAAATAGCTTTAGCAATCCCGACAATTAATCGCATAAATAACGGAATCATTTGAACCACTATATAGCCAATCCCAGTCCTTGAAATAAGGGGAAATCCCTTTTCCTGGCTACCACCCATAATGAATATCCCGCCACATAACGCTACAACGGATGCGATAGAACCGACAGGTAAGAAATTACTGCAAAGAAAAAGCCATGCATAAACATGACTTTCATAGCATAATCACTTCTATATTCAATAGAAATTAAAGTGAATTATATTTCTTTACTTTTAAAGGAATAGATATTACATATAAATCTATAGCATAAGTAATAATCAAAATCCCTTTTCCTTCATCAGCAAATTTTGCTTGCAGAAACTTTTCTGAAAATTTCCTTTTTCCCCATCTCTTTGGAAGATATCCGAATCCTAAGAACATAATAATAGCCCGATACTCATTAACTTAACTACTTTTCTTTTTTCCATGATATTTCAAATTCTCCACCATGTTCTTCTGTTATAATTTTAACTTTATATGTATCATCTTTAGACACTTTAATATTATTTTTACTGTTTCCACTATTAACTTCCAGTATTGTATTATCATTTGAATCTAAAACATAAGCCTTTATGGTTCCTTGCTTAGTTTTATCATCAAAGGAAAATATCCAGCTTTCACCTTTTTTTACATCCATATCTTGAGTGGCAAAACCTGTGAAACTTTTATACTTTCCATCTATACTATTTGAACCTCCATGAACCTTACCACCAACAATCGTTCCCTCTCTTGTAAAACAACCACTAAGAACTACCAAACATAGAATAAATAATAATGTATTTTTAATAGTTTTCAACATCATTCCCCCTTATCCTCACAATAAATATCCTCCTATTTACATTCAAAAAAACTATAATAACTATAATATACCCTAGTGAATATATTATAATTATTATAGTTGTAAAATCAATAATGCTATTTTAAATCTTCACGCAACTTCATTTCATCTTCATTTACATATCCAGTAAAAATCACCTCTGATATATGTTCATGATTAAAAAACATATTATATTCGGTTGAAATATTTCCGATAGGATAATAACAAGCTACATAATCCCAAGTTTTCTTAGTTTTTGAATCTTCTTGTTTTCTACCATATATCATTAATGGCTGTTCCCATGTTTTAAATTTCACAACTGAACCAATCGGAAGTAATGTGTCTTTCTCTACCTTCTCCATTTTAATTCACCTCTTTATTTAATGAAAAATTTACCTATTTTATATAAAATTAAAAAACTAATAGGAACTGTAATTAAATATATCAATGAAAAGATTACTTTTTCTTTTAAATTATATGTAGCATCAAACATTGTAAGAATAATAGTACCAAAAAAACAAATAACAAAAAGAATTGTTAAAATTTTTTTCAAACTTTCTAAAGTCATAAAAGATACTCCTTTTTACTTTATCTCTACTTCAACACCTGTACCCACAGGACTAGCTCCAGGTCCCCAAGGGAAATTCACTTTAAATCCACTTGAACTTACCTTTAGTGAACCACCGGCTTGTCCAAGTGAGGCTGAACCACCAAGATGTAAATCATGATCTGTAAATGGTATAGGTATATCTATCCCCGCTTCATATTTTGCTAAAGAGGCCTCCGCCCCAAGTTCAAAGCCATTTTTATCTATTTTAGCAGCAACTTCCGCGTTTGCCATGCTTAAACTTGCTTCTCCTTTTAAATCTCTTCCATCAATATTTACTGAACCTTCAATACCTACTTTTACAGTGTTATATGAGGCACTGCCTCCAATAATTGCTCCAGCTTTCAATTCACCACCTATAGCTTTAGCATATAACGGGCCACTTCTTTCATTATATAAATAGCCTTCTTTAGACTTGGTACTTAACAAATCAGTTATTGATTGTAAATTAACTTTATTATTAATCCCTAATCCAGCACCTAATCCAGCAGCACTTAATCCGGCAGTACTTAATCCAGTAGCACCACTAGTCATATTAACTCCATTATTATCCGTTGTTTCAAACTTAAGGGCAATACGCACTAATTCTTCTTCAATATTTTTCAAATGACTATTAAAAGATTCATAAGCTTTGGTTAAAGTAGGCAAATCATTATAAAAAGATAAACTCGAAGCTCCTATCCATCTCATTTGAAGATTCAACAATTCTGAAAGAATCCTATTATGACGATCAGTTGCTTCAGCACTAGCGTATTTAAAATTTTTTGCCCTATTTCTTAATTCCTCTGGAGTAACCTTGATCTCTCCCATTTATACCCCCCCTTATTTCTATGGTTCCTAATTTAACATTAGAATTACACATTCATATAATTACTGTTTTTCCCAAAAAAATCAAGGTAAAAATTATATTATTTAGAATTTTTGATGATTGTATTCCATGATAGTTAGGGAATTCCTCCAAATAAAAAAGTAATCTATATATCTTTAGCAATTTTATAAACAATGGAATCATTTGAACCACTATATAACCGATTCCTGCATGCAAAATAAAGGAGAATCCTCGTTCCTGGCTCTACCTACCATAATAAAGCTAAAGCTGCTTGCATACTTGCCCACAAACCAATACCAATCGCAAGGGGGGAGATGTGGAACTAACATTATCATCCCTTGATAAAACGAGCTAATACTCGATGCGCTTTATTAAATTTTATAATTAAATCTGCAATAGCTGATATAAAATTATAAATCGGTATCATTACAGCCGCGAATGCATCTGGCATACGTTGTAAAGCTTGCGTGAGCTTCTCAATCACATTGTTATATGCTTCTACATAAAAAAATAAGAAGCCTCGTTTACAGGCTCCTTCATTATCTATTCAAATAATCTGCAATTGTTTGAAATACTACGATATACATATTATGAATACTTTCTTCTGTATTTCCACCATTCGATAAACCAACTGCCCATTGTTGTCCTTCACCACTTCCGATATTTGCAAAACCTTGCGTATACATAGCATTTACATCTTTTCGTGCACTGTTATACTCTATCCCTTTTGTAATAAAAGTTGAATATGATTTATCTTGTAAACCAATAAAAAATACTGGTTTCTTTAGCGATGAAAATACATCTTTATACTGCTCTGTTGAGGCTTCTTGAAAGTGATCTTTCATTATTAGAAAACCATCCACTTCCTTAGATTTCTTTTCCAATTCCTCTAACTTCACATTTTCAAACTTTATATTTCTAAACGTATCTTTCGGCTTTTCACCAACAACTCCAATTACGAGTGCTCTCCCGTTATATTCTAATTTCTCTCCTTCTTTATCCTTTGCACACCCAGTACTCACTAGGCATAACAATATAAAAACTAAGAAATAAAATGAACGCTTCATATAGCACCCTCCCCCTCTTTTAAGTCAAGTGACAAAAATGTAAGGTGAATTCAAGAAAATGTAAGCAAAATCGATAGCCCAATTGGATTTTCTATATTATAATCAATTGAATTTATTTACATTACTAAAACATAGGAGATTATCATGAAGAAATTTAAACTTTCATCTCTTCTTCCGTTAAGTTATATACTTCTACTCGTACTCGTAAGTCCCCTTTACGATGTATTAAATAAATCTACTGTTCACGCAGTAGATGTCACAACTGTAGTAGATGATTGGATTCCATTTGTGAAAGCATTTATTATTCCTTACTTACTTTGGTTTCCATACTTATACGGTGCACTTATTTATTACTGTTTTGCTGATCGAAAGCAATATTATGTCACTTTAAGTAGTGTAATTCTTGGAAAACTTGCTTGTTTTTCGATTTATTTTTTTTGGCAGACAACTGTACCACGCCCAACCGTCGTTGGAACAGATGTATTTTCCGAACTAGTCCGCTATATTTATAGTATTGATCATCCAGTAAACTGCTTCCCAAGCATTCATGTCCTTACGACATTTGTAATTATGTTAGCTGCCTTTAAGCGTAGAGAACAGCATACTTTGGAATATTACATCCTTACTTTCTTCGGTACGCTTATTATTTTATCAACATTATTTACGAAGCAGCATGCATTTGTAGACGCCATTTCTGGAATGACGCTTGCAAGCGTACTTTACTTCGGCGTTCAGTTGTTATTAGCAAAAGAAACCGTACGTGTTCCAGTAAAACAAAATCAAAAAATGTAAAAAGCAGACTGTGGCTTCAGTCTGCTTTTCTCTATATTAAGGAGATTTTCAAATTAAGATTGTGGTACAGTCATGTCACCAGAATGAATACGACCTGCTTTTTTAAGAGCAATGTACAGTATATAAGAAACAGCTACTGGAATGATGATATAAGTGATTACCATCGCTGGGACAACTTCCCACCCTTGGCTGGAAATTAAATTAATTGGTGCGATAAGAGAGCTTAATCCAAGACCTGCAATTTCTTTTCCTGCTTCCAGTTGGAAAATTAATGCTGATACTGGGCCCACTATAGCACTGGCGACGACAGTTGGGATGAGAATCATTGGATTTTTAGTAATGTTCGGCAACTGTACTTTTGGAGTACAAAGTGCCTGAGCTAATATGCCACCTAAATTATTCTCTTTCGCTGAAATAACAGAGAATCCGATAAACTGAGCAACACATCCTGCAAGTGCTGCACCGCCTGCAACACCATCTAAGCTAAGCGCTATCGCTAACGCAGCTGATGAAGCTGGAGAGATAAGTAACAATCCCCAAACTACAGCAATCACGATAGAAGCGATAAACGGGCTACCAGCTGAACTATCTTTAATGAATGCTCCAACTGTATTTAAAACTGGGCTAATATTTTGAGCTAACCAAATACCGACTAAACCAGAACCTAATATTGCTGCAAATGGAACGAGCATCATATCTAAAGCAGTTTTTCCACTTAATCGTTTACCAATATAAACTGCTAAAGTCGCTGTTAATAATGCACCGATTGGTTCACCTGTTTTAATGATGAGACCAGCTTCAGTAATTGAAATGGAACCTGCTCCAATTGCTCCAGCTACCATTGCTGAGAAAATTACGAGTCCGTTTGCACCGAGCATAAAGGCAATCCCGGCTCCAATTGCTGGTGCCATAAGTGATTTTGCAACAACTCCGATTGTAATAAGTAATGGGATATCAACAATTCTTCCTATATTTTCGATTAGTAAACCAATTCCAAGGGATACGAAAATACCCTGTGCGATTCCGGCAGAAGCTTTAAACACACGAGACATTATATATTCCTTCATTTGTTTCACCTTCTCCTATAATTTAGTAACCAATTGTTTTCATATAATCGCGTAAAACATCGTTTGATTTTGCAAAGCGACTTTCTTCATCTTCTGATAAGTTTAGTTCTACCACTTCTCTTACACCGTCTCTAGTAATAATTGCTGGTACTCCTGTACAAATATCGTATTCGCCATATTCACCATCTAAAATAGCTGAAACAGCGATAACACGGTGATCATCATTGAAAATTGAGCGCGCAATATAAGCTAAAGAATTTCCGATTCCGTAATAAGTAGTTCCTTTGCGCTTATAAATTTCCCATCCAGCTTTTGCAGTCTTCTCAACAATTTCATCTAAATCTATTTCACCAAATTGGTCTTTTTTCTCTTCTAAAATTTGTAAAATCGGCTTTCCACCAACAGTTACGTGAGACCAAGCAACCATTTGAGAATCACCATGTTCTCCTAATGAATACCCATGAATACTACGAGGGTCTACATGTAACATTTCAGATAAAATTGTTCTTAAGCGAGAAGAATCTAGTGATGTACCTGTACCAATCACACGATTTCTAGGTAATCCAGATAGCTTCCACACTTGATATGTAATAATGTCAACTGGGTTCGATGCGAGTAAGAAAATACCATCAAATCCACTTTCCATTACGCCGCCAACAACACCCTCCATAATCTTAGCGCTGGCTCCTAAAGTGTCTAAACGACTTTGTCCAGGCTTCGGCGCTGGTCCTGCTGTAATAATGACAATGTCCATATCTTTGCAGTCTTCATAACTTCCTGCATATACTTTTGTTCTTGTATTTGTAAAGTTAATGCAGTGCGATAAATCCATCGCTTCTCCAACTGCACGTTCATGATTTATATCAATTAACAATAGCTCTTCGCAAATCCCTTGGTTTACAATGGAATACGCACAGCTTGATCCAACTAATCCAGTACCGATAATTGCAATTTTTCTTGTGTTTCTATTCATAGCAATCTCTCCTAATTGATCATGTAGTCTATTTCTTTCGTTCTTTACACCCCTAATTATAGAGGTTCTCACGATAAAAACCATGGATACTTTGTGAAATATTGAGCAAAGTTTTTGTCCTTTTTGTGAATTGTTATATTACATTTTCATCATATTTGTTACAACCGGAAAAATATTTTTTATGTATTTATTGACATATACCAAACAAAAAAACGAGCGAATCCATTCGCTCGTTTTTTTCATCACACTATTCCGCACTTAATTGACTTTTCAATTGCTGTACAATCATTGGATTAGCAGGCGCTGCCGGCTTATAATAACTTTTTTGCTTTGCGTATTCATACATATTACGTTGACGGGATTCATCTTGATTACGAATTTGAATTAACGTTTGATGTAACTGTTCATTATCAGACTGAGAAATATAATTTGCATAACTTGTTAAACTTGAGTTTAACCCTGCTAAATAATCATTTACCATATCTTTTTCATTCATTTCTCTCTTCCTCCTATCCTAGAAAAGTCATTAATTGTTGTTTCGTATTTCGTGCATCTTGTGCATCCTTTTGTAGCATTTGCTTTAGCTGTGGGTCTGTACAAGCCTGTGCATACTGTTCCAATTTGTTAATAATCGTCGCATGTCCACCAATTAAATGACGTAAGTTTTCAACTTCAAGCTCTGTTAAATTTTGCATATAACATACCCGCCTTTCTTTGTTCATTCATCATTAGTATTTGGTTCTTTTTGGATTGTATTCATTAACTTTTCCCACATATAAACAAAATAAAAGATGAATAGCTAGGCCATTCATCTTTTCTACTAAATATTCATTCAATTTTATAAAGAAACAATCATACTTATACTCACAAGTAGGTTCCATACAATATGTAAAATGATGCTAGGTACAATAGATTGTGTTTTCTTATATAACATAGCAAATACAATCCCCATAATCATTGCCGTAATCGGAAAACCACCATGAAGAATCCCAAAGATGAAGGAAGAAATAATGGTACCAACTAGAAAACTATATTTCTTTTCAAAAAATCGATACAAAATACCTCTATATAAAATTTCTTCTTTAATTGGTGTAATTATAGCAACACTTAACACATATATAATACTTTGTAGACTATTTTGAAGTCCTAAGCTCCCTAATTGATCTCGTTGCTGCTCTGCACTTTCAAAGTTAAACAACTCTAACATTACATACTGAGTTAATGCAATGATGATAAAACCTATTAATAAATACAAGTAGGTTTTCCCATTTTTTAAAACAGATACATCCCAAATGTTCTTAATAAAATGAAGCACTGGTTTATAAGCAAATAAAACAATAGTAACAACAGCTGCATCAAATAGAAGTAAATAATATCCCTCTAAATTAGCACGTAATACCTCTTCTCCAAAAATTCCAAGGGCTAAAGCAAGGAATAATCCCCCTAAGAGTGAGAACCCTAGAATGCTTGCAATCGTTACAACTAGATTTTTATATGTTATGTTATCTACTTCTCTTTCTGCATTATACGCGTCTAACACTGTTTTTCTCATACTATTCCTCCATTTGTTTTCATTCCCTTAACAAAAAACTATTAATACAAATATATAGATAATATAACAAGATTTTCAAAAAGAATAATATGCAATTTTACATATTATGAAAGCTTTGTATTATATAGTTTTTGGAACTAGATTACTATAGAATAATTATTAGATGGAATTCCAAAAATTTCTTATCTATCCACCATAACCCTCGCATCATATAAAACTTATTAATTAAAGGAGAAATGAACATGAAAACACATGACTTCCTTACAGAAATCCAGAAGGGCTCTGAACCTAATCCCTATCAAGACCCTATCGCATTTATTTTCGTTTGCTTTTCCTTAGCCATATACACATTTTTCAAACCTGCAAGATAATATCATTTAATGAGAAAAAGCCTACCGTTCTTTTGGAATCATATGCACTAAAAAACCTTAGAATCGCTTCTAAGGTTTCTGACTATTCATACTCAAAACGCCATACTTATAAGTAACGAAAGAATTAATAATATAACTACCAATCCGCCGGTTACTCTTGCTATAAATTTCTTTTGTTCGCCCGCACTGGAAACGGTAAATCTGAAGTATAATATGCCACCCACCGCAATAAGAATACATTCCAATATGATACTAATAGCCGGAAATCGCCACAACCCAAAACCTAGCATAGGTAAGTCTCCGAAATTCCCTGGAAGTAGCGGCAAATCAGCACGGTGCACAAGTAAATCAAGAATCCAATGACTAAAAACTACAGCCCCAACAACAAAGCCACTCCGCTTGCCCCAAAACATCATACCCACCATTCCTGCAACAAAAGCAATAAACAGTGCTCCTATTAAAGAGTGTGAATAATCCGCGTGAATGATCGCTTCACCATAACCATTACTATTAATAGGTTCAATTGTCTCTACTCCTAAAACATAAAGCGGTAAAAAAATGACATCCAATAATTGTGTGCTTAACATGAGAGCCCAAAGTGGTAGTTTAGGTGACTTTGTTTTCACTACTGCCGCTAAGCCAAAATGTCCTGCAAACAGTTCACTTCACATCCTTTTGTAATCTTGTCTCCAGCAAACCGCAGCCTACTATACAAAAAGCATGATCAGTAACAAATTCACGTTTTTTTGCTTCCTATTCAATCTCTCATTACATGTAATCCTTTAATAAACGTTTCCAATAATACATGTAAACTTGTATCTAAATCTAGCGGCAAACCAAATCCACCTTGCTGTTCAATCGACGCAAATCCATGACAAATACTTCTGAATCCACGTGTCGCATGAAGTGCATTCTCTCCTTCTAAGCCGTATTGTTGTAAAACATGAAGACAAAGCTTTACAATTCCGTCACCTGCTTTTCTTACTTCTTCCTCTCGTAAAAAAGTTGCTTCATATAATCCAGGATGTTTGCGTACGAATGCGACATACGCTTCTCCTAAAGCATGAATTGCTTCGTCCATACATTTACCCTCAGCAGCTTCTTCCAGTCTGTTATGCAGCTGTTTTATTCCGTACATACCAAGATTTTTCCGTACATCTTGTAAACCTTTCACATGATTGTATAGCGAGGGTGAACGTACCCCTAATGTTTGCGCTAATGAAGCTAACGTTACTTCTTGTATTCCATTTATATCTGCAATCTCTGCCGCTGTTTCTACAATTTTCTGTAATGTAAGTCCGATTCTCGGTGACATAAATTAACCTTCTTTCCTACTTTCTATATTCCGCTTAGGTTCCTTAATAGCAAGTTTTATGACAGTGCCTGGATCCTTTATCATTTTCCCATGTCCTGCCGCAAGTAAGGAAGGCTCATATTCGCTTAGCTTCTCTGCACTTTGTAATGATATTTCTTTGCTCCACGTTGCCATTGCAGGAAACGGAAACCAAAATTTCATTTGCCCCGAAACAGCCATACCCCCTCTTGTTTGGAAGGCATCCCCGACAATAAGAGCTTTATTTCGTACATCAAGAAGCGACATGGATCCTGGCGTATGTCCCGGTGTCATAATCGCAAGAAGCGATCCAACTCGGTCGCCATCTTCCAATAAAACATCAGGTACCGTTTTTACCTTTTTAGGTACACCGCCTTTTATCGGTATATTCGGTTCATCCTTTTGTAACGTCGTATCTCCTTCTAACAGCTTTGCGTCCCGCTTAGAAATATAGACTGGAACATTAGGAAGTACTTCCTTTAACGCGTCTAATGCACCGATGTGATCATCATGCGCATGTGTTAATACAATCTTAGTAATTGGCTTCCCTATTTTCTCAGCCGCCTGTAAAATACCTTTTGTGCTATATGGCAAAGCCGCATCAATTAAAGTTAAACCATCTTCTTCCTCCACAAAGTAACAATTCACAGGAAACACTCTTGGCAAAAATGACAATTGATATACCGTTTTTTCATGCATCATTCTCATATTTTCATCTCCCTTTTCACGAAAACTAATACCATTAGTTTTATTATACTAATGGTATTAGTTTTGTGTCACTAAAAATTTCATTTTTACAAAAAAAAAGAAAAGTAGCCGTTTATACGACTACTTTTCTTTACAGCTATTAAACTGTGTAACGCTCATCTTCTAAAATTTTCGCAGCAATTTCACGTTTCTTCGGAATTACATTAAGTGGTGTGTGGCGAGTTAATTTGCGTAATGATGATAACATCATGCGCAGCATGTCGCCATTTTCAACTGCGATAAGTGTTTCTTTCGCATCTGCTTCGATTTCGTTGAATGCTTCTTGGCAGAATACTTCAGTGTATAACACTTTTTGTTTATTCTTTTCAAGACCAGTTGTTTTAATTGCTTTCTCTGTACGAAGAACAGCTGACTCCATTGCGTATAGGTTGCTTACGATGTCAGCGATATTCACAAGAATTTCTTGCTCTTTATCTAATGCTTTACCGTATTTTTGAGCTGCTAATCCAGCTACCATTAAGCCGATTTTCTTCGCGTTAGTTACTAAATATTTTTGAAGTGCTAATGGCTCATCGCCTACTTCTTCTGGCATCATCATCATTAACTCTTCTTGTAATTTTTGTGCTTTTTGAAGAAGCGGTAATTCACCTTTCATCGCTTTACGTAAGAACGTACCTGGTACGATTAGGCGGTTAATTTCGTTCGTTCCTTCGAAAATACGGTTAATACGAGAATCGCGGTACATTCTTTCAATCTCGTATTCTGCCATAAATCCGTAACCACCGTGAATTTGAACACCTTCATCTACTGTATAATCTAGTACTTCAGAACCGAATACTTTATTTAAAGAGCACTCGATTGCATATTCAGCGATAGAAGCTGCTACTGCTTTACCGTCCTTTACTTCTTCTTCAGATAATGTGCTCATGCGGCTTTCGAATAAACCTACTGTACGGTATACAGAGCTTTCAGCTGCATATGTTTTCGCTGCCATATTCGCAAGCTTCTCTTGAATTAATGGGAAACGAGCGATTGGTTGTTTGAACTGTTGACGTTGATTTGCATATTGTGCTGAAATTTCTACTGCACGTTTCGCAGATCCAACTGTACCAACACCTAATTTATAACGGCCGATATTTAAAATGTTGAACGCGATAATATGACCTTTACCGATTTCACCAAGTAAGTTTTCTTTCGGTACTAATGCATCTTCTAAAATTAACGTACGAGTTGAAGAACATTTAATACCCATTTTCTTTTCTTCTGGGCTTGTAGATACACCAGCATATTCTTTCTCTACGATAAATGCTGAGAAGTGCTCTCCATCAATTTTTGCGTATACGATAAATACGTCAGCGAATGCAGAGTTTGTAATCCATTGCTTTTCACCATTTAATACGTAATGTGTACCTTCTGCATTTAAACGTGCCGTTGTTTTTGCACCTAATGCGTCAGATCCTGAACCTGGCTCTGTTAATGCGTATGCAGCTAATTTTTCACCAGTTGCAAGTAATGGTAAATACTTTTTCTTTTGCTCTTCGTTACCGAATAATACGATTGGTAAAGATCCGATACCAACGTGAGCACCGTGAGTGATTGCAAAACCACCAGCGCGCGAGAATTTCTCTGCGATTAACGCTGAGCTTACTTTATCAAGACCAATTCCGCCGTACTCTTCTGGTACGTCAGCGCCTAGTAAACCAAGTTCACCAGCTTCTTTTAAAAGACGAACAGAACGATCAAACTCGTGTTGCTCTAAATATTCAAGCTCTGGAAGAACTTCATTTACGATAAAGTCCTCTGTCGTTTTTGCAATCATTTTATGCTCAGATGAAAAATCTTCTGGCGTAAACACTTGATCAATTGTAATTTCCTCTACTAAAAAGCTACCGCCTTTAACCGCATTTCCTACTGTTTTTTCCATGAAAATTTCCTCCTTCATATTTTCATAAGCCGCTTCTCTCATTTTGAAAGAAGCTGGCTCTCAATTTTATTTTTTATAAACCTTTGTTGCTTCCATTCTTTGCTTTAGCGTCCTCTTGTTCTGAGCGAGCCGCCTGCGCTTTTTTTATAATCCAGTTCCAGCGGCTAGAACAGTCGGTCGTTTCACCCCTTCCTGTGAGGCAAAAAGCGCCTCTTCGTCAGGGCTTCCAACGCCCTCCTGTTCTAAGCAAGCCACCTGCACTTTTTATATAATCCAGTTCCAGCGGCTAGAATGTTCGATGGCTTCGCTTCTTCCTACGAGGCAAACAGCGCCTCTTCGTCTGAAGCTCCATCCCCCTCACATTCTGAGCGAGCCGCTTCCACTTTTTTTTATAGTAATTCAAACACTCCCGCTGCTCCCATTCCGCCGCCGATACACATTGTTACGATACCGAATTGTTGGTTGCGACGTTTCATTTCGTGAATAAGAGATAGTGTTAGTTTTGCTCCTGTACAGCCAAGTGGATGTCCAAGTGCGATTGCACCGCCGTTTACGTTTACTTTTTCTTCATCTAGACCAAGTTCACGAATAACTTGGATAGATTGAGAAGCGAATGCTTCATTTAGTTCAAATAGACCGATATCAGATAGCTCTAAACCAGCTAATTTTAACGCTTTCGGAATTGCAGCAATTGGGCCGATTCCCATTACTTCTGGTGGTACTCCAGCTACTGCGAATGAACGGAATTTTGCAAGTGGCTTCATGCCATCGCTCACTGCTTTTTCACGATCCATTAATAGTACAGATGCTGCACCGTCACTCATTTGTGAAGAGTTACCAGCCGTTACAGAACCGCGAACGTTAAATGCTGGACGTAATTTACCTAAAATGTCTAGCGTTGTCTCTGCTCTTACACCTTCGTCTTGTGCGAAAATGATTGTTTCTTCTTGCAGTTTGTTGTTTGATCCAACCGAGCGTAACGTCACATCTACAGATACTGTTTCATCCGCAAAGTTCCCTGCAGCTAATGCTTTCGCAGCACGTTGATGACTTCTTACTGCAAATGCATCTTGTTCTTCACGAGAAATTCCATATTTCACAGCAACTTGCTCTGCTGTATGCCCCATACCCATATAATATTCTGGTGCTGCTTCTACAAGGCGACTATTCGGACGAACAACGTGTCCCATCATTGGAACTAAACTCATTGATTCCGCTCCGCCTGATAATACAGCTTCAGAGTGACCAAGCATAATGCGCTCTGCTCCGTAAGCGATACTTTGTAAACCTGAAGAACAGTAACGGTTAATTGTAATAGCTGGAACATCGTAAGAAAGTCCTGCTAATCCGCCGATATTACGAGCCATATTTAAACCTTGCTCTGCTTCTGGCATCGCACAACCGAAAATTAAATCATCGATTGGTCCTTCATAATTCGCACGCTTTAACGTTTCTTTTACTACTAACGCCCCTAGATCGTCAGGACGAACTGTTTTTAATGAACCCCTCTTTGCTTTTCCAATTGGTGTTCTTGCTCCCGCAACAATGACAGCTTCTCTCATGAACGATATCTCCCCTCGTTATTAGTTACGTAATGGTTTTCCTTTTACAAGCATGTGCTGCATTCTTGCTTGTGATTTCATCTCACTTACTAAGCTAATAAATGCTTCACGTTCTACATCTAATAAATACTGCTCATCAACTTCTGTTCCGTACGGCACTTTTCCGCCCGCAATGACATATGCCAGTTTCTTCGCAATGTGCAGATCATGTTCAGAAATGTAACCTGATAAATGCATTGCCTCTGCACCAAGTACAAGCGCTGCATATCCTGTCTCACCAACAACTGGTATCTTTTTGCGGATAGGTGCTTTATAACCTGCTTCATATAAAGAAAGTGCTTTTTGTTTCGCATCATATAGTAAGTGATCACCATTCACACTAATACCGTCTTTATCGCCTAAGAAGTTGTTCGATACAGCTTCTTGTGCTGATGTAGAAACTTTCGCCATCGCTACAGATTCGAATACTTTATTCGCAACTTTTTGTAAGTCAAATTCTACACCGTTTGCCATTTTGTTTAAGTGTTTAATGTATAACTCTTTGTTACCGCCTCCGCCAGGGATTAAGCCAACACCTACTTCTACTAAGCCCATATATGTTTCGCTAGAAGCTTGAATGCTCGCTGCTGGTAAACAAACTTCTGTACCGCCGCCAAGCGTCATACCATATGGCGCCGCTACAACTGGCTTAGAAGAGTACTTAATTTTCGTCATTGCATCTTGGAAGTTTTTCACAACCCACTCAATTTCAAAGTAGTTGTCGTCTTGTGCTTCCATTAAGATCATTGCAAGGTTCGCACCAACGCAGAAGTTCTTCGATTGGTTTCCGATAACAAGACCTTTATAATTTTTCTCTACTTCATCAACAGCGTAGTTAATCATTTGCGTAATATCCATACCGATTGCATTGCTCTTCGAATGGAATTCTAAGCAAAGGATACCATCGCCTAAATCGATTAAGCTCGCTCCGCTATTTTTCTTTAATACGCCATTTTTCGCTTTTAATTGTTTAAGAGAAATTGCCTTTTTATTACGTTCGATTAGCTTATATTCGCCATTATCGTAATAGTAGCTATCTCCGTTATCGTGTTTGTAGAAAGTAGTGAAACCTTTCTCTAACATTTCTTTCACCCAAGTCGGAACAACTACGCCGTTTTCTTCCATCTTTTGAACGGACTTTTCAACGCCGATTGCATCCCAAACTTCAAATGGCCCTTGCTCCCAGCCGAAGCCCCACTTCATCGCTTGGTCAATTGCAACGATATCGTCAGCAATTTCTTTATGAAGTTTTGCAGAGTATAAAAGAGTTGGTGTAATGATGTTCCATAACAACTCTCCTGCGCGGTCTTTCGCGTATACAAGCGCTTTCAATTTATTCGATAAACCTTTTTCTTGTTTACTTAACTCGATAGATGCAGCTTTTAATTTCTTGCGAGCTTCGTATTCCATCGTTTCAGGATTTAGTTCTAAAATTTCTTTTCCTTGTTTTAAGAAGAAGCCTTGACCTGTTTTGCTTCCAAGCCATTTTTTATCAAGCATGTCATGCATGAAAGCAGGTACTTTAAATACATCACGCTCTTCTTCTTGTACATTTTCATATACGTTATTTGCAACGTGTACAAATGTATCTAAACCAACAACATCTAATGTACGGAACGTTGCGCTCTTCGGACGACCAATTAATGGACCTGTTACAGAGTCAACTTCTCCAATGCTATAGCCACGCTTAATCATTTCTTGAAGCGTTACAAGCAATCCATACGTACCGATGCGGTTTCCAATAAAGTTTGGTGTGTCTTTTGCGATAACAACGCCTTTTCCAAGAACGTCTTCGCCAAATAGTTTCATGAAGCTTAATACTTGTGGATCAGTTTCTTTCGTCGGTATTACCTCTAGAAGTTTTAAATATCGTGGTGGGTTAAAAAAGTGTGTTCCTAAGAAGTGTTTCTGGAAGTCGTCTGAACGACCCTCTGCCATTTTTTCAACGGAAATGCCTGATGTATTTGAGCTCACAATTGAGCCTGGTTTACGAACAGCATCTACTTTTTCAAATAGTTTCTTCTTTATATCTAAGTTTTCAACTACTACTTCAATAATCCAATCTACATCAGCTAGACGCTCAAGATCATCTTCTAAGTTACCTGCTTCAATCAGTGCTAAATTTCCTTTCACTGTCAGAGGAGCTGGTTTTTGCTTTAATAGTTTTTGCACAGCCGTATTACTAAAACGATTTCTCACACTTTTATGTTCTAATGTAAGTCCCTTCGCCTCTTCTTCTTTCGTAAGCGCAGGTGGTACAATATCAAGCAATAATGTCGGAATACCAATATTAGCTAAGTGTGCCGCAATCCCTGAACCCATTACGCCTGAACCTAGAACAGCAGCCTTTTTAATTTGGAACATCCATTTCTCCCCCTATTCTTGAATGAATGCTCATTCAATTTTTCGACATAAGTCGCAATCAATGAGTGAGCCTCTACTAATAAATATATGATACAGTTTGAATTTTCGCAATATATTTATTGATAAAATTTTCTGAAATAAATATATTTCTTTCATTTGGCTATGCTATACATGTGTATTTTCTTCATCAAAATGCACTTTTCCTTTTTATAATCTGACGAAACTGGAGGAATATATATGGCAAAACTTAAGAAGAACCCTTCAAAAGCTGGAATTAGCGCAGCAAGTGTAACTGGAAATGCAGGTCCGCATAATCACGGTGTTGAAAAAGGGCGTCAAAGTAATAACCAACAATATAAGAAGCATAATATGGGCGAAAAATAACGGTATATTTTTGGGCAGAGAACGTGGCATAATGATTAATGGCTGCTTTTTCTGCCCAATTTATTTGTACATATGGAAAACAAAAGAGGGAACGACGATGAAACGAACAATAATTATGATTGTAATGATTGCCACACTATTTACAGGGATGATTTTCTTCTCTTATGCACAAAGGCAACAAGTTGTAAGAGCAGATCAGCCTAACATTACTGGGCAATACGGGATTACAATCGATGCAGACACAGGTGAAATTTTGTATGGAAAACGGGAAGATGAACGCTCTTATCCGGCTAGTATAGGGAAAATGATGACTACCTTACTCTTACTAGAAAATGTGAAAGAAGATGAAGAAATTACGGTTACAGAGAATGCGATTAAAACGGAAAGTCAAAGTAAGAAGATTAAGCTTCGCGCGGGTGAAAAATTAAAACGTGATGAGGCATTAAAACTTATGCTTATTATTAGTGCAGACCCAATCGCTGAGTCAATTGCAGAACATATCGCAGGATCAAAAAATGAGTTTGTGAAAATGATGAACGCTAGGGCGAAGGAACTTGGGACAAAACATGCGACTTTCAAAAACGCAAGCGGTGCTGATGCACTTGGAAATAAAGTATCACCATATGACATTGCTATTATTACGAAAGAAGCCTTGAAGTATCCGATCGTTTTAGAATATATGAATTCAATACATACAACACTACATACTTCAGAGCGTTCTCCGAAAATCGCAAACTATGGACGGGAAGAACTATATGATGATTCATATGCGATTGGAAGTAAAAGCGGTTTATCAGCACTCGGAAAATACACAGTCGTAACAGTTGATGAAAAAGACGGTAAACGCGTCATTAACGTCGTGTTATCTTCTACTCGTACGCAGCTATATCCTGATACGAAGAAAATGGCGCACTACGCATTTCAGCAATTAAAATAACCAAGGAGTATTTTCTCCTTGGTTATTTTTTGATCATACCTTTTAATACGAACGCAACGTTTGCTGGACGTTCTGCTAGACGGCGCATGAAATAGCCATACCAGTCGTTTCCATAAGGCACGTAAACGCGCATTTTGTAACCTTCTTTTACTAGCTCAAGTTGACGCTCTGTACGAATACCAAATAACATTTGGAATTCAAATTGATCCCTTGGAATGTTGTGTTCTTCCGCAAGTTTTTTCGTATATTCAATAATCGCTTCGTCATGTGAAGCAATTGCAGTGTAATTTCCATTTAATAAGTGCATTTTAATAATTTTTTTATAATTGTCATCTACATCTTTCTTTTCCGGGAACGCTACTTCTTCAGGTTCTTTATAGGCCCCTTTTACAAGACGTAAATTAGGATTATAAGCGTTTAAATCTTCCATATCTTTTTCTGTACGATATAAATAAGCTTGAATAACAGTACCAATATTATCGTATTCAGATTTTAATTGTTTAAAGATATCAATTGTTTTTCCGCAGCGCGTATAGTCTTCCATATCAATTGTAATAAACACACCATTTTCTTTTGCAGCTTCTAAAATACGGCGCATATTGTTCATTACGATTTCGTCGGAGATATCTAATCCCATAGAAGTCATCTTTAAAGAAAGCTGTGAATTAAGACCTTCTCTTCCAATTGCACGAATCGCTTCAATCGATTCGCTAGCCATTTCATTTGCTTCCGCTTCGTTATCAACGAATTCACCTAAATAATCGATTGTTACACAAAGACCTTGCTTATTTAATGCTTTAATTGCAGCTGTCGCTAATTCAATCGTTTCCCCTGCGACGAAGCGACCTGCACCAAAGCGTAAACCGTACTTTTTAGCCAGTTTTGTTAGCGCTTTATTTTTAGATAAGAAAAGAAACGAATTTCGCATTAATTGTTCCATGTAATTCACCCCTACGACTATAATTTATCTGTTTTTTACCCCTCTTCGAAATTATATCACTGTTTAAAATTATTTGATACAAATAATTATTTAGATAATTTATAAAATACTATCAAAACATTTAAAACTCTATATTCTCGTTTGTAAATATGAAGAAACTATTTTTCGACATTCAGAAAAAACGGGTTTACTAGGGAAAAAATGAGCATGCCGAAAATATTCGACATGCTCACAAAACCATTTATATTTCATGTAAATTATATAAGGATATTAATAACAAAAACTTGAGGTAACATTATCTCAAGCCTTCTTACTTCTCATTTCGCTTCTCATCATTCAGCTTTTTAATATTCGTAATTAACTGTACCATCTCTTCTTTTGCATCTGGATACGTCTCATTCCAATGTTTCACTAAAGCTGGCATCGTCTTAGCCATATAAGAATAAAGTGCCCATTTCTGTACCTGCTCTTTTCGCTCTTCGTTGCTCTCTCCAAGTAATAGTTCCGTGTATTTCTCTAGCAAGCCATCAAACTGCTCATTAAACTTTTCACTCATCTTATTTTCCTCCTATATGAAAAAAGCAGCGAAGATCGCTGCTTTTTCTTATAATTTTGATCGAACAGAGTTTAATTTCTTCTCCATCGTACTTACTTTATCACGGCGATCATCGATACGAATTGTTGTCGCAACGCGCTGTGCACCTTTCGTGTATGGAACTTCATGCATTTGTTGAATGACTTCTAAAATGACAGGAAGATCTCCTTCAATTACTGTATTCATCGGTGTTAATTGATACTTCACGCGATCAGCATTTTTCTCTAGTACCTTTTGTACTTCTGCTACATATTCACTAACACTTGGATTACCTGTTCCTACTGGAATAATCGATACATCAACAATTGCCATAATAATCTTCCTCCTATTACTGCTTCTTATATATCCATTGTCTATTTTACCGAAATTCTCATCATTTTACTAATACGTTACTCTTCTACTTTAAACTGCTCAACCAATCTTTCTAAGTCCTGCATATTCTCTGTCAAACTTTCCATCGTATGAGCTACTTTTTCTAAATGATTCACTTGTGACTCAGTTGCTGCATTTACCTCTTCAGAAACAGCCGCACTCTCTTGACTCGTGCTACCAATTGTTTGCATAACTTCTGTAATTTCTTCTTGCTCGTGACCTATGTTATTTACCTCTTCTACAATTTTTTCAACTGAGGTACTAATAGTATTTACAACTGACATAATTGTGCGGAATTCTGTCTCCGCCTCTGTCGTAACTTTATTTTGTATATCCGCAATGTCTTTCAATTTACTTACAACTTCCACAACTCGTTTTACTTCTAACTGCACATCGCTAATCATTATTGTAATCTCACCCGTTGCCTCTTTTGATTGTTCAGCTAATTTCCGAACCTCTTCCGCAACAACAGCAAAGCCCTTACCTTGCTCACCTGCACGTGCTGCTTCAATTGAAGCGTTTAAAGCCAGTAAATTCGTTTGATCCGAAAGACCTTTTATAAGTTCTACCACATTTTGAATCGATCCAACCCTTTGCTCTAACTTACCGGACGCTTCTTCCGTATGAACAACGATAGAAGATGATTGTTCTCTTGTACGAACTAAATTACGCATCGTATTGAGTCCCTGCTTAGATGCCTCTTCAGCTTTGCCAGCCACTCCTTTTATTTCACCAACGGAGTTATTCATTTGTTCCACTGACTGCGCCATATTCTCGAGCTGTTCTGAAACTTCATCTACACTATTAGCAAGAGTAGACGCGCCTCCGCTCACATCATCCATTGCACCTGAAACTTCTCTACTAGCTGCTACAGTTTCATTCGTTAAATAATGCAGATTGTGAGTCGATTTCTGTACTGTCGATACACTATTTTTAATTTTACTTACCATTTCATTCATTTGCTCAACCATATCATTAAAGTGAGTCGTAAGCATACCAACCTCATCTTTACTTGTCACCTTCATTTGTAGTGTTAAATCACCTTCCGCTACTTTTTGAACGTGATTTGTTAATAGTTGTAATGGTCTTGCTAATCTTCTTGAGAATAAATATGATGCTACTATTCCAACTAATAAACTAATACACGCCATTATAATAACTGTATTTCTCGTACTACTTAACAATCCATCAATCGTTTGTTTCGGATAAAAGATTCCTATCTTCCATTTCATCGCATCAAATGACTGACTATAAACAACTACATCTTCACCTTTTAATGTAGTGACAGCATATTTTGTTACCTCTTTATTTAAACTCTTCATAAGTGGCTCTTTAGAAACATCTTTCCCTACTTTTTCTGGATAAACAAGAGCCATATTTTTATCATTTATAATAAACATTTCTCCGTCATTATTGTATTGAATATTGTGAAGCAATTTCTGAATTGTTCCGAGCGATACATCCATCGCAACAACGCCTAATACAGATCCATCTTGAGCTGTAATTGCTTTAGAAACCCCTACACTTAACTTTCCTGTCGCAATTTCATAAGAAGGTTGTCCCCAATGAACCCTTTTCACATCAGCCTCTGAATCTTTATACCACGTTCTTGTCGTTGGATCATATCCTTCTGGCACTTGCCCACCTTCAGCAAGATTGGCACTTAATGTTTTTTTATCTTTCGTACCAATATATAAATCTAAAATACCGGGATGATTCTTTTTATACTCTGCAAACTCTTTCGTTAAAAACGCTTCCTCTTCTGGAGTAACCCCATCTTGAATCATATTACGAATCATCTCACTGTTCGCGTAATACCCCATATCTTCATCAGTTCTTTGAACAAATGTCGTAAGTTGCTCTGTCACAAGGTCCATCGTATTTTGAGAATACTGGTCTAAGGAACGCACTTCCTTTTCTTTCTGTAATTGATACATAGCTGTACCTAATATTACGAACATCATAGAAATAAGTACCGAAAATACTACTGCAATTTTTAAACGTAAACTTCTCAACATATTCCCTCAAGCATCCCCTTCTCGGTAAAATTTAATCGTATTAATCACTATATTAAGTATAATAGATAAATTAGAAAGCTCAATCCATATAGTTTAAAAAATTGAAATTTATTCTCATTTCAATCAACTTACTTGTTATCTCAACACTTGTGTAAAAACAAATAGTTCATTATCCTTAACATATAATCTCATTCGTTCGGAGGGAACTATGCTACAAAAATTCGGTTTCTCACAATATGAAAGCCAAGCTTATGAAGTTGTCGTATCAAGCAATGACCCATTAGATGCAACAACTATCGTTAAACATTCAGGTGTTCCAAAAGCAAAAATATACGAAGTGTTAGCACGACTCATTGATAAAGGGATGGTAATGGATTCTGTTTCTGAAAAGAAAAAATTGTATACAGCATTACCACTCAAGCTAGCAATTGAAAAGTTAACGACAGAATTCCAATCTAATATTAAAGAACTTGAAAATAATATTTCTAAAAAGTCATTTACAGATGACCGCGTTTGGAGTTTAAAAATGCAGTCTTCTATTAAAGTACAAAGTAGGCAACTTATAGAAGATGCGAAAGAATCCATACGCATCTCCGCATGGAACGATACCCTTTTAGAATATCTTCCTTTACTAGAACAAAAAGAAAAACAAGGCGTCCAAGTCGAGTCCCTCATAGTTGGAAAAGTGGAAACTGACCTAGAAAACATGCATTTTTTAATCCCAGCTCAAGAACCTAACGCATTAGAGCGTTATTTACTACTCATCGTTGACGATAGTGAAATTTTATTTGCTGGTGTAGAGCAAGAATCATGGCAAGCGATGAAAACAATGTCACAACCTTTCGTGAAGTTCTTTACGGAGTTCTTCTATCATGACGTTGCACTTGCGAAGATTACAGAGAAGCACCATGATCTCTTTATGCAGGATGAGGAAATTAAGGAATTGTTGATGAAGTTGAGATATTAACAATTCCCAAAACCGATTCTACCATTTGAATAGATAATATAATTTTTCATACAAAAAAAGCTGTATCAAACGGAGTTTTACATACTCATTTGGTACAGCTCTTTTTTACGCTTTCGCTAATTTAATTTTATGTAGTTGGTTTTTCGGATGGTTTTGATGTGTAAATACAGAACGTTCATTTCACGACTTCTTTTGCTCCTTTATCTCCATCAAAAGCTCAATAATCTTCTCATTTTGCTCTACTTGTTTCTCAGAATTTTGATAGATGAAACGAATCCATCTAAATACAAAAATAATAAGAAATAATGGGACTAAAGAAATTAGAAAACCAATAATTGAAAAATTAGACTCCATATACTATCACCTCGCTATATACTCCCTTCTCCATTTCTCTACTAACCCCTGCAATGTTTTACACAAAAAAGAACCTATCAAATGATAGATTCTTCTTTCGTAAGCTGATTCGAGCGTCCTCTCGTAATAGAGAAAACCGCACAAAGCAGTGCCAATATAATGAAAACGCCGCCTACCCAAGCGTTATATATAACAGATGATTTCTCAATAACAACTCCGCCCACTGTTGAGCCAAGTGCAATTCCTAAATGAAGTGCAGAGTTATTTAAACCTTGCTGAATACCAGCTGATTCTGGCGCAATTTCAATTAAATAGTTTTGCTGTGCTGGCGAAATTGCCCAGCTCAGCATACTCCAAAGCCCCATCATAATAATGAAAAGCGGGAATGAGAATGTCATCATCGGCAACATAAAGATTGCACATGCAAATACGATAATGATGGAAATAATACTTTTCTTCGATCCCCATTTATCAGCAAGCAAGCCGCCAAGGCCACCTCCAAGTACCGCTGCAATTCCGAAAATGAAGTAAAACACACTAATCCAATTTGCTTCAACATGCATCACATCTTTTAAAAACGGTGTTAAATATGCGTATAGCGTTAAATGACCTGTTAAAAATAAAAATGATGTTAACTGTGCGCTTACAATTTTTTTATCCTTTAACGTAGCAATTTGTTCTCTTATTGATAATACCGATGTCGCTGGTACTTTCGTTAAGAACAACGAAATACAAGCAATCGCCATAACCGTTAATATTGAAATTAATACAAATGGTGCACGCCATCCATATGCATTTCCGAGCACAAGACCGAGCGGTACTCCAAGTACGAGTGATCCACTAATACCCATAAAAATGATTCCAATTGCACGCGCACGAAAATGCGGCTCTACTACACTAGAAGCAAGTGTAACCGATAGTGCAATAATAAGCGATCCACTCGCTGCACAAATTACTCTCGAGAACATTAACATCCCGTAATTCACACTAAATGCCGAAATGATATTTCCAATTAAGAAAATTGATAATGCCACAACATACAATTTCTTTCTTTCAAACTTGCCTGTTAATGCTAATAAAACTGGCCCTGATAGAGCGAATACTACTGAAAATATTGTAATAAGCTGACCAGCTGCACTAATCGACACACCTAAATCATTGGCAACTAAATCAAGCGTTCCTCCTATAATTAGCTCAACCGTTCCGACTACGAAAGCCGCAATAGCTAAAATATATACACGAAAATTCAAGTCTTCCCCCACACTTTCTCTTTTGGTTACTACCATTATAGTAACCAAAAGAGAAAGTGGACGCAAGTACAATTTTTTTACAGCGAAAAAAGCAGGCGTATTATACGCCTGCCCTTCAATCATTAAACTCCAGTTTCTTTCTTCTTATTTAAGTACCAATACACCGGAAGTCCAGTAAATACCATTCCAATTGATAAGAAACAACTTACCGGATCGTTAATAATCGCACTTCCAAGTACAAACAATGACCCTAAAATCGCAACGATTGGTACAATCGGGAATAACGGTACACTATATGCACGCTCTTTATCCTTGTTACGTCTTCGTAAAATGAAGACACCAATAAACGTCATTACGTAGAAAATATAAATAATGAATACGGAAATCTCAGATAGCTTATTCGGATCACTAATAAGCATTAAAATAATTCCTAAAATGATTTCAACAGTAATCGCATTTGCTGGTGTTTTAAATCTCGAATTTTCTTTTGCAATAAACTTAGAAAACGGAAGGTGTCCACGCTCTGCCATCGACATCGGAATACGTGGGAACGTTAAAATCTTTCCATTTAAACAACCGAAAATAGAAATGATAATACCGATACTAATAATTTTCCCGCCATATTCTCCAAGTAACATACCCGCAGCTGTCGCTGTTGCATTTTCTCCAAGGTCTACAATTTTCGCTGCTGGTAATACATTTAATAACGCTAAGTTAATTAACACGTAAGCAGCTGTTACAATTAAAATCCCAACTGTCATTGCCTTCGGTAATAACTTTGTTGGGTTCTTCATTTCTCCGCCAATAGAAGCGAGTAAAATCCAGCCATCATAGGCAAATAAAGTTGCTAAAATTGCCATCCCGATACTTTGATTTTCTGATATCGGTACAACTACGTTGAAGATATCACTATTCCCTTTCCAAAACCCTAGCACAACAATTAATATAATTGGAATCATCTTCCCAACTGTCGTAACCGTTTGGACGATGCCCCCATATTTTGTCCCAAAACTATTTATAACGCCTAGGAACACAACTGTTCCAATTGCGATTGGTAAATTCCAGACTTTATCTAAATAGAAAAAATTGATCATTAAAGAACTAAAATACAAACCTAACGTTCCAATAATAGCTGGTCCATAAACAATTGTTTGCATCCAGCCAGATAAATACCCCCAAAAACTTCCGTAAATCTCCTCTAAATACGTATACAACCCACCATTTTTCGGAATTTGCGCTCCAATTTCGGCTACTGTTAAACCACTTGCTAACGTCAACAGACCACCAATTACCCAAGCAAGAATAGCCATATTAGAACTCCCTGAGTAATCTAATACGCTCCCTGGTTTCATAAACACACCAGACCCAATAATAGTTCCTACTACGATAGAAAGTGCTACTGTTAAACCAATTTTGTTTTTCTCATCATGATGCATGCTGCGTATCCTCCTTCCAATTCTAGTGTGATGCAAAAATGAAATAAAAAAACACTCCTCCCTAAAAAAGGGACGAGTGTTGTATTCGTGGTTCCACCCTTGTTTCAATTAGTAAAGTGACACACTTCACCAATTTCTCAAGTCTAAATAACGGTTTTTGCCGGCATGCAATTACTAGATATACGTTCACTGCTGCAGTTCAGAGGTGGTAATCGATTTTCCCGTATTAGGAAGCTCACAGCCAAAGGCCTCCCTCTCTGATAATCGTAAAAAACTGATCATGTCCTCATCATCACTTCTTGATGTCGAATTTTGTAGTTGTTTCCCATTATATTGAATTGTTAGAAAAAATCAATATATTTTTTATATAACATAAGAAACATTTCTCTTCTTATATTATAACAGAAGTTCCGACACTTCTCTAATCCCCTAAAAATGGTACAATTCATGTAGGAGGTGTACTAATAATGATTGCTATTTTTTGTATCATCGCTACGGTTCTTTCTTTTATATTCGCTATCATGTATCGATATAAGTATCCTGGTTATAGCATTTTAGCGGTAGCTATTATACCAGCTGCTTCCTTCTACGTATTAGGTAAATACCAATATACTGAAGTGTTTATCGGTTTTGCAATCTTCTACTGCATCTTTGGATACATACTAACAATGAAAAGAATTTCAATGAATCATTAAAAGGGACCGATTTCTGCTTACAGAAATCGGTCCTCGCATTTGTCGTATGTACCTTTCGGTTGCCCGCACGAAAGATACTACATAGTTCAATTATTTATCATCTTTTTTCATAAAAAATTTATGATTTGGAAGATCCACATTTAAATCTGCTAATTGTTTCTTTTCCTTTTCTAGAATCGCTTTCGCTTTTTCTTTTGTCGCCTCATCTAAGTTTGCAAAGATGTCTTCATGCTTCCCTTTCTCTGGAAGATTCACACCTAGTTTTGTCAATTCTTCTTTCGCTTGCTCGCGAGTTAATTTCCCGGATTTTTCTTGCTCAAAAATAGACTTCGCTTTTTCTTTTGTCGCCTCATCTAGATTCGCGAACCTATCACCGTGCTTCCCTTTCTCTGGGAATTTCACACCTAGTTCTTTCAACTTCGCTTTTGCTTGCTCACGAGTTAGTGTTCCAGACTTCTCTTGCTTCAAAATTGCTTCCGCTTTTTCTTTTGTCGCCTCATCTAAATCCGCAAACATGTCACCGTGCTTCCCTTTCTCTGGAAGCGTTACGCCTAATTCTTTCAATTTCTCTTTCACTTGCTCATGCGTTAATGCTCCGGACTTTTCTTGCTCAAAAATGGACTTCGCTTTTTCTTTTGTCGCCTCATCTAAATTCGCGAATATATCTTTGTGCTTACCTTTCTCTGGGAATTTCACGCCTAGCTTTGTTAATTCCTCATTTGCTTGTTCGCGAGTTAATTTCCCGGATTTTTCTTGCTCTAGAATCGACTTCGCTTTTTCTTTTGTCGCCTCATCTAAGTCCGCAAGCATGTCTTTGCGTTTCTCCTTCTCTGGAAGTTTCACACCTATTTCCTCTAATTGTTTCTTTGTATCGTCCATAATTGTTTTTACTTTTTGTTTTGTCGCTTCATCTAAATTCTTCTTCGCAGTTCCTTTTGTAACTTGCTCGGCCGCTGGAGTATTCGTTGCCGCAAACGCTGGTATGCAAGCTCCTCCTATAATTCCAAATGATAAAGCACCTGCAATTGCTACATACCCAACTGTTTTCTTCTTCATAGGAAATTTCCTCCTTCATATTTCTAAAGCATGTACACTTTCGTATACAATGCCAATAGTAATGTTGGTTTCTTAAAATTTCCTTAACGATTTAAATAAAAAAACACCGCTCATCACGAGCGGCGTTTTTCTAAGCTTTTTGTAATTGTAATTCTTCACGTTCCATTATTTTTCTTAATACAATTGTTTGTGTCATTGTAAATAAGTTACCTGTAATCCAATACAGCACCAGTCCTGATGGCGCCGCAAATCCCATAAATAGAATCATTGCAGGCATCATAATTTGCTGTATTTTCAGCATTTGAACTTGTTCTCCAGGCGTTACATTTGATTGGAACACCTTCATTTGAATAAATGTTGTTAACGCTGCGATAATCGGTAATATATGATATGGATCTGCATGTCCTAGGTTCACCCATAAAAATGAAGATGTACGAATCTCTTCAGTTCGGCTAATCGCATAATACAAAGCAGAGAAAATCGGCATTTGTATAAAGATTGGCCAGCACCCAGCTAACGGATTCCAACCGCCTGATTTCATTAGTTCTGACATTTCTTTTTGATACTGCTTTTGTTTTTCAAGATCTTTACCCACATCACCGTATTTCTGTTTCAGCTTCTGTAATTCAGGTTGCATTTTTTTCATTTTCGCTTGGCTACGATATTGCGAAACAGCTAATGGAATCATTGCTGAACGAATAACGAGCGTCATGATAATGATGGCAATCCCGAAGCTAGCTCCAGGTATATGATGAGCAACAAATTGAATCATAAATGAGATTGGATATACGAAATAATGGTTCCAAATTCCCGTACTATGTGAATCAATTGTGCCTGCATTACTGCAGCCAGATAAAACAAAAACAAGTAATAATGATAAACTAATGAGCCTAGCTCGGTATGATTTTAACATGTTCATTCCTCCAATGTTTCGTAATTAATTAGCGAAACATTGGTGTATACGGACCTACCTCGTCACTCTCTCCACTCGATTCTTGTCTGCGGACAGAACGAATCATTCCATATTTATAAAAAATAGAAAATAGCGGTACATTTCTTGTACCCTCTTCACACGTATCTACTAGTTTAAAAGCTCTCTGTCTACCGCTCGATGCTTGCTGACGCACAAAGCGAGAAACGTTAGCAAGAAAAAAGACTTCTAATACACAAAGCGCTGTCGTTACAAACGATATATATAGAATTGCATCCTGCAATAAAAATTCCATCGCTTCACATCCTTAATAAAGTCATTTTAGCATATTCAGCAAACATTCTCTATTTCCTTTTGTTCTCAAAAGTTTTTTTGCATATTTCCTCAAAAAATTATGCTAGAAAACCAATGTATTCGCTTTCTTTAGTATATTCACACGTATCTTTGAATAGGTTTAATTTGTTAGAAATTTATAAAATTTTTGCATTATAATAAAACTATTGCCAGTTTTTGAAAAAAGCTTTATTCTCTTCTTGTAATCAAAAATGAATATGGAGATGAAACATACTATGGGTCAACTAGGAGACGCCGATTACGTTCCCGACACCGCCTTTTTATCCTTCCCAGCAGCTAAAACATTTCATTTAGAATTCATCATACAGTTAGTTGTTATTTTTATAGCTTCTATTTTGTATGCAATTTCTATGAATATGTTTTTTATCCCGCATAATATGATTAGCGGTGGGTTCGCTGGTGTAGGGATGATTATCGGTTATTTAATGCACTACAATATCGGAGCACTTATCTTTTTACTAAACATTCCGCTTCTTATTTTAAGTCACTTTTACTTAGGAAAGAAGACAACCTTTTTAACGGCATACTTTGTAGCTGTATCATCTTTAGCGATGAACATTATCCCAGTACACCAAGTTTCAGATGATATTTTGCTGTCTTCTGTATTCGGTGGTGTCATCTGCGGTGCTGCCTCAGGAATCATATTCCGATTTGCTTCTTCAACAGGTGGTTTTGATGTTGTTGGATTGATTGTAGCGAAACATCGCGATGTTTCAATTGGAGCTATCATCTTTGGATTCAACTTAATCTTACTTGTTGCAGCAGGATTTATTTTCGGATGGGATATTACGCTTTATACGTTAATTAGTCGGTTTGTAGTCAGCAAAGTAATTGATGCCGTGCATACAAAACATATTAAATTAACGATAATGACAATTACAGAAAAAGGTGAGGAAATAAAAAGCTCACTATTACATCACGGCATACGTGGCGTAACAATGGTAGATGCTGTCGGCGGCTATACAAACCATAAGAAAAAAATGATTTACACTGTCGTAACTCGCTACGAGTTGGGCGAAATGAAACGTATTATCCGCCAAGTGGATAATAAAGCATTTATGAACATTACTGAAACAGTTGAAATTGTCGGCCGTTTCAAACGTATATAAAAAAGCGCAAGGAACTACAATTCCTTGCGTTTTTTATTTTTTACACTTATTACAAAATCAGATAATTCTATTATTGTATCACTAAATATGTTATAATAAAACTAGACTAACAAAAAAGAGTATATAGACTTGGAAGTTTCTCTTATTTTTATAAGCAAAAAGAAACGAGCAGTCGGGTATATTTCAGACACCATACACGTAACGGTTAAAAAAAACCGATCATCTTAGTTATTCTTCACTGATCTTTTTATAAAAGATACGTACAACTAAAATTCACTTCAATATACTATACCTACCTTTTTGACTTCCAAATCATCTTATTACATAAGGAGATGAACATATGAATCAATATATACGATACACACTAGCTGTCCTATTTGCGATCGTCGGCGGCGTGATCTGTTTCTGGACAAACACAGAGCTTGGAGAGAATATCATTTTTAATGGAATCGAAACCCTTGTAAGCGCTTCAATTTTAGGCGGATACATTTTCTTCCTCTTCAATCCAGAAGAAAATGCTCAAAAAACAATGTTATTAACAATGATCGGAATCGTTGGTGGATGTATTTCCTACTCAATGACAAACTATACATTACCACTTCAATTAAGCTCAGCTTTCTTCCACGGTCTATGGACTTGGTTTATCGCATTCTGCCTAGCAGACGTATTCAATCTATTACAGGACACTGAAGAAGAAAATGGTCGTCAAATTGAAAGTAACTCGTAAGCTGGAAGAAATTCTTCCAGCTTTTTTGTTTACTGTTCTTTCCTGTTCATACCCCATCACCAAAATAAAAAGAAGTTACCTCCACGGCAACTTCTTTCCCATATACCCCACTTAGTATTCAATTAAATATATCAACGATTTTTAAAATATATCGATCGTTTCTCCACTTATATCAGCGATTTTTTCATTATATCGACGGTTCGACACTCAAAACGCACAACATGCCTATCCCCCAAGTAACTTACTGCCGAACTCAACGATTAAAAAGATAATTAATAGGATCGCGAGTATCTTTAATGCTACATACGCCACTTTAAAAACAGCATAAATGAGCAAGACTATCAAAATAATCGATAAAATTTCCATATGTATCTCCTCCTATCTCTTTTATTCTACCTGTACTTCGTTTTTTATGAAATCGAATAAGATGACATATAAAAAAGAGGATACCTCACCCATCGTAAGATACCCTCGCCTGTAGCTGCTCAAACCATTCTCTCTCTACTTGTAAATATCCCATTCCACTCTTCTCAGCACTCTCTAATTCCTTATCAGCTTTCTTCATATAACAGCGGGAAGCTTCCATATCGTCCTCTAAATATTTAATAATTCCTTGTGTACGGTAATATCCGTTTAAATCCATTTTGGTAATGGCCTTTGCATGTTCCTTTGCTTCTTGCAGAGAAAGGCTATCCATCTGATAAAGAGCTTTATATAAAAGATACCAACTATGAAAACTACCAACGAAAAATTTATTTTCCTTCGTTACAGATAGCTGAACAATTTGTTCTATATACGGTATCGCTCTTTCCATTCCCTTTTGATCAGCTCGGGCATAAAAGACGAGCATAAGTCCGCTCATTATCTCTCTTATACTTTTATCCTCTTTTAATTTTTCCTCACTAAGTTCTACTAATCTCTCATCCCAATCTTTCGGTCTTTTATAACTAAATAACTCACTCGATATTTGAATCGTATATAAATGCTGCTTAGCTTTTTCATCATCTTTAATTAAAATGAGAAATTGCATGCCATCACTCAGAAGCGTTCCTTTTATCGGCACGATTGTAACTGCAAAAATCACAAAGTGGAAAACGGAAAAATATAAAAGATATTGATAATAGCTCACCATGTATATGTAACCTGAAGTAATACCGAATAATAAACTGATAATTGGTCCGCCTAAAGTCATCCACGCCCATTTCTTTGAAAGGTTCGGTGTCTCTATAGAAGACGGTGCTAACATCACCACACCACCAAAGTACGCCCATAATTTATTTTCTCGAATGCGTAATTTCCCCTTTTCTTTTTGAACAGTGATAGGTCCTACTGTCATAAATTTAAAATTCAAACCACCTATCAAACCAAATACTACGTGCCCTAGCTCATGAATGGCTAACACTAATAATACAATTCCAAATACTGCCGATATATTCAACATTACTTCTAATTTCCCAGTTCGAATTACTCCGTATAAAATGGACAGAACTAGCGCCGCCGTCATGGAACCAGCTGGCCTTCTTAAAATATCCACCTTTTTCTCCCCTTAATAAATCATTTTTCTCTGCATTTCGTACATGAATTTTCCGAGATGCAATATCCAAATAAATGAGATTAAGCCAATTAATACAAAATCGATATCACTAGCCGCTGTATATATAACGGCAGCCCACCATACATATGCCAATATTGTATTCGTAAATTCATATGCTTTATATCCAGCCTCATGCACAATGTACTTTAATCCTTCATCTGCGTTTTTCGTCCACATTTTCATAGATTCCATATATGTTACACCTTGTTCAGGATATAGCTTATTATAACGATTTTTTGTTATGAGCCCAATAACCACTACAATAGTTAAACAGACAATAGAAGCTACTAAATTCCACACTGCAAATGACACATTTGTATCCTGTAACAGTGCACGTCTACATGTAATAACTGCATATACAAACCATGCCTGCGTAACTATATCACCTACACGTAAATATATACTTATAATGCCTAATTTTCTGCCTTGTACGCTCTCTTCTTCATCGCGTGCCTCCGCTAACATACGTGTATTCTTCCAAGTGTAGTACATCATTAAGATTCCAAAAATAGTACATACACCTATAAATGTATTAGATGATAATTCTCTCGGTTCATTCGAGAGTAAATTTAAAGCTATATAAGATGTTAAAAAGCCACCCATCATACTTAATGCTATTTTCCCCACAAAATCAAATTGTTTTTTTCGTTTACTCTTCATCTTCATCGTCCTCTTCCCCCTCCACCAACATAAATATCTCCTCCACCGGCGCTCCAAAAATTTGTGCGATTTTTAGCGATAACACAATAGATGGTGCATAATCTCCACGCTCAATTAAACTAATGGTTTGCCGTGATGAGCCAATCGCTTTCCCTAAATCCCCTTGTGATAAACGATGCTTTGCTCGAAATTCCCTCACTCGATTTTGAAGCTTCATGTCTTCCCTCTTTTTCATTTATTTAATTAAAATTGTAAATAATATCCTTATCTTTGTCAATTATAATTGTCATTTTGACTTATATACATGTCAAAAATAAATCTATATTCTCCTAAATATATAACTTAGATAATAGATTTTAATAATCACATACGGAAAAAAATAGGAACGTATTATATACCAGCCACCGGTGACGGTATCGATGGAAAAATAAAAGCAAACTGGAAAATACAATAAAAAAGGCAGTGCTTTTGCACTGCCTCCCTAAAATCTGACATAGAATGGATTCCATATTAACTTGCGTTTTGTAAAAATACTCGTTTTAGTTGCTTGCGGAAACGAATGCTTAACGTAATTGCTACAATGACAATCGCTCCGAAAATGATTTTGCCGATATGATCTCCCAGTAATCCGAAAATATCATGTAAGTTACCACCTAACCAGTAGCCGCCAATTAAGAAGAACGATACCCAGAATAAAGCACCTGAATAAATTGTAATTGCAAAGCGGCGAAACGGTAAGTTAATGATACCTGCAAAGTATCCTGTAAAATGACGTACACCAGGAATGAAGAAGCCAATAAAGATAAGGAAATATCCGTATTTATCGAACCACATTCTCGTTAAATCAATTTTTCTTTGTGTTAAAAATACGTACTTCCCGTATTTTTGAACAAAAGGCATACCAAGCTTATTCCCTAAAAAGTATTGAATCGTCATTCCTACACTTGTCCCAATAAAGGATAGGATAATTAAAATAGGTAAACTTAGATCACCCTTCTGTGCTAAAAACCCCGCATATGCTAATGTTGGCTCTCCCGGAAACGGAAGTGCAATATATTCTAACAGCAGGCCTACAAGTACTACATAATACCCATATTGCTGAAATAATTCATGAACCCATTCCATGTCATCTCCCCTTTCATTCACGTACAACTTGTTACTATTATTGTATAAAAAAATTGTCGAAATAACTATCACAATAGCTTACATTTTTATTACATTTTTGTAAGGCTCATTCTAAAGTTTTTTGTTCTCTATTTACTTATATCTATTAGCATTAAAAAACAAGCTAACAACTATATATCACGCGAAGAAAATCCATTAATATACATTTTTCATCCAGTTTTTAACTCTCGAAAACCACCTTATTTTGTTCTCTATAAAAAACCACCACAAACTCATATGAACTTCATATTAGCTTCATATACGTATTGTAAGATTATATCGGAATTTGTTGAAAAATTTAGCTAATATATGACTAAACATTAAACTGAATAAATATAAATCGCTTTTCGAAATTGAAAAAAGGGTGAATAAGAAATGGAAGCTTATAAAATGCACGATTTTATTAATACGAATGTTGAATCTCATCAAAATGAAACCGTTTTTAATTTACAAATATGTGAAACAAATGAATTTGACGTAAGTTTAACAAAATCTACAACGCTGTCTTTTATCGTTTCAAAAAAGAACATTAAGATCGTCACGAGAAAATGGGTTAATTCAAATCAAGAAAGCATGATTGGCAAAAGCTACATCATTCCAACGAAAGCTTTTCACTATTTCTTACCGATTATTTCTGAAACTGAAGATGAACTAAATATTCGAGTTCAAAGTTTTGGACTACATGGTGAGCTTTTATTAAATGAAAGATTACTTATCGATAAAAACAACAAATGTAATACAAAGATTACTACCTTCTTTGAAACATTAGATGAAAATGTCAATCAAGCATTACGAGGATTACAAATTCATTGTATGTAAGACTACTACAATAAGTAAAAGGAGAATATAATGAAAAAACTATTATTAAGTGCGCTATTATCATTAGGATTTTTAACTCTTCCATTCACTACTGCAGAAGCAGCTACGACGAAAGATCAGCTTATCGTAAACACAAAAATAAATAAAATGGATTATTATCAAGATGGAAAATTCATAAAAAGTTTCACTGTCGCTACTGGAAAAGCAGCAACACCAACACCTAAGGGTACTTTTCAAATCGTAAATAAAATTAAAAACCGTCCTTACTATACAGGAAAAATTAAAGGCGGCGATCCACGTAATCCACTTGGGGACCGCTGGCTCGGATTAAATATGGCAGGAACTTACGGAACAACGTATGCGATTCATGGAACTAACAATAATCAAGCAATCGGGAAAGCAACAACACTTGGTTGTATTCGTATGTTTAACAATGATATTCACTGGTTATTTGAGCGCGTTCAGCAGCAAGCTACTGTCACTGTAAATTAGCCTAAGAACAAGATTTATGTGTAGCCAAGAATTTTATGTCTTGGCTTATTTTATTTATTCATTTACAGTAGCAAAACAACTGTATTTACATATATAATAAAAATAGATTGCATTCAACATCATCTTAACATTGATAAACATGGATATTAAAATTATACAGTTATAATATTTTATAAATTTTACAATACATACTATAATAGAACTACTGTAATACTGAACTATTCAGTGACACTAAACAATCCCCCTTGCTACTTTCATTACTATTTTATAGCGGGGGCTTATTATATGTATAAACAATCTGAGTCATCCAAAAAATGATGAATTCGAATATTGCAGTAAAAAGCGTTATTTAGGAGGTGTTACTATGACGCATATACTGGTGATTGAAGACAACCCAGATATACAAGAACTTATTCGTGAATTTCTAATGGCACAAAACTTTACTGTTGATGTAGTTGGTGCTGGAACAGAAGGCATTCTTCTTTTCCAAAAAAATTCATACGATCTTGTCCTCCTCGATGTAATGTTACCAGATATAGATGGCTATAGTATTTGCAAAATTATGCGAGGACAATCTGATGTACCAATCATTATGTTAACAGGCTTACATAATGAAGAAAGTGAAATTAAAGGATTTGAGTTAGGTATTGATGACTATATTACAAAACCGTTCCATTACACCGTATTTATAAAACGTGTAGAAGCTGTATTAAGAAGGGCAGCAACAAAGGAAGCAGAAGCTGCAACTATACTACAATTCCATGAATTGATGTTAAATTCTACAGCATATGCCGCTTATGTTCATGGTAATCAAATTGAATTGACTACAAAAGAATTTGAAATTATATATACTTTACTGCAAAATCGGGGAAAAGTACTATCAAGAAGTGATTTGTTGAATAAGGTATGGGGCTATGAACATTATGGTGATGTGAGGGTTATAGATACACATATTAAAAACTTACGAAAAAAATTAGAAATTCCTTATATTAAAACGGTGAAAGGCATTGGCTACAAAATCGAATCGTAGCAAAGACAACATCACCAAAAATATATTCATCAAAACCTTATTATTTTGTATTCTGTTATCACTTTGTCTTTATCAAATTATTTATTTTCTAGCCTCAAATTACGATAAAGATCGTTTGAAAGCTTCTGGAACGCAAACTGCGGAACAAGCGGAATCAGACAAACAAAACGACCAAAGTAAAACAAAGCAAAATAAAGCTGTGTCAGAGAGTAGCATCTCTAATTTTCAATCTTCTCAAATAGACATGAAAGCACTCTCTACAGCCATCAATCATCTTTTGCAGCCTAGCCAAACTGCAAAAGCAAAAGAACATGCACAAAATATTCCGGGGAAAAGTAACACAACGTCTTCACTTACAGAAGCGGAAAAGCAAGTTACTAACAATGATGCCTTACATACACAAAGTGCAGCAAGTAAAGCAAATGATACACATGATAATCCAAAGTTAACAGATGTGTTGCAGCAGTTAGCTCCACATATTGGGGCGACAATGCTTGCATTATCTCTGCTTGGATCTTTAATCTACGCAAAAATAATCGCCAAACCTTTCCGATATATGAGCGATGCTTTAAAAGATATTATGAATCTTGATTTCTCAGATAAAAAGCTACTTAACAAAAATACAGATCAAACAGATTTTAATTTGCAAGTAGCTGCCTCACAAGTACCTACTATTGTGAAAAATTTACATGAAAGCAATCAAGATTTAAGAAATGAACTCAAGAAGGAACAACAGTTAGAACAATCTCGTAAAGAATTTATGTCTATGATATCCCATGAATTAAAAACACCAATCGCAGCCGTTATGGGACAACTCGATGGCATGATTCACGGAATTGGCGCTTATAAAGATAGAGATAAATATTTAAAACGTTCATATGAGATGATGCAAGATATTAACATATTAACGGAAAAAGTGTCAGAATTATCCAAAATACAAAACCCTCAATTTAAACCAAATTTAAAAGTTATCTCATTAACTAATATTATTGAGGACGTTATAAAGAAAGTAGATTATTTTGTATCTGTAAAACAATTAAATGTTCAATCTAACATTAAACAAGATGCACAAATTTTAGCTGATCCTAAATTTATGCAAACTGCTATTTTTAACATTATTTCAAATGCAATTCATTATACAATTGACCATCAGCATGTATATATAAAACTTTATGAAAAGCCAAACGGTTACGCATTAGAAGTATTAAATACAGGTTCTCAAATTGATGAAGATAAACTTGCCCATTTATTTGAACCATTCTATCGCGCAAATCCTGACAAACATGGCTTAGTACAAGGTAGTGGTCTTGGGTTATATATTGTAAAACAAATATTAGATAAACATCAGTTTCCTTATGGAATACAAAACACACCTCAAGGTGTAAAATGCTCCATTGTATTCCCAAAAGCAATGTAAAACCTACTCTAATTTCATACCCCAAATTCATACTTCGTATGAATGGCGGAATTTTGTAGAGTATCTTACTCTGTTTCGTTCGCCCGTTATCCTTATTTGGATAGCGGGCGTTTTTTATTATTTAAAAGGAGGATTTTTATGGAGAAATTTAAGTATTCATTACTAGTTTTATTCGGCGCTTGTAGCTACGGCGTACTTTCAACTATTTTTAAACTCGGATTCATCGACGGATTTTCCGCACACCAACTACTAGGAGGGCAATATGTCTTCGGATGGATTGGACTCCTTTTACTCGTTCTGTTCTTTTCACGTCATAAAGTATCAAAAAAACAATTCTTTTCGTTACTAACAGTCGGCACAACAATGAGTATGACAGGTATTTTCTATGCTATTTCCGTAGAAGAATTGCCAGCCTCTATCGCTGTCGTTTTACTCTTTCAGTTCACTTGGATTGGTGTAGTCATCGAAGCGATTGCCAACCGGACATTCCCAAGCCGTGAGAAAGTTATATCTATAATTATTTTATTTACTGGTACATTGTTTGCTGGTGGAGTATTTGAAGGTCTTGGACAAAACTTTTCTACGAAAGGTATTATTTTCGGACTATTAGCTGCCGTCTCCTTCTCATTCTATGTATTTGTAAGCGGGCGCGTTGCTACAGATGTTCCGCCTTATACGAAAAGCTTTCTTATGACAACGAGTGCTACTCTTATTGTATGCTTATTTTTCCCGCCTACCTTTTTAACGGACGGCGCTTTACAAGCAGGCCTATGGAAATATGCTTTCTTCCTTGGACTGTTCGGGGTTATTATACCTGTCATTTGTTTTTCAATTGGGGTACCAAAAGTCGGAACAGGACTTGGTACAATATTAGGTGCAGCTGAATTACCAACAGCAATTATCGCTTCTATTACACTTGTTCATGAAGTTGTATCGCCAATGCAGTGGATTGGGATTGTGGTTATATTGCTCGGTATTTTCACACCACAACTACTTACTGCTAGGAAAGAAAAAAAACATAATCGTGTTCATAGTGCGTGACAACATCAACTTGTATATAAATGTGAATAAAGTTACGATATGTTAAACTTTATTACTACCTTCAAAATAACATATGATATTGCGGCTATTATTCTCGTAATCCTTGCTGTGCTTTTCTTTTTGAAAGATAAGAAAGAGGGTTATACAGCATAACAAAAGACCTTTCATTTATCCCGCATTAACGGGCATTAAGACCCCCACCTCAAAATTCAGAGAAAGCAAAGAATTTAGGTGGGGAATCAACTGCCCGTAAAAGCCCGATTGGTTCAACTAATAATCAGTGGGGGATGAACAAAACCCCCACTGATTAAAGTTTCACTTTATTTGAAAGGTCTTTTCCTTATATTTCACTTTACCGCTCCATATAACTTCTCTACCTCATGTTCAATTTGTTTTACATCGATTCGCTCAAATAATGGCTGCACATTATCAATTCGGTTTGGCAACGTATTTTGAGGTTCCCAATTTACTTTAACACTCGATAATGTATTTCTAACTCTTTCACTTGAAAACGGTAAAAATGGTTCAAGCAGTTGTGCAAAGTTTGCTATTAGGTAAACACAATTATAAATTGTTTCCTCACATGAAACTGGTTCGTCTTCTCTTTGTTTCCAAGGCTGCTTTTCATCAAAGTATTTATTTGCAAAGCGTACTGCATCAAATATTGTTTCTAGTGCCACCTTAAATTTAGTTTGTTCAATCGCCTCTCCTACACTTTTATATAATCCTTCTACTTTATCTTTCAGCTCTACATCAATACTTCCCTTCGGTACAGTACCACCATAATATTTTTCAATAAACTTTAATGTCCGGTTCACAAAGTTCCCGTATGCACCTAACAATTCACTATTATGACTGTAAATGAATTCACGCCATGAAAAATCAGTATCACGATTTTCTGGTGCGTTAACTGTTAAAAAGTAACGAATAGAATCTGGATTATAGCATTCTAATATGTCAGGCACCCATACTGCCCAGTTTTTACTTGTCGATAATTTTCTTTTTTCAACTGTTAAATATTCATTCGAAACGATATGACGCGGGATTGCTTCTTCTCCTATTCCAAGTAATACCGCTGGCCAAATGATTGAATGAAACGGAATATTATCCTTACCATGTACATAATATGTTTTCGCTTCTTTATCCCAAAACTCTTGATCATCTTTCCCTGTTTCTTCAACCCAGTGTTTACTCGCCGAATAATATCCTGTCACTGCTTCAATCCATACGTAAATTTTCTTATCTTCATATCCTGCCACTGGAATTGGTACCCCAATTGGTAAATCACGTGACACTGCCCTATCTTGTAATCCTTCCTTTAAATATCTCTCTGTTAATTGAATTGCATTGTCGCGCCATGTTCCTTTCTGCTTTGCAATTTCTACGGCCTCTTTAATTTGCTGCTGAAATTTATGCAATGCAAAATAGAAATGCTCTGTTTCCTGTACTGATGGCGTACTACCACATAATTTACATTTCTTTTCTAACAAATCGAGTGGATCTAAAATAGCGGAACAAGCATCGCATTGATCGCCCCTTGCTGCTTCATGACAATGCGGACAAATACCTTCTACATATCGATCCGGTAAAAATTGCGTACACGTTTCGCAATAAGCTTGTTCAACTACTTTTTTATAAATATAACCTTCTTCTAATAGTCGCAAAAAGACTTTTTGAACAGTTTCATGATGATGCTCGCTATCTGTACGTGTATAGCAATCATAAGTAAAACCAAGGCTACGAAAACATCGCTCAAACTCTTCGTGATACTTATCAGCAATTTCTTTCACCGTCACACCTTCTTGCTTTGCTCTAATTGTAATCGGTGTTCCATTACAATCACTTCCTGAAACATACAACACATGCTCACCTTTTGCCCTGTAATAACGTGCTAAAATATCTCCTGGTAACAAACTAGCAATGTGTCCAAGGTGTAACGAACCATTTGCATACGGCCAAGCGCCTCCAATAAAAATACTCATCTTATATTCCTCCTTTAAAATATAAAAAGCCCCGCCCTTATCTTAAAAAAGATAAGGGCGGGGCTGTATAAACAGTCGCGGTACCACCTTATTTCGTCAGTCATTCGCATAACTAACCTTAACAAGTACGGAGCTATATGCTCTTATACTGTGGTTTTGATAACGAGTACCAACTCTCGTCGCCGCCTACTATTATCATTTGATAAGTTCAGGACGAAGCTCAAAGGCCATTGTTCAAATGAATATTCTTGCTTCTTCTCAGCTACCGAAGCTCTCTGGACAGAATGATTTCATTCTACTTTTCCTTTTCAACGCTTTTATGTATAAAACGTATTTTACGACTTAACAACAGAAAAATCAAACTTTTATTCAAAAAAACAGGAAATCCTACTCATTCACCGAATAACTATACGTTCACAAAAGGAGTGATAAAATTGAATCAAAAACAACTAAGTACTATTAATGAAAAAAGCTGGAACGCAGCTGCTTATGAAGCTTGGACAAATCGCCACGGGGCGCCAGAGGATTATGCGAAAAAGCTCATGGAAGATCCCGTGCGCGAGGTAAATCATTATTTACCTTACATACAATCTCCAAAAGGAAAGCGTATTATTAATTTACTCGGATCAAAAGGAAATAAAGCAGTTGCTCTTGCTCTTTTAGGAGCCGATGTAACAGTTGTAGACATTTCAGCAAGTAATGAAAAATACGCAACCGAACTAGCCGAAGCTGCTGGTGTCTCTATTCAATATATCATTTCCGATGTACTAGATTTAAATCTACCCCAATCATTTGATATCGTGTTACTGGAACTTGGCGTGCTCCATTACTTTTTAGACTTAAAGCCACTCTTTCATATAATCTCTCACTTACTAAAACAAGATGGGACCTTTATACTACGTGACTATCATCCCGTTTATACAAAATTATTAGGAGTAGATCATCCATCATTTCGAGCAAATGGAAATTATTTCGACGAGGAACTAATTGAAGATGACGTAGCTTATAGTACTCTCCTTACGGGATCACAGAAATACGCTTTACCGAGAACAAAAATTAGGCGCTGGACACTAGGAGAAATAATTACATCAATGGCAGAAACAAATTTCAAGGTTGAAAAATTGATTGAAGAACACGGATCTCATCAAAAGTGGGTTTTCCCTTCTACTGCACCAGAGGGAATTGAAAAGCGTATACCCGGTCTATATACATTAATTGCGACAACATGCAAAAAAGGATCCCTTCACGGATAGGATCCTTTTTTTGCATGCTTACGCATATAAGTTGAGGTTGGAGATTACCATAATTCTGTAGAATAGGACACAAGATATTTCAACATTCGTCTCTGACTTACGTCGTCAAAAAGGGGTATGACCAACATAACGAAGAGTAATGTTCAGTTGATAGTGATAATCGTTATCAACTAATTAGAAGTATACAGGATGTTATTTCAAATTACAATACCATTTCTGATTTTTATTTATGAATTTTTTGATATACAAATGTATATATTTTAAGAACATTTACTCACATTAATCTGCCATATTCCATTATCTGCTATAATTTTCATTGAACAGATTAATAACTTCTTAATTATGTTTTTATTAGTTTCGTTCTCAATATTTATAAATTACAATAAATAGTTTTTTGAAAAAGGTAGGGGTAACAATGAAATATGTTAGCATTCGAAAAAAACTACTGTTCACACTCTTAAGCATTTCTTCCTTATTTAGCATTGCTCTTATTGTTATTCTTTCATTCGCGATGAATCAAGCAAGTGAAATCGAAACATTAAAGAATGATGTATCGAAAAGAGCAACGATTTTAAAAGAACGTGGCGATTGGTTCCAAGCGCAGGTCGCTGGTTTACAAGAATATTTACTATCACATGACCAAAAAGGATTGGATAAATTCAACCGGGAAGGAAAAAAACTAGCTGATACTAGGGAGAAAGTAACAAGTGATAAAAAACTCCCAGAAGGAATGAAAGAGGCCATTTTAATGGGAGCAAAATGGCGCAGCGTCGTAGATAATGAAGTCCTCCCTCTTGCACGGGAAGGAAAATGGGATGAAGCATCCAAAATTGCTCTTGCTCAAACAGATTATGTAAATGATCTTTTAAGTCGTTTTACTAAATATGCAAATGAAGAAAATGACAAACGGGACGTATTAATTGCTGACGTAGAGTCTTCTTCATCCCTTATTCAATATATTATTTTCTTCTCACTCATTACATGTACATTAACGTCTATTCTATTGGCATGGTGGTTCTCTGGTAAACTCGTTAAACCGATTCGACAAATTGATGCGAAGTTAAAAGAATTAGCTTCTCAAGATGGCGATTTAACCGCTAGATTACACGTAACGAGTAAAGATGAAATTGGTGACATCGCAAATTCCTTTAATCAAATGCTTGCTAACTTACAGCGTATAATAAAGCAAGTTCAACAAACATCAACAAGTGTAAAAGAAGCTTCTGAAAATGTGTTTATCGAAACAACTGCTTCTATGGAAAATACCGCAAAAACTAAAGAGACTATGAATGCTCTTGAGCACAATATTCGTTCACAAGTTTCTAGCATTGAAGAAAGTTCAACCGCAATGGATGATATGGCAACGAGTGTTCAGCGCATTGCACAAGCTGCCTCTTCTGCCGCTAGCCTAGCTGTTACAACTTCTGAAAAAGCAGATGATGGAAATAAAGTCATTGAAAAATCTATTACACAAATGCATACAATTAACGAAGCTGTTAACGCTACATCACAAGTGGTAGAGCGACTCATTACACATACGAATCATATTGATACTGCACTTCAATCTATTTCTAATATTGCCGAGCAGACGAATTTGCTCGCTTTAAATGCTTCTATTGAAGCGGCCCGTGCTGGTGAACACGGAAAAGGATTCGCTGTTGTTGCCGATGAAGTACGAAAACTTGCTGAACAATCTCAGCTAGCAGCAAATGACATTAACCATTTACTTCATCAAATTCAAGCGGACACAAAAATAGCAAATGACATGATGACACAAGGTCAGTCAGAAGCTTCTGAAGGAATTACAGTCATTCGTACCGCTGGATCTTCATTCTCAGAAATTGTTAATCACATTAACAATTTCTCTACACAAATACAAGAAATGTCTGCAACTGCTGAAGAAATGGCCGCAAGTTCTGAAGAAATGAATGCAGCTTTAAATAATATCGCTTCTATTTCAAATGAAGTTGCTGCCGAAACATCGAAAACAGCAACTTCAGCTGGTGACCAAGTAAACAAAATGAGTGTCGTTGCTAAAAAATCATCAGAAATGAAAACAATTGTGCAAGAACTTGAAGTGCTCGTTTCTCATTTCAAAACAAATAGTTAAAATGAAAATTTCATTTATACTTCTACGAACTCTAAATTGTTAGAAAGAGCGATTTAGAGTCTCTCTTTTTTCACGCTAAAATATCTCTTTCTATCTCCCATTCTGTCTGCTATAATTCCTAAAGGAAAGAAGAAAGCTTTATTCCAGATGGAGTAAAGCTTTCTTTCAATTTTTTACATTAATTAATTAATTCTAATACTAAGATTTTACAAGGAGGATTTTTATCATATGAATTTTATTAGCATTCGAAAAAAACTAATGTTCATGATGGGAATGATTTGCGCTTTATTCGGCATCGCCTTAGCTTTTATTTTATTCTTTACCATGGATCAGTCTCATAAAGCTGAAACATTACAAAAAGAAATTTCTCCTCTTGCAACAGAATTGAAAGAGCGCGGAGACGCTTATCAAGTACAACTTTCTGCTTTAAGAGGTTATTTACTACAACATGATCAAGTCGAATTAGACAAGTTTAATGAGATGAGTAAACGTCTTGAAGATACAAAAGGGCAACTTCTTTCTAACCCTAACACTTCTCAGTCCGTGAAAAGCACAATGGAATTAGGATCCACTTGGAGAAAGTTCATTGAAGAGAAAGTATTCACTCTTGCAAAAGAACAAAAATGGGAAGAAGCTTTACAAGTAGCTTCTACAGAGAATGGCACTGTTTATAAAGTAATCGGTGATTTCACAAATTACAGTAATGAACAAGCTAAATTACGTGAACAATCTATTGAAAAAATCGATCAATCTTCACTACGAATTGAATATGTTGTCTTCTTATCACTTGTTATTTGTATTGTAACTGCAATTATTCTTGCATGGTGGTTCTCTGGTAAGCTTGTAAAACCAATTCAACAAATTGATACTAAACTAAAAGAATTAGCCTCTCAAGAAGGCGACTTAACAGCCCGTCTACAAGTAAATAGCAATGATGAAATCGGTGCAATTGCATCATCGTTTAATAAAATGTTAGAAAACCTGCAACATATCATTAATCGTGTTCAAAAAACATCTGTAGAAGTACAAACAGCTTCTGAAAATATGCTAGAAAAGACTAATACATCACGCGAGGCAACAATAAGAGTTCAAAGCTCGATGTCCAACTTAAATTCAAGTATTCAATCGCAAACTTCTAGTATGGAAGAAAGCTCGACTGCGATGGATGATATGGCAATAAGTGTTCAGCGTATCGCTGAATCTGCTTCATCTGTAGCCGAACTTGCTGTAGCTACATCTGAACACGCTAACGACGGAAGTACTGTTATCCAAAAATCTGTTTCACAAATGACAACGATACATGAAGCTGTAAATGCTACATCAGAAGTAGTCGAACGTCTAATCACTCATACAAAATATATTGATACAGCTGTACAATCTATTTCTAATATCGCTGAACAAACAAATCTACTTGCTTTAAATGCTTCTATTGAAGCGGCTCGTGCTGGTGAACAAGGAAAAGGATTTGCTGTCGTAGCTGATGAAGTTCGTAAACTTGCGGAACAATCAAAAACAGCGGCAAAAGATATTAACCAATTGCTTCATCAAATTCAAAATGATACGGAAACTGCTAACTCTATGATGTCTAAAGGTCGTTCTGAAGCATTTGAAGGCATTACTGTCGTTCGTGAGGCTGGTACTTCTTTCACAACAATTGTTGAACAAGTAAATAAAGTATCAACTCAAATGCAAGACATATCAGCAACTGCTGAAGAAATGGCTGCAAGCGCTGAAGAAATGAACGCTTCACTTAATAACATCGCTTCTATTTCAAATGAAGTATCTAGTGAAACAGCCGCAACGGCACAATCTGCTGAACAGAAAGTCATCGTGATGAATGAAATGACTCTCACTGCAAAACAAATGAAACAAACAGTTGAAGAATTAGATCAGCTTGTATCTCATTTTAAAACTGAATAGCTTTTCAAAAAAATATTCCTCTCTCAGAGAGGAATATTTTTTTGAGCTCATTTCCTGCACTTATCCCGCATATCCGTTATAATGAGAACCGATATCATTAATATTTAGGGGGTGCTACACATGTCACAACAAGCATTTGAAGAAAAGTTATATGCCAACTTAGAAGCTGTTATTGACCCTGAGCTAGGTGTTGATATTATCAATCTCGGATTAGTTTATGACGTTACAGCAGATGAAAATAATAATGCTGTCATTACAATGACAATGACTTCTATCGGTTGTCCAATGGCTGGCCAAATCGTATCAGACGTTAAAAAAGTATTATCAACGAACGTACCTGAAGTAAATGAAATAGAAGTAAACGTTGTATGGAATCCGCCATGGACGAAAGAACGTATGTCGCGTATGGCGAAAATCGCACTAGGTATTCGTGATTAAATAAGGAAAAGACCTGACAATCCAGTCAGGTCTTTTTTCTCTTATTATTTTACTCCTACAGCGTCATAAGCTTTCGTTACAGCTTGTACCTCTTTAGAGTTTTTACCGAATAAATCTTCTGCTGATTGAAGTGCAGCTTGGCGCATCATTTTGAAATCAGAGTTTGCAGTTAAATATTTTGTAAGAGCACGATAGTAAATTTTTTCTGTTGCTTCACGGCCCACTCCAGTTACTTTCACATTGTAATGCGTGCCGCCCTCAGACACTAAATACGCCGCTTTATTGTTAATACTACTGTTAATATGAACGCCGCCATTATCAGCTGTTCCAGTATAACGTTTATTATAGTGATCTGGGTAACCTTCACCTGGTTTTAATGGGTTTGGAATAGATGCTGGATCCTTCAGAGAACGAAGTGCATCACCAGGTTTACCAGGTGTATAAATATCAGCTCCTAAATCCCAGCTTTTCTTCTCAACCATGACGCCCATAATATCAGATAACGATTCATTTAACGCTCCTGACTCATCTTTATAAACAAGATTTGCTGTATGTTCAGTTACAGCATGCGTTAATTCGTGGCCAATAACGTCTAGGCCAGCTGATAATGGAATAAATGTCTTACCATCTCCATCACCATACATCATTTGTACACCGTTCCACGCTGCGTTATTCCAGGATTCACCTACGTGAACAGCAGAAATAAGTTTTGCACCTTTATCATCGAAAGAGTTACGGTTAAATGTCTTTTTATAATAATCATATACTTTTCCTGCATTCACATGCGCATCAACTGCCGCTTTATCTTCGAAGAACTTAGATTTACTTCCAATTTCTTCTCCTGTATATCCAAGAATTTGTGAGAATAAATTAAACCAGTCTTCGTTCATATTCTCTGCATCAAATGTATGGACACCTTGTCCTCGTGTACCATCAAATAAGTTGAACGCTCCTGTTTTCGTATCTTGAGCAATTTCAAATGATTGTCTAGCACCTAATACTCCGTAACCAAATCCAGTAATGTTATCTACAGCATTATATTTCTCAATAACATTTCCATTTGTTGCATCAACAAAGTAATGCCAATATCCTGGAGCTGGTTTCGAAACCGACGCTTTTACAAGATATGCAAGATAGTATTGACCATCTTTTTCATACACATATAAATCTTTTTTCACACCATCATAATTCTTTACTTTACCAATTTCTTTCTCAATATTAGCTTTTGCAATCGTTTCTGCTTGTTCCGCACTAATACTTGCAGATGCAGGAATATTTTTATTCTCTAAATTCGGAATAACTTGTCCGAAAAATGCTTTTACATTATTCTCTTTATCAAGCGTAACTGTTTGATCTGAACCATACACAGGAATGTTATTATGCTTCTCAACTAACTTCACATGTGTTGTACCAGACTCAGCATCTTTTTCCTCACCAACGATATTGAAATGTTTGTCAATATTTCCTGCTAGTTTAAACATATCTTTTTTACTCTCTAAATATTGAAAGACCGTCTCTTTTTTATCTAGTCCTTCCGGCGCTTTCCATTCTTCACCTATGTAAGCTGGTGTTTTAAACTCTTGGTGATACTGGATTTTTTGCTCTTCTGCTTTCGTCGTAGTTGCTCCAAATGCCCCAAACCCACTTGCGATAACAGTTAATGCTAATGCTGATGAAATTACTTGCTTTTTCAATCTAACACTCCCCATTTCCCTAAAAGTTTTTAACACCTTTATAAATATTCTGAATAATCTTTCCAATACCTGCTCTCAAAAATTGAGAAAGTTTTTTCTGTTAATTTAACTCACACAAAAAAGGATATCGTTTTCGATATCCTCTTCCCTATAACTTTTCATCTCGCTATTCACATACTTAAAACCGCCATGGGTTAAAGTTTCACTTTATTCCATTTTCATTTCAATCGCTAAGTAGTGAGAGTTTTCTTTCGCTTGAATGTGAATATCTTCTTCTACAGTCTCCGCCGCATCACGCATTACGAGTGTTTCACCGTTTACAACGCTGCTACCTTCAATTTGTACAAGGTACAATTGACGTCCTTCTTTAACAGGAAAATAAATTTCTTTACCAGCTTCTAATGATAAAGAATATAAATTTGCATCTTGGTGAATATGAATTGGTGCATCTCCATCAGAAGGAGATACCATATGGAACCACTCATTTTCACGTTTACTCCAATCAAATTTAAACTCACCATAGTTTGGTTTATGACCGTCGCGGTCTGGTAAAATCCAAATTTGCAATAAACGTAATGTTTCACTTCCTAAGTTATGCTCACTGTGAAATACACCAGTACCTGCACTCATATATTGAACATGCCCACGCTCAATTGTCCCGCGGTTCCCCATACTATCTTCATGTGTTAATTCACCATCTATAACGTAAGAGATAATCTCCATATCACGGTGCGGATGCATATCAAAACCAGTTTGTGGCGCTATTAAATCATCATTCATAACACGTACTGCTCCAAAATTCATGTTGTTTGGATTATAATAATTTGCAAAGGAAAAATGAAAATGTGTATTTAACCACCCGTGATTTGCTCTTCCCATATTTTTATGATCAACTTTTCTAAACATATCCTTCACCTCATATTATCTCGAAATCGAGATAATTATTTTTAATTTTTATCACTGCAACTTCTTCAGTAATTCTAATAATTGTTTTTGTTCTTCTCTATTTAACTTATCAAATTGCTCTGCTTGAAATGTTTCTTGCGGCGGGACTATTTCTTCATATAGAACCTTTCCCTTTTCTGTTAATGAAATATATTTCGTAGTACCTTCTTGTTCACGCTGAATCCAATCTAGTTGCTCCATCTTATTTAAAAGTTGAGTAACATTTCCTTTCGTAACAAACAACTTATTTCCAAGTTCTTGCTGCGTTAAACGATCGTTTCCTCCAATTTGAACTAATACATCAAACTGAGCGGCAGATACATTCCACTTTTTCAAATGCTGATTCGTCTCACGAATACTTCTATTATAAAAGCGTGATAAACGAAACCATAATAGTACTCCAAGTCTTTCCCCTGCTTTCATTCCATCACCTCGCTCATTTGATACTATTAGTTTAGAACTAAACTTATTAAAGGTCAACTACTTATTTTTAATTAGCAATAAATAAAAGCACAGTGATTTTTCTCCACTATGCTTCAGATTAAATTTCTATTTTTATATTCATCTAGCTTCCTCTCCGCGAAATGCCTCGCATCTTTCTCAATCCATCTTTCTTCGTATAGTTCATTTCCAACATATAGTACATCGTCCTTATGCTGCATCGCATGCCTGAATTCATGCAATAGCGTTTTGAGCACTTGCTCATACTCTTCCCACATACAAACGAAAATTAATTGTTTTTCTTTATGATAAAAACCACCTACTGGGAATAAAAACTCCTCTTCTTCTTCTCCTAATGATAAAAGTACATGATTCGCATCACACGTATCACAAAAAATAACTGGCGTTGCACTTACTTCAATAAGAGAAAACAAATCATTTCTTAACTTTTTGACATCCCAAGGAAGCTCCGAATCCAACACATACCAATTCTCAACTTGTTGATATACATTTTGAAACTGGAGTTCCATTTCTCAATAATCCCCTTCCTAAACTCCCTTTTCCTATATATATGCCACAATATGGTAAATATTAAACATACACTTTCATCCTTTAAAAAATGACGATAAAAAAGAATCTATGTCAGCATAGATTCTTTTTCCGTAATCACTTTTTTTTCATCATTTTTTTTAATATAAAATAACCAATTGCACAAACAATAGCAGCAAGTGCAAAGTATTTCACATATGGCCCAGCTACTTTATTAATACTTTCCCACTCTGTTCCTAATTTAAAACCTAAATATACAAATACAATTGACCATGGAATAACAGCTAGTGTAGTTAGCGTAATAAACTTAGCATGTGACATTTTCGCAATACCCGCTGGTATCGAAATAGCATGACGCACAACAGGAATAAAACGCGCTGTAAAAATAACACCAGTTCCGTAACGATTAAACCACGCTTCAGCATAATCAATATGTTTCTTCTGAATCAAAATATATTTTCCATATCGCTCAAGAACAGGTCTTCCTCCGTATCGACCGATCCAATAAATGAATAGTTGTGCGATTACACCACCAATTGTACCGAACGCGACAGCCCCCCAAAATGTAATGCTTCCTGTTGATACTAAATAACCTGCATAAGATAATACGATTTCACTTGGGATAACCTCTATCATTAATCCCAGCATAATTCCCCAATAACCAAGTCCTTCTAGAAAAACTAAAACTGAATGAATCAACTCTCCTAACATCATTTACCTCTCTTTACTGTTTTCATTGCAAAAAATAAAAGTACAAGCAGTAAATATCTTGTACTTTTATTTTTTTTAAATTTATCTAGTCTTCGTATCCCACTTAAAGATTTTATTTAAAAATTTATATACATTCTTTGACTCTTTCGTCAGAAGTGGACCTAAGATCGATAGTATAAGCACGTATAGTGCTGAGAATGGTTTCAGTACTGACATTAAACCACCGGCGATGCCGATATTAGCCATAATGATGGAGAATTCTCCTCTTGAAACGATTGTTAATCCAATATTTGTTGATGCTTTATGAGATAATCCAGCTTGTCGTCCCGCAATCATCCCTGCAACAAAGTTTCCGACGATTGTAAGAAGGACAGCACCTAACGTTAACCATATCGCCCCGCCTAATGAAAACGGATCGATACTTAATCCGAAACTGAAGAAGAAAATAGCTCCGAAGAAGTCTCTAAATGGAACAACAAGATGTTCAATTCGATCACTATGCTCTGTCTCAGAGAAAACTAACCCTAAAAGAAGTGCCCCGATTGCTTCTGCAACGTGAATTGTTTCTGAAAAACCTGCAATAAAGAACAACGAAGCAAATACTACAATAATAAAAATTTCATCTGAACTAATATTGAGCAATCTATTTAATAACGGCGTTGCTTTTCTAGCCACAATAAAGAATAGAAGCATATATCCTAAAGCAATTCCAATTGAAGTAAGGGCACCTAAGAAGGAAGCGTGATCCCCAAGAACTAAGCCAGAAACTACTGATAAATATACAGCAAGGAATATATCTTCAAACATAATAATTCCTAAAATTAATTCGGTTTCATTATTACCAGTTCTTCTTAAATCAACTAATACCTTTGCAACGATAGCACTAGAAGAAATCGTAATAATACCCGCAATAATTAAGATTTCGAGTAACGGGAATCCCATTATAAATCCGTATAATAATCCTAGTGAAAAGTTAATCAAAATATAGATTGTTCCGCCAATCGCGATAGAACGTCCAGATTTAATTAGTTTTTTCATCGAAAACTCTAATCCCAGATAGAAAAGAAGGAACAGAACACCAATCCTTCCAAGGAAGGATATCACACTTGCACTTTCAATAAATTTGAGATCGATAACACCTATTGTCGGCGCGTGCGGACCTACTAACATGCCAAGAACGATTAGAAAAGGAATTACTGAGAATTTAAACTTTCCAGCAATTACCGCCGCAATTGCTACTAAAACTAAAGCTGTACCAACTTCAAAAATTAAAGTATCCATCTAGTCAGTCCCCCTATTCGAAAGTAATTCATTAATAATCTTTTTAATTTCTTCTCTCTCACCAGAAACTACAAGCATATCTCCTTCTTCAATCACCGTGTCTGGACCTGGATTAAATAGCTTTTTCATATTCTTTTTCATAACTGCAATTATCGTTACGCTATATGTTTTTCTTATTTCAAGGTCGCCAATTGTTTTTCCGATTGCCGGAGCTGCATTCTCCACTTTAAACCACTCAATTGCTAAACCTTCAAAGACCATCTCAACATTTTCTAATGCTCTAGGCTTATATACCATTCCACCTAATATTGCTGCAATTTGTCTCGCCTCTGAGTCACGTAATGAAATACTTGAGATGCTTTCTTCATGATCTGAATCAAAATGATACATTTCTCTACGCCCATCATCATGAATGACAATCACCATCTTTTCGTTACCTTTCGTAACGATTTGAAATTTATAACCAATACCCGGAAGTTCACTTTCTCTAATATTCATATTTAGCTCCTCCATAACTTCTTTATTTTAATTTTCTGTTTTTCTGTCTTTTGTTCATCCAATCAATTTTAGAAATTCTAACCATTCAGGATACCTATGACTTGGAAATCTTTTATTGTAATAATAAGTGGCTCCTAAAAAGATACTTAAAGATGTAATGATAAAAAATAAATTACTTCTTATTTTCAAACTCTTAAGACTTACTTTCAATAAAGATTCTTCTTTCAAATTATCCCCTCTTTTTCGCTTTAAATTTAGTTTTTTAAAATGTAAATAATTCTAAAAATATTACGATGTAACATAATCATAACACAAAACACATTTAAGTAACATGATTTTTTAGAAAAATTGATTCTGGTATATTTTTTGCATATAATTTTCTTATTATGAAAAAAAGGAAGTGTATTATATGGTTGATATCTTTAGCAGATTCCTTGAGGTAACGAATAATATTTTATGGTCATATATTCTTATTGCAATGTTAATCGGCTTCGGTCTTTATTTCTCTTTCAAATTAAAATTTGTCCAAATTACTCATTTCCGTGAGATGGTCAGTTTAATTAGTAAAGGATTTAATCGAAAAGAAAAAAAGAAAGATAGCATCTCTCCATTCCAAGCATTTTGCTTAAGTGCAGCGGCACGTATCGGTATCGGAAACTTAGCTGGTGTAGCATTAGCCATTTCAATGGGTGGACCCGGCGCAATATTTTGGATGTGGTTTATCGCTATCCTTGGAGCAGCTACTAGTTTCGTAGAATGTACGCTCGCGCAAATTTATAAAGTAAAAGATGGAAGCAGGTTCCGTGGTGGACCAGCATATTACATGGAAAAAGGATTAAACAAACGCTGGATGGGTGTTTGGTTTTCACTTCTTATTACAGTTGCGTACGGATTAATTTTCAATTCTGTACAAGCAAATACAGTAACAATAGCGTTTGAAAATGCTTTTGGACTAGAGCGAACGATTGTAGGAGCTCTATTAGCTTTATTAGTCGCAGTTATTATTTTTGGTGGTATCAAGAGCATTTCACGTATTACAGAAATGATTGTTCCTCCAATGGCAATCATTTATATCGGCGTAGCTGTTTTTGTCGTAATTAACAACTTCACTATGTTACCAAGCATTTTTACAGAAATATTTAACAGCGCATTTGGTTTAGACCAAGCTATCGCTGGTGGTATTGGAGCAGCAATCAAATTCGGAATTCAGCGCGGTTTATTCGCGACAGAAGCAGGTATGGGTAGCTCTCCTAATGCAGCAGCAACATCAGATGTATCTCACCCTGTAAAACAAGGACTTGTTCAAGCATTAGGTGTTTTCGTAGATACATTCTTAGTATGTACATCAACAGCGTTTATCGTATTATGTTCTGGACTTTACAAAGGATCGAATTTAGAAGGTATTGAATTAACACAACAAGCATTAAGTTCACAAATTGGACCATGGGCAAGCACTTTCTTAGCGATTATTATTTTCCTATTCGCTTTCAGTTCTTTACTAGGAAACTACTATTATGGTGAAACAAATATCGCATTCATTAAAGAAAGCAAAACATGGTTACTGATTTATCGTGTTGCAGTTGTCGGAATGGTGTTCTTCGGATCTATCGCTGCCCTTCAAACAGTTTGGAGTTTAGCTGATTTCTTTATGGGACTAATGGTATTCACAAACTTAATTGCCATCTCATTCCTTAGCAAGTTCGCCTACGCAGCATTAGTAGACTATATTAAACAAAAGAAACAAGGAAAAGATCCTGTCTTCGTTGCAAGTTCTATCCCTGGCTTAAAAAATACAGAGTGTTGGGATGGGCAAGATTTAGAAGAGAAGAAACAAGCTATTTAACAATAAAAATCCCTATTACTTCACAGTAATAGGGATTTTTTATTTACAACAGTTCATAATTTGTTCAAATTAATTCCAGCAAAAGGGTTGATTTATACAAATTACTAGATTATAATAATTATAAATTAGTAATTCATATAAAATAATAACTCAAGAGGAGATTGATCATAATGAATACACAAGTAATCGAAGCATTAAACAAACAAGTAGCAAACTGGAGCGTTTTATTTACAAAACTACACAACTTCCATTGGTACGTAAAAGGACCTCAATTCTTCACACTACATGAAAAATTTGAAGAGCTTTACACAGAATCAGCTACTCACATCGATGAAATCGCAGAACGAATTTTAGCAATTGGCGGCAAACCAGTAGCAACAATGAAAGAATACTTAGAACTATCTTCTATTCAAGAAGCAGCTTACGGAGAAACTGCAGAAGGGATGGTCGAAGCAATCATGAAAGACTACGAAATGATGCTAACTGAACTGAAAAAAGGCATGGTAATCGCTCAAGAATCTGACGACGAAATGACATCTGACCTACTACTAGGCATCTACACAGAACTAGAAAAACACGCTTGGATGCTACGTGCATTCTTGAATCAATAATAGATTAAAAGCAGAAGCGGCTCGCTCAGAATCGCAGGACATTGGAGCTCTCGACCTTGAAGCGCTTTTTGCTTCGAGCGAGAGAGCGAAATGACCGGAGATTCTAGCCGCTGGAGCCAGATACCACTTAAAGCAGAAGCGGCTCGCTCAGAGCCGCTTTTTTCTATTGATTGGTCGCACTTGATAATACATAAAATTATATCGATCGCAACTCACGATATATCAACGTTTCGACAAAGAATATCGCTTTACCAACAAATCACGACAATATTAGCCCCCCTCTCCTCTACTTTTATCAATATATTACAATCCCTTTTATGTTAAAATATAGGTAACACCCTTTAGTAAAATAGATCCAAAAAAGCTTTTCCATATTCAGCATTTACTACTTAAATGGCGGGAGTGGTTCAGTTGAAAGACTACTTAATTAGAGCATTTTTTGCGTTAATAACAGTTGGGATTCTCTTACTCATAGCTAATATTTTCAACATACGTGTCGAGGTTAAAGACTATGCTTTCCTCGTTGTTGTAGCTATTGGTGGCGGTTGGGGTGGCTGGTACCTGTATAAAAAACAAAGTAATCAAAATGATAAAGGCATTCCAAAATAATATGGAATGCCTTTTTTCTCTAATACATAATTAAGCTTAAACCACTAATAAAATCAGTCCCCAAAAACATCATACAACCCATATTCTATCGTAAATAAAAAGAATTCATTTTGAATATAGAAATAGTCCAAAATCTTGCATAACAGAGGTATGCCCCATTTGCCGCAACATTGTGGCTATATTCCCACGGTGATATGCTCCGTGGGTGACGACGTGTAGTATTGTTTCAGAAACCGTCGTATCCAGGAGCCCAGCATACGGATTATCAACCTCAAACACTTTTTCATAATCTTGTTGACTACTTAAATATTCTTTATATCGTTTAGATAATTCATAAAAACTAGTTTCCATTTCCTCAATATTTTTTGTTTCTAGCTGTTCTTTCAATTGGTCTGTGTGTACCATTGCATCACTCATACTTTTACCAGAAATAATCTCAAGCCAGGCTAAATCTGTGAGGTATATGTGAGACATTACTTTTGCCACCGAAGAAAAACCACTCTTAACTTCCTTATGGAAAATGTCTTGCGGTAGTTCTTTTAAGCGATTTAAAATAACTTCATTTGCCCATAAGTGGTAGTTATACATTTTTAATACAGAACGACCCATGCTCATTTCTCCTCCAAATTTCATTTTAATGATTAGATTATGATACATAGCTGCTTAAAAATCCCCAAAGGATTACATCTATAAAATTTATTCTGATTACGATTAAAAAAACCTCTATTAACTTCATAAAAAACATTCGCCATCTTCCACAATCTGACCCTTTAACGGAACAATTCTATGTCACTCAATAAATCCTTACTCACCGTTTATTCAGATGTTCTTTTTTAAGTCAGCAAAACATACCTCCATCTACTTCCCCTCTTCCAACGATTTCACATCTCGCTATCAATATATTTAACCAAATTAAAAACACATGTCTTTTTGCGATAAAAAGACATGTGTTTCCAAAATCCACTATAAAAATGTACTATGATAACTGCTTCCACTTTGTCCCCAAAACAGGACGCTCATAATTTTGTATTTCATGAATTAATTTATCTGCCGTCTCAGCTGAAACGATCAACTCTTTATTCGATGGGTTCATAAAGCCTTCTTCCGCTGCGCGATCAACCATTTGCAGAATTGGTCCGTAGAAGTCTTTAATATTTAATAAACCAACTGGCTTATCATGTATACCAATTTGTGACCAACATACAACTTCAAATAGCTCTTCAAATGTTCCGTATCCGCCTGGTAATGCAATGAAAGCATCCGCAAGCTCTGCCATTTTTGCTTTACGTTCGTGCATCGTTTCTACTTCAATTAATTCTGTTAATCCTGTATGAACGATTTCACCACGGAATAAACCACGCGGCATAACACCTGTTACACGTCCATCTAAACGAAGAACTTCGTTTGCTACTTCTCCCATTAATCCAACGCATGAACCGCCGTATACAAGCTCATAATCGTTCTCAACAAACATTTTCCCTAACTCTATTGCCTGCTCTTTAAATTCTGGTCTTCCCCCTAAATTTGAACCTGCAAACACACAAATCTTTCTCATTCCTACACCCCGAAGCTATATATTGTTATGATACAATGAGTATTGTACAACATATTGAAGGGATGAGGAAGAAATGGATATCGTCGCATTTCAAAGATGGGTGGAGGAATTTTACGAAAAACGAAGCTGGTCACAGTACAACTCCTTTATTCGCTTAAATTTCTTAACTGAGGAAGTTGGGGAAGTTTCACGCGTTGTTCGCGCAATTGAAATCGGTCGTGATCGCCCTGATGAACAAACGAAAACACAAGAAGAGCTAAAACAAGAACTAAAAGAAGAACTTGGTGATGTACTATCTAATCTTATTGTTCTTTCACAAAAATATGATTTGGATTTACAAGACATTATGGAAACACACGTCACAAAGCTTTCAAAAAGATTCGAAACATCTAAATGAGAACATTATCAATTGTGATATAATGTTCTTGTCAAAATAATAAGGGGGATTTTATGTTATCTAAAAAATTGCACGACGCACTAAATGAACAAATGAATTTTGAATTTTACTCTGCCCACGCTTATATGGCAATGGCTGCTTACTGTACAGCGGAAAGCTACGATGGATTCGCTAACTTTTTCCTTGTACAAGCTGAAGAAGAGCGTTTCCACGCAATGAAGCTTTACAACTACATTAATGACCGCGGCGAGCGCGCTATTATTACTGGATTTGATCATCCTAATAACGAATATGATTCTGTATTGAATGCTTTTGAAGTAGCACTTGAGCACGAGCGTGAAGTAACGAAGCGCATTTATCACTTATCTGATATCGCTTGGGATGAGCGTGAACACGCAACAATTACCTTCTTAAAATGGTTCGTTGACGAGCAAGTAGAAGAAGAAGCTTCATTTGATAGCATCATCCAAAAATTAAAACGTATTACAAGCGATTCAAACGCATTATTTATGCTAGATGCTGAATTAGAGAAACGTACATTTACGCCTCCAGCTGAGTAGTATTCCAATCACCTTAATGAATGTATTAAGGTGATTTTTTATTTTCTCTTTAGCTTAAAATCACCTTAAATTTCCTCATATTTGACATAGTGCCAACTATAAAATGGTATTATTTTCAATATAAAATGATATAAAAGGAGAGAAAAAATGAATCAACGTGTAGAAGTTGTTGATGCAATGCGTGGTTTTTCTTTATTTGGTATTTTACTTGTTAATATAACATTAATTCAATTCGGGTTCTTCGCTAATGAAAAACCATCCTATATATTTGGCGGACTCGATAAAGGTGCTAATTGGTTTATTCAATTTTTTGGCACACAAAATTTCATTTCTTTATTCTCTTTTTTATTTGGTCTTAGCATTATTTTGTTACAAAAAAGCATTGTCGCAAAAGGAAAAAAGTTTTCCCCTACATATTTACGTCGTATTCTTATTCTTTTACTACTAGGTTTTATTCACGGCGTGCTCATTTGGTCAGGGGATATTTTATTCTCATATGGCCTCATCGGGATTTTCTTACTGATGTTTATAAACAGAAAGCCAAAAACATTATTAATTTGGGCAACTATTCTACTCGCACTCCTTACACTTATGACTTATTCAACTGATCCAAATACAAATGTTACTGATTTTGCTCCTTATATTGAAAAAGAACATAAAGTTCATGAGACTGGAAGCTATATGGATCATGTCAACTTTAGGTTAACTGAAAATCCTTTCGAATATATAGGCATTGACGGTTTCTTCGGATTAACCTTTATAACACTTTTCACACTCATTTTCCTATCTCCACTCTTCTTAATCGGTATGTACGTAGGAAAAAAAGGATGGTTATTTGAGATTGATAAGCATATCTCTGCTGTCAAAAAGGTCTGGATTCTTACTGGTATTTTCTCTTTTACAATCAAAACTTCAGCTATGTTCGTTAAACATCCTATTTTACTTATGTTACAAGACGGCCTTACACCAGTAACCATGACCTTCTTTTACGGAAGCACAATTATTTTATTATTCCATTACAAAAAAGCAACCCGTCTACTAACATATATGGCCAATATGGGAAAAATGTCGGTTAGTAATTACTTAGCCCAGTCTATTATCACAACAACAATTTTTTACGCATACGGCTTTGGCTTATTCGGTAAAATAGGATATTTCTTCGGTATTCTTTTAACGATTGGAATCTATACAATTCAATTATTTGTTAGCACATATTGGCTGCGAAAATATCGAATGGGTCCTGTTGAGTATATATGGAGGCTTGGAACTTATTTGGAGAAACCACAATTTAAAAGAGACTTAGATAGAGCAAGTTAAATAAAAAAGCAATGAGCCTACGCTCATTGCTTTTCTTAATTTATTAAAGCATAACCCCAACGATAATCGCTGATAATATACTTACTAACGTTGCACCGTATACAAGTTTTAATCCGAATGAAGATACAACGTTTGCTTGTTTGCCATCGATACTCTTCGTTGCACCTGCGATAATTCCGATTGATGAGAAATTCGCAAATGATACAAGGAAGATAGATAAAATACCTACTGTACGAGCTGATAAATCACCAGCTACTTTTCCAAGGTCAAGCATTGCAACGAATTCGTTCGTTACTAATTTCGTTGCCATAATTTGTCCTGCCGTTAGCATCTCTGATGTTGGAATACCCATTACGAATGCTAATGGTGAGAAAACATATCCTAAAATGCTTTGGAATGTGATTCCGAAAATTGAATCGAATACACCGTTAATTGCTGTAATTAATGCTACGAAACCGATTAACATTGCCGCTACTGTTACAGCGATAGAGAAACCAAGCATAATATATTCGCCTAACATTTCAAAGAATGTTTGTTTTTTATCTTCTTGTAATTCTAAAATGTCGTCTTCTTCTTTTACGTCATACGGATTAATAATATGAATGATAATAAATCCACTAAATAAGTTTAGTACAAGTGCTGTTACTACATATTTTGGATCAATCATCTTCATATAAGAACCAACGATTGACATCGAAACTGTTGACATTGATGATGCACAAAGTGTGTATAAACGATTTTTCGGTAATTTGCTTAATTGATCTTTTACTGTAATAAATACTTCACCTTGGCCGACAATTGCCGCTGCTACTGCATTATATGATTCAAGTTTTCCTAAACCGTTAATTTTACTTAATACGAAACCGACTGCACGAATGATAATCGGTAAAACTTTAATATGTTGTAAGATTCCAATTAGTACTGCTAAGAAAATAATTGGTAATAATACCGTTAAGAAGAATGGTGCTTGTCCATCATTTGCTAGACCACCAAATACGAAATTAACCCCTGCTTCCGCAAATTTTAAAATAGCGCCAAATCCATCTGCAATCCCTTTTACTAATACAAATCCGACCTTTGTATTTAGTAAGAAATACGCAAGTACCAATTGAATGACAAGCATAAGTGCAATTGGTTTATATTTAATTTTCTTACGATCTGAACTGATAAGGAACCCTAGTACAAATACTACAAGTAAACCGACTAGAAACATTACGATTTTCATATGTGAATCCTCCACTTCTCCCACGAGTTATCGGTCGTATAACGTATAACGAATGACGTCTGACCATTGATGTTAAAAAAATTTAAAACCCCTAAATATTATTCAACTGTTTTCTAAAATCAGTAAGCGTTTACATAAATTGCAATTTATAAAAGGTAGCTTCTTCTCTCCTACCATACTTGAAAGTCTGAAATTGATACCACCTACAAATCAAATTGTAAGCGTTATCTAATCGAAATGCAATATAAATTTTAAAAGATTTTTATATGTTAATATATTCCTAACTAATTGGTTTTTTCATGCAAATTTACCATAAAAAATAGCCCTAGCTATAAGCTAGGGCCATCTTTGTTTATAACATAACACCAACGATAATCGCGGATAAAAGACTTACTAATGTCGCACCGTATACAAGTCGTAATCCGAATGATGAAACAACGTTTGATTGGTTTTCATCGATCCCTTTCGTTGCGCCTGCGATAATTCCGATAGATGAGAAGTTCGCGAATGATACAAGGAATACAGAAAGAATACCGACTGTACGAGCTGATAAATCACCAGCTACTTTTCCTAGATCAAGCATCGCAACAAACTCGTTTGATACTAATTTTGTTGCCATAATTTGTCCCGCTGTTACCATTTCTGCTTGCGGGATACCCATTACGAATGCTAATGGAGAGAAAATATATCCTAAAATAGCTTGGAATGTAATACCGAACACTGAATCAAACAAGCTATTGATTGCTGTAATTAATGCTACGAAACCAAGTAACATTGCTGCTACCGTAATCGCAATCGTGAAACCAAGCATAATATATTCGCTTAACATTTCAAAGAATGACTGTTTTTTCTTATTTTCTAACTTCAGTGTATCTTCTTCTTCTGTAATATCGTACGGGTTAATAATATGAATGATAATGAAACCACTAAATAAATTTAATACAAGTGCTGTTACTACATATTTTGGTTCAATCATTTTCATATAAGAACCAACGATCGACATCGATACTGTCGACATGGAAGATGCACATAGTGTATATAAACGATGTTTTGGGATTTTACTTAATTGATCTTTTACTGTAATAAATACTTCTGCTTGCCCAACAATTGCGGCCGCTACTGCATTATATGATTCTAATTTTCCTAAACCATTTACTTTACTTAGCATAGTACCAATAGCACGAATAAATATCGGTAAAATTTTAAAGTGTTGCAGAATTCCGATTAACACTGCAAAGAATACGATTGGTAATAAAGCTGTTAAGAAGAATGAAACCTCTCCTTTATTAACAAGGCCACCAAATACGAAAACGATTCCAGATTCCGCGTATCCAAGAAGCGCTCCAAATCCATCTGAAATTCCTTTTACTAAAATATAACCAATTGGCGTATTTAATAAGAAATACGTTAACGCTAGCTGAATAACAAGCATAATTGCGATTGGTTTATACTTAATCTTCTTACGATCAGAACTTATAAGAAAGCCGAGTACGAATACAACTAGTAGTCCTACAAGAAACATAACAAACTTCATTAATAAAATCCTCCATTTAACTCTTCATTAACGTTGAACGTCTGACTACTCAAAACAAGGAATAATCCGAACTTTCCATTTCTCCTCCAAAACCTTCAATCGGATATGAAAAACCATAAAATCTCTTGTCTCAAAGCCATTTTCCATTCTAACACAAATTATAACTCACATCCGCACTTTTATTAAAAAAATACATTTTATTATAAAACACTCATTAATGTTCGTATTTTCTCTCTTCCTTTAGTTTATCACCATAAAAAAAACGAGCATCAAATTTCTCTGATGCTCGTTCCTTTTTATTATACAGCTTTTTCTTTATCTGCTACTGCTGGCTTGTCCCAGCACTCTGTATTGTTTAAACCAGGAATAGACTCCGCATAAAAGACTGGATCTTTTCCTTGTTTCTTTTGTTTTACGTAATCTGATAATGCCGCGAAAGCATACTTAGAAAGGAATACAATCGCCACTAAGTTAATAATAGCCATGATACCCATGAATAAATCTGCTAAGTCCCAAACAATTTGAATTGTTGCTACAGAACCTAACATAACCATACCAAGTACCGCGATTCGATAAACATTTAGTAAAACTTTACTTCCATTTAAAAACTCAATATTTGTTTCACCATAGTAGTAGTTACCTACTAATGAACTAAATGCAAACAAGAAGATTGCAACTGCTACAAATATAGAAGCCCACGGTCCGATATGTTGACTTAATGCTTGTTGCGTTAATTGAATTCCGTTTAAATCAGCCGCTCCAGGCACATCTGATAATAAAATGATAAATGCTGTACAACTACAAATTAATAATGTATCTGTAAATACCCCTAAAGTTTGAATGAAACCTTGTTTAACTGGGTGCGTTACGTTTGCAGTCGCAGCTGCGTTTGGCGCACTACCCATACCTGCTTCATTTGAGAATAATCCACGTTTTACCCCTAGTAAAATCGCAGCTCCTAATCCCCCGCCCACTACTTCTTTAATTCCGAAAGCATGTAAGAAAATTTCTTTAAATACATATGGAATTGCCGTAATGTTTGTTACAACAACGAATAATGCCACTGCTACATATATAATTGCCATTACTGGAACAATCATTTCAACCGCACGTGCAATACGTTTTACTCCGCCGAAGATAATGATTGCAAGTAAACCAGCCATAAACAGACCTACAAACTTACCATCTGTGTTAAATGCTCCATCAAAAGCCGCCGCTACTGTGTTTGACTGCACGGCGTTGAAAATTAATCCGAAACTAACTGTTATTAGAACAGAGAAGACAACTCCTAGCCAGCGTTTCTTTAAACCCTTTTCCATATAATACGCTGGACCACCACGGAACGCATTCCCATCTTTTACTTTATAAATTTGCGCTAATGTGCTCTCTACAAATGCAGAAGCACCCCCAATTACCGCGATTAACCACATCCAAAATACCGCTCCTGGTCCACCTGCTGAGATTGCGATAGCTACACCAGCTAAGTTACCAGTACCTACACGAGAAGCTGTACTCATACAAAATGCTTGGAATGACGATACACCACTTTTTTCTTTTTGCGCTTTTCTTGTTTTTGAACTTGCTCCATCCCCAAGTAAACGAATCATTTCTCCAAAGTAACGTATTTGAACAAACTTTACTCGGAAAGAAAAATAAAGCCCAAGTCCAATTAGCATTGCAATAATAATATATGACCATAGAACATTATTCATATCCCCAATAACACTAGTTAAAAAATCCATCATTGCGTTCCCCCTCTTCATAACACTAAGAAGATTATATTCTAAAAACTTTTAACAATCAAGAATTTTCGACAAAGAATGTAAGGTTTTATAACATGAAGATGTTAACAATTATAACATCCATATTTTTTATAAAAATTATATTAATCATCTTTTAGCCTTAATATCATTAATTACAACAAAAAAACGAGCATCGAATTCATCTCGATGCTCGCCTTTTTATTATACTGCTTTTTCTTTATCTGTTACCGCCGGCTTATCCCAACACTCTGTGTTCGTTAAACCAGGAATAGAATCTGCACTGAATACCGGATCTTTTCCTTGTTTCTTTTGTTTCACATAGTCCGCCAACGCAGCATACGCAAATCGGCCAAGAAGTGTAATCGCAATTAAGTTTGTGATTACCATTAGACCCATAAATAAGTCTGCCATATTCCATACAACTTGAAGCGTCGCAATAGAACCGAATAATACCATTCCCACTACCGCAATACGGTAAATCGTTAACCAAGTTTTACTTTGCTTAATAAACTCAATATTCGTTTCACCATAATAGTAGTTTCCTAGAAGTGAACTGAAAGCAAATAAGAAAATGATAATCGCTAAGAAGCTACTTGCCCATGGGCCAATTTGTGAACTTAATGCATTTTGCGTTAATTCAATACCTTCTAAATTTGTTGCTTTATATGCACCAGAACATAGTACGATAAACGCTGTTGATGTACATACTAAGAACGTATCTACTAAAACACCGATTGTTTGAATAAATCCTTGTTTAGCTGGATGCGTTACATCAGCTGTTGCAGCCGCGTTTGGCGCACTACCCATACCTGCTTCATTCGCAAATAATCCGCGCTGAATACCAAACTTCATTGCAGCACCGATACCGCCACCTACAGCTGAATCTAAACCAAATGCCCCTTTAAAGATTTCTGTAAACATATCCGGTATTAAATAATAATTTTTAATAACGACGAAAATTGCTACTGCAATATAAATAAGCGCCATTGGCGGAACGATCATTTCAGACATACGCGCAATACTTTTTACACCACCAAAAATAATAACCGCAACTAATACCGCTAACACAATCCCAACAACGTAACGCTCAATACCAAAAGCATTTTTAAATGCTAATGTAACTGTATTTGCTTGTACGGAGTTGAAAATTAATCCGTAAGTAATTGTAATTAGAATAGAGAACCAAATTCCCATCCAACGTTTATTTAAACCTTTTTCCATATAATAAGCAGGACCACCACGGAAGCCACTGCCATCTTTTACTTTATAAATTTGCGCAAGCGTACTTTCTACGAAACTTGAAGACGCCCCAATAATCGCAATAACCCACATCCAAAATACAGCTCCTGGTCCTCCCATAGAAATAGCTAGCGCTACACCAGCTAAGTTCCCGATACCAATACGAGCTGCTGAACTCATACAAAATGCTTGGAATGACGATACACTTCCCTTTTTACGTGTCTTTCCAGTTAAGCCATCACTCATTAATCGAATCATTTCCCCTAAATGAGTAAGTTGTACGAATTTCAATTTAATAGAAAAATAAAGCCCTAAACCAATTAACATTGCAATAAGAATATATGACCAAAGAATTGTATTCGTTGATGAAACGAATTGTTCTAAAATATTCATACAATTAACCCCTCCTTTTCTCCATAAATCGAATTATATTCAAAAAATATTCAAAAATCAACATTTTTCGACAATTTATAACTTCCAAATATTAGGATTCACCTTACGAATACAATGCTCTTTTCTGAATCTACTTTCATCAGGTGCACATACTAAAATAAAAAATAATTTCATAAACAACACCATTGACAAAAACGCACACCTGTAACTATAATGATTACATCAAGTTGTAACAAACCTAATTACACTAAATTCATTTATTTTTAGATATACACTTTAATAAAGAAACTTGGAGGGAATCATTATGAAAATTGGAATTATCGGAGCAAGCGGAAAAGCAGGAAGTCGTATTTTAAAAGAAGCATTAGATCGCGGACATGAAGTAACTGCCATCGTAAGAAGCGCTGCAAAAATTACAGAAAAAAATGTAAAGATTTTAGAGAAAGATGTATTCACGCTTACATCTAACGACCTACAAGCATTCGATGTAGTTGTAAATGCATTCGGTGCTCCAGCCGGACAAGAACACCTTCACGTAGATGCAGGAAACGTACTTATCGAAGCTATGAAAGGTGCACCTAATACAAAATTACTTGTTGTTGGCGGCGCTGGTAGCTTATTTGTAGACGAAGAGAAAACAACACGTGTATTTGATACACCAGGATTCCCAAATGAATATCTTGCAACAGCTCAAAACCAAGGTAAAAACTTAGAAATCCTAAATCAAACAAATGATATTACTTGGACATTCATTAGCCCTTCTGCACTATTTGCATTAGGAAAACGCACAGGCTCTTATACAGCTGGAAAAGACAATCTTCTTGTTAACTCAAAAGGTGATAGCTACGTAAGTTACGAAGACTTCGCAGTTGCAGCACTTGATGAAATCGAAAATCCAAAACACGTAAACGAACGCTTCACAGTTGTTTCTGAAGCTGAGTAATAGAAAAAGCTCGTAAACATAATGTTTACGAGCTTTTTTATCATCTGTTATATTGATTCGGTTTATGTGGTTCATTTGGTGTATAGGGTTTATTCGGTTTATTATCATGACCATTTGCTTTTTTCCAACTTACCGCCAACTCTGGACTTGTTTTTTCTTCACTACGCTCAAGTAACACAACCGCATTTTGAATCGTTGGTGTTCCTTTATGAGCAATTCCTTGTAATTTCGTTAAATTTCCTGATACTTTAAAGCTAAATCCACCCGCTGGTGTTTGTTTCGGAATTAAAATGCGGAATTTCTCTCCTACATTAAATTCAGTTTTCGCTTCGCCTTTTTCATTTACAAATTTCGCGCCTTCTGGAGCACCTGTTGCTTGCACCTTATACGTTCCACTTTTCGCGTTTGTTTCCACTGTATATAATCCTGTTTCAAAGAAATCATTTTTCAATACTGCTTGTTGTTCTTCTGATGGTACTACACTCATCGTAATTTCTTGTAGTTCTTCACTAGCGTTTGCTTTCGCAACGATATCTTTCGTTACTTTTTCTACATTTTTATTACGGAAATCTAAATCGTTAATATCAATTTGTTTTAACGCATTCCACACCGCAAGCTGCGTTGCGTAATGTGCCTCTCTCCAATCGGAAACGCCTAAGTCTTGTGGACTCTTCTGCGGATACCCGTTTAATAGTACACGGTATACGTTAATATCTACTTTACCCATTTCAGGTAAGTCTTGGCCGCTCGGAGATTTCAAATCCACATTTAAGCAAAATGCAATTTTTCCATCTGCCGTTTTAATAAGCTCTGTTCGAATTGGTTTCTTCTTTGACCTACTATAGCTCCAATCCATTTCATACTTCGTATGATCCATAACTTCTGCGAATGCTTTTTGAAGCGGGAATAATAAGTTCGCAAATACAAATAAAACACTCAAAAAAGCGGCCATTATCTTGAACGATCGTTTTATATTCATGTCTACAACCCCTTATAAAATAACAAATTTACTACTGTTTATTATTTAGTTAGAAACTTTTTTTATGCATAAGTAAAACAAAAAAGAGTGCAAACTGTTTGCACTCTTTCTTCCACTATAAGTTTAGAAATCAAAGTTATCAGGATCTGGACCGACGCGGTGGTCTTGATTTAAAGCATCAATCTTTTCCATGTCTTCTTTTGTTAATTCAAAATCAAATATACTTGCATTCGCAATAATACGCTGTTCTTTCGTTGATTTCGGAATCGTTACAACTTCATTTTGAAGATCCCAACGTAAAATAATCTGCGCTGTTGTTTTACCGTACTTATCAGCAACTTCTTGTAAAGTTTCGTTATCTAATAATTGACCTTGCATAAGTGGTGACCATGCTTCCATTTGAATACCTTGTTCTTTACAGAAAGCTTGTAATTCTTTTTGTGTTAAACGAGGGTGGTATTCTACTTGGTTAATCATCGGTTTAATTTCTGCATCTTTCATCACATCTTGTAGGTGATGGATTTGGAAATTACTTACACCAATTGCACGCGCGCGCCCCTCTTTGTAAAGTGTTTCTAACGCTCTCCAAGAATCTTTATATTTCCCTTCTACAGGCCAGTGAACAAGATATAGATCTAAATAATCTAGTTCTAATTTTTTTAAGCTCTCTTCGTATGCAGCAAGTGTCGTTTCATATCCTTGATCTGCGTTCCACACTTTTGAAGTAATGAATAAATCTTCTCGAGAAATTCCTGCTTCTTTTATACCAGCGCGAATGCCTTCTCCAACTGCTTTTTCATTTCCATAAATCGCAGCTGTATCAATGCTACGGTATCCTTCTTTAATGGCTACTTTCACAGCCTCTACAAGTTCCGGTCCATCTTCTACTTTAAATACACCTAAACCGAACCAAGGCATTTCCACACCGTTATGCAATGTTGTTTTACTTTGTAAATTTTTCATTATATTTTTCTCTCCTTTATTTTGCTTGATCTCTTTTTTCTAAGTTCATACTCCAAGCTGTTAAAATAACAGCGCCTACTACCATAATGCCGCCTACCCAAGCTGTATGAATTAATCCTAACGAGTTCGTTACAATACCGCCCAAATAAGCCCCAAGAGCAATTCCTGCGTTAAATGCTGCAATATTCATTGCTGATGCGATATCAACGGCACTCGGCACGAAACGCTCAGCCAATATAACGACATACACTTGTAGTCCTGGAACATTCATAAACGCGAATAGCCCCATAAAAATAATTGTGATAAGCCCCGCTACTTGAAACGGCGCTGTAAATGTTAGTACGAATAATACAATTGCTTGAATAAAGAACATGTAAAATAGTGCACGAATTGGATTATGATTCGATAATTTTCCGCCGACCATATTCCCAATCGCAATTGCAATCCCGTACACTAACAAAATGATTGTAACGGTACTCGATTTAAATCCTGTTACTTCTTGTAATAGCGGAGATAAATACGTAAATGTTACGAATGTTCCTCCGTATCCTAATGCAGTAATGACGAAAACAAGTAAGAGTCTTCCGTTCGTGATAAGCTTGAATTGATCACGAAATGATACTCGTGTACCCTTTTTTAAGTTAGACGGAATTAACATGCTGTTTGCGACTAAGGCAACAATTCCAATGACCACAATCACCATAAAAGATGCTCTCCAGCCAAATTGTTGACCAATAAACGTTCCAATTGGTACACCTGTAATCGTCGCAACGGTTAAACCAGTAAACATAAATGCTATTGCACTAGCACGTTTATTCTCTGGTACAAGTGCAGCCGCAATTGTGGATCCGATCGACATAAAAACGCCATGTGCAAACGCAGAGACAACCCTCGCGATAAGTAACACAGTAAAACTTGTTGCTACCGCTGCAATCCCATTACCGATAATAAAGACAATCATAATCCACATTAATAATGTTTTTCGCGACATACTAGCAGTTAGCGAAGTTAAAACAGGAGCACCGAATGCTACTCCTAACGCGTATAAAGAAACGGTTAAGCCCGCTGTTGTAACAGAAACATGTAAATCTTCCGAAATAGATGGTAATAAACCGACACTAATAAACTCGGTTGTACCAATTCCAAATGCACTAATTGCTAGCGCTAATAAAGCAAACATACTTCTTCGATTCGTCTGAACAGCCGAAGATGATACTGCATATGAATTCAATTGAACTCCTCCTTAATGCGAGAAATCCAATCATAATAGTGTGATAAAAAGGCCTTTTTATCTTCTACAAAAATAACTTTACTGCTGATAAATGCTATTATGAATGGCTTCACTCTTTTTTTGAAGAACGCACTTTAAAGTACGATAGGTACCAAAAAGTAACATAGGCACTTTTTAGTACCGTACTACTCATTTCCCTCTTACGTATGCTATTATGGAACATATTCAACATGATAAAAAGTACGTACTTTAAAGTGCTATAGGTACTTTTTAGTAACATTTAAATTATTTGGCTTCTTTTGTTGGAGAACTGAAATCTACATTCATCAAAGGAGATTTTTATATGAAGAAATATAATATTCCCGTTGAAGCGACTTTAGAGGTTATCGGCGGAAAATGGAAAGTCGTTATTCTTTGCCACTTAACGAAAGGTACAAAGAGAACGAGTGAATTAAAACGTCTCATGCCTGGTATTACACAAAAGATGTTAACACAGCAATTACGCGAATTAGAAGAAGACGGAGTTATTCAAAGAAAGGTATACAATCAAGTACCACCGAAAGTAGAATATTCTCTTACAGACTACGGTTGGTCTTTAGAATCCATTCTTGATTCTCTTTGTACTTGGGGCGAATGCCACCTTGAAAAAAGCGGTAACACATCAATGCTAATTACAGAAGGTGAACAATAAAAAAAGGAAAAAATGAACATAAATTTGTCCATTTCCTCCTTTTCTTCTTTATATATATGTACATTTTTAAGATAGATAAAATAATTTATGCGCTTTCATGCCTTGTCAGTACTAGGTTACAGAATCAATATCAAATAATTAGGAATCATTTTTATGTTAACATACGTGTATATAGTATATAATATAGGATATATATTATATACACTTTCCGATAAGGGAACTTTCCATTATGCGGACAAGCCATGTATCGGACAGTTCATAAATAATAGGTAGGACATTATGGTTTTGGATTTATGATTTCAGCTTACTTGCTGTCATAAATTTAAAGGCATTTTATTGTGCTTTGTGAAACTTTGTATAAAGTTTCATAAGCGTTTACTATCTTACCTATAAAAAATAAGAGTATTGCTATCGTAAAGGAGAATTGGAGATGCCAGAAACTATGACTCAAACAAAGCCAGAACAAGAAACTGTACAAATTTCTGCTAGCCAAGGACAACTTGATGTACTTGATCAGTTGTTAAAACCTGAGGTACAAGAATCATTAACAACACTAGTGGAACAGCTTCCAAAATTAACTGAGCTTGTTAACATTTTAACTAAGTCTTATGACTTCGCTCAAACTGTTGCTACTGATGAAGTATTAAAAAGCGACACTGTTAGTGCAATCACAGAGCTTGTAGAACCTGTAAAAGATACAGTGAAAAGCATGGCTGCAACTGCTATCGAAGCGAAAGATCGTGCTGATGAAAGCAACGAAGTTATCGGCCTGTTCGGTCTATTAAAATTACTAAAAGACCCACAAGCACAAAAAATGTTCCGCTTTGTGAACGCATACCTTCAAATTAGTGCAGAACGTAACAATAAATAATTTAACTTATAACAACAATTAGTAAAGACGGGGGATATCATACTATGTCAAAACAAATTGTCATCTTAGGCGCTGGTTATGGCGGTCTTCTTGCCGCTTTAAACGTACGTAAATATTACAGCAAATCAGAAGCACAAGTTACAGTGATTAACCAATACCCAACGCACCAAATCATCACTGAACTACACCGCCTTGCAGCTGGTAACGTTGCTGAGCAAGCAATTGCAATGCCACTTACAAAGCTTTTCAAAGGTAAAGACATCGATCTTAAAATTGCAACAGTTGAGTCATTCTCAGTTGATAGCAAAGAAATCAAACTAGCTGGTGGCACTACGCTATCTTACGATGCACTTGTAGTTGCTTTAGGAAGTAAAACTGCTTACTTCGGTATTCCAGGACTAGAAGAAAACAGCATGGTATTAAAATCTGCTGCTGATGCAAACAAAATCTACAAACACGTTGAAGACCGTATTCGTGAATACGCTAAAACGAAAAACGAAGCTGATGCTACAATCGTAATCGGTGGTGGCGGATTAACTGGCGTTGAGCTAGTTGGTGAGCTTGCTGACATTATGCCTAAACTTGCAAAAAGCCACGGCGTAAATCCAAAAGAAGTTAAACTTCTTCTTGTTGAAGCAGGTCCAAAAATCCTTCCAGTATTACCAGACCACTTAATCGAACGTGCAACTGCTAGCTTAGAAGCACGCGGTGTTACATTCTTAACAGGTCTTCCTGTAACAAACGTTGCTGGTAATGAAATCGACTTAAAAGACGGTCAAAAAATCGTTGCTAACACATTCGTTTGGACAGGTGGCGTACAAGGTAACCCATTAATTGGTGAATCAGGTCTTGAAGTAAACCGCGGTCGTGCAACTGTTGATGCACATCTACAATCTACTTCTCACAAAGACGTATTCGTTGCTGGAGACAGCGCTGTTGTCTTCTCTCCAGACGGTCGTCCATACCCACCAACTGCACAAATCGCTTGGCAAATGGGTGAGTTAATTGGATACAACTTATACGCAGCACTAGAAGGCAAAGCATTCGAAGAGTTCGCACCTATCAACTCTGGAACACTTGCTAGTCTAGGACGTAAAGATGCTGTTGCTACAATCGGAGCAAGCAATACTCCGCTTAAAGGTTTACCAGCATCATTAATGAAAGAAGCAAGTAACGTTCGTTACTTATCACACATTAAAGGTCTATTCAGCTTAGCATACTAATCTGAATATAAGCCCGAATCATGCCCTGCATGGTTCGGGCTATTTTTATCCCGCTATTTGCGGGCTGATAATCAGTGGGGATGAACAAAATCCCCCACTGATTAAAGTTTCACTTTATCCGTAATTTTCTCTAACTTATTTATTCGGCAAAAGAATAATATAACCTCTTTAATTATCAAAATATACTGACTTTTTTATGTCAAAATTGTGTATATGAAAAGAGCGGAAGTAGATATCTTCCCTACTTCCGCTCTTTCACAAGAACTATTCTCCTAATTCCACTAAGCTGTAGTTCTTCTTCCCTTTACGAATAATGATGAATCGTCCATCAAATGAATTTTCTACAGTAACATCCCTACTGACATCCGTTACTTTTTCACCATTCATAGATATAGCCCCATTATTAATATCTTCACGCGCTTGACGTCTAGAAGGTTCAATTCCTAAATCAACTAGCCACTCTACGATATTTTTCGTCTCTTTTGAAGATTGGAATGTCGGCATCTCTTTAAAGCCTTGTTCAATTTCATCAGCTGTTAACGACTTAATATCTCCGCTAAATAACGCTGCTGTAATTTTCACTGCCTGTAAAAATGCTTCTTCTCCATGAACGAATTTCGTCATTTCTTCCGCTAATACTTTTTGTGCTTCACGTTTATGAGGCTCTGTTTCTACCTTCGCTGCTAATTCATCAATTCGCTCTTTCGTTAAGAACGTAAAGTATTTCAAGTATTTAATTACATCACGGTCATCTGTATTCACCCAGAACTGGTAAAATTCAAACGGTGTTGTCTTTTCCGGATCAAGCCAAATAGCACCACCTGCTGATTTACCAAACTTCGTACCATCTGATTTTAATAATAATGGAATCGTTAATCCGAATACTTTCGCTTCATGACCTTCTAACTTACGAATTAAATCTAAACCACTCGTAATATTTCCCCATTGATCACTACCACCAATTTGCAATTGAACATCTTCTTTTGTGTATAAATGATGAAAATCCATCGCTTGCAAGATTTGGTACGTGAATTCTGTGAAAGAAATCCCTGTATCTAAACGACTTGCGACAATATCTTTCGCTAACATGCTATTTATGCTAAAGTTTTTTCCGTAATCACGTAAAAACTCGATAATGTTTATTTTATGTGTCCAGTCATAGTTATTTACCATCTTCACTTCGCTATTCCCGCCAAAGTCAAATAGCTTTTTCATTTGCGCTGTTAACGCATCTACATTATGCTGCACCACTTCTAAAGTTTGCAGTTGACGCTCTGATTGACGTCCACTTGGATCACCAATTGTTCCTGTTGCCCCGCCAATTAAAATAACCGGATGATGGCCAGCTAATTGAAATCTTTTCATCATCATGAACGGAATCAAATGTCCGATATGCATACTATCACCAGTCGGATCAACTCCGCAGTATAGTGAAATCTTTTTCTCTTCTACTAACTTACGTAAACCTTCTTCATCAGTCTGCTGATTCACAGCACCGCGCCATTCTAATTCATCAATAATATTCATCTTTTGTCATCCCCTTTATTTTTTTGAAAACAAAAAAGCCCCTATGTCTACAATAGACATAGGGACGATTATTCACCGTGTTACCACCCAGTTTGCATAAATAGCATAGCTATTCATACCACTCTTAGCAATAATATCGATTGCTAGTCCGCTTAGCGTTACCTAAGATACTCCAGAGTGTAATTCACAAGTTTGTTTGTGCTAGGTTCCAGCAACCCCTAGCTCTCTTTAATAACAGTGACAAACTGCTACTGGGCTCTTTCAACGTATATTTTATTTGTTAAATTATTAGCCATTATATTGAATCCAAATCAAATTGTCAACAATACCCAAATGTTATTTCGAAATAATTCATACTTTTATACGTTTTTTATTCAAAGATTACTGTAGATCTTCTCCAATAATCCTTACTTCTCTCTCTAATTTCACACCGAATTTTTCTTCAACAGTTGTTTGTACGAAATGAATTAAATCGATATAATCTTGTGCAGTTCCGTTATCAACATTCACCATAAATCCAGCGTGTTTTAAAGAAACTTCAACTCCGCCAATTCGCTTACCTTGCAGTCCTGATTCTTGAATAAGCTTACCCGCAAAATTATTTGGTGGACGCTTAAATACACTGCCACATGAAGGATACTCTAAAGGTTGTTTTGATTCACGCTTATACGTTAAATCATCCATCTTTTCCTTAATCTCTTCACGCACACCTTCTTCAAGTTCAAACCTCGCTTCAAGAATAATGTAATGATTGTTCGCAAATACACTCTTACGATATCCAAATTCAAATGCATCTTTCGTTAAAGTACGTAGCTCTCCATCACCTGTCATTACGACAGCTTCTGTTAGCACATATGCAACCTCACCGCCATATGCACCAGCATTCATATATAACGCTCCGCCAACTGAACCTGGTATACCACAAGCAAACTCAAGTCCTGTTAAACAGTGATCTAATGCAATTCGTGACACATCAATAATTGCTGCACCACACCCCGCAACAATCGCTGTCCCTGTTACAGTAACATTTGTAATATGAATTAAACTTACTGTAATCCCGCGCAGACCACCGTCTTTAATAATAACATTAGAGCCGTTTCCTAAAAACGTAACTGGAATATTGTATTGATTCGCATACTTTATAACTTCTTGAATTTCATCATAATTCGTAGGAGAAACGAACACATCCGCTTTCCCGCCCACTTTAATATGCGTATGATTCTTTAACATTTCATCTTGCTTCACATGACCTTCAGGCAATACTGTACTTAAATATTTATAAACCTCGTGCATATTCATTTTACGATTCCTCTATTTCTATAATCTTTTTATCCCGCTATATACGGGTCCATAATATCCCCACATAAAAATGCATTACAAAACAACAGCTAACGTGGTGAATACAGTGTACATAAAGCACACCTATAAACCTCTTAAATTATAAGAGGTTCCACTCATATTAAAATATATATCGCATAATAAAGCAACCCAAATGGGCTACTAAACTTGACATGTAACCATATAGACAACAATTTGTAAAATATATAGGCTTTTCAAAGTAATACCCTTCAATATCTTACTATACCATACGAAAGAAAAGTGGTATTTTTTTGTAATCTTTACTTTATTTTCATCAATAAAAAAGAGCACATCCCACAGAATGTGCCCTTTCTATACTTTTTAACTTATTTTTCGTTCTCTTCTTTTTCCTTATCAAACCATAATAGCTCATCGTCATCAACTTCACCATTATAATTGATTAGAATCTCTTCTCCCGCTTTTATATCTTTGTAAGCAAAGAAGTTAAACGTATGATTCTCGAAGACAATATCATACGTTGCATTCGGATTATATGCATGATTAAATAACATGCCGTATCCTAACAGGAATGCCGTATGATTTACCCCATACTCAAATGCGTAGTCAGCAAGTAACGTTTTCTCAATGTGTTCATGCTGTTCATTCGGATAAGAGATAACTGGTGCTGAGTGTATCAACTCACCCTTTTTAATATCACGAGTTGCAAATACACCTCTATTAAATTCTCCATCACTAAGTTCAGAAGTCTTAACTTCAATCATATGCGTCACCTATATATTTCTTTCTTCGAAGTATTTTTCTCCTTAAGCTTGGCAGAAAATGCGGAGAAAAGCAATTAAATTCCTACCAAGTGGTCTTTTTCATCGATATTACTTTTCTAAAATATCTTCTAGCAACTTCACTTGCTCGCTAACAGTATGTAACGTCTTCACCGATGTATCATTTCGATGCTTTTCTTCTTCAACACTCGCTAACACTTCTTCCGTAGCTGCAGAAGTTTGTTGAATTACGTTAGAAGCATGTGTAACGTCCTTTACGATATTCGTCGTTTTAGCTTGGAAACTTTCTTGATGACCAACAATCTCCCTCATTACATCATTAATCGCATCAATAAACTTCCCTAAATCCGTTACATTCGTCAAAACACTTGCTAACATTTCGTTACATTCTTCTTGTACTCTTTCTGACTTCTCTACCTGCACTTCTACTTTACTTGCTTGATTACTAAACTCCTTCAAAATCCCTTGAATTCTCCCCGCAGAACGATTCGATTCTTCAGCAAGCTTTAATACTTCATTCGCTACAATAGCAAAACCTTTTCCATGCTCGCCTGCCCTTGCAGCTTCAATATTTGCATTTAAAGCTAGCAAACTCGTCTGACTTGAAATATTCGTGATTACATCTACAATTTCATTAATTTGTTTCGATTGTGTCATTAATTCTCTAAATATCGTTCCTGATTGTGAAACAACATCATTTAAACTTCTCATGTTAGCTTCAAAATTTCTTAAAGTATTTACACTACCCTTTGAGATTTCCAAACTTTTATCAACACGCATCGACGCATTTCTTACTTGAGAGATGATTTGGTCAATATTTCCCTCCATATCATTCAATACTTCTACTGAACGTGACATCATCTCTGATTGCGATTGAGTTCCCACTGCTACTTCTTCAAAAGCAAAGTTAATTTCACTCATTGACTCCATCGATGTATTCATATTTTGTCTTAAATGATTGAAATTACTATCTAACTTCACAACAGTTTCCTCAATAAGCCTTTGCGTTTCTTCTAACTCCTGAGCTTTCTTCATCACCGCTTGCTTCTCATCCCTTAAACGAGCCAAAAGATTAGAACCAATCTTTGTGACACCCCACATAGCGATCGTTACAATCGCTAACAAGCTTGCGAAATTTGCAGCTTCAGATGACGCTGTATACGCAAAAAATTGATTTGGCCAATAACTACAAAGTATAAATGTAACAACAACTGCTACCCCGCCAAGAATTAAAATAAGACGTTCACTCAAATAAATAAGTGAAACCGCTAATGTAAAATAGACCATTTGAAATACAGCTGGGCTTTCATTAAATGCTTGTACCATAATGAAAGACATAATAAGTAGCATACATGTCATGATGTATTTATACATTGCTTCCATACTTTCTATAAAAGTAAGCAGCGTTCCAAATACTACGATAGAAATACCACACATCCAAAATGCTATTGCTCTCTCTGTAAAAATATATCCGTAATACCCAATCGCTATTATCCCAAGGAAGAAACTACACATCGTGATAAATAGCAATAAATGATTTTTCTGTGATTCTTTCTCAAGGTTAGAAAAACAAGTTCTCTTTAACCACTCCATATATGAAGCCCCACCTTCTACTCATACGTATCGATTACTTCAGCTTGAATACCGCACTCACTGGGTTATGATCGCTATTTTCAAACTTCAAATCTTTCCCTTGTACATTTACAATTTCAACATTCGGTGAAACGATAAAGCCATCAATAATCGTGACGAAATTTTCACCTTCCACATATTTCTTCACATCATCTCTCACAGTCATAACAGACGGATCTACAGCCCACTTAAAGCCACCATCAGTAAAGTCCTTTGGTAACTCTACTAACCACTCAGGACGCTCTTTCACGAACTTCGGATCACTTAACTGAGCGTTAGAAATTAATTGATTCCAGTCTCCGCCCATTATTACATAATCACCATTTTTATAATGCTTGTTCATATATTCTTTTAAATACTCCACTTGCTGCTTTCTAATTTTTCCGCCTTCATCATAAGCAGACAAATGTAAATTTACGAGTCTAACAAATTTCCCATTATTAACAGGAATTTTATGTTCAACAATCGCTCGGTCTAAATCAAATAAACGCTTTGGCCACGGCTCCATTCCAGGAAGCTGAAATCTCTTCGCTGTTTGAACCGTATATTTAGAAAATGTACTTAATCCAGCTTCAGCATATCCCATTGGACTTGTGATTGGTACAGGAACCCATTTTGTATCATAGTTCTTTCCGAACGAAGAAGCATAATCAGGTAGTCCTTTTTTCAAAAATTCATGCCCATTTACATCAAATGATCGCATTGATTTTATATCTATTTCTTGTAATAGCGCAAAATCACTATTCTCATTTTGTAAAAACGAAAGCATATTCTTTAAGTTAGTTTCCGTTTGTTCTTTACTACTTGAACCAGATCCTTTTCCCCCATCCATAAAGAAGTCTTGATCCTTATCTAGTCCAGCATATCCAATATTAAATGTTGTAACTTTAAATTCATTTCCATGCGCAATTACGCGCTCCTTATTGTTTTCCACCTTCAAGCTTATAACATCAGCCGGCTGTTCTTTTGTAAGTGTCATATAAGCTAAAAACCCACCTACAACTCCCACACCTACTAAAATACATATAAGTACTATTTTTAATAACTTTTTCAAACAAACGACTCCTTTTCTAAAACATACGATTTTACTTTTCTTTATTTTCAGTTAAATAAAAAAATGACAGACATACGAAATATTTTATCACACTGAAAACCTTATATCACTATATTTAGTTTATGAGTAAGGATTCCTTATCTTAAACTATTATATAAATACAAAATGCACCAACTTCTCCACTGGAAATTAAACGCAATGTTTAGTACACTATATGTAATAATCATAGGTGATGGAGTTCGCCATAACCGCTGCTTAGCTAATGACTCCTACCAGTATAACTACTGGTAGGAGTCTATTTTTTTGAGCAAGCTATTTAAAGAGGTGAGAAAATTGATTTATATTATCGTTGGCATCGCTGGCATATTAGGAGCCCTTTCCCGCTATTATTTAGGTCTTACTATTCATACATTTTGGCATCATTCTTTTCCATTAGCTACATTACTCATTAACTTAGCCGGCTGCTTCTTATTAGCATGGCTAACTACGTATATCGCCCGGCTAAACATCTTACCTTCAGAGGTTATCACAGGCATCGGGACTGGATTCATCGGTTCCTTTACGACGTTTTCAACATTTAGTGTAGAAACTGTGCAATTAATCAATCATTCTGAATGGAGCACGGCTTTCTTATATGTATCATGTAGCATACTTGGCGGCCTCATTATGTCTGGACTTGGCTATACACTTGGGGATTTCTTAATTAAGAAACATCTTACGGAAGGTGATTACTCATGATGGGAGCTTTATTAGTCGCAACAGGAGGGTTTTTCGGTGCGATTACACGATTTGCAATTAGCAATTGGTTTAAAAAAAGAAATAAAACACCCTTTCCAATTGCTACATTCCTTATTAATATAACAGGAGCATTTTTACTCGGGTATATAATTGGCAATGGAGTCTCTACAGAATGGCAATTATTATTAGGAACTGGATTTATGGGCGCATTCACCACATTTTCGACACTTAAATTAGAGTCCATTCAGCTTCTCAATCGCAAAAAAATTTACACATTCCTTTTATATTTAAGTACTACTTACATAATTGGTATCCTATTCGCATTCCTTGGAATGAAGCTCGGTGGAATATAAAAAAGCGACTCTATTGAGTCGCTTTCTTTCATAAGAAGTATGTCCCGCCATATGGAATGGAAAATAAAGTGAAGGCTAATAATCAGTGGGGGTTTTGTTCTTACCCACTGATTATTAGCCTTCACCAATCGGGCGTTTACGGGCAGTTGATCTCCCACCTAACTTCTTTGCTCCTGCCGAATTTTGAGGTGGGAGTTTTACTGCCCGTTAATGCGGGATAAACCCGCTGGATGCACATCGTAATGTACAATTTGCATCGGAGGCTGTGAGTACGACATATACTGTCCTTGCATCATTTGTGCAAAATATGCTTGCTGCTGCATTTGAATCACTTGATTCACAGCATAAATTGTCCCCTGTGCTCCTGCCAAAGTAATAGCCAATCCTACTTGTCTTTCAGGATAACAATAATGATTCACCATTATTCAGCTCACTTTTTATTTTTCTTCCCTATCGTATGTTTCTATTTCATGGCAAGTGTTTTATTACGCTGTCTTGTTTCGAAGCACCGAGAAAAGAGCCACACATAAAATTGCAACAATTCCAGTGAAGGTAAATAAATATGCTAACGGAATTAAGTAAAATGGCTCCACTAAAGTTCCGTCTGGTTTTACTTCCGAACCAATTACATTAAACATAATGATGCATAACACTCCTAAAAATATTGGACTAGAAGCTAATAAATATTTTTTCATAATATATTCTCCTTTGATTTCACAATTAATTTATCTGCATTCCTTTTTACTATTCTCAATACCATCATAATAAGCCCACTAACATTTTAAGTCAACAACTATTTATTGTTTTGCAATAAATAGTTGTTGTTAAACATAATAAAAAAGGCTATAGACAATGATCGTCTATAGCCTTTTCACTCCATTATTTCGTTCTAAAATATTCCTTCTGGAACATGCACATTCTTATCGCATTATGGTAGTTTCCATCAACGAAAAACTCGTCGAGAAGTTCTCCTTCTACCATAAATCCAACCTTTTTATAAACATGTACAGCCTTTTCATTCTCTTTATCAACAACTAAATAGAGTTTATGCATATTTAATACAGAAAAAGCGTAATCCATCGCTAAACGCGTCGCTTCCGCTGCATAACCATGTCCTTGATAATTCGGATCAATAATAATCTGGAATTCAGTTCTTCGATGAATATAATCAATTTCCACTAACTCAACTAATCCAACCATCTCATTATCTTTCTCCAGGATAAAACGGCGTTCACTTTGATCGTGGATATGTTTATCATATAAATCCTGTAGTTCTACAAAAGCCTCATACGGCTCTTCAAACCAATAAGACATAATATGTGCGTTATTATTAAGTTCGTGCACGAACTTTAAATCTTCCCGTTCTAAAGGACGTAACTTTAATTCCTGACTCATTTCTATAACCTCCAAGTAAAATAACCTCTTCACTTAATTTCTCAATTTTTTTCGATTTCAAACGCCCTAATTACATTGTAAACCTTTAAGTAACTTGAAGGTCAAGGTACAAAAAGTAGTGCAAACTTATGTCTGCACTACTCTTTTCTCAAATCTCTCATATTCGATATGTATAAAGCAATAACTAAAACAAGAATGGATCCCGCATATAATAACGTCTCCATCGGTTCCTCATGAGATACAATAATTAATCTAATTAAAGCCGTAATTCCGATATAAATAAAATAACGTAACGGAAAATGATAATTCGATTTGAAATACTTAATAATTAATGCGATAAACTCGAAGTATAAGAAATAGACGATAATACTTTCAACTAATTTATAAGATGTATACTTCTTCGTCGAAAATATGTATTGAATAAAAGTAATCGTTTCATTAATTAAAAAGATAGATAAGACAATGGATAATATGATTAGAGCTATATTTAATATCCATTGCAAGACACTAGCAATAAAATGATCGATGTTAAATGATTTCATTTTCTCTTTAAACTCCCCTTCGTATAAGTACTTGTTCATTATAGCAAACTTACAATTATAGGAGTGTTAAATCATATATGATCGTCCTCTTTCACTATCACCATTAGGATATCTTTGCTTAATATAGTTGCCTCCCCAATCGCAAAGTACTTTTAAAACTTCTTTTAATGATTGTCCCTGTTTCACTCAACTTTCGGTGGTACTTGATTGTATACTTTTCTAGACACAAGCCCATCTTTTTCAAGCTCTTTCAATTGCTCAGTAAGCATTTTTTGCGTAATACCAGTTACCAATCGTTTTAACTCGCCCGTTAATGCGGGATAAAAATCAAACGACTTTATTATCTCTATACAAATAGGGATTAGCAAATAATGTTACTATAACCTCAAAAAAAGAAATCTTATTTTAACTTTCCTATTGATAAGTTAACACGATAATTCCCATACTTTAATAGTCGCCCCAGAAATTTATCCAATTCTTCATTAGAAGCAAAATGTGTTTTTAATAAATAACATCCCTCACCACTTATACGGTCTACTTCAGAAATCCCTTCTTCTTTTTGAAAGAAATTCATAAACTCTTGATGGTTAGCTGTTGTTACAAACAAAGTAACAAATGCAGTCACTACTTGTCCTAATTTGATTCGGTTTATTGCGATTGTATATTGCTCAATAATCCCTAAATCCTCTAACCTTCGAATTCGATTTCCTACAGCCTGCCCCGTCATATGTATTTTCTGACCAAGTTCTTTCCATTGTATTCTTGAGTTTTCTCCTAATAATTTTAGTATCTCAAAATCTGTTTGATCAATGATATAAACCAATCCTTTCACCGTGAAAGTAGAAAGCCAGAAAGTGTTTCGCCAACTTATTCTGCTTATCGATACAATTCACTATACTTAGTTTATCCTCTTACATCACATTACTTATCAGTTATATTCACTTATAACATAGAGGACGCAACAAAAAAATACATCTAGATTTAAAGGAGGTTACAAATATGTTATTACAAGAAATCCTATCGTTCAATGAACAATTTGTAGAAAATAAGGAATACGCTCCTTGTGAAGCGACAAAAATGCCTAAAAAACGTATGGTTGTTGTTTCTTGCATGGATGCTCGTTTAATTGAGCTACTTCCAAAAGCTTTAGATATACACGATGGTGATGCAAAAGTTATCAGAAATGCAGGTGGTAAAATTGCTTCTGCTTTCGATAGTGTTATGCAAAGTGTTGTCGCATCAGTATATGATCTAAATGCAGATGAAATCTTCCTTATCGGACACCAAAGATGTGGTGCGAGCCAAACTAATCCAAAAGGAACACTTCAAAAAATATTAGATCGTGGAGTAGCTTCACCAGAAATTTTATCAGCAATTGAATATGCTGGTGTTGACCTTGAAAAATGGTTATTTGGATTCGATGATGTCAACGGTTCAACTCAAGCTAATGTTGATTTAGTAAGAAATCATCCACTTATTCCAAAAGATGTTCCTGTACATGGTTTAGTTATTGATCCTCACACAGGTAAATTGGATTTAATAGTTGATGGATATAAAGCATTAAATGGTATGAAAAATTAATTATTACTTAAATGAAGGGAAGTTATTAGATATGAATAGACAAGAAGCTACGCAAAAAATTATGGAAGCAAAAATTGCAAAAGGTTTAACATGGGAAGAAATTTCAAAAGTAAGTGAAAACTCTGAGACTTGGGTTGTAACAGCGTTATTAGGACAAGCTACAATGACACGTCCAGAAGCAGAAAAAATCGGTAAACTATTAGAATTAGATGAAGAAGTAGTTCAAGCATTAACAGTAGTTCCACTTAGAGGTCAAGTAATGCAAATGCCTCCTACTGACCCAATCTTATATCGATTATATGAAATGATGTTACAATACGCACCAACTCTTAGAGAATTAATCCTAGAAAAAGCTGGCGAAGGTGTAATGAGTGCAATTAACTTCAATCTAGGTGTGGACACACAAGAAGATCCAAAAGGTGGCGACCCTCGTATCGTGATTACACTTAACGGGAAATTCTTACCGTTCCGTACATGGTAATTAATTAAAAATCTATCTATATAATTAAAGTGATTTTATAAATTTATAAAATCCATCCTTTTTAATCTAGCTGTATAGAAAGGATGGATTTTTACTATGAGATTCTTTTTATACAAGGGAGAATAATATGAATAAAAAATACGTCGATACGAGCTTTAGTATTCTACAGTGGTTTGTGTTTTTATTAGCAAATGCAATTGCATTGCCTATCATTATTGGTGGAATATTCCATTTATCAATAGAAGATATCTCAACATTAATGCAACGAACTTTTTTAGTTGTAGGAGTAAGTTCATTTATACAAGCATGGTTTGGGCATCGCTATCCCATAGCGGATGGGCCAGCCGGTTCATGGGTAAGTATATTTGTCATATTGGGACAAGTCGCTATGCATCAGGGACAAAGTGCAAAGGATGTATTACAACTTTTAGAAGGCGGATTAATTATTGCAGGTATATTACTCTTCGTCCTTGGTATAACAGGGCTTGTTCATCGAATTCTACGTTTATTTACACCCTTGGTTACAGGAACTTTTCTTTTAATATTATCTCTTCAGCTTAGTGGTGTGTTACTAAAAGGAATGATGGGATTACAAGGAGCTGTAACTCATCCTGATTATACAACGGCTGCTATTGCGCTCTTTGTTTTTGTCCTTATTACTTTCTTATCAATTAAAGGGAACGGATGGATGAAAAGTTACGCTGTGTTACTTGGAATTTCATGTGGTTGGCTTTTGTATGCTGTATTAGGAAAATCATCTCATATACCTTCACACACACCGTTAGTTAAGTTACCAGAGCTATTTTCTTGGGGCACACCTAGATTAGATATTGGAATGGCTCTAACTGCAACTTTATTTACATTTCTTTTAGTTGCAAATACAATCGCTGCTATTTCGGCTGTAAAACAAGTGGCTCCGTTATCTAAAGAAAATGAAAAGCAAATACTGAACCGCGGCGTGTGGGCCGGAGGTATATCGCATATTATCTCGTCGTTGTTTTCTACAATTGGAATTGTACCATTACCTGCATCAGCAGGATTTATTCAACTAACAGGACAAAGAAAAGTGAAGTCGTTCCTTATAGCAAGTCTTATATTAGCAGGAATTTCTTTTATTCCTTCAATTGTAAACTTTATATCCTTGCTACCAGGTCCTATTGCTAATGCCGCACTTTTAGCAACATTTGTCCAAGTAATAGGCATTTCATTTCAATCCATTTTACGTGAAGAATTAAATCAACGCCGATTAACTATATTAGGAATTTCATTATTAATCAGTTTGGGAATAATGTTTCTTCCAGAAAGTGCATTTAGCGGAATTCCTTCTTCCTTACAATATGTTTTAAGTAATGGATTACTTGTGGGTACCATGCTTGTCATTCTATTGGAACAGTTTTGGAAAGAGTAAAATTTGTGACTAAGTAAAAAAGCGCCCTGCTTACAGGGCGCCTTTTTATACCTAATGACTAATACTAGCAGTTGGGTATAATGTTGTTCCTCCAATTGAAACTTTTATTTCATTTGTTAATGGAACATTTTGTTCATTAATAATTGTTCTCCACCATTCCCATGCAAGACCAGTACATTCTCTAGCTACGATTTTTATATTTTTTGAATTTGGTGGAAAAGGGATAACTGTAGAGTAATGAGCTGTTTTGTCTCTGCCGCTACCATCCCATGTTTTATGTGTTAGTACTTCTTTCCCATTTTGATCAAATGTGAATTCATCCCAAGATACATCAAATTGAGCAACATAAGCACCGTAATGATCAAGTGTCATTTTAGCACTTGAATATTCTGTAGTTGTCGTCTCAATATAATCTGTATTGTTATGAACAGCAGCAGTTGCATTATCTTTTAAGAAAGTGCTTGTATATGAAATTGGATATGCTGGATTTTTAAGACTTAATTCAGCATTATCTTTAATGATATTTCGGATTTCATTGAAATCTTTAGTAACAACCTTGTTATGCTCTTTCGCATCTCCGCCTAATACTACAGCAGTAAAAGTACTTTCTTCAAAAATATCTTTGTACTGTCCACTCGTTTCGACGCTGTTATTCTTAAGTAAGGCTTTAAAAGCAGCTTGTACATCTTTGCTCTTAGATGTTGTTTCTAATTTTACATAAACAGTTCTACCATAAGCTACATTTGAGACCATAACAGGTGGAGCCGAATTACTTACACCTTTACGAGTTAACTCACCAAAAGTAACACTATTATCAAAAAGATCGGATGGATTGTTAGGTAGTTCAGCACTTACGGTATAAAATATTTGCTTATATGCCGCTACCATCACTTTCTTCTCTCCATTTGCAACCGCATTAAAATCGATGTTTAGACTGTTATCGAGATATTTAGCGTTAACGTTAAGGGCACTTGCGATTTGTGATTTACTATAAACCATAGATTCTGTATACTGCATTCTTGCAGGTAACGTATGTGTTTTAGAATACTTTTCATTCCAAGTAGATACTAAATCATCTACTGCTCCAGCCACATTACCATATGTCGGATTCTGGACAGTAATTGTATTTTCTTTTCTCATGCCAGGTAAGTCTATACTAATATTCAAAGGCTTTCTCTTAGCCACTAATAAACTCGGTTGATTGTCTGCAAAAGCTTTATTTGCAAGTTGTACCGCTCCTGGATACGTACGATTCACCACAGAATCAATAATCGAAATATCGACTGGTGAAGTTGTAAGTGATTTTTTCTCGCGTTCCACTACTACAAATTTACCATTTGAATTGATACTTTCTTTCGGAACAAAACTCTCTACCTTATCACCATTTACAGCTAAAACCTCTTGATTATTATATTTAAGATTTGCTATACCAGTATCAATGCCACTAGCATTTTTGGTTACATCAGTTGCATTACCTACTTGTGTTTCTGCGAAGGAAATAGATGAATAATTAATAGTGCATAGACTAACTAATAAACATGTAAGGAACTTTCTTCTTTTAGTGTTTTTCTTAATATTCAGAAAAATCACCCCGTTCTTTTTTTAGTAAGATATGATAATGATTGATAAATGATAGCTAACTAATAAACCTACATAAATGCTTTCAAAAGTTCTTGAATTAACGGGATTACGCCACCTACAAATTTCAAAACTGCCATTGCGATTTCCATATTATTTCCTCCTTTTTTATTGCTACGAAAATGTGATTTATCTTTATGCCCTCATTATAGTGACCCCTTACACTTTTATCAATACACTCTTATATGCAATATTACATACAAAAAAAACAAGCTGAATTCTTATAAAAAGTTATACAGAGATAAATTTTTTGTTTGGTAAATACTTGAAAACACAAAGCGTTCCTTTGCATTTCATGAGTAATTTACAAGTTTATTGTTGGAAGCATCGCAGGACCGGAAGTAATGAAATACATGCAGGACTGTTACGAGCAGCCAGAAATATTAAGAGTTATCATGGGCAACCGCATAAAAAAAGCTGCTGCCTATAAAATACAGACAGCAACTTCAACTAGAGTAGCTGGCATGATTTACGCAAGCTACAGTATTTTTTTGACATACTCATTTTTACACTTTGTAACTAATAAACAGCGATTGGCCCATAAGGACCATTGATAATTTCTATTTTTGTTTCAAAAATATCTGTCAAAATTGTTGGGTCCATAACCTCTTCTACTGTTCCAAAAGCAGCAATTTGTCCATCTTTCATAGCACAAATTTTATCAGAGTATTTAGCTGCAAAATTTATGTCATGCATAACAGTCAAAATTGTTCTTCCAAATTCATTAGCCGCGCGTCTTAAATGCTCCATCATTTGAACAGAACGAGCAACATCAAGGTTGTTCAGAGGCTCATCCAAAAGTACATACTCAGTCTCTTGGCACAATACCATCGCTACATATGCCCTTTGTCTTTGACCACCAGAAAGCTCATCTAAATATCTATTCTCTAAACTAGTTAAATCTAGGAAATCAATATATTTAGAAATGATAACTTCATCTTCTTTAGTTAATCTTCCCTTTGAATAAGGAAAGCGCCCAAATCCAACTAGTTGTCTAATCGTAAGCCTCGTTACAAAATGATTTTCTTGTCGCAATATAGTCAAAATTTTCGCTAAGTCTTTTGATTTGGATTCAGAAACATCCATATTCGCTACCTGAATTTGACCTTCATCCATATCTAAAAGTCTTCCAATCATCAAAAGTGTCGTAGACTTTCCAGCGCCATTTGGTCCAATTAAAGAAGTAAAGCCCGCTTTTGGTATTTCAATATCCAAAGGTCCTATTTTTACCTTATCAGTATAGAACTTTTTAACATTATCAATTTTTATCATAAAGCCCTCTTCCTTAAAACTATAGTTAAGAATACTATTCCACCAAATAATTCAATAATAACTGAAACTACACCTTGAGCATGGAATACATGATACATTAAAAAGTATGCACTCGTCATTATCAAAAATCCTATAGCAAAAGCCATTGGGAAAATATATCTATGATCATAAGTTGACGCCGCTTGATAACTCAAAGTTGCCACTAAAAATCCGTAGAAAGTAAGTGGTCCAATTAGAGCTGTTGAAATGGACATCAAAATAGCAACTAATACAAGCGTATAAATTACACTAGGTTGATATTTAACTCCAAAAGAAGTAGCAACATCCTTTCCTAGTGACAAAACATTCAAATTCTTAGAATGAGCAAAAATTAATACTGCTACAATTATGATCATAGGAATTACAATAGGAAAATATGCAGGATCTGCATGATTAACAGAACCAAATAATTTCGCTTGTAAAATATCAAACTCTGAAGGCGCAAGTAGCTTTCTCATAAAAGTTGACACAGAATTTAGTCCGGTACCAATAATAATTCCAACTAAAAGCATAAGTTGTAAATTCCCGTATTTACCGGAAAGTAACCATCCATAAAGTATCAAACTCATGAAGACCATAACAACAACTTGGAATACAAACGATCCAATTCCATTAAAGTTTATTAATGCACTAGCACCAAAGAAGAATATTGTACTCGTATGAATTGCTGAATAAAGTGATTCGAAACCTAAAAGCGAAGGAGTAATAATCTTATTGTTCGTAATAGATTGGAAAGCAACTGTCGACAAGCTATGGCAAACTGCAGCAATAATCATCGCAACAATGGCTATTATCCTTCTCTTAACAACTGGGATAAAAGAAGGTGAATCTATCGGAACTGGATTGTTATAAACTAAAAGTCCATATGAAGAAAGGAGACCTAAAGCGATCAATGTTATCAGTACAATCCAATAACGTCTTGCTTCCTTCTTAGAACGAAAAGCGCTAGCTGATCTACTTTCATTATGAAGGCTAGAATCGATTTCGACATTTTCTTTATTTCTATAGTCTAATGTGATCATCGCAGCCTCCTTGGTTTTCTTTTTCTCAATAAAATAGTAATGAATACGACTGCTCCCACTGTTGCAAGTATTAAAGAAACAGGTACTTCAAAAGGCTTTATAATTGTTCGAGAAATGATGTCACAGGCAGTTATTGTCCCCATTCCGATCACACATACCCAAGGTAAATTACTCCTAAGATCATCTCCCCTAAACATTGAAACAATGTTTGGAACAATTAATCCCAAGAAAGGTAAGTTTCCAATAACAGCTGCAACAATTCCAACTGCAACAGAGATAAGGCCAGTCCCAAAAAGAACAATTCTATTGTAATTAACTCCAAGGCTTGTTGCGACATCTTCTCCTAGTCCAGCTAGAGTCAATCTATTAGCATACATAAAAATAAGCACAGTAACGATAACAATCAGCCATAAATATTCATATCTTCCCACCTGAACGGTAGCAAATGAACCTACGAACCAAGTTTCAATACTTTGCGTCATTTGAAAAAGGAGTCCCAAAAAAGTAGACACTGCAGAAATAACTGCTCCAAGCATCAATCCAATAATCGGAACAATTAAAGACGAACGAAGTTTAACTCTTCTTAAAAATAGAAAGAAAATCATAGTTCCTATAAAAGAAAAAATGATTGCACCAGTCATTCTTTGAACTAACGTCGGGGCAGGAAATAATAAATATACAAAAAGCAGGCCTAAGCCTGACCATTCAATAGTCCCCGTTGTAGTAGGTTCAACAAAACGATTCTGTGTAATTAATTGCATTACGAGCCCTGCCATCGCCATTGCAGCTCCAGTAAGCATTAATGCAACTGTTCTCGGAACACGAGTGATGAAAAACATCTCCATTCCGTCCTCTTGTCCACGTATATCATAAACTCCAGTAAACAGTGATATAATCCCTAAAATTATAACAATCATAATCGCTATTATAAAAGGTTTTGTCCATATTTTATTGTGATTATAAAACTGGGGTTGAGAAATATTCTCAACCCTAGAAATCATATTTTTTGACACTGCTTCGTACTCCTTTACACTACTTAGCTAAAGTTTTTGCGATATTTCCAAATAACTCTATATAAGTCTGAATTGATTCATTTGTGTAAGTATCTGCTGGTGCATAAACAACTTGTTTTTTAGAAACAGCAGTTGTGTTTTGAAGAGCTGGTGATTTAGAAATAACATCTTGAGCAGGAGCTGAAGTAGCAGCATCAGATGTTGCAGCATCACGATCTAATACGAAAAGCCAATCAGGATTTGTTTGTGCAATAGCTTCAACAGAAACGTCATCACCTTTATGACCTGCAGTAGAATTAGCAACTTCTAGTGCTGGAGTCCAACCGAAAATTTCATACATCGGTCCCCAAACGCGACCAGAATGTGGAGCAGCAAAACCAATATTTCCACCAGTAACAATAACACTCATAACTTTATCTTTTCCATTATAAGCAGATTTTACTTTTTCAATAGATTTATCAAAATCAGCTACTACTTGTTTAGCTTCTTTATCTTTATCAAAGATTTTCCCTAAAGTAATTGTAGAATCTTTAAGTCCTTTTACTAAGTTTTCGCCAGGCTTAGTAGCTTTTTCAGAAACATCAACATTAAGATCAATAACAGCTGCATTTGGCACTAATTTTTTGATTTCTTCGTAATGGCCAGCAAATCTTTGACCAACGATTACAAGTTCAGGGTTTGCCGCTGCAATAATTTCAAGATTTGGTTCGCGGTGATTCCCAATATTTTTAACTGAATCATCTTTTACATATGCTGAATCTGCAGGCATTACATCCTTTGGAGCAGCCGCTAATTTAATTCCCCAATCAGCTAAAGTTTCAAAAGTTCTATTATCTAAAGCAACTACATTCTTTGGATTTACAGGGACTTTAACAGTTCCATGTGCATCAGTGATTTCAACTGTTTTTGGCTTATCACTACTATCACCTTTATTAGCTTTCGAAGTTTCCTTACTTGAATCTGAGCAAGCCACTAACATTAAAGTGAAAATTGCTAAAATACTTACTAATTTTAAAAGCATAGTTTTTTTCATACGTATACTCCTTATAATGTAATTTAGTTCGAAAATGATAACGTCCATAGATTAAATTAGATAGTAACCTTTATGCATCTAAATTGCTATTGATAATCATTTTCATTTGAACATCCTGTTAATAAGTATAGTCATTAATTATGTGAAAATCTTGTGAATGGTGTGAGTTAATACAATTAAACATACATTAGATACAGTCTCATCTAATGCGCACTAGAGTCATCCCCCCACACGTACTAATCAATAGATTGGGCACCTTATAAACCATGATTTCTACTGCAAAAAAAATGCCCATGAATAGCTAATTTTTCATAATCCATTGCCTGGTAGCAATCTTCTTTTTATAGTTTCCGTCTTTTAATATTTCACAGAAACTATTTGATTATCAGGTTTAATAGAAAAAACGAGTAAAACTGTATGAAATAGTTTTACTCGTTTTTTCTATTATGACAAACTGTACTTTACCTATTATCTTATTTTATCATTCAATCATTGAATAGCCCCTGCCATGTATCGTTTGAATATATCTATCTCTCTTCTCGCACTTTAACTTTTTTCTTACATACCCAATATATAAATCCACTACATTGGGATTGACTACTACGTTATATCCCCAAACCTGGTTCAAAAGCATTTCACGGCTCAATATTGTATTTTTATTCTTGATTAAAAATACAAGTAAATCGTACTCGCGCTTAGTAAGCGTGAGATTTTTACCACCTTTTTTTACAATATTGCTAGATGCATCAACAAAGAGATCTTTAAACTGAAAAAAGTTTGTCTCATTTTGCTGGATACAGTCACTTCTCCTTAAAATAGCTTGAACCCTCGCTACTAATTCTTCTTTCACAAATGGTTTTCTAATATAATCATCTGCTCCTGCTTGTAGCCCTGCTATACAATCCTTGCTAGAAATATTGTCGGTCACAATAATTATCGGTGTCGTTTTAACAAGTCGTATTTGTCTACAAATTTCTGGTCCCGATATACTTAATGAATCCCAATCCAATATGATAATATCCCAATCTTGTTCATATACTATATTTAAACCTTGGTTTTCATTGTGAAGTTTTAAAATGAAATAGCCCTCTTGCGTTAGACCGCTTACGATTTTCTTTGCAAAAGACCGTTCATTCTTAATTACTAACACCTGCTTCACCGATGGTTCACCTCTACTTCAATATAACTTAGTTGGATAAAAAGTTATCCCAAAAAAATAATTTAAGATCTATAAATATTAAATCCCTAAAAAAGCCGTTATAACAGCTTATTAGGAGAACTATATATAATCTTACAATAGATATGGATGAAAACACAAAATATATGAAGATTTAAATACATATTATTTAATCATTAAGAGCAACTATATTATCTAGTTGCTTATTATCAATAACTATTCATTCAGTTTCTGTTTCAAGGGTACCGTCCTCAACTTAAGCATTTTATAAAACCACAAAACAAAAAGAACCATCCCCCCGCCACTCTGGCAAAGTTATGGTTCATATCATACAAAATAAAAAACCACCAAACAGTTATGTATTGGTGGAGACGGTGGGAGTCGAACCCACGTCCAAAAATATCGGCACTTAAGCTTCTACGAGTGTAGTCGATATATTAGCATTTCGCGAACTCTTCGGCCTATCGACAGGCTTCCAAGTTGCTAGTCTGATTGTTCTCTTCCTTCGCCCTCAGACGGCGAACTCCGGCGTAGTCCACTTAGTTTGAGTCCCTTACCCTACCACATGGACGATGGAGGGAGGAACCTTTAGTGCAATTAAGCAGCTAAAGAAAGATTGTTTTGTTTGCCAATTATAGGCTTTGACGTTTTAACGAGGCCGATCCCCTCGACTCGCAACCTAAGCTCGAACTATCCCTGTCGAATCCGTAACGTCCCCATGATAAAAATGGAGCATACGAAGAAATATCGTGATAGCTACTAAGAGCTGTTTTTCAATGTGCAACAATCTTACATAAGTTATTATATCATACGCGCGCCGTTTTACAAATGTAAATATCTGTATTACATCTTTTGACGATCACGGAACACGCGTGCAATTTCACGTTTAGCTTCTTTCTCTTTTAAATCGTGACGCTTATCATATTGCTTCTTACCTTTTGCTAAACCAAGTGCCATTTTCGCAAATCCATTTTTCAAATAGATTCTAACTGGAACTAATGCATATCCTGTTTCTTTTGCGTAACCTGCTAGCTTATCAATTTCTTTTTTATGAAGAAGTAACTTCCTTGTACGTAGCGGATCGTGATTGAAACGATTCCCTTGTTCATATGTATTAATATGCATATTATGAACCCATACTTCACCGTTATGTATACGTGCAAACGCATCTTTCAAGTTCACGCGTCCAGCGCGAATCGACTTAATTTCCGTTCCTTGAAGGACAAGCCCTACTTCGTATGTTTCTTCGATGAAATAATCATGAAATGCTTTTTTATTTTGCGCAATAACCTTACCTGTACCCTTTGGCATATAACGTCCCTCCTCTATTTTTACCATTGTAACAAATGTAAACAAAAAGCGAAAGTGGCTCGCTCAGAATGTGAGGTGGATGGAGCTTCTGACCTTGAGGCGCTCTTTGCCTCCTGGGAAGAAGCGAAGCCACCAAACATTCTAGCCACTGTAGCTGGATTCCACAAAAAGCGAAAGTGGCTCGCTCAGAATGTAAGGCGAAGCCACTCTTTTCTTACTTGCGCTTTTTCTTTTTCTTCTTGAATCCTGGTACATTTTCAAAGAATCCTTTTTTCTTCTTACCATTACCATTACTATTACCATCTTTTTTCCCTGGCTGACTAGCGGATGTGGATGCAGATGCAGATGCTTTTCCTTTTCCTTGTCCACCACGATCAAACTTTCTTCCTGTGCCGCGTTCACCACCGCGCTCATTACTACGTTCGCTACGTCCACCGCGTTTCTTTCTGCCTGTTCTTGGCTGTTCAATCACAACTGGACGATCTTTGAACTTACGACGAGGTGTGCCTTTCATGCCAACGATTTCAAAGTCGATTGCGCGCTCGTCTTTATTTACGTTAATAACACGAATTGTAATTTCGTCACCGATGCGGAATACGTTACCTGTACGTTCTCCGATCATCGCAAAATGTTTTTCGTCATAACGGTAGTAATCATCTGTTAAATAGCTAACGTGTACAAGACCTTCAATTGTATTTGGAAGCTCTACGAATAAACCGAAGTTTGTTACAGAGCTAATCATACCGTCATACTCTTCACCGATCTTATCGACCATATACTCTGCTTTTTTCATTTCGTCTGTTTCACGCTCTGCTTCAACAGCGCGGCGTTCCATATTAGAAGAGTGCTCTGCAATCTCAGGTAAGTTTTCACGCCATTTCGCTTGCGTTTCGTTGTCTACTTTACCATTAATGATGTATTCACGAATCAATCTATGAACAATCGTATCTGGGTAACGACGAATTGGCGATGTGAAATGCGTGTAGAACTCAGTTGATAAACCAAAATGTCCTAAGCTGTTCGAGTCGTAACGTGCTTGCTTCATAGAACGAAGCATAACTGTTGAAATGACTATTTCTTCCGGCTGACCTTGAACCATTTCAAGAATTTGCTGCAATGCACGAGGGTGTATTTCATTCGCACGTCCCTTTACTGCATATCCGAAGTTTGTTACAAACTCGAAGAAACGCTCAAGCTTATCTTCTTTCGGATCTTCATGGACACGGTACATAAACGGTACGTTCATCCAGTGGAAATGCTCCGCTACTGTTTCGTTCGCAACAAGCATAAACTCTTCAATTAACTTCTCTGATACAGAACGATCACGCATTACAACATCAGTCGGTTTTCCTTCTTCATCTACTAGTACTTTCGCTTCTTTAAAGTCAAAGTCAATCGCACCACGGCGCATACGTTTTTCACGTAAAATTTGTGCTAACTGCCCCATTTCTTTAAACATTGGTACTAGCGGCTCGTAACGTTCAATTAGTGCTTCGTCTTCATCTTCTAAAATGCTTCTTACGTCAGCATACGTCATACGCTCTGTCGTTTTAATTACACTTTGGAAAATCTCGTGTTTTACAACATCACCTAGATTGTTGATTTCCATTTCACAAGATAGTGTCAGACGGTCTACTTTCGGATTTAATGAACAAATACCGTTTGATAAACGATGCGGAATCATCGGAATTACACGGTCTACAAGATATACACTCGTCGCTCTCTCTGCTGCTTCAACATCAATTGGAGAACCTTCTTGAACGTAATGACTTACATCCGCAATATGAACACCAAGCTTATAGTTACCGTTCTCAAGCTTCGTTACTGTAACAGCGTCATCTAAGTCTTTCGCATCCGCACCATCAATTGTAACAATCATTTGATCACGTAAATCACGACGATCTTTTATATCTTCTTCTGAAATCGTTTCTGGTACACTGTTTGCATGCTCCATCACTTCTTCAGGGAATGCTAAAGGTAAATGATGTTTATGAATGACAGATAAAATATCTACTCCTGGGTCATTTTTATGACCTAGAATTTGAATAACTTCACCTTCTGCGCTTAAACGGTTCTCTGGGTAGCCCGTAATTTTCACAACTACTTTATGGCCTTCTACAGCGCCCATAGATGCACTTTTCAAGATAAAAATGTCACTTGTCCAGCGTTTATTATCAGGTATAACAAATCCAAAGTTCTTTGACTCTGTATATGTACCAACTAGTTCCTTCGTTCCACGCTCTAAAATACGAACAATCGCGCCTTCTTGGCGTGATCCACTTGATTGTGCGCTAACACGTGCTAATACTGTATCACCATGAAGTGCACCATTTAATTCTGTCGGCGGGATGAAAAGATCATCATCTCCTGTTTTCTTCTCTTCTGGAACGACGAACGCAAAACCACGTGCGTGCCCAATTAATTTACCGCGTACTAAATTCATTTTTTCTGGAAGACCGTAGCGGTTACTACGTGTGCGGATAACAAGCCCCTTCTCTTCCATCATTACAAGTGCCTTTACGAAATCTTTAAAGCCCTCAGAGCCTTCGATTCCAAATGCCGATTCTAATTCTTGTATCGTTAACGGTTTATACGCTTCTTCCCTCATAAATAATAACAACTTATCAATATGTTCTTGCATGATTTCTTCCAAGCAGAAATACCTCCTTTAAACCCTTATATTATTTAGTGTATCCGAAAGATGGGGGATGTATAAAGTGAAACTTTAATCATCTCCCAATGATTTTTTACAGCTTTCATAAAGTGTAACTTTAACCAGTGGTTTTTTGTCCGTCCCCACTGATTATTAGCCCACAAATAGCGGGATAAAAATTCCCTTATGAAAAAAAGAGGCAACTAGACCTTACCAATCTAGTTGCTCCAAGAAGTTATATACATCCTCATGTAGCACATCACGTTCTTTATCAAGTGTAATGACATGCGTAGAGTCTTCATACCATTTAATGTCTTTTAACGTAGATTCTACACCGTTATAAATAATGTTAGCACTATCTGTATTAATCATCTCATCATGACGTGCTTGTACAACGAATGTTGGAGCATAAATCATATCAACATTATTGCGTACGTCACGAATCAACTCCTGTAATGCTTTTAATGTATTCATTGGTGTCTGTTTAAATTCAAACATTTCCTGCTCAATTCGTTCTGGTGATTTTTGCTCACGCTTTTTATATTCGCGGGCATATGCCAATATACCTTGGTACATAATTTCTTCACTTTTAATGTACATCGGTGCACACATTGGTACAACACCTAAAATCGGTAATGTATAAGCAAGTTTTAATGAGAATACTCCGCCTAATGATAATCCAACCGCAGCTATTTTCTCGTAACCTTGATCTTTTAAATGCTGGTAGGCATTCATTACATCTTTCCACCAGTCTTCAGGGCCTGTATGAACAAGCTCTTCTGGTGGTACACCGTGTCCTTTATAAATTGGCGCATGACAAGTATAGCCTTTCTTCTCTAAGAAACGCCCTAGCATGCGTACGTCAGCTGAGTTCCCTGTGAATCCATGTAATAATAAAACAGCGCGGTCTCCACCTTCAAATGTAAATGGTTTCGGAGATGCTAATTTCATCATGTACTTCTCCTCTTTCTCTTCTGTAATCTAGTCGTATTCTTTCTATTCTTAGTGTACCATATTTATAATTCTATAATCTAATTAGAAACTTTTTTTGAATAACAAATCAAAAAAAGAAGAACCATTAGCATAATCCGCTAACGCTTCTTCTTTTAATTTTATAAATTTAAGTACGTAACACCAATTGTTAGTACGAAGAATAGTACAGCTAAGACAACTGTAACACGGTTTAATACCGCTTCAATTCCACGTGCTTTTTGCTTACCAAACAATTGCTCTGCACCACCTGAAATAGCGCCTGAAAGGCCTGAGCTATTACTAGACTGCATAAGTACCATAACAATCATTAAAATCGATACAATAATAAGTAAAACTGATAATAACGTATGCACTTGGCGTACCTCCTACAAAGATTCAGTTATTTTAAATGTAGCATAAATCCTATAGAAAAGCGAGAGCTATAGAATCGCTCTCGCTTTTCTTCTATTACATGAACATCATTGCGAATAACGGTCCAAGCAAACATGTCAAAATTGCTGTTAATGTCATTGTTACCGATCCAATAACACCTTCATGCTCATTATTTTTCATCGCTCTCATAACACCCATAATATGAGACGCACATCCAAAGCCAATCCCTTTACCAACTGAGTTTGTAACACGGCTCCATTTTAATAAAATTGGTCCTGAAATCGTTCCAGTAATCCCTGCGATAACGACGAATGCTGCTGTTAAGGACGGGACACCACCAACTTGTTCAGATACACTCATCGCAACTGGCATTGTCACTGATTTTGGTAAAGAAGATAAAATTAAGCTTTTATCTGTTCCCATAAGTGTGGCGATAGCAAAATCACTTGCAATAGCAACTGTTGTACCTACTAATACACCACCAGCAATTGGTACAACATATTTTTGCAGAACATGACGTTGTTTATACAGCGGGATTGCAAATGCTACAACACCTGGTCCTAGTAGCTTCGCAATCCAGCCACCACCACTTTCCATATAATTTTGATATGGTATATCAAGCATTATAAATAAGAAAGCCATTAATCCTGTTGCAACAAGCATTGGAATGGTAAATGGTGTTGGAAATAATTTGTAGATTTTTTTAGATAATTGATATAATAGCACCGTAAAAAGAACCCAACCGATTCCGATTAATATTTGGCTCATTGTGTCTCTTTTTCCTTTCTATTCGCAAGATATTGTCCTGTATGTCCTGCGACAATAATAATTAAAAACGTACTCGCTACAACTGTAATGAAAAGGGAAATTCCTTTACTCATAAAAAAAGCACCGTAATTCATTAAGCCAAGCGTTGGCGGAATTAATAAAAACGGCATAATAGCAACGAGTGTTTCTGCTCCTAAATCAAACCATTTCACTGGAAGTACTTTTAGGCTAAGCAAAACAAGTAGGAGGAACATCCCAATCAAACTTCCTGGAATCGGAAGATTCAACATTTCTTGCACCCAATTTCCAACCATATAAAATACATAAAGAGCAGCAATTTGGACAAGAATCTTTGTAAGTTTCATGTTCATCATCCCTCATGTTTATACGATCTTCTGTTAATATCCTTATCATAGTATAAATTGTAAAAACCTGCAATTTATCAAATCGACAACGAAAACCCACTATATTATACGCTTACACCCTTGATATGACTGCGTTTCCTAATGTGATTTACGTCAAAAACCTTGACCTAATATATGAAGTTTATATTTTCTGAATTTTGATGGTTATTATTTTAATAAAACAAAATCCTTCACTCCATTTTTATTCTGCCTTCTCTCTAGCACACATATATATATAAAGATAGGTGGTGAACGCATGTCTAAAAAAATTCTCATTTTTTGTGATCCTGGAATCGACGATGCGATAGCCCTCCTCCTCGCATTCCTTATCGATGAAATTGAAATTGTTGGGATTGTCGCTGATTACGGCAATGTTCCAAAAGAAATGGCCGTACAAAATGCTCATTTTCTTAAACAAAAATCAAGAAATAGAGATATGAAAATATTTGGTGGTTCAGACCGTCCTCTCAATGGAGGTCCACCCGCTTTTTTTACTAATATTCACGGTAAAGAAGGGTTAGGGCCAATCATCCCAAATGAAAAGTTACAAAACGGGGAAATGGAGAATTTTTTTGAAGTTATCCCTCTTATCGAGCAGTATAAAGACGAACTAATCATTGTAAGTTTAGGGCGACTCACTTCCCTAGCTGCTTTATTTATTTTATGTAAAAACTTAATGCAGCAAATTAAATCTTATTATGTAATGGGTGGTTCCTTTCTGCACCCAGGTAATGTAACTCCCGTATCAGAAGCGAATTTTTATGGCGATCCAATCGCGGCTAACATTGTATTACAATCTGCATCCAACATGTACATATACCCGTTAAATGTAACTCAGTATTCCATCGTTACACCTAATATGGCTGAATATATTGAGGCGAAAGGAAAGGCTTCTCTCGTCAAACCTCTATTCGATCATTACTACTATGGATATTACGAAAAAATTTTACCACAATTAAAAGGCTGCCCTTTTCATGACACGATACCGATATTAGCTTTACTTGATAATTCTATGTTTACCTACTACAAATCACCAATTACCGTCATGACCGAATCTTACGCTCAAGGAGCAAGCATCGGTGATTTCCGCTCTTTAGTAGGATCAAGCCCATTCACCAATCGGCCCTCGCAGCAAATTGCTATCGATTTTGATTATAATCTCTTCTTTAAATACTTCATGTCACTTATGACAGACGAACAATTTTAGCAAAAAAAAAACAGACCGTGATTTCTCACGGTCTGTCGTTATTTTCTACAATTATCGTTTGATGTTGTAGAAAGATTTGATACCATCGTAAACAGCGATTTCGCCTAGTTCGTCTTCGATGCGTAGTAATTGGTTGTACTTAGCAATACGGTCAGTACGGCTCATAGAATTTTTATAAAAACATGAGAAGAACAATATTATTTAACTTGTTTCTTCCTATTCATATATGATTGTATTACTTAGTTCGTAAACAACATTTATCACTTAACTTAAATCGTGTACAAACTAGTTTAATCATATTATAACTTGCATAACATAAAAAAACCAAGCCCCTCTATAAGTCCACTCTTCATTTTCACTAAAAAGAGCATATTAGACATACCAGTAACTTTCATGTCATATCATTATTAAATCTTTTGTTAATAAACTGCTGTCTTTTCTCTTCAAGTATTTCACAAATTTTGTCATCTATGTTTCTTAAGGACTCCTGAAATAATTTACTATGCTCATACTCAATTTCATCTATTCTATCATTAAAAGAACCATCATAATCCTCTGGATACCAAGTCACTCTTTTTTGATTCAATATAGTAGCCCTCGGTACCACTTCTCTCGAACCGATTTCATAATATTCACTTTCCGAGATATCATACCCTCTAGTCGTTATGCCTAACTTTTCAGCTATTCTAATCATTCTTTTAATATCATGTCTCGATTTCCCGTAATCCCATCTTAGGTTTGGTGTAATCAAAATATATTTGTTAACACTATTTGTAGTCGTATTTCCTATTTCCACACTGACGATTACCAATACATCAGCTATCCCACCCTCACCTGAGTTATCCCCTTTAAAATCTTTAAATGTTTTAAGAAAATAAACTTCAATATACTTCTTATAATCATAAACAGTAAATTCATCAATTAGTTTACTCAACAAACTTATAAATGCTCCTGTATACTTATAACAATCGATACTGTCATACATATATCTACTTGAATATATTTCATCCTTTTCATCAAACCAACTTCTTCTAATGCCAAATTTCAAAGAAACCCATTTAAGTAAATCTTGATTAAGTTTTGGAACGATTGCTTTTTCATCATCTATATCTGGATACTCAATATTAAACTTTTTATCAATAAAAGATGGTATTTGTGACCTGCTAACTCCATGATACTCAAAAATAGAATAAAATTTATTTGCTAATTCAATTAGCGGACTTTTTTTTTTCGACTCTTTTTTTTCATATACATGAGTTGTGTTATTTATTGTTACCGTTCCATCTGTTTGAATATTATTATTTCCATCTTGATATTTATTGTTTATTGGTTTGACCGAAGATTTTTTTTTTAAAAGGCTAATTATCCCACCTACTATAAATATCCCAATACCTGAAAATATCCATTCTTTATTTGCAATTATATAGTCCATTTTTCCCTCCACTATAATAATAAATAAATTTCACTGTAAAACTATGTATCTTCTATCCTTATTGTACCAAAAATCCATTAATTAGTTATGAAGTATTTATTTAACAATCATCCGCTATTAAGACGCTTCAATTTTAGATTGTTTATTTTCTTTCTTGGTTAATAAGATTTGAATCAAAGTATCTATTGCAACAAAAGTTACAAATACTTCCTTAATAACCGAAACAGGCTCTATAGGTAATACTTTTAAAAGGTCACTTTGTGAAAATGTTATAAAATTATATATTACATAAATTAAAATCATCAACACATAACTGTAAATTCTCGTATACAAGACTGTAGAGTATTTATCTAATACATCCTTAACTAACTTAGTCTTAAAGGTACTCATTACAAACTTCATAATACTGTTACCGAAGTAAGCAAAGGCTAAAACTGCAAAAACATTAACTAAATATATTATTCCACCAAGGTAAGGCTTAAAAAAAGAAAATACATTCGATAAATTTAAAACTACAGCAGTAGGAGAGACATAAAATACTATAAACATCATTATCGTAACGATTGGTGCTAAATAATACTGAACTAGCATGACTAATAAAATTGGAAAGCCAAGAACCTTTAACAACAAATCAATAAACCTATTTTTATTTTTCGAAAACAATATTGTTAAGCTTAGATATAAACAAAAATAACTCATCCCCCAACCCAATACCTTACTTGTTAAATCTGTTTCATTCTCAGTTAATCTAAAACTAAAATAGCCAAAAGATGCGAACATCAAAAATAAACTAATCATTATTGAACTCTTAAAATTCCCCTTCAAATTATATCTCCTCTCTATTAAAAAATAAGCTTCCATATATATAACTGCAAAAACTACACACTTAAAAAAAATAATCCAGCGTTTAGCATAATATAAAAATAAGTAAAATTAATATATATAATAATATTCCACTATAAAGAGACCAAACAATTTAACAAGCATGATTTTTTATTCAGAGTGCGGGGACAGATGTGCTTATACACTATTCGATTAATAAATCATACAAAAAGGTGATATGGAGCCCCATACCTTTTTTCTGTATATGGTAATTCATTTCATTCGACACTACTTTCCTGTTCCCTTACTGTTCTATAAAGAGTTGCCCTGCTTATCTTGGTTATCTCCTCAATCTCTTTAACTGTCATCTTATTCGTTGGTCTATTGTGAAATAACTCAAGGGCATACTGTAAACCTCTGTTATTTTCAGTGTATTTCTTAGGTCTCCCTTTATAGACACCTCTTTTCTTTGCTTCTTCAATGCCCTCTAATTGTCTTTCCTTAATCATATCAGCTTCAAACTCAGCTATTCCAGATAAAACAGTAATCATTAACTTACCAATTGCCGTACTTGTATCAATCTTATCTCCACCCATGTTCAAGACAATAAGGGCAACTCCTTTGCTGTTTAAGTATTCAATAGTATTTAAGGCATCCTTTGTACTTCTAGCAAATCTGTCTAACTTCGTAACAACAATAGTATCATCTTCTTTTACTTTCTCAAGGAGCAAGTTGAACTGCTCTCTATCTTCTTTCTTTCTTCCACTGACTTTCTCTTTAAAGATAGTGTCACATCCTGCTTCTTGCAGTTGTTTAATCTGTGCACTTAAATTTTGACCTGCTGATGACACACGAGCATAACCATATTTCATATAATTTTCACCCTTTCATTTTGATACATGTATATGAGACATCTATAACCTAAGTATATCAAGCACCTCGCAATGTATCAATAAGGTGTACTCAAATGACACTCAATAGGTATAAACCTACTTTAACTCAAACTTCTATGTTATTTTATGGATATTTATAATTTAATATATCCATTCTTCCTTACAAAACCTCACCAAAAGGTGAGGTTTTGTAAGGAAACAGTAAGATTTATAAAACTTTTTGAGTAAGAGATTAAAATAACTCTAACTTTCATAGACTCTAATTGTTATTTTTTTCAACTGAAACAGTTAAAGTTCCTACACGTTCATTCCCTTGCTCATATTCTGCTTTGTAGATAATGCCATTATGAGAATAAGAACGGGTTTTTTCTTTTAATATTATTCCATCGCCTAGGCCTAGATACTCTAGAGCAATTTGTTTCCTCTTTTCAAGTGTGAGGGATGGATCAGTTAGTTTGATTAAGTTAACAGAAGCTATAAGAACATCCGTATTTTTATCCACATTTTTCTTTTCTGTAGCTCCTATTACTACCGCATATACTACCTTGCCAGTATTCTCATCAGTATTTGCACTAACAAATAAAGCCCTACTAATTTGCCCATCATGACGAATACTAAATGCACTTGTTTTTTCTTCAATATCAGTAATAACACTTAAATTTCCATTTGTACTATCCAGGGAATTATACCACTGATTTTTAAACGTCTTCCAATCAATATTAAATATTGTGTTATTATCAGCAGGTTTTTCTGCTTTCTTTACTTCCGTTGTTTTTTCAGCATCTTCTTTTTCTACCTTTTGGTCTGTCTTAGAAGAACATCCTGCAAATATTAATCCAAACATTAATAAGATAATTCCCCATTTTTTCAGCATCCTCATATCCCCCTAAATAATAATTAGTAAAAATCCCCCAACTTCAATAATATATGATTTTTGCACGTAAAGTTATGTTAATTGAGAGAAGAATCTTACTTTTCACACGTGGCGTATTTTTAACATGAGTAGGAGCGTTGTACATAAAAATCCCATTTTATACAGTTAAAACCCCATTAACAAAAATGGGGTTCTACTTTATTACTTTGTGTTTGAAATGCTTGATTAGCATTATATGTTATATCTATGTTATATAAGGTTAATCGAAAATTCCAAAAACCACATTTTTCATTCGAAAGTATATCCATAGTATTCTTGTAATTCTTTGATTCGTTTTGCGTACAGTTTCTTAAAATATAAAGCATAATAACTTTCATCATACGTGAAATCATGTCTATTATTATGATATTTTACTTCTAGTTTTTTTGTTCCATAAATTTGTGCAACTGTCTCATTTAAAGTTATAATTTTTGTCTTTTCCTCCATGAAGTTATCTTCTCTTTTTTTTGCTTCTTTTACCACATAATTTTTTCTTTTCTTATGAAATGTATCTTCGTTCTCAGCTAGGAATATCTGTTCATCTTTCTTATATAGTTCAATAACATCTTTATTGTATTTTTCCAAATAACTAATTATTCTTTTTTCACTAGCCTTCAATATAATAGCATAGGTTTTATACCAATAACTTAAACCTAAAGTCACTCCATTTTCATCTTTTACTTTTGATAGTTTTTCCTCCCACTCTTCATAGTAATTACGAGATTTTTTAGTATTACTATATACACTTAGATACCATTCGTTTACATCATATTGTTTCATCAATTCTCTTCGTAAACTTACAATTTTCTTAACCGTATTTTCATGTAAATTAACTGTTATCCCTTCCTCTTTGACAAAACCTTTATATACAGGAAAATATTCAATAATTTTCGCTTTTTGCATCCTATTCAATGTACCCGCTAACTGGTTCTGTATTTTTTGTATATCATGTATAAAATCATTTAAGATCCGCTCTTCACCCTCACAAATAATATTATTATTTTTTAAATCTCTTAGATTTTGTTCTTTTATAAATTCACTATATTTTGCATGTAGCAATTCATACATTTTAGGTGTAATTAACCCAAAATCTAAGCTCCATTTACTTAATGTTTGAGCGGTTTCTACAATCAGCCCTTGCTCTAATACTGAAACAACCATGATATCCATATTTCTTGTGTATGGAATACTCCAAGCACCATTGCTAGTTCGATTATCTTCACGAACCGCAACCTCTTCTCTTTCCTCTCTTAAGATATATACAACTGAATTACCCTGTTTTTCTTTTTCAACCTGTTTATAATATTGATTTAAGGTTTTAATTAAAGCATCTTCTATTTTCTTATTAGTAAATTTTTTGTATTTTTCAAAGTGCCTTTTACATTGTTCTGACCCATATAATTCCACTGCTTCTTTTCTAGTAATTACTCTTTTTTTCAATTATAAATCCTCTTTCTTTTTTATACTTGTCCCATAGGTAAACCAAATCACCTACAATATTATTAAGTATATTATTATGAGTAATTTGGTTTACCTCTATCCTCCAGCTATGTACTTTTTATCACCATCCTTTGGAAAACTATCGTTTTCCAAAGCCTCGCCGAAAAAGTACCAAAACGGCTCAATCAAAACTATTTGTTTCACTCCCTTATCATCACAATTTAATAAAAAAAACACAAAATGACCTCCTTAATAAAAAGAGAGGAATTTTGTGTTTGGTTTGTTTCTTTTAATGTTGTATTTAATTTAATTTAATTTAATTTAATTAAATTTAATTAGTTCTTAATGTTTTTGGTTTTTTATAGTCACGTAAACCTGACTACAAATAATATTATATCATAAATTATAAAAAAAGTCAAAAAACATGCTATATAACTATTGACACCAAAACGATATTATGATAATACCCTCTGCTCGATTAAGAATATTTTCAACTAACCCTTAAAATATTTTTTAATATTATTTGTCTTGAACTACCAAGAATAGATTGGTGTAAAAGCAGGGCGTAGCCCACCGAACGAAGTGAGGTCTATGCGGAGCTACGTAGTAGCTACCGCAAGTATTTATAAATTCATTAACGGACTTGTCTTTGATGCCATTTCCAAAATATTCTCTGTTTCGATTCCTTGCAGATAACGCTTAGTTACTTGAATATTCTCATGTCCAGCTATCTTTGAACAACTATACAAATCAAGCCCATTTCTCAAGTTAGATTGGATAGCATAATGTCTTAATGTATGAGGAGAGCATCGGATATCTTCTCTAACATGAGCTTTTTCACCTGCACGCTTAACAATATTCTCAATTTGTACACCTGTTAATGGTTTACCACTTCGAGACAGAAAATAATTATCATGTTCTAATATTTTCTTTTTGAAATAAGCTTCTTTAATCCTTTCATAACGTATCATGTACTTTCTTAACATCAAACTAACAGGAACATAACGCCACTTACTACCTTTACCAAGTATCTTCATATTAGTATCATGAATCCAGCTTGATTGCAGGTTAATTAGCTCTGTCATTCTGATACCTGTATCAGCAAACATAGCAATTATAAGTTTGTTACGGGCATTTAAATATGTTTTAAAATCGTATGCTTCAATCATTTTTGCCACTTCTTTGTCTGTAAATGTTTTAATAACGGTTTTATCCTCTTTAAGTAATTTTTTCTTTGCTAAAATATTCAACGCTACATATTCTTCTGCCACCAAATACACATAAAAAGCTCGAAGCGATTTAATCATAGTATTAATGTAACTTGGTTTATTCCCTACCTCTAGTTGATACTGAATAAATTTTTTAATATGCAAAGAAGAAATATCTTCAATTTCAGATATCTCATGTTGTTCACTCAAATAGTTAATCAATTGAACAGCATTATAATTATACGTTTCAATTGTCCGAGGTGCATAATTCTTTATTTTTAAATCAAAAGTAAATTCCTTCAATAAATCCGTTATTAACATATAAAAAACCTCCTACTTATTGTGGATTACCACATATAAATAGGAGGTCAAAAGCAATAATTATTGTACGACTAAATTCATGTTTTTGTATCACATAATTCAAACCATACGCAATCGCTTTGTACGACTAAGTTCAGCCGTTTTTTATTTTCTACAATTATCGTTTGATATTGTAGAAAGATTGTAAACCATCGTAAACAGCGATTTCGCCTAGTTCGTCTTCGATGCGTAGTAATTGGTTGTACTTAGCAATACGGTCAGTACGGCTCATAGAACCAGTTTTGATTTGGCCAGCGTTAGTTGCAACTGCGATGTCAGCGATTGTAGCATCTTCAGTTTCACCAGAACGGTGAGATACAACTGCTGTGTAACCAGCACGTTTAGCCATTTCGATAGCTTCGAAAGTCTCAGTTAAAGTACCGATTTGGTTAACTTTAATTAAGATTGAGTTAGAGATACCTTTTTCGATACCTTCAGCAAGTTTTTGCGTGTTAGTTACGAATAAGTCGTCACCAACTAATTGTACTTTATCACCGATACGCTCAGTTAATAATTTGTGACCATCCCAGTCGTTTTCGTCTAAACCATCTTCAATAGAGATGATTGGGAAGTCTTTGCAAAGCTCTTCGTAGAAATCAACCATTTCTGCAGAAGTTAAGCCAGTACGGCCTTCGCCTGCAAGGTCATATTTACCAGTTTCTTTGTTGTAGAACTCAGAAGAAGCAACGTCCATTCCTAAGAATACGTTCTCGCCAGCTTTGTAACCAGCTTTTTCGATAGCTTCGATGATTACTTCTAATGCTTCACGGTTAGAACCAAGGTTTGGAGCGAATCCACCTTCGTCACCTACTGCAGTGTTAAGACCTTTGTCATGTAATACAGCTTTAAGTGCATGGAATACTTCAGCACCCATACGGATTGATTCTTTGAATGTTGGAGCACCAACTGGTAAGATCATGAACTCTTGGAAGTCAACGTTGTTATCAGCGTGAGAACCACCGTTGATGATGTTCATCATTGGAGTTGGTAATTGTTTTGCATTGAATCCACCAAGGTAACGGTATAATGGAAGACCTACGAAGTCAGCTGCTGCGTGAGCTACTGCCATAGATACACCAAGGATAGCGTTAGCGCCTAGTTTACCTTTGTTTGGAGTGCCATCTAATTCGATCATAGCACGGTCGATACCAGCTTGGTCAGTTACGTCGAAACCAACGATTTCTGGAGCAATTGCTTCGTTAACGTTGTTTACTGCGTTAAGAACACCTTTACCAAGGTAACGAGATTTGTCACCGTCACGTAATTCTACTGCTTCGTGCTCACCAGTAGATGCACCACTTGGTACGATAGCGCGTCCGAATGCGCCGCTTTCTGTGTAAACTTCTACTTCTACAGTTGGGTTACCACGAGAGTCAAGGACTTCGCGAGCATAAACATCAATAATTGTTGACATAATAAATTCTCTCCTTTTTATATAAGCAAATTATTTAATAATTGTTTTACCTGTCATTTCTTTCGGTTGTTCCACATTTAAAAGTGTAAGCATTGTTGGGGCGATATCTCCTAAAATACCACCTTCACGAAGCTCTACATCATTTTTTGTAACGATGAAAGGAACCGGGTTAGTTGTATGAGCTGTCATTGGTCCACCTTCAGCAGTTAACTCCTGATCGGCATTACCATGGTCAGCAGTAATAAGTGCTACACCATCTTTTGCAAGAATCGCTTCTACAACTTTTCCTAAACATTCGTCAGTTGCTTCTACTGCTTTAATTGTTGGTTCCATCATCCCAGAATGGCCAACCATATCACAGTTTGCAAAGTTAAGAATGATAACATCATGTTTATCATTTTCGATGTCATTTACTAAAGCGTCCGTTACTTCATAAATGCTCATTTCAGGTTTCAAGTCATATGTTGCAACCTTCGGTGAGTTAATTAAAATACGCTCTTCTCCTGGGAATTCAGCCTCACGACCACCGCTAAAGAAGAATGTAACGTGCGGATACTTTTCAGTTTCCGCGATGCGAAGTTGCTTTAATCCCGCTTGCGCAACAACTTCACCTAATGTGTTATCAAGGTTCATTGGCTTGAATGCCACGTAACCATCTACAGTTTCACTGAAATGTGTCATACAAACGAACTCAGGAATGTGAGGTACTTTTTCACCACGATCGAACTCACGGAAGTCTTCGTTTGTAAATACACGAGCAATTTGAATTGCACGGTCTGGACGGAAGTTATAGAAGATAACTGCATCATCATTATTGATTGTTGCAACTGGCGTGTCATCTTCGTTAACAATTACAGACGGCAATACGAATTCATCATGAATACCATTTGCATAAGAGTCTTCTACACACTCTTCTGCTGATTTATAAGTAGGGCCTTCACCATTCACCATAGCACGGTAACATTTTTCTACGCGATCCCAGCGCTTGTCACGGTCCATGGAGTAATAACGACCAGAGATAGTCGCGAATTGTCCTACTCCTGTTTCTTTAATTACTTCATTTGTTGCATCGATATAACCTTTTGCTGTTTGTGGTCCAACATCGCGGCCATCTAAGAATGCATGGATATATACTTTCTCCACGCCTTCTTTTGCTGCTAAGCGAAGAAGAGCAAACATATGGTTCATGTGACTGTGCACACCACCATCAGAAAGTAAACCGAATAAATGAAGAGCAGTACCTTTTTCTTTCACGCTTTTAATTGCATTTTGGAAAGTTTCGTTCTGATCGAACTCACCTTCACGAATTGCAACGTTTACGCGTGTTAAGCTTTGATATACGATGCGGCCAGCACCGATATTTAAGTGACCAACCTCTGAGTTACCCATTTGACCTGCTGGAAGACCTACTTCCTCACCAGAAGCTGTAAGCGTTGTGTGAGGGAATTTGTTCCAGTAACCATCAAAATTAGGTTTCTTAGCTTGTGCTACAGCATTCCCGTAAGTTTCTTCACGTAGTCCGAAACCATCAAGAATGATTAAAGCTGTTGGCTTTCTCATTTTACCGCCCCCAGAAGACCTAAGAACGAAGCAGGCTCTAAGCTAGCACCGCCAACTAAAGCGCCGTCGATGTCAGATTGTGCCATATACTCTTTAATGTTTTCTGGTTTTACGCTACCGCCGTATTGAATACGAACAGCTTCTGCAGCTTCTGGAGAAACAGCTTCTGCAACAACTTTACGGATGTGCGCACATACTTCATTTGCATCTGCAGAAGAAGAAGATTTACCTGTACCGATAGCCCAGATTGGCTCATAAGCGATAACAGTTACTTTAACTTGCTCTTCTGTTAAACCTGCAAGTGCTTTTGTTACTTGACCTGCTACTAGATCAAATGTTTTTCCGCTTTCGCGCTCTTCTAAAGTCTCACCACAACAAACGATTGGTGTTAAACCATGTTCAAATGCTGCAAGAGTCTTTTTGTTTACTGATTCGTCTGTTTCAGCAAACATTTCACGACGCTCAGAGTGGCCAAGTACTACGTAGCCTACTTTTAAGTCGCTAAGTGCTACTGGGCTAATTTCGCCAGTGAATGCACCATTTTTTTCGAAGTGCATGTTTTGTGCACCTACTTGTAAGTCAGTTCCTTCAGCCTTAGCTACTAAGCGCTCTAAGAATAGAGCTGGAGAGCAAACTACTGCATCAACAGCTGAAGCTGCTGGGATTTGACCTTTAACTTCCTCTACGAAGCTAACTGCTTCAGCTAGAGTTTTATTCATTTTCCAGTTACCTGCGATAATTGGTTTACGCATGCTTTGCACCGTCCTTTTTCTTTGGCTGCTACTTATTTGTCGTTAAGACAAACTACACCTGGAAGCTCTTTACCTTCCATGAATTCTAATGACGCACCGCCGCCAGTAGAAATGTGGCTCATTTTATCAGCCATACCGAATTTTTCAACAGCTGCTGCAGAGTCACCACCGCCGATAACAGAGTATGTACCTTCTGCATCTGCTAATGCTTGTCCTACTGCTTTTGTACCTTCTGCGAATGGAGTCATTTCGAATACACCCATTGGTCCATTCCATACAACAAGCTTAGAGTTTTTAATTACATCTGCATAAATTTCACGTGTTTTAGGACCGATGTCCACGCCTTCCCAAGTAGAAGGAATAGAGTCGATACCAACGATTTGAGTTGTTGCAGTTTCAGAGAATTCCTCAGTGATTACAACATCAACTGGCATGTAGAAGTTTACGCCTTTTTCTTTTGCAAGTTGCATAAATTCTTTAGCTAGTTCAACTTTGTCGTTTTCACATAGTGATTGACCAATTTCATGACCTAAAGCTTTAACGAATGTATAAGCAAGTCCGCCACCGATGATTAAGTTATCTACTTTATCTAATAGATGACGAATTACACCGATTTTATCTTTTACTTTCGCACCACCGATAATAGCTGTGAATGGACGTTCTGGGTTAGAAAGTGCTTTACCTAATACATCTAACTCTTTTTCCATTAATAATCCAGATACTGCTGGTAGGTAGTCTGCGATACCTGCTGTAGAAGCGTGAGCACGGTGAGCTGCACCGAATGCATCGTTTACGAAGATATCAGCAAGAGCTGCAAATTCTTTCGCAAGTTCTGCATCGTTCTTTTCTTCGCCCGCATAGAAACGTACGTTTTCAAGAACTAATACGTCGCCTTCGTTCATTGCTGCAACCATTTCTTGTGCAACTGGTCCGAATGCTTCGTCCGCTTTTTTAACATCTTTACCAAGAAGCTCGCCTAAACGTGCTGCTACTGGAGTAAGACGTAATTCTTCTACTGCTTGACCTTTTGGACGGCCTAAATGACTTGCTAAAATTACTTTCGCACCTTGCTCTACTAAATATTGAATTGTAGGAAGAGCTGCACGGATACGAGTTTCATCTGTAATTTTGCCTTCTTTCATAGGTACGTTGAAATCAACGCGGCAAAATACACGCTTACCTTTTAAATCTACGTCACGAATTGATTTTTTGTTCATTGGATTTCCCTCCGACTACTAGTTAGGATTGACAAAACCCATTCAAAAGCTTATCACATTTGCTTCTAAAACGAAAGAAGAGAGAGAGGGAACAAACCCTCTCCCTCGTTTTGTCATTGATTGCTTATATACTTAAGAATTAAAGACCTTTAGAAGTCATGTATGCAGCTAGGTCTACTACGCGGTTAGAGTAACCAGTTTCGTTATCGTACCAAGAAAGTACTTTAACCATGTTACCTTCCATTACCATTGTAGATAATGCATCGATTGTAGAAGAAGCTGTACATCCGTTATAGTCGATAGATACTAATGGCTCTTCGCTGTATCCAAGGATACCTTTTAATTCGCCTTCAGAAGCTGCTTTGAATGCTGCGTTTACATCTTCAACTGTTACTTCTTTGTCAAGTTCAACAACTAAGTCAACAAGAGAAACGTTAGCAGTTGGAACACGTACAGCGCCGCCGTTTAATTTACCTTTAAGTTCTGGTAATACTAATGCTACAGCTTTAGCAGCACCAGTAGATGTTGGGATCATGTTTTCAGCTGCTGCACGAGCACGACGTAAATCTTTGTGTGGTAAGTCTAAGATTTGTTGGTCGTTAGTGTAAGAGTGAATTGTTGTCATCATTCCGCGTTTTACGCCGAATTTTTCGTTTAATACTTTAGCGAATGGAGCTAGACAGTTTGTAGTACAAGAAGCATTAGATACTACGTTGTGGTTAGCTGCATCGTATTGTTCGTGGTTAACACCCATAACTACAGTGATATCTTCGTCAGAAGCTGGAGCTGAGATGATAACTTTCTTAACTGATCCACCTAAGTGTTTCTCAGCGTCTGATTTTTTAGTGAAACGGCCAGTAGATTCTACTACTACTTCTACTCCGTAGTCGCTCCATGGTAATTGAGCTGGGTCACGCTCAGCGATAACTTTAATTTCTTTACCGTTAACAACGATGCTGTTTTCGTTAGCAGATACTTCTGCATTTAAAGTTCCGTGAACTGTATCATATTTTAAAAGGTGAGCTAATGTTTTAGCATCTGTTAAGTCGTTGATTGCTACTACTTCTACCTCAGAGTTGTTAAGAGCTGCGCGGAATACGTTACGTCCGATACGTCCAAATCCATTAATACCAATTTTAGTCATTTAAATTTCCTCCTTGGGGGATTATATTAAAGGGTAATACCCTTTGTTAATTGTTTTGCTGCACCTTCATCTGTAATTAGAATTGAAGTGTGCCCTTGCTTTATTACAGCCTGTATTGCCTTTGCCTTTGAAGAACCTCCAGCGACTGCAACAACGTGAGATACATGTTGTAAATCTTCAAGTTGCATACCAACTGTTCTTACTTTATGAACAACATTTCCTTGTTCATTAAAGTAGTAACCGAAAGCTTCGCCAACTGCTTCGCTTGCCTGAATCTTTAACCAATCTGCTTCTGAAGTATTTCTGCGACGTGCCATTGTTAACGCATCACCAATTCCATGAATGACGATATTGGAAGATCGAATCAACTCAAGAACTTCTTTCACGGAGGGCTCTGTTACAATAGACGCATATGCTTCGCTACTAACGTGATCTGGAACATACAATAAGCGATAATTACTCATCGTATTTTGTGCCATTTTGGCGCAAATGGTATTGGCTTCTAACTCGACACCTTCTCCAATTCCACCACGTGCTGGGACAAATAGCATATGTAAATCTTTGCAATCAAGTTGCATCATGTCCGCAGCAGCAGCTAGCGTAGTTCCTCCAGCCACAGCAACGATATTATTCACTGTCAGACGGTCTTTTATACAAGTCACACAAGCACGGCCCATCTCCAGTTTGACCCAAGGTGATTCATCACTATCACCAGGGACAACGAAAACTTCATCCAAGTCTAATGTTTCCTTAAGTTGTTTTTCTAAAACCTTTAACCCGGAAATTTCTTTCATAAAGTCTTCCAAAGCAAGAACTAAAGCTGTTCCTTCTTCTGTCAAAGTCATTCCAGAAGAAGCGACGTGAACTAAGTTTTGTTCTTTCAAAACTTGAACTTCACTTCGCAATACTCGTTCTGTCATACCGAGACTTGCAGATAAGTTTCTTCTTCCAATCGGCTGCATAAGCCTAATGTACTGAAGCACTTGCATTCTCGTTTGCATAACAGGTAGCAGATCAGGTAATAATTTTTTTGTGTTCTGAATCCATGAGCGCATATCTTTTCTCCTCACTGCATCGGTTCATTTCCCTTCGTGGTCACTTTATGTCCCGTAGTGACATTTTGTGTCCCACTTAGGTTAAAAAAATAATCCCTGCTACGTGTATTATTGTAACAGGAGACAGAAACTTATTCAACTCTTAACTGCATTCTTTATATAGTTTATTATGACACCTTTGTGAATGTTACCATATTCCACTTGTCTTCCGCCTATTTCTACAACAGGAATCATTAGATGGTATTTCTCTAAAAGGTCATTATCTTCATATATATCTATTTCCTCAATTTGAAAAGAATATTCATATTGTACTTCTTTTAAAACTTGTTTCGCCTTCACGCAAAGACCACAATCTTTTTTTGTATATAGTACAACCTTCATCTTCTTCACCTATCCAATTGTTTTTCTTAGAGATGAAGCAGGAATATGCATTTGTTCTCTATACTTCGCAACCGTTCTTCGAGAAATAACTATTTCATGCTCTTCTTCTAATAATTTTGAAATCTTTTGATCCGAAAGTGGCTTTTTCTTATTTTCTGCTCCAACAAGCGTTTGAATGAATTGTTTCACACGCTTTGTAGAAACCGCCTCATCTTCCGTCGTAGAAATAGAATTACTAAAGAACGATTTCATCTCAAATAAACCGTGCGGCGTTTGCACATATTTATTACGCGTTGCACGACTAATTGTAGACTCATGCACACCTAACTCTTCCGCCACCTCTTTTAAAGCAAGTGGTTTTAAATACTCTGGGCCTCCCCAGAAGAAATCATGCTGTTTTTCCATAATAATATTCATCACTTGTAAGAGTGTTTGTTTTCTCTGTTTCAAACTGCGCATAATCCATTGCACATGCTGATACTTCTCCGATACGTAAGAAGCCACTTCACTTTCACTATTATTTAGTAACGCACTATACTCAGAGTGAATTTCAATTCTTGGCATATTTCTCTCATTCATCTGTAAAACGAGATGATCGCCATCTTTTTTTACCGCCATATCAGGCACAATATAAAGTGGTTTATCAGAAGAAAATGCAAGACCTGGTTTCGGCTGCAATGATGTAATACAGTTCACCGCATCCTGTAATTCCTCGTTGGTACACTTCAACACTTGAACGAGCTTTCGCCAATCTTTCTTAACGAAATAATTAAAATGATCATCTATAATTTCTTCCGCTAACCCATTTCTTCTTTGTAAGCGCTTCAATTGGATTGATAGACATTCCTGAATATTACGCGCACCTACCCCTGCTGGCTCTAACGATTGAACAAGCTCCACGGAACAGTCCACTACATCAATTGGCGCAGAAAGAAGCTCTGATAACTCTTCATTTGTTTCTTGTAAATAGCCATTTCCATCCATGTTCATAATAATGAAAGAAGCTGCTTTTCGCTCTTCTTCATCTATTTTATAATACTGTAGTTGATTTAATAAATGTTGCTGAATCGTTGTAGAATCCACACTGTAGATTTCCATTTGATTCTCGACTTGTTTGCGGGTACTTTTACTTGTGTTAGAGCTCTTTTTCTTCTCCCTCTCAAAACCACCTAACTCAATAAGGGGATTCTCTAACGATTGCTCATACAAAAACTCCGATAATTCTTGTACATTATACTGGAGCATTGTAATCGCTTGCCTTAACTCTTGTGTCATTGCCAAACGTAAGCTTTGTTCTTGTAAAAGACTTGCCTTCAAACTAATCTCCCCCTTGTTTCTATTGTACAATAAGTTTGGTAAAAGGAGAATCCTATCGCAGACACCCATTCCAAAATATTATTAATTTATATGTATTAATGAGATTTACATCTTACAACCGAAATTTGAATAATATTGAAAGAAAATGATAACGTATAAAAATTATCACCACGTACTAATAGTAATTCTTATTATCAGATATAACAAGTGATAATAAAAAAAGGTCTGAACTTATACTTGTAAGTTCAGACCTTTTTTTACAATAGCGAGTACATATCGAATATTACACGTTTCTTCACCATTGTCGCATTTTCATTTGATAGATTAATTCCGTTCGTATCCTCTACGAGTACCACACGCACCAAATTCACAGCGTTTCGATTTGCTATAAAGATACTTTCTTGTTTATCTGCTTTGTGTAATTTTCGAATTGTGACTTGGATTACCTCTGAGTTATTTTTCCAGGGTCTATTCGTACAAGTGAACAACATTTATGACATGTACTTTTTACTTAACTGCAATAAATACCTAGCGATGCCGTTATCTTATAAACTTCAGTGAAATTTTCATCTTCCATGAAGACCTCCATGATTTCAGGTATTCCTTTTGCATACGCAACTAACATTTCGAATGCATCATCTTTCGTTATCTTGTGACGAGTCGCACTACTGTTGTGATGTTCCATCGTTACATAATAGACCTTTTCTCCGCACTCCTCTTCTTCAATACATGTAAGAAACGATTTTATTTCAAATAGCTTGCGAGAACCTTTTTTCATTCTTCTTCTCCTTCATAACGGTCAAGAAAGTCCGATAATGCCAACGAAAGATGATCACTTTTATTAAACTTCAGCTTACTGGCAAAGACGGCTAGCCTGCCCCTATTGCTTTGTGAATCACTACTATCTTACGTGTCATATCTTCGTTCAGCAACTTAACAATACGCTTGTGCAATATATCTCGTTACAATTTCTTTTAGTGCTAAAATCTGTTCTGATTTGAATTGCATTTCACTCTTTAATTCTTTTCATAACGAAAAACCCCCTATACACGATTATTTCTAATCACATACAAGGGGTTTCTTTAGATTTACTATTAATTTTCAACACGTTCTTCACGCTATTATGTGCTATTTACTCAATACTTTTAAATAGAACACATCACAACAACAATACATAACGCGCCCAGAGGGATTCGAACCCCCGGCAGACGTGGTACCGGAAACCACCGCTCTATCCGACTGAGCTATGGGCGCATGAGATTATGATAATATCAACGGTTTGCTTCCGTCTTCTTCCGATTTGTTCTTACCGAAAGTTAAACGTAGGATACGAACACCAACACGTATACGTTCGCTTCTTTACATATGGATATTATATCCTGACGCTAACCTAATACGCAAGCATAAAAACCTCTTCTACACTAGCTTTAGCGCGCAGTTTTCCTTCTTTCGTTCCCCCTTAATCTACTTAAATCGAAATAGAACGCATATAGTCTATAAAAAAAAGACAGGCGAAGTGATGCCCGCCCATCTCCGCACTATTTTATATATTTTGATCGCAGGCTAAATATATCTTCCCCTTCACGAATGCCTGCCGATCCCTTCCTCACATTTTTTACGACAGTCCAATTCGGGTTAGTTTCATCACCGATGTTCTGTACTGTAAAGTTGCCGTCACCATATTCTCGGTGACCTTCTGCCAATTTCTCCGTTAAATCATTCTCTTTTGATCTCACCATCTTTGCGCCATCTCCCTTTTTATACAACTCTCTTAAACTGTCCAACCGATTACACGTCCAGTCAATTGGAGATCCTCGTTTTCCGCTTCGATTAATTTTAACACACTGTCGGGGGTAAGTTCCGATAACGGCTGCCCAATCGCATTAGAAACGTTATTTTCTTTGATAGTAGAAACTCGGCGAGAATTGGGTAAAAGACAATTCGTTGGGCTGCGTCAGGACTTCGCGAGAGATCAACCCCCTGATTCAAAAATCACAAATACTATCTCTAAGGGACTCCTGCGACGGCTCAGCGGGGTGGCTTGGAGGGTTCGGAAAATTTTCGTTTGGGTTGGCTTGTGGTGAATAGCGTATTCATTTTGATGAATGACGAATACAACATAAATGACTTTTGTTACTTTCGACTTTCTCTTCTAAACGTTGATTTAAAAGAATTCGCAAGACTTTCGATGAACAAAACAATTCGTAAATGTTTTATGCATTAAAAGAAACGTTGATTTAATAACGTTCTTCTTTCGTGATTGACTTCGATTGAATGAATAAGATAATGAAGATATTATTTTTTTAAAACTGGAAACATCCTTTTTTTTACTATACAAGAAAATTTTATTTTAAATTGAAAATAACTATAAGAATAGAAATATATATATTTTATTGATGTGTTTTTTGTGAATAATTAGAAATTTAACCTCATGTAATTTTCAGTTACTTTTTAATCTTCAACAGGTAACATACCTACATCATGAATTACATATCATCCTCTTCCATCTTATAAAGCGCCACTATAACAAAGAATTCATTGACGCTTGAATCAAAGCTTCAACTTCAAAAACCTAAATTTTCCAATCATAAATTCACCCAAACCCACAAATTATAATCTTTGAATTGATATTCCAAAGGGGGCTTCATTCAATGACTGTAATTACAAAACTAAAGCAAACTGTTTCTGGATTAAAAAGTGCACAAGCTAGCTTAGAGGGATTCGCTCTTGATACGGATAACCAACAAGCAAAGCAACTTTTCCAAACAGCTGCGCAGCAAACACAAACAATTATCGATTCTTTAAACCCGCGTGTTGAAGAAGTCCAGCAAGAAGAACCACAATACACACAGCAATAACCAAAGGTGCCATTGTATCTAATGGTACACAATTTGAGAAAAAGGGTGATATGCAATCATCCTTTTTTCTCAAATTACATAATGCAATAGAAATGGAATGATTATAATGCGAAAACTCGGAATCATAACCGCGTTATTTATGCTCCTATTCGGTTCACTTACCGGATGTGATAATAGCCCGTTAGATAAAAAGGTAAAGAAAGAAGAAGCTAAACGAACGAAAGAAGACAAGGGCCCTAAGTTAACAAAAATGAGTACAGAATCCTTTAATCAATCTATATCGCAAGAAGCTAAGAAAAAGGCTCTCACTATAGAGGGAATTACAGAAGCTACCGCAGTTAATACAAATTTAGATCTTTACATAGCCGTTAAACCTGAACATCACGAAAGATTTGGTTTAAAGCCTTTAAGAAGTAAATTAAAAAAGAAGCTAAGTGATGAAAACCCTACTTTCGATATTCGTGTAAGTACAGACAAAAAGATCTTTATGCTCATAGAAGAACTTGAAAACAAAATTAAGAAAAAGAAAGTGAGTAAGGATGGCATTAAAGAACAGTTAAAACTCATTCAATCAGAAATGGGATCTAATATTTAAGCTTTCTAAAAGAGAAGGAAGGATTCAAATGTCTAGTAAAGATAAAAATTTAACACCTGTACAACAAGAATATAAAAAATTCGAACAACAGCGCGAGCCGAAGCGCCCCGTTTTAAAAAATTGTATAAAAGCTTTTTTCGTCGGGGGATTAATTTGTCTAATAGGCCAACTGATTTCCACCTTTTATATTACGTACTTTGATTTCACTGAAAGATCTGCCGGGAACCCTACCGTTGCAACTCTTATTTTTATTTCTATGCTACTGACGGGATTTGGCGTCTACGATCGCCTCGGACAATTTGCTGGTGCTGGTACCGCAGTTCCCGTTACTGGATTTGGTAACTCTGTTATTGCCGCGTGTATTGAACACCGTACAGAAGGATTCGTTCTCGGCGTTGGTGGTAACATGTTTAAACTAGCAGGATCGGTCATCTTATTTGGCGTATTTTCAGCTTTTGTCATCGCTCTTATTAAAACGATTCTCTTTCAATGGGGAGGGCTGTAAATGTTACAAGGACACCGAACATGGGTATTCGAAAACAAACCAGTTATCATCTCAACAGGTGTAGTCGGTGGCCCATTTGAGGCAAATGGAAAAATTCCTGAAGACTTCGATACCCTGCATGAAGATTTATGGCTCGGACAAGATTCTTACGAAAAGGCGCATAAAATTTTATTTGAAGAAGCTTGTAGCCGCGCTACCGAAAAGGCAAAGCTCCGTAAAGACGATATTCAATTCGTACTCGCAGGGGATTTAATTAACCAAATAACTCCAACGAGCTTTGCATGCCGCACACTCGGAACACCTTATCTCGGTTTATTCGGCGCCTGTTCTACCTCTATGGAAGGCTTAGCACTCGGCGCAAGTATCGTAAATGCAAAAGGTGCAAAGTATTTATTAACTGGGGCATCAAGTCATAACGCTGCGGTAGAAAAACAATTCCGCTATCCAACTGAATATGGTGGTCAAAAACCTCCTACGGCTCAGTGGACAGTGACCGGTGCAGGCGCGGCTATTTTAAGCGACACTGGATATGGTCCACAAGTAACATCGGCCACCATTGGACGAGTTATTGATATGGGACTAACAGATCCTTTTAATATGGGTGGTGCGATGGCCCCAGCTGCTGTCGATACGATTGAAGCTCATTTACGCGAACGACAAATTGACGCCTCTTATTACGACTTAATCGTAACAGGTGACCTTGGACATGTCGGTCGCGAAATCGCTTACGACCTACTACATAAACATGGAACAAAAGTAAAGAGCGAGCAATTTCAAGATTGCGGAATCATCATTTATAGAGAAGGTCAACCTGTCATAGCTGGTGGAAGTGGTCCAGGCTGTTCAGCAACAGTCGTATACGGACATTTATTAAACCGAATGAAAAGAGGAGAACTCAAGAAAATACTTGTCGTTGCGACAGGCGCTTTACTATCTCCACTTACATTCCAACAAGAAGAAACGATTCCGTGTATCGCTCACGCTGTTTCGATTGAATTTGGAGGTGCAACGCAATGATTTTTTTCTGGGCTTTCGTCATTGGTGGACTCATATGCGTAATCGGACAGCTTATGTTTGATGTCGGCAAACTAACCCCCGCTCATACGATGGCAACACTCGTTGTTGCTGGAGCTATATTAGATGGATTCAATCTGTATGAACCATTAATCGACTTTGCAGGCGCTGGGGCAACTGTACCTATTACAAGTTTCGGTAATGCCCTCGTTCATGGCGCGATGGAGGAAGCAGCCAAACATGGCATCGTCGGCGTTATTACCGGCATGTTTAAAGTAACGAGTGCTGGTGTATCAGCTGCCATTATTTTCGGCTTCATTGGAGCATTGCTATTCAAACCGAAAGGATAAGGTGTTCGTATGACAGTTATCGCTAGCGTTAAAACCTGCCTTGCCAGTGTAAGGGGCGCTCAAGCAAGTTTAAGCTCCCTTTCACTAAATTCACAGGACGCGGAATCAAAACGTGTATTTCATGAATGTATGTTAGAAATGGACAGCATCATCACCGATTTACAGAATAGAGTTTCAGTATTAGAACGTGAAGAACCTCAATATAAAGGGTTTTAAGTAGACTGGAGGAAATGACTATGTCTCACCTGCCGGAATGGACACTTGTCATTCTTCGCTCTGTATTCATATTAATTATTTTATTCGCTATTACGAAATGGTTAGGAAAAAGACAAATCTCTCAGCTCTCCTTTTTTGAATACATAGCCGGAATGACAATCGGTGACATCGCTGCCCAAGTATCTACAGGGCTTGATTCAAAATTTTTCCACGGCGTCTTTGCGATACTCATTTTCGCTGTGGTACCTTTTTTCACTGGAATCCTCTCTTTAAAGAACAAAACAGCTCGAGATTTTTTTGAAGGAAAATCTACCGTATTAATAAAAGATGGCAAAATACTTGAAGATAATTTAAAGAAAGAAAAGTATACAAGTGATGAATTACTTGAGCTTCTCAGAGGAAAAAATGCGTTCAGCGTAGCTGATGTTGAATTTGCTGTACTAGAACCGAGCGGTGAATTAAATGTATTATTAAAGAAAGATCGCCAACCACTTACAGCAAAAGATATCAGCTTAAAAGTGCCAAACGAAAAAGAACCGCAAACTGTTATTATGGATGGAAATGTATTAGATGAACCTCTTTCTGCTAGCGGGCATAATCGCGCTTGGTTACATTCTGAGCTAGAAAAACTCGGTGTTGTCATTGAAAATGTCTTTCTTGGTCAAGTTGATTCATACGGACAACTTACTATCGACATCTATAATGATAAACTCCAAATGCCTTCTCCTCAAAACAAGCCTTTACTATTGGCATCCTTAAAGAAATGCAATGCTGATCTTGAATTATTCTCTTTAGAAACGAAATCAAAATCAGCGAGTGATATGTATAGTAAAAACGCAAAACAAATCGAGAAAATCTTAAATAAAGTAACCTATCTGTTAAAAGAATAAAAAATGAAAGAACGCTTCTATACAAAAGGCGTTCTTTTGCCTTTCCCACACCATTAATCACGTTTAAATTTATGTAATTCGGTTATGATGTTGAAGATACATAAGCAGGGAATTTTAAAAACATAGCGAATAAATCATGATACAACTACATATTTTTTGATTTAAAGTGGTTTCGTTTGACCTTCATTGACCATAATTGTATTATAAGACTAAGAAAGCTTTTAAAGGAGGAAATAACAGATGAATTTAATTCCTACAGTAATTGAACAAACAAATCGTGGAGAACGCGCTTACGATATTTACTCTCGACTATTAAAGGATCGCATCATTATGCTTGGTAGTGCAATTGATGACAACGTAGCAAACTCAATCGTTTCCCAGCTTTTATTCTTGGAATCTCAAGATCCAGAAAAAGATATTCACATTTACATCAACAGCCCTGGTGGTTCTATCACAGCTGGTATGGCAATTTACGATACAATGCAGTTTATTAAACCACAAGTATCAACAATCTGTATCGGTATGGCTGCATCTATGGGTGCATTCTTACTTGCAGCAGGTGAAAAAGGAAAACGTTACGCACTTCCAAACAGTGAAGTTATGATTCACCAACCACTTGGCGGAGCACAAGGTCAAGCGACTGAAATCGAAATCGCTGCAAAACGTATCCTATTCTTACGTGAAAAATTAAACCAAATTCTTGCTGACCGCACAGGTCAACCACTTGAAGTTCTACAACGCGACACAGACCGCGACAACTTCATGACAGCAGAAAGAGCTCTAGAATACGGCTTAATCGATAAGATCTTTACAAATCGTTAATACTTAAAAGCGGAAGTGGCTCGTTCAGAATCGCAGGGCGTTGGAGCTTTTACATCCGAGGCGCTTTTTGCCTCGAATGTAAAAGCGAAACGACCGAAGATTCTAGCCACTGGAGCTGGATATACTTAAAAGCGGAGGCGGCTCGTTTAGAACAGGAGGAAGTTGGAACCCCTGATTCCGAGGCGCCTTTTGCCTCGAATGAAGGGGTGAAACGACCGACTGTTCTAGCCGCCGGAGCTGGATATACTTAAAAGCGGAAGCGGCTCGTTCAGAATCGCAGGGCGTTGGAGCCCCTGATTCCGAGGCGCTTTTTGCCTCGAATGAAGGGGCGAAACGACCGGAGATTCTAGCCGCTGGGGCTGGATAGAATTAAAAGCGGAAGCGGCTCGTTCAGAATCGCAGGGCGTTGGAGCCCCTGATTCCGAGGCGCTTTTTGCCTCGAATGAAGGGGCGAAACGACCGGAGATTCTAGCCGCTGGGGCTGGATAGAATTTAAAGCGGAAGCGGCTCGTTCAGAATCGCAGGGCGTTGGAGCTTTTACATCCGAGGCGCTTTTTGCCTCGAATGTAAAAGCGAAACGACCGGAGATTCTAGCCGCTGGAGCTGGATACATCTAAAAGCGGAAGCGCCCGTCAACAGGGCGCTTTTTTTATTATGTACAAGGGTATCATATACCCCCACCACTCAAACTCAACTCACCTCACCCCACAAACAGAAAAATAAAAAAAGCTATCGCACATTCGCGATAACCCTTTATTGTACATATGCAGTTAATGCTTCCAAAGCCTCTTCTGCATCTGAACCTTCTGTTGTGATTGTAATCATGCTACCAGTTCCGATTGCTAAGCTCATAATCCCCATTATGCTCTTTGCATTCACTGTCTTTCCATCTTTCTCGATGAAGATATCCGCATGAAAGCGATTTGCCTCTTGTACAAACAACGCAGCCGGACGTGCTTGTAAGCCGTTTTTTAATGCCACTTTAACCAGTTTTTGAACCACAGCTCCATTTCCCCTTTAACCTTTTATTTTTTTGCTACTGTTTCCCCCGCGCGTAATTTCTCTGCAATTTCATCGATTTTACGCAAACGATGATTAATACCCGATTTACTAATTTTCCCCCCGGATACCATCTCACCTAACTCTTTCAATGTTACATCTTGATAATCTCTTCGTAACTGTGCAATTTCTCTTAATTTATCTGGCAAAATATCAAGCCCAACCGTCTCATCAATATAGCGGATGTTCTCAATTTGCCTTAGCGCTGCACCAATTGTTTTATTTAAATTAGCTGTTTCGCAGTTAACTAAACGATTTACTGAATTACGCATATCGCGAACAATTCGAATATCTTCAAATCTTAAAAGTGCATTATGAGCACCTATAATATTTAAAAACTCTGTAATTTTTTCAGCTTCTTTCAAATACGTAATGTACCCTTTTCTTCTTTCCAACGTCTTACTATTTAAATCAAATCCGTTCATCAGTTCACATATAGAATCATTATGTTCCTTATATAACGAAAAGATCTCTAAATGATAAGATGATGTTTCTGGGTTATTTACTGAACCACCTGCTAAAAATGCACCGCGTAAATACGATCGTTTACAACATTTCTTCTCGATTAATTCCTGCGATATATTTCGAATAAACGAAAAGTCATCTCGAACAATGTGAAGATCTGCTAATATTTCGCGAGACTTCTCAACAAGCCGCACGATATATACATTATTTTTCTTCAATCGCATTTTTTTACGAACAAGTAATTCTACCGTCACATCATATCCTTTTTTCAAAAGCGTATAAATCCTTCTTGCAATTGCTGCATTTTCCGTTTGAATATCGATAGATAGGCGACGGTTTGAAAAAGAAAGCGATCCGTTCATTCGAAGCAACGCCGATAATTCTGATTTCTCGCAGCATTCCTTCATTTCAAGGTTGGTCAACTCTTTCTTTGTTTCTGATGCAAATGACACAGTCAACACCTCCTTATACTATTACTTTGGAACAAAAATCTTGTCCTATATGAATGAGGAGCGTTACCTCAAATGAGGCAACGCACATTTATAACAATGAATATAAAATAGAAGCTAACTTTAATGTATCATGTCTTACAACACGATCATCATATTTCGCTAATCGATCTTGAATGATTTCGATATTATGTTCAGCAAAACGATTTGTATCCAGTGCAACTGGTTCCGACATCTCTTCCTCATATAACTTACGTAATTCACGAGGAATATCACGATTATTTACAATCGCAGTGTCGATAAATGGTTTACCTAAATGATCATGTAACGCCTGCACATGATCAAATGCAGTATAACCCTTCGTTTCGCCCGCTTGCGTCATAACATTACATACATATACCTTCTTCGCTTTTGCAGCAAGAACAGCGTCTCCAATTTTGTTAACAACTAAATTCGGTAATATACTTGTGTACAGACTTCCTGGACCGAAAACAAGCAAATCAGCTCGTTTAATTTCCGTCAACGTTTCACATAACGGTTCTACATCTTCTGGAGTTAAAAAGACACGATTAATCTTCTTCCCGAAATGAGGAATCTTTGATTCACCTGTTACAATTTCTCCATCTTCTAATTCTGCATGAAGTACCGCACTTTGATTCGCTGCTGGTAATACACGTCCTCTGACATTTAATACTTTACTCGTTTCCGTAATCGCGTGGTAAAAGTCTCCTGTAATCGAAGTCATACCTGCCAATAGTAAATTTCCTAACGCATGCCCTTTCAGTCCGTCTCCAGTTGTAAAACGGTGCTGAAATAAAGCCTCCACTAATGGTTCTACATCCGATAACGCAACAAGTACGTTACGAATATCACCTGGAGGTGGAATTTCTAGCTCATCACGTAGTCTACCTGAACTGCCTCCATCGTCGGCTACTGTTACAACTGCTGTAATATCAACAGGATATTGTTTTAATCCCCTTAATAAAACAGAAAGTCCAGTTCCACCTCCCATGATAACAATTTTAGGTTTTCTCTCTTTTTTCATCCCTTAATGGCCCTTTCTCTTCTCCACATCACGATGAGATACATGAACGCTATACTCTGGTTTCAAATGTTTCCCAAGGTACTCTGTAAGCGTAACAGAACGATGTTGCCCACCTGTACATCCAATCGCAATTACAAGTTGACTCTTACCTTCTCTTTTATAATGAGGCAGCATGAAAGTGATAAGATCCGTCAATTTCTCTAAAAACTTATGTGTTTCATTAAATTTCAACACATACGACGAAACTTCTTCATCCAGTCCTGTTAATGGCTTCATATGTGGAATATAATATGGATTTGGTAAAAAACGAACATCAAATACTAAATCAGCATCAATTGGAATTCCATACTTAAATCCGAATGACATAACATTTACACGAAATGCTTGCTCAGTTTCTGTTGAGAATAAGTGAACAATTTTTTCTCGTAATTCTTTCGGTTTCAAATCAGATGTATCAAGCACAATATTCGCTCGTGCCTTCATATCAGTTAAGAGACCACGCTCAGCTTCAATTCCCTTTAACGGCAAGCCAGTTGGCGCAAGTGGATGCGAACGTCTCGTTTCTTTATAACGAGTTACAAGTGTGCTATCTTTCGCATCTAAAAATAAAATATGAGGAATAATCCATGTACGTTCTGATAAATCATCAAGCGCTCCCCATAAATATTCAAAAAACTCTCGGCCACGTAAATCAATACCGAGTGCCACTTTATTCATTTTACCTTTTGAATCTGCCATAAGTTCAATAAACTTCGGCAATAACATCGGTGGTAAATTATCTACACAAAAATATCCTAAATCTTCGAAACTTTGTAACGCTACCGTCTTTCCAGCTCCAGACATCCCTGTAATAATTACCATTTTTATATCATTATTCTCTGTCATCGTATCCTCTCCTTGCAGGTTTAACTCGGATCTAATCGATATGAAAGCAACTCAAAATCTGGGGTATATACAAATGTACCGTAGATTATACCATTCCCTTTAATTAAATAATCAATAATGTGATAATCTCCTGGTGCCATTGCTAAATCATCAATTTTATCAAATGTATGCCAACCAATGATGCCTTCTTCGCTCTCTAATTTGTTTTCTCCTGCAAAATCTGTTGCTAAAAAGGAGAACATCATCCATTCAGAAACAACTTTATCACCTTCTTGGATGACAAAAGTGAAGACCCCTTTTAATGCTGGATTCTTTAAATAAATACCTGTTTCTTCACGATACTCGCGAACAACGGTATCTCTTACTGTCTCACCACGCTCCATTTTCCCGCCCGGTGCAACCCACCAATTCCGGCGAGGTTTTTGGAGTAAGAGTACTTCATTATCTCTAATTAACACACAGTTTGTCACTCTTTGCATGTTTCTTCACCTCAGCTACTTGCAGCAAAATTTCTCACTGCATACTCATTTCATTATACTATCAAAAACAGTTTGCTACAACGAAGGTGCCAGTCCCCTTTCGCTAAGCAATTGTAAAAATTCTTTCTATAACAAGCAATCAAAATACCTTACTTCCCATGAATAGCACATAAAAATCCCCTTAACGATTTTTATCGTTAAGGGGATTAAAACACTTATTTCTTACCGAAATAAGTAACAACCGCAAATCCTAAAATAAAAGTAATAATTGAACTTACAATTGAAATTCCACCAGTCGGAATGCCAGGGAACACAATGACAATCGACCCGATAACGAGCCCAATAATTGCCGCAAATGTCATACTTTTATAACGATCTAACAAATAACTAATTCCTTTACTACTTACAACAAATCCGGCCATCACGCCGGCACCGATAACCACGATTAACGGTAAATTGAGTGTAGTTAAAGCGTTAATTGCTGTTGGATACACACCAATAATTAATAAAATAAACGATCCACTAATTCCAGGAAGAAGCATAGCCATACTAGCCATCCATCCTGCGAAAAATAAACCAATTGCATTTAAAATTGTTAACGTCGTAATCGGATCAGCTACCTTATCTGGTTTAAAGAATGCCGTTATTGCAACAAGAATTGCTGCAATTATTAATAAGACAATATGACTACCTTTAAACGTTGCCTTTGCATCAGCTTCTCTCATTAACATCGGTAATATACTAATAATTAAACCGAGAAAGAAAAATTGAGTCGGTTCATAATGATTTGCTAATAAATATTTAATAACGTGACTTAACGTTAGAAAAGCTGCCGCTACACCAGCTGCAAGTGGGATTAAAAACGCTAAATGTTTTTTCCATTCACGACTAAAGAATCCGCTAATTGCTGCAAGCAATTGTTCATAAATCCCCAACACAACAGCGATTGTTCCGCCACTCACACCAGGAATTAAATCACTAACGCCCATACAAAATCCACGATATATATTACGCCATTCCATACTGAATAAATTCCTCGTTTCTTATAATGATTTTTCCCGTAAATTCTAGTATAACAATAAGAATCATTATATTCTTAATTGTTTTTGACAATAGTTTGACATTTGGACAAAAAAAGAAAGCCACCTATCGGTAGCTTTCTTCTCAAAAGGAAAAATAACCTTATTTTTCTGTTACAGTCTTTAGTTCCTCTACTAACTCTTCTATATAATGCTGTGCACTCTGTGCTGCAATACTACCATCGCCTGTTGCCGTTACAATTTGACGAAGCATTTTTTCACGAACATCACCAGCTGCGAAAATACCAGGAACTTTCGTTTCCATACGCTCGTTCGTTTCAACATAACCATTTTCATTTGTAATACCTAGCTCAACAAACGGTTTTGATAATGGTAACATACCGATGTATATGAAAACGCCGTCAGTTTTAACTTCTTGTTCTTCTCCGCTGTTTACATCTACAAGTGTTACGCTTCCTACTTTACCATTTGCATCGTTAATTTCTTTTATAGTGTGATTCCAAATGAAATCTACTTTCTCATTTTGGAAAGCACGATCTTGTAAAATTTTCTGTGCACGAAGAGTGTCACGACGGTGAACGATCGTTACTTTTGATGCGAAGCGTGTTAAGAACACACCCTCTTCAACAGCAGAATCTCCGCCGCCAATAACAACAAGTTCTTTCCCTTTAAAGAATGCACCATCACATACTGCACAATATGATACACCGCGGCCGCCAAGTTCTGTTTCACCTGGCACACCAATTTTTTTATACTCTGCACCGCTTGCAACGATAATTGCACGTGCTTTATATTCTTTTTTACCAGCAATAATTGTTTTGTACTCTTTACCATCGATGATTGCTTTCACATCACCGTATGCATATTCAGCACCAAATTTCTTCGCATGCTCAAACATTTTATTTGATAAGTCTGGTCCTAAAATAGACTCATAACCTGGATAGTTCTCTACATCTTCTGTATTTGCCATTTGTCCACCTGGAATACCACGCTCAAGCATCAGTGTGCTTAAATTCGCACGAGATGTATATACCGCAGCTGTCATACCAGCTGGTCCTGCACCAATAATAATGACATCATAAATTTTTTCTTCTGACACACTATTCACTCCCATTCATTCATACACATTAAGTTACCCTCATTATACTGTTAGCATCATTTTTTTCCCAATGATTTGCCTACCCTACGTGTGCGTGCGCTTAACAGCCTGCACATACTTTCGTACAGTCGCTACAGATACATTATATACATCACCAAGCTCTGCCTGTGTCATCTTATTTCTTTGTTCGCCGCGCACAATGTATTCAATTGCCGCTGACCAACCGTACACATTTGTAAAAGTCGCTCCAGATGTATATAAACGTATGAACGTGCAAAACCAAAAATTTAAACACTCTTCGATTAATTCATCGTCTTTTTTCGTATAATTGTATAATGCATCCGCGATTCGTACGCACTTTTCAAATTGCTGTAAATCAGCTGGGATGCTTTTATGACTATTAAGTAAAAAGAAATATTTTGCAAGTTGCGATACGATTGGAACACCATTTTTCGCTTGCGTTACATCAAAGAAGAATCCAACCTTCTCTGGTGTTGACAATTCATTCATTAAATATAAAGCTAGCATTTTCTCTTCTAGCGTCGTACTTTGCTGAAATGATTTTCGTAACTCTTCAAATAAAAGATTTTGTCCTTCATCTGCTAAATTCAGTGCATTCCACGGTTCTTTTCCTTTTTTATCAGGATGCAATTCTACAACATGTTGCCACATTTTTTCAGCTACTTGCTGTTCCTTCACCATATACGCAGAGTATGCAAACCAGTAATAAAAACTGACGTCTCCTTCGTACCCTTGACGCTTTAATACTTTGAACCATTTATATGCAGGTTCAAAATGACCAATTGTTGCAAGCGTTGTTCCAAGTTTCAAACGATGCTCAAATGAAATTGGATATACCGAAACTAACTGCCCCGCTAATGACTCTACTTGCTTATGCTCTCCAATTGAATATAGAAAAATAAGCGTATTACAAAGCGCATGCATATTACCAGGATTTTTCTCTAAAATCATTTCTGTTAACTTAAGCGCTTGATCTACATTACCTGATTGAAAATGTGCAATCGCTAAATTATTATGTCCTGACCAAAATTCTGGATATTCTTTCGTAACAACTTCTAGTGTAGCAATCGCCTCTTCTAATTGTCCGTTACGAATGTAGCGGTTCGCTTCTTCTTGCATAACAATTAGCTCATCTTCATCCTCAATCTCTTCCGCACCCATTGCATCTTCTTCCATAATCTCAAGCAATTCTAATGTATCTTCTACAAATTCCTTCTCTTCCGCAACTTCTAAATATCGCTCTGCATACTTCTTCGCCTGTTGAAACAAGCCCATATATGCATAATTATTTGAAATAAAATAATAGCATTGCTCAAGTTCAGGATTGGATCTAACAAGCTTTAGAAATATCTGATTCGACTCTTGATATTCACCAGATTCAGATAATGCTATTGCTAGTTGGCATAAAATAAACGGCTCCTTCTCGCTTTGCGCTGCTCTTCGAAAATATTTAATTGCATCTTGCAATTTTTGCCCTTTATAAGCCCTCATCCCTTTTTTATAAAAGAAGTCCGCTAACTGATTAAAAGAGATAACTTGTCCGTTCTCCTTATATATTCTTTGATTTTTCCCCATATATCCTCCAGTTTTTTGTTTTCTTCGTTCACACATTCTTCTATCTATAAGTATAAACGATTCCGTAAAAAACAAAACAGTATATTATAATCAATTATTTCCTTTTTATTCATAAAAAGAGAAGGGAAATGTTACATTTTTAACATCAACCTTCTCTAGTGGCCATTTCCTCTTTCGTATAAATAATACGCATCGGATTTCCGCCTACGAAAGCGCCGCCTGGTACATCTTTATGGACAAGTGTACCTGCAGAAACGATAGCTCCATCTCCAATTATCACACCTGGTAAAATTGTCGTATTCGCTCCAATCATAACTTCATTCCCTATGACGATTTCTCCGAGTCGATACTCACGAATTAAATATTCATGCGCTAAAAGCGTTGTATTATAGCCGATAATTGAATTGTCTCCCACAGTAATCTTTTCTGGAAACATAATATCTGGCATTACCATAAGTGCAAACGACGTTTTCTTTCCTACTTCCATCCGTAAAAACGTGCGATATAACCAATTCTTTACGGATAAAAATGGCGTGTAACGTGCGATTTGGATGATAATAAAGTTTTTCATTACCTTCCAAAAAGAAACTGTTTTATACACATTCCACAATGAATTTTCTCCTGAAACAGGATAGCGCGTTGTCCGTCGCACTGAACTCTCTCCTCTACTTATATAAAGTGACACTTTAACCGGCAGGAATCTTACTACCCGTTAATGCGGGACAAAATCGGTAGTAAATCACTCATTTTATCTAGCACATAATCTGGTTTATACGCTTCTAAATACGCTCTACCTTTCAATGTCCATGAAACCGCTACTGTTTTCGTACCTGCATTTTGTCCACCGACGATATCATGATGATTATCACCAACCATCAATGTTTCTTCTGGCTTTGCATCTAATAATTTCAATGCTTTTTGAAGTGGTTCTGGATGTGGTTTCACATGTTCCACATCATCAATCGTCACGACAACATCAAAAAACTGATCAAGTTTCGAAAGCTTTAATCCCATTTCAACCGTCTGTCTCGCTTTCGTTGTAACGATGCCGATCTTATAACCTTGCTTCTTCAATTCTTGAACCGTTTCATATACAGTTTCATACTCTTCCACTAATTCATCATGATGCTCATGATTAAATTGACGATAACATGTAATCATCTCTTCAACCTTACTTGCATCAATCTTACTAAAAGTATCATGCAAAGATGGACCGATAAATGGCAATACATCTTCACGCTTATACTGATTAGAATAATAGTGATTTAACGTATGTAAAAAAGAAGAGATAATAAGTTCATTTGTATTAATTAACGTTCCATCTAAATCAAATAACACTGTATTTATTTTCATCGTCCTTAATCCTTTCATTACCTGAATATGAAAGAAGCAGCATCTTATATAAGATGCTACTTTTCTCTAATTTTCTAAATATCTTTTATCAGCTTGCCCCATTTTTCGTCTCACAATAATGAAAATGATAGAAATAACAACAATTCCAATAGACATTACTTGTGCAATACGAAGTGGTCCTAACATTAAACTATCTGTACGCAAACCTTCTACGAAGAAGCGTCCCACTGAATACCAAATTAAATATGTGAAGAATAATTCACCACGGCGTAAATTCACTTTTCGTAACGCGAGTAGTAAAATAACACCTGCAAAGTTCCATAATGATTCATATAAAAACGTTGGGTGATAATACACACCATCAATGTACATTTGATTAATAATGAAATCTGGTAAATGAAGACCTTCTAAAAACTGTCTCGTTACTTCATCACCATGCGCCTCTTGGTTCATAAAGTTTCCCCATCGACCAATTGCTTGTCCTAGTAAAATACTCGGCGCAGCAATATCCGCTAACTTCCAGAATGAAAGCCCGCGTCGTTTCGCAAAAAGGATTCCTGTAATAACAGCCCCGATTAAACCACCATGAATCGCCAAACCACCTTGACGAATATTAATAATTTGACTCGGATTTTGCGAATAATATTCCCATTCAAAAATGACATAATACATTCTCGCAAAAAGAATGGCAATTGGTACTGCGATTAATACAAGGTCGATAAATGTATCTTTGTGAATACCAAGCCTTTCTCCCTCGCGAGTTGCTAGCCAAAGACCTAATAGCACACCTGTACCGATAATAACCCCATACCAATAAACAGGGAACGGCCCAAGTTGGACTGCTATACGGTCAAGCTGTGGTACAGAACCTAACAGCATATATATGACCTCCCTCTCCAGAGTCTACTCTTGATTTCCTAACTCAATCGCACTCATTAATCGTTCAGAGAACTGTTGTGCCGCATTGACTCCCATACGTTTTAATCTGAAGTTCATCGCTGCTACTTCAATAATAACAGCCAAGTTTCGACCAGGACGAACTGGAAGTGTAATCTTCGTAAGTTCTGTATCAATAATCTTCATCTTCTCTTCATCAAGACCTAAGCGATCATAATTTTTCTTTTGATCCCAAATTTCAAGATTAATAACAAGTGTAATACGTTTATAATTTCGTACTGCCCCTGCACCGAATAACGTCATTACGTTAATGATACCTAGACCACGAATTTCTAATAAGTGCTCAATTAAATCAGGTGAGCTCCCTACTAATGTATCTTCATCTTCTTGACGAATTTCTACGCTATCATCCGCAACAAGGCGGTGACCACGCTTTACAAGTTCAAGCGCTGTCTCACTTTTCCCGACACCACTTTGACCTGTAATTAAAACACCAACACCATAAATATCTACTAACACACCATGAACAGCTGTTGTTGGTGCTAACTTACCTTCTAAATAGTTTGTTAAACGACTTGATAATCTCGTCGTCGTTTGAGCAGAACGTAATAAAGGCACGCCTGATTCACGTGATGCTTGTAATAACTCATCCGGTACATCTTGATTACGAGTTACAATAATACAAGGCGTCTCCTCAGTACAAAGCGCTTTCATTCTCTCTTGCTTTTGCTCTGTCGTTAACGTATCAAAGAATGTAAGCTCCGTTTTCCCAAGAAGCTGCACGCGATCAGCTGGATAATATGTAAAAAATCCTGCCATTTCAATTCCAGGTCGCGATAAATCACTCGTATCAATCGGACGATGAATCCCTTCTTCACCACTTACTAACTCCAATTGAAATTGTTCAATTAAATCTTTTGTCCTTACTTTCGGCATATGTATAAACCTCCACTCCGCTGCGGGTTCAGTCTCATTTGATGTAAAATTCCATTCTATCGGATATTGTACCATTTTTTTCTGGAAACAAGAAACTCGGTTTCTAATAAATAGAAAAAAACATTTCATATGAATCATGAAATGTTTTTCTTTTTGTCATTTTCTCTTTTTTTCATGTAATGGTTCAACAATTACTTTTTCAATTATCATATTAAAAATAGAAATACAAATTGCCGCAACAATCGCTACACCAAATCCAGATATATTAAAGGCGTCCCCTAATAACGAATCCGTCATCTTTAACGTAATCGCATTAATAACAATTAAGAAGAAACCGAAAGTTACAAGAGTAATCGGTAGCGTAATTAAAATTAAAAGCGGCTTTACAAATACGTTTAAAATCGCCAATATAATACTCGCAATAATTGCAGTTTGTATATTTGCTATGTAAAATGCGTCTGGTGCAACCCCTTTTAAAAGTCCGGATACAGCGATTAACACAACGCTATTTACAAGAAGTGATACAATCCATCTCATTTCCTTACACATCCTTTTAACATATATATTTCATCATACGCTAATAGATAATAAACGCAAGTAACACGCAAACACTTATACCAATTTATTCTATTCTTTATACTTGTATACCTACTAACATTCTTACCAGTTTCTCTTAGTGAAATAAAAACCGAGTGCAATTCCCACTCGGTTTTTATTAACAACTTATTGTGATAACTCTACTTCTTTTATTTTCTCTTTCATTCTTGCTTTATCACGATCTAAAATCTCTTTTAAATACTTACCTGTATAAGAGCGCTCTTCTTTCACTACTTGCTCTGGCGTTCCGGAAGCAACGATTTGTCCGCCTTTGTCTCCGCCTTCTGGTCCAAGATCAATAATATAATCAGCTGTTTTAATAACATCTAAATTATGCTCAATTACAAGTACCGTCTCACCACTCTCAACAAGACGTTGCAACACTTCTAGAAGGCGTGCAATATCATGTGCATGTAAGCCAGTCGTTGGCTCATCTAAAATGTATAACGTACGCCCTGTAGAACGACGATGTAATTCAGAAGCTAATTTCACACGCTGCGCCTCACCACCTGATAACGTCGTAGCTGGTTGTCCTAACTTCATATAACCAAGCCCTACATCTACAAGCGTTTGAAGTTTACGCTTAATTTTCGGGATATTAGCAAAGAACTCTACCCCATCTTCAATTGTCATCCCTAACACTTCAGAAATATTCTTATCTTTATATTTCACTTCTAACGTTTCACGGTTGTAACGTTTACCGTGACAAACTTCACACGGAACATACACGTCTGGTAAGAAATGCATTTCGATTTTAATAATTCCATCACCGCGGCACGCTTCACAACGGCCGCCTTTTACGTTAAAGCTGAAACGTCCTTTTTGATACCCACGTACTTTCGCTTCATTCGTGTGCGCAAATACATCACGAATATCATCAAATACGCCAGTGTATGTCGCCGGATTTGAACGTGGTGTACGCCCGATTGGTGATTGATCAATATCAATCACTTTATCTAACTGCTCAAGACCTTTAATTTCTTTATGAGCCCCTGGCTTCGCTTTCGCCTTATATAGCTTTTGAGCTAATGATTTGTATAGTACTTCATTAATTATCGTACTTTTTCCAGAGCCAGATACGCCTGTTACTGCTACAAATGTTCCTAGAGGGAATGACATTTTCGCATTCTTTAAGTTATTTTCTTTCGCACCGACAATCTCCACTTTACGTCCGTCACCTTTACGTCTTTCAAGTGGTACCGGAATAAACTCTTTACCGCTTAAATATTTCCCAGTTAATGAATTCTCGTCTTGCATAACTTCAGCTGGTGTACCTGCTGATACAACTTGACCACCATGAATACCTGCACCAGGTCCGATATCAAGTAAATAATCAGCAGCCATCATCGTATCTTCATCATGCTCAACAACAATTAACGTATTTCCTAAATCACGCATTTCCTGCAATGTACGAATAAGACGATCATTATCACGCTGATGCAAACCAATAGAAGGCTCATCAAGAATGTAAAGTACGCCAGTAAGGCGAGAACCAATTTGTGTCGCTAAACGAATACGCTGCGCCTCACCACCTGATAAAGTTCCTGCAGCACGACTTAACGTTAAATAATCTAAACCGACGTTCACTAAGAACCCAACACGTTCCTGAATTTCTCTTAAAATTAAATGCGCAATTTTTTGTTGTTTCTCAGTTAGCTCAACAGTTGAGAAGAACTCCTGTACTTCTTGAACAGAATATTTCGTTACATCGGCAATCGTTTTATCACCAACGAAAACAGCTAAACTCTCAGGCTTTAAGCGTCCACCTTTACACTTCGGACAAGCTTGCTCTGCCATATATTTCTCCATTTGCTCACGAACATAATCAGAACTCGTCTCACGATAACGACGCTCAATATTCGGAATAACACCTTCAAATAAAATCTCATTTTCCTTTACTTGACCAAATTCATTCACATAGCGGAAATAAAGCTTCTCTTCCCCGCTTCCGTACAGCACTTTATCAAATAAATCCTTCGGTATATCTTTCACCGGCATATCCATATCGATGCCGTAATGATTACACACAGATTTTAATAATTGCGGGTAATATTGTGAACTTGTCGGTTCCCAAGGAGCAATCGCATGTTCATTTAATGATACATCCCAGTTCGGAATAACAAGTTCTAAATCTACCTCTAACTTCGATCCAAGTCCATCACAAGAAGGACACGCGCCGAACGGACTATTAAACGAGAACATACGCGGCTCTAATTCTCCGATTGAAAAACCACAATGTGGACAAGCATGATGTTCACTAAATAGAAGTTCTTCCTCTCCCATTACATCGATTAAAACTCGGCCCCCGCCAAGCTTTAAAGCACTTTCTAGTGAATCTGCAAGTCGGCTTGCAATTCCTTCTTTCACAACAATACGGTCAATAACAACTTCAATTGAATGCTTCTTATTTTTTTCTAAAGTAATCTCTTCCGATACATCCAGCATCTCTCCATCAACGCGCACACGAACATAACCTTGCTTCTTAATATCTTCTAATACTTTCGCATGCGCACCTTTACGCCCTGACACGATAGGCGCTAGCACTTGCAACTTCGTACGTTCAGGATATTCAAGAACACGGTCTACCATCTGTTCCACTGTTTGTGATGTAATTTCAATTCCATGATTCGGACAAATCGGCGTACCAATTCGTGCAAATAATAAACGTAAATAATCATAAATCTCCGTTACCGTTCCAACCGTTGAACGAGGATTACGACTCGTCGTTTTTTGATCAATTGAAATCGCTGGAGATAAACCTTCAATCATATCAACATCCGGCTTATCCATTTGCCCTAAAAACTGGCGCGCATACGCAGATAAAGATTCCACGTATCTACGCTGCCCTTCTGCATAAATCGTATCGAATGCTAACGATGATTTCCCCGAACCAGACAATCCCGTCACAACAACAAGCTGATTTCTCGGAATGGTTACGTCAATATTTTTTAAATTATGCGCTCTAGCACCTTTTACAACAATAAAATCTTTACTCACTCTTTTCACCCTTCCGCTTTTAATTCTAATAGTAAATCTCTTAATTCAGCTGCACGCTCGAAATCTAATGCCTTTGCTGCTTCTTTCATCTCTGCTTCCATCTTCGCAATTGTATTTTCACGTTCTTTTTTCGTCATCTTCTTAGCTGGTGTTGCTTCATATATTTCCGTATCCTCAGCTGCTGTTGTCGCACGAATAACGTCACGTACTCCTTTTTGAATCGTTTTCGGCGTAATACCATGCTTTTCATTGTAAGCTTCTTGTATACTACGACGACGCTGTGTTTCTTCAATTGCAATTCCCATTGATCTCGTTATGCGATCTGCGTACATAATAACGCGGCCGTTTGCATTACGCGCCGCACGACCAATTGTTTGAATTAATGAACGCTCTGAACGTAAGAAACCTTCCTTATCAGCATCTAAAATAGCTACAAGTGATACTTCTGGAATATCTAATCCTTCTCGTAATAAGTTAATACCGACAAGTACATCAAACTTACCAAGGCGAAGATCACGGATAATTTCAATACGCTCTAATGTTTTAATTTCAGAGTGAAGATAATTCACTTTAATTCCTACATCTTTTAAATAGTCCGTTAAATCCTCTGACATTTTCTTCGTTAAAGTCGTAATTAATACACGTTCATTTTTCGCAATCCGGTCATGGATTTCTCCTAATAAATCATCTATTTGTCCTTCAATTGGTCGTATATCAATTGGTGGATCTAAAAGCCCTGTTGGACGAATAATTTGTTCTATTGCTTTCGGTGACTGCTCTAACTCGTACGGTCCTGGCGTTGCCGAAACGTAAATAACTTGATTCGTTTTCTCTTCAAACTCATCAAACGTGAGCGGTCTATTATCTAAAGCTGATGGCAGACGGAATCCATGATCAACAAGCACTTGCTTACGTGCTTGGTCCCCGTTATACATCGCTCTTACTTGCGGAACCGATACGTGCGACTCATCCATAACGATTAAGAAATCCTCTGGAAAATAATCTAAAAGCGTATACGGCGTTGAACCTGCTGGACGAAGTGTTAAATGACGGGAATAGTTTTCAATCCCTGAACAAAAGCCCATCTCGCGCATCATTTCTAAATCATAACGCGTTCGCTGTTCTATGCGCTGCGCCTCTAACAACTTACCGTTATCATTTAATTCTTTTAAACGCTCTTCTAATTCTTTTTCGATATTTTCAATAGCGACCTTCAGCTTTTCTTCACGTGTAACGAAGTGAGATGCCGGGAAGATTGCTACATGATCACGTTCTGCTAATACTTCACCCGTTAATGCATTTACTTCTCGAATACGATCTATTTCATCCCCAAAAAATTCAATTCGAATACAATGCTCATCAAGTGATGCGGGGAAGATTTCAACTACATCTCCGCGCACACGGAATGTACCACGCTTAAAATCAATATCATTACGTCCATACTGTACATCAACAAGTTCACGAAGCAATTGATTGCGGTCCTTTTCCATACCAACTCGAAGCGAAACAACTAACTCGCGGTATTCTTCCGGAGAACCTAAACCGTATATGCACGAAACACTCGCAACGATAATAACATCATCTCGTTCAAATAAAGAAGACGTTGCCGAGTGGCGTAATTTATCAATTTCATCGTTAATTTGCGCATCTTTTTCAATAAACGTATCCGTATGTGGTACGTACGCTTCCGGCTGATAATAATCGTAATAACTAACAAAATACTCCACAGAATTGTTAGGAAAGAAATCTTTCAGCTCACTATATAACTGTCCTGCTAACGTTTTATTATGAGCCATTACAAGTGTTGGCTTCTGCACTTCTTTAATGACATTTGAAATCGTAAATGTCTTACCCGTTCCTGTCGCTCCAAGCAACACTTGCTTTTTCTTTCCACTATTAATTCCCTCTACAAGCTTCTCTATCGCTCCCGGCTGATCACCTTGCGGGGAATACTCTGAGATAATTTCAAATGGATGTTCCAACTAAAAACCGACCTCCTCATAAAAATCTGTATTATTATTTTACCACGAATGCCCATAAAAAACCTAAAAAAACGAACAGATATTCGGTAAAGTTTTCGACAAGTTATATATAGAAAAAGGAAGGAATAAATACTCCCTTCCTCTACTAACTCTATTTTTTAAGTACATATAATAAGTCATATCCATTGCACCCATTTTCATTCGTACAATCTATTAACCTATATGCCGTTTCTGATTCACGTTGCTCTTTAACAATCCTTTTACAACTATCTTTATGTAACCCTTTATGGTCACCAGCAAATTGATCTTGTCTATTATCTAACACATAAAGTATATCTTTCTCACTATGCTCTAACGTTTGAAAAATCGGGTCACCTTCATGTGTATACTGTACAATTCTTATTTTATCAACTTCCCCTTGTTCCACATTCCAAACGAACTTCTCGAATTTATCTAGATTAGAAATTTCCGCCCCCTTTGCAACGACATCATTCTTCTTATCAATTGCACTGTTAGGTTGTGAACATACTACCAAACTAAAGAGAAATAAGCATATAAAACCTGTTCTTTTTCCTATTGTTATCCTCTCCTATACAAACTATTGGTATACTAGAAAAAAGCTACTTTCCTCTATGAAAGTAGCTTCTTGTTTCCTTTCTCCTTCTTCGGAAAAATAACATATGAAAATGAAATCGCAGTATCCGCTAAAAGAATAATAGCCCACACTTGGCTTACACGGCTTGCTGCTTTATTTAAAACGATTCCTGACTCTAACCAATTCCCCCACTGTTCTACTGGAATAAGCCCATACATGAAGAAAAAGAATATATGAACAGCAATAAACAAAATAAGATGTAAAATCCAATTTTTTATTTCCTGCTTCGCATGCGCCATCCCTGTTACTTCAAGTGGTTCTTCGATAATAGGCGCCGGTTCATTCCGCCACTTCGCAACTAATTTTTGTACATATATATCTAATTTCTTCAAATCCTTTTTCCCATAAAAAACTGCATATAATAAAATGATTACCGTAATGATTTGAAAATTAGAGAACTTCCCTGTTTGATAGTAGTCCACTACTCCTAAAGTTAAAATAAACACTTCATTTACAAGTAGCACAATCCCCATAATAAAACTTGCCTTTTTCAAGCGAAATCCATACCTTAGTAAAAAGAATCCGATAGCTGATAACCAAAATACAATCTCTGCCCCAATTAAAAAATACCAACGATATTCTGCAAGTATACTCATTTATCCCTCTCCCTTTCGTCATATATACGAAAAGCCTCATCCATATATAATAGAAGCTCTTCTTCAATTGGATACATACTCATTTTCTGTGAATCTTCTTTTGACTTTCTTACTTCCCACAATTTATCTAAAAATGCTTCATCACCATTTGCCATCTCTAAACACTTCTGCATTAATTTCTTTGTTGCGCCTTGTACCTCATCACATGATGCTTCCTTACCGTCTTTCATAAAGTTACGTAGTTGCTTTAATAAATTTACCCATTCTAAAACATTCGGGTCTTCTTCACTCATGTTCGGCAAATTATGAAGCAACTTTTGTTCTCCCTTTGAAAATACTTCATTTTGAAATATTTCACGTATACGAGACGACTGTTTCGAAAGCTGAATAAGTTCAAACATAACTTTCCAATCAAGTTCTCCTTCCACATCTACCGAATAAACAACAGCTTGTAAAACACGCTCCATTCGATTGAATTTCTTTTGTTCTTCCTGTACAAACCGAAGTTGTTTTTCAAGAGAATCCTTTAAGTTAAGCTCACCTTTTACTAACATATTCGCAGCCTCTTTTAATGAAAAACCCATTTCTTTTAAAAATAAAATTTGCTGCAAACGAACAACATCTCTCTCGCTATATAACCGATGTCCTCCATCAGTTTTCCCACTCGGCTTTAATAAATCAATTTGATCATAATAACGTAACGTCCTTACTGTAACCCCTGTTTCCCTCGTTAGTTCTTGAATTGAAATCAACTCCATCACCTCTTCTCCTTCATTATAAAAGGTGACGTAACGTAACTTTCAAGTAGTTTGTAAAAAAAATACAAAAAGCTGTTTATACCTTTTGTATAAACAGCTTTTATGGAAATAACCCCTTTTGTATAGCACGCCCACAAAATAAAATAATTGCCCCTACAACAACACTTGTTGCTGTTTTATGATAATGCGCTAAAATTAATAAATAGTATGATAAACCTACAGCACCAATCATAATACATACACTTGGCACTGGATTACGAGAGAAGTTTTGTATTCCCCAAAACAAAGCAAAAATAGCCGTAGCGACACATAATACCGGTAATCCCATCCCAGTTCCCCTTTTTCTATCTATTCCTTGTTGCTAACACACTCGTCGATGCCATACTTATTAATAAACCAAAAATAGCAATATATAATAACTCATTTACATGTACTACTTGCCTATCTAAATACTTATTTACACAAAGATACATAATGAACAAAAAAACGCAGCTTGTAATACAAATCGTAAAATATGACTTCATATTGTTCACAACTCGCTCATCAATTGACGGTACTCTCTCTTCTTTCAAACGCTTCTGTTCTCTATATTCCGAAATGCCATATAAAATGACTAGTGCTACATTCGATATGAAGATCGTTCCCCACGTAATACTTAAAATCATTAAACTCACATTTAAAACAAGACCCGCTAAAAACAAACTTCCTATGAACCGTATAATATCTTACTTACTCATACATGATCAGCCTCTTTTTGATTTCTATATTTCCATTTCGGCCAATAGTTCACAAAGAAATAAACAAACTGTCCTAATACAAATAAAACAAACGGCATGCCCGCATTTCCATAAACAATTAAATTATACAAACTCCATACCGCTAAACTCATTGTTAAAAACAACCCTAAATATTTAAACGCTTTATCCGATTGAAATCTCTCAAATTCATCTTGCATTTTCATTCCTCCTATCGTTATGCTCGTTTTCCCGCCATTACTCCTATGATGAGACTACCAGCAAATAAGAAACTACATACAATGAATATTTCTGGAATCGGTATAGTAATTCGCCCTACCGCTTTGCTTGCAACAATATAAACAATAAGCAAAAGAAATGCGAATATAAATGAGACATTTACATACTTTTTTATATTTTCATTTACCCGCTCATCTATATCTGGAAGTTCTTCTTTTTTGTACTTCCGCTTTTTGTAATTCGTATACAATATCAGAAATACAATTGCTAAAATGTTACTAACTATAAGCGATAACATCGGTATGGATGGGTCCATAATACGAACTAAAACGTCCCCTCCACATAATCCTAAGACCGTAGCGATATACAACTTTTTAGTATCGTTCATTTTCTCTCCCCTTACTCCAGCGTAAATATTTCCTCCACCTTCATTCCAAAATATTTGGCGATTTTTAGGGATAACTCTAGACTTGGGTTATAGTGGTGGTTCTCAATCGCCACGATTGTCTGCCGCGTCACTTGCATCGCCTTTGCCATTTCAATTTGCGTTATATGATGTTGTTTTCGCAATTCTTTAATTTTATTTTTCACACCCATAGGCTCCACCTTCGAAAGTAAAGATATCTTTACAAAAAAAGGTAAAAAAAAGAGACATCTATAAGATGCCTCTTTTTTTGCTACATAAATCCTAATGCATATACAAGAACGTACCCAAGAACAGATAAGCAAACCGAGCCAATCAACCCTGCCACAAATGCCCTACTTCCTAATTTGCGGAACGTTTTAAACTCTACATTTAAACCTAGCCCTGCCATTGCCATTGCAATAAGCATGTACGCAATTACTACAATATATCCGGCAACAACTTCTGGGATAATCCCAAGCGAATGCACCGCACTCATTGCTAAAAATCCGAAGATGAACCAAGGAATCGGAAGGTCGCGCCACGATCTTTTTTCCTTGCTTTCCTCACTCTTACCAAACCATAATCCAATTAAAATCGCTACTGGCACAAGCATCGCTACGCGCGTTAACTTCACAATAACCGCGATGTCTACAGCCGTGCTACCTCCTGGCGCTGCAGCCGCGATAACGTGAGCGATTTCGTGCAGCGTCGCCCCTGAGAACACCCCGTAACCGTAGGGTGAGAAGCCAAGCACTGGGTATAATAGCGTATAAATAAGTGTAAATATTGTACCTAAAATTGCAATAATTGCTGCCCCGACTGCTGTTTCTTCATCTTTCGCTTTCACTTGCGGTGCAATTGCCACGACCGCTGCAGCTCCGCAAATTGCCGTCCCACATGCTGTTAAAATTCCAAGTTTCTGTTCTACTTTAAATACTTTCGTTAGTCCATATACAACGAAAATTGTAAATGTAATAACAACCGCTGCGATGACCAATACTTTCGGCCCCGCCTTCGCAATATCTACAAGATTTAACCTCATTCCGAGTAAGATGATCCCAAAGCGTAGCAACTTCTTACTCGCAAAGTTCGTTCCCACTATCGCTTCTTGAGGAATCCCGATTGCCGCGCGCCAAACCATCCCGATTAGAATAGCGATTACTAATTGTCCCATAATATTTAAAAATGGAAGCTCTGCTAAATATTTCGCGGCGATTGCGATTAATAACGTAATCCCAATACCTTGCGAAAATCCAAAGCCCTTCTTCTTTTGTATAACAAGTGTTTGTTCCACTTTGTACCACCCCAATAATCGTATTGGAACATGCATGTTCTTTCTAGTTACATTATAAGAGAGTTTTAATAATAAGTTTAATATCAATATTGAATCCCTATCATCAGAAATACTTATGATAAAATAAAAGCAAAAATAAAGGGGCCTAACAAATGAACGTCGACATTTTAAAGATCTTTGTTACTGTCGTTGAACAAAAACATTTTTCGCGTGCTGCGGAACTATTAAACCTTTCACAACCTGGCGTTAGTATGCACATTCGCAACTTGGAAAATGAATTTGGGACTACACTTATTCAGCGCTCCCCAAAGCACGTCCAAGTTACGGAAGCTGGAAACATATTATACATACACGCAAAGCAGATGCTCTCACTTTATGAAGATGCAAAACAGGAAATTAATGCGCTGCATAACGTCGTAACAGGAACACTTCGCATCGGCGCTAGCTTTACAATTGGCGAATACTTACTTCCAAAAATACTTGCGCGCTTTGCCAATGAAAATGCACACGTCGAAGTTCATACATTTATCTCCAATACGGAAGAAGTTTTGCAAAGCCTCCGCTCTAATCAAATTGATATCGGCTTAGTGGAAGGCCAAGTCGTGTACGCTGACGTAGATGTTGAAACTTTTATGCAAGATGAAATGAAACTCGTCGTCCAGCCAAACCACCCATTGCTCCATATCAAGGGGATTAACGAAAATGCATTGCAAGACCAAGTCTGGGTATTAAGGGAGAGCGGCTCTGGCACACGTGCCTATAGCGATCGATTTATACACCAACATCATTTAAAAATGAAACGCTTCTTTACATTTAGCAGTATTCAAAGCGTGAAGGAAGCCGTTGCAGCCGGTCTTGGCATCGCCATCCTTTCAGATTGGACTGTTCGAAAAGAACTATTAGCAAAAGAACTATTCCACATCCCTGTTCCGAACGAAGAGCTAATCCGTCCATTCTCCATCGTGCGCGGCAAATATTTTATCCCGTCTAAAGCTATTCAAGTCTTTTTAAAACACGTAGATTCTTTTGCGAAAAAACAGAGTTGACCTTCACATTAGTGTGAAGGTTTACAATACATGTAAAAGGAGTGAAACGCATTGCGAATTGGAGAGTTATCAAAAGAAACTGGGGTTAGCGAAAGGGCACTAAGACATTATGAAGAAAAGGGATTACTCCCTTCGAAACGCCTAGCAAATGGCTACCGTGATTTTGATGAAAGTGCAATCGAAAAAGTAGAGCTGATTCAAATGTACTTGCAAATCGGCTTAAATTTAGAAGAAACAGAACGAATGCTACGTTGCCTTGAAATCGAGCCCCATCTTTACGAAAATCCGTGTAGTAGTATCCTTGCACTTTACGAAGACAAACTTGATGAGGTAACGAAGCAAATCACATTACTTTCCAACATTCAAACGAATTTACAAAAACACGTTTCACTCCTAAAACAAGCAAAAGAAAAGGGATGATTACATGTTTGTTATACATGGCAGTTCAAGACAAAACGGAAATACGGAAGCTTTAACACATATGGTGATTGATGGGATTGAAACAGAACAAATTTACTTGCGTGATCATATCGTCCACCCAATCATAGATCAGCGCCATGATGTAGAAGGATTTCAACCTGTAAATGATGACTACGAGCAGTTAACCAAACGCATGCTAGAGCACGACACGATTATCTTCGCTACACCGCTATACTGGTACGGAATGAGCGGCCACATGAAGAACTTCGTTGATCGCTGGTCACAAAGCTTGCGTAATAAATCTCTTCATTTCAAAGAAAAAATGAAAGGCAAAAAAATGTACGTTGTCATCGTTGGCGGAGACAGTCCAAAACTGAAAGCATTGCCGCTTATCGCCCAGTTTCAATATATCTTTGATTTTGTTGGTTCATCATTTGAAGGGTATATTATTGGGGATGCGAATGGACTAGATGAAATCAAGAACGATGCTGAAGCGCTGGCAAAAGCACAATTGTATAATAATAAATTCAAAAATAGCACACAGAAATAAGTTTGACAAATCCATTTGTATGCGCATACAATAAAAATAATATTATGAAAGGAAGGTACTTTGACCAATGAAGTTCTAATTCTCTTATTTATTTCATCCATCACAAATAGTGAACAAAAATGATGAAAACTAGCAGAGGATTAGTCTGTCCATTTGTCGATACTTTCTTTCGATACGATCATGTAAAAAATCGTTTATTTATGTACGATTTTTACATTGAAGGGCGACATTTATCCTCTCTAGTGAAACTAGGGAGGTTTTTTTATGACTATTTTAATCGCACGTAATATCGAAAAGAGCTTTGGTGATCGCACCATATTTACGTTACCATCACTAGAAATTCAAGCAAACGATCGTATAGGAATTGTCGGAATCAACGGAGCTGGAAAATCTACGTTATTACAAATATTAAGTAAAGAAATAGAAGCTGACAAAGGCACAGTAACTCATCATAGTTCTATCGCCATTATCCCACAGCTTAGCGAGGGGATACCGGAAACCGCTTCTTCCCTCGCTAAGGGCAAATGGAATATTTCAAACGTCGCAAATTCAATGAGCGGCGGTGAACGAATGCGCCTAAAGATCGCCCATGCCCTCGAACAAGATGCAGGCATTCTATTTGCTGATGAGCCAACAAGTCACTTAGATATGTTCGGTACAGAGCAATTAGAAAAGGCACTTTTATCTTATAAAGGTGCACTTGTTTTAATATCGCATGATCGGGATCTTTTAGATGCCATATGTACAAAAATCATCGAAGTTGAAGACGGTACTATTCAAGAATATAAAGGTAATTATTCAAACTATCGAAAGCAAAAAGAACGTGAGCGAATACAAAAGGAAGCAGAATATGATCAATATATACAAGAAAAAAATCGGTTAGAACAGTCAATTTCACAAAGAAAGCAACGTGCTTCTAGCATGACAAAAATCCCAACACGGTTCAGTTCATCTGAATCTAAACTTTATAAGTGCAGCGGGGCTCATGGGCAAGAAAATGTTAGCAAAGTAGCGAAAGCACTAGAAACACGCCTTGAAAAGTTGGAACAGAAAGAAAAACCGAAGGACTTTTCTCAAGCTCAGTTTGACGTACAATACCACACACCAATTCATAGTAAAGCAGTTGTTCAATTTAATAAAACAACGAAGAAAATAGGGGATCGCACACTATTTAAAAATATGAATGGAACAATTGTCCCTGGGGCAAAACTTGCTATTTTAGGGGCAAACGGAAGCGGAAAAACAACTTTGTTCAAAATGCTTCTCGCGAACGAGCGTGGCATTCAGCTTTCGAAAAGTTGTAAAATTGGATACTTTGAACAAACATTATCTATTTTAAAAACAGATAAAACAATTTTAGAAAACGTTCTAGAAGAAACAAACTATACAGAATCGTTCGTTCGAACAATACTTGCAAGGCTCCTATTCCGCCGTGAAGATGTTCATAAACCTGTGCACATCTTAAGTGGTGGAGAACGCATGAAGGTTGCACTCGCAAAAGTATTTTTAGGAAACTATAATATGCTTCTGCTCGACGAACCGACAAACTATTTAGACTTGGCGACGCAAGAAGAATTAGAAAGCATGTTACAGGAGTATCCTGGTACAATACTTTTCATTAGCCATGACCGTGCCTTTATTCGTTCTGTTGCAAACCATATTCTACAAGTAGATGAGAGCGAACCAAGAATATTCCACGGCAATTACGAGCAATACACAAAAAGAACCACCCAAGCTTCTGTAAACGTTACTGAACAAGAATTATTACGATTACAAACAAAATTAACAGAAATCATCAGCCGGATTTCTATCCCAAATCAGCATGATGACATCACATTTCTCGAACAAGAATACGAAAAATTATTAGTTCGAATTCGGCAGTGTAAAGAAGCACTCTAATGTCTTCCCCATATATCGACGGGACCTTCCACATTTCCCAAGAAATATCGAGGCTTCGACATAGAATATCACCCTACCTATCATGTTAGACACAATAACAACAAAAAGCCGTGCACCAGCACGGCTTTTCACTTTATATACGGACAGCAGTCCCACTCACCGCAACCATTAGCATTCCTTCGCGAACTACTTCGTAGTCCACGTCGATACCAACAATGGCGTTCGCATTTTTTTGTCTTGCGAGAGTTTTCATCTCTTCCATTGCAATGTCGCGTGCTTCTTTTAATTTACTTTCGTAGGCGCCTGCGCGACCACCGACAACGTCACGGACAGAAGCGAAAAGGTCACGCACGATATTCGCACCCATGATTGCTTCGCCATTAACGATATCGATATAATCAATAATTTCTTTCCCTTGAATTGTAGAAGTTGTTGTTACAATCATGCTTTGTAGCCTCCCAAATAAGATTTCCACTTACTTATGGTGCACTAATTCAGCAGAAATTATATTTACGAACTAAACTGCGCCTCATACAATCGGCTGTAACCCTCGCCTCGTTTGATTAGTTCCTCATGTGAACCTTGTTCTGCAATACCGTCTTTATTTACAACGACGATACGATCTGCATTTTTAATAGTTGCAAGCCTGTGAGCGATAACTAATGTTGTACGGCCAACAGATAGTTCTGCAAGTGATTTTTGGATAGCAAGTTCTGTCTCTGTATCTAGCGCAGAAGTTGCTTCATCTAAAATTAAAATTGGCGGGTTCTTCAAGAACATACGGGCAATTGCTAAGCGCTGCTTTTGTCCTCCTGAAAGTTTCACACCACGCTCACCAATAACTGTATCTAAACCGTCTGGTTGCGAGTAAATTAAGTCCTCTAGCTGAGCACGTTTTACCGCCTGCCAAATTTCAGTTTCTGAAGCTTTTAAGTTTCCGTAAGCGATATTTTCACGAATTGTTCCTGAGAATAAGAAAACATCTTGCTGTACAATTCCGATTTGCTTACGAAGTGACGATAACGTCATCTCTTTGGTGTCAATGCCATCAATTTGAATTGATCCAGATGATTGTTCATAAAAACGAGGTAATAAACTACATAATGTTGTTTTCCCTGCCCCTGATGGTCCAACGAAAGCAACTGTTTCACCTGCATGTATTTTCAAACTAATATCGTTTAAAATCGGCTCTTTATTTTCATATCCGAACGTGATGTTATTGTATTGAATATCGCCGTGTACATGTTTAACTTCTATTGCATCTTTAGAATCTACAATATCCGGCTCTGTTTCCAGAAGTTCTACATATCTTTTAAAACCAGCGATTCCTTTCGGATAACTTTCAATAACCGCATTAATTTTTTCAATTGGGCGGAAGAAAATATTCGTTAATAAAACGAATCCAATAAATCCACCGTACGTTAATTCACCTTGCAGAACAAACCATGTACCACATATTAATACAAAGAGTGTTACAAGACGCATCAGCATATAACTAATCGATGAATTTAACGCCATAATTTTATACGCCATTAATTTTGTTGTACGGAAACGAGCATTATTTACAGCAAATTGCTCTTTCTCAAACTTTTCATTTCCGAATGCTTGTACAACGCGGATACCACCTACATTGTTCTCGATACATGCATTGAAATCAGCAACGTCTGAGAATAAACGTCTAAACGTACCTGTCATTTTTTTATTGAAGTAAAGTGCCAACCATAATAAGAACGGGATTACGAAGAATGTTAGAAGTGCTAACTTCCAGTTAATCATCATCATAAATGAAAATGCTCCAACTAAAGTCATAATGGCAATGAATAAATCTTCTGGTCCATGGTGAGCAATTTCCCCAATTTCCATTAAATCGTTTGTAAGACGTGAAATTAAATGACCTGTTTTATTATTATCAAAAAATCTGAATGATAGCTTTTGAATGTGATCAAATAATTTCTGCCTCATATCTGTTTCAATGTTAACCCCAAGCATATGTCCCCAATATGTAACGACATATTGCAAACCTGCATTTAACACATAAACTACGAACAAGCCGAAACAAGCCCATAAAATAAGCGTCCAATTTTGTCCTGGTAATAACTTATCAATAAATTGATTTACGATAAGCGGGAAACCAAGTTCGAGTAAACCTGCGATAACTGCACAGGAAAAATCGAGTACGAATAAACCTTTGTACGGTTTATAGTAAGAAAAAAATTTACGTAACATATCTTTCCTCCCTTTTCCAAATTAAAAGACTCTCTAAATGATAACCATTATCAAATAATTATTCAAGTTATCCGTCTATGAAACTAAAAAAACCTTCATCTATATTTGATGAAGGTTTCCATTTTATTTTATATAGCTTCCGAATCCCACTCGTGCTCTTGCTGAACAAATACAACACCTAATTCATGATGTCCCCCGGCGTATAATGCCGTTTGAGCAAGACGAAGCTCACCATTTGTATCTACTACTTCTAATTTACAAAACGCTCCTGTCGTCTTCGTTTGAAGCGCGTCATAAAACTCTTCGGTACTTCTTGGAATGATTCCATTTACTTTCGTAATAACTTCTCCAGGCTTTAAATTCATCTCTGCCCCAATTGTATTAGGAATTGTATCTAACACAACAAGTCCATCATTACGTGCGGCAAAGTATGCTGGTCTTTTCTCGTCTGCAATTTTCTCTTGCATCGAGATTGTAAAGCGTCCAAGCATTGCGACTCCCATCGCGATAATTGCAAGTACGTGCCACCAGTAACTTGCGATACCTAAAACGAGTACGAGCCCCGCTAAACCATAGACGCGTCTTCCTGTAAATAATAAAGCTTCCGTCGGCTCATAACTTCTAACCTTTCTCATAAATCCAATTAAAAATGGAACGAGGAATAAAGAGTATGTAGTCGAACCTATTGAAACGACAGGCCACCAAGAAATAAATCCTGTCACCGCGTCTCCTGGTATAAGAATAAATACTGGTACAAGCCATAAACGATTGGATTCATGTAGTCCAATTCGTAGCCCACGCTTACCTTTGTTAATTTTTGGCGTAGAATAACGAACTGCATTTTTAGAGATTAATAAACCCTCTACAACGAGCATAACGCCTAGTAAAATAGCAAGGGATACAATCGTACCCTCTTCACCTTCTCCAAGCTGTAAGAAGGAAACTGGCATCTTAGACGATAACAACACGAGTGCAATCGCGATTCCGAAAGTATAAGCTACAGATAAATATCGATACATAGCAGTTAATCCGAATAATAACGTCCAAAGTAAAATTGCCCATAAACTCGCTTTTGAAACAACAAGCCCAAGCCCAATCGTAATAATAGATACGATTAATCCGTACCCAATACCTGCAAATAGAGTTGTTCGTAGTTCAAACCAAATATCATATACTTTAAAAGAAAAATCTTTTCGTTCTCGTAATATACGTAAGTATCCAACGAAGATACTACTAATTAAAAATACATAGACAGCAGGGTGTAAGAAAAAACGTCCAACCGCTCGTAGTATTTCAAAAAGCCATGCCTCCACGAATTCATTCACCACCATTTATATCATTCTTTCTTTTTATCTTATCATATTTAACACATAAAAAAATACAGGCATCAAAGTGCCTGTATTCTTTCTTATTTCGCTATTAATTTCAATGCCGTCTGTAATTGTAAATCATTTTCTCCAGAACGGATTTTTTCAATGATTTTAGTTTGAATCGCTTCAGCTGTCTTTTTATCAAGTTGCCCTGTCGCTTCCATCTCATTCGCATTTTGGAATGCTTTTAGTGCTGATTCTGTCTCTTTGCTAAAGTATCCATCTTCACGTCCTGGTACATATCCTAGGCTCTTAAGCATTTCTTGCGCGTGTTTTACTTGTACATCATTTGAATTGTATGAAAGTGTCTTTTCAATTTGAATTGGTGTCGCATGATAATAATCTGGTTGCTTCACTTCTACAGTTGGCGCGATTCCTTTTTTATGAATCCAATTGCCATCTGGTGTTAACCATTTAAACATTGTTAATTTAATGTTGCTGCCATCTTTAAATGGAACAGCCTGTTGAACAGTACCTTTACCAAACGTTTTTTCACCAATTAAATCGTATCCTTCTCCTTCTTTTAGCGCACCAGCTAAAATCTCTGAAGCAGAAGCACTTCCATTATCAATTAATACTGAAATTGGATATGACTTTCTCTCTTTCAGTTCCGTAGAGAATTTCTTCTTCTCACCATTTCGCTGTTCTACTTGTAGCATTGGCTTTTTATCTGTCATGATGTCTCCTAGTATATCTTCTACACTATTTAAATAACCGCCAGGATTACCACGCACGTCAATAACTAAGCCTTTTATGTTTTTCTTCTCTAGCTCTTTTAACTGATCCTTAAATTCTTTCGCAGTATTTTCAGCGAAAGAAGTAATTTGCATATAACCGATATCTTTTCCGCTATCTTGCTTTACGGAACTAAATACAGTGAAAATCGGAATCTTTTCACGCTTAATTTTAAATTCTATCGGATCAGCCACTCCTGCGCGCTTAATTTCAATTGCAACAGTCGTTCCTTTTTTACCACGAATTTTTAATACTGCTTCTTCACGTGATAAATCTTTCACACTATTTCCATCTACAGATAAAATTTGGTCATTCGGTTTAATTCCTATCTTTTCTGCTGGTGAACCTTTAATTGGCGATACGATAATAAGCTTACCGTCCGTCTTGTTCACTTCAGCTCCAATCCCTTCAAGTTCAGGATCTAATGACTGACTAAACTGTTTTGCCGTTTCTTTATCCATATACGTGGAATAAGGGTCCTTCAGCGTAGACAACATTCCCTGTATCGCACCTTCGACTAATTTGTCGTCTTTCACGTCTTCCACATAACGTGAATCAATTAGTGCATACGCCTCATTAATCTTTACCAAATTCCCTTGCGCTGTGCCAGCATTACCATTCGATACTGTTTGCGTTACATACGCTGGGTTTATCCCAAACCAGTACATACCACCAAACATCCCGCCAGCACCAATTAAAAATGCAACAACCATTCCAATAATTGCAACTCTACGTTTCAATGCGGAATTCCCCTTTCCAGAACACACAGGTGGTGTAGCAAAAGGCATCACACGATGTGTGATGCCTTTACCTATTTCTACTATATGATAAGCTTGTACGAATTATGTTTGCAACTTTTTATACTTTTAAGAAGCGACGAATTGACATTACACTTCCCCACATACCGATTAATGCACCGATTAACATTAATAAACCAGCTAATTGGAATACGAATGGGTTGTATGGTAGAAGCTCGAAAATTGTTCCGCCAAGTTTTTCATTAAACACACCTTGCAACGAATTATACATAACTAAAATTAGGCCAATTGGAATAATTGATCCTAATACTCCTAGGAATAATCCCTCTAACAAGAACGGCCAACGAATAAACCAGTTTGTTGCACCAACAAGTTTCATAATTTCAATCTCAGTACTACGAGCATAAATTGTAATTTTAATTGTGTTAGAGATTAAGAACATCGCTGTGAATAGAAGACCCGCAATTAACGCAATCCCGATGTTACGACCAGTTTTTACAGTATCAAATAATTTTTCAACTTGACCTTTACCGTATTGAACATTACTTACAAACTGCATTTTCTCAATCTTTTTCGCAATTGTTGCCGTATCTGTTGGTTCTTTCGCCTTTACAACAAATACGTTTTTCAGTGGGTTATCTTGCTCAAATAACTCGAACGTTTTTCCACTATCGCCTAAGCTTTTAATTAAACGTTTCAACTCTTCTTCTTTAGAAGAATATTTAATAGAATCTACTTTCGCAATTTTACTCATATCTTCTTCTAATTTCTTTTGATCAGCTTCTTTTGCTGCTGGATCAACATGCACACGAATTTCTACATCTTGCTCTACTTTCGTCGCAAAATGGTTCATATTCATAATCGCTGTCAAAAAGACACCTACAAGTAATAATGTAACTGTTACTGCACTTACAGAAGCAAATGTCATCCATCCGTTACGGGATAGATTTTTCACACCTTCTCGCAAATGTCGACTAAGGGTTTTAGCCTTCATATCCGTATCCTCCCTCAATCTCGTCTCGAACAATTCTTCCGCCTTCAATTGCAATTACACGATGACGAATTGTATTTACGATATCTGCGTTATGTGTCGCCATAACAATCGTTGTACCACGCTCATTAATACGTTTAAAAATCTTCATAATATCAAGAGCTGTTTCAATATCTAAGTTACCTGTTGGCTCATCGGCAATTACAACCTTTGGCTTATTTACAATCGCTCTTGCAATCGCCACACGTTGTTGCTCTCCGCCCGAAAGCTCATTTGGAAGTGCATCGGCACGCTCTTCAAGACCAACAAGACCTAACACTTCTGTAACGCGCTCACGAATCGCTTCCTTCTCTTCTTCAATTACTTCTAAAGCAAACGCAACATTCTCATATACCGTTAATTTAGGTAGCAATTTAAAATCTTGGAAAATCACGCCTAATTGACGACGGAAATATGGAACATCTCTTTCTGCTAATGTTTCAATTACAAGTCCATTTACATTAATTGATCCTGTAGATGGCTTCTCTTCACGATACATCATTTTAATAAATGTAGATTTTCCGGCTCCACTCGGTCCAACTACGTATACGAATTCACCTTGTTTAATGTTAACTGTGAGACCAGCAATGGCTTTCATACCATTTGGGTACTCCTTATAAACATTCGTCATTTTTATCATTATTTATCACCCAATACTTAATGATTTTTTTAGAAATACTTTTCTGTACATTTGAAAATAAAAGAAAAACCTTTATTTTCATTCGACCATTCTTGTTGAAGGTAGCTTCCATACATGCTTTTTATTAGCAACGCTACTCTATGTAATATATTTCATCAAAATTCTACAAACCCCATTGTAACATCAATCGGTTTCCAATTCGGATACAATTTTGTTACAGTTATGTTACATCCTAATAAAAGGTAAACGAGCTCATGTAATTACTTAACTCGAAGCACTTTTCGGTCAAGTTATACAATCAGCTCGTTTATTAATTACGTTTCTTATTTATGCTCCGCTAACCATTCAGCTACTTTTTTCGCATCTTCACCTTGAATAATTCCTGGTGACATTGAACCGCGGCCTTTTTCAATAATCTTTTCAATCTCTGCTGCGTCATATTTCTGTCCTACTTTTCGTAAATCTGGTCCAGTTGCTCCTGATAAATCTTTAGCGTGACAACCTATACAACTTTTTTGGTAAATTTGCTCTGCGCTATCTGTGCTTGCAGATTGTTTTGATGGTTTACTCTCTTCTTTATTTCCACATGCTCCTAAAGCAAAAACGACTGATGTCCCCAGCGTAATAGCCAACAATTTCTTTTTCACTTCTATCGCTCCCCATTGTTGATATTCTTTTCATTCATAACTAGGCAATAGTTTTCATAACACATTCAATATTCATTATAAGCATTATCTTTATATAGAAAAACTAAGGTGTATTTCATATTTTTCACAAATATAGTGAGAAGCCTAATAAAATAAGCTTTCATAAATTGTTTCAATTCTGTGAACACCTTAAAAAATTTTATAAAGGGCCTTTTTCTCCAAAGAAAAACTGAGAATCCCTATATAAAGCTCTACTCTATTACCACTTTGTTTTACTATTCTCTACCTTTTACAAAACAATATACGGCATTGTATTCTACATATAATCTCATCAAAAAGAGAAGTTGTCGTTTCCAACTTCTCTTCCTCTTTATTTCATCAATATAAATAAGATAAACCTCTTTATATCCTCTTGGACCTCAGCATGTGCCAACAATTCTGTTGGCTTTTTCTCTTATTAAATACGAGAACGTAAATACGCATCAATAAACGGATTAATTTCTCCATCCATAACTGCTTGTACGTTACCAACTTCTGTATTTGTACGATGGTCTTTCACAAGAGAATACGGGTGGAATACGTAAGAACGGATTTGGCTTCCCCATCCAATTTCTTTTTGCTCTCCGCGAATCTCATCTAATTGTGCTTGTTGTTCTTCTAATTTCTTTTGATATAATTTCGCTTTTAGCATTTTCATCGCATGCTCACGGTTTTTAATTTGAGAACGCTCTGACTGACATGTTACAACCGTGTTTGTCGGTAGATGAGTTATACGAACTGCTGAATCTGTCGTATTAACGTGCTGTCCACCTGCACCACTTGCACGATACGTATCTATTTTCAAATCTTCTGTACGCACTTCAATTTCAACTTCATCATTGAATTCAGGTACAACTTCACAAGATACGAACGATGTATGACGACGACCTGAAGAATCGAACGGTGAAATACGTACAAGACGATGTACACCTTTCTCCGCTTTCAAGTAACCGTAAGCGTTATGACCTTTAATTAATAATGTAACACTCTTAATACCAGCTTCATCGCCCGGTAAGTAGTCAACCGTTTCTACTTTAAACCTACGTTTTTCAGCCCAGCGCGTGTACATACGTAATAACATAGAACCCCAGTCTTGTGATTCTGTTCCACCTGCACCTGGGTGTAATTCTAAAATAGCGTTATTTTTATCATAAGGATCGCTTAATAGTAACTGCAGCTCGTACTCATTCATTTCTTGAATTAAAGTTTTCACTTCAGATTCTAGTTCCTCATGTAAATCTTCATCATACTCTTCTTTAAGTAAGTCATGCGTCATTTCTAAGTTTTCGAACGTCTCATCTAACTGACGGAACCTTCCAACCATATCTTTCAGCGCATTCGCTTCATTAATTACAGCTTGTGCGCCTTGTTGGTCATCCCAAAATCCTGCGCCCATCATCGTTTCTTCTAATTCTGCAATTTGTTTTTCCTTAGTAGGAAGGTCAAAGAGACCCCCTAAAAGCCGCTAATCTCTTAGCCATTTTTTCTAGTTCTTGCCTAATTTCTACTAATTCCATTTCCTTCACCTCTATGTAATTGCTGTTACTTTCATATGAAAACAAGGGAAACCCTCTCCACTTATTACGGAGAGAGTTTAAACCTTTTCATTATACATTTTTGATGTAAAAGTTTGCAAAGCAGCCTGAACTACAGTTCCCTATTACTGCCCAATGCCACAACAGTTTTTATATTTCTTGCCACTACCGCATTTACATAAATCGTTGCGTCCCATTTGGTCACCTTTTACAACCGGTTTTTTCTTCGCGTCTTCGCCATCGCTTGATGGATGAACAGCTTCACCTTGAACAACTTCTTGACGCTCTAAGTTTTGCTCAATTTCAGCTTTCATAATGTAACGAGAGATTTCCTCTTCAATAGAAGCGATCATAGACTCGAACATTGCGAATCCTTCCATTTGGTATTCACGAAGTGGATCGATTTGTCCGTAAGCACGTAAATGAATACCTTCACGAAGATGATCCATTGCATCGATATGATCTGTCCATTTCGTATCTACAACACGGAATACAACAACCTTTTCGAATTCACGCGTCTGCTCTTCAGGTAGAAGCTTCTCTCTTTCGTTATAACGCTCTAACAATTTCGCGATAATTGATTCGCTCATTTCTTCTGGAGCAAGGCGACGTAACTCTTCTTCTTTTACATCTCCTTCTTCAAGAAGGTTTGTATTTAAGTAATCGACAAGACCTTTAATGCTCCAATCTTCTTCGATTTCTTCTTGCGTATGAAGTGCAACAGCACGTTCTATCGTAGATTTCATCATACCTTCAATAATACTGCGTAAGTTCTCTGAATCCATTACTTCTTGACGCTGTTTATAAATTACTTCACGTTGTTGACGAAGTACATCGTCGTATTGCAATAGCTGCTTACGTGCATCATAGTTATTTCCTTCCACACGTTTTTGCGCAGATTCTACAGCACGAGAAACCATTTTACTTTCGATTGGCTGTGAATCATCCATACCAAGACGATCCATCATCGCTTTCATATTGTCAGAACCGAAGCGGCGCATTAGTTCATCTTCCATTGATAAGTAGAACTGTGTTACACCAGGGTCCCCTTGACGACCAGAACGACCACGTAACTGATTATCAATACGACGGCTTTCGTGACGCTCTGTACCGATAACTGCTAGGCCAACGTTTCTAATATCGTCGCCTAACTTAATATCCGTACCACGACCAGCCATATTCGTCGCAATTGTTACAGCGCCTTTCATACCAGCTTCTGCAATGATATCTGCTTCACGCGCATGGTTTTTTGCATTTAAGATGTTATGACGTACACCTTTACGTGTTAACATTTTTGAAATAAGCTCTGACGTTTCAATTGCAACTGTACCAACAAGAATAGGTTGCCCTTGCTTATGACGATTTACAATATCCTCAACAACTGCATTGAATTTACCTTCCATTGATTTGAAGATTAAATCAGCACGATCATCACGAATAATATCTTTATTCGTTGGAATTACGATAACATTCATATTGTAAATACTACGGAATTCTTCTTCTTCCGTTTTCGCTGTACCAGTCATACCAGATAATTTTTCGTACATACGGAAGTAGTTTTGGAACGTAATTGTTGCAAGCGTCATACTTTCATTTTGAATTTCTACGCCTTCTTTTGCTTCAATAGCTTGATGTAAACCTTCGCTATAACGACGACCTTTCATAAGACGACCAGTGAATTGGTCTACGATTACGATTTCGCCTTCTTGTACAACATAATCTGTATCAAGGTGCATAACAACGTGTGCACGAAGCGCCTGATTAATATGGTGAAGAAGTGCTACATGTTTTAAATCGAATAAGTTATCGATATGGAAAGCTTTCTCAGCTTTCGTAATACCATCTTCTGTTAACATTACATTTTTCGTTTTCACATCAAATGAATATTCTTTTTCATTTTCTAATGTACGAACGAATGCATTTGCAAACATGTATAGCTCTGCTGATTTTTGAGCTTGTCCCGAAATAATAAGCGGCGTACGTGCTTCATCGACTAAAATAGAATCGACTTCATCGATGATAGCAAAATTAAGTGGACGCTGAACGCACTGCTCTCTATATAACACCATGTTGTCACGTAAGTAATCGAACCCAAGCTCGTTATTTGTGCTATACGTAATATCAGCAGCATAAGCAGCTTGTTTCTCTTCACGTGACATACTATTTAAGTTAATCCCTACAGTTAGGCCAAGGAACTCATGAAGTTGTCCCATTTCGCTCGCATCACGTTGCGCTAAGTATTCATTGACTGTAACAACGTGAACACCTTTTCCTGTTAATGCGTTTAAATATACAGGTAAAGTAGATGTTAACGTTTTACCTTCACCTGTTTTCATCTCAGAGATATTTCCTTCATGTAAGGCGATACCACCCATTAGCTGTACGCCATATGGACGCATTCCAAGAACACGATTCGCTGCTTCACGAACAACCGCAAAAGCTTCAGGAAGTAGATCATCTACTGTCTCACCTTTTGTTAGACGTTCTTTAAATTCAATCGTCTTTCCTTTTAATTGTTCATCAGTTAGCGGCTTAATAGATGATTCTAATGCATCAATTTGCTCCACTGTCTTCTGCATACGTTTAATTTGGCGTTGGTTGACATCAAATACCTTTTTTAAAATACCGATCATAGGAAATACGCTCCTCTTTTATTAAAATAAAACTTCCGATTGCTTTCTTTTTCTCTTTACAATCAGTCGTTATAAAAATCAAATTTATGTTATGCCAATTTTTCTCCTAATTTAAAAAGCTAAAATGTATAAACCTAATGATAATTGTAACACTTGTCTTATAACTATGACAACAATCGTCCAAATGTCGAGCCATAGATTCAGAAAAAGTTTTTATTTTATTTTATTTCTTCCAACAAACTACTATCTCTTCGTTACAAATTTTGTATTAAATCTAAGTAGTATTCTTTCAAGTTCTCTTTTAAAGAAGATGGCTCAATTATTTTTATAGTTTTACCAAAACTAGCTAGATATGAAATGATAAAGTTGATTTCAGCAGGCTCATAAGTTCCTATTAAATATGTATCTTCACATTCTTCCCATAATTTCATCGAAGGATATTGTTGTTGCTTGAATATCTCTATCCCCCTCGCAGTAATTGAGCATTTAAATTGAATAGCTTGTTCAGTTGCCTTCCAAAGACTATGTGCGTTATGTATATTTATATTTTCCAAATCCAGACTATCCTGAGCATCTACCATTTCTAACGACCTAATACGATCACAGCGAAACACTCGATAAGTCGCTTTATCTAAATCGTAAGCCTGACAATACCAATAACCTTTCATTGCATAAATCGAAATCGGCTGAATACGGCGCATTGTCGTTTGTTTCGGCGTTACATAGTTTATAGTTAAAGCCCTATTTTGAACAGCAGCTAACAAAATCTCTTCTAGATAACCACATTCATGTGCTTGTTCTAAATGAAAAAAGGACACTCTTTTTTGCAAGTTTTCAATTTGCTCACGCTGTTTTGACGAAACACTATCTAAAAATTTCTTATTAATGGAACGAAACGAGATTTGAAAAGGAATACTTACAAAACTACTTAGTGCTTGCATTGCAAAATAAAGTGCAAAAACTTCATGATTTGTAAATGAAATCGGTGGTAATGTCATCGTTTTTATTAAACGATACCCTCCATACCGACCATACTCTGCAAAAAGAGGTACACCCATTTCCTCTAATGATGCAATATCACGTAAAGCTGTCCTTTTTGAAATTTGAAATTCATCCATTAAATCTTTCAATGTGAATATTTGTTTTTGATTAATAAAACGTAGCATCTGATTTAAACGCTCAACTTTTTTCATAAACTCTCCCTATAAGTGCCAATGCGTGGCACCTTATATTTGTATAGTAATAAGTGTAAACATATATGAAGGAGGCAATACAATGAACTTTGAAGTAATCCCTTTTTTATCATTAAATGGGCAAGGTGCTAAAGCAATTGCATTTTACGAACAGTATTTAGACGCAAAAGTTTTATTTAAAAAGAATTATAAAGAAATGAAAGAAATAGATCCTAATTTCACGTATAAAGAAAGCCAAGAACATTATATTACCCATTCCGTTTTACAAATTGGCACTAATAAAATTATGATTGCAGAACAGGCAGTGGATTCCACACGTCCTTGGCAATTAAGTAATAGCTCATCATTATGCATTCAATCTAAAGATTTCCAAACCATTGAAGCACTCTATCACAATCTAATTCAACATGATGAGATTTATATTTTAACACCTTTTGAAAAAAACTCCTTCAGCCCTGGTTACGCCATTGTGCGAGATCCTTTTGGAATAGTAATACAATTGACCGTTACAAAACATGACTTCTAAATTTCATTACGAATAAGCCATTTAAATTCATATCAATATTACAAGATAGGAAGGCAAAAACATATAAAAAAAGCGCAGCCATTTCGGCTGCGCTTTTGAATGATTATTTAGTTTCGATTAAACCATATTTCCCATCTTTACGGCCATATACAACATTAGTTTCATTTGTATCAGCATTTGTGAAGACGAAGAAACTATGTCCTAGCATATCCATTTGCAAGATCGCTTCTTCAACGTCCATCGGTTTTAAATCGAATCGTTTTGTACGTACAAGTTCTAATTCATCCTCTTCTACCGCATCCAGAACAGCTACTGCTTCCGGAAGGATAAAGTTAGTTTTCATAGAACCTTTCTCACGTAATTTACGGTTTACTTTTGTTTTATGTTTACGAATTTGTCGCTCAATTTTATCAACTACTAAATCAATCGCAGCGTACATATCGCTATTTGTTTCTTCTGCACGAAGTAATAAATCTGTAAATGGAATTGTTACCTCGATACGTTGCTTGTCAGAGTATACTTTTAAATTAACCTTAATCTCTGGGAATGTATCAAAATAACGCTCTAATTTACTTAGCTTTTTCTCTACATATTCCTTTAATGCTGGAGTTACTTCAATATTTTCACCACGAATGTTGAATTTCATAGATGAATTCCTCCTTTCAAGCCTATGTACTATAATTTCGACATTGGCTTAAAAACTCCTTCTAATTTTTTTAAAAAATTAGTGGAATTGCGATTTTTTTATCGTTTTTTGTTGAAATGAAAAGATGCATCGTTTCTATCTTTATTTTATCCTATTAACATCGTGAATAACGAATGTAACTGTGGACAATTAGTTACAGAAAAGAAACAACTTTTTGACAACTCATCTAAAACAAAAAAGCCCTTGTTACGAACAAGAGCTTTCGCCATCTATATAATGCTGCTAAAAATACAGCTCTATCTTTTCCAAAAACTTAATTTTTACAGTTTCACAACATTAGCCGCTTGTGGCCCACGTGCTCCATCAACAATATCAAACTCCACTTGTTGACCTTCTTCTAACGACTTATACCCATCTTGTTGAATAGCAGAAAAATGAACAAACACATCGTCACCATCTTCACGCTCAATAAACCCAAATCCCTTTTCTGCATTGAACCATTTTACTCGTCCTTGCATGTTCATTCCATTCCCTTCACTCTTAAAATCAGGGCATTCGCCCCATATTCTGACTATAACGAATGACAAGACTGTAAGTCAAAGAAGACCTGTCGTCTTTTTATTACTCCTTTCGACATTCACATATTAACCTCTACAAAGCGTCAAACAAGAAACCTCTCCCGCTCCTCGATCATACAAAAGACTTCCAATTTGCCTAACAGTAATTCCTGTCGTATACACATCATCCACGATTAAAACGTGTTGCTCATGAAACATCTCTTCTCCCTGAAAATAAAAAGGATTAACTCCCGATATCCTTTCTTTACGCTTCTTCTTACTTTGTTTTTCTGTTTCTATTCTTCTTAATGATGTACAAAACATTTTGATAGGCAAACAAGAAGCTAGTAACTCCGCCTGATTAAAACCACGCTCGTATTCTCGCTCTTCACTAAGAGGGACCGGAATGGCAACTGAAACATTCGCAAAATATTTTTGAAAAAGACTTCGAAAAGGCTGATGAAAAATATGCACTAATTCAGCATCTCCTCGAAATTTAAACTGTGCTAATATTTCTTTCATCCCTTCATCATACACATGCAACGAACGATTTATGAGAGACGGAAACCCCTGCTCGTTCGTCCACCTTATGCAGTCCATACAAATATCCCCATTTTTATATTCAGCTGGTACAAGTTCTAAAGGCCGACCACACTCCTTGCAAATATCTCCTATAATATAGGAAAGTTTTTGTTCACATCTATCACATATATACTTTTTATGAAGCTTAACAAAAAAAGTGTACCAACTAATCGCATATGAAATATACTCATCACAAAGTAGACAATGCATCAATCTATCAGTCCTTGTTCTTTAGCATTCTTATTCATACTTTGAATATGTTTTTTTGCACGCACCATCGCCTCTGTCTTTCCATAATGAAAATAGATAACATCTCCATGCGGTTCATCAGAGCTTCTGCCAGCACGCCCTGCAATTTGAACGAGAGCACTTTCTGAAAATATTTCTTCCTCAGCTCCTAAAACTGCAACTTGTAAATTTTTAATAGTTACTCCTCGTTCCAAAATCGTCGTTGTAACTAATAAAGGGATTTCTCCTTTTCTGAAAGCTGCTACCTTCTCTTTTCTCGCCGGATCTTCTGCATGCACACCGTCAACTTGATTGTTTAATGATTTTAATAACTGGCTAATTTCTTCTACATATCGCACATGAGGAACAAATAGAAAAATGGGGTATCGTTTCGATAAGTACAGATTTAACCATTGTAATAAAGCACGAGGAATTTTTTTACGTATAAGACCCTTTTTCCAATTTCCGCACCACCGAAATATCGGAACTGGCAATGGATGACGATGGTATCGCCCTGAAATAATAACCCCTTTTTGCTTACCACTTCGCAACTTACGCTTCCACTTTTCATCTGGAGTTGCAGTTAAATAAATACGTGCTGCCTTCTCTTTCATCGCTTCGTTTACTGCATACTGCAACATCTTATCTGCATGATACGGAAAAGCATCTATCTCATCTACAATCATGACATGGAACGCCCTATAATAACGTAACAATTGATGTGTAGTTGCAACGATTAACGCCGCATCTTTTTCTCGGTCTAAACTCCCTCCGTATAAAGCAGCTACATTTATATTTGGAAACACTTCTTGTAATCTTGGTGCTAATTCAAGTACAACGTCCGTTCTCGGCGTTGCAATACAAACTCTTTCTCCCTTTTGTAGTGCCTCTGCAATTCCGCGAAACAACATTTCTGTTTTTCCAGCCCCGCACACCGCCCAAATAAAAAATGATTCTTTCTGCTTAACAGCGTCAACGACACTTTGCGCAGCTAACTCCTGACCGTCAGACAAAACGCCTTCCCACTGTAACGGATTCAAATAACTTTCTCCGCTTATTTCAGCAATCCCGCGAACAAGTACAGTACATTCACTTACCCTGCCCATCGTTATACATTTCCGGCAATACGTACATACTTCATTGCACCTTTTACATAGCAATGATGCAAATAGTCGCTGCTCTATATTTCCGCAGCGCTGACACATATATTTTGAAGACTTCTTAATTACCCCTTGTACACAAACGACGTCTCGATTCCTTTTCAGATGATCCAATTTATTCTGCAAATCTGAAGAGAGTTCTTCTAACAGTAACTGTCTACCAGCTAACATCATCAATAGCCACCTCCAGCACTACTATAAATCCTGCTCTTTATCTCGTAAAAACTCAAAAAAGCCGATAACCTACTTATAAAATAGTAGGCTATCGACTTTATACACGTTTTTTATTCAATTATAAATCCTATAATCTACCGTAACCTAAGAAATGTTTTTGGTTGTAGCTACTGCTTAAGCTAGCGTAAGCAATCCCTTTATCACCTGCATGAATCATCTGGTCGTTACCAACGTAAATACCGATGTGAGATGGACCTGCTTTATAAGTACCTTGGAAGAATACTAAATCTCCAGGTTGTGGGCTACTTACTTTCGAAACTGAGTTCCAGTAACCTGCAACGTCTTGACGACCTACACCATAAATGTAAGAAATAAATCCACTACAGTCAAAACCACCGTTTGATGGAGATGCACTTCCCCAAACATATGGCTTACCTAAGTATTGTTGCGCTTTACCAATTACGCCAGGAGCCGGAGTTGGACCTGGTGCTGGCTCTGGTTTTTTATTTTCTTGTTTAGGTGTCTCTTTTTTAGGCTCTTCTTTTTTAGGTTCTTCTTTTTGAGCTTGTCCAGCATTGTTTGCTGGTGCAGCTTGTTCTGCAGGCGCTTGCGCTGGTGCAGCTTGTTGAGCTTGTGCTTCTTTAGCAGCTTGTTCTGCTTGTTTTTGAGCAGCAGCTTCTTGTGCCGCTTTTGCTTGCGCTTCTTCTTCCGCAATACGTTGTAATTGCAGTGCTTGTTTCTCAAGATCTTGTAATTGACTTTCCGTACTTGTCATTGTAGTTACAACTGTATCCATTTTACCACTTAAATCGTTTACTGCTGTTGCTTTTTTCTCTTTTTCAACGTCAAGTTCTTTCTTAGCAGTTTCAATTTGAGCTTGTGCTTCTTTTAATTCTTTTTGTTTTTCTTTTACTGTCTCAACATCTTTTTTCACGCTCGTTTGATCTTCTTGTTGTGTTTTCATGATATCTTCGTCAGATTCCATAATTTTAGACACAGAAGCTAAACGATCAACTAAATCTGCAACGTTTTTAGAGTTTACAAGAACTTCTGTTACAATGTTCGTATTTGGCTGTTCTTGTAGTGCAACTAAACGTTTTCTTAATAACTCTTCACGTTTTGCAATCTTTGTTTGTAGTTCTGCAATATCTTTATTTTTATTTTCGATTAATTGCTCAGTATCAGAAACTTTTTTTGTTGTTTCATCAAGTTTTGAAGCGTTCTCTTGAACAGACTTATCCAAACCTTGGATTGTTTTGTTTAAGTCATTCATTTGTTTTTGTAATTCATCACGTTCTTGTTGTTGTTTATGTAAAGTATCATTTTGTGTGTTAATTTGTGATTTCACGTCAGAAATTTTATCTTCTGCAAATACATTTGGTGTTAGCCCAGAAAACATTAACCCTGCAACTAATGCACAAGATGCCATTTTTAGCTTTTTCATTTTATTTTTTACACCGCTTTCTTTTTTTCATTTTCCGTATATAACCTATTAAAATTTATACCATAATTCGGGAGTTTTTTTGCTAATGTTACGGTTTTGTAAAATAAATGTAATATTAAATTTATCTCTATAGCAAAGTATATCTAAATTTGTATATATATGTAGAATTTCAAGAGCCTTACACCGTTTTTTATAGGATTGAAAAAAAACGTAAGGGAACCCCTTACGTTTTGAAAATACTCCAATATGAATGAAATAGAAACATTACTTCATCCATTTCTCAGCCCAATTTTGGACCTCATCCATAACACTTTCCAACGCTTTCCCTTTATCAGTTACACCGTACTCTATTCTAACTGGTACTTCTGGGTAAACATTACGAACTACAATACCTTCGCCTTCTAATTCCTTTAAACGTTCTGACAACATACGATCGCTCATATTCGGTATAATATCTGCGATTTCTCTGAAACGTTTCGGCTCTTCGAGCAAAGATTTAATAATTAAGCCAGTCCATTTCTTACTAAGCATTGTAAAAGCTGACTCAAACTTTGGACATAAACAAGAATTATGCTCCATATGTTTCACCTCTCTTCTATTATAATATAGTTTCTTGTAAAAAGTAAGTAATAAAACTTTCCTCATTATTTAATTTTACATACATTTTACCATTTCCAAATATTAACTTGTCAAATCCCCGTAAAAAAACCCTCTTCAAGTAAGAGAGCTTTTATATCTTTATCACTTCGTATACCAACCTAAACCAAGCGCACCTTCACCTAAATGCGTCCCAATTACAGCTCCGAAATAACTCGTACGAATTGTAACATGAGGGTATATCTCTTCTAATTCTTGTTTCCATTCATTAGCTTCCTCTTCACGATTCGCATGAATAATAACAGCTTCCATAGGCACACCTTTATTCGCCTGCTCATCAAAGATTTCAACGATACGCTTTAACGCTTTTTTACGCGTACGAATTTTTTCGAATGGAATAATTACTTTATCTCTAAAGTATAATACTGGTTTTACTTGTAACAAACTACCGATGAAAGCTTGTGCACTATTTAATCTTCCACCACGTTGTAAATGATGTAAATCATCCACTACAAAATAAGCATCCATCGTTTTCTTCATTTCATCAAAGCGAGCGATAATCTCTTCTGGGGCTTTCCCTTCACTTACTAATTTTGCCCCTTCACGCACGTAAAACCCTTGTACTTCACAACTAATTTCAGAGTCGTACGTATATACATCAATACCATCTACCATCTGTCCAGCTGCCGTTGCTGTTTGATATGTACCACTAATTCCACTGGAAAGGTGAATGCTAATAACTGCATCATATTCTTTAGATAACTCTTCATATAACTCTAAAAACTTGCCAATTGCTGGTTGCGAAGTTTTCGGAAGTTCCTCTTGTTCACGTACCTTTATATAAAAATCATTTGCTGAAACTTCAGCCTCTTCTTGATAAGATTCCGTTCCAAACACAACGTTTAATGGAATCATATATATATTGAGTTCGTCACGAATATGCTTCGGTATATATGCTGTACTATCGGTAACAATAGCTGTTTTCATTTTCGTACCTGCCTTATAAAAAATTTTTATCCCCTAATTTTACACGAAAACTAGAAAAGGTGCATCCATACATAAAAATGCCGGCTAGAAACTACAATCACTCGCTCGACAAATTACAACAAAAAGATAAAATACTCACCAAAAATTTCAACATATTTGTAAAAAATGTTTGAATATAAAAACGCTCGCTTTTAAAATGTAAAGTACTAGTTATTTTGAAAGATAGGGGCGTATACCATTGTTATTACAATATTTAACAATAAAAGGCTATGGAGAGCACGAAATTGTGATTCAAAAATCAAGATTCATTTGCTATGTGAATCGCGCCACAACGGAAGAGGAAGCTCAAACATTTATACAAAAAATAAAAAAACAGCATTGGAATGCAACACATAATTGTTCCGCATATTTAATCGGTGAACAAGATCAAATTCAAAAGGCAAACGATGACGGCGAACCGAGCGGCACAGCTGGTGTACCTATGTTAGAAGTATTAAAAAAGCGAGGCCTAAAGGATACTGTCGTTGTCGTCACACGCTATTTTGGTGGCATTAAACTTGGTGCTGGTGGATTAATTCGCGCATATGGAAAATGTACAAGTGAAGGACTTAATCACGTAGGCGTTGTTGAGCGAAAACTAATGCGCGTTATGGAAACAGAAATTGATTACACATTGCTTGGCAAAGTTGAAAATGAATTACGTAATTCAGAATATAACATTAAAGATATACATTATCTAGAAAACGTCACATTCGATACGTATGTAGAAGAAAATCGAAAACAAACATTTACAGATTGGATGATTGAATTAACAAACGGGAAGTGTACAATTAAAGAAGGAGATATGTTGTACTTAGAACAAGGTGTTATCTAAGAATAGCTAACTTATCGCCTTTAAAGATTAATGTAGTGAATTAATTCCCTACAAATGAACTAAGGAGATTATATATGGAAGAACATTATTATCATCTCCAAAATAGCAGAATAAAAAAGAAACGTAGAAGAAAGTTTTTCTTCTTTCTTATTTTCGCATTTTTATTTGGTAGCGTAGGACTTTATATGTTAAATTCCTACACTTCTCTCATGGGGATGTACAGTGGATTTAGCCGTGAAAAATCTAAATTACGAGCAGAAGATGTGGAAATCACAAAAAAACCTTTCACAATACTAATTATGGGTATTGAGGATTACGCAACAGATGGTCAAAACGGCCGAACAGATTCACTCATGTTCGCGACAGTTAATCCCAACTCAAAAAAGGTTTCACTTATGAGTATCCCACGCGATTCTCGTGTTAAGATTGTTGGCAAAAATAAAGAAGACAAAATTAACGCTGCCCATGCTTACGGTGGAGAAAAAATGGCAATCGACACCGTCGAAGAGTTTTTAAAAGTTCCTGTTGATCATTATATTAAAATTGATTTCCAAGGATTTAAAGGTATCGTTGATGCTGTTGACGGTATTACCGTTGATGTCCCCTTCGATTTCTGGGAACGCTCTGACGTGGATTACTATAAAAAAATCCAATTTAAACAAGGTCAACAGAACTTAAATGGTGAAGAAGCACTCGCATACGTCCGTATGCGAAAGCAAGATCCTAACGGTGATTATGGTCGAGCTGCTAGACAAAGACAAGTACTGGCTGCTGTTGCCCAAAAGCTAAACTCTGCTTCTACCGTATTTAAAATTAAAGATTTAACAAAGGTAGTTGGAAAATATATAAAAACCGATATTCCTATTTCAGACGGACTTGCTCTTTACAATAAAATCTCTGGATTCGACCCTTCTACAATACAAACGTTAAAACTTGAAGGAGAAGACAGAAAAATTGGCGGTATTTATTACTTCCTTCCAGATCCAATCAGTGTAGAGACTGTACGTAACGAAATTGAAAAGGAAATAGGAGAAAAAGCAAAAGTTCCAACAGAGACTACGAAAAATGAGAATACAAATTCCGATTCAAATTCTAACTCCAGCGCAAAAGCAAAGAAGGAGCCGAGTGAGAACAAAACACCACCTCCTCCTCCCCCTTCTACAAATGCTCATGCAGAGTGGATTATGAGGAATCATGAATAAAAAAAGAGCCAAATCGTATACGATTTGGCTCTTTTTATTTCACGCAATTGTTGTTACTTCTTAAAGTGTTGTAAAATCGCTTCTACAATACGCTCAGATGCACGACCATCGCCGTAAGGGTTAGATGCTTTCGTCATCTTATCATGAGCTTCTTTATCAGATAACAACTCATCAGCAAGACCAAAGATTGTCTCTTCATCTGTTCCTGCTAATTTCAGCGTACCTGCTTCGATACCTTCTGGGCGTTCCGTCGTATCACGAAGGACAAGGACTGGCACACCTAGTGATGGTGCTTCCTCTTGTACACCACCAGAATCAGTTAACATTAAGTATGAACGAGCTGCAACGTTATGGAAATCAATTACATCTAACGGCTCAATTAAATGAATACGGCTATGCTCGCCTAAAATATCATTCGCTATTTCGCGAACAACAGGATTCATATGAACAGGGTATACAACTTGTACATCTTCGTGCTTATCAACAAGACGCTTAATTGCACGGAACATATTGCGCATTGGTTCTCCTAAATTTTCACGACGGTGTGCTGTCATAAGTACAAGACGATCATTTCCAAGTTTCTCTAACACCGAATGGCTATAAGTTTCTTTTACAGTTGTCTTCAGTGCATCGATCGCTGTATTTCCTGTTACGAAAATGCGTGACTCATCTTTATTTTCTTTTTGTAAGTTCGTTGCTGATTTTGTTGTAGGTGAGAAATGAAGATCCGCCATTACACCTGTTAGTTGGCGATTCATCTCTTCTGGATATGGAGAATACTTATCCCATGTACGAAGTCCTGCTTCAACATGTCCTACTGGAATTTGATTATAGAAAGCAGCTAAGCTTGCAATAAATGTCGTCGTTGTATCACCATGCACAAGTACGATATCAGGCTTCGCTTCTTTCATTACTTTATCTAAACCTTCTAAACCACGTGTTGTAATATCGATTAACGTTTGACGATCTTTCATGATATTCAAATCGAAATCTGGCGTAATTCCAAAGATATTTAATACTTGATCTAACATTTGACGGTGTTGTGCTGTTACAGTCACAATTGATTCAATCTTTTCTGGGTGCTTTTGCAACTCTAATACAAGAGGGGCCATTTTAATTGCTTCTGGTCGTGTCCCGAAAATTGTCATTACTTTTAAACGTTCAGTCATTTCATTGCCTCTTTTCTTTCACTAGTTAAAACTTCTATTATCGCATATAAAAATATGCATGTGAAAATACATTTTTTAACGAGCCTGAGAAACATTACTATTACAGACGTCTTTTCGCCCAACTGAGTAATAATCTAATCCATGCTTCTCGGCATCCTCATTAGTATAACAATTTCTCCCATCAAATAGAATAGGTTCCCTCATAAGCTGTGCATACTTTTCTAGCGGATAATTTCGAATTGATTCCCATTCTGTTACGATAAAAACTGCATGCGCCTCTCTAATCGATTCATCTATACACTCAGCGTATCGTATTTCCAAATAAACTTCTTACATTTTGAATAGCTTGTGGGTCATATAAAACCACATCCGCACCCATATTAATTAATTCTTCTATCATAATAAGAGATGGTGCTTCCCTAATATCGTCAGTATTCGGTTTGAATGCTGCACCAAGAACCGCAATTCGCTTCTTCTTCATACCTATAATTTTCTTCGCTTTTTCAACTAACAACAACTGTTGTTTATTATTCACTTCAATGACTGCTTTCAACAAGCGAAAATCATGAGAAACATTCCCTGCAATTTGCACAAGTGCTTTCGTATCTTTTGGAAAACAAGATCCTCCATATCCGATGCCTGCATTTAAAAAAGATGCACCAATTCTCTTATCCATCCCCATCCCTGTAGCTACATCTACTATATCTGCACCCACTTGCTCACATATATTAGAAATTTCATTAATAAAACTAATCTTCGTAGCTAAAAAAGCATTAGATGCATATTTAATCATCTCAGCACTTCGAATATCTGTAATATACGTTTGTAAGCTTAATTTGCTGTACAAATTCTCTACTTTCCTTGCCGCTTCTTCACTACATGATCCAATTACGATACGATCACCATGAAAAAAATCATAAATACCAGAACCTTCTCTTAAAAACTCTGGATTCGATACAATATATAATTCATGTCTACCTTGTAGTTTCCCCTCAATCCATTCTCTCATTACATCATTTGTCCCTACAGGAACCGTACTTTTCGTAACAACAATAATATCGTTATTCACATATGTTCCAATATCATCACAAGCACTACGAATATACGTTAAATCTGCTGTTCCATCTAATAAAGATGGCGTTCCAACTGCAATAAATATAAACTCTACATCATTAAATGCCGTTGATTTACTTGCTGTAAAAGTTAAATGATTATTCTCGTATGCTTCATTTATTAATTCATTTAATCCACATTCATAAATAGGTAACTCGCCTTGTTTAATCCGTTCAATTTTCCCACTATTTATATCGAAACATGTGACTGAATGTCCCAATCTCGCCAATCCTACTCCTGTAATCAATCCAACATATCCGGTACCTATTATCGTAATTTTCATTTTCTTTTCGCACAGGAATATACATAAGAAAATATACGAATACATAGAACTCCCCCTGCGCTTCCCCCTCTCACACTAAGAATGAGAAAACTCTTTCACTTCTTTATTATATGAATCGTTTTTTTATTATTTTTTAAGATTTTGTAAAGTTAAATGATGCAATATATACAAAATGTAAATTCCCACAATTTAACACGGAACTTACTCATTTTACGTGCAACACTTATAATACTGAAACAAAAGTCATCGCTATATGAGAGGGGAGTACAATGTCATATTACAAGACACAATATGAGATCAACCTTCTCTAAGGACACAACATTCCATATCCAATTGTCATATATTCTATTCACTGCCCTTTACAGCCAAAAGAAAAAAAGATTGAATTCTAATCTTTTTGTGATACCATATGTTATGAGCCTGTAAATAAACATCATAATTTTCAGATAAATAAGATTGAAAAAATTACGTTAAACTATAAAGGGTGGGGTATTAATGGACTCACAAGTGATTTATGCCATTTTGGCATCTTTCATCACTGTACTCGTCGTTACTCCTTTAGTTATTAAATTAGCTTTCAAAATAGGAGCAACAGACAAGCCAAATGCGCGTAAAGTACACCAAAAAATTATGCCTCGTCTTGGCGGGTTAGCAATTTTCATCGGTGTAGCCGTAGGATTTGTTGTCGGTGGATTGTACGAACAAAGAATGTTATCGATAACTTTAGGTGCTATCATCATTGTTATCATCGGGATTTTAGATGATATGTACGAACTATCTGCGAGGGTAAAATTCGGTGGACAACTATTAGTTGCCATCATGATTGTCAAAAGTGGATTATTAGTGCAAGTATTATATATTCCAATTTTCGGAGATACTGAACTCGGATGGCTTGCTTATCCAATTACTGTATTTTGGATTGTAGGTATTACAAATGCCATCAACTTAATTGATGGATTAGATGGATTATCCGCAGGGATTTCATCTATCGTACTTGCAACGCTAGCATATATGGCCTTCACTAGCCCATGGGGTACTGGAGCAGCTATTATATTACCTCTAGCACTGATTACATTAGCAAGTACAATTGGATTTTTATTCTACAACTTCCATCCAGCAAAAATTTTCATGGGAGATACAGGAGCACTATTTTTAGGATACTGTATTTCTGTTATATCGTTACTTGGATTATACAAAAGCGTAACGTTATTCAGTTTTATCGTTCCAATCATTATTTTAGGTGTACCTATATTTGATACGACATTTGCAATTATCCGCCGTATCGTAAATAAAAAGCCTATTTCAGCACCTGATAAATCGCATTTACATCACCGTTTGCTTGCAATGGGATTCTCTCATCGTAAAACGGTACTAATTATTTACGCATTGGGTATTTTCTTTAGTGTAAATGCAATTATTTTCAGTAGTGCAACATTATGGTTATCCATTATTCTTCTTTTCATTTTAATCTTCTTTACAGAAATCATTGCTGAAGTAATCGGTCTTGTACACGAACGTTACAAACCAATTATTTCCTTCTATAAAAAAGTGAAAAAACGCGAAGACTAATTGTAGTATAGCCTTTACTATTATGAAATATTCAAATAGCATCCTCTTTTCATAAGAGGATGCTATTTTTTATTTTTTAATCCTTATTCCCCATTTCCAAAATATAGATTGTTTGAGAGTGCCTCTATTGGAGAAAGATATACGTATAACGAAAAAAGTATCAAATTTTCATTTTTACATCTTGATTATCAAACTGAGGGTGAATGTTATGATCAAGCGATTACTTCAATGTATAATTTTATTTTTAACTATTACTATGTACGCATCATCGAATACAAAAGCAACTACAGACATTCAAGTAAAAGATTACCAAAGTACTCAAACTACCTCTCCTACAACAAAAATTGCGTACTTAACATTTGATGACGGACCAAATAAATACACACCACAAATTTTAAATATTTTAAAAGAGAAGAACGGAAAAGCAACTTTCTTCGTTATTGGCGGAAAGGTGCCACATTATAAAAAAACGATGGAGCGATTGATTAAAGATGGACATTATATCGGTCTCCATAGTATGTCGCATGATGTAAAACGTCTTTATACTGGCGATCCATCTGTTTTAATTGCAGAAATGGAGCAAACCCAAAACATTGTCCAGCAAGTTACACATTTAAATACACATCTCGTTCGGGTCCCATACGGTAGCATGCCTTACTTAAAAAAGAATTACCGTGACGCACTCGTATCTGCCCAGTATAAAATGTGGGATTGGACAATTGATACATATGACTGGAAAAGCTATGATGATCCTTCCGCAATACTAGAAAGAGTACGAAATCAAAGCGATGAACAAGTAGAGGTTATTTTAATGCATGATTCTAGTGTCACAGTGCAAATACTCCCAAAAGTAATTGATTATTTACACTCACAAGGATATAAACTACTTCCCTACAATCCATCTTCCCATCTTGAAGTGAATTTTTGGAAAGACACAAGATTGTAACAGCTTTAGTACCTATGTACTAAAGCTGTTTTACCCCGCGTTAACGGGCAGTAAGACTCCCACCTCAAAATTCAGCTGGAACAAAGAAGTTAGGTGGGAGATCAACTGCCCGTAAACGCCCGATTGGTGAAGGCTAATAATCAGTGGGAATGAACAAAAACCCCACTGATTAAAGTTTCACTTTATTTTTCTCTTCCCACACTTCTCATTTTTGTGTAGAATTTTAAATAGTGATGAAGTTTCGAGGTGAATAGAAATGAAACGAATAGATCTCATTTTTAACGCAATACAAAAAGGGAATTATACAGAAGGTATAACAGCATCAGAACTCGCTACACTTCTACAGCTAGACCGTGCAAATGTTAGTAGCGATTTAAACAAGCTTGTGAAAGATAATCGTTTATTAAAAACGAGTACACGCCCTGTCCGTTTTTATATAGAAACGAACACTTCATTGGAAACGCATTCAACAAAGGGCACTTCATTAGATACATTTGCTATTGAAAATACAAGCCTAAAAATTGCAATTGAAAAAGCAAAAGCTTCTATTCTCTATCCTCCAAACGGTATGCATACTTTACTACTTGGAGAAACAGGTGTCGGAAAATCGATGTTCGCTTCTTTAATGCACGAATACGCAATTGAAGTGGAACAACTTCCAAAAGATGCACCTTTTATCGTCTTTAACTGTGCTGATTATGCAAACAATCCACAACTACTACTTGGACAGTTATTTGGGATAAAAAAAGGAGCTTACACAGGTGCCAGTGATCAAAAAGGGTTAATTGAAAAAGCACATGAAGGAATCCTCTTCTTAGATGAAGTACATCGCCTTCCTCCAGAAGGACAAGAGATGCTCTTCACATTTATTGATCGCGGAGTATACCGCCGCCTTGGAGAAACGGAAAATGAACGTAAGGCACGAGTGTTGATTATTAATGCAACAACCGAAGAACCAAATTCATTTTTATTAAAAACATTTACAAGACGTATTCCGATGACCGTTACGCTTCCACCACTTCGTGAGCGAACACATAAAGAACGGTTTGCTTTACTGCAACTATTTTTCACAAATGAAGCAATTCGTCTAAGGAAAGAGATTCATGTTAGTCCAAATACAATGCGTGCTTTCGTCTTTTACAATTGTCCAAATAACATCGGTCAATTGAAAACGGACGTACAAATTGCCTGTGCGAAGGCTTATTCTGATTTTGTAACAAAAAAACGTGATTCTGTCTGTGTTTCAAGTACAGATTTACCTTGGTATATGAAAGAAGGATTATTTATTGAAAGAAAGAGCCGTCATCTATATCAAATACCAAATGAAACATTTGTATTTACAGGTGATGAAGGTTGGAGTAAACATACAATAAAACCCGAAGGAAGTCGCTCTTCTATTTACGATTATATTGATTATAAATATGAAGAACTTCAAGCACGCGGCATTGAAGAGGAAGAATTAGAATTACTAATAGAAAATGATATTCAAAGCTTTTTCGTCCAATACTTTAACCAAATATCTAAAAAAACAAGTCATGAAAATGTTTTTAAAATTGTGGATCGTAATATCGTTTCCGTATGTGAAAAAATTGCGGAACTAGCTGAAAAATATTTATCTAAAACTTTCGATGAAAAAGTATTTCTCGCTTTAAGTTTACATGTACAGACAACTCTACAACGTTTACAGGGCGGGAAACAAATTCACCACCCACAATTAAATCAAATTCGTACGAAATATAAAGAAGCTTTTTCCGTAGCTATGCAATGTATTCAGCTATTAGAAGAAGAATTACAAATAACAATACCTATTGATGAAGCTGGCTTTTTAACAATGTTCTTCGTTGTTGATCCAATTCCTGCCTCACAAACAGAAGTAAAAGTATTAATATTAGCACACGGTAATGGCATCGCAACAGAAATGGCAAACGTTGCAAACGAACTTCTCGGTATTGATGAAGTAACTGGTATCGATATGCCCTTGCATGAATCACCAAAAGACTTCTTAGAGCGTGTTAAAGTGTATATGAAAACACTTCAAAATGTAAACGGGCTTCTTTTACTTGTTGATATGGGATCTCTCGCTTATATTGGTGATATATTAGAAACTGAATTCAAAATCCCTGTACGTGTTCTTTCCATGACGAGTACACCACACGCACTAGAAGCAGCTCGAAAAGCTCAGCTTGGCTATTCATTAGATGCACTATACGAAACAGTGAAGAACTTAACGCCGTTCTATTTAAACGTACAGGAAGAAAAGAAAAAGCCACTATCGCCAATGAAATCCGTGATTTTAACAGCTTGTTTAACCGGCGAAGGAAGTGCTTTAGCAATTCAAAAAATGTTAGAGAACTATTTACGCTTTGATAAAGACTTAATTGAAATTATTCCGATTAGCATCGTTCATGAAAAAGATTTAACGAAAATGATCGAGAACATAAAAAAAGAGCGTAATATCATTTGTATCGTCACGAATTTCGATATGCAAATACCTTGCTTAACATATCATTTCCAAGACATTGTGAACTACACAGCTATTCAACCAATTCAAGAATTGATTACGTATGAAGAAACATATGCAAAAATGGCTGATATTCTTGAACAACAAATGCAGCGTAACGATGGAGCATTACTTATTAAAACAATTCGTTATGCATTAAATACAATTCAAGAATTGATTTCTTTACAGCTAACTCCCGACAGTTTAATGGGTGTGATTTTGCATATGAGCTGCATGGTTGACCGTCTTCAAAAAGGTGAAAGTCTCCTCCCTCATCCTGATAAAGAGAAACGAAGACAAGATGAGTACTGGATGTATATGAAAGTGAAAAAAGCATTGCAACCTATTGAAAATACATTTGAAATACAAATCCCAGATGACGAAGTATTTTATATAATGGACTTCTTCATTAAAAATCAGCCTGTAAAAAATTAAACTAGGCGATATTGTAGCACTCTATATAATTAGAAAAGGCTGTTCCAAAATGTTTTTTGGACAGCCTTTTCGCTTACTTCTTTACTTCCCTTATTCTCCCCCTTATTTCTCCCTTTTTATTAGATTTCGTATTAACATTTACATATACATTTGCTTGCATTATTTCTTGAAACAAGCTGTCAAATGCTCTCCCCTGTAAAGGCCCTTCAAAATCCTCTACTCTAGCTACACCAGTAACGACTCCTTCATTCACACTAATTCCTTGCTCTAACGGACCAAATAAACTTAAAATAACTGGACCAATTTGATTCGCTTTTCCTAAATGAATTTGGCATGACGTGATTTTTTTTATATTTTTTAATATGACCCGATATTGCAACTTCTTTAAATCTTCACTAAAAATGAGCTCTGTTACACCGTAAGCTTCTGTATTTACAGGAGGTACTTCCCTCTTCCCTGTTAACCTAGCAAAGAAATGTGTTGTCATACGGGCATTCTCCTCATATAAATTTCCCAGCACTACTTCTACTACTTTATGGTTTAGACATAATCATTTATGACTTTTTCAAATTTTAATTACGAAGAAAAGATTCACACAATCTTTACATTAAAATCGTTTCTTTTGCTTTACTCCCTCTTGTATAATGCACTTAGAAAAACAGTCTAGGAGAATTATACAGTAATCGAAAAAGCGAACGATTATAGACATATGTATTAAAATGTAATTATGTAACAATATGAACCAAAAGAATTTCCAGAAGTTTTCAACGTACCTATTAGACCATTGCAAAGTTGGGATAACCAAGTTGTTTTAAATGCTTACCAAAACCCAAAAGGTAAATAAAAAATTATCTCCACAAGAAGAACTTGTTCAAGATTTGATATCTATCATTCATGTATGTAGTTGTAGGGTATATGGATTGAGAAAATACAAAAAGAACATGGTGGGTGATAAAAAGTTATGAGAAGAGCCTATTTGATAGAGATTAAACCGACAAATGAACAAATAACCAAGATCAATCAAACGATTGGGGTATGTAGGTATGTTTACAATCTGTATATCTCTAAAACCAAAGAGAGGTATGAATCCGAGGGAAAGTTTCTGAGTGGATATGACTTTTCTAAATGGTTAAACAATGTCTATACAAAAGAATGTGATCAATGGATTAAAGAGGTATCTAGTAAAGCGATAAAACAGGCAATTATGAATGGAGATACGGCTTTTAAAAGATTTTTTAAGGGCTTATCTGGATTTCCCCGTCATAAGAAAAAGAAGAATCAAGATGTGAAGTGCTATTTTCCTAAAAACAACAAAACGGACTGGGCAGTAGAAAGACATAGAGTAAAAGTCCCAACGATTGGTTGGGTGAGATTAAAGGAGTATGGTTATATCCCGAAAAATGGGATTGTAAAAAGTGGAACGATATGTAAAAGGGCAGGGAGATATTTTGTATCTGTGCTTTGCGAATTGGAAGAAAGAGCAACGAAACCAACACTTAATGAAACAGGTTTAGGTATTGATTTAGGGTTGAAGGATTTCGCTACACGTAGCGATGGTATCGTTCATGAAAACATCAACAAAACAATAAGCGTAAAAAGGATAGAAAAGCGGTTAAAACGTGAGCAACGCTCTTTATCGCGTAAATTTGAAAATGTAAAAAAGAGAGGTGAAACATCTGCTACGAACAAAAGAGCGAATATAGATAAAAACATTCTTAGGGTGCAAAAACTACATGTTCGGCTAACAAATATCCGACTAGAGTATGTAAAGTCTATTGTAAATGATGTGGTGAAAACCAAGCCAACGTTTATTACAGTGGAAGATTTGAATGTGAGAGGTATGATGAAGAATAAACATCTATCTAAAGCAGTTGCTGGGCAATGTTTTTATACATTTAAAACATTGCTATTGACGAAATGTGAAGAATATGGAATCAAACTACGTCAAGTAGACAGGTTCTATCCATCGTCAAAGTTATGTTCGTGCTGTGGTCAAAAGAAATTATACTTAAAGCTATCTGACCGGGTATATACATGTGAATGTGGAAATGTAATGGATAGAGATTTGAACGCATCAATCAACCTTTTACAAGCAAAAAAATATACAATACTAACGTAAATAAATTGTATATATGTACGGTGGGCTACATCGGAATTTACGCCTGTGGAGTGTTATAGCAAACTGTAGTAGCGAATGATTGGCGAGACAGGACACATAGAAGCAGGAATACTCTAAGAATATACATTTGTCTATATCTTTAGTAGCAGGAAATTTTGAAAAATAATAACTACTCTTTCCAATCATTAATAGAGATTTTTCTCGTATCATTTAAATTAGGACTTACTTCATTTGGTGGTCCCGTCGCCCATCTTGGTTATTTTCATCATGAATACGTGCAAAAAAGAAAATGGATGGATGAACGAAGTTACGGAGACTTAGTAGCGCTATGTCAATTCCTTCCTGGCCCTGCTAGCAGCCAAGTCGGTATGGGAGTTGGCTTATTACGCGGCGGATTATTAGGAGCCATTATTTCATGGATCGGATTCACTCTCCCATCTGTGCTCGTTTTAGTTTTCTTCGCTTCATTTCTTAACCAATTCGAGCTTGGAAGTACTGGCTGGATTCACGGACTGAAACTTGTAGCGGTCGCAATTGTCGCTCATGCAATATGGGGAATGGCTCAAAAGTTAACACCAGACCGAAACCGTGCAACAATCGCAATTGCAACTGCCGCAATCGCCCTATTATGGCCAAGTAGCTGGACACAAGTAATTCTCATTATAGTATCTGGTTTCATCGGTTGGTTTTTATATCGTGGCCAGCCAGTTAGCCAAGCTCATAAAATAAACGTACCTATTTCAAAAATGGTAGCCATATCTTGTCTCGTCTTATTCTTCGGGCTATTAATACTGCTACCGATGTTACGACCGTACTCTTATTTCATCTCTTTATTTGACAGCTTCTATCGCTCTGGTGCACTTGTATTTGGCGGAGGGCATGTCGTACTTCCTCTTCTTGAAAGTGAGTTTGTACAAAACGGGATGATGACAAAAGAACAATTTCTTGCTGGATACGGATTAACACAGGCAGTGCCAGGGCCACTATTTACATTCGCTTCTTATATAGGAGCAGCGCTAAATGGAACCGCCGGAGCAGTTATTGCAACGATCGCTATCTTTCTTCCTGCCTTCCTGCTCGTTGTTGGCGTTTTACCGTTTTGGGACAGTGTAAGGAGAGTATCTTACATACAAGGTGCACTACTTGGAGTAAACGCAGCCGTTGTCGGCATTTTACTTGCAGCTTTTTATGATCCAATTTGGACGAGTACAATTATGAATTCTGTAGATTTCGTTTTTGCTTCTCTTCTATTTTGCTTACTCGCTTTTTGGAAAACACCACCTTGGGTTATCGTTATAATCGGGGCCTTCGGTGGATATGTTCTATCCATTTTGTAAGCACAAAAAACGACGGCCCCATTTAGCCGTCGTTTTCCTATTAAAACTTCACAAGCTCCATTCCCTCAGGAAGCTCACTCTCCGTTAAAATACGCAACTCTTTCACGCGATCCATTACGTAAGAAGAACGTTTCACAAGCTCTGGGTCAATATAAGCTGGATGCACCATAATTTCTAACGTTTGCTCGTCCTGCACTCTTTCTTTTAACTTCACAAAGTAATCTTCCGTCACACCGTCAGCGTAAAAGTCACTGTAAAACACATCTGAAAATGGGCGCACCGCTCGCTCTTCTTCACAACGACGAATTGGAACATTATATTTACTTGCTAATCTCTCAAGAACGTCGTTTAAAAGCGGTAATCCATGCACGTGATGATGACTATCTAAATGAGTTGGTGTTAATCCGTAAGATAAAAACTTCTCAATTTGAGCAGTCCATTCTTTTTCTACCTCTTCTGGATTTATATTTCCTTCCCATACAACACTTTGTTTATGAAACAATCCATCGCTACTTACAAGTGATGGAACGTCTTTAAGAAGCGGTTCTCCTGCCGTTAATACGAGATGAACTCCTATCCCTAACGTTTTATACTCTTTCGCTAAGCGTACGGCATGCTCTGTCCCTGGCATATTCATCATCATCGTCGTTGAATTTACAATCCCGTTTTTATGTCCATCAATAATTCCGTAATTTGTACCTTCCGTAAGACCGAAATCATCTGCATTTACAATTAGTTTAATCATCGCAATACCTCCTACTAGAATTAAAAAAAGCGGGCTAAACAGCGCCGCTTTTTATTTCTCTATCTTCTTAAAGAATTGTGGAAGATGTTCTTTATGTGCTTCCAACATTTCATCTAAAATTTGTTTTGCAATTTTATCTGATGGTACAAGTGGGTTAATTGTCATAGCAAGCAGCGCTTTATGATAATCCCCTGTAACAGCAGCTTCAATTGTTGTGCGCTCAAATGATTTAATTTGCTGTACTAAACCGCGAACTGGTACTGGAAGATCTCCGACCGCAATTGGTTTTGGACCTTCTTTCGTAATAATACAGTTCACTTCAACAGCCGAATCATGTGGCAAGCTTGCAATTGTTCCGTTGTTTCGTGTATTAACAGGCTGGATATCACCTTTATTATTGTAAATAGACGTAATTAAGCTACATGCTGCGTCACTATAATAAGCTCCACCGCGCTTTTCTAATTGTGGTGGCTTAATATCTAAATTTGGGTCTTTATATAGCTCGAATAAATCATCTTCTAATTGTTTTACTACTTCTGCACGTGTACCTTTTTCAATCGAAGCTGCTTTCTCTTCTTCCAACATTTCACGTGTTTTATAGTAGTAACGATGATATGGACACGGAATTGCACGAAGACCGCGAATAAAGTCTGGCTCCCAGTTAAGCGCAGCAATGTTTTCCATCGTAATTTGCTTTTCTGGATCTGTTACAAGCTCTAACACACGATCCATTACGCTTACGCCATCCAAGTATACATCTAATCCGTATACCATATGATTTAAACCAGCGAAATCAACGTGTACCCGGCTTGCATCTACTTCAAGTAATCTTGCAAGACCCATACGAATTCCGATTGGAACGTTACATAGACCAACTACTCGTTGAATGTTCGTGTAGCGAAGGACAGCTTCTGTTACCATACCAGCCGGATTCGCAAAGTTAATTAACCATGCATTCGGACAAAGTTCCTCCATGTCCTTACAAATATCTAAAATAACAGGAATCGTTCTCAGCGCTTTGAACAAACCACCAGGACCATTCGTTTCCTGACCAATTACATCATATTTTAATGGAATTGCTTCATCTTTTGCACGTGCTTCTAACAAACCAACGCGAAGCTGCGTTGTTACGAAGTCAGCACCTTTTAATGCCTCACGGCGATCAAGTGTTAAATGAATATCAATTGGTAAACCTGATTTTTTCACCATACGTTTCGCTAAGTCACCAACGATTTCTAACTTCTCTTTTCCTGCCTCAATATCTACTAACCAAATTTCACGAACAGGAAGCTCGTCATAACGTTTAATAAATCCTTCAATTAACTCTGGTGTATAACTAGAGCCACCGCCGATTGTAGCAATTTTAATTCCAGTCATGCTTTATTCCCCTTTCGCTTCTAGCTTTTTATAAAGGTCAATAAATTCTGCCGCTAATTCTTTTACTGTAATAGAATTCATTAAATGATCTTGCGCATGAATTAAAAGAACACTAATCTCTGTTTTTTCCCCTCTTGCTTCTGATTGTATGAGCTCTGTTTGGAAATGATGCGCTTCATTAATCGCTTCTTTCGCCTTTACCATCGCTTCATCAGCTTCTGCCATTTTCCCCTGTTTGGCAAATTGAAGTGCCTCCATTGCAAAGCTTCGTGCATTACCACTATTTAAAATCAATTGGAATGGAATTTGTTCTGCTGTAGTCATCATAATTACCGCCCTCTCTATTATGGTTCAACCGATTTAAATACCCCTTCAGTTTGAACATTGCTATTAAATTATTATTTTATGAATGATAGTTTGGTGTTCTTGTAGATGGGTCTCATCTTTTTGAACATGATATAAAAGTTAGTTGTTCTGACGAGCTATAAAAACTCGTCAGAACAATACTTTTTAAAGTGATACTGAATTGTCATTTCCTTTTGTTTCAGCTTTTGCAGCTTGTACGTACGTACGGTCACACATTAATACGAATGGATAGTAAATTACTACCGCGATTGCAAAGTTTACTAGCTGCAATGCAGCACCAGCGATGCTTCCGCCCGCTACAAGATAACCACTAAAGATTGGTGGCATTGTCCACGGAACTAAAGCAACTGTTTTTGGTACCCATCCTAAGGAAATTGCTGTATAAGAAGTAATAACTAATACAACTGGTGTAAGTACGAATGGAATGATTAACGCTGGGTTTAATACAATTGGTGTACCGAAAATAACTGGCTCGTTAATATTGAAGAAACCAGGACCGATAGATACACGGCCTACACCACGAAGCTGTGCACTTTTCGCAACAAGCATTACTGCTACTAGGAATGCTAATGTCGCACCTGATCCACCGATGTATACATATACATCAAAGAATGGTTTTGTGAAAATGTTCGGTACATCATACGCAGACATACCACCATCAAATAGTTTCATGTTTTTTTCTAATGCTGGTAAATAGATTGGATCAATAATGCCACCGATAATATTAGGACCATGTAATCCGAAGAACCATAATACATGAATAAGTAAAGCAACAATAATTGCACTTGGTAATGTACCTGCTAAACCTTGTAATGGTACTTGAATTGTTTCAAATACCATTTTATGAATACTTGTACCTGCTAATTTCACCACTAATTGAATACTTGCTGTTACAATTAAAATAACGAATGCTGGTACTAACGCTGCAAATGACTTCATTACTGCTGGTGGAACACCATCTGGCATTTTAATTGTAATATCTCTTTGAACAAAGAATCGAAATACTTCCGTTACAAGAAGGGCGACAATTATGGAAACGAATAAACCTTGTGATCCTGTCCAAGCTAAATCAATACCGCCTTCTTTTGGCGTTGTCGGAGAAATAATAATTAATGCACCGAATGTAATGATTGCTGCTGACAACGCGTCTACACCGTAAGATTTCGCTAAATTATAACTTATCCCTACCGCGACTATGAGGGCGAGTATAGCGAAGGAACCTGCCCACATACCACCGCCGATATCTTTCCAAACGTCCCCGAATGCACCCTTCATAAATTTTTGGAATGCATCAATTGGCAAGTTATTTATAAGTATTGCAAACGATCCAACTAAAATAAGAGGCATAACTGCGATAAAACCATCACGGATTGCAACTAAATGACGCTGCGATCCGATTCTTCCTGCGACTGGAACTAAATACTTCTCCATAAATGCAATAAACTTTTGCATTTCGCTTCCCCCCTAATTATTTTTTTAGTGTTAATGCGTGATCTAAAACTGCTTCTCCATTCATCATGCCGTAGTGCATTGAGTTAATAACATCGACTCCAACATTTTTCTCATCGGCAAGCGTTTTCATTGTAGAAAGCATGTAACGAACTTGTGGTCCTAATAATAGTACGTCTGCTTGATCGATATTGTTTTTTACTGCATCCCCAGATACAGCCCAAATCTTACCTTCTAGACCACGAGCTTTTGCAGCCGCTTCCATTTTTGTAACTAGTAAACTTGTAGACATCCCTGCTGAACAACATAATAAAATATTCATTTATAAATCCCCCTTGTGTGGTATAAAAAATTTATGTTTTTTATTTTTCTTTACGCTATTTATTAATGCAATTACCGTGCCAACTTTTCAAAACGCCTAAAATCAGCGTTTTTTCGAGTGATTTCTTTGTGTGTTACCGCTTTCAATCAGTGTGTCCCCAAAAAAACACACAGTGTGTTATAAAACACCTCACTTTTAACACATAACTGTATGAAAATAGATTAGTGTTTAGTTGTCTAGTTGTGTTTAAAACAAAAAACACTAATTTTTTTAAAAGTGTGAAAATATAGCACCAAAAAATATAATATTTCAACTCAAATCAAAACAAATACCTATTCAAGACACTCGTCTAGTTATTGTCCAGTCAAACTCTATTAAATTACATAGAATAGAATAAAATAAAGTATTTTGAAAGGGGATTCCAATGCCAAAGCATAGAAAAAAGAATAGAATGAAGATTTATAGAATAACGAGCTTTAAAAAAGACAAGCCTTCTGAATTAGACTCTGACAAATTTGAGCTAGACACGCAAGAAACTGAAGATAAGCAGGACAAGCAAGATAAACAGGACAAACACGGCAAACACGGCAAACAAGACAAACAAGACAAACAAGACAAACAAGATAAACACGGCAAACAAGATAAACAAGACGAAAAAAACAAATCAACACCACTGGAACCTACAATAGAAACAAATTCACGTAACTTAGATTTGTGGGATGAAATTTCTCTAAAGGAAATACAAGCTGGTGAACATACGAATTTATTTGAAGAAAAGAGTAATTATCAAAATATTAATTTAGTCCAAGTAAACGATGTTCGCTTATACTTGGACAAGCAACTACAATTCAGCTCCGTTGATGAGCAAATTTATCATGAAGCGCTTGTACATCCGATTATGGCAAAAGTAATTGATCCAAAACGTGTTCTCATATTAGGTGGTGGCGATGGTCTTGCCTTACGAGAAGTTTTGAAATATGAAACTGTGCTACACGTAGACCTTGTTGATTTAGACGAGGCAATGATTAATATGGCACGTAATGTTCCAGAAATAGTATCTTTAAACAAAAACGCTTTTTTTGATAATCGCGTGAACGTGCACGTATGCGATGCAAAAGAATTTCTAAATTCACCTTCATCTTTATACGATGTAATCATTATTGATTTTCCTGATCCAGCGACAGAGTTATTAAGTACTTTATATACAAGCGAACTTTTTGCTCGTATAGCTACGTTTTTAACAGAAGATGGTGCGTTCGTCTGCCAATCTAATTCACCTGCTGATGCACCTCTAGTATATTGGAGCATCGGTAACACTATTGAACATGCTGGATTAACTGTGAAAAGTTATCATACAATCGTTCCTTCTTTCGGAACTGACTGGGGATTTCATATTGCTGCTAATTCTGCCTATGTACTCGATCAAATTGAGCAATTATATGTAATACCAACTCCTCGAACATTACCTTCTCTTCTTTCTCCTTTGTTTCAATTTAAAGAAGAACATTTAGAACAACGTAATCTCGCTCTTTTAAACTCAGAATCGAATCTTATCCTACATCAATGTTACAAAAAGGAAATGGAGTTTTGACAATATTATAGTAAGGAGTGCTACCCTATGGAATATTCTACTTTTGGTAAGCATATAATAGTAGATTTATGGGGAGTCGACTTTTCCCTATTAGATGATGTTCACTTTTTAGAATATCATTTAGTTAACGCTGCAGATTGCTCTGGTGCCCATATTTTAAACGTAAGTACAAAAGAATTCGATCCGCATGGCGTTACTGTTTTAGTTTTACTATCCGAAAGCCACCTTTCAATTCACACTTATCCAGAAAAAAACTTTGCAGCCATCGACTGTTATACGTGCGGTACGACCGTTGAACCGCAAATAGCGATTAATTATATCGTAAGTATATTAAGACCAAATGAGATGCATATAAAAAAACTAATTCGTGGTACAGGAGAGATTATTACTGCCGATTAATTATCACTCTTACCCATCCGTAAAAAGGAGGATTGTAAATACCATCAGTGGAACAAACACTCCACTGATGGTACGGACACATACATAAAAAAACCTTGCCTAAGCAAGGTTCATTCATCCACCGACATCTTCCTATATAATTCTACAAACTCACTCGCCAATTCCTTCACCGTAATTGCGTTCATTAAATGATCTTGTGCATGCACCATCAAAAGGGTAACTTCGGTTTTTTCCCCGGCAGCCTCTTTCTGTATGAGCTCTGTTTGTAAGCGATGCGCCTCTTGCAATTCATTTAAAGCTTCTTGTAGTTTCGCTTCTGCTTCCTGAAATTCACCGCGCTTTGCGCAATCAATTGCTTCCATTGAGCAGCTTCTCGCATTACCACCATGCAAAATTAAGTGAAAAGCTTTCGTCTCTATCGTATCCATTTTAGTTCTTTACTCCCCCTTTTCTTCCGCTACTTTTTGTTTATCCCATATTTTTAAGAATGGAAAATAAATAAGAAATGCAAGTGCAAAGTTAATGAGCTGTAAAATAACCCCTGAAATTTTCCCGCCTGATCCTAAATATCCACTAAAAAGAATAGGTGTAGTCCAAGGTACAGCAGCTCCGCTCGGACGTGCAACCCATCCCCATTCCATTGCAAAATAAGAAACAATCGTTAAAACAACTGGTACAAGTATAAATGGAATAAGTAAAAGCGGGTTCATTACTATCGGCATACCGAAAGTCACCATTTCATTAATATTAAAAATACCTGGTGCAATCGATAATCGCCCTAAACTTTTCAATTGCTGACTTCGCGCAAATAATAACATTCCTACAACTAAAGCAAGTGTTGCACCAGAACCGCCCATATAAATCCATAAATCAAAGAACTGTGCAGTAATCGTATTCGGTACGTCTTGCCCAGCCTGAAATGCAATTCGATTTTGATCCATTAATGACAACCAAATCGGACTCATTACACCACCAACAATTGCAGCTCCATGAATTCCGCACGCCCAAAGTACATGGACAATGATAACTGCGATTATCGCACCCCAAATGCTAGCCCCAAGTACACTAAGAGGCTCCTGTAAAAGCTTTCCTATAACATTATGGATGCTACCGAAAGTCGTATGTTCAAAAATTAATCTAATGATCCAAACAACCGTCACAACAATAAAGCCTGGAATAAGCGCAGCAAATGAACGCGTTACTGCTGGCGGAACTGTCTCTGGCATCTTTATAATCATCTTTTTCTGTACAACAAATCGATAAATTTCAGTAGATATAATTGCGATAATCATCGCTACAAACAACCCTTGGCTTCCCATTAACGCAGCTGGTATAACTCCATCTACAAGTATACTTTCTTTCGTATTTGGTATCATATACATAACTTGGAATGGTGTTGCAAGCAAAAATGCTACAAGTGACAATGCACCTGCCGCTAAAGCATCTACTTTATATTGTTCTCCTAATCTGTAAGCGATTCCAAAAACAGCTATTAAAGACATTATATTAAAAGTAGCCCCCACTGGGTACCCTAATGCTACATTCCAATTCTTTCCGAAGATTCCTGCCATAAAATCATTATATCCTGGTATTGGTAATGCACTAATAATAAGGAAAAATGATCCAATAATTAAGAAAGGCATCGTTAAAACAATTCCATCACGAATCGCTTGCAAATGTCTCTGTTCTGCAACCTTTCCTGCCACTGGCATCACATATTTCTCTAAAAACCCTATCATCTATCCCACACTCCTCATGGTTTCATTAACAAAGCTGCTTGCAAGATAGCTTCTCCATTACAAAGTCCGTAATGGACGGATTGAATGACATCAACAGGTATTCCCTTCTCCTTACATAATTCTTTCATTTTCGGTAATAAATAACGTACTTGCGGTCCAAGCAAAAGCACATCCGCAGTATCAATATGATTTCGCACTTCTGAACCTGATACCGCCCAAATCTTTACCTCTATCCCTTTTGCCTCTGCTGCTTTCTCCATTTTTGTAACAATCAAACTGGAAGACATTCCCGCTGCACAGCAAAGTAAAATATTCATCTCGCTCCCCTCCCCTTTTTTCCAAACCTAAGTTATGGTGTAGCCCTTGCCACCACTAGGTTACAAATATATATGTCTAGATTTCTAACTGTATGCCGAGCTTAAAAACAAAAATTTCTCGGTTTTCACGCTATTCCATCTATCCGTATTTTCCTAGTAAAGAAGTCTCTAACTCGCTATAATGATTCAGTATGATTTTTTATAATCGATAGGAGGATATATTTATGAAGGCATATCGCTTTCCGCTTATTTTATTATCTTCTATCCTAATTGGTGGTTTCATTGGTTATTTCATGGGTGCCGATGCAGTTGCTTTAAAGCCGCTTGGTGACATTTTCTTAAACTTAATGTTTACGATTGTTGTACCGTTAGTGTTCTTTAGCATCGCGTCATCTATTGCTAATATGGATGGATTAAAACGTTTCGGTAAAATTATGTCTAGTATGGCTGGAACTTTCTTATTTACAAGTATTTTAGCTGCTATTTTTATGATTATTATCGTGAAAGTATTCCCGCCAGCACAAGGTGTTGTATTAGAACTAACGCAGCCTGATAAAGCTGAAAAAGCAGTTAGTGTTGCTGATCAAATTGTTGGTATCATAACAGTATCAGACTTTTCAAAGTTACTATCTCGCGAGAACATGCTAGCTCTTATTTTCTTCTCTATCTTAATGGGGGTTGCAACTTCAGCAGTTGGTGAAAAAGGGAAACCATTCGCTACATTCCTACAAGCTGGTGCAGAAATTTCAATGAAAGTCGTATCTTTCATTATGTACTACGCTCCAATCGGACTAGCTGCCTACTTCGCAGCATTAGTTGGTGAATTCGGACCACAACTTCTTGGAACTTACTTCCGAGCAGCAATGGTATACTATCCAGCTTCTCTTATTTACTTTTTTGTATTCTTTACATTCTATGCGTACCTTGCAGGTCGCAAACAAGGTGTACAAGTATTTTGGAAGAACATGGTCTCTCCTACAGTTACATCACTTGCAACTTGTAGTAGTGCCGCAAGTATTCCAGCGAACTTAGAAGCAACGAAGAAAATGGGTATTTCTTCTGACGTTCGTGAAACAGTTGTCCTTCTTGGATCTACACTTCATAAAGACGGATCTGTTTTAGGCGGGGTATTGAAAATTGCTTTCTTATTCGGTATTTTCAACATGGAATTCGAAGGACCGAAAACATTAGCAATTGCACTTGTTGTTTCTCTATTAGTAGGAACAGTAATGGGTGCTATTCCGGGCGGGGGTATGATTGGTGAAATGTTAATCGTTTCTCTATACGGATTCCCACCAGAAGCATTGCCAATTATCGCAGCAATTAGTACAATCATCGATCCTCCTGCAACAGTGTTAAACGTAACAGGAGATAACGCTTGTGCCGTAATGACAGCTCGCCTTGTAGAAGGTAAAAACTGGATCAAAAATAAATTTGCTTAATATATAGAAAGAGGATGCTCGTTTTGAGCATCCTCTTTTTGTTGTCATTTGTCAGTGAATCGATATATTTGAAGTTGTGATAGATATATTAGCAAAAGCGTTAATATAATCCCATCCCGCCACAAATTTGTTATAATCTTCACAAACATTCCACACCTTTCATCCTTTCTCCGTACTATAATCATGTATGGAAAAGGAGATGGACACGATGACACAAAGCGCACCAGAATTTAAAGTTTTGCAAAGCATTGCATTTCTTGCTGTCGTTTTGCAAAGTTCCTTATTATATACAATGAATCAAGGAAATGTCTTACTCGAGCAATCTCTCATTATGGGCATGCTATTTAATCTTGCAAAATTTTCAGCACCTGCATTCATATTTATCGTCGGCTTCCATTTAATTCGGCAATATACGAAGAAACTCGTTTATACAGAGTATATTTATGAAAAATCCACACATTTACTCATCCCTTATTTCTTTTGGTCTATTCTTTATCTATTAACAACAAACGATACCATTACACTCCAAGGCGGAATAAAAAGTTTATTACTCGGAACAGCTGCACCTCATCTTTGGTACGTTATTATGATGTTCCAAATTCACTTATTGTTCCCTTTACTATGCACACTATTTTATTGGTTTCAAAAACGAACAGAAAATAAAAAAGACATATATAAATATATGACCATTTTCGCTTGTCTATATTTCTTCTTAATGTGGTACTCTTCTCACTACATTTTTAATGGAGAGAAACTGACTAGTTCAACCATTTTACATTATACAGATCGTTCCTTCTTCTTCTACTCATTCTATTTCGTCATGGGAGGAATAGCTGCTGTATCATTAAAAACTTGGCGTATATTTGTCATGAAACATATTCCGCTTATCACAATACTATTTTTCATCTTATTTTTATTCATCAATTATGAGTTATTTAGTTTTTACGGCGCCAATTCTATTCATTTAACGGTTTCTACTTATTTAAAACCGTCCATGTTTTTATATATTGTTTGTGAAATTATGATACTGTACGTGTTATCTATTACAGTTGTACAGCGACGTGGTTTCTTATATAAAGCTCTACGTTTTATCGGGAATTACACGTATGGCGCTTATTTAGCTCATTTTTTCTTCTTGCAACTATGTACAAAATTTCTTTCTTTATTCACACTGCAAGAAAACACAATATTATATAGCCTATTATTATTTACAATAACGGCCACAATCTCGATTTCAGCAATGGTCATTTGCAGTACACTACCATTTCATACATGGATTACAGGACCTTCTCCTACAACAAATATGAAATGGGCTAAGATTGTACTTCGAAAAACTCACGAAAAGGTATTCAAACCATATCTTTGATATAATAGAATTCCATACAAGAAAAGAAAGTAGGACATACCTATGATTAATCAAATTGGACAAATTATGTTATATGTAAATAACCAAGATGAATCAGTACAATTTTGGACAGAAACAGTAGGATTCCAAATTGTTGCAGAAGAAAATAACGGTCAAGGATTTCGCTGGATTGAAATTGCGCCGGCAAAAGAAGCTGGAACAAGCATCGTCCTTCACGATAAGGCGTTAATTGCGAAGATGCAACCTGAATTAAACTTAAATACCCCTTCACTTATGTTCTTCTCTAATAACTTAGATCAACTGTATAAAGATCTTTCTGAGAAAAATGTTACAGTTGGACAAGTTGTAGATTTACCTACTGGTAGAGCGTTCAACTTTGCTGATAATGAAAATAACTACTTTGCAGTTATGGAAAAGAAATAAGAAAAAACTATCCGAAAAGGTCATAATAAAACCTTTTCGGATAGCTTCTTTTATTAAGAAACTTGCTCTGCATTCGTTTCCTTATGCTGTATATGACTCGTAACCCATGTGATTCCACCAGCGACAACGAGATAGCATAATAAAATTAAAATTTGCATTCGCAATTGCAACCAATCTCCTAAAGAGATAACATCTTGTAATCCTCTAAGAGAATGAGACATTGGGAGAAACTGTCCAATTTTGCTAAGCACAGCTATATTTAACTCTCCTGGGAAAGTACCTCCGCTCGTCGCTAATTGAAGAACGAGAAGCGTTACCGCTGCGAACTTCCCAACAATGCCGAATACCGTTACTAACATAAGAATAAATGTCATGAACGTAAAGGAAATAACAATACTTGATAAAACAAAGAGTGATACACTTGCAACTTCTAATTTCATAACTCCTAACACTACCACATCTACAAGTAGTGCTTGAATGAGTCCAATTAAATATACTAATCCTAGTTTATTAATAAAATGTACTGTTCCGCTTACCTTCATATTTTGTCTACGGCCAAGAGGTAAAATATTCGATGCCATAATTCCGCCAACATAAAATGCCAGTGATAAAAAGTATGGTGCAATACCTGAACCGTAGTTAGGCACATCAGAAACTGTCGACTTCACTAATTGAACCGGCTCTGAGAACATCGTATTGCGTGCATCATCATTGCGAACATCCGCTATCTTCTCTGCGCCCTCTCCCAATTTCGTAGAAAGTTCTTTCGCACCATCGTCAAGTTTAACAAGTCCGTTCGTTAACTTATCAGCACCATGATTCAGCTCTGTTCCGCCACTCGCAAGGTGATTTACACCTTCTTGTAATGATGTAAATCCATTTCCCCACTTCGTAAATCCATCAGCTAAATTCGAAGTACCATCTGCTATCTTTTTCGTTCCAGCGGTAGCTTCGTTTAACTTAACTCCGAATGTATTCATGCCTTCCTCAATCTTATGCTGACCATCAGTAAGCTTCCGCGCACCTTGTGTCAATTGTTGTTGGCTATTATTTAAAGTGTTTGTTGCTTTAGCTAATCCGTTAGAAGTAGCAATGATCTTTTGAAAAGCAGGATCTTGCTGCACTTCTGGATGACTTTTCACGTACTCTTCTAATTGTTGTTTTACACTATTTGCTGCATTGTCCGCTTTCACTTGCCCTTCAGCAAGTTTCTCACTTCCGTTCACCCATTCATTTGTACCAGCACTTAATTCACTAACTCCTGATTGTAAAGACTTCTCCCCCTGTGCTAGCAGCTCCATACCATTATGAAGTGATGTCGCTCCCTGACTAAGCTCATTTGCTCCCCCAGTTAAGGCCGATTGACTAGAGGCAAGCTTATCACTTCCTTCTTTTAACTTCACTGTTCCATCATTTAAACGATGAATACCATCTGTAAGCTGATTCGCCCCATTTTTTGCATCCGTCGTTCCTTCATGTAACTTCTCAGCGCCATTACTTGCATCACTCAACCCTTGTGCCAAATCTTGAAACTTTGAAAAGACACCTTCTGTATAAGATTTCGTAATACTATTTGAGATTTTTGTTTTCATATTTTCAACAGCTGTCGTTCCAATTTGAGCTGCTACAAAGTTTTTACCTGGATTTACTTTATACTGCAATTGTGCCGGCTCTGGTTTCTCATCCATTAGTGTACTTACCTTTTTAGAGAACTCCTCCGGAATCGTAACCACCATATAATACTTATCTTCTTTTAGCCCTTCATCAGCATCTTTTTCTGATACGAAATGAAACGCCAATTCCTTATTCTCTTTTAAATTTTTAACAAAATCGTCTCCAGCCTGGATTGTTTTTTCATCCATCACAGCACCCTTATCTAAATTAACAACTGCAACAGGTAATTTATCTAATTTTCCGTACGGATCCCAATATCCAGCTAAGAAGAATCCTGAATAAATTAAAGGAACGATTAATAAAAAAATTAAAGCGATACGTCCATGTTTATGGTTCCACATCGCCTTCCAATCTTTAAATATAAGTTGAATTCCCTTCATGAAACATACTCCTTCTCCTAATTTAACACCCTTCGAATGGTTTAACAGATTTACTATACACGTCACTTTCCATACTGTATAATACATCTTTAATTATCAATTCATTCCTTTTGGTCTATAGAAAGGAGATTCGAAGTGGAACTTCTTCAATTAAAATACTTTCAGACAGTCGCACGACTAGAACATATGACAAAAGCAGCTGAAGAATTGCATATCGCGCAGCCTTCACTCAGTAAAACAATCGCTAGACTAGAAAAGGACTTAGGCGTCCCCTTATTTGATCGCCAAGGTCGACAGATTACATTAAACTCTTTCGGCAAAGTATTTTTAAAACGAGTAGAACGCATTTTTCATGAATTAAGTGAAGGGGAACGCGAAATTAAAGATTTAGCTGAATTACAACAAGGCTCTATTACACTTGCAGTTTCTATTCCAAGAATATTACCCGAGCTACTCGGTTCTTTTTTACTAGAACATCCTAACGTTCGATTCCAACAATTTCTCGCATCTACTCCTTCTATGAAGCGGCAACTAGATAATATGGAAATTGATTTTTGTATCTCCTCTGTACCAATTGAAGGCGAGGAAATGGTTTGGGAACCACTTATCACAGAAGAAATTTTCTTAGCTGTTCCTTCAGGACATCGGTTATCAAACCGCGAAAGTATCTATTTGCATGAAGTAAAAGACGAATCGTTTATTAGTATGAACACTGGTTACGGATTTCGGCACTTAACAGATGAATTTTGTAAAAAAGCTGGTTTCACTCCACATATCGCTTTTGAAGTAGATGAACCAACCGTGATTAGCGATCTCATTAAGCAAGGTCTTGGCATCGCCTTTGTCCCAAGTTTAACTTTATTAAAAAACTCTACTTTAGCATCAAATAAGTTACGTATTATTGAACCTAATTGCGAACGAACTATCGGCTTAAGTTGGTCGAAGAAGCGCTATTTATCAAACACCGCCCAGCAATTTCGTGAATTCGTGATTGATTACTTCTCCAATATTAGGGCGTAAAATTATATCGCTTTACAAACAAATAACGACACAAATAAAAGGTACCATCCCCATAGGGTGGCACCTTCTATTTTTTACTCTTATCCAATTCCATTTCCGCTAAAAGCGGCAATACGTTATCGAAAATATGTGTATTATTATTCTCACCTGTTACATATCCACCATAATATCTACTAAATACATTATCATTTCGGAATGTAGTCATCCGCTCATACAATTCCTTCGCAAACTTTGTATCACCTGTTTGTAGTACGTACAAAATTGTTAATCCGTAAGATGCTGGTGATTCATAGTTCACAGCTTGTTTTCCCGTTTCTAAGTTATAACGACCATATAACTTTTCGTCTTCGCGAAATTTCTTCTTTATAAATTCCAAATAAGCATCTGATGAAAGACCGCCTAAACTACGATGATAAGCAACGTATGATTGATCAATAAGATTCACTTCTTTATCGTACGTAAATGTCCCATCATCTTTATACTCTTTCGGGAATGCCCAACCCTGCCTTGGATAATCCGCTAAAAACTGAACAACTTCCTGATACTGCTGTGCAGAAATTTTTCCATACTTTTTCATATAAGAGAATGCATGCGGATTTATGTAAGATGTTGTTGCAAAGTTATTTTGTTTTCCTGTATCTGCATCATAATAATCAACGTAATAATTACCTTTTTTATTATAACGAAGTACAGAATCACTCAATTGATCTGCAAGGTTTTTATAGCGATCTTCCTTGTACATTTCGTAAGCACGATATAATTGTTCTATAATACGAAGATCATCGATAAGTGCATTAGTAGCTGACTGCATTTCTCCCTTTTCAGAGATTTTCCATATAACGATGCGATCCTTGTGTACAAAGTTATTTTGAATAACCTTCACTTGTTCATCAAATAAAGCTTGATCATCTTTATCAAGTGTATATTGTAGCCATAACCCTGCAGATTCTGATAAAGCTTCACGGCCCTTCGCTTCACCCTTACCTGCCTTTGTATCCTCTAAGCGATACGTTGCAAGTGTTCCATTTTCATTCACCATATGTCGTAAAATAAAATGCTCGGTACGATTTCCTTGTAAAGCTGACCAAAATACAACTCCACCTAAAGCGATTAAGAGAATAACCCCAATCCCTATATATAAACGTTTTCGCAAGCTTTTCACCTCCTTTTAAGGCTAACCTTAATTTTACCAGAGCATACGCAAATATAAAAAAGACAATCCTTTAGATTGTCTCTCTCACCTTATCCTTCGCAAGCCTCTTTAGAAGGTCTATATAGCGATTCCACAAGTCGATCATATTCACGACGCGTAATTTCTTTATTATACAACTTTAATAATAAATCTCTATGCTCTCTTGAAAATGCCATCTTTTTAATGACTTCAGGATACATAAAACACCCTCTCCATTTCACATAAACTTCTTCATCCCGGAAATAGAACTTACGTTCGCATAAAAGATTATAAAAGATTCAGCCCTAAAAAACAAATAAAATATTACCAAATATCAATTTCTTTCTTTTTAGAATATTTAAACACTATATTGCCGTACTCATTTTTTAAATACATATATATTTTCGGTAGTTTTTTGAATAAATTTTCCAATTCAATCAGAAAATAATGGCAAAAAGAAGGGGAGTATACATATGGATACCGTAACATTAGCAAGGGCATTTTTTGGTTCTTCATTAGCATTCCACATTATCTTTGCAACGCTTGGAGTCGGGCTTTCTTTAATGATTTTTATAAGTGAAATACTCTATCACTGGAAGAAAGATTCCGACTATGCCATTATGGCAAAAAGATGGACAAAGGCTTTTGCTATCCTTCTCGGTGTAGCAATTCCAACTGGAACAATTGTTGGTGTACAAATTTCACTTCTTTGGCCTGGTTTCGCCAAAATTGTTGGGCAAGTTATTTCCGTTCCGTTTCAAATTGAGATTTTCGCCTTCTTTTTAGAAGCTTTATTCATGTCTATTTACGTATATGCGGCTGATAAACTACCTCCAGTTATGAGATTAATCTCGCTATTTTTCGTTATGATTGGCGCCACTGCATCTGCCGTGCTTATTACATCGGCAAACACATGGATGAATACACCTGCGGGCTTTTCAATGAATCCAGATGGCTCAGTTTTTAACGTTGATCCGTGGAAAGCTTTCTTTAATCCGAGCTTTGGCACAAGTGCATTCCACGTCGTTATTACGGCCTATACAACTGGAGCAGCTGTTATTGCTTCTATCGCTGGATTTAAATTATTAAAGAAAAATTTAAGTGCTCGTGAAATTGCTTACCATAAAAAAGGATTACTGTTAGGGCTTGTCGTTACATTTATCACAGGTGCTACGATGTGGCTTTCAGGACACGAATCTGCTATTGCCTTACATAAACATTCACCTGAAAAACTAGCATCTGCTGAAGCTTTGTTTGAAACGACATCACACGCGCCTTTATCGATTGGCGGGGTTGTGGACCCTAACACACTTGAACTAAACTATGCCCTTGAAATTCCGAACATGCTTAGCTTATTAGTGGGACTAGACCCTAACACCGTTGTAAAAGGGCTAAATGAATTCCCGCAAGAAACGTGGCCACCATTTTACACACATACACTATTCAACTTAATGGTCGGCACTGCTGCCTTTACCTTTGCAGTTGCAGCTATTGCCCTCTTATATTGGTACTTTGTTTACCGAAAAAAAGGAGTAGAGTTACCGAAGTGGCTTCTTTGGGGAGCTGCCGCCTGTGGACCCGTTATGTTGCTCGGTATTGAATTCGGATGGATTTTTAGTTGTAGTGGTCGTCAGCCATGGACAATTTATGGCATGCAACGCACGGTAGATGCTTCTACGCGCGCTGATTTCGTCGGTCCTTTATTTGTTTTATTCATCATTTTATATATCGGACTCGGTATTTTAACAGTCTTTGTACTACGGACATTCTTTAAGAAACATCCGTTAAAGAATGATTTACATCACGAAGGAGGCGATTCTCGTGCATGAGGAAAGCATTGCAATCATCATCTTATGGGCTCTTATTTTCGTATATAGCATACTAGGGTCTATTGATTTTGGAGCTGGTTTTTGGGGCATGGTATACGCTAAACACCCGACACTTGCTGCCAAGCTTGCTAATCGGTACTTATCACCAACTTGGGAAGTAACAAATACGTTTCTTGTCTTTGTCGTCGTTGCTTTTCTCGGTTTCTTCCCAAAAGCGGCCTTTACCCTTGCAACCGTTATGTTTGTACCAGTTATGTTAATTTTAGTACTCGTTGCGATTCGTAGTACATTTATGGTATTTGCTTACTCCCTGCCAAAATACCAACACCTTCTTCGGATTATTTCAGGTATTACCGGGCTCTTAATCCCAGCTCTATTAATTACCGTTCTGCCAGTTACAGAAGGTGCCTATATTACGATGTCTGAAGGAAAAGAAGTGCTCCTTTACGGAAAACTTCTTTCTAGTCCCGTTATTTATTGTTATATGCTCTTCGGACTAACTTCGGAACTATTTCTATCATCTCTCTTTCTTGCTGACTTTGCTAGGGAACAAGGTTCTGAAGATACGTACCGAATTTATAGAAGAAATGCCATCATACTTGGTCCTGCAACGCTCGTGACTGCTATTATCGCTCTCGTTGTAATGGACCCTGAAACACACTGGCTTATGCAAGGACTAATAAAGCAATTCCCATGGTTTACAGTCTCTATCATTTTATTTGTTATCGGATACTCTTCCCTTTGGTGGACAAATAAGAAATATGGAACACTAGGCTTTCCTCGCATTGCAGTTTTAGCTGTCGTCGCTCAATATGCATTTGCAAGCTACGCTTACGGCGTCGCCCATTTACCTTATATCATTTACCCGGACGTAACTGTATTTACAAGCTTTACGACGGTCGAAACATTCTATGCACTTCTTATTCTTTACGCAATCGGGATTGCAATTTTACTACCAGGATTTATTTTCTTCTGGAATTTATTCTTAAAAGATCGAACATTTTTAAAGGAAAAATAGTAAATTAGGGGCATTCACACATAGAATGCCCCTAATTTATTAGACTCCTCTCCTAATAGTTATTACACTACTCCTTATACTTGCCTTATTGCTCAAAATACACATATTCACTAGATTAAGGTAGATGCCTAGTTCTTCTTATTTTCTTTTGAATATAATGCTATATAAACTTGAGACAAGCTACATTTGTTCAAGGGAAAATAGAAAGGTAGGTTAAATATGAGCATTGAAATATGGATTACTATTATTGTATTCTTCTTAACGATGATTGTTATCTTTTGGCGACCTCGCGGTTTAAATGAGGCGTGGCCGGCAGCAGTCGGCGCTAGCATTATCCTCATTACTGGACTTGTATCAAAACCAGACGTCATGGACATTATAAGTAAAATCGGCGGTGCCTCTATAACGATATTAGCGACCATCGTTATGGCGGTTATATTAGAAAGCTTCGGCTTCTTCCACTGGTCCGCAGCGAAGCTCGCAAATTTAGCGAAAGGTTCCGGACGACGCCTATACTGGTACATTCAATTACTATGTTTTCTTATGACTCTTTTATTTAATAATGACGGTAGTATTTTAATTACAACACCGATTTTGATTTTACTTCTGAAAAACCTTCAATTAAAACCTCATCAACAAATCCCTTATTTATTAAGCGGTGCTTTAATTGCCACTGCATCTAGTGCACCAATCGGTGTAAGTAATATCGTAAACTTAATCGCATTAAATATTGTTAATATGACTCTTTATATGCATACAGCTATGATGTTTGTACCTGCAACATTAGGGCTACTGTTTATGTCATGGCTCATGTATACAGTTTTAAAGAAAAAAATTCCAGAAAGATTGCCTGTTTCTTCATATGATATTGAAGAAATTTTCTTCACGAAAAACTTCCATCCGTTAAAAGGACAAAATTCTGTTAATACGAAACAAAAACGTACGAAATTCATGTTAAAAGTATTAGGCTTCGTTTTCCTTATGCGCTGTCTTCTATTCGTTGCATCCTTCTTATCGATTCCAATCGAAATCGTTGCCGTACTCGGTTCACTCGTTCTTCTCATCTGGAGATGGTACTACTTACGAACAAACCCAGTCGATATTTTGAAAAAGACACCGTGGCACATTTTAATTTTCGCTTTCTCTATGTATGTAATTATTTACGGGCTTCATAACGCAGGGTTAACAGCGGCACTTGTAAGTTGGCTTGAACCAGTTGTAAGTCAGCATCTACTCTATGCCAGCTTTGCAATGGGCGGACTCGTTTCCCTCCTCTCTAACGTCTTCAATAACCACCCTGCACTTATGATTGGTACAATCACATTAACAGAAATGGGACTAGATCCAGTCACATTAAAAACTATCTATCTCGCAAATATCATCGGTAGTGACATCGGTTCACTATTATTACCAATCGGTACACTAGCTTCCCTCATTTGGATGTATATCTTAAGACAAAACAAAATTAAAGTGAAATGGAAAGATTATTTAAGCGTATCTCTCATCGTAATCCCACTCACAACAGTCGTCACATTATTCCTCTTATACTACTGGGTACAATTATTCTTCACCTTATAAAGTGAAACTTTATAAGGTGGGTGGGTGTTCATCCCCCACTGATTATTAGCCCGCACCAATCGGGCGTTTACGGGCAGTTTATCTCCCACCTAACTTCTTTGCTCCAGCCGAATGTTGAGGTGGGAGTTTTACTGCCCACAAATAGCGGGATAGACGACAGAAGCCCCCTTTGCTACCGTCTTAGCAAAGGGGGCTTCTTCTATATTTAAGTTAGGTACAGTGTGATCAATCAAGTAAAGAGGTGTAACGTATTATTGGTATAAATGACTACCAGTGTCTTTAAATTCTTTCGCTTTCGCTTTCATCCCTTTTTCAATTGCTTCTGTCGTTTCTAAATCATTGTCTTTCGCATATTCACGAATATCATGTGAAATTCTCATACTACAAAACTTCGGTCCACACATTGAACAGAAATGAGCCGTTTTCGCACCTTCTGCTGGCAGTGTTTCATCGTGATATTCCATCGCACGTTCAGGATCTAAAGATAAATTAAATTGATCGCGCCAACGGAATTCAAAGCGAGCTTTTGAAAGTGCATCATCACGCTGATGAGCCGTTTTGTGCCCTTTCGCAAGATCAGCTGCATGTGCAGCGATTTTGTACGTAATAACCCCCGTGCGAACATCATCTTTGTTCGGTAAACCTAAATGTTCTTTCGGGGTTACATAACAAAGCATCGCCGTTCCAAACCAACCGATCATCGCAGCACCAATCGCTGAAGTAATATGATCATAACCTGGTGCAATATCTGTCGTTAACGGCCCAAGTGTATAGAACGGCGCACCCTGACAAATATCAAGTTCTTTCTCCATATTTTCTTTAATTAAATGCATCGGTACATGCCCAGGTCCTTCAATCATAACTTGCACATCATGTTTCCAAGCGATTTTTGTTAATTCACCAAGTGTCTCAAGCTCAGAAAACTGCGCTTCGTCATTTGCATCTGCAATAGAACCTGGACGTAATCCATCTCCAAGAGAAAACGAAACATCGTACTGCTTCATAATTTCACAAATCTCTTCAAAGTGAGTATATAGGAAGTTTTCTTTATGATGGAATAAACACCACTGCGCCATAATCGAACCACCGCGCGAAACAATACCTGTCATACGCTTTGCAGTAATTGGAATGTAACGAAGTAATACACCAGCGTGAATCGTGAAGTAATCAACGCCTTGCTCCGCCTGCTCAATTAACGTATCACGATACACTTCCCACGTTAAATCCTCTGCAATTCCGTTTACTTTTTCAAGCGCTTGATAAATTGGCACAGTTCCAACTGGTACCGGAGCATTACGAATAATCCACTCACGTGTTGTATGAATGTTTTTACCTGTAGATAAATCCATAATCGTATCTGCACCCCAACGAGTCGCCCACGTCATCTTCTCTACTTCTTCTGCAATAGAAGACGATACAGCAGAGTTTCCGATATTTGCATTTACCTTCACGTGAAAATTACGTCCAATTATCATCGGTTCCGCTTCAGGATGGTTAATGTTCGCCGGCAAAATCGCACGACCTTCTGCAATCTCCTTACGAACAAATTCAGGCTCTACCCCTTCACGAATCGCAACATATTCCATCTCAGACGTAATAATGCCATTACGCGCATAATGCATTTGCGAAACATTTGCACCTTGCTTCGCCCTAAGCGGCTTACGATCCATTTGCGGGAAAACAGGTGTATGTTTTGAAGCCACTTTCACACCGTCATCCTCAGGTTTAATTTCGCGTCCTTCATAAGCTTCCACATCACCACGCCCCAAGGTCCAAGAGTGGCGCGGCGCCTGCAACCCTTTTTCCAGCTCCACTTTATACTCTGGATCTGTATAAGGTCCACTCGTATCATACACACGGATTGGCGGATTTTGAACACCGTTCGTATCGCTTTGTTCAATCTCACGCATTGGTACTTTCATACCTTCACGTGTTCCATCCACATACACTTTCTTACTTCCTGGTAAACTCGATTTCAATTCAATTTGCTCAGCTGAAACAGACTGTTTCATAACCTTTGTTGCCCCCCTGTTCGTGACAAGGACGAGATATGGCCAGCGCATGCCAAAATAAAAAGAGCCAGGTCCATAAAAGAATAAGGACCTGGCTCATAAAGGCATAATTATGTAAAGCCGTTAACTTCCCTACGCTGGTACGAGCCAGATCAGGTCCAAAGGGTTAAGAAGTTCACACGCTTCTCTCTCAGCCTACGCATACGTTAGGCACCCCTAGTTTATCACTGATTTAATTTTCAATACTTTCCCATCATACACTATAATCTGAAAAATGCAAAGTTTATTTCTTTTGTTGTTTACGGAATCATCCAAGTTAAATAATAAGCCTGCACATACGTCATAATCCCAACAATAGTAACGAAGAATAAACTATGCTTCAATGTAAAGCGGAACAAATCTGACTCTTTCCCAGCAAGTCCAACTGCCGCACAAGCAATCGCAATTGATTGCGGAGAAATCATTTTACCTGTTACACCGCCCGTTGTATTTGCTGCAACAAGAAGCACTTCAGATACACCGACTTGCTGCGCTGTAATTGCTTGTAAATTCGAGAACAGTGCGTTCGCTGACGTATCTGATCCTGTTAAGAATACGCCAATCCATCCTAAGAATGGTGAGAAGAACGGGAATAATCCGCCAGTTCCTGCAAGTGCTAACGCTAATGTAGAAGATAGACCAGAATAATTTGCGATAAATGCGAATCCTAATACGAATCCAATAGATAAAATTGGCATTTTTAGTTCGTTTAACGTTTCTTTAAATGTTGCTACTGCATCTTTTGCACTCATTTTCAAAATAAAGATAGAAATGATACAAGCAATTAAAATTGCTGTTCCAGTCGCTGATAAAATATCTAATTTCAAGATTGCTTCATAAGGTGTTGGTTTATTTACAATTGGCTCTGCTTTCATTACTAAATTGTGCAAGCTTGGAACTTCAAATTTAAATACGAGACTTTCTAAAGCGCCGCCCGGAGCGAATAACGCTTTAAAGAAACTCTGGCTCCAGATGACTACCATCACAGTTAAAATAATGAACGGAGACCACGCTTTTACTACTTTTCCTACCGTTAGTTTCGGCATAGATGTCGCCGTCGTCGCCGCGGCTACTTCACTATTCGCTTGCTTAGTTTGATAAATTTCTTTCGGCTGCCAAACTTTTAAGAATAGCGATAAACTTACTAAACTTACAAGTGCTGACGTAATATCAGGAAGTTCTGGTCCTAAAAACGTCGCTGTAATAAACTGTGTAATTGCAAATGAACTACCCGCTACAAATAAAGCAGGCCACGTTTGTTTTACTCCTTTAAAGCCATCCATTAAAAATACGATAAAGAACGGAACAAATAAAGATAAGAACGGTAATTGATGCCCAGCCATTTGTCCAATTTTATGTGGATCAATGCCTGTCACTTGTCCAGCAACTGTAATCGGAATCCCCATCGCTCCGAAAGCTACTGGTGCAGTATTTGCGATTAAACAAAGACCTGCTGCATATAAAGGATTTAGCCCAAGGCCTGCCAGAAGCGCTGCCGTAATCGCTACTGGTGCACCAAATCCTGCTGCCCCTTCCAAAAATGCTCCAAATGAAAATCCAATTAAAATAACGAGTAAACGATGGTCATTCGTAATGGATAATACAGATGCACGAATGACATCAAATTGACCTGTTTTCACAGAAATTTTATATAAAAATACTGACATAATGATAATCCACGCAATTGGCCATAATCCGTATAAGAAACCGTATCCGGTCGCTGCCATTGCCATTGTGAATGGCATTTTATACGCAAATAACGCCACCAAAATCGTTAATACAACTGTAATAAATCCTGCCACATACCCCTTCATGCGGAAAACCGCTAAAGCTAAGAAAAAAAAGATGATTGGAATAAGTGCGACTGCTGCCGAAATCCAAATGTTACCGAACGGATCGTAAACTTGTGTCCATGTGTTCATTGTTCTCTCCCCCTAAAGAATCCCCTTTTAAATAAGATATAACCTTATCAATAGACTACCAGGTCATCATACCTTTAAGTCTAAAAAATACAAAACGTTTAAGAAAACGTTTTCAATAATTTTATCACAACAATTTTCATTTAAAAAGATTTTTTTGAAAATTTCATCATTTAAAAAGGAAATCTTACAAAAGCGTCACGTTTTTGTAATGTTAATCGATAGGAAGGTTGCCAAATTTATCGCATACTAAAAGTATAACAACGGACATTACTTATGAGGTGATATATATGAACGGAAACAAAATATTAGCAGCTTTATCATACTTTAGTGTATTATTTGCACCTATCTTATTCCCTATTATCGTGTGGATTGTGGGCGATTCTGAAACGAAACCACATGCGAAACGTGCTCTATGGACACATATCGTTCCAAGCATCGCTTCATTTATTGGATTAGTTATTTTAGGAATTATGGGCATCGGATCTGATCAACCAGACGTAACACTTGGAATTGGAGCAATCATCGTCTTATGCATTTGCGGAATCATTAGCTTATACTACTTCATTTGGAATATCGTGAAAGGTATTAAAGTACTGAAAGCTTAGTTTTAAACAAGCGTTTGATTAAAAAGAAACTGTCCAAAAATTGATGTCGCATGATCGTAAATGAAATTTTATCGGCGGTTCAACAAGAGTAACCTACCTATTAATAAGAAAAAAACCGTCCCAAAATACCTTTTGGGACGGTTTCTTTATCTTCTGCGTTTCTTCTTTTTTCTCATCATTTTCTTTCGGCGCGTATTCGCTTTATCCGCTATAATGTGAAGCGTACTCGCCACAACAATCCCCATTACAAACGTTACAATTTCAACCTCGTGTTCCTTCGCAATTTCTATTAAATTTCCACCGAATGCGATTATATTTAATAGGAATAAAAACGGAGAAAACACGATTAACATGTATGCAATACGAATAATATCACCAATTATAATCGTATGTGTGAAGAAGGAACGATGGGGCATTACGCTCCTATATGGATACCAAAAAATGCGGAGGAATCCCCATTTGTTATACGCATTACTGTACGTATCTAAATCCGGTGTTAGAAATGAAGTACCTACTAAAAAGCCAATTGCAAAAGTTAATAAAAAATCAAAACTTGTTAATCCATACGAAAAGAGCATAAACAAAACAACCGGAAGGGATATTAAGTTTATTTTCGTATGCGTTCTTCCTGATGGCATAATGCACTTCCTCGCTTACGTTCGCCCTGTCATCCTATGACAGTTCTCACCTATTGATCTAATTTTTGATCGATAAATGATGTGTCTATATCCGAACCAAACCATTCTGCCAACTTCACTCGTGCCTTATCTTTCACATCTTCATTTACGTATATCGATGCTTGTAATAGTGCGGCCATTAACGCACCTAAATCATCCGTATAACCGACTCCAGCAATGAAATCTGGAATGGCATCAATCGGTGCAATGAAATAAGCAAGTGCTCCGATTACAATAATTTTCACTCGTTTTGGAACATCCGGTCTTTGCAACACGTAAAACAACAATAAACTCGCATAGATTACCGACTGCCCTGCCTGCTTCGCAACATGTTTTATTTTCTTCCAAAACGCTTCAACTGAAAATTTTTGTTTCATTCAAAAGCCTCCCTATTTTCAAAAGAAATAAGCTACAATATGTTATGTTATCAGTAAAAGTTCATCAAAATTACACATAATCTATCAATGAAATTTCATTGTAACAAACAAAACCGAAAAGAACAAGTGTTCGTTAATTTTTTCGTATTTTCCTTCATATAATAGTTTTCTAGACAACCACTTAAAGATTTCTATTCCATATTTCTCAACCAAAAAACTTTCAATTCCGCTTAACATTCTTTTCTATTTTTGTTATATTTTCTAGTTGACGAGCCTATAAACGAATGTTAAAGTTTTCTCTGGTAGTGACAAATCACATACAAAAAATGTAAAATGTTATAGTGTTTCTCAGAAATGAATTTTGTTGTATAATACAGAAATGACGTTATGCTTATGAGCAGCACAAGAAACCAAAAAGGGTATGCATAGTTAAAGTCGTATATGGGTGAATATAGAAACTCTAATTATGACCAAGAAAACTATGTATTTTTTATTTTAACATTTTTCGCTCCAAAATCGACCAAGCCTGATAGAGAAAGGGTGGAAATGAATGAAAGAAACCATGAAATCACAATTTCAAAATGTGCGTTTCACTTTATTCGTAGCTTTGGCCGTATGGCTAAAAACCTACATCATTACACGCACTAGCTTCGATTTAAAACTTGAATCTTTCATGCAAGAATTCATTTTATTCATTAGTCCATTAGCAGCATCATTACTGTTTGTGGGTCTTGCATTATTTGCAAAAGGGAAAAAACGTAACTATATAGCACTAGGAATTAACTTTATCTTAACGTTCATTCTTGTTGGTAACGTAATGTTCTACGGATTCTACAATGACTTCGTTACTTTACCAGTACTAGGACAAACGTCTAATTTCGGAAGTTTAGGTTCTAGTGTGAAAGAATTATTTAACTACAAAATCATCCTTGCATTTGCGGATATTATCGTATTCTTCGTTCTATTGAAGAAGAAGAAAGATTTTGCACCGACAGAACGTGTAGCACGTCCGATGCGTTCTCTATACTTCGTGTCAACGGTTGCTATTTTCTGCGTAAACCTAGGATTTGCAGAAGCTGAGCGTCCAGAACTATTAACACGTTCATTCGACCGCGTTATGCTTGTTAAAAACCTAGGATTATATGTACACCAAGCATACGATCTTGGCTTACAAGCAAAATCAAGTTCACAAAAAGCGTTTGCTGATAGTAGTAAATTGCAAGAAGCAGAAAACTATGTGAAAACAACACAAAGTAAACCAGATCCAAATATGTTTGGTACTGCAAAAGGGAAAAACGTAATTGTTGTCTCTCTTGAATCATTACAAACATTCTTAATTGGTGCGCAAGTTAACGGACAAGAAGTTACACCATTCCTAAACCAATTTGCGAAAGAAAGTTATTACTTCGATAACTTCTTCCATCAAACTGGGCAAGGTAAAACGTCTGATGCTGAATTCTTAGTAGATACTTCAATGTATCCACTAGACCGTGGTGCTGTATTCTTCACACACGGTAATAACGAATATACAGCAACTCCAGAAATTTTGCGTCAGCAAGGATATCACACATCAGTATTCCACGCGAATAACGCAACGTTCTGGAACCGTAACATTATGTATCCGGCACTTGGTTATGATCGTTACTACAACGAACTTGACTACAAAATTACGCCAGAAACAAAATTAAATTGGGGATTAAAAGATATCGAATACTTCGATCAATCTATCGATATGTTAAAAGAAGTGAAGCAACCGTTCTATACTCGCTTCCTTACTTTAACAAACCATTACCCATTCACTTATGATGACAGTACGAAATTAATCGATGAATACAATTCTGGTGATGGCGTATTTGACCGTTACATGGTAACTGCTCGCTATTTAGACGAAGCAATGAAACACTTTATTGAGCGTCTAAAAGCAGAAGGTATTTACGACAACTCAGTTATCGTATTCTACGGTGATCACTATGGTATTTCTGAAAACCATAACCGTGCAATGGCACAGTTCTTAGGAAAAGAAGAAATCACTACATTTGACCATATGAACTTACAAAAAACACCGATGTTTATTCACGTTCCAGGTCAAAAAGAAGGTAAAACAATTTCAAAACCAACTGGTGAAATTGACATTAAGCCAACAATTCTAAACTTACTTGGTGTAGATTCTACGAATCAAATTCAATTCGGTCATGATGTATTCTCACCAGAAAATAAAGGATTCGTTGTTCTTCGTGACGGTAGCTTCGTTACAGATAAGTACATGTACACGAACAGTACATTCTACGACCGTACTACTGGCGAAGTTGTGCAATTACCGAAAGAAGAATCTCAACCACTAATTGATCGTGCTCAAAATGAATTGAACATGTCTGACAAAATCATTGAAGGTGACTTACTTCGCTTCTCTGAAAGTAACAAGATCAAAACTGGTGAAGTAAAGACAGCTATTAAAGAAGAAAAGAAGAGCGCTGAGTAATCTCAGCCTCTTTTTTTATTTTCTGCTATCCTTCCTCTCCTATTCATTAACTTTAAAATTACATAACCTTCACCTAATATTTACACCACATTAACGAAACATCTTTATAATAAAATATGTAAACAAGGTTCCACATATTTCTTATCTCTCATCTTCAATAGGATCCCTTAGAGAAATGTGTGCATCATTTGTTTTCAACTTTCTTATAATTGTCTTTCCAAGTGTTTTGTTTGCATAAATGAAACCTGTAAAGACGATGTCCCTATGAATGATAGCTACCCTCCTTGTGCAGCATTCCATACGAATGTTGCTTTTTTTTTTCAAAAAGCAGGATTCTTATTTCTCATTTCCGAATTTGTATATACAAAATGCTATAAAGTGAAACTTTAATCAGTGGGTGTTTTGTTCATCCCCCACTGATTATTAGCCCTCACCAATCGGGCGTTTACGGGCAGTTAATGCAGGATAAATCACCACTACTTCTCTGTGATTTACAAATACATATACGTCATATGTAGAGAATTGCTTACATAAAAATTACTATAGTGATTTTTATTCATGTACTAACGAAAGGATGGGACGAAAATTGGCATACGAAAGATTTGTACTATGGAATGATGCAGTTATTGATACAACAAAACATCGCGCGTACATAGAACTTGAAGAAAGAGGTTTACAATTTGGTGATGGCGTCTATGAAGTTATTCGCCTTTATAACGGAAACTTTCACTTATTAGACCCACATTTAACAAGATTATATCGATCCCTTGAAGAAATAGAATTATCACTTCCTTTCTCAAAAGCCGAACTCATCATCTTACTCTACAAATTAATTGAAAACAATAATTTCCACGAAGACGGAACAATTTACTTACAAGTATCTCGTGGTGTACAAGCTCGAGCACATGCATTTTCATATGACATATCTCCGACAATCTATGCTTATATTTCAAAAAAAGAAAGACCATCTTTATGGATTGAATACGGTGTACGTGCTATATCAGAACCTGATACACGCTGGCTCCGCTGTGATATTAAATCGTTAAATTTATTACCAAATGTATTAGCTTATACGAAAGCTGAACGCAAAGGTTGTAAAGAAGCACTTCTCGTACGAAATGGTATTGTAACTGAAGGTAGCCACTCTAACTTCTTTCTTATAAAAAACGGAACACTGTATACGCATCCAGCCAATCACCTTATTTTAAACGGCATTATTCGTCAGTACGTCCTTTCTTTAGCTAACACTCTTCAACTCCCTGTAAAGGAAGAGCTTTTCAGCGTTCGCGATGTTTATCAAGCAGATGAATGCTTCTTTACGGGAACGACTATTGAAATTTTACCGATGACCCATCTCGATGGAACTGCGATTCAAGATGGTCAAGTTGGCCCTATCACCAAATTACTACAAAGGTCATTTTCTCAAAGCCTTTTAAAATCCAACAGCACATCTTCCTAAATACGAATAATCTTCTCATTTTCCACATCAAATATATGTATTTAAATGGAAATCAAGGTGCAGATTTATACCTTGATTTTTTTTTTGTAACCTTTTTGTCATATTCAGATTACCACATAAGTCTTGACAGTAATCGACATGCTCTTTAGAATTTTTAACAGTTGGTAAATATTTCTTCACTACATTACAGACAGAAAGGAATCGACAAATTATGAAAAAATACCTTGCCGGTCTTGCGGCAGTGTCTGTAGCAGGAGGAGCAGCCCCTACACTTGATAGCGTTCAAGCTGCCCCTGAACAAAATACACAAAAAGCTGCTACACAAACTGTCCAAGCTTCCGCATCAAACAATTCATCATATACGGTGAATGCTAGCGTACTACACGTTCGTGCAGGATCAAGTACTTCTCACGACGTCATCTCTCGCGTTTATAATGGTCAATCATTAAACGTAATTGGAGAAGAAAATGGTTGGTTCAAAATTAACGTTAATGGACAAACTGGTTTTGTTAGTGGCGAGTTTGTATCAAAAAACGGAGCAACGAATAACAATGTAAGCACAGGTGGAAACAATAAAGTTACTGCTGATGTATTACGTGTACGTACAGCTCCTAACACTTCTAGTTCTGTTTCAGGACGTGTATATGAAGGACAAACTTTAAACGTAATTGGAGAAGAAAATGGTTGGGTGAAAATCAACCATAACGGACAAACTGGTTATGTTAGTAGCCAATTTGTATCAGGCGCTTCTTCAAATACTGGCTCTACAAGCAATAACAACAATAGTAACAATGAAGCAACTGTTCAACCAGCAAGTGGAAACTATACAGTAAATGTATCTTCCCTTCGCGTTCGTACAGGTCCTAGCACTTCTCATCCAACTGTAGGTTCTGTTAAACAAGGACAAGTAGTACAAGTTGTAGGCGAAGTTCAAGATTGGTTCAAAATCAATTACGCAGGACAAACAGCTTACTTAAGCAAGGACTACGTAAAAAAAGGCGGTTCTAACGAAAACGTCACTCAAGGTAACAACCAAGAGCAAAATAATAATGGAACTATTCAAACTGGTGGTACTTACGTTGTTAACGCAACATCTCTACGTGTTCGTACAGGCCCTGCTGCTTACCATAGTGTAATTGGCGGCGTGTTAAATGGCACAACATTAAACGTAGTCGGATCTGAAAACGGCTGGTTTAAAGTAAACTACCAAGGAAAAACAGGCTATGTTAGTAGCGAATTTGTAAAATTCGTCAAAGGTGGCACTGCTACTCCTGAGCAACCGAAACAACCAGAACAGCCAAAACAACCTGAACAAGGTGCAATTGGTGACTACTACATTAATGCTTCTGCACTAAATGTACGTAGCGGCGAAGGTACAAATTATAGAATCATAGGCGCACTTCCACAAGGACAGAAGGTTCAAGTAATCTCTGAAAACTCTGGATGGAGCAAAATTAACTACAACGGTCAAACTGGTTACATCGGAACACGTTTCCTATCTAAAACACCAGTTGGTGGCGCAGTAGATAATAAGCCTAACGACAACCAAAATAACAATCAAAATAATAACAACAATAACAATAATAATAGCGGTGACAGTTCTTCTCTACTTGCATACGCGAAATCTATGCAAGGCGTACCATACGTTTGGGGCGGTACTTCTGCTAATGGTGTTGACTGCAGTGGTTACATCTACCACGTATTTAAGAAATTTGGTCATAACATTAGCCGCCAAAGTGTTGCTGGATATTGGAGCAGCTTATCAAAAACTTCAACTCCACAACCAGGTGACTTAATTTATTTCCAAAATACTTATAAAGCAGGTCCTTCTCACATGGGTATCTACCTTGGCGGGGGATCATTCATCCAATCTGGAGATAAAGGTGTAGCAATCGCTTCATTAAACAATTCTTATTGGAAAAGCCATTTCTTAGGGTATACGAAAGCACCTTAATTTATAGTTTCAGAGCCTTCTAGTTTACTAGAAGGCTTTTTTTAAAGGACTCGATATAGTACTTCCCTTTCATTCTCTCTACGAAAAAATTATGCGTTTATTCTCCTATTTCATACACTATATTCTATTGAAATTGCCCAAAACGTTATCATAATGAATATATTTCAACAAAAAACATAACCTATTTCATGTCTATTCATTTTATATGTGTTTTTTCAAAGAATTTTCTTTTTATTTAAACTTTTCATTAGACGTTTGACCTCCGATGTCCATTATGATAAGTTACTTAAGATGTTATATTCGCAAAAGTATAGACAACTGGTTTATACACTTTTTTACTATGAGGAAGGAGCATACACTGCATGAATGTTTTATGGGGAATTGGCGGTGTGATTGGAGTATTAGCAATTGCTTTCTTACTATCTTCCAACCGCAAAGCTATTAATTGGCGCACAATTTTAATCGCGCTAGCATTACAAATGACATTTTCATTTATCGTATTACGATGGGATGCTGGAAAAGCAGGCTTAAAAGTTGCTGCTGACGGCGTTCAAGGATTAATTAATTTTTCTTACGAGGGAATTAGGTTCGTTGCTGGGGATTTAGTCAACGCAAAAGGCCCTTGGGGATTTGTTTTCGTTATTCAAGCACTACTTCCAATTGTATTTATTAGTTCATTAGTTGCAATCTTATATTACTTAGGTATTATGCAGAAATTTGTTAGTATCGTTGGTGGTGCATTAAGTAAACTTCTTGGAACTTCTAAGGCAGAAAGCTTAAATGCAGTAACAACTGTATTTTTAGGACAAACAGAAGCACCAATTTTAATTAAACCATACTTAGCACGTTTAACTAACAGTGAATTCTTCACTATTATGGTAAGTGGTATGACCGCTGTTGCCGGATCAGTTCTTGTCGGCTATGCAGCAATGGGTATTCCGTTAGAACATTTATTAGCAGCTGCAATTATGGCAGCTCCATCAAGTTTATTAATTGCAAAACTAATTATGCCAGAAACAGAAAAAGTAGATAATAATGTTCAACTTTCAACAGAGCGTGAAGACGCAAACGTTATCGATGCAGCTGCACGCGGTGCATCTGAAGGTATACAACTTGTTATTAACGTAGCTGCAATGCTAATGGCCTTCATTGCATTAATCGCTTTATTAAATGGCTTATTAGGATGGGTTGGTTCTTGGTTCGATATTAAACTTAGCCTTGATTTAATCTTCGGTTACTTATTATCACCATTTGCAATCTTAATCGGGGTTTCTCCAGGTGAAGCTATCCAAGCAGCAAGCTTTATCGGTCAAAAACTTGCAATCAACGAATTCGTTGCATATGCAAACTTAGGACCACACATGGCAGAGTTCTCTGCAAAAACAAATATGATTTTAACATTCGCAATCTGTGGTTTTGCAAACTTCTCTTCTATCGCAATTCAATTAGGTGTAACAGGAACGTTAGCTCCTACTCGCCGTAAACAAATTGCACAATTAGGGATTAAAGCAGTTATCGCTGGTACACTAGCGAACTTCTTAAACGCAGCAGTTGCAGGTATGATGTTCCTATAATTTTATATAAAACCTCCTCTTTTTAAAGAGGAGGTTTTTTTATATACTTTAAATATAATTTTCATATATATTAAATCCTTCATGTCTAGATGTATAGATGATATGTTACAATAATTAGTATGTCTGTTTATTTTTTCTTATAAAAGAGGGATACTACTTGATGTATCTCGCCCCAAAAAACTTCCAGCTACATGGTCATTTCTTAATAATTGTGCATACTACAAATATCCAGCACGAATTATTTTTAAGGAGGAACGTTTCGTGAAAGATAAGTCCTATAAAGTCCTCTCTATGTGGATTTTACAAATTTTATTTTATTTTACTACTGTACATGTGACGAAATATGAGCACGCGCTCATTTTTACAATTATATATGTCATCATAAATGTACTATTCCTATTTTTACCTGATAAAACAGCATTTATTTTCTTCATACTGGGAACAATCATTTCAGTATTCTATTTATTTTATCAAGCGTGGCTTCACTTATGGAGTACATCAGATCAATGGGAATATATTATTACCCACTTCCTGATGGCAGCTAACTTCTTCATTGTTTATATTTCAACCCATCTATTAAAAAAGGTTATCCTTAAAAATAAAGAGTTAACTGAACGAGTGAGAGTGCTTGAGCAATACATTGGAGAATCAAAATTATTAACAAGACAAGAATTCGAAAGACGACAAGCTTTATTAACAACTGCGATGAATCGTCGTAATGAAACAGGCATTATCATTTTCTTTGATTTCACTTCCTTTAGTAAATATACGAAGGAAAGTGTCATGGATCGTGTAGCTTCATTGTTAGTTGATACAGTCAGAGCTGACTTTGACCTTGCTGCTGAATATGACAGCAACACATTAGTCATTTTATTACAAAATACAAATGAAGCCGGTGCTGACATTGTAATGAACCGTCTACATCCAAAAATGGAGCAATGGCTTGCTGCTGAAGCAATTCAAGACATTAAAATAAAACGAGAACAAATCACGACAAAAGGACAGACATTATTATGATGACACTCGTTATACTCCTTTTATTCCTTCTGTTCTGCGTACTCGTATTTTGGATTAGCATCACATTTTCAATCAAATATGTACTTATTTTTACGGCCTTTCTATTCTCAGGCCTACTCGTTTACTACTCTCTCTTAACACTCGCAGGCTTAATTCATCGAAATAGTAAACGAAAAGATCGTACGCTAGAACATTATCCAAGTGTAGATATTTTAATACCTGCCCATAATGAAGGGGTTGTTATTAAAGATACATTAGAAGCAATGGCAAAGATTGAATACCCAGGCAAACTAAACGTTTATTTATTAAACGATAACTCTCAAGATGAAACACCTGAAATTGGCGATGATTTCGACAAAGCTTATGCTCATATTCATCACATTCGTGTACCACCTGGCGAACCGAAAGGAAAATCGCGTGTATTAAACTACGGCCTTAGCATTTCGGATGGTGAATATTTCTGTGTTTACGATGCAGATAATCAACCTGAACCACATGCACTGCGAATGCTCGTAGAACATGCTGAAACAACAAAGGATGCCGTTGGAGCAGTTGGACACGTTCGTACAGTAAATGAGAAAAGAAACTGGCTTACACGAATGATTTCATTAGAATTTCAGATTTTCCAGCTCCTTATGCAATCTGGACGCTGGCTATTATTCCAAACAGGTTCACTAACCGGAACAAACATGCTTCTTCGTCGTTCCGCATTAGAAGAACTTGGCGGCTATGATCCTTATGCAATTGCAGAGGATGCTGAATTAACATTAAGAATTACCCAAAAGGGCTATCTCTTACCAATCGTCCCGGAATCGATTACATGGGAACAAGAACCTGAACATTTAAAAATTCTTATAAAACAGCGGACACGTTGGCTTCAAGGAAACTTATACATTTTAGAAAAAATGTTTTCTTCATTAAGCTTTTTTAAAGGGAAACTTCTCGTCCATTCCTTACAACAAGTTTTAGTGTATGTCGTATTTTGGCTATTCCTAATCATTTCAAACGTTTGGTTTATAATTGGACTGCTCGGCATATTCCAAATTCAATATAGCATTCCATTACTATTTATGTGGTATGTCGCATATATTACATATGTTTCTCAATTATTTAGTGCTCAGAGCGTCGAACGAACCTTTACACCGACCAATATTTTCATAAGCGTCATTATGTACTTTACGTACGCACAGCTCTTTACGTATTTGTTTATTCGCAGTCTCATTCTTTACTTACGTGCAAAGAGCAAGAAACAAGTAATTGGTTGGGATAAAACAGTAAGATTTAAAAAAGAAAAATAGATTTCATTAAAAAATAAGCACAGAGCGCCGTATGCTCTGTGCTTATTTTTTACCGTAATACTATATATCAGACAATACCCCTTAGCTGAAAGTTATTTCACGTCCATCCCCCAACGAACGATCGACCTTCATTTATATACGAAAAAGTGATTGCTATTTTTGTAGAACCAATTGCTTCTCTTTATGCTCTTTACGAGTTTCAGTCTTTGGTTCCGTGCTTTCTTGGACATTTCGATGTGCCACACGTTTCAAACAAATATGCTTCCACTTTCTTTCGTAACGTTTCATTATTCTAGTTGTCCCCCTTGAATGCGCTTTAAAACTATTTGAAATCGCTTACAGGAAATAATATAGCACATATATATAAAAGTGACAACACATTTCCGACATATTTTTGTCAAAAATATGAATATAACGCGTAAAATATCAGATATTGTCGAACTATATCGATTTTTCTTTTTAAATTACCGATATCTATAGTATTTCGTAACAAAGTAATGCTTTTCCTACAATAGTATAGAACAGTGAAAAAGGACTGCCGAATGTCGACAGTCCTAATACTATTTATATATACAGAATTTTTTTCTTCTATTATTAATGTTGTTTCATACGTCCTTCTTTTTGCAACTCTTTAAATAGTGCTGCAATCATAAAGAAAATAACAAATACGAACGGGAAGGCCGCAATAATCGAAGCAGTTTGCAGCGCCTCTAATCCTCCGACATACAATAAGATCGAAGCTAACGCCGCTAGAACAATACCCCAAACCATTTTAATACGATTTGGTGGGTTTAAGCTACCATGTGTCGTTAACATCGCTAGAACAAACGTAGCAGAGTCTGCCGATGTAATAAAGAATGTTGAAATAAGTAAAATAGCTAACACACATAAAGCCGGTCCTATACTACCCATTTGGTCTAACATAGCAAACAATCCTACTTCTGTGCCCATTTCTTTAATTTGTCCATATATATTTGCACCATCAAATAGCTCCATGTGAATACCTGTTCCTCCGAAAACAGAGAACCAAAGCGCACCAATTACTGTTGGTACGAGTAACACACCAACAACAAATTCACGAATTGTACGCCCGCGTGACACACGAGCAATAAACGTACCTACGAATGGTGACCATGCAATCCACCATGCCCAGTAGAAAATTGTCCATGACTGAATCCATTGATTTCCGCCTTCATTTAATGGACTTAAACGGAAACTCATACTTGGCAATTCTTGAATGTATGAACCGATTGTTGAAGTGAAATAATTCATAATAAAGTTTGTTGGACCTGCAAATAATACAATTATCATAAGTGCAAACGCTAAAATAATATTCGCATTACTTAAATATTTAATTCCTTTATCGAGTCCCGTTTGCGCAGATAGCATATAAAGAACAGTTACAATTCCGATGATTACTAGCTGTGTCGGTAATGAGTTTGGAATAGATGTTAAATAACTAACACCACCCGCAATTTGCTTTGCCCCAAGTCCTAATGATGTCGCCACACCAAATACTGTCGCAAATACAGCTAGAACATCAAACATATGGGCAATACGGCCATGTTCACCGCCTTTAAATAGCGGACCGACCGCCGCACTAATTGTACTTGCTCTTCCTTTTCTAAATGTAAAATACGCAATACATAATGCTACAAGTGCATATAATCCCCACGGATGTAATCCCCAATGGAAAAATGAGAAACGAAGTGCAAGGCGTGCACTCTCTTCAGTCGCACTCTCTCCAAACGGAGGTGTGTATAAATGGTTCATCGGTTCTGCGACACCCCAGAAAACCAAACCGATTCCCATACCGGCACTAAATAACATAGCAAACCATGTCATATAACTATAATCAGGTTCATCATCATCTTTACCTAAACGAATCGAACCGTACTTAGAAACAATTAAGAAAATAGCAATTCCTAAGAAAATAGAAACAGAAATAATATAGAACCATCCAAACTTACTAACTAACGCAGCTTGAATTACAGTCGTTACATTTCCTAAGCTACCTTTTCCAATAATAGATTCGGGAATAATCCCCCAAAGTGTAAATGCAATACATAATGTTAATGAGACAATAAATGTTTTCGTCAGTTTCCTCATCAAATCCCCCTTCGTATGTTTCATTTCTTGTGAAAAACATAAATTCCGATATGTTAAATCGGATAGAAAACCATAGTTTTTTGTGGTGATTTTCTTTCGGCTCTCTCAAGTTTGCCTTCACCAATTAGAGTTCTTATGGACAGCCTTACCTTCCGTACAACCTTTCCACTCTGCAAGAGCTACAAGATTGGAATACTACTGTCAAATTGTGTGAGAAAAATGCGGATGGGAAGAGATTTTCCCAAAAAAGGATGTGTTACAGTTTTAAAAAAGGGCAGATTTATTCTTTACAACCCTTTCTTCTTGTAACAATTATGCGGTTTTTTGCTAGTATATAGCGCGTGTTTATAACTTCACAAACGAGATGTTTATGTTTATATAACTATATTACCCATAAAACGGTAAAATACTCAAGGAATGTAACTGTATAGTAATCATTATGTAATACCCCTGTAATATTTTTATTTACACCGAAAAAAATATGTTGTATTAAATATTTTGAATATAACTAGAAACCTACTAATTATATGGAATGAAAAACGCTTTCCTCTCATTCTAGCTATATTACAAAGTGTTAACGACTTATTACGAATGGTTTGTAATTGTGTGTTTTCCCAAAATCCGAAAAAATCTGTTGCTATAATGAGGACACGAAAACAAACGCAATGGAGGCTATCATGAAAAAATTAATTGGAATAGCAACAGCAGCAGTTTTTGGTCTTGGGATTTTCACCGCATCTGCTAATGCAGAAACTGTTGTAAAAACAGACGTACTAAACGTACGAGAAAACCCTACTACTGAATCAAAAGTTGTCGGTAAATTACAGAATGGTCATAAATTAGATGTTCTAAATACAGAAAACGGATGGTCACAAATCAAATTAGATGGTAAAGACGCATTCGTAAGTGCAGAGTTTACAAAGAACTCTTACTATGTAACAGCTAACGTATTAAATGTACGTGCTGAAGCGAACACAAACTCAGAAATTCTTGGAACGCTTAAGAAAGACGATATGATCGAAACAACGAACCAAGTACAAAATGAGTGGTTACAATTTGAATATAACGGGAAAACAGCTTATGTTCACGTTCCTTTCTTAACAGGTACAGCACCTGTTATCGAGAAACAAGAACAACCTGCTCCTGCTAAAACTGTAGCACCTGCTAAAGCTCAAGCACCTGCAGCACAAGCAAAACCAGCTGCTAAGCCTGCTGTGAAAGCTGCTGAGACTAGCACACCTTCTGGTGGTCGTGAGTTAACAGTTGTAGCTACGGCATATACAGCTCACCCAAGTGAAAACGGTGGCACATACGGCGGCCGTGTATTAACTGCAATGGGTCATGACTTAACAGCGAACCCAAACATGAAAATGATCGCTGTTGACCCGAAAGTAATCCCATTAGGATCTAAAGTATGGGTAGAAGGTTACGGAGAAGCTATCGCTGGAGATACTGGCGGTGCAATTAAAGGTAACCGTATCGACATCCTACTTGGATCAGATAGCGCTGCTCAAAAATGGGGACGCAAAACTGTTAAAGTGAAAATTTTAAAATAACCAATGACTGCTAAATTACAGCCGGTTCTCTTTATTGAGAGCTGGCTTTTATTTTTTATATAATACATATAAGGAGGTGACGTCCATGAATTTACAAGCTAAGGTAGACTGGGTCGGTACACCAAAGCCGTACATATATAAAGATGATGTAACATATGATGCAATCGCAATTGACTTCTCACTAACAAACGATGACAATCGCTATAAATTAATTGTGCTCAAGTCTGAAGAAAATACACATTACAAACTCGTACAATACGGAATAAAACCAGGCTCTCAAAAACCATTCCCTATTGATATTCCATTCGAGCAAGAAATGCTACCGCTCATAAAGCAAATATTAAATGATCCATATGTACAAGCGATATTAAAGGAAGCCCGCTTCTAATTGCAAAAAAGGATATCACCTAGTAGGATTTTCCAACTAGGTGATATCCTTTTTACTTTCCCTTCATGAACACGAGTAGAGAAAATTATATCAACGGTTCAACATGGAATATCGATTTACCGACAAAGATTGACAATAACGGCAAGCTACCTAAAGAAAGAGGCTGTTCAAAATTGAACAGCCTCTTTCTTATATTAACGAGTCGGACCAGATACTTCCTCTGATTTCAGCGTATTATTCGCTCCAAGAGAATGGTACAATATCTTTCCATTTCCATTAACAGTAACGATATGGTCATTATTAAAGCTCTTGAATTTTACAGAGCCGTCACCGTAACGAATATGATATTCTTCATATGTCGTTACTTTATATTTCGTTGCACTTTGACGTTCTACATTGCGAATATTCATTGTCAATAAATCTTCTGTAATTCCTTTTTTGTGTAGATATTGTAAGTAATCACGGTCTTCCTTATACGATTTCCCGCTCTTATCATAATCATTTTCAATTAAACTAAAATCGTTTAATGCAATTGCACGCACGTTATTATAAATATGATTTTGTACAAAATCTCCAACCGCTGAACTAGAAGCTTCTTTTGGGAACTTTAAGTAATATGTACTTTGATCTCCAACTTTAATACTTTCAGATTTCATCACACCAAATTCAGCGTTTTTCTCTAAATGTACTTCTACCGTTTCATCCGTTGGTACAGGACCAAGTTTATAACTTCCGTAATTTAACTTTCCACGTTTCTTGCCATTAACAAATACCGTTGCATCGTTTTCATCAGACGAAATGGTTACATAATTTCCTTCAAGTGATAAATTCACTTCTACTGTCCCATTCTTTTCATCTGCTAAATCCACTTCTTTTTCTGTCTCTAATTCAGCAAGTTCCGTCTTCGCCTTTGCCTTTACAACATAAGCACCCGGGAAGTATGGACCTAATTCTTTCGAAGTTTTGTCACTAGAAAGCTCTGTTTCTTTTTTATCATTCACATATATTTCAGCATTCTTTGCAGTTGTGCTAACATTCATGTAATACGACTTCATGCTGAACTTATACTTCGGATACAAGAACCATTCTTTCCCGTCTTCTATAATTTTCCCATCTTTAAAAGATGCTTTATCACTTGCTAACTTTTGATCTACTGTCTCTCTTTGCAAATATGATAACAGTTCTTTATTATAAGAAGGATTCTCTTTTAAATAACGGATATACGCCTTAATATCTTCTGTCTTAACCTTTAAGGTTGGATCGTCTACTTTCAAAATCTCATCGATTGCATTCACATCTTTATTTTGGAATGCTTCAATCATTGCATTTACTTGCTTTTCCTTCGAAAACTTGCTAGCACCGAATTTATATGCGCCAAACAAAATAGCAAAAACAATGACAAAACCTATAAGTAAAAACATGTTCTTCTTACTTTTCACTGACTTTGTTTCTCTCCGCATTTCTGAGTGAGAAGAAGCTGTTTGATCAGCAATTTCTTCTACTTTACTTCCGCAATCAGGACAAAAGTTCAAATGATCCGCAACTTGTTTATTGCATGTTCCACAAAACTTCAAGTATTTCTCCCCCTTATTTTTTTACTAATTTCATACCCGCGAATGTTAATACGTAAGAAATAAGAAAACTACCTACTATTAAATATAGCGTGTTACTTTGAATAGATAATATCGGTCCAGAAATTCCAGCGAACTCCTTCATAATTTCCTTACTTCCTGAAGCTGTAATATGAATTTTTGCTAATCCATTTACACAAAGCATCATCACTGTATAAACAGCGCTAAACACTGCTATAGTTACGTACATATTTCGCATACGATATTGAGCCAATTTCATTCCAGCCCTAACTAGTAGAATACATGGTAGAAGAATTAATAATCCCCACCAATGTAAATATGAATTAAAATCATCAATATCTTTTATACGATCAGCACTAGCACCATTAGCGATTTCCAGGTCTTTTAAAGACGTACCCTGTATTGATATGCCTGACATATACGATACATGCAGCGGCCCTTTTTCGACTGAATATCTATGCATTTCTCTCTCCATATTCCCCCACTCAATTTCAGTTGGAGAAAGGTGGGCCATATTCCACATGAAAGGTGTTGCTTCTAAAGAAAGTAATACTTTATACGCCTTCTCTGGAAAATCAATTGGACCCATTGATTTTGAACTACTAAATAAAATCGTAATAAGTATAATACCAAATGTAATAAGTAGTCCTTTCAAAACAGTCACTATACTATAATAAATAGACGTTACATACGGGACAAACTGACTAGTAGAAGAAAGCATACGATGTGGTCCTACTTCAATACTCATACCAATAAAGCTGAATAATAGGCCAAATATAATACCAAACAATAAACTAACAACATGAGAATATACAACATCAATAGTCATCGTTTGATAGAAATAAGAAATAGATGTAGAAGAACTTGCCATAAAGCTTACAATACATAAGAAAATACCGTATATCATGCCAATTACACATGATGTCATGAACTTCTCTCGCCAACTAATTGAAGGTTTTTTTCTTTCAACAAAAAATCCACTTCCACCTAATATAAGTGCGGGAATAGTTACCAAGATGAATAATGGGATATGAAGAAGGAATGACATCGTGTATGCCCCGCTCCCGCTAATTTCAATACCTATTAAATGACACATTAAAATTAATGGTGCTATACCAATAAATGATTGATTAATGGTATTCATATTCAACATACCATCCGTATTTCTAACCGCTGTCTCCACTACATCATTTATAGCAGAATCTATTATTAAACTGCCAATGAAGCCTGCAATGAACATACATACAATTGCAAAAGCACCACCGAATAATCCTTTTTTCAGCATACTTCCTGATGCATTTACATGTAATTGCGCTCCTGCATTTGGTAATTTCATGTTCGATTCTTTTTGGGCGACTCCTAATAAAGAATCACCGCATTTCTCACAATATGTAGCATATTCTTTACTTTCCTGTCCACATGTTCGGCAATACTTCGAAGATTGCGGGACTAACATAACATGGCTATCTATACTATCCGTACTTGAGCCGTCATGTGTACAATAGTTTACTGCCTCAGGCTGTTCTAAACCGCAAATTTTACAATACATGTTCCTCACTCCTTACTTTGCTTCATACCACATGCTGGACAGAATGTGGCTTCCGTTGCAATTTGTTCACCACATGAAGAACATGCTTCTTTTTCAATATTTTTTGATTGAAGGAGTAACTCATTTTCTTTACCGCACTGCCCGCAAAATTTATCATTTAATGATAATGGACCACCGCAACTACACTGTCCTTTTTGTTCTTGTCTCTGTAAATTAGAAATTTGTCTGCGCGTGTTATAAATAGCAACATCAAGCTCTTGCACTGGTGCTACAATAGCTTTCAACAAATCTACTCGAACTTCATCATCACGAAGTTGCATATATACCGTTTGACCAAGTTCAAGTAAAATTTCAGTTTTTTCTTGTAACTTCTCTTGTGTAATCTTCTTTAATTGCGCCATTTCCTGTGCTACTTGCAACTTCATCTTGCCTTGCTCAATTCCCTCTTGCAACTTATTCATGCCATTACCAAACTTCGATTGTAAATCTGACAAACAAATTCTCTCCTTTTAATTACATAGTAATATACAAAATTAACATTATATATATTACCATGATTTTCTAATTGTGTAATTAGAATTTCATTTTTTCTGTTTTGAGCATTTTTTGTTTATAATGGTAAAGGAAAGAAATCTGTGTACGGAGGAATATTATGCTGCAAGACTCAATTACGAAAGATGAAATTATGATGATTGCGAATGAGTTCGTTCAAGGGCTTGATCCACAGCAAGTTGCTGATCAAGAGCATGTCGCTACAGCTCGGCAACTATATCGTAGTGGTGTTGTCTATAACGTTGACTTTGATGGCTATACGCTATCCGGAACTGTAAATGCTGAAGGCAGTGTATATAGTGTTCACATTCCGATTCGTAATGTCACTGAAAGCTATTGCGATTGCTTCGCGCCAACGCAATGTCAGCATATGCTTGCTGTGTTACTATCTGCAGCTTCTAGTTTTGGGCAAGTAGGAGATGTATTAACTTTATTCAAAAATAATACAAAACCTTCTCTTCCTCCTATTCGAACTGCACGACAAGTATTGCAATCATCAGCTTTTGAAGAAATGGATTATAAAAGTTGGCAAACATACTTTGAAAATGAATATGAATCATTTAAAAAAGAACAAGCGCGGCTCACTTATAAACAAATGTATTTTCTTATGAGTCTTTTTACAGACTTCTATACAAAATTAGAACGGAAAGCTCCGCGCATCGTTGCTATTCATGAATTATTTAAGTTGCACGCGGCACTTTATTGCTTTCAAAAATTATTAGAAGAAATTCAAGAATTTGAAGCAAACAAACTATATTCTTATCACCAACCAGTTAACGTCGTTCGCCTATTCGTTGATAAAGTTGAATCTACCGTTAGGGACCTAAAAACAGAGGCGATTCCAGAAGAATCCAAACCAATTTTAGAAGAAACAGCGCGGCTCATACATGAATCATTCTTCTCTACCGATGCCTATACACAAGAGCGATTCTTCATTTATCGTCACGTATGGGGTGAACTGTTAAGAACAGAGGAGCAGCTACAAGAAGAAAAAAAACGAATCGATACTAAAATCAATCCACTTTCCAAAGCATTAGCATCTTCTCACCTGCTCTTTTTAAACGGTGAAGATGTATCGGCAATGGAATTACTGGAAAAACAGCCTTCTTCTGTTGTGAGCCTTTACTTCTATTGGTTAGAAGAGTTATTAAGTGCGATGGAGTGGGACCGCGGGAAAAACTGGCTTTCCTTTACTTATAAACAAGTAAAAGAAACGATAACGGAACAAGAAAATACCGTCTTCATACAAGATATCGTTCGATTATTTGTGATGATGTATGAGACATATGCAACGCATACGAATGAACAAGCGGGATTAGAAATGATTTTACAAGAACTATTACCGTATAGTTTCACAAATTATGAACAATATGTACTTGCGAAGAAACAATACCATGCATGGACGGAACTTCAGCTCTTATATGGATTCGAAGTAATCGAACTTTTGAAAGAACCATTGAAAGATATTGAAAAAGAAGCGCCCGAAGCAGCACTTCCTCTTTATCACCATGCCGCAATGGAAGCAATTGAAGAGCGAAATCGCAAATCATATAAACGTGCCGTTCGTTACTTAAAGAAATTACGTATGCTTTATAAACGACTGAAGCGAACTGATGAATGGGATGCTTTCATTATTCATATCGCTAACTTACATTCACGTCTGCGTGCACTACAAGAGGAATTACGGAGAGGAAAATTAATCGATGATCATACAAACTGAAGTAACAATTAGGCTCCAGCACGTTAGTCAAGGTTGGTTCCTTTGGGGAGAAGATGATAGCGGTACGCTCTTATCCGTAGCAACTTGGAAAAAAAATGCATTCGCATGGCACTCTACTTCTTTCTACGGAACGTTTTTAAAAGAAGCAACGTATGAGGGAAAACAAGGCGTTATGTTAACGAATGCACAGGCATTTGAATACATCGCAAATAAACCGATGAATTCATTTGCAAATATGCAAATGAACGGTCCTATTACGGCACTTACAAAGGACGCAAGTGAATTATGGGACGCTTTCGTCAGCGGCAGCTTCGCACCTGACATGAAGCATTGGTCTCAGCAGCCATCTTGGAAAGTTCAGAATACCTCAATTGAAGATGACATGTTAGCATCTCTTTTCTCTGCCGCTGTGAACGAAAGTATTTTGCAAGATGCTCGCTCAAATGACGGATGGGAAGATGCAAAGAGACTATACGAACATTACGACTTTACGAAAAGGCAATTGGAAGCAGCACTACATGAAGAGGATTGGCTTCGAAAAATTGGTTACATTGAAGATGATCTTCCATTTACAGTCGGCTTAAGACTACAAGAACCGCAAGAAGAACTTGAAATGTGGAAGCTTGAAACAATCGTTACACCAAAACGTGGTGCACATCGCATATATGTATATGAAAGTATCGATTCCTTACCAAAACGATGGCACGATTACGAAGAACGGATCCTTGAAACACAAGAAGGATTCAGTAAGCTCGTACCGTGGCTAAAAGAGGACGACAAGTTCCGAGAAGAACTCTTTGAAACGGAAGCTTGGAACTTCTTAACCGAAGCAAGTAATGAATTACTGGCAGCAGGTATTACAATTTTACTACCATCATGGTGGCAAAATTTAAAAGCAACAAAACCGAGGTTGCGTGTACAGCTGAAGCAAAGTACAGCACAAACACAGTCTTTCTTCGGCATGAATACGCTCGTTAATTTCGACTGGCGCATTTCAACGGACGGAATTGATTTATCAGAAAGCGAATTTTTCGAACTCGTTGAACAAAACAAACGTCTTTTCAATTTAAATGGTCAATGGATGAGACTTGATCCTGCCTTTATTGAAGAAGTAAAAAAACTAATGCACCGTGCCGATAAATATGGACTTGAAATGAAAGATGTGTTGCAGCAACATTTATCTAATACGGCAGAAACAGAAATTGTAGAAGACGATAGTCCGTTTACCGATATTGAAATCGAGCTAGATGGATATTACGAAGAGCTTTTCCAAAAACTTCTACACATTGGAGATATTCCAAAAGTAGATGTACCATCTTCGCTACAAGCAACACTCCGCCCGTATCAACAACACGGTGTTGAGTGGTTACTATACTTACGAAAGCTTGGATTTGGAGCGTTATTAGCCGATGATATGGGACTCGGAAAAAGTATTCAAACGATAACTTACTTACTATACGCTAAAGAAAACAATCTCCAAACAGGTCCTGCATTAATTGTGGCACCAACATCAGTCCTTGGAAATTGGCAAAAAGAATTTGAGCGTTTCGCACCAAGCTTACGTGTTCAGTTACACTATGGAAGTAACCGATCTAAGGATGAGTCATTTAAAGATTTTCTTCAATCAGCAGATGTTATATTAACTTCTTATGCATTAGCTCAGCTTGATGAAGAAGAACTTAGTACGTTATGCTGGGACGCTGTTATTTTAGACGAAGCACAAAATATAAAAAACCCACATACGAAACAGTCGAAAGCAGTAAGAAACCTACAAGCAAGTCACAAAATTGCTTTAACCGGTACACCGATGGAAAACCGACTTGCTGAGCTTTGGTCTATTTTCGACTTTATCAATCACGGGTATCTCGGAAGCTTAGGACAATTCCAGCGCCGCTTCGTCACACCGATTGAAAAGGACCGCGATGAAGGAAAAATCCAGCAAGTTCAGCGGTTTATCTCGCCATTTTTACTGCGTCGTACGAAGAAAGATCAAACGGTCGCATTAAACTTACCAGATAAACAAGAACAGAAAGCTTATTGTCCACTAACTGGCGAACAAGCTTCCTTATATGAACAACTTGTTCAAGATACATTACAAAATGTAGAAGGATTAAGCGGAATTGAAAGACGCGGATTTATATTACTTATGCTGAACAAGCTAAAACAAATTTGTAATCACCCAGCCCTTTATTTGAAAGAAGAAGAACCACAAAATATCGTCGAGCGCTCTATGAAAACAAAAACGGTAATGGAGCTCATCGAAAATATAAAAGACCAAAATGAAAGTTGCTTAATCTTCACTCAGTACATTGGCATGGGGAACATGCTAAAAAGTATGTTAGAAGAAACATTCGGTCAGCGCGTCCTCTTCTTAAACGGGAGCGTACCGAAGAAAGAGCGTGACAAGATGATTGAGCAGTTCCAAAACGGAACGTATGACATCTTCATCTTATCGTTAAAGGCTGGCGGAACAGGATTAAACTTAACTGCCGCCAACCATGTTATTCACTATGACCGTTGGTGGAATCCAGCTGTAGAAAACCAAGCAACAGACCGTGCTTATCGCATCGGTCAAAAACGCTTCGTTCACGTTCATAAGCTTATTACAACGGGAACACTTGAAGAGAAGATTGATGAAATGTTAGAACGAAAACAATCATTAAATAACGCCGTCATTACAAGCGATAGTTGGATGACCGAACTATCAACCGACGAACTAAAAGAATTACTTGGCGTATAAAGTGAAGGCTTTTACGGGCAGTTAATGCGGGATAAGATGGATATTTCTATTCCCACAAATAGCGGGATAAATGAAAAAGGAGCAAATCTCTAACTGAGATTAGCTCCTTTTTCTATTCCAAAACCAATTGCTTATTATAATTCCTGTTAACCCGCCGCACGTATCAAGCAATGAATCTTGCCACATCGGTGTACGGTCTCCCGTAAACCATTGATGAATTTCATCAAATGTTGCATACCCCGCAACGAAAAGGAGGGCGTATGCAAAGCACCTTTTTCTCGAATAACCCGATCGATGAAAAGCATAATACGTCAATGAACCGAGCATAAAGAACACCATAAAATGAGCACCTTTACGAAGGAAAAACTCAACAAATCCACCTACACCTTTATTTGCGATACTAACAGGTGTACCTCCCCCATAATCGATAGATACCCATGAAAAATGCTCTTTCACAAACTCAACATTTATATATTGCTCAATATCCGAGCGCATATCCTGTTTTTTATATGGCTGTGCTGAAGAATAGAAAATAATCCCCATCCATAGTAATACAGGAATCCAAAATAACCATTTACGATTCATTCTCCCGAAAACCCCTCTCTTAGTCTTTTAAGAGTACCAAAAAAAAGAAAAAATTTCACGCCAAAACATGACATTTACACCCTATTTATAAAGTGAAAGGGGGTGATAAACATGGCAGTTGAAACAATCGTAATGGATTTAACTTTACGCCTTGTATTAAACGGAGGATTAGACAAAAACGGTAAAACAGTTTTTAAGAACAAACAATTCAAACGTGTGAAAACAAATGCAGATTTAGGAAAAGTACATGAAGTAGCACGTGCTCTTGCTTCACTACAACAATCATCACTTCACGCTGTACAACTTGTAAGCACGTCAGATCTTTCTAATCTATAATTAAAAAGGAGGGAATAAAGCATGCAAGTACTAGAGTTAATTTTCGTGAAAGAAGATGGAAAAACAGTTGCCTTTTCTATCGAAAATCCCATCACACCAGTAAATGAACTAGTCGTAAATCAAGTAATGGATACCATTCTTTCTTCATCTGTATTTTCATCAATTAGTGAAAATACTCGTAAAAAAGGGGCTCGCCTCATAGAAAAAAACGTATCTGAAGTTCAGATTACTCCGTAAATCAAAAAGACGAATCTGCATTATTTTGCAGATTCGTCTTTTTTCTTCGGCATTTCAATTGGAATAAAGATGTTTGAAAAACCAACACAAACATACTTATAATTCTCTCCGCCTAAATCAAACTCTGTCGTATATGTTGAGAAGAAAATATAATCATTTCGCTTTGTATAATGCTCAATTAATAATCCAACTTGTGGTTCAACATACTTATTTGCCAATTTTTTTCCCGCCGATGCTAAGTCGCCAAGTATACCCTCTTTGTTTTCTTTCTCAACCTCTTCTAGCTTCTTACTCACATCATTACGCTTCATAAATTGTTTTGCTGCCCAATCCGTATATTCTCCCTTACCCGGATTACTGTTTGCTAAATAAACTAAGAGAACAACAGCTAGAGCCATAATAATATACTTTTTCTTCATGCTATATCACCGCCTACTCTTTTCTATTTTCATATATATGTACAAGCGATGCAAATTAGAAAGACTATCATCTATTGATTGTAAACGAACCGTAAAAATTTACAATACGAAACAAAAGATTAATAATAATTTTACATAATTTGTATATAATTATATTCAGAATAACAATTTTTATAAGGGAGGATTTTAGAATCATGGATAATGAGAATGATATTTTTATTTCTAGTTCTACAATGATGCTCGAACCTTGCAAACACCCTTATTACCGGACAAAAATTATCGACAGTAGCGGAAACCCTCTGTACTCTTGCCAAACAGCTATCCAACTCATAAAGAAATCTTGTCTAACACATGTTCATTCTACTTATCAAGGTAGACGTCATGCAGTCCAAATAAACTTTAAGCTCAAACAAAATGTTCCAATTCCGATTAATCACAAAGAATATATTTGCGTTTTCCCAACAGAATCTCCTTCTTCTCCAAGCTGCATTTGGTTGTTCTATAACCATATAGATGAGATAGAGTTTTCCAAAAAAACTAACAAAGCTAACATTCATTTTTTTAACGGAACTACCATAACAATACAAATAGGTTCTCATAAGTTACAGCAACAATTTTTCAAATCTGGACATGTATTATCCCGAATGAACATGAAAGATTCATTACCTTAAAAAACCTCTTGCCACATTTACTGCCTTAAAGTAAATAGAATGGAACGCAATATTTCCTTTGCTTTGCCTTCCATTCTACTTATTATTCTTATCCCCTTACACTATCTCTCATTTTCTCAAGTGCTTGTCGATATACCCATCTCACTTGATAGTACGTCATCCCCATTTCAGAAGCTATCTCTCCCATATTTTTCCCTGTAAAAAATCGCTCTGAAATGATATGCCTCTCCCTCTCATCTAACACACTCATAAAGTCCTTCGCCCTCGTTCCAGCATCTTCACACTCAAATCGTTCCTCATACTCGTCCGTGCATACATAGCGCTCTTGCACTACGCATTCTTTCTTCAACCTCTCCAATATATAACCACGTACTGTTACAACCGCATAAGCAGGAAAACTCCCTTTCTCCTCCTCATACCTTTCATACGCATGCCAAAGACCAATTAAACCACATTGATAATACTCTTCATACTCCTGGTAAATATTTAACCTCTTTATTTGATTTACAATCATACCTTCATACAAAACAACCGTATCTGCAAAAGTCGCTGGCTTCACACAGTGCCCGTTTCTAAAAGGTATACCTCTTCAGTATTCCGCGGTACCTCTACAATATAAAATGAGAAAGGAAATTTCATTGTGGGTAATTTCAAATACTGCTGCCGTAATTTGAAATTACACTAGGCAGTATTTGAAATTCTAATAGGGGTATTTGAAATAGGAGTAAAAATAAAAAAGGTGACTCTCGGAAGAGTCACCTTTTCAAAACAACATGTTATGCGCCAAAATCAGAGAACATACCGCCTAACATACTAAAGCCAATTGTAAGGATAAAGAATATAGAAATTAAAATTATTGCTTGTTTTTTACTTAAACCAGCAACGATATGCAAGCCTAAGCCAGTTAAAATTAGGCTCCAAATGTTAAAGACTTCAAATGCAGAACCAATGCCATATGCAATTGTTCCTTGTTCAAATAAAGGCCCTAAACTTGTATATTTATCAGCGCCATTTCCACCAAGAATATATCCTAAAGCTACATTGAGAAGACTACCAACATAAAAGACAACATTGGCATATATATAAATAGATAATATCTTCATATATGGAGTATCATTGCTCATAAACATCATAATAACTTTATAAAATCCTGCTACCACAAAAAGACCAACAGCTGTTCCAACTAGACCTCCAAAAGCCCCAAATCCAAGTGTAGTCCATTTCATTATCCCCGTCGTATCATCCTTAACCAACTTCGCCAGCTCCGGAGTATTAAGTAATCCTAAATAAGCTACCGCTGCTGATAAGATTGTCCCCATTAAAAGAAATAAGAAAAATCCTCCCCAGACCGGGCTTTTCGTCTTCATTCTCTCAAACTGTAAACCAGGAGAAGTAATCATTCCAAATAATGATGGCTTCTCCCCTTCAACCTTTTGCGTATTCAAATTCGCTTCCATTATAACGCCTCCTTCTATTTATATAACCCGTTCTAACGGGCGGTTCACATCCTCATTTAGAGGCTACGAACCGCCCACTAGAACGGTAATGTGCATTAGAGAGTTTTCTCTCTAATACACTAGTAAATTACTCATAACGAAGTGCTTCGATCGGATCTAACTTCGCAGCTTTGTTTGCTGGAATTAATCCGAAGATAATACCTAGTGTCATAGAGAACAATACGCCCCCAACGACAACTTCCCATGAAACGAGCGGTGGCCACTTCGCAAATGTGGAAACGATATATGCCCCACCATACCCAAGACCAATTCCGATTAAACCACCTAGAAGCGTTAACATAACTGCTTCAATTAAAAACTGTAATAAAATTTTACTACGTGTTGCTCCAAGTGCCTTACGCACCCCAATTTCACGTGTACGCTCTGTTACAGATACGAGCATGATATTCATAACGCCAATACCACCAACGACTAGTGAAATACCAGCGATACCGCCGATGATCATCGTCATGATATTAGTAACTTTAGAAACATTTTCTTGGAACTCTTTTAAATTCACCAGTTCATATTTACCTGGAATTTCACTTGGCTTACGACTATTTAATACATCAACAGCTTGTTTCCCTGCTGATTCTAAATTGTCTACATTTTTAGATTGAATTGCTATACTTTGAATCTCATCTGTTCCGTATAAAACAGGCCATAAAGTAAGGGGAATTAACGCTTCTTCCATTTCAAATCCCATAAACTCATTATCAGATGTATACACACCAATAATTTGCATTGGCTGCCCCTTCATCTCAATAATTTGTCCCACTGGGTTTACGTCCTTAAATAACGTCTCTTCTGTTTTTGTACTAATCATCACAACGTTATTTGCATGAGAAATATCGGATTCATTTAAAGTACGTCCCTTTACGACCTTTACTTTATTAACCGCAAAATATTCATTATCAAGACCAATAACATTTAGATTTGCTTTTTTATCATTTACATCAAGTACCTCTGAATTCTGGTTTGTCGTAATAACGTGTGAAACATCTTTCACTTGTTTTACTTCCAAAATATCCTCTTCAGTTAACTTCGGTATTTGAAATCCACCTATAGCAAACTCATCATTAATATCTGGTTTAAATTGAATTGGCATAAGGTTATTACCACCAGAACCTGCGAATTTCGACTTCAGCATCGCTTCCCCGCCTTGCCCAATTGCAACGACAGTAATAATTGAGCCAACGCCGATAATAATACCGAGCATCGTAAGAGCTGAACGCAGTTTATGAGCTAAAATAGAAGATAGGGCAATTTTTATACTATCTAGTAAACTCATACTGCACACCTTCTATCTTCTGTAATTTTCCCATCTCGCAGTACAATGCGGCGGGAAGAATACGCTGCTACCTCTTCTTCATGCGTAACCATAACAATCGTCGTACCTTCTGCATTTAGCTTCGTGAAAATATCCATAACTTGTGCACCAGACTTCGTATCAAGTGCACCTGTCGGCTCATCGGCCATAATAAACGTTGGATTATTTGCAATCGATCTCGCAATCGCTACACGTTGCTTCTGTCCACCTGATAACTCACTAGGCAAATGATGGACTCTATCTGATAATCCAACTTTCCCAAGCGCTTCAAGGGCTCTCTGACGACGCTCTGCTTTCTTCACCCCACCATAGATGAGCGGAAGTTCAACGTTTTCCACTGCGGAAAGACGCGGCAGCAAATTAAAGTGCTGGAACACAAAGCCGATATATTCATTACGAATTAAAGCTAGTTTTGACTCGTCTGCTGTTAAGATATTCACATCATTCAACATATATTCACCTTCTGTTGGACGATCTAAACAACCGATAATATTCATAAGCGTTGATTTACCAGAACCAGACGGTCCCATAATAGAAACGAACTCACCGCTTTGAATTGTTAAACTAATACCATGTAAAATCGGCACTGCCAATTTTCCTTGATAATATGTTTTAGCAATATTATTTAACGTAATCATTTCTCTTTCACTTCCATTCCGTCATACACGTCGTCGGAAGGATTTTTAACCACCTTTTGCCCCACTGTTGCGCCTTCAACAATCTCTGTCCAGTCTCCATCAGTAGAACCTTTTTTCACATTTTGTTTACGAAGCTTTCCTTTCTCTTCAATATAAACAAATGCATCTTCGCCTTTTTCTACAATGCTCTTACTTGGAACAGCAATCATCGTCTTATTCTCTAAATTTACTTGCAGAGAAACGTGATAACCTGGAGATAAACCATCTTGGCTATCAAGACTTGCTTTATATGTATATTGAGACATATTTTGAGTTCCCTCACCAGCAGCTTGAGCCATCTCTGCACTCGTTGGGAATTCACTTACTTCCGTAATCTTACCTGTCCACTTCTTCTTATTATTTGCTTTCGCAGTTACAGTGAACGTTTGATCTTTTTGAATTTGTGACTTTTGAAGCTCTGTTAAAGTCCCTTGAACCTGGAACGGGTCTTTAGAAGCAACTTGTAAAAATGCTTTCCCTTGACCACCTAATGCCTGAGATGAACTTTGCGCTGCATCCTTATCTAACTTCTGTACAACACCAGTAAAATTACTATAAATCGTAAGTTCTTTCTGTTTTTTACTTAACTCTTCTTTTTGTAACTTCCCTTTTTCTTTCTCAAGGTCAGTTGTTTTCTGAGCCATTTCTAACTCACTCACTTGCTCTTCCATTGGGTCTGTTACTTCTTTCCCAGCCCCACTATCTTTTACCTTCTTAATTTCTTTCTTCAATGAATCAATCTTCTTTTTCCCTTGATCGTAACGCATATCAGCCATCTTCTGATCAAGATCAGCTTGCTTCATTTGAAGATTAATTTCTTCATTATCATAAGAGAATAGTTTCGTTCCTTTTTCTACCTCTTGTCCTTCTTTCACTGCAATATCTTTCACTTTTCCTTTAGTCGGATCCGCATAGAAACTTTCAATATTTCCTGGCTTCACTTGACCAGAAATTAATTTCGTATTATTAAGCTTACGCTCTGTCACTTTCTCAAAACTTACAGCATCTGTCTTCGCCGTACCTTTCTTCTTACCTTGCATAACAAAAATATTAACTGCTGCTACAATAACAATTAGTGCAATAACTCCGATGATAATCCATTTCTTCTTCTTGTTTGGAGTACGAACCGTATTTGGTAACATATTCTCTCTCCTTTTATATCTTAATAGTTTAATAGATATTTAATTGTATAAAACTTTCGGAAAATTGCATCCCCACTTACATTGTTACACTCATTTTACAAAGTTTTACACAATCATTTATATTGTAACAAAAATACCAATGATTAGAAATATGACATTCTATCTTTTAAGATAGTTTTAAGGAAAAGAAAAATCCAATTTAAATTAGTTTTTTTGTATTTAGATGATACATTTTCATCTTACACAACATCAATTTCATGCTCCCTCCTTTACTAAAGAACTTCCTACTAATTTGAATTATTAAACTAAATTCCCCAATTGTATCGCCCTCATTTTTGTCATATATATTTGACATTTTATTTATCCAAGTGTAGAGTGTCATATATATGTGACACTTCGGTACACGAAGCCTACAACTATTAATAGGAGGTTTATATTTGAATAACGTTAAAAACTATCGAAAATCTGAAGGCCTGTCTCAGCTAGAATTAGCTAAAAAAGTTAATGCGGCTAGACAGACAATAAACTTAATTGAAAATAATAAATATAATCCTTCTTTAGCTTTATGTATCGAATTAGCAAAAGCGTTAAAAACAGATTTAAACAGCCTATTTTGGGAGGGAGATTAAATGATGAAAATTGAATGGAAAGAAAAAGTTTATAATAATTTTATTGGAACAATTAGTGAAAGAGATGAGTATCAAAAACAAGAAATCAATAAAGAATTAGCTATAGCTGGAATTGGTTTATGGTGGTTAAATATGTTGGTAATGCTTATTATGTTACTCGTCGATACTATGAACCATACAATATCTATAGGTACTATATTTATTTTTCTTATTAATATGATTTACGCTAATTATTTAATCTTTAAATTGAAAAAAAAGGGCCTAAATGATACTGAGTGTGCAACAGAAGAAGAGTATTTTAAACATAAAAAGACATTAAAAAAAGCTGGCTTAAAAGCAGGTGCACTTTGGGGATTCCAAATGTTTGTATTTATGACTTATATCCTTCCTTATTTAGGTTCAGAAGAAATCTCTGTCTCTTTATTTGATGTTGTACTTTGGGGCTGTGCTGGGGCTTTTTTCGGTCTATCCATGTATGTAATTGCTTTATTAAATCTAAAAAAATTATATTAAATAACTAGCCCCTTAGTAACTGAAAGTGCTATTTATTATATAAGCGATTTACACATAAAACTTTAATTTTACATATGGTCGTCCTTTCGATTATTAAAAAAGCGATCCAAAATAATAATTGGATCGCTTTCCCGAATAAACTATTACGCCACTTTAGGACCTTTTCTCTCATGTCCCATTTGAACAATCAGTAAGAAAATTGTTGATAAAACACCGCCTGCTAACAGTAACATGAAACAACCATCCCAGCCAGAACGATCAACAATAATACCAATTGCTGCGTTTGCTACGAAGCTTCCTCCAACATAACCAAACAGACCACACATACCAACTGTTGTACCTACTGCAAATTTCGGTACTAATTCCATTGCACTTAAACCAATTAAAAATTGTGGTACATAAATTAAACAACCGATAACAGAAACTGCAATACTCACAACAAGTATGCTAGTTGCTTGCCAATATACAACCGTACCAACAACAACCCCAGCCATACTAATAACACATAATGGCATACGTTTCCCTTTGAATAATTTATCACTTAAAAAGCCGACAATTAAAGAACTTGGAATCGCTGCTGCCTCAAATATTGAATACGCTGCATGCGCTTCTGTTTTTGTAAAACCTTTAACTGTTGTTAAGTAAATTGGTACCCAGTTAATAACACCGAAGCGAATTAAGTAAACAAATGCATTGGCAATACATAAATACCAAACGAACTTATTTGTCACTACATATTTCATTAAAATTTCTTTTGGTGACATCTTGTTAGCATTATCTGCTTTTTCAAGATCTTCATAGTCATTACGATACTCATCAATTGGCGGAAGACCTTCAGATTCTGGTGTATCCTTCGCATTAATCCATACTAGAACTGCAATTACCATAACGATAATCGCTGGGAAAATAAATACGCCACCTTGCCAATGACTTTCACCAAAAATACCTACACCAATTCCAATGAATGGCGGAACAAGTAATCCACCAACGTTATGTGAAATATTCCAAAGACCTGTTTTCGTACCACGTTCTTTCTTTGAAAACCATTTCGTCATAACAATACTACACGGTGGTGCTCCCATACCTTGTACAATACCGTTTAGAACAAGTAATGTTAAAATCATCCCAAAGGAAGATGCAAAACCGAAACAAATATTAACAAGCCCAGATAAAAATAAACCTACTGCAATAAATCGTTGAGCAAAAGCCTTATCCGATAAATTCCCCATAAAGAATTTACTAAGTCCATAAACAACAGCCATTACTGCACCTAATAACCCGATTTGTGTAGTGCTAAATCCGTACTCGTCTACTAAATACGTAGTAGATAAATTAAAGTTACTACGAACTAAATAATAAGCAGCATACCCAACTGAAATTCCCATTAGCACACGAATACGTAATAATTTGTATACCCTGTCAATCATATCCGCCGGCAATCTCTCAATTGCAGGTGCTGGCTTAAGCCATTTAAACATATTCTTTCGTCTCCTTTTCTCACTGCTGAGAGAGACGCTGTCTATTCCATATCTCGATTATTCCACTATTTGATATATTTTTGTTCGTCCTTCTAACCGGCTGACCTTCTATCTCTTTCTGATTCTTCGCAAACATCGTTGGTACGCCAAACGAAACTTTTTCTAAAATGTGCCCCGCTTCTTCTGATAAACAATAATCAATAAATAAGTCCGCAATAATACCACTCGGTGCACGCTTCAGTTTCGAAATCGCATTAACAGATAATCCTGTTTGCTCAGGTTCATTACTTACAATAGGAAAGCCTTGTTTCTGAAGCATTCTCTGATCGCCCGCAAAATTGATGCCTATCATATATTCACCGCTCGCAACCAGTTCTGCGGGCATATAACCATTCACCGTTACTTCACCAACTTGCCTTGCAAGATTCTTAACATACTCTTTCGCTTCTTCTTCACCTAAAGTATCAATAAGTGATTGAAACAAAGTATATGCTGTGCCGGAAACATTTGGATCAGGCATTGCAATCTTACCCGTATATACCGGATCTAATAGATCTTGCCACCTTGATGGATAGGGAAGACCGAGCTGCGCTATTTCTTCATTCCACCGCTCTTTATTAATCGCAATTGCCAATTTCTCCACCTCATAACCGTACCAATAACCGTCTTTATCTTTAACAGTCTTGGAAATGCGATTCGCATGCTGGGTCGTAACAGGAATAGAAAGGTTCTTTTGCTTCATCATTTGATGCGCATCTACTGTGCCGCCAATAATAATATCCGCCTTCGGATTTCCAGCTTCCTCTTCTACTCTCCGAAGAAGTTCTTCTGTCGATAGACGAATAAATTCATATGTACACCCGCGTTGTTTACAAAATGAAGAAAGCAAAGCTTCACCAACTTCCTCGCGGGCCGCTACATACGCAACGAGATGACGATCATCCAAAATAGGGAGACCACTTTTATTATATTTAATAGAGGTTGTATCTCGAGAGCAACTAGACATCGCTCCTCCGATTACTAGCAAAAAGAAGAAAAAGGCTATCTTTCTCATGACACACTCTCCTTTACAAGAAATTCTGCTAGGGAGCCCTTCATATACATGACATTCCCGTTATTATCACCGAGATATTGCACAACAAAGTACGATGGATACACAGAAATAGTTAGAATATCCTCCCGCTCATTCTTTACACGTTTGCCTGTTTTATAGGCAGTAATATAAGCAATCGGCTCATTCTGTGATTGTAATAATTTCTGAATTTCTCCGTAATCTGTAATTTGCTTTGCGTATCGAATAGAATCAAATATTTGCGTAAGATCTATAGTACGTATTACATCCCCTTGCCTCACTACAACTTCCTTTGCCTCCGCAAAGAAATTACTAATGCGCTCTGGTGTATAATACAGACTTAACAAATACGTTTGAAATGCTGAGATCATCGGATCCGTGCCATTCTTTCCGTATACATTAGCCTCGTACTGGAACAAGTCACCTACTGCAAAAGTACGTTTATGTCCATTCAAGTACGTTACTTCTCCAGTAAATACTTGTTCTTGATTCCTCGCTTCTCTTGGTTCTATTCGAATTCGGTCAAAGAATGAAACAATCGTATGCAAACGAACTTCATCCGTTACAACAATTTCTCCCCACTTCTCATGCCTTACTTTCACTTCAGTAGGAAGGGATTCATTCACTCTTTGTAAAACGGCTTGTTTGTCATCCACAATTGTGATTCGATTATATATTTGCTTCTCAATAACATAAAACAAAATAAGAGAAACGATCATACAAAAGACAAACATAAGAATTTGAAATGATAGCCTTTTCATTTCTGCCTACCTCCAAGATAAAAAAACGTTGTTTCGAAAATACCGCATAATTGTTTCATAAATGTATCATTTAACCGCTTTCAAGTTTTTTATATCTTCCATCCGTCTCGGAAGTAAAAATGTAATGCATATTGTAGTTCCCATTTCTTCACTACTCTCAATTCGCATACTTCCGCCTTGCTTCTTCATAATCTCCTGACAAATGTATAAGCCATAGCCATTCCCGTAACTTGAAGGAAGCACCTTACCTTCCGGAGACTCATTCCATTCTGCAAGCACACCTTCATCCATACCAATACCATCATCATGAACAAAAACTTTCGCTTCCTGCTCATTTATAATTACATTCATACGAACTTGCGTAGCATCACTATATTTAATCGCATTATCAAGCACATTCAAGAAAATTTGCTTCGTCTTATCAAAATCCGCAACGACGTGTACTTCTGTTAACTCATTCATAACTTCAATTTCAAACTGCTGCAACCTAAGTTTCACAATCGAAACCGCTTCTTCTGCCAAATCTTTAATATTCACGACCGTAGGTGACACTTCAAACGTACTCTTCCCGTACTTTGAAGACTTAAGTAATTCCTCTACAAGTGATAATAGACGCTCACTTTCTACAGACACATAACGGAGGCTCTCCTGCACATCCTCCTTCGACTGCAACTTCGGAATTAAATCCACATAACCGATAATTGCCGTTAGCGGTGTTTTCAGCTCATGCGTAATGCGGTCCAAGAAATCTCTCTGTTTCTCTTTCTCTTCCTTCAGCTGCTTAATATGCAGCTCAATCCCATCAGCCATCGCATTAAAGGACGCTGAAAGCTGCGCAATTTCCACATACTCATTCAGCTCAATCTTACTTTCATAATCTCCATTCGCAAGCCGATATGCCATTTGCCTTAACTGATCAATTGGTTTATGAAGAGACTTCGCCAAACGAATCGCAAAGAAAATACCAGCAGCTACTAAACAAAGCGATGTCATTAAAAACGTCCAACTTACATTTGTTAAAACTTCCTTCTCATCCGTTAACTCATTTATAAAACGAATACTTCCAATGACATCGTTTCCATAATAAACCGGACTTGAAAACAAAAGAATTGGAGCTGGGTCTCCCTCCTCGAAAACATAAGATTTCTTTCCCTTCAAAGAACTCTCAATGTCAATATTCCGATGAAGTAACGCTCCTTTTTGTGTATCTGCAACAACATCTCCATTCTTCCCAATCATCTGCACCCGGACATCCATTCGCTTCGCTAAATACGAAGCAATTAAAAGCGAATTAGGCCCTAGCGTCTCTACTTCTGCTTCCTTCTCTAAATAATTCATCGTATAAATTTGCGCTTCCACACTTAACTTTTCTAAGGAATCTGCCGCATTATGATACACATTCTTCTCCAGTGCAATATAAACAACCGCATACAAAAGAACAAGAATTGGAATCAACAACCCAACTATTCCAAACACCATATTTCGTTTTAAAGACATATCATCACCTTTTAGCAATCAAGCTTATACCCCACACCATAAATTGTCTTAATATACTCCCCGCTTGCGCCGAGTTTCTTCCGAAGCCTTTGCACCATAATATCAACCGCTCTCGTATTTCCGATATACTCAAACCCCCATACCTTCTCTAATAGCTCATCTCTCATGAATACACGCTGCGGATTCGAAACAAACAACTGACATAAATTAAACTCTCGGTACGTTAACTGAATCTCCTGCCCACTCACATGAAGCTTTCGTTCCTTTGGACAAATAAGTAAATCACCAGCCCCAATCACCTCATGATTTAAAGGAACCTCCTTCTTCTTCACGCGCCGCGCCATATTCTTCACCCGAAGAATAAGCTCCGCATAATTAAAAGGCTTCGTCACATAATCATCAGCTCCAAGCTGAAGACCAAGTAACTTATCATTCATCTGACTCTTCGCTGTCAACATAAGCACCGGAATATCACGCTCCTTCTCCCTGAATAAACGTAACAACTCATACCCATCCGTATCAGGAAGCATCACATCTAAAATAAGTACATCCGGCTGCTCATTCCATCTCTCTAAAGCTTCTCTCCCATCAGCCGCCGTCAATACTTCATACCCTTCCATCTCTAACTGCATCCGAATCAAATTACGAATACTCGATTCATCATCTACTACAAGTATTTTCATCATTCTCCTCCTTCCATCCCGTATTATAGTACAGTTTAGTATAGCAAAAATAAGGCAAAAAAAGAGAGGGTATTGTCGAACATATTTTGTCGACGATACCCTCTCTCATTTATTAAACTTATTTCTCATACCCATTAGGTTTCTTCTGATGCCAATCCCACGCGTGCTCGATAATTGTCTTCACATTTACATACTCAGGATTCCATCCTAACTTCTCTTTCGCCTTTTGAGAAGAAGCTACTAAGCGTGCTGGATCTCCCGCACGGCGTGGTGCCATCTCAGCTGGAATCTCATGATTCGTAACTTCACGAACTGCATCAACAATTTCTTTTACACTAAAGCCATTACCATTTCCTAAGTTGTAGAAATCACTTTCCCCACCATTTTGTAGGTCTTTAAGTCCTAAGAAATGAGCTGCCACTAAATCTTCAACATGAATATAATCACGGATACAAGTACCATCTGGTGTATTATAATCATCACCGAACATCATAATCTTCTCACGTTGACCTAACGCCACTTGTAAAACAAGAGGGATTAAATGTGTCTCTGGACGGTGATCTTCCCCGATAATACCACTTGGAGTTGCACCAGCCACATTAAAGTATCTGAAAATCTTATAGCGTAAATTTGAAGCTTGGCTATACCAATGAAGCATCTTTTCGATTGCTAACTTCGTCTCTCCGTATGTATTCGTCGGATTTGTCTTCGTTTCCTCAGTAATAAGATTTACATCTACCTCACCATAAGTCGCCGCAGTAGAAGAGAAAATAAACTTATCTACTTTAAACTCATCCATTACTTCTAGCAGGCAAAGTGCACCATACACATTATTATTATAATACTGAAGAGGCTTCTCCATACTAACTCCAACTAAAGAATCAGCTGCAAAATGCATAACCGCCTCGATATTTTCTTGTTTAAAAACATCTCTTAAAAATTCCTTATCACGAAGGTCACCATTATAAAACTTCGCACCTTCCGTAATCGCATCTTCATGACCAGTTTGTAAATTATCTACTACAACTACAGATAAACCTTCGTCTACTAATTTTTTAACAGCGTGAGAACCGATATAGCCCGCTCCGCCGCAGATTAGAATTGAATTCATTGTCTTCCTCCTACATATATTAGGATTTCTTACTTACTCACTTTCTTATTATAAAAGGTATACGATTGCTCGTATACCTTTTATATATCATTACTTAGCTACAAAATAATCCGTTACATATTGTGCCCAAACTTCATGTCCCTTAGCATTTGGGAAACCGAACTCTGTTTGTAAGTACGGTAAAATTGCTTTCGTTGTTGCATCAGGCCAAGCTCCCCAATGATCAACATATGTATAACCATTTTGCGTCGCAAATTGTTTTAATGCTTCAATCGCTTTCGGATAATTCTTCGCACCATACACTGGGTTTGATGGTTGAATCATAATTGTAGTGCCTTTTGCACTAGTAGAAAGTGCTTGCACAAACTTCTGTGTACTCGCTACAGAATTTCCATTACCAGTTTTTCCGTTATCGGTAATAAATGGTGGTTCAAATAAAATTACATCTGGATTGTCTTTCGCAATCTCTTTATCGCGTTTATTTGCAATTAATTCCTCTGTACTTTCACCCTTATATTCCTTTACCGTCACATTCCATAAACCTTTACCGTAAGAAGCCTCTAAATTAGCAGTGAACTTAGCTACCCAAGCATCTTTTTCAGATGAAGAAGCTTCATCACCAACAATAACAAGATTTACTGCCTTCTTATCCTGAGCAGCTTTCTTTAACTTCTCTTTCACTGCATCTGGCAAGTTCTTTGCGTATGCTTCATTAAAAGATGACTTTGCATCTTGTTTTTTCTCTTCCTTCTTCGCTCCGCTATCTTTCACTTCAGCCTTTGTTTTCGTTACTTCACTCGTTTGCCCTGTTGCATTCGCAATCTTCTTATTCCAATATAGTTTACCGCTCACAACCGAAGCAATAAACAATACAAAAATAAATAGGACAACTACTGCTTTCTTATTCATCGATTCACCTCATCTATTAATCTCACAATATATAATACTAATATAAACCTACGCAAAAATAAACCCAACTCCTTCCAAAGGAGTTGGGTTATTACATATTACTTAGTCAATTCAAGATGTGCTCTTAACTTATTCGTTATATCTTGTTTTGCTGCATCTGGAACATAGTAGTACCAAATACCATCAGCGGCTTTGTGGCCGTCACCTGGAATTTGGATTTCTTCACTGTTCTCCATACAATCTTTATAGTTCTTTTGAATATCAAACATTTGATCTTGTGTTAAACTTGTTTTAACGTTTTTCTCAATTGCTTTTAATACGTCACCATAGCTCGCTAGAGAAGAAACACTCGCACCCTTTTTAATTACAGCTTGGATGACTTGACGTTGACGCATTTGGCGACCGAAGTCACCGCGTGGATCTTCGTAACGCATACGAGTATACTTTAATGCCGTTTCACCATTTAAATGAATATTCCCTTTAGCAAAATGCGATTCCCTTGATGTAAATTCCAAATCATTATTTACATCAACACCGCCAACGGCATCTACAATATCTTTGAATCCAGCCATGTTTACTTCAATATAATGATCAACTGGTATATTCAGAAAATTCTCTACTGTTTTTACAGTCATATCAATGCCACCGAAAGCATAAGCATGGTTGATTTTATCTTTTTTGCCTTTCCCTACAATCTCCGTATAAGAATCTCGTGGGATACTCGTAATTTTCATAGATTTTGTTTTTGGGTTTAAGGTAAATAACATAAGCGAATCCGATCTACCTGTTCCATTATCTTCTTGATCTACACCCATCAGTAAAATAGATATAGGTTTATTATCTGCAATCTCTACTTTCTTATCTCGTTTATCGGACTTATCACGATCTAACGGTTTGTGTACTGTATTTAACGTATTAGATACATTAGAGTAAACAGTATATGCATATACACCACCAGCAACAACAAGAACACCAATGATACCTAGAATCCAAAATAGAATCTTTTTCTTCATCGTTTTTCCTTCTTTCAAGTAACAAATTAAATAACTTTATTTTTATCAGGTATTATTCCATATAAAACTATACAGATTTACAAATCATTTGTAAATCACTAATTCCCCCACTATCTTACAAATTCTTAAGAAAATCTTTTAACGCTTTTTTCCAATCTTGGAATGATTCAAATCCATTTTGTTCAATCATCCCTTTATCTAGCACCGAATATTTAGGGCGTGCAGCAGGCCTTGGAAAATCTTCTGTCGTTAGCGGATTAACCATTATTTCAATATTAGATTGTTCGAATATCTCTTTTGCAAACTCATACCACGAACACACCCCTGAATTAGAACCATGGTATATCCCATATTTATCAGTTTGTACAAGGTTAATAATAAATCTCGCTAAGTCAGTTGTATAAGTTGGTGAACCCACTTGGTCATGAACAATCCCTAATTCTTTCTTCTCCTCTGCCAAACGTAGCATCGTCTTCACGAAATTATTACCATATAAACCAAATACCCAAGAAGTCCTAACAATATAATTTTTTGAACAATACTCTTGTGTATACTGTTCTCCAACCAATTTCGATTTACCGTATACAGTCTGAGGATTAGTTTGATCATCCGCTTTATATGGTTCATTTTTTGTTCCATCAAAAACGTAATCAGTACTTACATAACAAAACTTTGCCCCCACTGCTTCAGCAGCTTTCGCTAAATATTTCGTTCCTTCAGCATTGACATTAAAAGCAGCTTCTTCATCGCTTTCCGCTTGATCTACTTGTGTATATGCTGCCGTGTGAATAATAATATCCGGCTGAATTAATAATACTTTTTCGCTTACTTGTTTTTCATCTGTAATATTTAACTCTTCTCTGCCGAGCCCAAAGACTTCCCATGTCTGTTCTTCTAATAAATTTACTACATCCTGCCCTAACTGTCCTTTAGCTCCTGTTACCAATACTTTCATATTTTATACCTCTAATCTATTAGCATATTGATTCTTGAAGTATTCTTGGTATTCTCCAGAAATAATATTTTTCCACCAATCTTGATTTTCTAAATACCATTTAATAGTTTGTTCAATGCCTGTATCAAAGTTATACTTTGGTGACCAACCTAATTCTTCACGAAGTTTTGTCGCATCAATTGCGTAACGACGATCATGACCTGGGCGATCTGTAACATACTTAATTAGAGATTCTGGTTTATCCAATGCTTTTAAGATTGTTTTTACGATTTCAATGTTTGTACGTTCATTGTTTCCGCCAACATTGTACACTTCACCATTTTTTCCTTTATGAAGTACTAAATCGATTGCCTGACAATGATCTTCCACATGTAACCAATCACGTACATTTAAACCATCTCCATATACAGGTAATTGCTTATCATTCAACGCGTTAATAATCATTAGAGGAATTAACTTCTCTGGGAAGTGGAAAGGTCCGTAATTATTTGAACAACGCGTAATATTTACAGGCAATCCAAACGTTTCATGATAGGCGCGAACTAATAGGTCTGCACCAGCTTTACTTGAACTATATGGGCTATTTGATGCTAAGGGTGTTTCTTCCGTAAAGTAACCAGTTTCGCCTAAAGTTCCGTATACCTCATCTGTTGAAACTTGTAAGTATTTTTTTACTTCTGCATTTTTAGCAGCATCTAGCAATATTTGTGTACCTTGAATATTCGTTTGAATAAAAATATCAGGATTTGTAATACTTCTATCTACATGCGACTCTGCTGCAAAGTTTAATATATAATCAAACTTTTCCTCTTTAAATAATTGATTAATAAACTGACGATCTGCTATATCACCTTTGACAAATTTATAATTAGATAATCCCTCAATATCTTTTAGATTTTCTAAATTACCTGCATATGTTAACGCATCTAAGTTTACAATATTGTATTCAGGATACTTCTTCACCATATATCGAACAAAGTTACTTCCAATAAACCCTGCGCCACCTGTTACTAATAACTTCATGTTATTCCTCCTTATTTCTCGTACACAAAATTAATATTTGCTTCTTCTAATAGTGGATGTTTAGTATCCTTTTCTGAAAGAATCGGTTCACTTACCGGCCAATCGATTCCTAATGCTGGGTCATTCCATAGAATACCTGCATCATGATCAGGAGAATAGTATTCATCTACTTTATACGCCACTGTTGAATTCGGTACTAATGTACAAAATCCATGCGCAAATCCTTTTGGCACAACTAATTGGCGCTTATTATGCTCACTTAAAATAACACCAACCCATTGACCATATGTAGGTGAGCCTTTACGAATATCAACAGCTACATCATAAATAGCACCTGTAATACAGCGTACTATCTTTGTCTGTGCTTTAGGATTTAACTGAAAATGTAATCCACGTAATGTTCCGGCTGGTACTGATAAAGATTGATTATCCTGAATGAATTCATACTCCAAACCAAGTTTATCAAAAACATCTTTATTATAACTTTCCATAAAATATCCACGATGATCCCCAAATACTTTAGGCTCTAAAATAACTACATCCGGAATCTTAGTTTCAACAATATTCATTATACGTACTCCCTTATTGATAAATTGGTTGTTTTTGTTTACTTTGTTCTGCCAATCGAATTAAATATTGACCGTATTGATTTTTTTTCATCGGCTCCGCTAAGTCTAATAGCTTCTCACGTGTAATATATCCTTTTCTAAAGGCTATTTCCTCTAAACAAGCTACTTTTAAGCTTTGACGTTTTTCAATTGTTTCAATAAATTGAGATGCCTCTAGTAACGACTCGTGCGTACCAGAGTCTAACCAAGAGAAGCCACGTCCAAGAATTTCAACATGTAACTCTTGTAATTGTAAATAAACCTTATTTATATCCGTAATTTCCAATTCACCACGAGATGATGGTTTAATATTCTTTGCAATCTCTATAACACGATTATCATAGAAATATAAACCTGTTACAGCATAATGTGACTTTGGATCTTGAGGTTTCTCCTCAATAGAAATAGCCTTTCCATCTTCATCAAACTCCACAACCCCAAAACGTTCTGGATCATTTACATAATATCCAAAGACAGTTGCCCCTTCTTGACGTTCTACGGCGTTTTGTAATAATTTCGTTAAACCGTGTCCATAGAATAAATTATCACCAAGAACAAGAGCTACAGAATCATTACCAATGAACTCTTCTCCAATAATAAATGCCTGAGCTAAACCATCTGGAGAAGGCTGCACAGCATATTCAAGTTTTATCCCAAACTGTGAACCATCTCCCAATAACTCTTTAAAACGAGGTGTATCCTGTGGTGTAGAGATAATTAAAATTTCTTGAATACCAGCAAGCATTAATACTGATAATGGATAATAAATCATTGGCTTATCATATACAGGTAACAATTGTTTTGATACCGCTTGTGTAAGTGGATATAAGCGTGTTCCACTACCTCCAGCTAGAATAATACCTTTCATAAATTACTCGCACTCCTTTATATATATCATAGAAATAGGGAATAAATCTGTCTAGATTCATCCCCCTTCTAATTTTTGTTATGACTTTAAAAATAAAGATTCATAATCATTTACAATTTTCTCCCATGAGTATTCATGGATAATTCTATCTTTCGCCTTACTACTCAATTCATTAATTTGTTCTTGTGAATATCGCTCAACTTCATGAATTAAGTTAGCTAAAGAGCCACCTTCTTTAGAGAAATAAACAGCTCCTTCTTCCCCAACCTCTTTATTAAACACCACATCTAGAAGCATATTTAATTTTGTAGAAGCCAATGCTTCTAATAATGATGGATTCGTTCCACCTACTTCATGCCCATGGAAATATGCAAATGCATTTTCACGAACTTTCTTCAATAATTCTTGGTCATATACAGTTCCAACAAACTTAACACGAGGATCCTTATCAAAATTCGTCGTTGCTAATAAATCTTGATAAAATTGATTTTGTTCAACGTTAGAAATAATCACAAAGTCTTTCTTAGAATCTGACTTCATAAATTCACGAACCATTAGTTCATAGTTGTTCTCTGGAACAAAACGACCAACTACTAAATAATATTCATTAGCATTTATATCATGTTTCTTATACCATTCATTTAATTTTACATCATTGTCTTTTAAAGATGATGATGTGACATCCGCACCATAAGCAATAAATGTCGTCTGAGGGCTATACTTTTTATAATCTGTTTTAATGTATGACTCAATCCCTTTAGAATCGCATACTAATAAATCTGCATGTTTGACCATTAGCTTCTCAGATATTTTCCAATATGTTCTGATAGCAGGACTCCATTTGCTTCTCTTCCACTCATGACCATCTGGATTTACAAATACTTTTACACCCATTTTTTCTAGCTTCCCTTTATAAAAGGAAAAGAATGGTCCAATACGGCATGCTAGTACATATACAATACAGTCTGTTAGATTATTCTTTTTGATATAGCGAATACATTCTTTTAAACTAAATATATCGTATGCTACTGCTTTTGCACTACCAATTTCAGGTGTTTTCACATTAAAACATCTTGCGTTATTATGTTTAAATTCATCACTATTATCAGCTAAACAAGACACATGATATTGAATCTGTTCATTTTGTTTTCGAGCTGTTAAGTATTCTACAAATGTTTCGAATCCACCATATTTTGCGGGGATTCCTTTCGATCCGATGATAAATACATGTTTCATTGTCAAATTACTTCCTTATCTTCTTATTATTAATGGCCTGTTCATATATGCTAACTAATTCTCCATAATACCATTCAGGTTTAAATTCATTTTTAGCCCGATAGCTATTCCGTGCCATTTGAGCATACTCATCTTCGGATAAATTGATCAATCTTTCTATTTTATTTGCAAGCTCTTTTTCATTCGCTCTTTCAAATAAAAATCCATTTTCTCCTTCTTGTATTAATTCTGTTATTCCTCCTACTTTAGATCCGATGACAGGAGTCCCCGCACTTAAAGATTCAATAATCGTTAAACCGAAAACTTCATGCCATACCGAAGGAATTATGGTAGCTTTCGCTTTCTTAATTTCTACCACTAAATCATTCCCAGATTTAAACCCCAAAAATTCAACGTTTTGAATATTTTCCTGTTCAACTCTAGCTTTTAGTCTCGCTTCTTCTGGACCTGTCCCTATTAATTTCAAAGTTATTCTTTCGCCTAATAGCCTTTGAGCATCTAGTAAAGTATCTATGCCTTTTTCTTTAGACAGTCTACCATAATAGAGTATAAATTTTTCTTTTTTTTCATTCATTTCAACTTCAAGAAAATTATTTGTTAAAAAATTAGGAAGGTGTACTAGCTTTTTAACCGGTATCCTATTTTCAGCTAATTGATTGTACATAAATTTACTTGGACATATTACAAAATCAGCTACATCATACGATTTTAACCATTTATGCCAATATGCCTCCATAGTTAATAACAGACTATATACTGTCGAATCTTTATGACAACGATTTTTAAAGCAATTCACAAAATTACCTTGGATACATTTCGTACATATTTCATCATTATTAAAAAGCTTATAATTTGGACAAACTAATTTATAATCATGTGAAGTAAAAACTGTCGGTATGTTATATTTTTTTAATGCTTGAAAAATAGAAGGCGTCAGTTGATGGTATATTAAGTTAACATGGGCAATATCTGGTTTGGTACAAGCAATTAATTTGCATAACTTCCTATACGCTTCATTAGAATGTATTAATTTCATAGCTCCCTGCATTTTTGCTAAAATACCACTATCCTCTTGATAATTAACATTTTTCACGAAGTGATCTTCAAACTGACTTTGTTGATTTTTTTCATCTTGCATACTAAAAACAATAACTTCATGTCCATTATCTTCTAGCATCTTTTTTAAACCGAAAAAATACGTCTCACTGCCACCCTTTACATAGTAATATTTATTAATTAATAGTATTTTCATATACTCACCCTAATAATTTATATAATGCTTTAAATGTTCATATCTTTTTTCCCATGTATTATGCTCGGCATATTCCACAAATATCTCTTTATTTACTGTCTCTTTAATTGTTTCATCTATTAAAGTTATAAATTCTTCATTTGTCTTATATAATTTAGCCGGCGAATCCATTTCAACTACTTCTTGAAGCCTTCTCGACACAACAGGTAATCCCGCTGCAAAATATTCATATAATTTTAATGGATGAATACTATTTGTTAATTTATTATCAACAAACGGCATAATACCCACATTAGCATACTTTAAATACCTAGGTATCTCATCATGCGATTTTTTTCCCAACAAATGGATGTTTTTGTTTGAAGCAAAAGTTTCTCTTATCGTATCACTGACATTTCCTATAATAACAAAAGCATATTCTTTTAATTTTTCAGCTGCTTTAATAACTAATTCATAATCAAACCATTCTTCTACTGCTCCTACATATACAATGACAGGGCGATTTAAATTTTGATACTCTAGGGGAACATCACCAACATTCCCTTTAAACCTATTTGTGTTAACACCATTTGGAAGATATAAAACATTTTTATTGTGTTTATAAGCCACATCAATTAAATTTTTAGCAGTAACAACCACTAAATCTGATTTTTGTACAACTTGATTTTGTAAATATATAAGGTTCTTATACGCCCCTTTAAAACCAGAAAAGTCATCAGCCATTCTATGAATCATAAATTTATAATTTAATTGATTTGCTAATTCGTACATTTTTACATTTGTAAGCCACATCACATCTATTTCTTTTTTCTTTAAATCACTACTAACTTTTGAAAAAGGATATTTTATGTGATATTCTGCCCAAAATTTTGTATTAAGCGCAGGATATTTACAAAAAGGTAGTAAGACATTAGGATTATAAATTTCTAAGTTTGCAGTGGGGACATTATTATTATTTTCTTTACCGAAAAAAAAGGGTTTAGGTTGATTAACCCAAACCACATTATTATTTTCTTTAAGAAATTCTTTAGCATAGTAATGGCTTCCCACTTGAAATACAGTATCATATTGAAGATATTCACACATCAGTACATTCATTTTATTTCCTCTTCTCCATTAGCTGAACATTCAACTGTTTCAGCAACTATTTAAATCTTCACTTTTTCTTTAACAATAAATCTGTAGAACATGTAAGTGATAGCATAATAAAAAAGTATATATATATATTTATAGAATAGTATTGATTCGGATTGAAATTTGTGGTAATTAAATTCCCTATAAATAGAGAAATCGGAAGCCATTTATAACCATCCTTAATATTTCTCAGTATAAATAATAGTAAACTTATATTTAGGATCACAAAGCCTATAAACGAAACTATTCCTTGTTCTAAAAGAATATTCAAAACTTGAGAATGAACCACTAAATCTTTTGAAAAAAGATAATAAGATGCATAATACGTGTATTGTCCAGCTCCTATTCCCATCACCAGATTTTCTTTTATTAATTGAAAAACATTTATAAATTGTATAAATCTATGTTCCTGAGTATTACCACGACTTACAAATAACAAATCTACTATTTCAGTATAGAATAAGGATATAATCAATATACTTCCTAAAAAAATAATACTAGCAAGTAAAATTTTATAACCAGATTCCTTCTTATTCTTAGACTTCTTAATTAAAAAAATAATTAATATTTGGCACAAAATAGCCACATATGATATGCGCGTTAAGGTCAATGCAACAAATATAATATTTAACAATAAAGTTAACGAATTCAGCAAATTTTTTCTTTGTATAAAGTTAAATAATAAAATAGGAAATAAGATAACTCCCAAGTTCCCAGCGCCATTACTAGCCCCTATTACTCCAACTACTCTTTTAACGACTTCTAATCCTTCAGTATAATTAATACTATCCTGATTAGAAAATAACAGAAATGATCTATTAAATATGTACTGAAATATCGATAAAATAGAATTAAATAGAGAGAAAAAACCTACAATTTGAAAAAAACATTTTGATTGTAAACTAAAACCTCTAACTTGCCTGAAGAAAACTCCCATTAACAATAGATTACAATACACAGTCAAATGAAATACAAATAAATTAATATCAAATATTTTCATTGTGAAAAATTGCAAACAGAAGTGAAGGATTATTATCACCAAACACACTGCATACGTTGTAATACTGTATGTTTTCTTATCAAAACTAGAAAATGTCTGTCTTCGAATTAACTTATATATTGCTAATGTACAATTCAAAATAACTAAAACAAATAGTAATAACTGTAATTGAATGTTTTGAAAGTCAACGGCAAACATAGTCGGTGAAATATTTAAAGTTATAACCATTAGAATTATAGACAGAAAAATAATAATAGTGTTTTTTTTATTCTTCCTCATAAGAATTAAACATAAAGAAGAAAAATAAAGAAATAAAAATAGACTTAAAATAAATATTAATTTCATATTTAGTAACCTCATAGATTTAAATTACTTATTACTTAAAATCAGCAATATGTCCCTAAATAATTTGATAAGTTCCTGGCATTATTGGAACATTAACAATGCCATTCCTCACTTCTTTAATTGTTTGATTTGGTAATAACAAATTTCCTTTTTCAAACTCAGAAATAGATAGTGTTACTTCACCTAATTCTACGTCTCGATTATTATCCTCGGTTTTTACGAAATAAAAAGTACTCTCCGATGTAGACTTAATTACAAAGTTATCCCTCGAATACACATAATTTGCCAGTTCAGTACCTGTACAATACCATACATTCTTATTGCGAAGGTGTCTAAATATAGCTTGTAAACTTTTAGTATCATCAAAAATATTAGGCATTTGTCTTCTTCCATCATCTCTAGAAGGTGCAATATGTTCCTGGATACTAATGACTAATTTTCTTGTTAATAAATATTCTATTTGTTGTAATTTTTTTTGTACTAAATATCTTTTTAATATTTTTTTTAATATCCCTTTGATAGATATAAAATTGCTATTTAATACACTTGTCAATAAACCACCGTTTACTGTTGATGGTATGTCAATAACATTATTATCCCCAAACTTTTTGATATCATAATTAGATAATGAATTTTTATCTCCTCCAGAAATTTTATCTACTTCACCCTCCTCTATTCCTCTATTCCAGTATCTACACCACCATAAAAAGTCTGTTTTGTCTATACTAAAATCTGAAAACTCATTACTAGTATAACCACAATATTTTCCACCCAAAGGATTAACACCTATTGCATCTTTGTAGATTCTTTTTCCGTCCTCAACAACATCCACAGCTTTTTCTACACTCGAAAAAAGTTCCCATTCTTGTTTGAAATCCAAATTTGTTTCTCCCACTTTACCATGAGTAGTTCCGTGATATGCAATTTCAAATCTAGGATTTTGATGAATGTCTCTAAAAAAATTTTTCGTCGCTTCATCATGATTAATCTTTTTTGATATTGAGGGCGCTACTGGTTCTTTTATCATTCCCACTCTAACACCTACTGGCACAAAGAATGTAGCTTTAACCTCTGGAAACTCCTTCAAAATAACTTCGTTTAAATATCGAAAAGATGATTTTTCTTCATTTTTCCAATAACCCCAATCTTCACCTAATTCTAATTCCCCGCTTTTAGTTGTATCTACCCAAACGTTTGCTAAATCGTCTATCATAAACATAACTGGAGAATCTGAATTATTAAACCACTTACATATTTCAATATTCATCATATCTTCTCCCTATTAAAATACTTACTACTTTAAATTACTTTTCATTTAATCTTTATTATGCATTAGCTCAAAAAATTAAATACTTTTGAGTGTTGTCTATTTCTTTTTTACAATTGATAACAGAAAGCCCCTAATTTCTTGAATATTAGTAAACTTGAAAACAATCAATAATAAAACATATACTATACATAGAAATACATTACAAATAAATTCAATGTACAAATTTTGAATTGGAGAAATTAACATCCAATATACCCCATATAATAAAACAAAAACGGTAAAATATTTATATGGATATAGTAAACCTAGTCCTAAACTATAGTATTTTTCACTAAAATAATAATAAAGAATATTAGCTACTATATAAGATACAATTGTAGCTAAAGCTGCACCATTTATCCCAAGATGAGGAATCAGTAATATATTTAGAACTATATTTATAAGAGCACTAATTACAACAATTAGGGAATTTAACATCATTTTATTTGCTACATGTAAACCTAAAGAATAAAATTGTCCAATTCCCCATATAAAATGGGAAACAGCAATTAATGGAATAATCTTATACGCCTCTAAATATTCATTTGTAGCTAAAATACTGATCATTATCTTACCAAATATAGCCAAGCCGAAAATACAAAAACAACCTACAATATTGTAGATTCGAAACATATTTTGGATTTTTTGTTGACCGCCTTCTTCTTTATAAACTTTAAATTTATAAGCTGTAAATACTTGCGCAAATGGCGTGATAAAAACTGGATTTATTAACATTCCAATTTTTGAAGATATTGAATACACCGCAACTGCTGAATAATTGATTAATTCTTTAATAAAAAAGCGATCTATCAAATTTAATATCCATGCAGAAATTTGTCCTAACAATAAACCTCCACCATAATACAGTATGTTTTTGAGATATGGTACATGAATAGCAATTTTATAATTTTTAAAGTCTAATATAAACAATACAATAAAAACTAATAGATTCGAAATTAAAGTAGCCTTTAATATACCTATAATTCCATTGCCTAAAATCAAAATATAATATGTGGCTAATAAAAATGTTAAAACTAAGATACTTAATTGTACTATGGCTACCCTAAAAGCTTTAAATTCCATTTCATAATAACTAGTATATATAGCAATCAAACATGTCAATAAAGAAGTTATTACTATAACTCTAATATAAAGAGTGACCTCATTATCACCACTAAAAACATAGTCACTTATTAACGGACTAATAAAATATACAAATGAAAAAACAACAATCCCCCATAATACTGAAAAATTTAACGCTGTATTTTTCAATGCTATTTTATTTTCTACATCATAAAAAAATCTTTTTAATCCCGAATATACTCCAATCGTAATAGCAAGGCCTAATAATTGTTGTATGGTATTTAATAATTCATATTTCCCATAATCATTTTGTGATAAATTACTAGTATATAAAGGGATGAGTAACATATTTATTAGTTGTGTTAGAATTGAAAATATAAAATATACAGCTCCACTAGATATCAACTTATTACTATTTAAACTCATACTTACCACTATTCCTTAACTTAAAATTATTTCTTAACCACACGCGTAAAAGTTTTTTTAAAGTTTAAAATGTGAACATAATAATAAACTAAATTTTTTATAAAGCCTAATCCCTGATAGCTTTTTTCAGAATACAAATTTCCTTTTAATATGTTTACAATAGCTTTTGAATATCCTAGTTTCTTAGCCAACTCCAAACGCGAGTAAACCGAAAATTTATGTACACCTTTACCACGTTTCCCCAAAAATGTGTAATCATCAAATAAATACACTGTATTTTTACTAACTTGGACATCAATATTTATAGTGCCATCTCGCGTATCTCCAATGGAGAGGTGGAAATAACCATATAAATCCCCTTCTTTGTCTACTACTACATACGGTATATGTTTATTCTGTTCCGCAATTCTCTTTTTTAGAATATCGTACTTGTAACTACCTATTTGGTTACCATATAACTCAATCATTGTTTTCAAATGATACATTTGCATTGGAATTAATGCATAACAATTGTATTTTTCCTCATAAGAAACCATATTATAATTATTCAAGTTTAATATATATCCATTGGAAACCGTGAGAAATTTTGTTTTAATTTTTTTAATTATAATTTTGATACTCCGATTTCTAATTTTATTTACTAAGCTCATCATCTATTACCTTTCATTATTTTCTTAGAATCACATCATTATTCTATCTAGTCATTATTTTTTCTTACTTTAATTAAATGCCTCTTATAATGTATAAAGCTTAATAAAGTATTTCCCTTTTTGGTGTATGTATAGATCTGCTCTACTTCTTTCATAAATTTCAACTTATAAAAATCTGTTCCCGCACCCTCCGAATGTAATTTAATATTCTTCTTAAAACTATCCTTAATACTTTCTTCTACTGATAGAGTGCCTAATTCTAGATTTCTAAATTCCCTATCATAGGCTGCGTCAAAGCAAAATTTTATATCATTAAAAAATAAATTCAGTCTGTAAGCAACACAATCATTATTAACCCTTCCAAATATAACCTCGCTTGGTAAACTATCAATAATTGTTTTTACAAATTTCTTCTTATCTTCATCTAAATAAATACTACCTTTACCATCCTCAAGTTTTGAGCGGGAAATCCTTACAATTTCTTCAAAGTTTTGATTATTTATTCTTTCAATTACTGAATCATAAATTAATCCTTTTTTCTTCATTTTATTAAATGCTGTTCTAATATTTTGCTTTAATTTTTTTGAATATATCTGATTTTTGTATTCATCGAACTCATTGAAATCCTCAATTACTAGATATGGGCATCCTGATAAAACTTCTGCATCTTTACTATTCAAATCAAAATTCTCAGTAGATTTTCTGATATATTTAAGTTGTAATAAATCAAATTTATAATTACCATAAACATATCTTATGATATGATCTACGTCCTCTTCGCTTAAACCTCTACCAATAATATCAATAAAGGTCCCACCCCATTGTTGGCCTATAAATTCTATCATTTTTAATTTAATTCCATATTTTTTATGCACTACTTGTATTAATGGAGCTATTGCAATTAACTCTCCTTCTTTATACAGAAAGATTACAATGATCTTTTTTTTATAACCAAATTGATTATCTTCTCTTGGAAAAAATACTTTTAGAAAGCTTTCTATCCAATAATACGAAGTGGTTATATTTTGATTGTTTATTTTTTTTTCAAAGTTCAACCACTCGTTTTTTTTATTTTGTACATCTTCTAATGAGCTACATACATTAATCTGATACATTTTATCCTCCAAACCTTACTAATTTAATTTTTTTACTTAGAGCTTACCTCTCTATAAATACTGAGCAAGTTTTCTGCATAATCTTGATTATTTATCACACTTATCTCATCAACATACTCATTATAATTTTGAATAACCTTAATTACTTTCTCAAATAAATCATCTACGTTCCGGGATTCAAACAATATCGTACCTGTTGGTCTTTCACAGACTTTGCTTGCTATAGAAGGTACTCTATAATGAATTGCTTCTGTAATTGATACTCCCAAACCATCAGTATTAGTAGGCCTTATAAACAGATTTGTTTTTTGGAGAATAGGATAAAATTCTGTATTTTCTACCTCATAAAACATAATGTGATTTTCCAATTTATATCTTATTATTCTTTCTTTTAACTCTTGATAATACGTTTTTTCAAGTTCTGTCTGACTATCTTTATCTAAAACAGCAAATAGTAAGCTCGTTTCTATTCTGTTATCTTTTAATTTCTTCATTAATTCAATAAGCATATCAATTCCGTACAAATCCTCATTTTTATAAAAACGTACACATCCGTTTGCACTAATAAGGAAAGGCGTTCTTTTTATGAAACCCCAAACTGTTTCTGGTATACTAAGGATATCTTCCTTATCCTCTTGCGGATGGATATACCCTGGAACTGTAATCACTTTTTGATGTTCTACTCCAAATTGAATTAGGTTATTTGTAATTGAATTGTTTACACAAACAATTCTTTCAAGTTTATTTAGACTTTTTAATAATAAATACCTAGTAATACAACTAGAACTTTTCAATTGATCAGTTAGACTTTCTCCATGTACTGTTAATATAATTTTTTTTCCAAAAAAATTATACACTCCTAAAAGAATACGAATTTTTATATTTATGGAATGAAAGTGGAACACATCAGCTTTTAAAAAGGGAAGTCTACACATAAAAAATTTATAATTTTTTATAGGATAAATATCATCTTCTTCTCTTCCCCAATTTGCTTCATTGTATACTACACTTTCTATTTTTCGTTCATCTAAAAACTTTTTTGTCCTTTTTATATGAACAGAAATCCCACCTATAGGGGGTGGGACTGTACCAATTATATTAATTTTCATTATATAAGCTCTCCTTTTAGTTCTTTTTAAGAGCTAGTTATTTCTCTACACTGTTTCTAAACAGCGATTTTGAAAATCTACTATGCGTTTATCTCTAATTATTCCTTTGTCTATAATTAAAGCTCCTAATAATACCTCATTTTCTATATCTTCAACAATAAAATCTATATATTTACAAATCTCTAAACTTAAAGATCTAGAAACAGTTTTATAAAACATAGCTGGAGTATGATCTACTACATAATGTAAAACTCCATCAATTTCATAGACAGGATTACTTATACTAGTTGGAACACTTGTCTCTACAGCTTTATGTGCATCGCAACTAATATCAATAATCATTGCTCCCTTTTTCATATGTTTTAAATCTTCTTTATAAATAATATGATCTGTGCGATCAACATCCCAAAGGATCGCATTCACTAGCACATCATATTTTTCAAGTTCTTTTTGAAATAACTTTTCTGTTCTTCTATCATACATTACAACATCGGCCCCAAGAGCAACTAATGTTTTATATGCACCTCTTCCTATATTTCCACGCCCTAAAATAGCAACCTTTGTCTCGTATGGTAATTTCCCATATAAATTATAAGCATGTAAAATTGCAGCTTCTCCAGCAATCTCATTATTTCGCCAAAAAACGTGTCTCCCACTTTCAAACATATCTTCCCAAGCAATTGCAGTTAGTTTATTATCTATAAACTGATCTGTTATGTCCTTATTTTGAACTGCATGTATCCAACCAAAAATAAGTTGTCCTTCCTTTAAATCGTCCAGATATCCAGCATCACCAGCTTTAGGATCACATATAACATCTCTAGACATAACAATATCTCTTTCAACTACATTAACTCCCATATCACTATACTGTTGATCTGTAATTCCTAAAATCTCACCGTATCCCTTTTCAACATATATCATATCTTTATTACTAATGTTTACTATATCTTCAGGTACTAAAGCTCTTCTTTTTTCATTTTTCTTGTCACTTATAGGAAATCCAATTGTTTTTTTCACTGTTTAGCCCCTCACTTTATATTAGAGATAATAAATCTATGTTTTTGATTTAACGGTCTATCTATATGGTTCACTGTTTTTATTTCAATATTAATATGAGTATCTATTCTTTTTTGAAGTTCATTACTAAAACGACTTCCCTCATCTTCTTTATAATATTGATTTGGTACAATAAGTACTTCCAAATGATCATAACTTTTTTGTACTAACTGCAAATCTTTAAAATTTTCAATATGACGAATAGCAAACTCCAACATAGTTGGTGAATAATGTTTCCCATCCTCGGTCACTAAAAAGTCCCCAGATCGTCCATCAATTTCTTTTACGCTGATATATGGTTTACCACATTTACATTGAAAATCTTCTCCAGATATTGTTGCCATATCTGATGTTTTATAACGAATAAGTGGAAAAGCATAGTTATTAAAACCTGTCCCCACAATTTCGGCCATTTGATTTTCTTGATTGACTAAGGAACCATTGTTATCCAAAAATTCAACAATACCATATTCAGGTAAAACATGATACCTGTTACATTCTGGGCAATATTCCATTAAAGCTAGACGCTCATTATGTCCATAATAGTCAATCACTTGAGTATTAAAGGCCTTTTTTATTTCTTCCCTTTGAAAATCATACATTTTTTCTGAGGAACAAAAGATAGCTTTAAATACCCCTATTTTTCCAGATAATCCATTTCCATTAATATATTTTGATAATAGATAAATCAACGAAGGATATGCTTGTATAAAAGAAGGTTCATATTTTGAAATAACATTTAATATCCCCTTCATTTTTTCTTCATCCAAATTTCTAGTATTTATAGATATTACTTTATTATAAGGACTATATTTATATAATTGTTCGCTATCATTTGCATCTCCTCTTAACACTAAGCATAATTGCCCTTCATAACCATACCTCTTCCATATACGATTAAAAAAGGCAGCTTCCCTATTATTTGTAGTATCTGTATTGAAGAAATGCATTGGACTAGAGGTCGTACCTCCTGTATTAATAGCCCTAAGTTTACTCATATCAATATTTTTAGCTATAAATTTTTCTCTATTTTCTTTAACCACGGACTTATCTATAATAGGGATTTTCCTCAAATCACTGACATCCCTAATATCCTTTACACCTATCCCATATTGATTAAACATTTGAGTATAAAAAGGAACATTTTCATAAGCATGCTTAATTAATAGCTGTAATTGTGTATTTTGAAATTCGGCTATTTTTGTAGCATCCCATGAAGAAGAAAGTTCTAAGAATCTTACGTACTCTTTATACTCTTTACTTTCTCTCAATTTTTGAGGAATTAATGCAGCCATATATAATAGCGGTAATTTAAATGGATACGGTAATTTTTTTATAGTATTCTTCAAACTAATCATCCTTATAATTTTTAAATACTATAGATGTCTCTAGGTAGGAGGCCGAAGTTTTCACTATTAACTTTATACTTTCCTTTTTCCTCCCATAACCATCAGAGACAAAAATAGTTTCCTGATCTATTTTCATATTTTTACTTACTTGTAAGACACCATTAACATGATTTTTTGAAATATGTACCTCATTTTCTTCAAACCTGACCTTAACTTCAGGATCTAGAATAAAATTAAAGTTACACAGGTCAATTTTTTTTTCACCTATTATATTATCTTTGATATTCACTCTATTTCTTTCTATATATATAGATCTCTCATGAATTACTCCACATTTTTTTAAATATCCTCTATGCTGACCTATAAATTTACTATCGTTAACATAAGTGCCCTTTGAAAAACTTTGTTCTGCCATCTCGAACAAATGATATTTCTCGAAGTCATTTTGTTCATACGGTGGGATTTCCAGCGTATTATGCACACCCGTGCTTCTAAATAAATTTCGCATTTTATAATCAGCTGTATACGTAAATGTGCCTGAATCAATAAAAATATCTTCGCCCGCAACGCTTAAAGTAAAACTCAGCTGATCATTATGGCTATGTGCTCCTTGTCCTCTAAATGACAATTCCCCGCATCGGATACAACAATATATAGCCTCGTTCCGTAAAATGTAATATCCACCATTATTAAATGCTTTGGACTCTAATAAAAACTGCTGTTCGATATCGCTCCAGCTTCCCATACACCATAAAGCATCTTCCCTATAGCTTATACCAAAATATCGAAAATCATTTCTATTGAAGAATTCACCCGCAATTGCTAGTAAATGTCGAAAATCATTCTTATTCCAAGTACCATAATTAGAAAAAATAATAAGCCTTCCATCATCCGCATCCCCAATTAACGGACTTTTTCCATTAGGTTGATTCAAATACATTAAGAAATCACACATTTTTTCTAAACGCTTAATATACTTTTTAGAAAAAACAATGCTATTCTCATTACATAATATAGTTGTAATTAAAAATAATTCAGTAACCAATCTATGGTATGAGGTAGAGGCTTCATAATTTGTCCCATCTTCATTTACTTGTACAAACATCTCTTTTTCCAGTTCCGCCACTCCATAGGTCAGCCATTTCTCAGGAGTATTGCTATTAAAGACTGAGGAAAGACTAAACTGCTTGAAATATAGCCCTAACCAGACTAACCCTACTATATTAGATAAATAATGATTACCAGTATGTTCACCTTTATTCTCTAAATTTTTATAAATGAACTTTCCATGCATATATAAGCTCTTATTAAAAAGTTCCCAAAAATCCTTATCTATTTCCCGAGAATCTTTAAAAAGATAATAACCAACTATCCAGTTTACAGCCCTAATTGCTACATCCATTGTACATGTCCAATTCACAGACATTTCGGCAGGATTCTTCTCTATCCAATCTATTATCTGTTCTTTAAACTCAAGTGCATATTTTTCGTCTTCCGTTACCCAATATGCTTTCCCTAATGTAAAAACATGCTGGAATCTTGATAATTCCCATGGTACCTTAACATCGGCTTTATTCTGCAAGTCGATTATTTTAATTTCTTTATAAAACTGATTATCCCAAATAAATCCTGTTTTAAAGTCCTTGTTCCATAATATATTTTCACCTAATTGGACATCACCAGAGCCTAATAAATTAAAGATATGATCACATATTTTTTCAGCATCTCTAATAAGTTCTGCTTCTCCGTCCAATTTTTTTAAATTACTAATGTAATTTAATTTATTCTTTGTTTCAAATAGAAAATTACATAGTGGTTGGAAATTTTTAAAAGCTTCTTGTTTCACATCTATTAAATTCTTCGCAACAACTATTTTACGTCCCCTATAATATATAGCATCATATGATTTACGAGCTATCTTGTGAGCGATTATATGAGCTGGTTTTCTTCTTAACTTGCGTACTCTTTGTAGGAATCTTGACATTCATGCCTCCAAAATAGTTAATAAATTATTTAATAAATCCTTTTGTATCAATTACAACTTTTTCCTTTAGTTGATCAAAATCAATCGAACCAAAAATTTCATGATCCACTAATACTAAAATAATATCTGACTTCGCCATAGCATCCTCAACTGAAAGAAGTGTAATCTTCTCATCTTTTAAGGAGTCCGGCAATTCATTTACGTGTGGTTCAACCGCAATCACTTCACCAACATTTAAGCCCGCTAATTTCTTCACAATTTCTAACGCTGGACTTTCACGTAAATCATCAATATTCGCTTTAAACGCTAATCCTAAACAAGCAATTACTGGATTTTTAAATCGATTTGCTTTTTCTTTGACTTTTTCAACCACATACATCGGTTTATAATCATTTACATTTCTCGCAGTATGTATAAGTTTAGCTTCCTCAGGTGCCGCATCCACAATAAACCATGGATCTACCGCGATACAATGCCCCCCTACACCTGGGCCAGGCTGTAAAATATTCACACGAGGGTGACGATTTGCTAAACGAATTAATTCCCAAACATTAATATTTAACTTATCACATATTAATGATAGTTCGTTTGCAAAAGCGATATTTACATCACGGAATGAATTCTCCGTTAGTTTTGCCATTTCTGCTGTTCTTGCATTTGTATCTAAAATATGTCCTTTTACAAATCGCTTATAAAATTCTACTGTACGTTTTGTAGACTCCTTATCTAATCCACCAATAATACGATCATTTTCTACTAATTCCTTTAAAATTTGCCCTGGTAATACACGTTCCGGACAATGAGCTACATAGACTCTTCCTTTGTCACTATGCATTTCTTCAGAGGTTGTTAAATCTGGTCGTTCTTCCAAAATCCATTCCGCAACTTTTTCAGTTGTACCAATTGGGCTCGTTGATTCAAGGATAACGATATCCCCATTTTTTATAACTGGGGCGATTGTTTTTGCAGCGGCTTCTACATATGTTAAATCTGGCTTATGGCCATCCTTAAATGGCGTTGGCACTGCCAAAATGAAAATATCAGCTGCTTCAGGCTGTAATGAAGCCTTTAATTTCCCACTTTGTACCGCCGCTTTAACTAAAATGTCTAAATCTGGTTCATAAATATGTACCTTACCACTATTAATCATTTCGACTGCACTTTCATTTACATCAACACCATGTACTTGAAACCCTTTTGTTGCTAGTAAACTAGCAGTAGGTAGACCAATATAACCTAATCCCATTACACAAATCTTTTTATCCATTTTTTTAACCTCTTTCCTATGAATTAGCTACTAAGATGCACCATTAGACTTAATCATAATTTGAATCGTTTTAAAAATGATTTTCAAATCATAGAGTACGCTTCGTTTGTTTATATATTCTAAATCTAGTTCAACCATTTCTTTGAATCCAACACTATTTCTCTCCGTTACTTGCCAAAGCCCCGCACATCCTGGAGTAACAAGTAAACGCTGCTTATCATACGCTGTATATTCCTTTACTTCCCTTGGAAGTGGTGGACGTGGTCCAACTAGACTCATTTCACCTTTTAATACATTTAATAGCTGTGGCAATTCATCAATACTTGTTTTTCTAATAAATTTCCCAATTCTTGTAACTCGTGGATCCTCTTTCATTTTAAACATTGCACCCGACACTTCGTTATGTTTTAATAAGTCCTTTAATTTCTCTTCCGCGTCTATAACCATTGAGCGAAACTTGTACATATAAAACTCTTTTCCATCTCTTCCAATACGAATTTGTTTAAACAGCATAGGCCCTTTCGGATCTTGATATTTAATTAACACTGCTACAATCAAAAAAACAGGAGATAATAAAATCAGTCCACATAACGCTCCAATAAAATCAATACAGCGTTTAGCTACTAAATATCCTTTACGTGCATTTACTTTTTCCCAGTCCAGTTCTATATTATTTTCCTTTTCCAGATCTCCGCTTGATACTTTTACCAAGGTCAATGCTCTCTCACCTCACTTTTATACATGTACATTTTCTTTCTTTACAAGTTCTTTCATATATTTCATTAAATCTACTTTCAATTCTTCATTTTGAAGTGCCATCTCAATCGTCGTCTTAATAAACCCAAACTTCTCACCAACATCATAACGAGTTCCTTCAAAGTCATAAGCAAATACACGTTGAATCTCATTTAAACGTTGAATCGCATCAGTTAATTGAATCTCTCCACCAGCACCTGTTTGCTGATCTTCAAGGAACATAAAAATTTCTGGCGTTAATACGTAACGCCCCATAATCGCTAAATTAGATGGTGCTGTATCTTCTGCTGGTTTTTCAACAAATTGACGCACTTGATAACGACGGTCGTTTTGTTCAACTGGATCAATGATACCGTAACGATGTGTCTCATTTTCTGGCACCGTTTGTACACCAATAACTGAAGACTGTGTACCTTCATACTGGTCCATCAATTGACGTAAACACGGTGTTTCTGCTTGTACAATGTCATCACCTAATAACACTGCAAACGGCTCATTTCCAATAAATTTACGCGCACACCATACCGCATGACCTAAACCTTTTGGTTCTTTTTGTCTTATGTAGTGAATGTTAATTTTTGAAGAAGCTTGCACTTTTTCCAGTACTTCATGCTTTCCTTTTTCAAATAGGCTTTGTTCTAGCTCGAAAGAGTGATCAAAATGATCTTCAATTGCACGTTTTCCTTTTCCAGTAACAATAATAATATCTTCAATTCCTGATTCTATCGCTTCTTCTACTATGTATTGAATTGTCGGTTTATCGACGATTGGTAACATTTCTTTCGGCATCGCCTTCGTCGCTGGTAAAAACCTTGTACCTAGACCAGCAGCTGGGATAATTGCTTTTCTTACTTTTTTCAAATTTTGTCCCCCTAACAAATATTGTTTTATCTGCATGTAACAATAACAAAAACCCTACCTATAGAGTCATAGTTATAACTCCATAGGTAGAGTTTCTAATAGAAATAAATTTATGGGCATCTAACCCATCCTCACGTCATACTCCCGACGACAAGCGTCTAAGGTAGGTTCGAAATAAAAATTTCTACCCACAGCACGACCGAGTGCCCCCATTGATAACGGTTAGGAGACATCACCAAAGCTCTTCAATTAAAAAATACCGAACAATTTTTTACGACGAATTTGTTCTGGATCTTCTTTATAAATTGCTTTTCCGCTAATTAATAAATACGGATTTTCTTTTAAATCACTCATAACGTTCATTCCAAATTCTTTTCCGATTAATTCATAGCTTTCTGCTAAATGAAATCCTCTTGTTGTTGTGTTATGTGCATCTGATGCGATCATATGAGTTAAATTATGTTCAACGAGTTGTAGTGAGAATTTTTTTATCTTTTTGCCGAATTTTCCTAGTAAACTTCCTGCCGTTACTTGTGTTAATGCACCTTTACTTACAAGATTGTATAACTTATCTGGCCGCTCGATTAACTCGGCATTACGCTCTGGATGGACGATAATTGGAATCATTCCTTTAACACGTAGTTCATATAATAGTTGTTCTGCATAGCGAGGTACATGATTAGATGGAAATTCAATTAATATGTATTTATTCGTTTCATTTAAGGTAACGATTTTACCAGCTTCATAGTCTTCTAATAAATCACCATATAACCTGACCTCTTGCCCCGGTAAAATTTTTAGTGGAATTTCATGTTGTTGTAGCTCATCATTTAGTTGTTTTACTTGATGAATAATTGAAGTACGTTCATTTGTATATTTTCCATTTTGATGGTGTGGTGTTGCGACGATTGTATGTATTCCTTCTTGGACAGCCTTTTGTGCCATGGCCAGACTATCTGTTACTGTTTGTGCACCGTCATCGATGCCAGGTAAAATGTGACAATGTAAATCAATCATTTGTTTCATCCTCCCTCTCTCATATAAAAAATCTTTTTTCCCTTGAATACGAGTTATCTCATATTCAAAGGAAAAAAGGAGATATGTTTCTACCATATCTCACTTTTGAATTAGTTTGCACCGTAGTAATAATATAAGCCTTGTTCACGTTCACGATCGTTTAGAACAACGCCTAACAATTTACCTTTTGCTGATTCTAATAATCCTTTTGCTTTTACCGCTGCTTCTTTTTCTGTCGATTCACTACGAACAACAAGAATAGACGCATCACATACGTTTGCCATAATTTGCGCGTCTGTAACAGCTAAAATTGGCGGTAAATCGAAAATAACTAAGTCATACATACTATACGCTTGAGCAAGAAGTTCTTTCATTGATTTCGAACCTAATAATTCCGCTGGGTTTGGCGGGATTGGACCACACGCTAAAAAGTGTAAATTATCAACTGCTGTCGTTTGTACACATTTCTCTAAACGTTCACTATGTGTTAATACATTCGTTAATCCGACAATATTGTCTACTTGGAACATTTGATGCATCGCTGGTTTACGCATATCTGCATCAATTAATAATACTTTCTTTCCTTGTTGAGCAAACACAACCGCCATATTCGCTGTCGTTGTCGTTTTTCCTTCACTTGGATTCGCAGATGTTATCATTAATGAATGTATATTTTTATCAACAGACGCAAACTCAATATTCGTTCGAATATTACGATATTGTTCTGAAATTGGTGATTTCGGTTGTTGATGAGCAATTAATTGACGACGTTGACGATGATTTTTTTTCTTTTTAAATAAATTAAGAGCCAATTGTTTGTCCCCTCACTTTTCTTGATGATGGAGCGTGTGATTTCACATTCATTGTTTCTTCATCCATACGAGCGACAATACCTAACACTGGTAAGCCAAGTAAGTTTTCTACATCTTCTTCCTTTTTCACTGTGTTATCTAAGTATTCTAGTAGGAATGCAAGACCAACTGAAGCCATTAAACCCACAACGAAAACCATTACTACATTTAACATCGGACGTGGTTTAATCGGAGATAGATTTTCTGCAACTTCTGCTTTTGAAAGTACAGTTACGCTATCAACGCTCATAATTTTCGCAATTTCACCTTTAAATACTTCTGCAGTTGTGTTAGCAATATCACGAGCTAGTTTCGGATCTTTGTCCTCAGCCGTAACAGAAATAACCTGTGAATCTTTTTCATTTGCAACATTAATCTTTCCAGTTAAATCTTGTGCTGTCGTATTTAAATTTAATTTTTCATTCACTTGATCTAAGATTACTGGACTTTTAATAATGACCTTATATGTATTCGTTAATTGAATATTTGTTTGAACTTCACCAGCTTGAATCATTGCACCTTCTTGTTTCTTCTGATTCACAAGAATTTGCGTTGAAGATTGGTAGATTGGTGTCATGAAGAAGAAGCTAATGATAGCACTTACAATAGCTGCACCAAAGGCGATTACGAGGATCATTGCTAAACGTTTTTTTAAAATATGAAATAAATCTTTCAAACTAATTGTTTCTTCCATAAGTTCCTCCAACTTTCTAAAATTTACACATAGGAAAAATTATAACATATAAATCTTACATTTTTTATTTTTAATAATTCAGTTCTATATTTGTTCACAAGAAACAAGTTTAATCTTACAAAATAATCTTAAATATGACAACACATTCCAATCATTTCCCAAAATTTTTATTTTATCATGTTTTTCATGCTGTGTAACTTGATAAAGAATTTTCAGAAAACAATAAAAAGCCAACAAAAATTTTGTTGGCTTTTTATATTTTAGTAATAACCATACTGCTCTTTTTCTTCCTTTTTATCGTTTAAAACGACACCGAGTATTTTGCCAGATGCTTTATCTAATATTTGTTTCGCTTTTACGATTTTATCTTTTTCTGTCTTTTCACTGCGTACAACGAGTACGATTCCATCACATTTATTCGCAAGTATTTGCGCGTCTGTAACCGCCAGCACAGGAGGCGTATCGATTAGAATGACGTCGAACATCTTATATGCCTCTAAAAGCATTTCGTCCATTTTACGGTATCCTAGTAGTTCTGCAGGGTTTGGCGGGATTGGGCCTGCTGGCATGACATATACATTATCTATATCTGTTTTTTGAATACATTGCATAAACGAAGCCTGTCCTGATAATAAATTTGTTAAACCATTTGGATTGTGAACCGCAAATAAGTTTTGTAATGTCGGCTTACGTAAGTCAGCCCCAATCAACAATACCTTCTTTCCTTGTTGACCAAAAACAACTGCTAGATTAGAAATAGTCGTTGTTTTCCCATCTCCAGGATCAGCCGAAGTTACAATGATAGAACGAATATGGTTATCTACAGATGTAAATTCAATGTTCGTACGAATGTTACGGTATTGTTCTGTAATACGTGATTTAGGCTCTTTATGTGTAATTAATTGTCGTAATGGTTTTCTTTTCTTTCTTCCGAACATGTTCTAGTCTCCTTTTTCAAAATGCGACCTTTTTCCCTTTTTCTCTTTTATGCTCGATATGCTACGCCTATTTTTCATTTACTTCTACCGTTAAATTTCCCCATTACTTTCCTCTACAGTTCATCATAACGAATCATAATAACCTTTGTCCTATCTTATAACCTCCATAATGTGACAACGGCATCTCTATCTTTATCACGCTATCATTCATCTTGATTTCAAGATATTTATAGCGTCATTATATACAAACTCCCATTCATTTACAAATAAAATTCTGATTACTCTGCATTTTAATATTTCAAACAAAAAATATAGTAATTAAAAAAATCCTTCTGCATATTACAGAAGGATTTTTTTAATTACTATCTATTCTTTCTTATCACCAATTGCAAATGTAATTTCAGCTTCACACGCAACTTCACCATCTACTGTTGCGATCGCTTTTCCTTTTCCAATTGGGCCACGTACACGCGTCATTTCTACTTCTAAACGAAGTTGATCACCTGGGCGTACTTGTTTTTTGAAGCGACAGTTGTCGATGCCTGCGAAGAAAGCAAGTCTCCCGCGGTTTTCTTCTTTCTTTAATACAGCAACTGCCCCAACTTGTGCTAATGCTTCTACAATAAGTACACCAGGCATAACGGCATAATCTGGGAAGTGTCCATTAAAGAACTCCTCGTTTGCAGATACATTTTTAATTCCAACCGCTCTTTTCCCCTCATCCACTTCTAATATTTTATCGACAAGTAAAAACGGATAGCGGTGTGGAATGATTTCTTTAATTTGTTCTATATTTAGCATGTAACAATCGCCCCTTTTACAATATTGGTCTTACCACTTGGACATATTGTTATTATCCCATTTTGTTTATTATTTGTCATTATAAAGTACTACTTTACTTCCAATTATAAAAAAATGCATACACTCTATTCCATTAAAATAGTTGCACTTCTCAGCAACTGACACGGAGGTAGAAAAGAGTGTATGCCCAAATTAGGGAAAGGCAATATGTATTTGAACATTTTTTGCCTTAATGTCGTATTCCGAATCATTATATTACATACGTTTTCAAATAAGAAAACATTAAATTTAACTGTATATACGGATATATCACCTTATTTCTTTATTTTCCTCTATTATTCTTCCGTTTTCGTAAAAAATTAGAATTAAAAAAATAAAAAAAAAGAACTAAGGTTTTCCCTTAGCTCTTTCTCACTTTATTTCAATGCACGACGTGGTAATTTATCAATATTCTCTAACATAATACCTGTACCAATAGCAACACATTGCATTGGGTTTTCAGCGATTAATACTGGTACCTTTAATTCTTCTGCTAGAAGCATGTCGATACCGTGTAATAAAGCTCCACCGCCTGTTAGAATAACACCGCGGTCGATAATGTCCGCAGATAGTTCTGGTGGTGTGCGCTCTAGTACGCCTTTTGCAGCTTGTACAATGATAGCTGCGTCTTCTTTTAGTGCTTCTGTAATCTCTTCAGAGCATACTGTAATTGTACGTGGTAAACCTGTTACCATGTCACGTCCACGAATTTCAAGCTCTTCACTGCGTGCACCTGGGAATACTGTACCAATTTTAATTTTAATATTTTCTGAAGTACGTTCTCCAATTAATAGCTTATACTTACGTTTAACGTAGTTTAAGATTTCCATATCAAACTTATCGCCAGCCATTTTGATAGAGGAAGAGGTAACAATATCACCCATAGAAAGTACGGCAATATCTGTTGTACCTCCACCAATATCAACAACCATGTTTCCGCTTGGCTGGAAGATTTCCATACCAGCACCAACTGCGGCTACTTTTGGTTCTTCTTCTAAAAATACTGTTTTACCACCTGAACGTTCAGCAGCCTCACGAATTGCTTTTTGCTCTACAGATGTGATATTTGTTGGACAGCAAATTAAAATGCGAGGTTTTGAAAAGAAGCTCTTCACGTCCAATTTGTTAATGAAATACTTTAACATTGCTTCTGTAATTTCGAAATCTGCGATTACACCATCTTTAAGTGGGCGAATTGCCACAATATTACCAGGTGTACGTCCCACCATACTTCTTGCTTCTTCACCTACTGCTAATACTTTTCCACTATTACGATCAATTGCCACAACAGATGGCTCATTTAATACAATACCCTTACCTTTAACATGAATTAATACGTTAGCCGTACCTAGGTCAATTCCGATATCTCGCGCAAACATTCCCGTCATTTCCTCCTCGATATTCAAAATCAGGTTATACCCGAATTCTTTTACACCTAATTTCTGATTTTATCATAAATTTAACAGAAACGTAATATTCGCAAAAAGAATTCTTCTGAAAAATATTACCGAATTCGCAAGGAATGTTTGCTATTTTAGATTTATTGGCGCACAGGGTTTTCTGTATCTTCTTTACGGTACTTCTGCTTTGTTGCTTCTCCTCCTCTTAAATGACGAATAGACTTATGATAATCAAGAATTTCTTTCACTTCATTTGCGAGCTCTGGATTAATTTCTGGCAAACGTTCTGTTAAATCTTTATGGACTGTACTCTTTGATACCCCAAACTCCTTTGCAATTACACGCACTGTCTTTCTTGTCTCCACGATATACTTGCCAATCTTGATAGTTCTCTCTTTGATGTAATCGTGCACACCACTCGCCTCCCTAAATTGGATGTGAGAAGTGTGAAATGAGACTCGCTGCATACGACTATGAAGTAAATGTGAGTGCTGTTTGTAAGCGTTAAACATTCTTGGATTTATAATGAAATGATTCACGATTTCTCACCTCAAACACTCTCTTTGCATTGGTTTATACCATTGTATTGCCCGCACTACTGATATATGCTACATGTTCACTATTTTTGCGGACTAAGTTAAGAAAAATTACGTTTTTTTGTGAGAAATACGTTAACAATGACAATTATGGCGAAAAAAAGTGACACCTCTTTATAAAAGGTGTCACTCTTCTCTTTCATACTCTTCTTCTAACAACTGATGGTGGGGGACTTCTTTCTTACCGGCAATATAATAATATAAGGCGAATAAAACAAACAATAAAATGATAGCAATCGACAGAACAGATAAAAATGACACAGTATCCCCTCCCTTTTGTAATATATATTCGAGAATCTCGTCATTTTTCCTTGTTATTGCAACTTTTTTCTCGAAATTGATTATTTTTATATGAAAATAAAGTGAAACTTTAATCAGTGGGGGTTTTGTTCATCCCCCACTGATTATTAGTTGAACCAATCGGGCGTTTACGGGCAGTTGATCTCCCACCTAACTTCTTTGCTCCAGCTGAATTTTGAGGTGGGAGTCTTACTGCCCGTTAATGCGGGATAAAAAAATCAGCTCTCCTAATGAGAACTGATTTTTTCACTTTATTATTCTTGTGAAGAAGAACCGTTAGATGATTCTGTAGAACCATTCGTTGATTTTTCTTCTTTTTGAGATTTGTCATCTTGTTTGCCGTTCGTCTCTTTATCACTAGTCGAACCGCTTGTCGATTTCTCTTCTTTTTGAGATTTCTCATCTTGTTTGCCGTTCGTCTCTTTATCACTAGTCGAGCCGCTTGTTGATTTCTCTTCTTTTTGAGACTTATCTTCTGGTTTCGTGCTTGTTGACTTTTCTTCTTTTTGAGATTTGTCATCAGCTTTTTTACCAGAAGCATTTGTCGCCTTTGCAGCACCTGCATCAGCTTTAATTTCTGCTACTGATTTATTTAAATAACGCTCAGGGTTCACAGCCACATTGTCTTTACGTACTTCAAAGTGAACGTAAGAACCTGCATCTTTATTCATTGCATTTAGACCTGATTTTCCTAACACTTCACCTTGCGCGACTCTTGCACCTTTTTCTACTTTCACACTGCCTAAGCTTTGATAAGATGCTGCTACACCATTTCCACTATCTACTGTTACAACATAACCAAGAAGTGAATCTTTTTCAGCTTTCGTTACTGTACCACTTAAAGCAGCTGTAACATCAAATTCTTTTCCGTTTTTCGCAGCAATGTCAATTCCTTTATTCGGGGAATATGTGTTGTTATAAAAGACAAGTGCTTTTTCTTGTTCCGCCTCTGATGCTGCATCTTCATAGAATTTCTTCTGTACTACTACTTCTGCATTTACTGCAGCTGGCATTTTCACTACTTCTGAAGATTTTGTTACTGGTACTGCCGGATCTTCCGTTTGTGTATACGGTGTTGCTTGATCTTGGTTCGGAGCTTTCTTTGGATTAGCTCCCTGGAACCATAGCGCAACCATTAAGATTACCGCTGCACAAGCAATGTATAGTGCCGGAAACACCCATCTTTTTTGAAATAAATGTACTACTTTTTGCGACTTTTTACTATTTCTTCCTCGCATTCCATCATCACCTCAGCAATCATTTTGAACAATATTCACTCATCCTATACAACCTATAACTAATTACTTTTCGACAAAATCTGTAAAAATATGTATAGGAATTGCAAAATTTCCGAGGAAATGATAGAAAAAGGAAAAAACTGAGCGTTTCAGCTCAGTTTTTAGTCCATTTGTTTCTTTCTATAAATGAAGAGCGTAATAACAAGTACTGCAACTAACCAAATAGTTATATTCAATAAATTACTAGTAATTGCACTAAAACCTTCACCTTTTATAACACTACTAACTGCAAGACCGATATGACGAGTTGGCAAATAATCGACTATCTTTGTAACGACTTCATTCTTCACAAACATTCCAATTAAATCACCGAAAAGGAATGTCATTAATATTGGTAATCCAATTGTTGATGTTTGCGGCACATTTTGAGCTAATAATCCAATACAAGTACCAATGAGGTTAAATATTAGCATTCCAAGAACAAAGATGAGTAATAATAATGCAAAATTACCTTCTAATTTACCTAAAATAAGTAGATTAATAAAACAGATTGCAACTGTAATCATACCTGTTAATGAACTTTTACCAATTAATACTTCAATAGATGATGCTGGTGATAGCATAAGAACACGAAGCGTATTTTTTTCCTTTTCTTCAGCGATGAGCATTGCCTGTACAAAGCCTCCGACCATAACTAAGGCCATCGCGGTTAACGTACTTGCTCCAACTTCTCTCATATTATCTGAGCGACTAAATAATACCGAAAAGACAAGTGGCATTACCAACATAATTAAAGTTTGTGAATTCGTTTTAAAATCCTGTACCTCTTTCCGAAAAATAGCTGAAAATCGTCTCATTGAAAATGTCATTATAGTCCCCTCCCAGTAACTTCAATAAAGATATCGCCTAACGTTGGCTCGTGTGAATGAATAGATAGTAATTCGCCTTTTTTCATCCATTCTGAAATGCGTTTTGCTCCTAATTCATCTTTTTGTACCGTTTCTTTTTGTTTATCTTTTAACACAACTTGTATTTGATCTTTCGCGTATTTTAATCGCAAGTTTTCTGGTGTATCAAGTGCTACAATTTCTCCCCCGCACAGAAAGGCAATGCGGTTACAAAGCGTTTCTGCTTCGTCCATGTTGTGCGTCGTTAAGAAAATCGTTGTTCCTTCTTTATTTAAGTCTTTTAAGATTTTATGAATGTTTTGTACGTTTACAGGATCAAGTGCAGATGTTGGTTCATCTAAGAAGAGGATATCTGGTTTATGAAGAATCGCTCTCGCTAGTGTGACACGCTGCTTCATTCCTTTTGATAATTTTTTCACTTGTGTTTTTTTATCATCCAATAAGTTCACTTGTGCTAACACTTCATCAATTCGTTCTTTTTTGCAATCGTATAAGTCACAAAATAATAGTAAGTTATCATAAATGCTAAGTCTTTCGTATAAGCCGCTATTGTCTGTTAAAATACCGATTCGTTTATAATCGATGCTGCTTGGACCTGTAATATCCTTACCCAATACTCTTACTGTTCCAACACTATGAAGCAATTGAGAAGTTAAAATTTTCACTGTTGTCGTTTTCCCAGATCCACTTGGTCCGAGGAATCCAAAAATTTCTCCTTGCTTCACCTCAATATTTACATTTCGAAGGGCCGTTTTTCCATCGAAACTTTTCATTACATCTTTCATTTCAATTGCCAATGTCATTTCGTTATCCCCTTTGTTTTTCTTTTTATAGATGAAATTCGCTTTCGCAAGTTTCGATTTGTTTGTTTCACTTTTCTTGACTCAATCATATGAAAAACAAAGGGATTACGCAGTAAAATACCGGTAAAAGGAGTATTTTTACCGGTGAATGAATCCTATTTTGAGCTTATTGGAGCGTTTTTCATAGCCCAATTACACCTTTTAATTCATCCATTCGTCCTTTCGAAAGCGGAATGGAGCTTTTCCGTTCATCATCCAAAATTAAACTAAAACTATTTCGTGTCCACGTAATAACTTCTCGTACTCTTTGTAAATTAACGAGGTATGAGCGATGACATCTAAAAAATCCGAATCCTGTTAATCTCACTTCTAGTTCACTTAATGTTAATGCGCATACGAAATCACCTTCGCGCACATGAATATGTGTCACTCCATTTTGCGTTTCAATGAAATGGATCTCCATCGGATCCAGTAAAATGATTTTATCATTCACTTTCGCTGGTATTCTTTCTAACTTCATTTGCGGAATCATTTGAACTACTTTTTCTCGATCGATCTCTTCAGCTTCTTCTTGCTCTATTTCTACCTTTTTCACACCGTCTTGGTTTAATATATATACATCTTCTGTCAGCGAAAGGGCATCCGATAAGAAGGAGGACGTAATAAAGATCGCTTTTCCTTGTTCTTTCATTTTCATAATCGCTTTTCGAATAATAATCGTACTCTCTGTATCTACATTTTGCTCCGGCTCTTCCAAAATAACTAAATCTGGATTATGAATCATAACACGCCCCATATGAAGACGGCGTTTCTCTGAAAATGACAATTTTTCTATTTTAACGTTTAACTTATCTAGAAGTCCGACATATTGGATCACTTCTTCTACACTCATATTTGATTCATACAGCCCTAATAAGAACTTGAAGTATTCTTTTACCTTCAAACGGTCGTATGCCTCATCTTTCAGAAAACAAAAGCCAATACGTGAATACATCTTCTTTCCAATCTGTTCTCCTTCAAATAACACACTTCCCGAAGATGCTTCTTCTTCTCCGATAATAATACGGTGCAAAACTTTAGCTGTATGATTATTGCACTGCAAAACAACACATTGTCCTTTTCCAACCTCCAGCTCAATTGCTGGTAACTGGTTTGTCTTCCCTAACTGTCTCAACTCCAGTAACGCCATTCTGTCTCCCCCAAATGTTTTTTAGTTCATTATACCAAACAAATAATGGGAAATTATGATATTTTAAACAGAACAAAAAGGAGCTAGTTTAAATTAGCTCCTTTTTTACTATGTCGAAAAATCACTATACGTCCAATCCTACAGCCTATTTTTTCACCATCAATTTTCCTTCATAATCATTCATCGTCTTTATTTCAATGCCTTTATAGTAATGAGCGACTATCTCTGTATATTTCTTACCTTCCGCTGCCATACCATTTGCACCGTACTGGCTCATACCGACGCCGTGACCGAACCCTTTCGTTGTAACGGTGATGTTATCTCCTTCTTGTTTCCACGTAAAGTCTGAGGAGCGTAAGTCTAACTTTTCACGAACTTGTTTTCCTGTTAATGTTTTCCCTTGAAACTCTACATCCTTTACTCGTTTTCCTTCCGTAAGGTCTTTAATATTACCAACCTTTCCGTCCGCTAGTACTTTCACACCGAGACGTTTTTGAAAATCAGCTACTGTGAATTTTTGCTCACTCGTAAATTTTGGAGAGGCTTGATCCCACGGACTATCTACGCTTTTCAAGTACGGATAATCATTTCCCCAATAATCAGCTGCATTTTCTGTTCGTCCGTTACTCGTTGAGAAGAAGGATGCTGAAATTGGTTTTCCATCATACGTTAAAACTTGTCCTGCGGTTTTCGAAACGGCTTCCTCAATTTTCTTTAAATTATTTTCGTAGTTATTACCCCATTGTTTCTTCAATTCCTCTTTGCTTTTGTACACTTGATCTTTCACTGTATCTGTCACATCCGCATTGTTTTTCTTACCACCGCTTAGCATACGCTGCACTACAAATGTTCTTGCTGCTAATGCCTGCGCCTTTAGCGCCTCTATTTCAAAGCTGGCATTCATCTCAGAAGCTACTACACCGGCCACATACTCCTCCATAGGTAATGTTTCTACCTTCTTCTGCTGATCACGATATACAGCAACTTGAACCGCTGTATCCACTTTCCCTGGAGCTGGTATACTTTCTATCGCTGGAGGAGTTTTAGAAGCTGCTTCTTCCCCTACTTTTGCTTTCGCAAACGGAATAACAAGAGCAGCAGGTACAATGATAACGAGCGCTATTAAGAGCGCTACTGTAATGAAAAGTGGCTTTGAAAATTTCATCCTATTCCCCCAATATAAAGTTGGATTCCTTTCATTCTTATGGAAATACGGGATCTTTTAGAACATACTTGGGGGTATCGATATAAAGTGAAGCTATAATCAGTGGGGTTTTACTGACCGCAAATAGTGGAATAAAACAAAAATTCTCTAAATATTTTCACTGAGACGTGCATAAGTATGGAATTTATTGACTATAACAGTAATAACCCAAAAAAAATAGCCCCTATGTCAAAAGACATAGAGACTACTTCAATTAAGCGTGAAGATCAGAAACTTCTTGTTCTTTCACTTCTTCTACTTTTTCGTTTACACGTTCAATAGTTGCACCTAATGCAGCTAATTTCTTATGGAAATCTACATAACCACGGTCAAGATGTTTTAACTCTGTTACACGAGTATAACCTTCTGATACTAAACCAGCTAAGATTAATGCTGCTGCAGCACGTAAATCAGTTGCGCCAACTTCAGCTCCTTGCAAGCTACTTGGACCGTTCATAATTACAGAACGACCTTCGATTTTAATATCAGCATTCATACGACGGAATTCTTCAACGTGCATAAAGCGGTTTTCGAATACCGTTTCTGTAATCATACTTGTTCCATCAGCATGTAGTAATAATGCCATCATTTGTGATTGCATGTCTGTTGGGAAACCTGGATGAGGCATAGTTTTAATATCAACCGCTTTTAACTTATCTGGGCCGATAACACGTACACCTTCATTTTCCTCAATAATTTTAACACCCATTTCTTCCATTTTCGCTGTAATTGAGCGTAAATGTTCAGGCACAGCATTTTCAATTAAGATGTCTCCACCTGTAATTGCCGCTGCAACCATGAATGTTCCTGCTTCAATACGGTCAGGAATAATAGGGTGGTTTGCACCATATAATTTTTCAACGCCTTCAATACGAATCGTTCCAGTTCCAGCTCCGCGTACTTTCGCTCCCATTGCATTTAAGAAGTTAGCTAAGTCAACGATTTCTGGCTCTTTCGCTGCGTTTTCAAGGACTGTTGTCCCTTTTGCTAATGTAGCTGCAGACATAATGTTTTCTGTCGCGCCTACGCTTGGGAAGTCTAAATAAATTTTAGCTCCTTTTAGTTCGCCCTCTACGTGTGCCTCAACAAATCCGTTACCAACTTTTACTTTCGCTCCCATTGCTTCGAAGCCTTTTAAATGTTGGTCAATTGGACGTGAACCAATTGCACATCCACCAGGAAGTGCAATACGAGCACGACCGTTACGTGCTAATAATGGTCCCATTACTTGAACAGATGCACGCATCTTACGTACATACTCAAATGGTGCCTCAATGTTTAATTCTTTAGAAGAATCGATTGTTACTTGGTTATTTTCAAATACGACTTCAGCATTTAAATGACGTAATACCTCGTTAATTGTGTATACATCAGATAATACTGGTACTTCAGATAGTACATTCTTTCCGTCACTCGCTAATAGGGCTGCAGCGATTATAGGTAATACAGCATTTTTTGCGCCCTCAACACGCACTGTGCCGCTTAACCGCTTTCCGCCACGGACGATGATCTTTTCCAAATTATTCCCCTCCGTGTCCTTTTTTCAGTATCTATTCACTCAATACTCAGAAGTTATGATCGGTGTGCCAACCACAATTGTATCTTTGTTGTTTGTAGAACGTATTGCTATTTGCACATTTATTTTCTCTCTATTTGTTGAAAGAGCGTCATTCCACTTTTTATTATATGCGGAGACTGATACAAATGCTCTTTCTTCTATCTGTTCGATCGCTCTTGCTGAAAGATCTTTCAAAACCTGATTGGTTTTATTTTGCAAAACACCTTCAATCTTATCATTCAGTACACCTTGAACACAAGTGTAAATTATAGGTTTTTCACTAAAAATTTTATCCATGTTCTGAACGTACTTCGGGTCCCATTTCGCCCCGCTCACTTCAAAAATAATAAAAGTGTTTTCTTTAGTATTTTCCTTACTCCAAGTTACTACTATTCGTTCTTCATGTGAAGAAGATTTTTTATAGGATGTAGCCTTATATCCATCTGGAGATTGTTCTAATTCCCAACTTTCGATGTTTGCCTCTTCCTTCACATCGTTTAACAATTTTTGAAACGTATGTATATTAGAAATTGTTTTCGTTTCTCGCGCTAACCATGACCACCGCTCTACTTTTGCATCGTTCTTCTCTAAAGCTGCAATCATGCTCTCCATTTTCTGTTCGTCGCTTATAGGTTTCATCTCTTTATATCCAACCAAAAATAAAACAACACTTACGATAACGATAAGAATGGCTTTAAACTTCAATTTCATCCCCTCCTATCCCCATTGTTAACGGAGATATGAGGTTCTATACACTTACTTTACTAAATACGTTAAACTCTTTGAATAGCCTAAATAATCAAGGAAAAAGTTACTTACAGATGTCCCAATTGCAATTGTAATTAGGATAAGTAATACTCTCGTCTGCATCACTTTTCCAGACTTCATTAAGCGCTCAATGTGAATACCTTGTAAGGCCCACCACGTAATGGTAATAAACAATAAATGCGAAACAATGGCAATCAGTGCTTGTTGCCCTAAAAGATGTGCCAAAAAATCGACCCCTTTTTTTGCTTGGCTACTACTTACGCAAAATGTAAAAAACGATACCATAAATAAGTAGGAGCCACACTTTTTCAAACGCAAATAAGCATCTTACATCGTAATTTTCTCTCGGAAAACATATACCTATAGACGTTTTCATTTGCTGTTACTCCAAAATAAAAAGCGTAGAGTACGGACTCTACACCTTTTATTTCCACTATTGTACCACGTTCCCCAAGAAGAAGAAATCCTTCATTAATGGAAAATGTTCATAAAAGAAATTGTAACCAATCATCGGCATAATCCCTAGTATTACAATTGAAATTGCGCAAAGACTCATGACAATCTTTATATTTAACGGTAATCGGAGCTTTTCTTCTGTCTCTCCCTTGCGGAAAAACATTTGCTGTAATATTCGGAAATAATATATGAATGAAATAACCGTCGTCCCCATCATAATAGAAGCTAATACGTAATGAGCAGGTTCAACATGAAGTGCCCCTAAAAAAATGTTAATTTTTCCGATGAAACCTGCTGTCCCCGGTATTCCAGCTAACGATAAAATAAAGACCGTCATCACTATAGCTGTAAAGGGGGATCGCTTATATAACCCTGTAAAAATCGTCATGTTTTCCTTATCATTTTGTAAGATTAATCCGTGGATGATTGCAAATGCTCCTATATTCATAAGCATATATGCAAGCATATAAAACCACATACTATCCATCGTAAACTGTGATAGCGCTACAAGAGGGACTAGCAAATACCCAGCATGCGCGATACCTGAATAGGCAAATAGACGTTTTACGTTGTATTGCTTTAATGCTACTACGTTCCCAACAATCATCGTAATACTAGCTAGTACCGCAATGTATATACTCATACGCCCGTACAAAGATTGTGCGTCTCCTTGGATTGCCACACCTGCAAACACCATAAGAAACAAACGCGTAATGAGTAGAAAACCAGCAATTTTAGAAATCGTTCCGAGAAAAGCAGTGACAGGTGTAGCCGCTCCCTCATACACATCTGGTGCCCACATATGAAATGGCACTGTTGCAATTTTGAATGAGAGTCCAACGAGCAAAAGTAGAAATGCGAGAGCTAACAATAACTGAATGCCCCCAGCCAATCCTTGCGTAAATACCTTTTGCATTTCCACTATGTTGGTCGACCCTGTAATACCGTATAAATAGCTCATTCCAAAGAGTGTAATTGCTGTTCCAATTCCTCCGTTAATGACATATTTCATTGCAGCCTCATTCGATGTGCGGTTTCTTTTTCGGATTCCTACTAAAATATAGGAAGAAAGCGAAAGCAACTCTAAACCAACGAACAATGTGATGAAATCAACGCTAGAAGCCATGAACATCGCTCCAAGAAGCGCCATTAAAAACAAATAATAATATTCTCCTTTATCTTGAATAGGCTCCTTCTTGTCATCGCTTATTGCCATACATAAAACGAGAGCTGCTCCGCCTAATAACAACGTTTTAAATCCTTTTGAAAATCCATCTAGTACAAACGATCCATTTAAAATATCTCCTGCCGGTTCGCTATATAGCGTCATTAATGACACTATCGCTAACAAGGCAGCGGCAATTGCACCCATCGCAACGTACCTATGGTTTAGCTTAAAAAACAAATCACATATGGAAAGAAGGATGGCTGCCCCGAGAATAATGAATTCTGGTACCATGAGATGCCATGATAAGCTAAGTAACGTGTTCATATCCATCCTACTTCACCCCCAATGTTTTCAATGTAGTTTGAAGTGGATCCCCTAGTAGTTCTGGCATTACCCCAATTGCAATAATACAAACGATAAGCACTATAACAGGAACGTACTCCCATCCGTGTATATCAAATTTCGCTTCCCATTCTTTCTTACCAAATATCACTTGAAGTGTCGCTCTTAATACGTATACAGCGGTTAAAATAATTCCAATTACACCGACGGCGGCGATAACAGGTTTCCCTTGGAATAAACCGAGAAAGGCAAGGAATTCGCTAATAAATCCAGACATCCCTGGCATTCCAAGCGATGCCATACCGCCCGCTAAGAAGAAACCACTAAGCACTGGAACACTTTTTGCGAGTCCACCAAGTGCTGTAATATCCGAAGTCCCGAAACGCTCTTCAATAATGCCAAGCAAGAAGAAGAGCAAGGCCGCAATTAAACCGTGAGACACAACTTGGAACAATGCCCCTTGTATACCTGGTGCATTTAACGCCGCCAGCCCCATTAATACAATGCCCATATGCGAAATACTAGAGTAAGCAAGTACCTTTCTAAAGTCCGTTTGGATGAGTGCTAGAAAGGCCCCATACAATAAATTAATTACCCCTAAAACCGCAATTAGCGTTGCAAAATCACGAAAATATTCTGGGAATAATCCTTTCCCGAAGCGAACAATACCGTACGCGCCAATCTTCAGCAAAACCCCCGCGTGAAGCATAACTACAGCAGGATGCGCTTCTATGTGTACATTGACCATCCAGCGATGCAAAGGGAAAACAGGGAGTTTAATCGCAAAAGCAATCATTATGGCAAGAAACAAGCCGAACTGTACGCTACTTGAGACAGCCATTCCTCCCCCAGCACCTACACTCGTTAATATTTCTTTAAGCTCCGCAATATTTGTTGTACCTGTTTTCGCAAATAAAACCGAGAAAACGATAAGTAAAATAGCTGATCCAATACCGTTATATATTAAATAACTATATGCAGCCTTTTCACTCGACAATTTCCCCCACTTGCCAATTAATAAAAACATTGGTGGCAACGTAATCTCAAAGAACATGAAGAACAACATTAAATTTTGAGCAGCGAAGACACCGAGCATACCTATTTCTAACATGAGTAACAGCATGTAGAATGCTTTCAAATTTCTTTTAATAGAAAATACCGCAATAGCTGCAAGCATCGCTAGAAGGGCTGTGAGCACCATCATTACAAGCGATAAACCATCAATGCCGAGCTCGTAATAAATTGAAAACCACCTTTTGTCCACTGCTGTGAAATCCCCAAATTTAATCCATTTCACTTTTTCATCAAATATCGATAAGCTCTTTCCTGAAGCGTATGTACAAGCAAGGACGATAGCAATTCCAAATGGAAGCGCCGTTCCGAATAAACCAAGCGCCTGCACTGTACGCGATTCTCGTTTCGGCGTTAATAAAAGCAAGAGAATTCCTAAAAGCGGGGAAAAAATGAAGAACGTTAATAGCAATCCATTCACCGTAAATCCCCTCCCGTATATAACAAAATAATTAGGAGCACTGCGAGCGAAACTGCTGTTACAGTTCCATACACTTGTACATTCCCGTTTTGAAGCCGCGATCCTAGTCCACTCATACCTTTAACGAGTCCAGCAATTAAAACTGCGATTCCTTCTACAACGTATACTTCAAATAAGCGAAGCACATGAGCGATTCCTTTCGTAATAGGAATCACTGTCGCATTGTATAGTTCATCCACATAATATTTTTCTTTCAAAAGGTTATAAAAAGACGTCCCTTCTCCGCCGGCCCAATCTCTAGAGATAGATTTCTTGCCATATATGAAATATGCGAGGGCAATTCCCGCAAATGAAACGAGCGTCGCAACAACCATAATCCAAACAGGTCCATGCACTTCCTTCACCTGGAATCCTATATCTTTCGTAAGCCAATCCCCAAGAAACGTTCCGAACCACGGTGTATTTATATAACCGGCCACTACCGCAAGAACACCAAGGACAATCATTGGATACGTCATGGTGCGAGGTGATTCATGCACCTCTTCCTTCGTCTTCGTTTCCCCCATAAAGACAAGAAAATATAGACGGAACATATAAAATGCTGTTAGAAATGCCGCAATTACTGCTAAAACGAATAGAAAGTAATTGCCATTCATCCACGCCGCCGCTAAAATTTCATCTTTACTAAAAAATCCGGAAAGAAGAGGAACACCACTAATTGCAAGTGCGCCTATTAAAAATAGTGCACCGGTTACTTTCATCTTTTTCTGTAAACCGCCCATTTTATTAATGTTTTGCGTATGGACTGCATGAATTACACTTCCTGCTGCCAGGAACAATAATGCTTTAAAAAAGGCGTGTGTCGTTAAGTGAAAGATACCAGCTACATAACCAGCCGAGCCTAGCGCAAGCATCATATACCCGAGCTGACTAACTGTAGAGTAAGCAAGAACCCTCTTAATATCTGTTTGCACTAGACCGATAGAGGCCGCAAAGATTGCGGTGAAAGCCCCAACGATTGCCACAGTTTGCATCGCTACCGCACTTGCTGAAAATAGCGGGAACATCGTCGCTACTAAATATACGCCGGCTGCAACCATCGTTGCCGCGTGAATAAGCGCCGAAACAGGCGTCGGTCCTTCCATTGCATCTGGCAACCATGTATGAAGCGGGAACTGACCCGATTTCCCCATCGCACCGATAAAAATTAATATCGCCGTTATTGTAATCATAGAAGGAGAGAGGTCGCCCGTATGAATCGCTTTAAAAATCGCGTCATATTCAAAACTACCTGCGTGCCAAAAAATTAATATCATCCCAATAAATAGCCCAACATCCCCAATGCGTGTCATAATAAAAGCCTTTTTCGCAGCAGCCTTCGCTTCTTCTTTAAAGAAATAAAAACCGATAAGTAAAAACGAACCAAGGCCGACTAACTCCCAAAATATATAAAGCTGTAATAAATTCGTCGATATAACTAGCCCAAGCATCGCAAAGGTAAAGAGCCCTAAATATGCATAAAAGGTTGGTAATCTAGTGTCACCTTTCATATAACCTTTTGAGTACACATGTACAAGAAAACTCACAAGTGTAACGATAAACAACATTAAAGCCCCTAATGCGGTAACTTCAAAACCAAATGATATATCTATATCTCCTACCCTAAGCCATACCCACTTATGCTTCACTGCCTCGGATGAAAATCGTTCTATTAGTACCACTACCGCGGATATAAAGGAGAGAAAGGTAAAGAAAATACCTAGTACACTACTTCCCTCTCTAATTTTCTTCCCGAACACAATAAGTAACAAAAACGAAACAAGCGGGAAAAGCGGTATGAGCCATGCATAATCGATCATTGTTTCCTTCCCCCTTTTCGGTCACAATGCTATCCTTTGAGCGTATCCATCTCATCTACATGAACTGTCGGGCGATTACGGTACAAAGCAATCAAAATTGCAAGACCTACCGCTGCCTCCGCTGCCGCTACAGACATCGTAAACAGCGAAAAGATTTGTCCTGTTAAATTCGGAAACAAGCCTAATTTACTAAACGCTACTAAGTTTAAATTGGCGGCGTTTAACATCAATTCGATACAAACTAATACAATTACTGTATTTCGCTTTGTTAAAGCTCCAAATAAGCCGATGCAAAACAAAATAATCGCAAGTGTTAAATACGCAGAAGCCGGAACGCTACTCATGGGAATCCTCCTCTCCCTCATCCTTCTTCGCAAGGATAATCGCTCCTACAAGTGCTACAAGTAAAATAACTGAGGTTAATTCGAATGGAATAATATATTTTGAATAGAGAAGTGTACCGATTTGAAGTGTGTTATTTTCATGGAGAGGTAAACTTCCTTGTGTGCTTTGATTTGAAAAATCGATACTATTAACAGCGAAATACATAACTGCTCCAAATGCTACAACCGCAAAGAAGATAATCCATTTTCGAAGAGTAAGGCGCGATTCATTTTCCGCGTTATGTTTCGTTAACATAATGCCAAAAATCATAATAATAGTGATTGCACCAGAGTAAAGTAAAATTTGTGCCACTCCGATAAATTCGGCTGATAAGAGAAAGTACAAACCCGCAATGCTAAGGAACGTAAGCACAAGGGCCAGCATCATATGCATTACTTTCGTTAAATTCAGCATAAGAACGCCGCCGATAATCGCAGACAAGGATAATATAAAGAAAGCTACAAACTCGCCGTTCATGCTTTATTCTCCTTCCTGATGTTCTCGTCGTTCTCGTCAAGCCACTGCAAATTTTTAAATAAATCATCACGTGAATACTCTGCAAGTTCAAAGTTATTTGTCATTACAATCGCCTCTGTCGGGCAAACTTCTGTACATAAATCGCAAAGAATACAAATTTCAAAATTAATATCATACGTGTCGATAATTTTCCCTTTTTTCGTAGGATCAGGATGTTTTTTTCCTGTTAATTGAATGCAATCTGTCGGACAAATGTTGGAACACTGATTACAAACAATACATTTCTCTGGATAAAACTTTTGAATACCTCGAAATCGGTCTGGTAATGGCAACGGTTGATTTGGATAATCATACGTCACCTTTTTCTTACTCAAATTACTAAGCGTATATTTTAACCCTTTAAATAGTCCTTTCATCTCTTACTGGCACCCCCTTTATAGATTAGAAGAATAGCTCCTTAATCAATGCCGTTAAGAAAATATTTGCAAGTGCGATTGGTAATAATACTTTCCAACCAAACTCCATTAACTGGTCACCTCTTATGCGCGGGAACGTAACGCGGAACCAAATCAATAGAAAGACCACACTGCTGAATTTCAAAGCAAACCATACGGCTCCTGGAATAAACCCAAGGAACATAACTGGATTCCAGCCTCCTAAAAAGAGTACTGTAATTAAAGATGACATCCCGAAGAAATACACATACTCTGAAAGCATGAAAAACGCCCATCGAAAACCTGAGTATTCCGTATGGTATCCTGAAACAAGTTCTGACTCCGCTTCGGGTAAATCAAACGGTGTCCTATTTAACTCTGCAACTGCCGCGATTAAGAAAATGACGAAACCGATTGGCTGTGCGAAAATGTACCATACCTTTTCCTGCGCCGCTACAATTTCATTCAAGTTAAGACTACCAGCTAACAAAACGACGCCAATTACACTCATCACAAGTGGAATCTCATAAGAAATCATTTGCGCTGCTGCGCGCATCCCTCCTAAAAGGGAATATTTATTATTTGATGCCCATCCCCCAGTTACAACTCCGATCGTCGTAATCCCAGAAACAGCAATGTAATACAGCAATCCTACGCCAATATCCGCGAACTGAAATTTATCAGTAAACGGGATAACCGCAAGCACCATAAATGCTGGTGCGAATGCAATAACAGGTGCTAATATAAACAACGGTTTGTCAGCAGCTTTCGGAATACTATCTTCTTTTAATAATAATTTCAACACATCAGCTACCGTTTGGAGTAAACCGAACCGGCCCCCAACTTGGTTTGGTCCAATCCGCCCTTGCATAAATCCCATCACTTTCCGTTCTGCCAAAATACCGTATGTAACGAAGCCAAGGACTGCAAATAATAGAAGCACCGCTAATCCGAAAAAAATGAAGAAATTCGTCCAGCTTGAAGGTGATTGTAAGAGCGTCTCAATCATTAGCCGTCAACCTCCCCAAGTACAATATCAACCCCACCTAAAATCGTAATTAAATTGGCGATGTTTTCACCTTTCAATAACTTCGGTAAGATTTGCAAATTATAAAAAGACGGTCTGCGAAATTTCAAGCGGTACGGCTCTTTCTTTCCATCACTAGCAATATAACAGCCAATCTCTCCCCGCGGTGACTCTATACGGACGAACGCTTCTCCCTTAGGTGCTTTAATAATTTTCGGCACTTTCGCCAGCACAGCGCCGTCTTTCGGGAACTGCTCGGCTGCTTGCTCAATAATTTTCAATGACTCCTCAATTTCCTCCATCCGGCAAACGTAGCGGTCCCAAGCATCTCCCGTGCTCCCAACAGGAATATCAAAGTCAAAACGATCATAAATAGAATACGGTTCATCTTTGCGAAGATCCCACTTTACTCCCGTGCACCGCAAATTTGCGCCGCTTAATGAATACGAGATCGCCTCTTCCGGGCTATATACGCCAACGCCCCTCACACGATTTAAGAAAATTTCATTTCCGCTAACGAGGTCGTGGTAACCTGCCAATTGCTCTCTCATATACGGAACAAACTCTTTCACCTTTTCAATCCAGCCGTCTGGCGCATCCCACTTCACACCGCCGACTCTCATATAGTTGAAAGTAAGCCTTGCACCGCACAATTCACTTAATAAATTTATAATCATCTCTCGTTCACGAAAGGCATATAAAAATGGACTAACCGCTCCTATATCAAGCAGGTTCGTTCCCCACCAGACGAGATGGCTCGCAACTCTCCCAAGCTCCATCGCAAGCACCCGTAAATATTCAGCACGCTCTGGAATCTCAAGATCCATCATCGTCTCTACAGCGTGGCAAAGGACGTAATTATTCGTCATTGCTGATAAATAGTCCATTCGATCTGTATACGGGATAATTTGTGTATATTGCAAGCTCTCAGCTATCTTTTCTGTTCCGCGATGCAAATATCCGATAACCGGTGTAGCCTCTTTAATAATTTCCCCGTCAATCTTAATTACAAGCCGAAACACACCATGTGTACTCGGATGCTGCGGCCCTACATTTAAGAGCATCTCTTCCGTACGGATCACAAGCTACACCTCCACATCATACGGTTCATAATCCTTCCTAAGCGGATACCCCACCCAATCATCCGGCATTAAAATGCGAGATAAATTAGGATGACCTTCAAATACAATACCGAGCAAATCATACGCTTCACGCTCCGGCCAATCTGCCCCTTTCCAAAGCGGCGTCACCGATTTTACTTGCGGCGCTTCCCTATCCAGCTTTACCTTCACTGCTACTGACTGTTTCTTTCCATATGAAAATAAATGAACGTATACTTCCATATGTGTCACAAAATCCGTCGCATGTAGCTCTGACATATAATCAAAAGCAAGTCCCTCATGGAATCTTAGCAATTCCATCACTTCATAATATTTCGAAGGCTCCGCCATAAGCGTTGGAACATCTTTTGAAAGCTTATTAATATAGGAATCTACTAATGCATATTCTCCTACCCTCTCCTTAACAACCTCCACATAGCGATTTAAATATGGTTGGTTAACTGATGGTTCTTCCTGCTGCGGTTCGTCTTCTATCTTATTTACAGACCCCTTTGCCCTTGCCGCAGCAGCGGCTTTCGCTTTCGCGGCTGCAATTGCCTTTGCTTTCTCATCTCCAGAATCCCCCTCACCTTGTAAGGCTTTCTGCTTCGCTAACGCTGCTGCTTTGGCTTTTGCAGCTGCTACGGCCTTCGCTTTGGCTTTTTCTTCGTCCGTTACTTCTTCTGATCCTTCTCGCTTTTGCTTCGCTAATACCGCTACTTTTGTTTTTGCAGCTGCTGCGGCCTTTGCCTTCGCTTTGGCTTTTTCTTCGTCTGTTACTTCTTCTGATCCTTCTCGCTTCTGCTTCGCTAATACCGCTGCTTTTGCTTTTGCGGCTGCTGCGGCCTTTGCCTTTGCTTTGGCTTTTTCTTCATCCGTTACTTCTTCTGATCCTTCTCGCTTTTGCTTCGCTAATGCCGCTGCTTTTGCTTTTGCTGCTGCAGCTTTCGCCTTCGCTTTGGCTTTTTCTTCATCCGTTACTTCTTCTGATCCTTCTCGCTTTTGCTTCGCTAATGCCGCTGCTTTTGCTTTTGCGGCTGCTACAGCTTTCGCCTTCGCTTTGGCTTTTTCTTCATCCGTTACTTCTTCTGATCCTTCTCGCTTTTGCTTCGCTAATGCCGCTGCTTTTGCTTTTGCAGCTGCTGCGGCCTTTGCCTTCGCTTCTTCTACATTAATCCCCTTATCTTTTGGTAGCGCTTTCTCTTTTTCTCGATGTTCTCCTTCAAGTTTAGACATTTCCGCCCCATGTTTCGCAGCAAGACGTTTTCGCGCTTCCTCTTTCGCATGACGAGCTGCTTCTCTTTTCATGCTTTCTAAGTCTTTATTTGGATCACTCATTTATTCGTCACCTGCTTCCCGGTCCTCGCCTCGTAACGAATTTTTTCTTTTAATTTATTAATTCCATAAATTAAAGCAGCAGGATTTGGAGGGCATCCAGGAATATACACATCAACTGGTACAATTTGATCTACACCTTTCACAACAGCATACGAATTCACATACGGACCACCGGCCGTTGCACAAGATCCCATCGCAATTACCCACTTCGGTTCAGGCATTTGATCATATAGGCGCCGAACAATAGGTGCCATTTTCTTCGTTACCGTTCCTGACACAATCATGACGTCCGATTGTCTTGGTGAAGTCCGAAAAAATGACCCAAATCGATCTAAATCGTAATGTGATGAGCCTACTCCCATCATTTCAATCGCACAGCATGCCAGTCCAAATGTCATCGGCCATAAAGAGTTGCTCCGCGCCCATCCCTTCAACTGTTCCAATGTAGAAAAAAAGATATTTCTTTCTAATTCCGCTCGCTCCTGTGGGTGTAATTCCTCAAAATTTATAACCATTGTAACACCTTCTTTTTCCAAGCATACGCTAATCCAACTAGCAACATCACAACAAAAATGAGCATTTCAATCAGTGCAAATAAACCAAGTTTGTCATATGCAACAGCCCATGGGTATAAAAATAAAGTTTCTACATCAAAGATGACGAACAATAAAGCGAAAATGTAATAACGAGCATGAAACCGAATATTTGCATCATGAAAAGGCTCAATTCCACTCTCATACGTCGTCGCTTTCGCTGCACTCGGTTTGTTTGGACGCAGCATTTTCCCTAATGTAAGAGCCACTACCGGCAGCAATATACCTAATAGCAAGAAAATCAAAACGATCATATAACTATTTTCATATACACTTGCCATTGTGAAACCCTCCCCCCTGAATTAAGAACAAGTTCACATAGTAAACAATATGTCTTACTTGCATTATTTATTATTTTTAAATTTTTCTAAATAATGCAACTATTTAATTCATTATAGCAAACTTCAAATTCCTATGTCGATATATTGGGAACAGAAACAACAATTAATACTTGCTGAGCAAATCTATTTTTACAACTCATTATAAATGTGTAAAATAAATATAGAAATTCTATATGTTTTCAAGCAATCATAAAAAACATAAACTACAAAAAGGTGGTTCTTATGTATATACAGTGGGTGATATAAATGAAAAAACAAACACATGTAAGTATTCTTATAAGCATTTCATTGTTGTATATAGCTATTCATTACGTATCAATGTCCTTTTTATATGAGTACGCACTCCCATTTCAAATATTAACTGGAATAAGTACCATATTAATTGATATTACAATTTGCAGTTATATATTTTATTTTTCAAATATAAAACAAGGGTTATCTCGTTTGTTTTGGATAACATTAACTATCGGATCCTTCTCTTATTTCATCGGCGATATAGTAGTTGCTTATCAACGCTTAATTCTGCATGACTACTATACATTCGTTGATCCATCAGACTTTTTTTACTTATTATTTTTAATTAGCTTTGCATTTGCCTTTCTATATGAAATTATTTATGGCCGAGATTTATTGGAACAGCTTTTTACGATATGTGATATTTGTATTATTGTTACTGCTCAATTTACTTTAAGCTACTATTTACTTATTGAAAGAACCATTCATATTTTTACAACATCATATATCGACATGTTTGTTCAACTCACGTATCCAATGGCTGATCTACTCTTTCTTTTAATAGGAATCAACCTTTTATTCAGACCATTATCCTTACTACCAAAGCAAGTTGGTGCTCTTCTTGGCAGTGCTTTAATTTTGTATGCTACTACGGATTCTATTTATGCTTATATAAAATACTTCCAGCCTGAGCACTCTATGTTCACAGTTGCTCCATTCTATCAAGTAACCTTATTATTGGTAGCAATCGCTTGTATACTTCACACAAAAGAGCCTGAAAAACAAGAACAAATATTACTAACGCCTCAATTTGGTGAATCAATCCGATTATCATTACCGTATATTTCTGTCGTGATGCTTATTGTTTTTATATTGGTCGAAAATGTTTTTGCACCTATCGTAGTAATTGGACTTATGGTAACTTTCGCCTTCGTTCTCATACGCCATATGTTAGTTCGAAGACAAAATAAAATATTATTGCTAGCACAAATGCAATTCAGCTTAGAACTCGAGAAACAAATCGAACTACGTACAGAAGATTTAGTAGAACAAAAAAATGAGTTATATCATAACCAACAAATGTTTAAATCTTTATACGAGCATCATCCAGATCCAATTTTCACATTAGATTTGTACGGTAATTTTCTCAATGTGAACAACGCTGGAACTACTTTACTCGGTTATCAAACGAATGAATTATTAAACCAACCATACTATTCACTTATGTATGAAGAAGATTTAGAAGAAATCATTACTGCCTTTCATCACGTGAAAAAAGGGAAATCTATTTCTTTAGAAATACGGGCATATCATAAAAATAGAGATATTTACTACTTACATGTTACAGCTGTTCCCATCTTTTTAAAGGAACATATTTCTGGGGCCTATTTAATGATCAAAGATATTACAGAAAGCAAGCAGCAACAAGAGCAAATTAATTTCCTAGCATATCATGATACTTTAACGGAACTTGCAAATCGCCGTTCATTTCATCTGCAGTTAGAACAAGCAATTGTACGAGCAAAACTATCGAAAAGACCTTTTGCTGTTATGTTTCTCGATTTAGACCGTTTTAAAGTTATTAACGATACTCTCGGTCACCGGGTAGGAGATCTTCTTTTAATTGCTGTAGCAAAAAGACTAGAACGAATATCGACATCAAATATGAAACTTGCTCGGTTAGCTGGGGATGAGTTCACAATTCTTATAGAAGATTATAAAGAAGATAGAGATGTACAAAAAATAGCTGATATGATTGTACTATCTATGAATGAGCCATTCGAAATTGAAAATCAACATTTACAAATCTCGCCAAGTATCGGGATTGCAATATACCCAGAAGCAGGCGAAGATCCGTTATCTATTTTACAACATGCTGATATGGCCATGTACGAAACCAAAAATAAAGGAAAGAATGGTAGCTCACTTTATACGAAAGAGTTATATAAAAAAATGGAGCGAAAAGCTCGAATTGAAAAAGATTTACCACTTGCTTTAGTAAATAAAGAATTCTTTCTCGTCTATCAACCACAAGTTGACATTACAACGAATAAAATCATCGGTGCCGAAGCTTTAATCCGTTGGAAACATCCACTATTAGGTGACATTTCACCATGTGAGTTCATTCCAATTGTGGAAGAGACTCCGCAGGTCATCCCACTTGGGCATTGGGTGCTACGAGAATCTTGTCGTCAACTAAAAATATGGCAAAGTTTTGGATACACAAACTTAAAAATGAGTGTCAATTTATCAGCGAAAGAATTTCAACAAAATCAATTAATCGAAAATATTTCACAAATACTAAAGGACGTTAAAATTGACCCGAAAGATGTAACACTTGAACTAACAGAACGAATTGCGATGATTGATGAAAAAGAAACATTATCGAGACTAAAGCAATTAAAAGAATATGGTATTCAAACGTCCATTGATGACTTCGGTACCGGCTACTCTTCTCTTGCTTATTTATCAATTTTCCCTATCGATACATTAAAAGTACCAAAAGAATTTACACAACTAGCCGATCATCGGCCTGAAGAAAGAGCCATCGTCTCCACTATCCTTTCCCTTGCAAATACTTTAAATCTCTCTGTCGTTGCTGAAGGAATTGAAACAGAAAAACAACTTAAGTTTCTGCAAAAAAACAACTGTAAATACATGCAAGGTTACTATTTCAGTAAACCTCTAACAAGTAAACAGTTTATAAAATTCCTACAAAAAACACCCAGTATGAACCAATAGTTCACACTGGGTGTTTTTTAAAGTGTCGGAATTCTTTTTTCGTAATATTCTTCTGCAATCTCTTCGTAAAAAGCTGCTGTCGTTGTATAAAAATATGGAATCAACCATAAAAATCCAATTCCTAATGTAATACAACTTAATATAAACCAGCCAATAAAACTTAAACATAAAATGAAATACTCCATCTTATGTCCAGCCATCATACGACGACTTTCTGTAATAGCTTGATTTATTGAATACTCAGGATGATCATTTATAATAAAATACGTCATCGCATAAGAAAATGATTTAATAATGCCTGGAATAATAAATAGTAAACACCATAAGAAAATATAAATGTTCACTACTATATATAATAAAAATGACTTTATAAACTTACTTCCTTCTGTAAACCATCTAAATATATGCCCAATACGCGCTTCTTTTTCACGAATTATATGCAGTGCTAAACAATAACCCCCTAGCGTTAAAGGACCCACCAGCAATATTGTAATAACCTCTATTGAAAGTGAGCTATTCACTTCTTTCCACTCCCAAACCTGAGAGAGAAGGAACTGAATACTAAAACTAAAAGCTGAAGTAAGAATCGAAATAAGTAATGTTGCCCCAACAGCTAAGCCCCATTTTCCTTCCAGTGAATCTAGCGCTTCTCCTTTTAAATCACTAATCATACTTAACCTCCTATACGTAATAATTCTATTAGTATAGCACGTCCCTACTGCAATTCACCTTTTGCAATATAGCGATAAAAATGCGCTGTCGTTGTACCTACATATGGACTAAGCCAAAGAAATCCTATTCCAAGAGTAAGAATTGCTAAAATAGCCCATCCTATGAAGCTAAGCCATAAAAGAAATAAATCTAGTTTATGCCCCTTCATAAAGTTCTTACTTTCTTTCATCGCCTGTGAAACGCTATAATCTGGATTTTCAACCATAACATAATACGTCATCGCATAAGAAAAATACATCACAATCATTACAACAATCGAAATGGCTAATAGTACAAAGAAAGCAATTGTTAACGATACATTCCCTTCCTCACCAAAAAATGCGAATACACCTAGTAACAACATCGGAATCCACGTACCTGTATATAACAAAATCGCAAGCATAGCCCACATTGTTTTCATCATTCTTTTAAAGCCACGAAATCCTTCAAATAAATAATCTACTCTAGCATCTTCTCGTTTACTAATTTGTAGCAACACATTCGTATAACCGTATGATGTAATACCATAAGATGCATTACTCAAAATGATCATTATGCAATAAAAAATTCCAAATGTAATACCTGCCCCGACTGATATCGCTTCCTCTTCAATTGAACCCGCTAAACCAACAACTAAGAAAAATATAATAATTCCTGGAATTAAAAGTATAAGCATTGCAGCCATTGAAACAACATAACTTAAAATAATATGTAAAATCGTTGATCCAACACCTAGTCCCCATTTTCCCTTTAAAGAGTACAATGCTTCTCGTTTCATTTCACCGATCATTTGTTCATCTCCTTTATGAAATATAAATTGTTATATATTTTCTACTTATACAACAACAATATAATTATACCAATTTTGTCAGTTTATTCTATATATTAAATTGAGTTTCAGCTTCGACATTTAAATAAAACACATCTATGCATAACAAAAAACGAACCTGCAGTTCTTTTTATTTCTTGATTTTCACTTGGCATCGGGCAAAAAAAGGCTCTGACGGCTAAATGCTCTCTCCTACCTAAAGAGAGGCATTTTTTTCCCCTTTTTATTTATATCCATAACAAAAAATCCGTAAAGGCAAGAGCCCTTACGGATTTTTTTACTTCATATCAGAAACGTTTAAACGGTTCACAGCACGCTGCAAGGCCATTTCTGCACGTCTAAAGTCAACATGCGCTTGTTTATCTTGCATACGTTGCTCAGCGCGACGTTTCGATTCATTTGCACGATGGATATCGATATGGTTTGCTTCTTCAGCAGATGATGATAACACAGTTACTTTATCTGGACGAACTTCGATAAAGCCACCGCTTACTGCTACATAATCAGTGTGCCCACCATTTTTCAGACGAACCGCACTAATTTTTAAAGGTGCAACAGTTGGAATGTGACCTGGTAAGATCCCCATTTCCCCACTCTCTGCTTTTACGCTTACCATTTCTACTTCTTTTTCGTAAACCGGTCCATCAGGAGTTACAATACTGACTGGAAATGTCTTCATAATTCGTCCCTCCTAAGGCCTTACGCCATCATTTTCTTCGCGTTTTCAATAACTTCTTCAATGCTACCAACAAGACGGAACGCATCTTCTGGAAGGTCATCATATTTTCCTTCTAGAATTTCTTTGAAACCACTAACTGTATTTTTTACAGGTACGTAAGAACCTTTTTGACCTGTAAACTGTTCAGCTACGTGGAAGTTTTGTGATAAGAAGAATTGAATACGACGAGCACGATGTACAACTAACTTATCTTCTTCAGATAACTCATCCATACCTAAGATAGCGATGATATCTTGAAGCTCTTTATAACGCTGTAAAGTTTGCTGTACTTGACGAGCTACTCCATAATGCTCTTCTCCTACGATTTCTGGAGAAAGCGCACGAGATGTAGATGCTAATGGATCTACGGCTGGGTAAATACCCATTTGTGTTAAACGACGCTCTAAGTTTGTTGTTGCATCTAAGTGAGCGAACGTTGTAGCTGGTGCTGGATCCGTATAGTCATCGGCTGGTACGTATACCGCTTGGATAGACGTGATAGATCCTTTATTTGTAGATGTAATACGCTCTTGTAATTGACCCATTTCTGTTGCAAGTGTTGGCTGGTAACCTACCGCAGATGGCATACGACCAAGAAGGGCAGATACTTCAGAACCCGCTTGCGTGAAACGGAAGATGTTATCGATGAACAATAGTACGTCTTGTCCTTGCTCATCACGGAAATGTTCAGCCATTGTTAAACCTGTTAATGCAACACGTTGACGTGCTCCAGGTGGCTCGTTCATTTGTCCGAATACCATCGCAGTTTTCTTAATTACGCCAGAATCGCTCATTTCGTGGTATAAGTCGTTACCTTCACGAGTACGCTCACCTACACCAGCGAATACAGAGATACCACCGTGCTCTTGTGCGATGTTGTTAATTAATTCCTGAATTAATACTGTTTTACCTACGCCGGCACCACCGAATAGACCGATCTTACCACCCTTAATGTAAGGAGCAAGTAAGTCTACTACTTTAATACCAGTTTCAAGAATTTCTACTTTAGTAGATAACTCTTCGAATGCAGGCGCTTGACGGTGAATTGGATCACGACGTACATCCGCAGGAACATCACCATCTAAGTCAATTGCATCACCTAATACGTTAAATACACGACCAAGTGTTACATCCCCAACTGGTACAGAGATTGCTTTACCAGTATCTTCTACTTCTGTGCCACGAACAAGTCCATCTGTGGAAGACATTGCAACTGTACGAACTGTGTCATCACCTAAATGAAGTGCAACTTCAAATGTTAAGTTAATGCTTGCTCCGTTTTCGTTGCTTTGTTTTACCGTAAGGGCGTTGTAGATTTCTGGTAGCTTTCCGCCATCAAACTTAACGTCTACAACCGGACCCATGATTTGCGTAACGCGCCCTTTATTCATCGGGTTCCCTCCTAGCTTTCTTTTAATTAGCCAGCTTTCTAAGAGAAGTCGGCTTTTAATTTTTATTAGTTTATAGCTTACGCGACTCTCCTGTTCTGGACGAACCGCTTCCGCTTTTTATTGAATCTAGTTCCAGCGGCTAGAACAGTCGGTCATTTCGCGCCTTCCTACGAGGCCAAAAGCGCCTCTTCGTCAGGAGCTCCAATGCCCTCCCCTTCTGAGCAAGCCACCTACGCTTTTTAATACTATTCTAACGCTGCTACTCCACCAACGATTTCCGTAATTTCTTGCGTAATCGCTGCTTGACGCGCACGGTTGAATGAAAGTGTAAGTGAATCGATAACTTCCATTGCGTTGTCTGTAGCACTCTTCATTGCTGTCATACGCGCCGCGTGCTCACTTGCTTTACCGTCTAGTAATGCACCGTACACTAAGCTTTCTGCGTATTGTGGCAATAATACTTTTAAAATTTCTTCTTCAGAAGGTTCGAATTCATAAGCTGTCGTCGGTTTATCAGACGCCACATCCGTAAGCGGTAAAATTTTATTTTCCGTTACTTCTTGTGAAATTTTACTTACATAATGATTGTAGTAAATATACAGCTCATCATAAGCACCATCTGCGAACATCGCAATTGCTCGAGAAGCAATATCTTTAATATCAGTAAATGATGGGTGGTCAGATAATCCAACTACTTCATCAATGATATTAAAGCCGCGACGTTTTAAATAATCACGTCCTAGTCGTCCAAGCACAATAATTGAATATTGGTTTGAATCCATATTATGACGTTCACGAATTACGTTACTTACTGTACGTAATACGTTACTGTTATAACCACCTGCTAGTCCGCGATCAGATGTAATAACGATGTACCCTGTACGCTTTACAGGACGCGCATTTAGCATTGGATGATTAATCCCTTTACTTCCTTGCGCAATGCTCGCTACTACTTCTTGAATCTTTTCCATATACGGAACGAAAGATTTAGCATTTTGTTCTGCACGGTTTAACTTAGATGCAGATACCATCTCCATCGCTTTCGTAATTTGACTCGTTTTCTTTGTCGAGTTAATCTTCGCTTTTATATCGCGTAAAGATGCCACAGTTTTCACCACCTTTTTTCCGGAAGTTGGCACGATTAGTAAGAATCCTCTTCCTAATCTACGTTGCAAGATATTCTTGCTCATGATTGAAGGAAAAGAATAGGTGCACCTACTCTTTTCCTTTACATAACCGTCAGCAATCTCAAAGTTTGAGATGCCTTTATATTATCTAGCTCCAGCGGCTTGAATGCTCGGTGGCTTCACTTCTTCCCCTCACATTCAGAACGAGCCGCTTCCGCTTTTATTTATCTAGTTCCGTCTCCTAGCCCCTTTCGTCTAAGAACCTTCCCCACCAAAAGGTAGAAAGCACCTTTTGTGGGAAAGAACCTTAGCCGATGGGGCTGAACAGTCGACTTCACTTTTAATTATTATTCAGAAGCTACGAATACTTTTTTAAATCCGTTAATTGCTGCTGCAAATTTGTCGTCATCCGCAAGTTTCTTAGTTGTGCGAATTTCGCTTAATAAGTCAGTTGCATTTGAATCTAACCAAGCATGGAATTCTTCTTCGAAACGAGTGATATCTACTACTGGGATATCATCTAGGAATCCACGTGTTAAAGCGTAAAGAATGATAACTTGTTTCTCTACACGTAACGGTTTGTGTAATCCTTGTTTTAATACCTCAACTGTACGAGCACCACGGTTTAATTTCGCTTGTGTTGCTTTATCAAGGTCAGAACCGAACTGAGCGAACGCTTCTAACTCACGATAAGATGCAAGGTCAAGACGAAGTGTACCTGATACTTTACTCATCGCTTTAATCTGAGCTGATCCACCTACACGAGATACAGAAGTACCCGCATCGATTGCTGGACGTACGCCAGAGAAGAATAGGTCAGATTGTAAGAAGATTTGTCCATCCGTAATAGAAATTACGTTTGTTGGGATGTAAGCTGATACGTCCCCTGCTTGTGTTTCGATGAAAGGTAGTGCAGTTAAAGAACCGCCGCCTCTTGCATCACTTAATTTTGCTGCACGCTCTAATAAGCGAGAATGTAAGTAGAATACATCCCCTGGATATGCTTCACGACCTGGAGGACGACGTAATAGTAATGAAAGCTCACGGTAAGCCGCTGCTTGTTTTGATAAGTCATCATATACTACTAATACGTGTTTACCATTGTACATGAACTCTTCACCCATTGTTACACCAGCGTAAGGAGCTAGGTATAATAATGGAGCTGGTTGAGAAGCTGATGCAGTTACAACGATTGTGTAATCTAATGCACCGTGCTTACGTAGTGTTTCTACTACGTTACGTACTGTTGATTCTTTTTGTCCGATAGCTACATAGATACAAATCATATCTTCATCTTTTTGGTTAATGATCGTATCAAGTGCAACTGCTGTTTTACCTGTTTGGCGGTCACCGATGATTAACTCACGTTGACCACGGCCAATTGGTACAAGAGCATCGATCGCTTTAATACCTGTTTGAAGTGGCTCATGAACAGATTTACGATCCATTACACCTGGTGCTGGACTTTCGATTGGACGAGTGTTTGTTGTATTGATTGGGCCTAAACCATCAACTGGTTGACCTAATGGGTTTACAACACGACCGATTAGTTCTTTTCCTACTGGTACTTGCATGATGCGACCAGTACGACGAACTTCGTCACCTTCACGGATTTCTGTGTAAGGTCCTAAAATAATGATACCTACGTTGTTTTCCTCTAAGTTTTGTGCTAGTCCCATAACGCCGTTAGAGAACTCTACAAGTTCACCAGCCATAACGTTATCAAGACCATGAGCACGCGCAATACCGTCACCGACTTGGATAACTGTACCAACATCACTAACTTCGATTTCAGACTGATAGTTCTCGATTTGTTGCTTTATCAGTGCGCTAATTTCTTCAGCTCTGATGCTCATGTGCTTCACCCCTATCTATTCTTCATTAATTCACGCTGAATACGTGCTAATTTTCCTTGTAAGCTTCCGTCGTAAATGCGATTTCCAATACGTACTTTAATGCCGCCTAGTAAATCTTCATCCACAACATTTTTCACGCGAATTGCATCTTTTCCTGTTTTTTTTGCAAATGCTTCTGCAATGTTAAGTTTTTCTTCTTCCGATAGAAGACGAATAGAATATACAGTTGCATCCGCTACGTTACGTTCTTCATTAGCAAGAACAACATATTCATTTGCAATTTCAGGTAGGATATCAATACGCTTGTTATCAATTAAAATATATAACGTATTTAAAATAGATTCAGAAACAGATGCGAATACGTTTGCAAGAAACGTTTTCTTCTGCTCTTTTGAAATGTTCGGTTGCGTTAAAAAGCTATGTAGTTCTCCGTTCTTTGTAAAAACGTTTTGTACAAGGCGTAATTCCTCTTCAAACATTTCTAATACGTGTTTTTCTTTTGCAATTTTGAAAAGAGCGACAGCATAACGTTTTGCTACAATCCCATTGCTCATCGCGCTTCTCCTACTTCTTTAATATAATCGCGAATTAACTTCACTTGATCTTCTTCTTTTAATTCTTTTTCAATTACTTTAGAAGCAATATGAACAGATAAAGAAGCAACTTGTTCTTGTAAAGCAGCAATCGCTTGCTCTTTTTCGCGTTGAATTTCTTGTACAGCAGATGTTTTAATTGATTCTGCTTCTTCTTTCGCAGCAGCAACAATAACATCCTTTTGATCTACAGCTTGTTTCTTCGCTCTTTCGATTAACTCTTGTGCTTCAACACGCGATTGTTTTAACATTTCACGTTGTTCTTCTACTAATTTCTTCGCTTCAGCATTACTTCTTTCTGCAGCGTCGATTTCATTAGTAACATGCTCTTCACGTTCTTTCATAATTCCCATTAAAGGACCCCACGCGAATTTGCGTAGCATTACTAATAGAAGTAAGAAAATGAACAATGTATAAGCAATCGTTCCAAATGGAATGGAAGCCCCTAATAATAAAGTTGGCACAAGGATTCACTCCCTTCAAAATATCTAAATTGATCATATGAAAAAAAAAGACATACGTTTCGTTCATAAAGCAATGGCGAAGAAAGTTCGGAAAAACACTCTTCGCCATCTATGTAAGGGGAGTCTCCCTTATTTGTTCATTACGATGAAAGCAATAACTACACCGATAATTGGAAGTGCCTCAACTAATGCAACCCCGATGAACATAATTGTTTGAAGTGCGCCTTTTAATTCTGGTTGACGAGCAACACCTTCGATTGTACGTGATACGATAAGACCGTTACCAATACCTGCACCTAATGCTGATAAACCAATTGCAATTGCAGCTGCGATTACACCTAAACTCATTTAATTTGTCCTCCTTTGTATTATAAAAAAATAAATTTTTTCTTACTTAAATTATATTAATGGTCATGGCTTACTTTATGAGCCATATAAACCATCGTTAACATTACGAAAATAAATGACTGGATTGAACCAACGAATACGCTGAATCCCATCCATGCTAACATCGGTACAAGTGCACCTAATGCTCCTAAGAATGATGCCCCGCCTAACTTAGCAAGTAATCCTAATAAGATTTCACCTGCGTAAATGTTACCAAATAAACGAAGACCTAACGTTAATGTGTTAGCAAACTCCTCAATAACCTTTAATGGGAATAAGAATTTCATAGGTTGGAAATAACCTTTAACATATTCTTTCGTACCCTTCATCTTAATTCCATAATAATGGGTGAGGGTAACTACCATCACGGCTAATGTTAATGCAACTGCTGGATCAGACGTTGGTGATCTCCACCATGCAATATGTTCGCCAGCCTCAACTGTTGAATACATGAATGGTAAACCAAGGAAGTTCGATACGATGATAAACATGATGAGCGTAACGCCAAGCGTTAAGAAACGTCCACCTGTTTTCCAATCCATCGTACTATTGATAATCCCTTTCACGAAGTCAAACACCCATTCCATGAAATTTTGCATCCCGGTTGGGCGAAGCGCTAAGCTGCGAGTTCCGATAACAGCGATTAAGAAAACAATAACTGCTGCTACAGTAACCATCATAACTGATGACAAATCGAACGTTAAACCTAGAAATTCAACTAATTTACCGTGTTCCACTAGTAATTCACCTCTCTTCCCTGCTCGTATACTCTAAATAAAGAAAATCTATGATCATGACAAGGTATCCTGTCAGCAATCCTACACCTAAGCCCCACATCGCAATTAACTCTTGATATTTGGCTGCAAATAAAATTAATAACCCAATCGTGGCGAATCTTGAATATGTACTTACCGCTGTCGCCTTAAACTTCACGTTTTCTCCATTTGTTACGCGATCTAATAGCTTGTCTGTTCTACGTGCAATGATGCGCAAACTAAGAAAACTGAAAATCGTTCCGATAATCAGTCCAAGAAATACATCCTTGTAAGAGGTAATTCCCCATCCTAGCACTAGAAGCGCAAGCAAGTAGTACATATATTTCTTTTGTCGTTGGACAAGTCCATGTACGTCTATCATCATTGCTCTCCCGAATAGTAATGTTGAATGAGTCGAATCATTGCGTATACCCCTGTTCCTAACCCGAGTAATAACCCTATAATAAGAAACAACGGAAACGTTCCAACCTTATTATCAATCCATTGCCCACCAAAGATTCCGATAAGAATAGAACCAACTAACTGAGCAAGTATTCCTGACATTAAAGCATACGCTTTTATATGGCTGCGATCGTTTTTTTGCAAGGATTCATCCCTCCAATATGTAACCCTCATTCACGATGTGTTAATAATAACTCATTTTTCTGCATAAATTCTATACAAAATAAAAAGTTTACATTTTCGTCACGGAATAGATGCATTTTTGTCACTGAAAGCCCTACCATCTATCCCCGTTGTTAGCATACAATAGGGTATTAACAGTGTCAACGAGAAATCGTAAAAAATCAAAAAATTTGAGTATTAGGCATTTCCTCCCAAAAATGAAAACGTTCCCCTTCTAAATACTGGTTAGAGATATGCAATTTCTAACAGTTTTCTCTTTATAATAGAAGAAAATGTTCACAAGTTTGTCACTATTATATTTTTAAGATATAGCGCTTTCCTTCCATAATATAGTGTCCCCGAGACGTAAGACTTCTATATTATATGTGATGTGTATATAACTTATGTTGTATATACCCTGTATATTTATCTCCCCCTCCCCCGTGCGCTGAGGGCGAAAAAAAAACGAGCGGGGAATCCCCCTCTCGTCTGTTGTCTTACTTCGTTCCGAATAAACGGTCACCAGCATCACCAAGACCTGGAACTACATAACCATGGTCATTTAACTTCTCATCTAATGCCGCTACATAAATATCAACATCAGGATGCTCTTCCTGCACTACTTTTACTCCTTCTGGAGCAGCTACGATACACATTAATTTAATTTGCTTTGCACCGCGCTTTTTCAGAGAATTAATTGCTTCAGCCGCAGAACCACCTGTTGCTAGCATCGGATCTAGTACGATAAAGTCACGCTCTTCTACATCCGTTGGAAGTTTCACATAGTATTCTACCGGTTGCAATGTTTCAGGGTCACGGTATAAACCAACGTGTCCTACTTTTGCTGCTGGAATTAATTTCAGAATTCCATCAACCATTCCTAAACCTGCACGTAAAATCGGAATTAAACCAAGTTTTTTACCAGCGATCACTTTTGTTGTCGCTTTGCTTACAGGTGTTTCAATTTCAATGTCTTCAAGTGGAAGGTCACGAGTAATCTCGAAAGCCATTAAGCTTGCTACTTCGTCCACTAATTCACGAAAATCTTTCGTACCTGTATTCTTATCGCGAATATATGTAATCTTATGTTGAATTAACGGGTGATCAAATACATACAGTTTTCCCATGTGAATCTCTCCTTTAGATGATATTCATGCGTTTACACGCTTCTTTACACTATTTACGATTGTAAAGAAAACGCTACTAATATTCAAGGGCAAATTTGGTAAAATCATGATTTTACGATGAATCTATCTAGTATCTTTACCAATTATGGGAGCTGTATCCTTCATTATATCGCCAAAATTTATTCATCATTTGTATACATACTTTAAAAACAATATATGTCCACAAAAAAAGACTACTAAAACAATTACGTTTCAGCAGTCTTTTTTAATCTATTATAGATTTGTATACATTGGGAATTTGCTCGTTAACGCTTCTACACGTTTGCGCGCTTCTTCTAGTTCAGCTTCATTCTCATGATTTTTTAATGTATGAGCAATAATTGCTGCAATCTCATCCATTTCTTCTAAACCGAAATCACGTGATGTTACCGCCGCTGTACCGATACGTACACCGCTTGTTACAAATGGGCTTGCTGTTTCAAATGGAATCGTATTTTTATTCACTGTAATACCAACTTCATCTAATACGTGCTCTGCTACTTTACCTGTAATTTCCAAGTTACGAACATCAATTAAGATTAAATGATTGTCTGTTCCACCAGAAACAAGTGTAAGTCCTTCCTTTTGAAGGCCTTCAGCTAAACGATTCGCATTATTAATGATATTTTGTGCATATGTTTTAAACTCATCTTGTAGTGTCTCACCAAATGCAACAGCTTTTGCAGCAATTACATGCATAAGTGGGCCACCTTGAATACCAGGGAAGATTGATTTATCAATTTGTTTTGCAAATTGCTCTTCACATAAAATCATACCGCCACGTGGGCCACGTAATGTTTTATGTGTTGTTGTTGTAACAAAATGTGCATGTGGTACTGGATTTGGATGTAAACCAGCTGCTACTAAACCGGCGATATGTGCCATATCAACCATTAAGTACGCGCCCACTTCATCTGCAATCTCACGGAATCGTTTGAAATCGATAACACGAGGATATGCACTTGCACCTGCAACGATTAATTTTGGTTTATGTTCTTTCGCTTTTGCTAATACATCATCGTAATTAATACGGTGAGATTCAGCATCCACGCCATATTCTACGAAATTATATTGTACTCCACTGAAGTTAACAGGGCTTCCGTGTGTTAAGTGACCACCATGAGATAAATTCATGCCAAGTACTGTATCGCCTTGCTCTAAAATCGTGAAGTATACTGCCATGTTCGCTTGTGCACCAGAATGTGGTTGAACATTTACATGCTCTGCGCCAAAAATTTCTTTCGCGCGATCACGTGCGATATCTTCTACTACGTCTACGTGTTCACAACCACCATAGTAACGTTTTCCAGGATATCCTTCAGCATACTTATTCGTTAGAACAGAACCTTGCGCCTCCATTACTGCTTCACTTACGAAGTTTTCCGAAGCAATTAACTCGATCTTTGAACGCTGTCTTCCTAGTTCTGCCTCAATTGCAGCAAATACCTTTTCATCTTGACGTTTTAAATGATTCACCAAAATCCCCCTTTTCTGAACGAATTACATCAATTCCCAATAGTTTTTTCTCATTTATTCAGAAAAAACGAAAATTCAGGTTGTAATTCTTTCGAACCTTCATGTTTTCAACTACATTCTAACATGACTTTCTATATCATAAAAGAAAAAAAAAGACCAAAATTGGTCTTTTCTTTCTTCTATTATAAAGTCAGACCACATACCTTTTACCTTTCGATATACAGCTGTTATAAGACTTTATAATTTTTCATGTTTAACGGCAAGGAATAGCTTCTTCATTTGCCGCATAAACGGCACGTGCTCCACCTATTAGTTTCCCACGTGTTTTCGCCATCGTTACATGCGCACTTCCTATTTCCTTCACACTTGTACGAACCGGTACAGCTACATGCTTTAAATGCATACCGATAAATGTATCGCCGATATCCATTCCTGCATCTGCTTTAATAAACTCAATTACTACCGGATCTTTAAAATTGTGATACGCATACGTCGCTAATGCACCACCTGCTGATCTAACAGGCGTAACTGTTACAATTTCAAATTGATATTTCATCGCTACATCTCTCTCAACTACTAAAGCACGATTTAAATGCTCACAACATTGAAACGCCAATTCAATACCTGTTCTCTCTTGAAATTGTTTTAATTCAGAAAAAATCGCCTCTGCCACTTCCATCGTTCCTGATGTTCCAATTCTTTCACCTAGCACTTCGCTCGTGCTACACCCCACTACAAAAATTTGGCCTCTTTGCAGCGTGGCTTGTTCTTGGAAATCAGAAAGCGACATTTGTAGCTGTTCTCTTACCTTTACGATTTCTGTCATTACGCCTCTTCCTTTCACAGGTTGGTTCACCAAATTATATTTCATACTACTTATAGTTAGAATCTATTACTTTGTTTCGTACGTTTTAATTTTTCCTACGCGGTTTTCGTGACGGCCACCTTCATAGTCAGTTGTTAGCCAAATTTTCGCGATATCACGCGCTAGACCAGCTCCAATTACACGCTCGCCCATCGCTAACATGTTAGTGTCATTATGCTCTCTCGTCGCTTTCGCACTGAAAGTATCATGAACTAATGCACAACGAATACCATTTACTTTGTTTGCTGCGATTGACATACCAATGCCTGTCCCGCAAACTAAAATACCACGATCCACTTCACCATTCGCGACCATTTCTGCTGCTGGAAACGCAAAATCAGGGTAATCAACAGAACCAGCTTCACATTCACAACCTAAATCAATATATTCAATATTTAACTCTTCTAATAAACTTACAAGTTCTTTACGGATATTCATACCGCCGTGATCAGATGCTACTACTACTTTCATTTTTACCCCTCCGAAGTTTCAATCAATTATCTTCATTTCACACTCGCTACCTTAATGGAACAAAGTGATCTCCAATATCGTATTATACACGAAACATCAACCTTCTGAATGCTTTTTCAGTAAAGTCTGTACAAGTTTTTCCATCTCTTCTAACGTTTCTTTATAAATAGAAAGCGATCCGCCAAATGGATCTGAAATATCCTTACTTATACCCTTAGTTAATCCATATAATGTATCCAATTTCTTTTCCACGCTCGGATAATACCCAAGTACAGTTTGCTTATGGTTTTCCGTCATTGTTACTACAATATCCGCCCAATCAACCAAAGTATCGTTTACCTGCTGCGCGGCATGATCGATTACAATTCCTTTTTCAGCTAAAGCTTCCTTTGCATGTATCGACACATCGCTTCCAGGATAGGCGAAAACACCAGCAGATTGCACTTCAAATTTACCTTCTCCATAATGACGAAGCAAAGCCTCAGCCATCGGACTACGGCATGTATTTCCAGTGCAAACAAATAACACCCGTTTCATCTAAACCCACCCCTTTTTTTCTGTTTCCTACATTTATCCCGATTGGTGAAGGCTAATAATCAGCGGGGGATGAACACCCTCCACTCATTAAAGTTTCACTTTATCATAGCGTACATTAGAATAGAACAAAAGAAATGTGAACATACGAAAGGCGCATTTCTCTTATATTTTTTCTAAGAAAAATGCGCCTTATCCACATATATGAAACCCTATTTCCAAGTGCCCAAAATATTTTACCATACATAATGAACACACTACGAAACAAAATAAGGAATCCATTTCATATGAAACGGATTCCTTCTATCAAATAATTATTTCATTGTAACTTTCATTACTTCTGTTGAACCTTTTGTAGCTGTTACACCTACAGTTGTCTTAATAGACTCAGCTGCATCTGTGTTTGTAATAACGATTGGAGTAATTGTGCTTTTCGCTTTTTCACGAATTAATTCTAAGTCGAATGAGATTAATTTATCTCCAGCTTTTACAGCTTGTCCTTCAGAAACGTGAGCTTCGAAACCTTCACCTTCCATTTTTACAGTTTCTAATCCAACGTGGATTAAAATTTCTGTACCGTTTTTCGCTTTAATTCCAATAGCATGTTTCGTGTGGAATAATTGTACGATTTCACCATCAACTGGAGATACAACTACACCTTCAGTAGGATCGATCGCAACACCGTCACCCATCATACGACCAGCGAATACTGGATCTGGTACTTCTTCAATATTTTTCACTGCTCCAGTTAATGGAGCTACGATTGTTTCTTCATTTGTTTTTGAACCAAAACCGAATAATTTTTTAAACATAGGATAGTCCTCCTTATAATTTACCTAAAAGTTTATAGGGCAATCTCTATTCAAGATCGAAATACACGTAAGACTTCATACTTCGAATGTTATATTGTAAAAACTCTTTCGAAATAAATCATGTCATTACTACTAGACTCTTATTGTAGCGCTTCACAAAATCCCAGTCAATTCTGATTGTCTGAATAACAATGAGAAGTTAACTTCTACTTATATTTTCTCTTTTTTCCACTCACTTGTCTAGAGGTCTTTACTACATTTTATTTTTTGTTGTTAATTTGTAAAATTCCTTTCAAATTTTTGTTGAAACTAACTTGACTAAAGTAAGTAACTATTTTATTATTACTTACATAAGATAAGTTAATAACTTTTAGGAGGTTTTTTTAAATGATGGATATCGGTCTTCTTATTATTCGTCTTATTATAGGAATTACATTCATGGGTCATGGTGCTCAAAAATTATTTGGTTGGTTCGGCGGTTACGGCTTAAAGGGAACTGGCGGCTGGATGGAGTCAATCGGCTTACGTCCTGGTGTATTTATGGCATTTATGGCTGGCGCAACTGAACTATTAGGTGGTTTCTTATTCGCAGCAGGTATTTTCACTGTAGTTGGTTCATTATTTATCGTAGGAACAATGTTAGTAGCAATTTTCACAGTTCACGGAAAAAATGGTTACTGGGTAACACAAAACGGATTCGAATATAATTTAATGTTAATCGCTGTCGCTATCGGTGTAGCTTTAATTGGACCTGGCGCTTACGTTTTACTTTAATATTTATCTCTATTTCAAGATATTTACCAAAAAAGAGATTACTTCAGTACAATCGAGGTAATCTCTTTTTTTTACATCATCAAAAAAATATTATTTTCAGCAGGAGATTCTCATTGATATCTTGTAAAGGAACAATAAGTATTCATATTTAGAAAGGGGATTACAACATGTTATCCATTAATCCAAACGAACAAACTGAAAAAGATAATTACAAATTACTAACAGGAAGTATCATTCCACGTCCTGTTGCATTCGTTACTTCTGTAACTAAAGATGGCGTATTGAACGGTGCGCCATATAGTTATTTCAATATCGTCGCTGCCAATCCACCACTTATCTCAGTTTCAGTACAACGCAAAGAAGGAAAACCGAAAGACACTTCCAGAAACGCAATAGAAAAAGGGGAATTTGTCGTACATATTTCTGATGAATCTTACGTAGAAGCAATCAACGAAACAGCAGCGAACCTACCTCCTAATGAAAGTGAAATCGAATTAGCAAAACTAACACCGATTGACAGTGATGTCATTTCAGTACCAGGGGTTAAAGAAGCAAACATTCGAATGGAGTGCATATTAGAACGCGCTATCCCACTCGGCGGAACCGAAGACTCGCCAGCTTGTGACCTACTAATCGGCCGCGTCGTCCGCTTTCACGTCGCTGAACACTTATACGAAAACGGCCGAATTCACGCCGAAGAACTAAAACCAATAAGCCGCCTAGCAGGACACAACTACGCAAAACTAGGAGAACAATTTGAATTAGTGAGGCCTATCTAAAAGTGGAGGCGACTCGTTCAGCTCTGACCAGCTAAGGTTCTTTCGCCCTAAAGGCGCTTTTTGCCTTTCGGGCGGAAGGTTCTTAGATGCGAAGAGCTAGTCGCCGGAACTGGATATCACACCCTAAAGGCGGAAGCGGCTCGTTCAGAATGAGAGGGGGATGGAGCTCCTGACGTAGAGGCGCTTTTTGCCTCGCAGGAAGGCGCGAAGCCACCGACCATTCTAGCCGCTGGAGCTGGATACATTTAAAAGTGGAACCGACTGCCCAGGCCCGGTGGCTAAGGTTCTTCCTCACAGAAGATGCTTTTTATCTTCTCGTGGGGAAGGTTCTTAGACTCAAGGGCCTAGGAGGTGAAGCTGGCCACTGGAACTGGATATATCCCCTAAAAGCGGAAGGGGCACGTTCACTTCCATCACCTAAACATAAACCCCCCGCTTTCAGCGGGGGATTTTTTATCGTAATTCTTCGTTCTTCTCCTCTAATGCCGGGAATTTCTCTTTTTTAGATCTACCAAGCTTTATTACAAAGAAATATAAGGAAAGTAACGTAATAAGGAAAACAATTAAAAACGGGTACGGAGAATAAAAAGTACGCGCCGCCTCCGATTTTCCTGCAACAAACTTCAATGACTCAATATCTAAAAACTCAGCAAACATTTGTACACCGAGCATACTGAACCAAAAAACAAAAAAACTAATAATAATACCAAAAACTTGCTTCAATCTCGTCATTCATCTCATCCTTTCTATATTTGTAATTTTTTAGTGTGATCAATATAGTACAAACGAAACTATGCACAGAAAGGAACTATCTCACCATTCACGAATTAACTTAATCCAACCTAACATCGAAATTTGCAAAATAACACCCAATATTATAAGTCTTCTTAGCCATCGAGGAAAGAAGGTTAAAAGCTTAACATACCATTCCAATAGCTTGTTCATAATTCCCTCCTACATAAAATTATATAGGAAAAAGGAGATACAATCCAAACCCAACAAGAATAATACCACCTACTATTTCACCGTATGTGCCAAGTATATTTTTGGCATGGCTACCAAGCAATAAACCCATCCAAGCCAGTAACATACTTATTAGTCCGAACAATAATATCGTAATAATTGTCTCTGCTCCGTAAATTCCAAGACTAAGACCTACTGAAAAACTATCTATACTGACACCAAATGCAAATACAAATAAACTAATTCCAATTGGAGCAGTTCTAGTCTCTTCCCCTTCTAAAATAGACGAATATACGATATAGAACCCTAGCCCAATTAATAAAATAGCTCCTGCAAAATTTGCGACATCCCCATACCTCTCTGATAGAAAACGTCCTAGTACCATTCCGATAAATGGCATAATAATATGAAATATCCCAATCGTCATACCTATATAAAGGATTTGTCTTAACTTTAATGTTACCATCCCCATACCGAGGCTCACTGAAAATGCATCCATCCCCAGGGCAAATGCCATAATTATTAAAGGTATTAATTGTTCAAGTGTCATTCATATCCCCCCTCGGACGTGCTACTTCACAATATGCTTATCCGAGGAGAAATATTCTGTTTGCTAAAGGTACATTATCATTCAATAATAATCTGATGTCCCGCAGCTTTTGTTAAACGATTCATAATTGCATTTCCTATGCCTTCATTCGGGAATGATTCACTAAAAATAACATCTACTTCACTTGCATCAAACGTTCTAAGCACATCATATAACTTAGTCGCAACGCTGGCTAAATCGCTTCGCACACCACAAGACAATACAACATCTGCACTATACACATGCTGATACTCTTCTGTCGTTAATACACCTACTTTAAATCCTTCTTTCTTTTTCTCATCCACAATACGTTGAATAAACTCACGGGACCCTTCAACAATACTAAGTGGCGCTTTCGGTGCATAATGTGTATATTTCATTCCAGGTGATTTTGGTTTTTCTTTCTCATCCTTTAAAGCTGGATCTAAAGAAACATTTCCTATCACGGCCTCTAATTGCTCCTTCGTAATCCCACCTGGACGTAAAATCGTCGGAACCTCGCTCGTACAATCAATTACAGTTGATTCAACGCCTACTCCTGTTGCCCCGCCATCAACAATACCAGCAATTTTCCCATTCAAATCTTCATACACATGAGAAGCTAACGTTGGACTTGGGCGTCCTGAACGATTCGCACTCGGTGCTGCAACAGGCACGTTTGCCTCTTCAATAAGGGCGAGCGCTACTGGATGATCTGGCATCCTCACTCCGACTGTATTAAGTCCTGCCGTAACCCTCTCTGAAATCCCTTTTTTTCTCGGTAAAATGATTGTTAATGGTCCTGGCCAAAAATGCTCCATTAACTTTTCTGCAACCGGCGGAATTTCTCTTACGATACCATCTAACTGAGATTTTGTTCCTATGTGGACAATCAGTGGATTATCGCTCGGTCTCCCTTTCGCTTCAAAAATTTTTGCTATCGCTTCATCATCCATTGCGTTTGCTCCTAACCCATATACCGTTTCCGTTGGGAAGGCCACCGCTTCATTTTCTCTTAATAATCTCGCTGCTTCTTTTAATTGTGGATAATATTTTTTTCTTTCCACAACATTATCCACAACCCACATATTTGTATGCATTTTTTCCCACGTCCTTTTCTACCATGAAATACTTGTCTATTTTTAGTTTACTATGAGATTTATCCAAAAGACAAACAAGGTTTATCCACAAAATGTGGATAAACCTTGTTAATCCGTGGATAACTTTGTGAATAGCTGACAATTTAGTATTATTGCATTTAGCTCTTTTATATTTTTACAAAAGTGTTCTAACTGTCGAATTTCCTCTGGCACTTCCTCTTTCTCTACAATGACAAAGTTAAAAAACTGAAAGATGGTCACAGATTGTGGATGATTTGTGAGTAAGTACAATTGTCGAATATCTTTTTCTTTCATATACTGCAAAAACATCTCGAAAAAATATAAGAAAGTCTGTTTATCCACATTAGGTGTGAATAAACAAGAACGGATAAGTGCATTTTCTCCACTTTGTTCATATCCAATTACTGCTCGTATTTCTCCCGCCTCTTCCAAGATCATAAATTGTGCGTACAACTCATTTATTTTATCATCTTTTTTATTAGCTTGTCCGAAAAAAGAATGTAATCTTTCTACATCTGCTTTCGTAGCAAAATACACGTTCTTCATAGTAAATCCCTCCTCATTGATATATATGAGGAAGGATTTATTAATAGCACTATTTAGAGAATAAAGATGTAAAAGCTTCGACGATAAATAATTTAACCTCTGGTTTCTCTTCCTCTTCTACTGTTACATATTCATTTTGCTTTTCTTGTTTTTGCTCCACAGGTTTCTCCACTTTTTCCACAGTTTTTGTTTCTACTTTTTTTACAGGCTGTTCTTCTACTTGTGTTTCGTGTTTTACTACTTTCTTTTCCTGTGCTGTTACTTTTTCAGCTTTTTCCGGCTTTACTACTTTCTTTTCTTTCACCTTATCCTCTTTCTTCTCCGGTACATCCACTACTTCCTCATCTAGTTGTCTCACCTGCTCCTCTTCAGGAGATTCAGCTTTCACAACATGTTCTTCTTTCCTTACAGCTGTACCACTTGAAAAATCTAAGAAACACATCGGTGGAAATAATACACACCACCAGTTTGCACCTTCACCTTTTCCAATTGTAATAAGTACCGCTTCATATTCTCCTGCCGGATAAATAAAATTCCCATATACCTTTGTAGGAAACTTCACATTCTTACCGAATTTCACTTGAAACGCCTCTTTACTTCCTTCTCTTTTCAGTGTATTTGCCACTGTCTTTTCAATTTCAGGAATATGATTTTGAATTACTTTTCGAGCTTCTTCAAATGACGTTAAATCCGCTACCCATCCATCAATTTGCGCTTTTACTTCATCGCGTACTTTACGCTTTAACGCCTGATCTTTATCGGAATCACTATTAGCTAAAATACGTAATCGAACGGCCTCTTTCGGAATAACAGTAGGCCCTTTTGCATCAGCTTTCATATATCCAAACTGCACAAGTAACTGTGCACCAATTAATAATAAAAGAAAGTAAGCAATAACTTGTTTTTTCATTTCCTCCACCGTCCCCTCTAGAAACAGTGTGGACAGACTTTCATCTTTCTAAACTATTAAATTCAAAATCTATATAAAAAACCGATAGAAAAGCATTTTTTTAATTGGCGAGAGGGACTGGCTATGTATAGAAGCGGTCAGGGCCTTTTCCTGCCACGCGCAAAGTTTTAAAACAAAGACAGGCAACAAGGTGTATGTCCATTTTTATCTTTATGACAGCAATCTATAGGTAATAAGGTGCGTATTTTCGCTGAAATAATACCCCTTACCAAACTTCTAAATGAAATGTATGGCTGAGTAGTTACGAATTTTTCATACAAAAAATAGAGTAAGGCTTATGCCTTACTCCATCTCTGCAAATACCATGCGATCTTTTCCATTAATATCAAATACAACTTCAACTTGAGCGCGCGGGAAAGTTTGCTGTAATAATGCTTTCACATCTTCACCTTGCCCTACACCAATTTCAAACGCCACAATCGCCTTTTTCTGTAATACATTCGGCAATTCCTCCATAAAACGACGATAGAAATCTAGTCCATCTTCCCCACCAACAAGCGCACGCTTCGGCTCATGCTCCTTCACAACAGTAGAAAGACCACGCCAATCTTCCTCTGGTATGTACGGAGGATTGGAAACAACAACATCTAACTTCTGACCTGTTTCATAAAACGGAGACAGTAAATCGCCGTGATAGAATGTTACATCCGCCCCTAAAGTTTTTGCATTTTCTTTTGCAACTTCAATCGACTCCTGTGCGATATCTACTGTATACACATGAAGATTTTTATTTTCTAAAGCGAGCGTAATAGAAATCGCTCCACTACCTGTTCCAATATCCGCTATGTGAAGCTCCTCATTACCGAAATGGCGCTCAATTCTCTCTAGCACTCCAACTATAAGTTCCTCTGTTTCCGGTCTTGGTATCAATACCTCTTCATTTACAAAGAATGATCGGCCATAAAACATTTCATAACCGAGCATATATTGGATCGGAATACCTTCTACATGCTTGTGGATAAATTCTGCAAAACTTTTCTCTTGTTCCGCAGTTATTTCTTCACGCATATTCATGAGCATTCCGGTTCTGTTCGTCTTTAATACATGACAAAGGACAATTTCTCCCGCATTTTCATCTCGTCCATTTTCCTGTAAAAAAGAAGAAGCCCATTTCAGGGCTTCATAGACACGCATTACTCAGCTGCCTCCATCTTTTGCGCCTGATCTTCCATCACTAAGGCATTGATGAAATCATCTAACTTACCTTGTAGGATTTGATCTAGCTTTTGAATCGTTAAACCGATTCGATGGTCTGTAACACGGTTTTGCGGGAAGTTATACGTACGAATACGCTCTGAACGATCTCCCGTACCAACAGCTTGTTTACGGTTTTGATCATACTCAGCTTGCGCTTCTTGTCTAAATTTATCATAAACACGTGCGCGTAATACTTTCATCGCTTTTTCTTTATTCTTAATTTGTGATTTCTCATCCTGACAAGATACAACTACACCAGTCGGTAAATGCGTTAAACGTACCGCTGACATCGTTGTATTAACGCTTTGTCCACCAGGACCACTAGAAGCAAACGTGTCAACACGAACATCTTTTTCATGAATATTAATTTCTACTTCTTCTGCCTCTGGTAGTACAGCTACAGTTGCTGTAGATGTATGAATACGTCCGCCAGATTCCGTTTCAGGAACACGTTGTACACGGTGAGCACCATTCTCGAATTTCAGCTTCGCGAAAGCACCTTTACCGTTAATCATAAAGATAATCTCTTTATATCCACCTAACTCTGTATAGCTCGCTTCGATAATTTCAGTTTTCCAACCTTGCACCTCAGCATAACGGCTATACATACGATATAAATCACCAGCAAATAAAGCTGCTTCGTCACCACCAGCAGCGCCACGAACCTCAACGATAACGTTTTTATCATCATTAGGGTCTTTTGGAACAAGTAAAATTTTCAGACGTTCTGATAATGTTTTCTCTTTTCCTTCTAATTCAGAAACCTCTTCTTTTACCATGTCACGCATATCAGCGTCTAACTTATCTTCTAACATTGCTTTTGCATCTCGTAATTGCTCACGAACATCTTTATACTCACGGTACACCTCTACCGTGTCCTGAATATCAGATTGCTCTTTTGAATACTCACGAAGCTTATTTGTATCGCTAATAACCTCTGGGTCACTTAACAACTCATTCAACTTCTCATAACGATCTTCTACAGCTTGCAAACGATCTAACACACCATTCACCTCTACATCCTAGTATCTAATACAAATAGTATATGGTACTTAATCAAAAAAACGCAAATTATATTTAAAAGCGTAAGCGGCTTGCTCAGGATCGCAGGACATTGGAACTCTCGACCTTGAAGCGCTTTTTGCTTCGAGCGAGAGAGTGAAATGGCCGGAGATTCTAGCCGCTGGAGCTAGATAATATTTAAAAGCGTAAGCGGCTTGCTCAGAATGGGAGGAGGTTGGAGCTTCTGACAGAGAGGCGCTCTTTGCCTCGCAGGAAGAAGCGAAACCACCGACCATTCTAGCCGCTGGAGCTAGATAATATTTAAAAGCGCAAGCGGCTCGCTCAGCTCTGACTGGCTAAGGTTCTCTCGCACAAAAGGTGCTTTTCACCTTGAGTAGCGGCGGTTCTTAGACACGAAGAGCTTGCCACCAATCTTCATCTATTTTTGAAAAAAACCCGCTCTACATAGCGAGTTTCACTTATCTTTGTTTTGTAGGTACTGCATGACAATGACGACAACGTGGTTCATACGATTCTGAAGCCCCAACTAAAATAATTGGATCATCAAATGCCGCTGGTTCTCCATCGATTAAACGTTGCGTACGACTTGCAGGAGATCCACATTCAGAACAAACTGCCTGCAATTTAGTTACATGTTCAGCAATCGCCATCAGCTGAGGAACTTGTCCAAATGGTAGACCACGGAAATCTTGGTCTAATCCAGCTACAATGACACGATAGCCACGATTTGCCAATACTTGCACCACTTCCACAATGTCCCCATCAAAAAATTGTACCTCATCGATTGCAATAACATCCATTTCTTCTGTTACATGGTTAAATATATCTTTTGAAGCTGAAACAGGAACTGCTTTAACCTTTAATCCATTATGTGATACAACATCTTCTTCACTATAACGATTATCAATACATGGTTTAAATACAATCGCATGTTGTTTCGCAAATTGTGTACGGCGTATACGGCGGATGAGCTCTTCTGATTTCCCAGAAAACATACTCCCGCAAATCACTTCAATCCAACCATTTTGATTCATTAAGTACATTGAGCTCTCCTTTCATCTACTTTCCTAATCCAAAGTAGGGTAAAGGTTTAATATTTTCGCAAAAAAAACAGACAAGCGAATACATACACTTGCCTGTTTTATGTTCTTTATTACTTGATGCCGTATTTCTTATTGAAGCGGTCAACACGTCCGTCTGCAGTAGCAAACTTCTGACGTCCAGTGTAGAATGGGTGAGAATCAGAACTGATCTCAATTTTTAGTAATGGATAAGTGTTACCATCTTCCCACTCAACAGTTTCGCTAGAGCCTTTTGTAGACCCGCTTAAGAATTTGAAGCCAGTGTTCGTGTCCATAAATACAACTTTATTGTAATTTGGATGGATTCCTGCTTTCATTCTTTTCATCTCCTTCCGCCCTGAATCATTTTCGAAACAGAGTTTTTCATCTTCAGCTGCTTACACAACTATATTGATGAAACACATATGATGAAATTATAACAAGGCTAACTCCATTTTGCAACTACCTGTTTTTGTCTTTTTAAAATTAAAAGTGGAGGCGGCTCGCTCAGCTCTGACTGGCTAAGGTTCTCTCGCACAAAAGGTGCTTTTTACCTTGAGTAGCGGAGGTTCTTAGACACGAAGAGCTAGCCGCCGGAACTGGATATCAATTAAAAGCACAAGCGGCTCGTTCAGAATCCAGGTCACTTCAAGCTCTCGACCAAGAAGCGCTTTTTGCTTCGACCGAGAGAGCGAAATGGCCGGAGATTCTAGCCGCTGGAGCTGGATATACCTAAAAGCGCAAGCGGCTTGTTCAGAATGAGAGGGGGGATGGAGCTTCTGACGTAGAGGCGCTTTTTGCCTCGTAGGAAGACGCGAAGCCACCGACCATTCTAGCCGCTGGAGATGGAACTAGATACACCTTAAAGCGCAAGCGGCTCGCCCAGAATCGTAGGGCACTTCAAGCTCTCAATCCAAATATGATTTCCATCTTAAAAAACAAATTTTTTCCATATATTACTCTCTCTAATATTCCCTTAAAAACATAAAAAACTCGCTTACTACGAAATAAGCGAGTTCCCATCTTTTCCCTTTACTTAGTGGTTACATACCTTTTTGAGTCTGCAACAATGTTTTGTAAAAATTCTTCATTTGTCTTTGTTTGACGAAGTTTACGTAAGAAGCCTTCAACAAAGTCTGGTGTATCACGCATTGTTTTACGAATACCCCACAGCTTGTCTAAATGTTCTTTCGGAATTAATAGGTCTTCTTTACGCGTACCAGAGCGACGAATATCAATCGCTGGGAAGATACGGCGCTCAGCTAATGAGCGATCTAAGTGAAGTTCCATATTTCCAGTTCCTTTAAACTCCTCGTAAATTACATCATCCATACGAGATCCTGTATCAACAAGCGCTGTTGCTAAAATCGTTAGGCTACCGCCCTCTTCGATATTACGCGCAGCCCCAAAGAAACGCTTCGGTCTATGAAAAGCAGCAGGATCAATACCACCCGATAAGGTTCTACCACTTGGCGGAATAACAAGGTTGTAAGCACGCGCTAAACGGGTAATACTATCCATTAAAATGACAACGTCCCTTTTATGTTCTACAAGACGCATTGCACGCTCTAATACAAGCTCCGCTACTTTAATATGATTCTCTGGCACTTCATCAAAAGTAGAACTTACAACATCACCTTTAACAGAACGTTCAATATCTGTTACTTCCTCTGGACGCTCATCAATTAAAAGTACAATTAATTCTGCTTCCGGATGATTTGTTGTGACACTGTGTGCAATTTCTTTTAACAGACTTGTTTTACCAGCCTTTGGAGGCGCAACAATTAAACCACGTTGTCCAAATCCAACTGGTGCGATTAAATCCATGATGCGTGTCGGTAACTTTTTCGTTTCCGTCTCCAATTTCATTTGGCGATCTGGGTATAACGGTGTTAATGCAGGGAAATGTACACGCTCTTTTGCTGAGTCTGGATCATCTCCATTTACAGCTTCAACTTGTAGCAATCCAAAATAGCGCTCATTTTCTTTCGGAGGTCGTACTTTACCAGAAACCTTATCTCCATTACGTAAATCGAAACGACGAATTTGCGAAGCCGAGATATAAATATCTTCTGAGCTTGGAGAATAATTGATAGGACGTAAGAATCCAAATCCTTCTGATTGAATAATTTCTAATACGCCTTCCATGAAAAAGAAACCTTCTTTTTCTGCTCGAGCTTTTAAGATAGAGAAGATTAGCTCTTTTTTCGTTAACTTGCTGTAATACGAAATCTTAAATTCCTTCGCAAGCTCGTATAACTCTTTTAATTTCATGTTTTCTAATGCTGCAATTGACAAATTCATTCAGACACCACACTTTAACTTTATTCTCTTTTCACATGGGTAAAGGGAAAAATACGGAAGGCAAATAAATAATAATGAAAGGCAATAAGTTCAAGTAGGATAATATTCACTATTGTAACCCTTTTATCTAGTTTTAATCAATACGTTGAAACACAAATACAAGAAGCGAAGACAAGAAAATTTGTCTTCGCCTTTTGATATTTCTTTCTTTTTTCTACTCACCTGATTTTAAGGCAGAATAAATAAGGCATTTCTGCTTTTATTTAATCCAGTTCCAGCAACTAGAATGGTCGGTGGTTTCGCTTCTTCCTGCGAGGCAAAAAGCGCCTCTTCGTCAGGAGTTTGAAGTGTCCTGCGATTCTGAACGAGCCGCTTGCACTTTTTATTTAATCCAGCTTCAGCAGCTAGAATGGTCGGTGGCTTCACTTCTTCCTGCGAGGCAAAAAGCGCCTCTACGTCTGAAGCTCCATCCCCCTCCCATTCTGAACGAGCTGCTTACGCTTTTTATTTAATAACCAAATTCGGTTTTTTATTTAAGCTATGGCGGCCGTCTACGAAGCGTACTGTGCCTGATTTTGCACGCATAACAAGGGATTGTGTTGTTCCGACGCTACCTTTAAATTGAACGCCTCGTAATAGTTCTCCGTCTGTTACACCTGTTGCTGCAAAGATTGCATCGTCACCTTTTACTAAGTCTTCCATACGAAGGATACGATTGATATCTTCAATACCCATTCTTTTACAACGAGCTAGTTCAGCTTCGTTTTGAGGTAAGAGCTTCCCGTGAATTTCTCCACCTAAGCATTTTAATGCGACCGCAGCTAATACACCTTCAGGTGCTCCACCAGAACCGAATAGAATATCTACACCAGTACGGTCAAATGCTGTATTGATTGCTCCAGCTACATCTCCATCGTTAATTAATTTAATACGAGCACCAGCTTTACGAATTTCTTCGATAATTGCTTGATGACGTGGACGGTTTAAAACTGTCGCTACAACATCTTCGATATCTTTATTTTTCGCTTTCGCAACTGCACGTAAGTTGTCGATAATAGGTGCGTCAATATCAACTGCACCAACTGCTTCTGGACCAACCGCTATTTTATCCATGTACATGTCAGGAGCATGTAACAAATTGCCGTGATCTGCAATTGCAATAACAGCAAGCGCATTCCAGCCGCCAGCCGCTACGATATTTGTCCCTTCTAAAGGATCAACTGCAACGTCTACGCGTGGTCCATATCCTGTACCCAATTTTTCTCCGATATATAGCATTGGCGCTTCATCCATTTCACCTTCGCCAATTACAACTGTACCTTTCATCGGAATTGTATCAAATACATCACGCATAGCTGATGTTGCTGCACCATCTGCCTCATCTTTTTTTCCGCGCCCCATCCAACGCGCTGATGATAATGCCGCAGCCTCTGTTACACGTACTAACTCCATAGATAAACTTCTTTCCACGATAATCCCTCTCCTTTAAGCCTTTATATTTCTGCCGTATTTTGTGAACCTTATTTTTCTATAAAGTGTACTTCCGTTAGTAGTGATTCTTCGCTCCCCATTAACGGAAGTATCACCACCTTATCCCGATTGGTGAGGGTTAATAATCGACGTGGGATACCCCATACTGATTAAAGCTTCAATTTATGCATTCTTCATTTCTTCAATTTCTTGCTTTGTCATTTGTTCTCGCCAAATGTTTGCACCAAGCCCTTTAAGCTTGTCTACTATATTTTCGTAACCTCGATCAATATGATCAAGTCCCGTTACTTCTGTAATGCCATCTGCCATTAAACCCGCAATAACAAGGGATGCACCAGCTCGTAGGTCACTCGCTTTCACCTTCGCACCTTGCAATAAAACCGGTCCAGTCACAATTGCTGAACGGCCTTCTACTTTAATTTGCGCGTTCATACGGCGCAATTCATCAATATGCTTGAAACGTGCGCTGTAAATTGTATCAGTTACAACTCCTGTTCCATGCGCTTTTGTTAAAAGCGTTGTAAACGGCTGTTGTAAATCCGTTGGAAACCCTGGATATACAAGCGTTTTTACATCAACTACTTTTAACCTTCTATTGCCGTTCACTGTAATTTGGTCATCGTTCGTTTCAATTTGAACACCAGCTTCTCTTAGCTTCGCAGTAACGGATTCTAAATGCTGAGGAATAACATTATCAACTGTTACTTCTCCTCCTGATGCTGCTCCTAAAATCATATACGTACCAGCTTCAATACGGTCTGGAATAATAGTGTGGTGACAACCGTGCAGTGAATCCACACCATCAATTCGGATTACGTCTGTACCAGCACCTTTAATACGTGCTCCCATACTCGTTAACAATGTAGCTACATCAATAATCTCTGGTTCTTTCGCTGCATTTTCAATAACAGTTCTACCTTTCGCTCGTACAGCCGCTAGCATAATATTAATCGTAGCTCCTACACTAACAACATCTAAATAAATACGTGCCCCACGTAGTTCGTCTGCTCTTAAATAAATGGCACCTTGTTCATTTGTAACATATGCCCCCAACGCTTCAAACCCTTTAATATGCTGATCAATCGGTCGTGGCCCTAAATGACATCCACCTGGAAGCCCAATAACAGCTTTTTTAAAACGGCCAAGCATTGCACCCATTAAATAATAAGAGGCGCGCAATTTTTTCACTTTTCCATTTGGTAAAGGCATCGCAACCATGTTAGAAGGATCGACTACCATCTCTTCTTCCTGCCCATAAGTTACTTTCCCTCCAATTTCCTCTAGTAAGTCTCCTAACATTTTCACGTCCGAAATATTAGGAACACCGCCAATAGTTACTGGAGTATCTGCTAAAATTGTCGCTGGAATTAGTGCAACAGCACTGTTCTTTGCACCACTCACACGAATCGTTCCATTTAAAGCTCTTCCGCCTTCAATTAGCAACTTTTCCATATTGAGCTCCCTTCTTGTGAATGTATTTATCTTCTACTTCTTGATAAGAAGTAGAAGATTCCCCCTTAAGAATCTCAATCACTCTTTCCATCCTGAAACTCAATAAGTAGAAAACCATCACCTGTAGCTCCCCTGCTGTACAAATAGATGAAGATTAACTATTCATCGAATCAAATTACTCAATTCAGATACTTACCACATTTATTAATAGGACTATGCACATTATTTTCTATATTCGCAAACCAAAAATTCACTTTATAAAATCTTTAGACTTGTTCGCGCTTTCATTATACAACGAAAGGAAACCGTCTAAAAGACTAGACGGTTTCCAAAACGGAATTTTATTCTTACGCTTTACCGTTAGAACCGAACTCACGCATTTTACCAGCAACAGTTGCTTTGATAGCGTCGCGGCCAGGTCCAATATATTTACGAGGATCGTAAACTTCTTGGTCTTTGTTTAATGCTTCACGAACAGCTTTTGTAAACTCAATTTGGTTCTCAGTGTTTACGTTAATTTTTGAAGTACCTAAAGAAATAGCTTTTACGATATCAGCAGTTGGGATACCAGTACCACCGTGTAATACTAAAGGTACGCCAGTGAAGTCGCGAACTTGTTCCATTTCAGCGAATCCTAAGTTAGGCTCACCTTTGTAAGGACCGTGTACAGAACCTAAAGCTGGAGCTAGGCAATCGATACCTGTTGCTTCAACAAGGTGCTTACACTCTGCTGGATCAGCGTAAATTACGCCTTCAGCGATGATGTCGTCTTCTTGTCCGCCAACTGTTCCAAGCTCAGCTTCAACAGATACGTTACGAGCGTGTGCGTATTCTACCACTTTTTTAGTAGTTTCAACGTTTTCATCGAATGGGTGGTGAGAAGCGTCGATCATTACAGATGTGAAACCTGCATCAATTGCTTCTTTACATTTTTCGAAGCTTGAACCATGGTCAAGGTGAATCGCTACAGGAACAGAAATGTTCATTTCTTCGATTAAAGCTTTAACCATAGCTACAACTGTTTTGAAACCAGTCATATGACGAGCTGCACCCTCAGATACACCTAAGATTACAGGAGATTTTTCTTCTTCCGCAGCAGCTAAGATAGCTTGAGTCCACTCTAAGTTGTTCATGTTGAATTGACCAACTGCGTATTTTCCTTCTAGTGCTGTGTTTAGCATTTCTTTCATAGAAACTAAAGGCATGGTGAATCCTCCTAAAAAACGTTTTTTGTATCCGATAAATTCTTATCGCTGGTAGTATGACCAGAATAAGGTAAAATATGTATATTTACATACCGGACTTCTTTCTACACTCAATAGGATAACAACTTGTACTCAAAAACTCAACTGTATTCACCTGCTCAATAGTCCATGTAAACGCTTTTTTTCATATTTTTTATAAAAAATTCATTTTTTACGCCTCTACAGCAAGCTGATCTCTCACTGCTTGACGAATCTCATCAATATCAAACGGTTTAGCAAAGTGCATTAAAGCTCCTAAATCTTTCGCTTCTTGAATCATATCCAATTCTCCATAAGCAGTCATTAAAATCACTTTAATACTCTCATCAATTTCTTTTACATGTTTTAAAATCTCTATACCATCCATACCTGGGATTTTCATATCTAACACTACTAAATCCGGATTATCTTTTTTCACGATATCTAAAGCTTGAAATCCATTCGCTGCTTGGAACGTCTGATAACCTTCTTTTTGGAACACTTCATGCAATAAAACACGAATGCCATATTGATCATCAACGATTAAAATTTTCCCTTCCATAACTCCCAACCTTTCTGTGTAAGTACAAGATTTAAAGCTTCTTATATCTTATCGGTTTATTTTCGCTACTCTTTGCCAAATCCCTTCCTATTCTTTCTTATTTTACCGTTTACTATTTCGTTATGCCACCCTACTATTTCCCCTTTCCAAAAAAAATAAGCTATAATGAGAACCAGCTAACACGAAAGAAAGGAGCAACAACATGTTAAAAATTTTCTCGACTCAATTAAGTGGATATTTCTCCAAAATTTCTCAAAAAGAGGAAATGAATATAGAAGATAGCGCTCGTCTACTTGCCCAGGCGTTAGTTGGCGATGGCTTCATTTACTTGCATGGTACAAACGAAATGGAAGGTATTGTTTCAGAAGCATTATTTGGCGCCGAACCAATGAAACAAGCAAAACGTTTAATAGAAAACGGTGAACCGGCGGCAGTGACTTCTGCGGACCGCGTACTTCTTATTAGTCGTTTTTCGACAGATGAAGAAATTATAAAAACCGCGAAAAAACTTCATGAAGAAGGCCAATCTATCGTTGGAATCTCGGCTATTCAAGAAGGTGTTGAATCACTGGAACAATATACAGATGTACATATTGATACAAAGCTGTTAAAAGGTCTTATTCCAGATGATGAAGGTAACCGCTATGGGTTCCCAAGTTTAATTATAGCTTTATTTGCTTATCACGGATTGAAATTTACAATTGATGAAATGTTAAACGAATATTAAAAAAAGCGCCCTATTTCAGGCGCTTTTTTTTATTACTTGCTCTCTTTATTCGTAATAGAAGCACTTACGAAGTCATGGAACAATGGTTGTGGACGGTTTGGACGAGATACAAGTTCTGGATGGAACTGTGCTGCCACGAACCAAGGGTGATCTTGTAATTCAATAATTTCCACTAGACGACCGTCTGGGCTTGTACCAGAGAATACAAATCCTGCTTTTTCCATATCTGGACGGAATTGATTGTTGAACTCATAACGATGACGATGACGCTCATATACAACCGGCTCATTGTAAGCATTGTAAGCATTTGTTTCTTCAGCAAGCTTACATGGGTATAGACCAAGGCGAAGTGTACCACCTAAATCTTCTACATCTTTTTGTTCTGGTAATAAATCGATAATTGCATAAGGTGTGTCAGGATTAATTTCAGAAGAGTTAGCTCCTTCTAATCCTAATACGTTACGTGCAAATTCGATTGATGCAAGTTGCATACCTAGGCAAATTCCTAAGAATGGAACTTTGTTTTCACGAGCATATTGAATTGCAACGATTTTACCTTCTACACCACGATCGCCGAAGCCACCTGGTACAAGGATACCATCTGTATCGCCAACTAATTCTTTTACGTTCTCTGCTGTTACGTGCTCAGCATTTACCCATTTCACTTCTACATCTGTGTCGAATGAATAACCTGCATGACGAAGCGCTTCTACAACAGAAATGTATGCATCTTGAAGCTCTACGTATTTACCAACAAGAGCGATTTTTGTTTTCTTAGAAAGGTTACGTACTTTATTAACTAGCGCAGTCCAATCTGTCATATCTGCAGCTGGATTGTCTAACTTCAAGTGATCACAAACGATTTGGTCCATGTTTTGTTCTTGAAGAGATAATGGAACCGCATATAAAGTATCTGCATCGCGTGCTTCGATAACTGCTTTTGTATCAATGTCACAGAATAATGCAAGCTTGTCTTTCATGTCCTGAGAAACAGGTAGTTCTGTACGAACAACGATAATATTTGGTTGAATACCTAAGCTGCGAAGCTCTTTAACGCTATGTTGCGTTGGTTTTGTTTTCATTTCACCCGCTGCTTTTAAGTACGGGATTAACGTACAGTGAATGTACATTACATTGTCACGACCGATGTCGCTCTTAATTTGACGAATTGCTTCTAAGAATGGTAGAGACTCGATATCACCAACAGTTCCACCGATTTCTGTAATAACAACGTCGGCATTTGTTTCGCGACCAGAACGATATACACGTTCTTTAATTTCGTTAGTAATGTGAGGAATAACTTGAACTGTTCCTCCTAAATATTCACCACGACGCTCTTTTTGAAGAACTGAAGAGTAAATTTTACCTGTTGTTACGTTGCTGTATTTATTTAAGTTGATGTCGATAAAACGCTCATAGTGACCTAGGTCTAAGTCCGTTTCTGCACCATCATCTGTTACGAATACCTCACCGTGTTGGTAGGGGCTCATAGTCCCTGGGTCTACGTTAATGTATGGATCAAACTTTTGAATAGTTACGTTTAAACCACGATTCTTTAAAAGTCTTCCAAGAGATGCTGCTGTAATACCTTTACCTAAAGACGATACTACACCGCCTGTTACAAAAATATACTTAGTCATGAAAAAGCTCCCTCCTATTTTGCTGTTATATAATCACCGTTGCAAAGCGCAACGTATGTAGATAACACTGTATCCATCTTATTGTTAGACTCTTTTTATTTTCTAAACAAAAAACAAAAAAGAAAATTGCTCCCCTCATCACATAAAGTAATAAGTAGGGAGCAATTTTCTTTTATATTTACACTTTAAAAGTATTATCGTCTTTTTTTAAAGAGCCCAAAAATGATTCTACATGGACGATAATGAAAAGTCAAGAACTACCGCTCTTCCTCTTCTTCTTCAGTTTCATCATACTCAAGTTCTTCTTCTGCGAAGTCTTCATTATCTTCTTCTAAATCATCAAGATCATCATCTTCATCATCTGCGTCTTCGTCTTCAAGAACTTTGTCCAAATCTACTACATCTTCTTCTACTTCTTCTACTTCTTCTACATCATCTTCTTCAATGTAGTCGTCAAAACCGTCTTCTTCAACTTTGCGTTTCTTCTTCGGTTTTGGCTGAGGCAGAATTTCTTCATCAATTTGCTCATATGGGTACCAGCTACGTAGCCCCCAACGATTTTCTCCTAAATTAATGAAACGTCCATCGATGTTTAAATCTGTATAAAATTGTGCGAGTTTCGTATTAACTTGCCCTTGAGATAGTCCCAGCACTTGAGCGATTTCTTGAACCAACTCGTTGAATGTCGTTGCTTGTCTTTTATTCCCTAAAACACTATGTACAACTTCAATCATTGAACATTCTTTTAGCTCTTCTGGTGAATATTGCTTAAAACCCACTTATGCGGCACTTCCTTTCTTCAAATATAAGCTTATATATAACGGTCTGCTTAAAAAAATCCATACTATTCATTATAAACAAAAGTCGCACAAATATGCTACAAAAAAAACGGGAAACTTTTATCGCGCTATTTACGGGCAATAAAATTATAATTTGTCCATTCTTTATTTCGGAGACATATGTGCTCCTTGCAGTACATACCTAATTTGCATTTCTGTATATTCTTCGAGAGTATACAGTTTTTGCAGGGCCCAACGTCTAAATCCCCACATTTGTCCTTGTATGAAAATATTATGTGCAAGAAGCTGTATTTCCTTTTTATTTAGTGTAAATGTCCCATTTTCCGTACACTGCTCTAAAATATCCTCAAACATCCCGACCATTTGAAACTCTTTTTCTAATACATATGGGAGTGATTCCTTCGGTAAAAAACGTACCTCTTGATACATAATTAATACTTCTTCTTGCAATTCATCCATCACTTTAAAATAATTCATTATCGCTATCTTTAAGCTTTCTATACTTCCCTTCTCTGTACACACTACTTCCTCTAACCGCTCTTTTACATGTTCATAAATACTATCACAAACTAAATATAATACATCATCTTTTGTGCGAATATACTCATAAAGTGTTCCGATACTAAATCCAGCCGCTTTCGCAATTTCTCTCGTTGTTGTACGCGGGAATCCTTTTTGCTTAAACAGCTGCACCGCACCTTTAATCATTTGTTCACGTCTTAACGCAACTAATTTTTCATCTTTCACTGACGCATGTACATTATGTTTAACCATCCCTTCACCTCTCTCTATTATTTTTGGAAGTAAAAAGCGTAGGAAAATACCTACGCTTTTGTTCCTACTTCGTTAACATACGAGAAATTACAAGCCTTTGAATCTCTTGTGTTCCCTCATATATTTGTGTAATCTTTGCATCGCGCATATAACGCTCTACTGGATAATCTTTCGTATAACCATAACCACCAAATACTTGTACCGCTTCAGTCGTTACCTTCATCGCTGTATCACCTGCAAATACTTTTGACATCGCTGACTCTTTCCCATACGGAAGCCCTTCAGATTCAAGCCAAGCCGCTTGATATGTTAAAAGACGCGCTGCCTCTACATCCGTTGCCATATCCGCAAGTTTAAAGCCAATTCCTTGTTGCGCCGCAATTGGCTTCCCAAACTGATGACGTTCTCTTGCATATTCTACAGAAGCATCTAAAGCGGATTGTGCAATACCGACTGCTTGTGCCGCAATACCATTACGGCCGCCATCTAATGTCTGCATCGCAACTTTAAATCCTTGGCCCTCTTCCCCTAGTAAATTCTCTACAGGAATACGGCAGTCTTCAAATATAATTTCAGTTGTTGGCGAAGAACGAATCCCCAGCTTACTTTCCTTCTTCCCAACCGAAAATCCTAGCGTATCACTCTCCACAATAAATGCACTCGTGCCGCGCTGCTTCGAATCAGGATCTGTTAATGCAAAAACAACATAAATATCAGCAATACCGCCATTTGTAATAAAGATTTTCGAACCATTTAAAATGTAATGGTCTCCATCTCGTTTTGCAGTCGTCCTCATTCCACCAGCATCTGATCCAGAGCTTGGTTCTGTTAAGCCATATGCACCAATTTTCTTCCCTTCAGCCATTGGGCGCAAAAACTTTTGTTTTTGCTCTTCCGTTCCAAATTTAAAAATTGGCCATCCAGCAAGTGAAGTATGTGCAGACAACGTTACACCTGTAGAAGCACAAACGCGGGATAATTCTTCAACGGCAATTACATACGCCAAGTAATCGCTTCCAATTCCGCCGTATTCTTCAGGCCACGGAATACCGGTTAAACCAAGCTCTGCCATTTGATCGAATAAAGCGCGATCAAATCGCTCTTCCTCATCACGCTCTGCTGCTGTCGGCGCTACTTCATTCCTTGCAAAATCCCGAACCATTTTTCTTATCATTTCATGTTCTTCTGATAATTTAAAATGCATTCCCGTCTCCCCCTCTGCCTTTTTATAAAGCTCGACTAATTACAAGCTTTTGTATTTCGCTCGTTCCTTCATATATTTGCGTGATCTTCGCATCACGGAAAAATCTTTCTACTGGATAATCTTTCGTATAACCGTAACCGCCAAATACTTGCACCGCTTCAATCGCAACTTCAACGGCCGTCTTAGAAGCAAATAATTTCGCAATAGAAGCTTCTTTACCGCATGGTAACCCTTGTGCTCTTAGCGATGCCGCTCTGTATACAAGTAATCGCGCTGCTTCTACGCTAGTCGCCATATCTGCAAGTTTGAATCCGATTCCTTGCTGCGCCGCAATTGGCTTGCCGAATTGCTCGCGCTCTTTCGCATAATCAATCGCACATGCAAGCGCCGCTTCCGCGATTCCTAATGCCTGCGCTCCGATCCCAATTCGTCCAACATCTAAATTCGCCATTGCCACCTTAAATCCTTGTCCTTCTTCACCAAGTAAATTCTCGGCCGGTACTTTCATATCTTCAAACGTAAGTTGTACTGTACGAGAACCAAGAAGCCCCATCTTATGCTCATCTTTTCCGATGATTAAGCCTGGTGTATCTTTCTCTACTATAAATGCTGAAATCCCGCTTTTCCCCGCATCTGGATTTGTAGACGCGAAGACGATATATGTACTTGCTTCACCACCATTTGTAATAAAGACTTTCGATCCATTAATGATGTAGTGATCGTCTTTCTTTACAGCTCTTGATTTCAAACTACCTGCATCTGATCCTGCATTCGGTTCTGTTAGAGCAAATGCGCCTAAATATTCACCAGTCGCCAATTTAGAAACATATTTCTGCTTCTGTTCTTCTGTTCCGAAGTATAAAATCGGATTCATTCCAACTGACGTATGTACAGCCAAAATTACACCAACCGTTGCACTTACCTTTGAAATTTCCTCAATTGCTAGAATGTAAGAAATAAAATCCATTTCTGCCCCGCCATATTTTGCAGGCGCTGGAATACCCATTAGTCCAAGCTCACCCATCTTTTGCAAAATCTCTTTCGGGAACACCCCTTGTTCCATACTAGGAACAAAGGGAGCTATTTCCTTCTGTGCAAAATCTCGAACCATTTTCCTCATCATTTGTTGCTCTTCAGTAAAGTGAAAATTCATGTACTTCGCCTCCGTTTGCTATATATCTTTTTAACAATTTGGTCAGACCACTACTTTAATAAAGGGAGGAATTTATTCGTAAACGTAGAAACCACGACCCGTTTTACGTCCTAACCATCCTGCATTCACATACTTACGTAATAATGGACATGGGCGATATTTACTATCTCCTAATCCTTCATGCAACACTTCCATAATGTATAAACACGTATCTAAACCGATAAAGTCAGCTAACGTAAGTGGTCCCATCGGATGATTCATACCGAGTTTCATTACTTCATCAATTGCTTCTTTCGTCGCCACTCCTTCGTATAACGTATAAATCGCTTCGTTAATCATCGGTAATAAAATACGGTTCGATACAAACCCTGGGAAATCATTTACTTCAACTGGCACTTTCCCAATTTTTTTCGTAATATCCTCAATCGTTTCATACACTGCATCATCTGTAGCTAAACCACGAATAATTTCAACGAGTTTCATAACTGGAACTGGATTCATAAAGTGCATGCCGATTACTTTCTCAGGACGTTTCGTTACCGCTGCAATTTCCGTAATTGGTAACGATGACGTATTCGTCGCTAAAATTGCGTGTTCTGGAGCGATTTCATCTAAATTCGCAAAAATTTTCTTTTTAATATCCATTTTTTCAACAGCTGCTTCAATAATAAGATCAGCTTCTTTGACACTATTTAAATCGAGCGTCCATGTAAGACGATTTAAAGTCGCATCTTTCTCTTCTTCCTTCATACGGCCTTTTTCTACTTGGCGGGCTAAATTTTTTGAAATAACAGCTAGCCCTCTATCTAATTGCTCTTGCTTTAAATCTTGCACTTTCACATCATAGCCTGCCATTGCACACACTTGTGCGATACCTGAACCCATTTGCCCTGCACCAATTACAACAATCTTTTGTACACTCATTTTTTCTTCCCCCTTAATTGTTAATAAACTATATATCTTCTAATCTTAATTAGTGAACTTCAATCATCACTGCATCACCTTGACCGCCACCGCTACAAATAGAAGCAATTCCAATTCCGCCGCCGCGCTGCTTCAGTGCATGGATAAGTGTAACGATAATACGTGCCCCGCTCGCTCCAATTGGATGCCCCATTGCTACGGCACCGCCATTTACATTCAATTTTTCCGGATCGATCCCTGCGATTTCTGTACTTGCAATTGCTACAGCCGCAAATGCCTCATTGATTTCAAATAGATCTATGTCTTCAATTGTCTTACCTGTCTTTTTCAGCAATTCATTAATTGCATAACCTGGCGTTCTTGGGAAATCCTTCGATTCTACCGCAATCGCCGTATGCGCCAAAATTGTCGCTAATGGTTTTCTTCCTTCTTGCTTCGCTCTGTCCTCGCTCATTAATACAAGTGCAGCACCGCCATCATTTAGTCCCGGAGCATTACCTGCTGTCACCGCTGACGTCTTATCAAATACAGGCTTTAATTTCGCTAATTTTTCAATCGTTGTATCCGCGCGTGGTGCCTCATCCTTAGCCACGACGATAGGATCGCCTTTTCTTTGCTGAATTGTTACTGGTACAATCTCCTCTTCAAAACGCCCTTCTTTATGTGCCGAAACCGCACGTTGATGGCTACGATATGCCCATTCATCTTGTGCTTCGCGAGAGATTCCATCTTCCTTCGCAACTTCTCCGCCATAAACACCCATGTGTATACCTGAAAATGCGCATGTTAAACCGTCTGCAACGTTTAAATCGATAACTTCGTTGTTACCCATTCTGTATCCCCATCTTGCCCCTCGTAAAATGTAAGGGCTGTTACTCATCGATTCCATTCCACCAGCTACAATCAGTGATTGATCACCAGTACGAATAATTTGATCTGCTAACGTAACTGCGCGAAGCCCTGATGCACAAACTTTATTTATTGTTTCTGTCTGCACTTCCCAAGGAATGCCGGCCGCTCTTGCTGCTTGGCGTGATGGAATTTGTCCTTGCCCTCCTTGGATAACCGTTCCAAATATAACTTCTTCAACATCACTAGCGGAAACATTCGCTCTTTCAAGCGCTGCCTTAATTGCGATTCCTCCAAGCTCTGTTGCTTTCACGTCTTTTAAAGTTCCTCCAAATTTTCCAACCGGTGTTCTTGCAGCACTTAAAATAACTGTTTTACTCATGTTTCTTTCCCCCATTTCTTTTTTTAGCACCGAGCGCTCGCTCGGTATCCTTGCGCCTAGAAGAGGTGCAATTATTGCACCTCTTTCTAAATTTGAATGCATTCCTACAAACTACATTGCTTCTTTCTTCTGTCCGATAACTGAGCGTTCTAAAATCTCTGTTACGTCCAAAGTTTGAACTGTTTCTTCAACTTCTTTCGCTTTCGTGCCATCACTAATCATCGTTAAGCAATACGGGCATCCTGTACCGATAATTGACGGCTGTACAGCTAGCGCTTGTTCTGTACGAGCAACGTTAATACGAGAACCTGTCGTTTCTTCCATCCACATTAGGCCGCCACCCGCACCACAGCACATTCCCGTTTCACGGTTACGCGCCATTTCTACAAGGTTTACACCTGGAATTGCTTTTAGAATATCGCGCGGCGCTTCGTATACTTCGTTGTATCTTCCTAAGTAACAGGAATCATGGTACGTAACTGTCTCTTCAATAGAATGGACAGGTTTTAAACGACCTTCCTTCACCCACTGGGCTAGTAATTCTGTATGATGATAGACTTCTGCTTGTAAGCCAAAGTCCGGGTACTCATTTTTAAAAGTGTTATAAGCATGAGGGTCAATCGTAACGATTTTCTTCACTCCTGCTTTTTCAAATTCTTCAATATTTTTAGTCGCCATTTCCTGGAATACAAATTCATTTCCAAGGCGGCGCGGTGTATCACCAGAGTTCTTTTCCTTATTACCAAGAATTGCGAATGAAATACCTGCTTCATTCATTAGCTTCGCAAATGATATCGCAATCTTCTGACTGCGATTGTCATACGAACCCATTGATCCGACCCAGAATAAGTATTCAAACTCTTCGCCAGCTTTTGATTTCTCCTTTACAGTTGGAACTGTTACTTCATCGTCACCTTGGCGCCATGTTTCACGCTCTTTACGGTTCAGTCCCCACGGATTACCTTGACGCTCAATGTTTGTCATTGCACGCTGCGCTTCCGCGTCCATTTTTCCTTCTGTTAAAACGAGATAGCGGCGTAAATCAATAATTTTGTCAACATGCTCATTCATAACTGGGCACTGGTCCTCACAGTTACGGCACGTTGTACACGCCCAAATCTCTTCTTCTGTAATAACGTCTCCGATTAAACTTGGGTCGTACGCTAGCGCTGTAGCCGCTGATTCTTGTTGTCCTTTTCCAGCTGCCATCATCGCTAACTGATTTCCTTGTGTATTATTAAAAGCAACAACTGGAACCCACGGTGCTTTTGATGTTACCGCTGCTCCTTTATCAGTTAAATGATCACGAAGTTTTAAAATTAAATCCATCGGTGATAACATTTTCCCTGTTCCTGTTGCCGGACACATATTTGTACAACGACCACATTCGACGCAGGAATATAAGTCGATAAGTTGATTTTGTCTAAAGTCTTCAATTTTACCAACACCGAATGTTTCTTGTGTTTCATCTTCAAAATCAATTTTTTCAAGTTTTCCCGGATTTGAAAGACGACCAAAAAACACGTTAACTGGTCCAGCAATTAAATGCGCATGTTTTGATTGTGGAACATAAACTAAAAACGTTAACAAAATTAGTAAATGCACCCACCAAGAGAAATAGAACACTGAAATGGCTACGGTTTCATTTAATCCCGAGAAAACGTAAGCGATTGCAGAAGCGATCGGTTCACTCCATGAAAGCTCCTCGCCGTGCCATATAATTCCCATCCCATTACCAAGTAGCACAGAAATCATTAAGCCACCAATAAAGATAAGAACAAGGCCTGATTTAAAATTACGTTTCAAACGAACAAGCTTTTCAATATAGCGTCTATGAAAAGCCCAAAAGACTGCAATTAAAATAACGAGTGTGACAATTTCCTGGAAGAATGTAAATGCAGGGTATAGTGGTCCAAGTGGAAGATGCGATCCTGGTGCAAGTCCTTTCCAAACGAAGTCAATTGCTCCAAATTGGACAAGAATAAATCCGTAAAAGAACATAACGTGAATGATGCCGCTCTTTTTATCTTTCAGCAGCTTTTTCTGACCGAAAACATTGACCTTAAGAAGATCCCAACGCTCTTTAAAACGACGGTCAAATTCAATCTTTTTTCCTAATTGTATGTAGGCCATCCTTGTTCGTATAAGATATACAAACAAATACCCCGCATAAGCAATAACAGCAATGGCAGCCAGCCAATTAATGATTAGTAAGCTATTCATTTTATGCTACCCCTCTCTTTGTAAGCTCTCTTTCTTTTTTAGAATCTTCGAAAATATATAATTTTCTGAATTATATCCCCTATTCCCATTATATAATGAGTGAGCATTCAGTCAACAGTTTTTTGTTATACAACAACACATTTTTTAATAAAGCTGTTTATTTCGGTGAAACTATAAAGTGAAACTTTAATCGGCGGAGAGCTATTCATCCCCACTGAGTAAAAGCCCTCACCAATCGGGCTTTTACGGGCGGCCCGAATCCCAACCAACTTCTTTGCTTTAGGTGGGCGTCTTACTGTCCGCAAATAGCGGGATACAGTGAAATTTTGATTTGTAAAAAATTGATGGTGAAAAGACCGTGAAGGAGGGAATTTACTTATGTTTTTCTTATCTCTCTTGTTATTAGGCAGCGCTCTCTGGATTACAATCGACCTTTCATATGGGAGAATTGTTCATTTAAAGCGTGTACGCTCTCGTTCTTTCCCTTTACGTCAAAGTGATTTTCGCCTTTATACATATGGAAATGATCTATACGATGCTCTCTTTACTGATATAAAACAAGCTAAACACCATGTGCATGTTTTATTTTTTATTGTAAAAAACGATGATATAAGTCGTACGTTTTTAAAGTTACTTATCGATAAAGCACAAGAAGGAATTGAAGTAAGACTTTTACTCGACCGGTTTGGAAGTCATTATTTATCAAAAGAAGCGATTTACTCCCTACAAAAACATGGTGTCTCTTTTTCATTTTGTCATAAAGTGAAATTTCCTTTTCCTTTCTTTTCTGCAAATCAAAGAAACCATAGAAAAATTACAGTTATTGACGGGAAAATTGGTTATATTGGTGGATTTAACATTGGCGAAGAATATTTAGGGCATAATCAAAGGTTAGGGTTATGGCGAGATTATCATTTACGTCTTACAGGAGAAGGGATACAAGATTTACAAAAACAATTTTTACATGATTGGCTCGACGATACAGACCAAAATTTATTAGATTCATCTCTTTATTTTCCTATGCAACAACCAGGGACCATTCTACATCGTTTCATCCCTACTGATGGTGCCTATTTACAAAATACATTTTTACATTTAATCGAAAGCGCGAAAAAAGAACTCTTTATCGGTACACCATATTTTATTCCTGGAAAAAAAATTATGAATGCATTATTAAAAGCGCGAAAACGTGGGGTTCAAATAACTATTCTCGTTCCACAAAAAGCTGATCACGCCCTCGTTCGAGAAGCAAAATTCCCATATTGCCGAAAGTTAATACAAGCTGGTTGTAATATTTACGCTTTTCAGCAAGGATTTTTCCACGCAAAAATTATTATAGTAGACGATCATACTTGTGATATCGGAACTGCTAATTTCGATATGAGAAGTATATATATTAACCATGAAATCAATTGCCTTTTATACGATAAACATTTCATACAAGAAGTAAAACGTAAATTCGAGGAAGATTTGGAACGCTCCTTATTACTTTCCTTCGAAGATGTCAATCCTCTCTCCATTATCGATAGAGGAAAGGAATGGATAGGAACGATACTCGCGTTCTTTTTATAGAGAAATTTCAAGGGCCAATGAGGTGCATCACATATGATAATTCGATTTGGATATGTCTCACATGCTACGGCATTATGGGACTGTTCGCCTGCCAAAACAATGACATTTACAAGCTGGAAAAAGCTAAAAAAACAAGAGCGTGAAGATAAATTATATAATGTTACACTGCAAAATCTAGAACACACAATACGCATCCTTCATTACAATATTGCACACGAAATTCCATTATATCGTTTATCATCTTCTATCGTCCCGCTTGCAACACATCCTGAAGTTGAATTTGATTACATTCAAATATTTGCTCCACTATGGCGTAAAATAGGAGCATTAATTCAAGAACACAATTTACGCGTAAGTTTTCACCCAAACCAATTCACACTATTTACAAGCGACAAACCACATATTACAACTAATGCAATTACAGATATGACCTATCATTATAACGTGTTAAATGCTATGGGAATTGCAGATTCTTCCTACATTAATATCCATGTAGGTGGCGCGTATGGAAATAAGGAAAAGGCAATCGAACGTTTTCATGAAAACATACAAAAACTCCCTTACCATATAAAAAGACAAATGACCCTTGAAAATGACGATAAAACGTATACAACTTCTGAAACTTTGGCTATTTGTCAAAAAGAAAAAATCCCTTTCGTGTTCGATTATCATCATCACATAGCGAACCTTTGTAATGAACCGCTAGAAGAATTGCTTCCTATGATATTTAAAACTTGGTCACATACAAATGTCCTTCCTAAAGTTCATATTTCTTCTCCTAGATCAGAAAAAGAATTTAGGGCTCACGCAAATTATATTGATTTAGAGTTTATTAAACCCTTTTTACACATTACAAAAAAAATTGACCATGATTTCGATATTATGATTGAAAGTAAACAAAAGGATTTAGCACTTCTTCAGTTAATAGATGAAATCTCTTCTATAAGGGGAGTGAAAAGAATAAAAGGCGCAACAATACAATGGTAAATTGTAACGTTGCGCTATTTTTTTCAAAAAGTATTTCTTATAGTAAAAAAGCTCCTGTTTTATATGCTATTATTTAAATTAGCATTTTCCCCCTGTGATTCAACTTTATTGAAACGGAGCCATTATATGATCAATCAAAAAAAATATGTACAATTTGTCATGATGTATATTATTATATTTTCTCTTTGGATATTCCTTATCCCTAAGGACTTGAATATAAAAGAAATTGGAATTCTCTTCTTATTTTGTTTTGCTGCACTCTTTTCTTGCTATTGCTTATATAAAGCAATTAAGAAAATGAAGCACGGTGACAAACTATTTTGGGTTCTAGTACTATGCACTTGTATATGTGGATTAGCTATGGAGATAACTTTATTTCTTCATTCACTTTCTATATATGATCAAGTCATATTCTCATATAAGGCATTGCCTTTCTTCATCATACAATATATTTTGCTCTTTTCTGGCTTTGCTATAAAGTTTATAAAACATTACTCTATTAGAGGCCTTGCTCAATTTTCATTCGATAGCATCTTTATTGTTATTATGAATATTTACTTTACCTTAACCTTTATTTTAGACATTTCAAGCTTTCGTATGTTAACAACAGATACATGGGTTTTAATTGGATATTTCATTGCACAATCATTAGTAATTTACGCCGTTATTAGCTTATATAGAAGAGAACAGTATTCTTCTAGTAGAATCTCATTAATTGTCGGCTTCACTATCATACTTGTTTACGGATATATACACCTGTTCCAGTTAAGATCAGGAATGGAAACTTCTTCTGAAGTCTCTTATTTAATACATACTGCTTCAATTTTATTAATCGGTTTATCGTCCATACTATACATTTTAGATAAACCAATGCAACATGAAACTAAGACTAAATATTATCGATTCGATTATGTACGCTTTATATTACCTTATTTTAGTATAATCATTACTTTTTCCTTTATTGTCATTCAACCTTGGGATGATAAGTTCATGTTAATCGGTCTCGTATTATCACTTATCTTATTATTCCTACGACAACTTTACATGTGGAAAGATAATCAAGTATTAATCGATACGTACGAACAGTTGACTACACAACTAGAAGGTAAAGTTGAAGAAGGCGCATCTGCACTATCAAAAAGTGAACAACGTTATAAATCTTTATTCGAGGATCATCCTGATGCTGTTTTTTCTTTAAATATGAACGGGATTTTTCAACAATCTAATACGGCTTGCGAAAGTTTATTTACAGCCTACTATTGTGAAGTAACAAGCTATTCTCTTCTGCACTTCATTGATTCACAAGATCATAAATTATTGAAGAAATCCTTGCAAATTACAAAAGAAGGTAGACCACAAACTCTAGAAGTTCGTACAAAAGAAAAAGAGGGCTATTATTATTACCTTCACATTACACTCATCCCGACTTTTATAAATAAAGAAGTTGTTGGGATGTTTGGTATAGCACGTGATATTACAACTTTATATGAAAAACAAAAACAAGTAGAACATTTGGCTTTCCATGATGCACTTACAGGACTACCGAATCGTCGAAAATTCGAAAAAGATTTAAAAACCATTTTAAATACAGCTCAAAATAGCGCAAATGACGTTGCTGTCATGTTCCTTGACTTAGATCGATTTAAAAAAATTAACGATCGACTCGGCCATGATGTTGGGGATTTATTATTAATTGAAGTAGCAAAAAGATTACGTGGATGTTTGCGTTCAAAAGATATCGTTGCCCGCCAAGGAGGAGACGAGTTTACAATCTTATTACCAGATATGTACTCTGAAAAAAGTGCTGCTTTTATAGCCGAACAAATTTTAACTATATTAAATAAACCTTACTTCATTAAAGATGAAGAACTTTCTGTTACGCCGAGTATCGGAATTGCAATGTACCCTGACTACGGAACCGATGTAACCGAATTAATGAAAAATGCAGATATGGCTATGTATCGAGCAAAAGCAAATGGAAAAAACAGATTCGTTTTCTTCTCAAAAGAAATGAGTATTGCGCAAAATGAAATACACTTCCTAGAAGGTGAGCTTTCAAAAGCACTACAACAAAATGAATTTTTCCTTGAATACCAGCCACAAGTAAACACAAAAACAAAACAAATTATCGGTTTCGAGGCGTTAATTCGTTGGAAACACCCAAAACTCGGAATTGTATCACCTGCCCAATTCATCCCTCTAGCAGAGGAGACAGGATTTATTATTGAACTTGGTAATTGGATTTTACGTACCGCCTGCTTAGAAGCAAAGAAGTGGCATAACCAAGGGTTTTCTCACTTAAAGGTTGGTGTGAATTTATCTGTTGTTCAATTTAACCGTTCAGATTTAATCCCAACTATTTCAAAAGTCTTGGAAGAAACCGAACTAAAACCGGAAGCACTAGATATTGAGATTACGGAAAGTATCGCGATTAATCAAAATCATTCTGTAATTGCTAAACTAGAAGAACTTCAAAATCTCGGTATTCAAATTTCAATTGATGATTTTGGAACTGGTTATAGTTCTTTAGCTTATTTAACGAAATATCCAATCAATACATTAAAAATTGCTCGAGAATTTATTTGTGGAATTACAAATAGCCCTTTAGAAGAAGCCATTATCGCTTCCATTATTACGCTATCAAAAGAATTAAATTTAGAGGTTATTGCGGAAGGTGTAGAAACAGAAGAACAATGGAAGTTTTTACATGAACAAAACTGTGACCATATTCAAGGATTCCTCTTTAGCAAACCTGTTTCTAGTAAAGACGTTTGGAGGTTACTCCACAAAAAAACAACCGTCTAAGTAAGACGGTTGTTTTTTTAATGTTCAAATGGTAAATCTGAAGCTAATTGTACCTCTTGATCATTATGAGAAATTACTTGGCTTTTCTCTAAAGCTGTATCTGTTAATGAAATACCCCATGCCATTGCTAACGTTAATAGACTACCAATAAGTAGTTTTTTCATATTCCATCACCCACATCGTTTTCTTTTAATATATCATGAAAATTTATCCACAACTTATGCAATTATGCATACCCATTTTTTGGAGATTTAATTACTTTTTGTGGATGTAACTTACGAAATATACCACTATACATATTCCAAATCATTTTAATTTAAATACTTCTTTTTTTTTAATAACGTCTCTTTGTAAGAATGTAAATCTAATAAATCAAAGAAGAAAGACGCTTTTTTATACACTTCTTTAATATCACCTGATGAATACTCTAATTTCTCAAGACACTCGCCCTTTTGATAATACAATTGACCGATTAATTCCATACTTCCCATATACCGAGAAGCTTCAATCGCTTCATTTACTTGATACAATGCCTCTTCAAACTGATCACTCAAATATAAAGCTTTTGCATAATTGTATCGAACTTTAACTGTGAATGCCTCATTATTATGTAGCGATTCTAACCGTTCTAAAATAGCTCGAAATGAAGTTATTGCCCTATCTAATTGATTATTTTCTGCACAAATACTTGCAATAGAATTTTCAATATATAAATTTTGAAATACATCTATCCCTCCGTATGATTGATGTACAATTTTTTTTAACTCTAAAATGCAATATTCAAAATTAATTTTCTGTAAAACATATGCAGATAAGTAATAGTACCAAAGAAGAAACTGATTAAATTCTGGATGAAACTTTTCTTTTTTTAATTCATTTGAAACAATGCTATAAATTTCAGCATATTGTTTCTTCTTACTCAACATTTGAATTCTATCTTTAAATAACTTTTTCCTCTCAATATCGGAATAAATGAGTACCTCATAAAAATGAATAATGGGAACTTGTAATTTTGCTGCTATACCTTGCAGTATATCCATACTTGGGTATACCGCGCCCGATTCAATTCGGCTCACTTCCGATTGATGACATACATTATCGGAGAGTTGTTTCTGTGTTAATCCTCTCATTACCCTAATTTTCTTTATTTCACTTCCTAATTTTTCTGCGTGCATACTTACTCACCATCCCATTATAACAATCTAATTTTTTTAAGTTGTCATACCACTACAATAATGTGAATTCGACAATTTTTGATATGAAATAATGCATAATATATATAAAATTCGGCAAATTCCTCATACAATTCATCTCACATACACAATACAAGATTAGGAGTGTTATAGATGAATTATAGAAAACTTGCTAGTGCTGTCGTTACATTCGGTCTTCTTTGTCCTTTATCAACAGAAGCTATTCACGCTCAAGAATTAGATAAAAATGAAGTGAAAGTTGAAATTGCTCAGCCTGGTTTAACAATCGGAAAATTAACACAACCTCAAAACGATACAAAAGAGAATATTGCTAAAAAGTATTTAAAAGGTGAGGTAAATGGGGCTAAAGCTCAACAAGAGCAAGTTACTACTGAAAAGAATGTCGATTTTCAACCTACAAATAAAGAAACAAAAGAAAATCAAACCGAATTACGCCTTGCACAAACATACAAAAATTATAAAGTATATGGTCAAGATCTCATTGTAAAAGTAGATAAAAATGGAGTAATTACAACTGTTAGTGGTAAAGTTGCCCAAAATTTAGACCAACAACTTAATCTTACTATAACAAATTTTTTGTCGAAAAATGAAGTAAAATCTAAATTACGCAATATACTTCAAATTCCAAGTGATGCGACAGAAACAGAATTTTCTAGCGAAACGGTAGTTTATAAGAAAAAAGATGGCTACTATACATACGCAACGGTCCTTACATTTACTTATGAAAACAATGAACAAGTTATAAACGGAAATGCAATCATGGACTTACAAACTGGTGAAGTACTTTTCCAAGAAAAGTTTATTAAAAATAAAGAGAATAAAACTATTAATCAAGTAACAGCACCTAAACTATCACCAGCGAAAGAACAAGGAACTGGGAAAAATGCGCTACAAGAAAATGTATTATTTAATATTGCGAAAGGCTCTGATGGAAAATTTTATTTAGCTGATTTATCCCGCGGAAATGGTATTTATATTTACAACGCAAACTACGCTGATTCCCTTGGTGGCGATAGCCAAGCTGGTTATCCAGGGACACTTATTTCAAGCGATAACTCTAACTTCTTAGATAAAGAAGCAGCTGGTGTTATGAAAAATATGAGTGATATTTACGACTATTTTAAGAAAGAACATAATCTGAAAAGTTACGATAATAAAGACTCAAAAGTTGTTGCTAGCGTCCACGGATTTGATTCTACTGAAGTTAGTGATGGTGTAAAAGAAAACTATGTAAATGCATTTTGGCATCCAGGTTGGAATCAAATGGTCTTTGGTGACGGGCTAAATGGAAAATTAACCTCTGCTCTTGACGTAACAGCTCATGAATTTGGACATGCTGTATTTAGTGGTACGACGAAAAATAAAATTGTGCGATATCCAAGTGCTGAAACATCTGCGCTAAATGAAGGTCTAGCAGATTTTTGGGGTACACAAATAGAATATTACGTAAAGAAAGATAAAGGAAATTGGATTATGGGTGATACGTTAGGTGGTCTAACAATTCGTGACATCCCAGGGGAAATTGGTGACGGCGGCAACAAACTATACACAAACTTAAAAGATTTCTATAATGATGGAAATGATCAAGAATCTCACGTGAATTCTGGAATTATCAGCCATGTATTATATCAATTAGCTGAAGGTAAAACGTATAACGGTATATCTGTTCAAAGACAAGGAAATGAAAAAGTAAGTAAAGTTGTTATGCGTGCATTGCAAAATTACGCAACTTCAGCAGAAGATTTTGAATCACTTCAATCCCACATCGTACAGGCTGCAAAAGATTTATATGGCAATACAACATCGACAGAATTCGAAAAGGCTTTCCAAGCACATGGATATAAAGCACTAGCAAAAATTAGTAAAGTAGTAGAAGTACAACAAGGAAAATAAGCAAAAAAGAAGTTTACCGATTATAGGTAAACTTCTTTTTCATATCCATCCCTTTTCTTCCGCAATTGTAATTGCCTCAATCCTATTTTTCGCATCGAGCTTCGTTAATACTTCAGAAATATAATTACGCACTGTACCAGGTGAAAGATAAAGTGCCTTCGCAATTTCATTTGCTGTCTTTCCCTCTTTCGCAAGTAACAGCACTTCTTTTTCACGATCCGATAACGGATTCTGCTCTTGCCATAAGCCAAACATTAACTCTTGAGAAATCTCTCGTTTCCCTTTCATTACGTTACGAATCGCCGAAGCTAAATCCTCACTTGGGCTATCTTTTAACAAATATCCGTGCACACCAGCTTTCATTGCCCTTTCAAAATACCCAGGACGCGCAAATGTTGTTAAAATCATTACTTTACAAGATGATTTTTCTTTCTTTAAAGTTTCTGCAACATCTAATCCACTTTGAATTGGCATTTCAATATCCATAATACTTATATCTGGCTCTAACGATTCAATTAACTTTAAGGCCTCTTCACCGTTCGCCGCTTGCCCAACTACTTCAATATCATCTTCTAGATCAAGCAGGGCTCCTAATGCACCACGAAGCATTCGTTGATCTTCTGCAATAATAATTCGAATCATGCCCTCACCTCATCTTTTCCTGTTCTAATTACAATTGGAACTTTCACCGTTAACAGTGTCCCTGGATTGATCGTATCCAGTTCAACTACTCCATCAATAAGGGAAATCCGCTCCTTCATACCTCGAATACCGTTTCCATCATGACTTTGATTTTCCAAACCGACACCATTATCTTCTACTTTCAAAATCAACTCACCTTGTGATTCTAATATAGAAACTGTACATGCCTTTGCCTTACTATGCTTCACGACATTCGTAACAGCTTCACGTAAACACATACCTAAAATATTTTGTTCAATTGGTGATAACGAGCTAGAATTAGCCTCCTGCTTTACTTCTAATTCAATATTGGCAGCTTGCAAAATCGCTTTTATTTGCTCAAGTTCTTCTTCCACTGTAATCATACGCATATCCGAAATTAACTCGCGCAGTTGTTTTAAAGCGGTACGAGATGTTTGTGTAATCTCCTTCGCCTCTATACTTGCGCGTTCTGGATTCTTCACAATCAGTTTCTCCACAAGCTGACTTTTTAAAGTAATAAGAGATAGTGTGTGTCCTAATGTGTCATGAAGATCTCTTGCAATTCGCTGCCGTTCCTCACGTTTTACTAAGTCTTTAATTTGTTCGTTTGCTTCGTTTAGTTGATTTTTCAACATCTTTTTTTGATTAAAATTACGCATTCCAAATGGCGTAAGAAGCATTAAAATAAACATTGGAACTATATTCACTAAATTTGTAGTTGTTAAATGCTTAAAATATACGAATATAAAGGCCCCAAGCATTGTAATCAACAGTCCTAACAACACTCGAAATACTTTTTTACTTGGCGCAAAGCCCATCGCACTTGCCGTGAAAAAACCAAAAAATATCATAAAAGCATTATAAAATAAGGCAAATAAAAAGATGAGTACCATTTGAATACATGCCCATAAAATGAACGTCTTATTAACAAAATAAAGTTGACGGTATGTGATAATAAAAAGCACCAACATACCGCTCCCTATCCCAAGTTTCCACCCTGATACCTGCGTTAGATGGTAAATCGGAAATAACAGATACACTAACCACATATATGGGAAGAAACCCATCTGTTTCGGAAAAATCTCAAACTTCTTCTCTATCATTTATACCGCTTCCTGTCTTTTCCTTATATATATTGATACTACAACAAATATAAGGAAATAACCTCCTAGTACCGCGATATTTTCCCACCCAACTGACTTCCCAGCTACAATATCCCATGCCCCACTACCAAAATGATATGTCGGTGTCCATTCTCCAATAGACCTTAATACTTTTGGGAATACTTCTATCGGCATCCATAATCCGCCAACTACCGCTAAGCTCATATTTAAAATATTAGCCAGGCCAGCAGCTGCATCCGCCTTCTTAATTGAACCTATTACTGTTCCGAGTGCTAAAAATGGTGTCACGCCTAATAATAACCATAATCCGGCACCAATCCATTGACCTACTGTTAACTCAACATTATTAATTAATATTCCTGCCATAAAAATAACTAAGATTGAAAAAGCATTCACTACTGTTTGGGCAATAATCTTTGCTGCTAAATATGCCCCCTCTGGAAGTGGTGTAATTTTTAAAAGATGTGTCCATCCTTGCCCTTTTTCCTGAGAAAGTCTCACACCGAAACTAAAAAGTGCAGTCCCTACAATACTGAAAGTCGCCATTGAAATTAAATAATGAGCTTTCCAAGCATCTCCGTTTTGTGGTACTTGAATAACATTTGTAAAGATGTAGTAAAACATAACTGGCATTAATAATGAGAAAAAGATAAATAATTTATTACGGAACGTACGTAAAACCTCTATTTTACATTGCATCCATAGTGCTCTCATGCGATTTCCCCCTTCTGATTTGCGACAAACTGTTCAAATGCTTCATCGAGACTTCCACGTTCAACTGAAATATCTGTTACAGGTAAGTTCTTTTGATAAATTGCTTGTAACGTGGCATCGGTATCCTCCGTTGTTAAAATAATCCGCCCCTCATTTGACTGTACTCCTGTTACATTCGGCAATTCCTTTAGCAGGCCCGTAGGGATACTTTCTTTTGAATAAAACGAGATCGTTTTTCGAGAAATCGTCGCTTTCATTTCATCCGGCGTACCATCTGCGATAATTTTTCCTTTTGCGAATAATAAAATGCGGTCCGCTAACGCATCTGCTTCTTCTAAATAGTGCGTCGTTAAAATAATCGTTTTCCCTTCACTTGCTAATTTTCTAATCGTTTCCCAAAACGTTTTTCGAGACGTAATATCCATCCCTACAGTTGGTTCATCTAAAAATAACAACTCTGGATTTCCTGCAAGTGCGAGTGCAAAATTCAACCTTCTCTTTTGACCACCTGATAACTTTTCACATCTTTGCTTTCGCTCTGATTCTAAATTCGATAGCTGAAGTAATGTTTCTTTCGCTACTGGATTCGTATAATAACTACGGAATAACTCAATTGCCTCTTCTACTGTGATGCTGTCAATAACGCTTACTTCTTGCAACATCGCACCGAGGCTATTACGAACATCTCTATGCTTCGGGCTCTTTCCAAATATCGAAACATTCCCTTCTGTCGGATCTTTTAATCCGAGCATCATTGAAATTGTCGTTGTTTTCCCCGCACCATTTGGGCCGAGTAATGCTACTATTTGCCCTTTATTTACATGAAATGAAACGTTATTTACTGCTTTTTTATGTTTAAATGTTTTAGAAACACCATTTACTTCAATAATCTTTTCCATCTCTCCACCCCCGCCGTTTCTTATATTTACATTGTATGTGCTGGAAAAGTTAGGAAACAGTATGATGCGTCATGACATCCATATGACAATTGTCATGTATTCTTTATGAGAGGAATCAGCCTGCATACCGCATGCGAGTAGCAGTACAAAAACAAACATGATACAATCGGATAAGACATATATTCGAGGAAGGACAGTGGTTTTCATGATTATTCGTAATGAACAAGATTTAGAAGGTTTACGAAAAATCGGCCGCATCGTTGCACTTGCACGCGAAGAAATGAAAAAACAAGCGAAGCCAGGTATGACAACGAAAGAGCTTGATTTAATTGGTAAAAAAGTATTAGACGAGAACGGTGCTATTTCAGCGCCTGAAAAAGAATATAAATTCCCAGGTGTAACTTGCATTAGTGTAAACGAAGAAGTTGCTCACGGCATTCCAAGCGATCGCGTATTAAAAGAAGGCGATTTAGTAAACGTAGACGTATCGGCAGCACTTGACGGATATTATGCAGATACAGGTATCTCATTTGTTCTTGGCGACGATGAAGAAAAAGAAAAACTTTGCCAAGCAGCAGTAGACTCATTTTGGGAAGCAATGAAAAAAGTAAAAGCTGGATCAAAACAAAATCAAATTGGTCGTGCTGTTTCTAACTTTGCACATAAAAGTGGATATAACGTTATTCAAAACTTAACTGGTCACGGTATTGGTCTTAGCTTACACGAAGCTCCAAACCACATCTTAAGCTACTATGATCCAATGGATAATGCGCTTCTAAAAGACGGTCTTGTTATCGCTGTAGAACCATTCATCTCTATGAAAGCTGATCATATCATTGAGCGCGGTGATGATGGTTGGACATTCGTTACACCAGATAAAAGCCTTGTTGCACAATGTGAACATACAGTTGTCGTCACTCGTGGCGAGCCAATTATTTTAACTCAACTATAATCAAAAATAGCCGTTTTGTAGATTCCTTCTACTAAAGCGGCTGTTTTTGATTATGTAACATCCCCATAAACAGAAAGCTTATAAAAATAAAAAGGTGATACATCAAAGTATCACCTTTTTAACGGGGTGAGGCTGTCCAAAAGTACGGAAAACTCTTGAACAGCCTCGTATTTTCATATGGATGCCTTACATATATCACTGATGATAATTATGAAATGCGGAAACATAGTTATCATCACATGATTCAAACAAAAGAAAAGAAATCCTATAACGGATCTCTTTTCCCTACATAATCTAAAGTTTGGGTACACTAGATTCATGCAATGTAGGAGCCTTCCAAACAGAAAGCGATCCTTCATTTAAAATGATAGCATACATATCTCCGCTAAAAATATGCAAATATGCATATAGCGTTTTTTATTTCTCAACATACATTTATTGAAAATTCATACATATAAAGGTAAAATAAAGTCGTTGACCGTCTTCTTTTGTCAGTCAGAGAGAATAGAAGAATGGGAGAGGAAAAAATGAGAAAATCACTGAAACAAAAAATAGTAAGCTCCTTGCTTGCTGTATCACTCGCCGTTAGCTTAGCTCCAATCGGACAAGCAAAAGCTGATTCCACGTCAGAAATTACACAGACTCCACCTATTACAAAACAAGTTGATGCAAACCGCGCCATCGAGCATATCCGTTTCTTATCCGAAACAATCGGTCCCCGTCCAGGTGGTACAAAATCAGAAGAATGGGCTTCTCGCTATGTTGGTATGAAGCTTAAATCAATGGGATATGAAGTAGAGTATCAACCCTTTCAAGTGCCGGATCAATACGTTGGATTTATCGAATCACCATTAGGGACAAAGCGTAATTGGCAAGCTGGTGCTGCTCCAAATTCACTAATTTCTACAGAAGCTGTTACAGCTCCGCTTATCTTTGTTCAAGGTGGTACAAAATTGGACGATATTCCAAATGAGGTAAACGGAAAAATTGTTTTATTCGAAAGGGGTGCAACAGTAGCAGATTATAATAAACAGGTTGAAAATGCTGTTAGTAAAGGGGCAAAAGGTGTTCTTTTATACAGTTTAATTGGAGGGCGTGGAAACTACGGACAAACTTTCAATCCTCGCTTAACTAAAAAACAGTCTATCCCTGTCTTCGGTCTTGCTTATGCTCAAGGAAATGCGTTTAAAGAAGAAATCGCTAAAAAAGAGGCAACAATTCTTTCCCTAAAATCGAGACATGAATCTAATTTAACATCCTTAAATGTCATCGCTAAAAAGAAACCAAAAAATAGTACAGGTAATGAAAAAGCTGTCGTTGTAAGTTCACACTACGATAGTGTCGTTGGAGCACCTGGGGCAAATGATAATGCTTCTGGTACAGGATTAGTATTAGAACTGGCTCGTGCTTTTCAAAATGTAGAAACTGATAAAGAAATTCGTTTTATTGCTTTTGGTTCTGAGGAAACTGGCCTACTTGGCTCTGATTATTATGTTAATAGTCTGTCCCAAAAGGAACGTGATCGAATTTTAGGTGTCTTTAACGCAGACATGGTTGCAACAAATTATGATAAAGCAAAGAATTTATATGTAATGACTCCTGATGGCTCAACAAACCTTGTAACAGATGCTGCCTTACAAGCAGGTAAACAATTAAATAATAACCTCGTTCTTCAAGGAAAATTTGGCTCTAGTGATCACGTACCATTTGCTGAAGTGGGTATCCCTTCTGCACTATTTATTTGGATGGGCGTCGATAGTTGGAATCCATTAATCTATCATATCGAAAAGGTATATCACACGCCGCAAGATAACGTATTTGAGAACATTTCACCAGAACGTATGAAAATGGCATTAGAAGTTATTGGAACTGGTGTTTATAACACTCTTCAAAAACCTGTTACTCAAATAGGGCAAAAAGCTGCTTAATACTATTTCAAGCTACCGATTAATCGGTGGCTTTTTATTAAGGAAAAATAAATATGTATAATAGCATATTTGTTACATGGCGTTATTACCCTAAAAAAATCTTAATACATTAATTTAAGTATATCAATTATACGATTTATTGTGTATAATATAAAACGTAATATATTAATGTAATTGTATTATTGAATGGTATTACCATGTAGAATAATACTAGTAATTACATCTAATAAAGAAGGCTTTCTACTATGAAAAGATTATTCTTGCATTTGTGTTAGCTTTAACAGTTATTTTTAGGAACAAATGCCTTTATTCCTGAAACAAACGCTGATGCAGCTACTCACGAGCAAAGCTTTACAAAATACTATTTCTAAATTAGCCATAAAAATGGCTATGCATTCATCCAAAACTTAACGGAACATGGTCATTGATCTTAAATTACATGAGATACCACACCACATTCTAAGCTTATGGTCCAATACATAATCGACTTATCAAAAACGATTTCATTGTTACTTTAGAGCCGCTTATCTCTATGAAAGCTGACCATATTATTCGGCCGCTGATTGAGTCCAACCTGAAATTGTTCTCTTTTTTCTAAAAAAAGCCCTTCAGGTTGCATTCTTCCCTTCACTTTATCGTGAAGTGTTTTTGAATACTTACCTAAAGGGCGTAATATCAATAGTAATTTTTTAATTTGTCTGCTACTCAGATTACAGTGTAATCAATAATCTAAATCTTTTTTATTATTTTATTCGCTGACGAGCGAGTAGGATTCCACCTAAAAGGAATAATACCATACCTCCAAGAATTGAACTCATTTCTGCTGATGTTCCTCCTGTGTTAGGAAGTAATGTTGGCTTATCATTTTCTGTAGTAGGTGGAACTTTTGAATCGCTATTTTTGTCTGCATTTGTGTTTGGATCTGTACCTGGATCTTTTGGATTTGTGCTTGGATCTTTCGGATCTGTGCTTGGATCTTTTGGATCTGTGCTTGGATCTTTCGGATCTGTACTTGGATCTTTTGGATCTACACCTGGTTCGTCCTTGATTTTTGTATTCGTGATGTCATAACCATTTACTTCGGATTTGTATCCCGCTACTGGTTGTTCTTTCACTTCATACTTGTACGCCTTACCTTCAGCATCATATGCTGCTAAATCTTTAAACGCATATTTCCAATCACTTGCTGTACTCACTTCTTGTGTTGCGATTACTTGGCCATTTTGTAGTAAGTCTACTTTAATCATTGAAGGACGTTCTTTCGCATTATCGTCTTTCCACGTTTTCGTTCCTTCTACTTTTGTTTGACCAACCTTTGTATTCGTGATGTCATAACCATGTACTTCTGTTTGATATCCGTCTACTGCTTGTTCTTTCACTTCATACTTATATGCCTTACCTTCGGCATCATATGCCGCTAAATCTTTGAATTCATACTTCCAACCGCCTGCTTCTATTACTTCTTGCGTTGCGATTACTTGGCCATTTTGTAGTAAGTCTACTTTAATCATATTCGGACGATTTTTCGCATTATCGTCTTTCCATGTTTTCGTTCCTTCTACTTTTGTTTGCGCCACTTTTGTATTTGTAATGTCATAACCTTTTACTTTGGATTGATATCCGTCTACTGGTTGTTCTTTTACTTCATACTTATATGCCTTACCTTCGGTATCGTATGCCACTAAATCTGTAAACGCATATTTCCATTCGCTTGCTGCGCTTACTTCTTGTGTTGCGATTACTTGGCCATTTTGTAGTAGGTCTACTTTAATCATCGTCGGACGTTCTGATGAATTATCGTCTTTCCATGTTTTCGTTCCTTCTACTTTTGTTTTGCCAACCTTTGTATTCGTGATGTCATAACCTTTTACTTCTGTTTGATATCCGTCTACTGCTTGTTCTTTTACTTCATACTTATATGCCTTACCTTCGGCATCATATGCCGCTAAATCTGTAAACGCATATTTCCATTCGCTTGCTGCGCTTACTTCTTTTGTATCGATTACCTTGCCATTTTGTAGTAAGTCTACTTTAATCATATTCGGACGATCTTTCGCATTATCGTCTTTCCATGTTTTCGTTCCTTCTACTTTTGTTTGACCTACTTTTGTATTTGTAATGTCATAACCTTTTACTTTGGATTGATATCCATCTACCGCTTGTTCTTTTACTTCATACTTATATGCCTTGCCTTCGGCATCGTATGCCGCTAAATCTTTGAATTCATACTTCCAACCGCTTGCTTCTGTTACTTCTTGCGTTGCGATTACTTTATCGTTTTGTAGTAAGTCTACTTTGATTGTTTTCGGACGATCCGGTGAATTGTTATCCTTCCACGTTTTCGTTCCTTCTACTTTTGTTTGACCTACTTTTGTATTTGTAATGTCATAACCTTTTACTTCGTATTGATATCCGTCTACTGCTTGTTCTTTCACTTCATACTTGTATGCCTTACCTTCGGCATCGTATGCCGCTAAATCTTTGAATTCATATTTCCAACCTGTTGCTTCTGTTACTTCTTGTGTTGCGATTACTTGGCCATTTTGTAGTAAGTCTACTTTAATCATCGTCGGACGATCTTTCTCGTTATCGCCTTTCCACATCTTCGTTCCTGAAACAGATGTAGTTTTCACTTTATTTGGAATATCCAGTTCGACTCCATTTTCATCATCTGATTTTATTTCAAACTCTACTTTTTTCTGAGGATCGAAATCAATATAGTCTGGAGCTGAAACCTCTTGTACATAATATTTACCTGGTGATAATTGAGGAGTTTCAACTATCCCTTTTTCATTTGTTTTATATTCGCCCCCAACTTGTTCACCAGACTCTTTATACAACTTAAACGAAACATTCGGAATTACTTTTTCTTTATTTCCTTCAATATGTTTAACAATTTTCAGCTTTCCTTTTGGAACCTTGTTACCAGTAGCACCACCACCAGCTGTCATATTTTCGACTGGATGAGTACCCGATTCAGTAACTGGTTCTTTGTTTAGGACTTGGTAATCAATCGTATAATCATTCTTAAAAAACTCTTGCTTCTTCCCAGCTTCCGTTATAGTAGATGTATAACCAATCGTAAAGGCAGCAAGACGTGCTTTATCCTTATTAAGCATAACTTTAAATGATCTGTCTCCAGTAAAGGTAATCGTTCCGTAACCTTGCTTTTCAAACTCTTGTAGCGTTAAAGATCGACGACCTAGATAATCATCTACACTTATATAGAAACTATCCTTATTAAGTGTTTGACCTTCCTGTAAATTATCAGTCACAACAATATCACGACTTAACTCTTCTTTATTTAAATTTATATTCAAGAACCAACGTACTTCATTGTCCTTACCTGAGTTCATATCACCAGTTTTATAAAAAAACGGTGGCTTTCCAGGATCTGTGCCACCACCACTACTTGGACCGGTAATTGTTACAGACTGCTTATCTACAGTTGTACCAAAATTGGTTTCAATCTCTTTCTTTTGATCCGTTCCTACATTAGTAGCTTCCACGAAAAAGTTTAAATACCCTTGAATATTTTCATATGTATCCACTTGATCATTAAATGTACATACCACAGTACCTGCTGTAACTTTACAAGTACCATAGTCATTTAATAGAAACTCGCTATTTAATCCTTTTAACTCTGGAGGCAGTGTTAATGTTAGTGTGTCTCCAGGCTTCAGCCTAAGTCCATCTTTTTCACTGAAGTTTACAGTTACTTTAGTCCTTTCTGTGGTACTTAGATTTGTTTTACCAATCTGAAAACTATCCACAAGTCCTGCTGTGTTTAGCTCTTGTGCATTTGCTACTATAGGTAAAAGACTTTGACCTATAGTAAACATAAAAATCATTATAATCGAAAAAATCGAAGTAACTCTTTTTAAATACATATTTTATGTTATCCTCCTATAAAATTAAAAATAGATAGATCCTGGTACAAGCATACTATGACAAAGATTCTACTATTCAATGTCATTAAGCCACTTTACTAAAACTTGTTTGACAGCTATTATCATCTTTTTCTCTTTTTCAATCCTTCTACTACTTAAAAAATTGCAGTTTGACTTTTATATAGATTCATCTAATTTCTCCGACATTTTATTTATCGTATATACTGTTTAACAAAAACAGATACAGGACAAATTTTGATAAAGGAATTCAAATTACAAATACCCATGAACGAACAAACAACTTCAAAGTCAGAAGAAGACCACTCAACAAGCACTCACGATAAAACTCATGACGGTCATTGTCTTATTATGCTGTAGAGTTTCCGAAATTTCTCCATACCAACGCAAACGTTTGCTCTATAAATGCAAAAATTTCATTGTCGACAAGTATGGAAGAGCTACTTCACAGTAAATATGCATTTGGTCAACTTCCTTACTTATCCTCATAAAGAATAACAAGAAGTACAATCTATAATCGAATTTAGCATATCAGCCGAAGAAGGTTACGACTGTGAAACATGCTAGGATACTCGTATTCTAAAAGATGTTATTGAAGATGCATTTTCTGCCATTATGAGTTGAGGTGAAATTGGCCATATGTTAAAACATTTTGTGTTTAGTTACACAGCCGACCTACACACCGAAACAAGTAGAACAAGAAGCGTTCCACCGCCAGCATTATATAATTAAAAACGCTCTGGATGAAGTATTGTTTGCCTATGCAAGATGATAGTCATATTCTCCAAATTTGAATACAGTGGACCGAATTTGGGGGTAACTAAAAAAGAGTATGATTGTCAACTGATTTCATGTAAATCGTATAGAAATACGAAATTCAGCCTTTTCATTTTTGGAGTATATAAATGAGTGTCGAGAAAAAACCCTTTTCCTAATGGGTTCCATGGCTATGTCGAAGAATTAAAATGAGCTTATATATGATGATAATATCAAAACCGAGAAATTTATATCCTTTCATTATTTTTTATCAAATCATGAAACCTTTAATTGTACTATATGTACTATTTTAAACATACCACCCCTAGTTTCTTGACTAAGTTGGAAGTTTTCAAGATTAATTACTAATTGTTTAAATACTTGGTTAGATGAATTGTTCTTTTAGTATTTGGCATAGCTGTAACAATGTTTTTTACAATAATCACACCATTTTCTAGTAACATTCCACCAACTAATAATACATATATGGATTTTTGATAATCTTACCCCCAACAGTCTATTATTCTAGAATCGTTCCTAAAAATCAATAGTTAATTGGTATTTTACTATTTTCACTCCATCACCATAACATATATTTGTCACATGTATTTAGATTAGAAAATTGGCACAGAAAAAGAGATAGCTTTGCCATCTCTTTTTCTGTTTCAACTTCCCCTTATCAAGCCACACGACTTTTCGGTGCTCTTCTTTCTTTGACTTCTGATCAGTCTATAGACTGATCAGAAGTTTATATATCAACTTGTATATCAATTCTAAACAAAAATAGACATCTTTTCTTTATTACATTTTTTCTGGTGCAGATACTCCTACGATTGCTAATGCATTTTGAAGTGTCGTGCGTACTGCTTTCATTAATTCGTAACGAGCTTTACTTAATTCTAAGTTATCTTGGTTTAATACTTTTTCTGCATTGTAGAAGCTGTGTAATGCTGCAGCTAATTCAAATGCATAGCTTGTAATGCGGTGTGGCAAACGTTTTTGCGCTGCATCCGCAACTACAGCCGGGAATTCACCAAGTTTTTTCAGTAACTCTACTTCTTTCTCAGAAGTAACAAGTTTGTAATTTACATCTCCGCCTATAGCTAATCCTAACTCTTCACCTTGACGAAGGATACTGCATACACGAGCATGTGCATATTGTGCATAGTATACTGGGTTTTCATTAGATTTTGATACAGCTAAGTCCATATCGAAGTCTAAATGAGAATCACCGCTACGCATTGCGAAGAAGTATCGCATTGCGTCCACGCCTACTTCTTCCATAAGCTCACGAAGTGTAACTGCTTTACCTGTACGCTTACTCATTTTCATTTTTTCACCATTTTGGTACAGTTGTACCATTTGGATGATTTCTACTTCAAGTGTTTCTTTATCGTAACCTAGTGCTTGAATAGCAGCTTTCATACGAGGAATGTAACCGTGGTGGTCAGCACCCCAAATGTTGATTAGCTTATCGAAACCACGCTCTAATTTATCACGGTGATAAGCGATATCTGGCGTTAAGTATGTGTAAGAACCGTCATTTTTAATTAATACACGGTTTTTGTCGTCACCGTAAGTCATTGAACGGAACCAAGTTGCTCCGCCTTCTTCAAAGATTTCGTCACGCTCTTTTAATACAGCAAGAGCCTGATCAATTTTTCCGTTTTTGTATAATGATGTTTCTGAGAACCACACATCGAAGTTAACACGGAAGCTTGCTAAATCTTTTTGAAGTTTTGCTAACTCATATTTTAAACCGTATGAACGATAGAATTCATAGCTTTCTTCTGCATCAGCTTTTGCATAACGATCGCCAAACTCTTCAGCTAAGCGTTTACCGATTCCAATGATGTCCGCACCATGGTAACCGTCTTCTGGCATTTCTTTCTCTAAACCTAAAGCTTGCATGTAACGAGCTTCAACAGAAAGAGCTAAGTTATGAATTTGGTTACCAGCATCATTAATGTAGTACTCACGAGATACATCATATCCTGCTTTTGCTAATACGTTACATAAAGTGTCACCTACTGCCGCACCACGTGCATGTCCTAAGTGAAGATCACCTGTTGGATTCGCAGATACGAACTCAATTTGTACTTTTTCACCTTTACCAGTATTCGTTTCACCGTATGCTTCACCAGCGTTGACGATTGTTGGGATTAAGTCTGTTAAGTAGCTATTATCCATGTAGAAGTTAATGAAACCAGGACCAGCGATTTCAATTTTTTCAATAGAAGCTTTTGCTTTATCGAAGTTTGCAACTAAGTCTTCTGCAATCATACGAGGTGCTTTTTTCGCAACGCGTGCAAGTTGCATTGCCATATTTGTAGAGAAGTCACCATTTGTTTTATCTTTTGGAGATTCTAATACAACGTTTGGAATTTGTTCTTCTGTCGCTAGTTCTGCCTTTAATACAGCAGCTTGAATTTCTTCTTTAATCAATCCTTTTACTTGTTCTAAAGAATTCATTATTTTGCCTCCTTCAAATTAAGTGTAATTGTATATCTGCCAGCTTCTTGTTCACTTAGAAGCAATGCGTACGTTAAGAAGAGTTGTCCTTTTTTCTTTTCATCCGACCATTTAAAAAGAACGTTATCAGTTTTCGTTTGCAATGCAAACGTACCAAGTTCACTCGTATACGTACCAGTTGTCCATTCACCTTTCACATGCGTCTGACGCATAGAAATAGCACCTGAACGCATAATGAGAACTTGTTCATCTTGAATTTTAATAATTGTTTTCACTTCGCCTTGTTCGTTCGGCTCTTGGAATGTTATATATGTACCTTGACCTTTTACATAGTATTGACCATTTGCTTCAAAAGCAACGGTTTCCTTCCTCGCCCCTTCACGGATTTCTGTTACGAAATGAACGTGTACCGGCAAGCCTGCAAGTTGTTTCTTCACGTCTTGCACACCCTTCAAATGTTATAGATATTAAATACTACTTATAATAAATCACTTTTCCTATCATATCAAAAAAAGACTCTGTCTGTCTGCTGAAAAATCAGGAAAACTCCTTTTCAAAAAATAATTCACCTTCACTTTATTTCATATGTTAAAATATTTTTTAAATCTAAATATTCTTTCATTTAAAGGGGTGAATTTGGTGCTACCAACAAAATTAAAAAAAGGTGATGAAATAAGGGTTATTTCACCATCTTGTAGTTTAAGTATTGTCTCAAATGAAAACAGAGACCTTGCTATAAAAAGATTAACCGACATAGGCTTTCAAGTTACATTCTCAAAATATGCTGATGAGATAGATCGATTCGCTTCCTCTTCTATTTCTTCACGAGTTCAAGACCTCCACGAAGCATTTAGAGATCCTAATGTAAAAGCTATTTTGACGACACTTGGCGGATACAACTCTAATGGTTTATTGAAACATCTCGATTATGATTTAATTCGAGAAAATCCGAAAATTTTCTGCGGTTATTCTGATATTACCGCTTTAAGTAACGCGATTTATGCTAAAACAGGCTTAGTTACATATTCAGGTCCTCACTTCTCTTCATTTGGAATGGAGAAAGGGCTCGATTATACGACCGATTACTTTTTAAAGTGCTTAACTTCTCATGAACCTATTGAAATACTACCAGCTGAAACTTGGAGCGATGACTCTTGGTATATGGATCAAGAAAATCGAGAATTTATTAAAAATGAAGGATATGTTTCAATTCAAGAAGGGGAAGCGATGGGAGATATTATTGGTGGCAATATGAGCACATTTAATTTACTGCAAGGTACACCATATATGCCAAGCTTACAGGGCAAAATTTTATTTCTTGAAGAGGATAGTTTAACAGGAAAATCTACCCTAAAAACTTTTGATCGATATTTACATTCTCTTATGCAGCAACCTGACTTTGAACATGTAAAAGGCATTCTTATAGGACGAATGCAAAAAGGAGCAGAATGTATGATAGAGGACATTCAAGAAATGATTGCTTCAAAGCCTGAACTTGCTCATATCCCTATTATTGCGAATGCCAGTTTCGGACATACAACTCCAATCTTTACTTTCCCAATTGGCGGAAGGGCAAAAATCATTTCTAATAAAGAAAGTTCAGCTATCACCATTTTAACGCACTAAAAAAGGAGCGAACGATTCGCTCCTTTTATGGTTTTTCTATTTTTTGCAACGCTTTTTGCGGGATTGATTCTTTCGAGATTTCAGCCCATCCTTTTCCCTGCATACCTTTTGCATAAATTTTTATAAAAGCACCCGTATGCAATTCACGGTTCACCATTCTTTTAATAACTTGTAACTTTCCATCTTCTGTATACCCTTTAAATGTATACAAATATTCATCGTCTTTTTTCTCACTTTTATCTATAACAGCATAATAATCTTGTATTTCTTTATTTGAAAAGAAGTTGTCTACAAAAGCATGCACACCTTCTGTTTTCGTGTTTAAATAATATGCTGTTCCACCTAAAATAATGGCGAACACAGCTAAAACTTTAATTACCAATTTCATAAATGCGCCTCCTGTTTGCACTGCTTTCTCACTAACCGTATGTCTATACCTGTATTATACGAAAAAAGGCATACTATACTCTATCGAAATGCCTTACACTTTCCTTACATTATTGTAAGAGTTTTTCACCTTACAGCAATTTCCCAATAAAAAATTTTTCCGTTTAACAAACTTTTATATTATTATTGAATGATACAAATTTTTATTACAAAAATCAAAGGAGACAGTTTTCAAATGGCTATCTTGCAAGGTTTAGCACTATTACTTGTTGTACTTTGTCTATTTACACTTTTCAGTTACCGTGCGCCTTACGGAATGAAAGCAATGGGCGCTTTAGCTAATGCAGCAATCGCAAGTTTTCTTATTGAAGCATTTCACCGTTATATTGGTGGAGAAATGTTTCATAATGACTTTTTACAATCAGTAGGAGAAGCTTCTGGTAGTATGAGCGGTGTCGCAGCGGCAATTTTAGTCGCATTAGCAATCGGTGTTTCACCCGTATACGCTGTTTTAATCGGTATAGCTACTAGTGGATTCGGTATTTTACCAGGATTTTTCGCTGGATACGTTTGTGCTTTCGTCGTGAAATTTCTCGAAAAGAAATTACCAGCTGGTGTAGAATTTTTAGCAATCCTATGTATTGCCGCACCAATTTCACGTGGAATGGCCATGCTTATGGATCCACTCGTTAACGCAACACTCGGTAAAATCGGTTCTATGATTTCAGTTGCAACTACAGAAAGTCCTATCATTATGGGTATTATGCTTGGTGGATTAATAACAGTTATTTCTACATCTCCATTAAGTTCTATGGCACTAACTGCAATGCTTGGATTAACTGGTTTACCAATGGCAATTGGTAGTCTTGCCGTAGCAGCTTCTGCCCCAATGAACTTCATTTTCTTTAAACGACTAAAAATCTGTTCAAAGAAAGATACAATCGCCGTGGCAATCGAGCCGTTAACACAGGCCGATGTTGTCTCAGCAAATCCAATTCCTATCTATATGACAAACTTTGTTGGCGGTGCGCTTGCCGGTATTATTACGTCGCTGTTCCAGCTCGTTAATAATGCACCAGGGACAGCATCACCAATTCCAGGACTTCTCGTACTGTTCGGATTTAATGATGTAATAAAAGTAACGATTGCTGCCGTATTATGTGGAATCGTTACCACTATTGTTGGATACGTCGGTTCCATTGTGTTCCGCAAATATCCAATCCGTTCTGCTGATGAAATTCGCGGAATTACTTCGGAAGAGAAAGTTGCGTAAAGAAAGGGAGCTATTCTCATCGTTTGAGAATAGCTCTTTTTTATGTCGCGTGACGGTAAGTGAAATTATATTGAACACAACTCCGCATATATCGACTTAACTACTAAATAAGACAATAATAACCTACCTATTAATAAAAGAAGCCGGCTCAAAACACTTTTTGAGTCGGCTTCACTTTTACTTTATCCAGCTACAGCGGCTAGAATGATCGGTGGCTTGCGCTTTTATTTTATCCAGCTACAGCAGCTAGAATCTCCGGCCATTTCACACTCTCGTTCGAAGCCAAAAGCGCTTCTCGGTCGAGCGTTCCAATGACCTGCGATTCTGAGCGAGCTGCCTACGCTTTTATTTAACCCAACCGAGCAGCATTTCCCGCACGAATTTGCTTGCTGCGATTGGTGTTTGATCACTATGATCGTAGACTGGAGCTACTTCTACTAAGTCTGCTCCGACTACTTTTATATTTGAATTTGCAATTGCTACGATGGACTCTAATAGTTCTTTAGATGTGATACCTCCAGCTTCTAATGTTCCTGTTCCAGGAGCGTGAGCTGGGTCTAATACGTCGATGTCAATTGTGACATAGACTGGGCGTCCTGCAAGTTTCGGTAATACTTCCTTTAACGGTTCTAATACGTCAAATTTATATAAGTTCATACCTACTTCTTTTGCCCATTCGAATTCTTCCTTCATTCCAGAACGAATACCGAAAGAATATACGTTTTCCGGACCAATTAAATCGCACACTTTACGAATTGGTGTAGAGTGGGATAAAGGCTCTCCTTCATATGACTCACGTAAATCAGTATGAGCATCCATATGGATGATTGCTAAATCCGGATATTTTTTTGCCATTGCCTTAAAAATTGGCCAAGACACTAAGTGCTCTCCGCCGAGACCTAGTGGAAACTTACCGGCATCTAATAGTTTTGTTACATATTCTTCAATCATGTCTATGCTGCGCTGTGGATTCCCAAATGGTAATGGGATATCACCCGCATCAAAATATTTTACCTCTTCTAGTTCACGATCTAAATACGGACTATATTCTTCAAGACCGATTGATACTTCACGAATACGTGCAGGGCCAAAGCGAGATCCTGGACGGAAACTTACTGTCCAATCCATAGGCATCCCGTAAATAACTGCCTCTGACTCTTCAAAACTTGGATGACTTTTAATAAATACTTTACCTGAATAAGCTTCATCAAAACGCATATTCTTTTCCTCCTTATGTGGAACTTAAGGTATCCCAACCTTTCACTATTTCTCAAATTTGGAGCGCATTGCTCCTCTTTCTCGATTTACCTGGGCCTTCTTGTTATCACAAGAAGACTACTTCATTTGTAGCAGTGTAAGTAACTAGCATGTTCAAGCCTTCTAGACAAACACCTTAAATGAGTTACTTACACTTTATTTATTTCAATTTAACGCTCTTACTTAATTAAATCGCCAACAAATTTCGGTAATGCGAATGCTGCATTGTGTAATTCTTTTGTGTAATATTTCGTTTCGATTTCATGGAAACGCTCTTCACTTACTTCTAATGGATCATGTTTTTTAGATCCGATTGTGAACGTCCAAAGTCCACTTGGATACGTCGGAATGTTTGCTGTGTATAGACGAGTAATTGGGAAAATCTCTTTTACGTCTTTAAACACAGTTGTAATTAGTTCTGGTGTAAACCAAGGGTTGTCCGTTTGAGCAACGAAAATACCATCTTCTTTTAACGCTTTAGAAATTCCAGCGTAGAAGCCTTTTGTAAATAGGTTTACTGCTGGGCCTACTGGCTCAGTAGAATCTACCATAATTACGTCATATTCATTTTCGCTTTCTGCGATGTGTAGGAAACCGTCTCCTACTTTTACTTCTACACGCTCATCATCTAATGCGCCTGCAATTGATGGTAAGTATTGTTTAGAGTACTCAATTACTTTCCCATCAATTTCAACAAGAGTTGCTTTCTTTACGCTTGGGTGTTTTAATACTTCACGAATAACACCACCATCGCCACCACCTACTACTAATACGTTTTCAGGGTTTGGATGTGTAAATAAAGGTACGTGCGCTACCATTTCATGATAAACGAACTCGTCCTTTTCTGTTGTCATAACCATGCCATCTAAAATAAGCATGTTTCCGAACTCTTCCGTTTCAACCATATCAAGTTTTTGGAATTCTGTTTGCTCCGTATGTAATGTGCGGTTAATACGCGCCGTAATTCCAAAATGCTTTGTTTGTTTTTCAGTGAACCATAGTTCCATCGTACAATCACGCCTTTCAATGCAAATTTATAATAGGGACATCATTAATGTCCCCTAACAAAAATAAAACAAAACATCCAAAAAGTATAGTTAAAAGTACAAAAATACCGAAAATATATTTTAGTCAGAGGGTTCTAACATATATGTGAAAAGGGATTGCTCTGTAATAGGAAAGAAAACCCTTTCTTAAGAAAGGGTTTTTGTCTCTATTTCTACCGGTTTACGAATCGGAATTAAGATCATTACGCAACCAACTAACACAACAATTCCACCGACTAAAAACGGACTTTGTGGTGAAACTGTATGACCGATGACTCCTGATAAAATTGGAGCAATCGCGCCTCCTAACCAACGAACGAAGTTATAAACACCTGATGTAACAGATCTTTCATAAGGTGAAATATCCATTACATAACTTGTAAATAACGCGTTATTTAAGCCTGATGCTAATCCTGATAGAACAATTAACACGATTTGTAACCACATAATTTTAACGAAGAATAGTGCAATTAAGAAAATCGCAAATACGAGTAAACTACCTTTTAACAATGTTTTTGGTTCATATTTACCTTCTAGCTTATGCGCTAAAATTGCTGATCCGTAAGCTAATGCTAATCCCCATCCGCAAAATACAAATCCTAATTGAATAGCAGATAAATGCATAATAAGTGGTGAATATGCTAACACGACGAAAAATCCGTAGTAATATAACATCCCCGAAATAGCACCTTGCATAAACGGTTTATACTTCACCAGGTTAAGTAATTCTCCTACGCCTGCCGCTTTACGCTTCACTTTTCGCTCCGGTTCTTTTACAAAAAAGAAAACTAAAATAAATGCTAAAGAAATTAAAATACTCGTCGCAAAAAATGGGTAACGCCAAGAATGTCCACCTAATATACCGCCTAATAAAGGTCCACCTGCCATCCCTAAACCGATAGCTGCTTCATATAATCCTACTGCTTCATGAACTTCTTTACTTAATGCAATTAATAATGTCATCGCCGTTGCGAAGAACATCGCATTTCCTAATCCCCACCCCGCGCGGAAAAGAGATAATTGAGCAATCGTTTGCGATATACCACATATAAATGCAAATACAGTTACAATCGCAAGACCGATCGTCATCATTCGTTTATCACCAAATCTTGATGCAAATATTCCAGCTGGTAACATCATAATTGCCATCGTTAAAATATATGCTGTAAATAACATCTCGACTTGCCAATGCGAAGCACCAATTTGTTCAGCAATACTTGGTAAAATTGGGTCGACTACTCCTATACCTGAAAAGGCAAGGAAGGTAGCCACCACTGTAATCAATCTCCCTAATTTTTGTTTGCTCTCCATTTTGATTACTCTCCTTTTGTATTCTCTAAAAATGTAACTGCACGGCTTAAACTATCCTCTAGCTCTGCCTTAACACGCTGCATTTGCTCCATTTTTTCGTCTAACGTTTGCACTTGTTTTTCAAGCATCTCTTTAATTTCTTGAATCACTTCACGGTCACGCGGATTCTCACTGTTTCTTCTTTGTTCCATTCTTTCTTTTAACGATAAGAAATGTTGCATTTCTTGAAGCGTAATTCCTAGTACTTCTTTCGCTTCCACAATCCTTTTAATTCTCGCAATGTCCTCGTCTGTATACAGGCGAATGTTCCCTTCACTGCGTTCTGGGGGATGAATTAAACCAATTTCCTCATAATAACGAAGTGTACGCTTTGTTAAACCAACTTGCTTTGTTACTTCATCAATTTTATACATGTGTATTCCTCCCTTCACCAATTATTACATTTTACGTTAACGTTAACTTTTGTGCAACTGTTATACTTTTGTAAATGTTTGTCATATGAATTGTATTTTTCTCAAAGCAGTTTCATAATGAAAGAAAAGAGATGATAAGGAGATTTTCACATGAATAAACCACTTATTTTCGCTCACCGCGGGGTAAAAGGAACACATCCAGAAAATACGATGATTGCCTTCCAAGAGGCTGAACGCATTGGGGCTCACGGAATTGAACTTGATGTTCATCTATCAAAAGATGGTGAACTAGTTGTTATTCATGATGAAACGGTGGACCGCACAACAAATGGCGTGGGACTTGTTTCTGAGAAAACTGTAGAGGAATTACAAGCTTTAGATGCTGGTAGCCATAAAGATCCTTCTTTCCATGAGGCGAAAATCCCAACATTACGAGAAGTATTTATTTGGCTCTCTACAACAAATTTACAACTTAACATTGAATTAAAAACAGATGTTCTTCATTATCCAAATATTGAAGAAAAAGTTGTTGCTCTTGTTCGTGAATATCATCTATCCAATCAAATTGCATTTTCATCATTTAACCACGATTCCGTTTCATTATTAGCAGAAATTGCTCCAGAAATTCCAAGAGCGATTTTGTACGATACACCACTTGCAGATCCTATTGCTGCAGCAAAAAGGCGCGAGGCGACTGGATTACATCCAAACTTTCAATTATTAACGAAAGAGTTTGTCCAATTAGCACAGGGGCAAGGATACGTTTTTCGTCCTTACACTATTAATGAATATAAAGATTTACAAACTATGATTGACTATGGTGTAGATGTCATCATTACCGATTGGCCAGCACGTGCCTTTGAGCTCCTTTCTTAATTGAAGGGGCTTTTTTGTTTTCAAAATTTCATTGTTTAAAATAAACGAAAACCCTCAATACTAATACAATAATGCTTGTATTAATGAGGGGCTGAAAAAGATGGATCAAACTATGAATCCAAAACTTAAAAAATATAAACGTCTTTTCTTCACCGTAATGTTTTCTTGTGTTCTTTTTTTCGTTTTTTCCTTTTTTATTATCATTATAGCTGCAAAAATTATGGGGCCTCCCCCTGTTGCAGTGCCGCAAACGAGTGTCTTTTACGCTAATGATGACACTATTATAGGACAAAGTAATGAAACACAAAAGCGCTATAATGTATCTCTTGATGAAATTTCTCCTTATGTAAAAGAGGCAACACTATCTATTGAAGATCAACGATTCTACAAACATCATGGGTTTGATATAAAGCGCATTGTTGGTGCCATTGTTGCCGATTTAAAAGCAATGGCAAAAGTACAAGGTGCTAGTACTATTACACAACAGTATGCTCGTAACCTATACTTAGATCATGATAAAACGTGGAAGCGTAAACTATTAGAGGCAATGTATACCGTTCGCCTTGAAGTGAACTATAATAAAAATCATATTTTAGAAGGATATTTAAATACAATTTATTACGGGCATGGTGCTTACGGAATCGAAGCTGCTTCTCGCCTGTATTTCGATAAAACTGCAAAAGAATTAACATTAGCAGAAGCTAGTATGCTCGCAGGCATTCCGAAAGGACCTAGCTTCTACTCTCCCTTTTTAAAAGAGGAGCGTGCTAAAGGGCGTCAATCTCTCATACTAGATGAAATGGTAGAACAAGGTTATATTACAAAACAGCAAGCTACCTCAGCAAAAAAGGAAACTCTTACTTTTGCTTCATTGGATACGAAAAAAGTTGCAGAGGTCGCACCTTATTTCCAAGATGCTGTACAAGCTTCTCTTCTTCGGGATATCGGATTAGATGAGCAAGCCTTACAGCGAGGTGGCTTACGTATTTATACAACGCTAGACCCTAAATTACAATCTGTAGCAGAGCAAGCTGTAAAAAATTATATACCTGAAACAACAAACATCCAAACTGCCCTCGTCTCTATGAATCCAAAAACGGGTGAAGTGGCTGCCCTTGTTGGTGGAACTGATTATAATACGAGTCAATTTAACAGAGCTACACAAGCCGCTCGTCAGCCCGGCTCTACATTTAAGCCATTTCTATATTACGCAGCCTTAGAACGAGGATTCACCCCTGCTACGCGCTTAAAAAGCGAATATACTGTATTCACTTTAGGTGACGGTGTTTCCAAATATAAACCGAAAAATTATAAAAACTATTATGCAGACGACTTTGTGACAATGGCACAAGCACTCGCTGTTTCTGATAACGTATATGCTGTGAAGACAAATCTATTTTTAGGCGAAGACATTCTTACAAAAACAGCGAAGCAATTCGGTATTACTAGCGCATTAAAAGATGTTCCGTCTCTTGCTCTCGGCACATCTCCTGTAAAACCAATTGAAATGGTCAATGCTTATAGCATGTTTGCAAACGGCGGGAAAGAAGTAAAACCAATCTTTATAAGGCGCATCGTTGATCATGAAGGAAATATGCTATACGACGCTCATTTAGAAAGTAAACAAGTTCTAGATAAAAGCAAAGCCTTTGTGATGGAAGAAATGATGGCAGGTATGTTTAATAAAAAACTAAGCAGTTATGCCGCTGTGACCGGTCAATCGATGTTATCAAAACTATCAAGAACATATGCTGGAAAGTCTGGTTCTACAGAAACTGATAGTTGGATGATTGGATTTACCCCGCAGCTCGTAACAGGCGTTTGGATTGGATACGATCAACCTAAATCCATTTCAAACGTAGCAGAACAAGGATACGCAAAAAAAATATGGACCGATACAATGGAAAAAGGATTAGATGGACAGCCTAAACAAGAGTTCAAACAACCGGCAGATGTTGTTGCAGTCGATGTTAATCCTGAAAACGGTAAGATTGCTACAAAAAATTGTCCCATTTCTGTGAAAATGTATTTCGCAAAAGGTACAGAGCCAACAGAGTATTGTATGGATCACGTTGATGATAAGGAAGAGTTCGAAAAGGTTAGTGAAGAGAAGAAAAAGACGGGTTGGTGGAAAAAATATCTCCCATGGTAAAAAAATAGCTGACGGAAATCCGTCAGCTATTTTTATTCGCCTAATAATGCGTGGCGCAATTCTTCACTAGATTCGTTCCAAATTGCTTCATTATGCTCTTTTAAGAATGTACCAAGTACTTTTTTAGATGATTCATCCATATGATCAATCATGATGTGACGCTTTAGGGATTTATCCATTTTATTTACATGCTCTGGAAGTGATTTATATCCGCGGCGAATTTCACGATCAACTGTCATTTCACAGGCTGTTGCACCTGCGTAATAAGCACCGTTTGGTGTTCTTTCAATTGTTACCCAAACAAGCCAAAACGGTTTTCCGTTTGGAACTTCATCTTTATTTGTTAAAAACTTAATTCCTTTTTCTACTGTACTACGCGCATGCATCGCACCGATATCAACGAACGCAGTTTTCTCTAATACATCAACAAATACAGGAGAAATATTTTCTAAACTTAATGCCCCAACGCCAAAACCACCATGTCCATCTGTTGAATCATTTTTCACGATATTAAAACCGATTTTTTTCTTTTTCTCTGTCATATGTAAACTCCTCCTCGCTTAATGATTAAAAAAGCCTGAAAATAGGCGCAATGATATTTTGTAAAAATACTAATACATATGGAATAACAACATTGAAAATAGGTTGAATTGTGTAATTGCTAAGCGGTGTAATAACAAGAATTAATAACGCAATTGATCCATACTTTTCATACTGTGTCATTTTCGCACGAATATTTGCTGGTGCTAAATCTTCCACAACGCGATAACCATCAAGTGGCGGGATTGGTAATAAATTAAATACAAGTAAAACAATATTAAGCATAATAAAAATTTGGAAAAATTGATCCAGCGTATCTGCTACTGCAAGTGGCATCGCATCTAACACACCAAACGTTATTAAGCTATACCAAATAATTAAACCAATTGCACTTAAGATAAGATTACTTATCGGTCCCGCAATAGAAACTAATATTCCCGCAAGACGCGGTCTTTTAAAGTTATACGGATTAACAGGTACTGGTCTTGCCCAACCGAATCCAAGAATTAGTACAGCAATCATACCGATAGGATCTAAATGAGCCATCGGTGATAACGTTAAACGTCCTTGCTTTTTCGCTGTATCGTCTCCAAATTTATATGCAACATACGCATGTGCAAATTCATGCACAGATAGCGCAATAATAATTGCCATTGCTACCAATGGAATTTGTTGCAATGGGTATCTAAATAACTGATCCATAACTCATCTCCTCTTCCATATGTCAAAAAAAGAAATTATTTGTTTTTCCGATTGTTCTTCCTCATAATCCGCTATAATAAGAGTGTAACTTACATAAAAGGAGCGATTATACATGCCATACGTAACAGTGAAAATGCTAGAAGGACGCACAGAGGAACAAAAGAAAGCTCTTGCTGAGAAAGTAACAGCAGCAGTAAGCGAAACAACTGGTGCTCCTGAAGAAAACATCGTTGTTTTCATCGAAGAAATGTCTAAAAACCATTATGCAGTTGGTGGAAAACGCTTAAGCGACAAATAATTTCAAGTTTTTTCATAAGAAGCAGCTCTTAGCTGCTTCTTATTTCTTTCCTTCTAACAACTCGATAATTCTCTCTTTATATTTTCCTTTTCTTCCATCTTCATAGATTAAATCATGCGGATAGAATAGCTTTTGATCCGTTCGCTTCTTACCTGTAATCGCCTCAACAATATCCGATTCACGCGAAAGCTCTCTAAGTTCCCCGTTCGGCATAAGAAGTAAGATTGGCAGACGCTCTTCTTCTTCTCCTGCGCGGTAAAAGTCATACGGTAAATCCGATGTTGAATCCACAACTAAGTAATACTCTGGATCGAGTCCAATCTTTTTAAATAAGCTACTTAGCTCCATCCAATTATCTAAACCGTGCTTATCTGTAAACTCTACATATTTAAATAGATTTCGATTCATAAAACGGCGGCATAAGTCACTTAAAATCGGATCTTCTTCCTCTTGCCATACTTGGAAGTAATAATACATTACGTTCTCGTCTAGCTTTAAATAATCCTCTACTGTTACTTCTTCTTCAAATAAAGAATAGAAATGAACAGGATGATTTTTAAACGCATAATACTTCTCATGCAACGATTTAGCTCGGTGTAAAATCTTCGTTAAAATTACTTCTGCACTACGTGTTACCGGATGAAAATATACTTGCCAATACATTTGATAACGGCTCATAATATAATGCTCTACAGCATGCATACCACTATTTTTAATGACAACTTGATTACCGTACGGGCGCATGACACGCAGTATACGTTCCATATCAAAGTTCCCATACTTTACACCAGTAAAATATGCATCTCTTAATAAATAATCCATACGATCGGCATCAATTTGGCTCGAAATCATACTAATCGCTAATTTATTAGTAGATGTTTTCGCAATTACATCTGCTACCTTTTGCGGGAAATCCTTATCCACACGGCTTAACACACGATTAATTTCCGTATCACCAACGATAATCTTTTGCGTAAATTTCTCATGATCTAACGAAAATACTTTTTCAAACGAGTGAGAAAATGGGCCGTGACCGACATCATGAAGTAATGACGCACATAAACATAACAATCTATCTTCAGCATTCCAGTTCGGTCTGCCATCAAACACATCATCAATCATACGACGAATAATTTCATATACACCTAACGAATGAGTAAAGCGACTATGCTCTGCACCGTGAAATGTAAAAAATGTCGTACCAAGCTGCTTAATACGGCGCAAGCGTTGAAATTCTTTCGTTCCGATTAAATCCCAAATAACGCGATCACGCACGTGTACATATTTATGTACTGGGTCTTTAAACACTTTTGTTTCGCTGAGTTTGTCGTTTAAATATACCACTTTCCGACATCCCCCTTTCTTTACTGCATTCTTACTATATATTATAAACGATATAGGAAACAGAAAGAAATGAAAGACTATATTAATTCCTGTTATATAAAGAAAAATCACCTTTACCAAAGCAAAGGTGATTTTTCTTTATATATTATTTTCCTAAAATGAACTCAGTAACTTCGTCTAGGATCATTTCTTTACCTAGTGGGAAGTATCCTTTGTTTACATCTTCATTACTGATTGTAAATACATGGTTGTTTTTAACAGCGTTCATATTTTTCCAAATTGATTCTTCTTGGAATTCTTTTAGACGCTGAGAACCGTCACCAGTTGTAAATACGAATAAGTAATCTGGGTTGTAATCAATTAAAGCTTCTTTTTGTATTTGTACTAACGGTTTATCTGTTGGTGTACCTTTAACTGCTGGTAATTTTAAATCACCAAAGATTACGCTACCGTAACCGTAGTCACCGTATACACGGAATGCATTTGGATATGCAGCCATTTTCATGAATGTTGCATCGCCAGTTTTAGCAACGATTTTGTCATGTAATTTGCTTGCTTTTTCATCATACTTTTTGAACCATTCTTTTGTTTCTTTCTCTTTACCGAAGATTTGACCTACTTCTTCGAATTTTGGACGCCATTGGTCTAATGGAGTTTTTAACATAACTGTTGGTGCAATTTTAGATAATTGATCATAAATCTTTTCTTGACGATTGTTTACAATAATTAAATCTGGTTTTGCAGCAGCCACTGCTTCGATGTTAATTTTATCGCCCCACGCAGAACCAACCGGTTTTACATCTTTCAATTTCTTCTCAATATGTGAATCAATTTTTTCTTGTGTTGTATTTGCAGTAATAATCGGTTTCATACCGAAAATTAATAATTCTTCTGTTGAACCACTAAGGTCAGCAATTTTCTTTGGATTTGCAGGAATTTTAATTTCCCCTTTTGCGTGTTGTACAGTGCGCTCTTCAGTTTTCGCATCTGCTTTCTTTTCTTCTTCTTTGTTAGAACAAGCTGCAAATAGTACAGAAGTAACAACTAGTACCATTGCTAATAGTGCCATTTTAAAATTCTTCATATTCCGACTCCTTCTAGCTGTATTTCTCTTATAATTTGCATGTAACTATAAGAAACGAAACAACATTTAATTAATATATTTTTATTAATTGTTGTTTATAACCCGTTCTAACGGGCGTTCAACTTCCCATCCGTGGGTAAGAAGCTCAACGTCCATTAGAACTCCCCCTCTCACCTCTTTAAGAGGGGGAAATTCTATTAATTATGCTTTTTTACGCAATTGATTATTAATCATCGCTAAATCGTATGTTAAACAAATTGGTTTACAGTTTACTGGACATGGAACGATTTGCGCTTCAATCTCAAATACGTTACGAAGTGTTTCACTCGTCATAACTTCATCTGGCGTTCCTTGTTTCATTAACTTACCTGCTTTTAATGCAATCATATGATCAGAGAAACGAGAAGCATGATTTAAATCGTGAATAACCATAACAATCGTTCTGCCTTCTTCTTTGTTTAACTTCTTCAGTAAGTTTAATATCTCAAGTTGATGAGCCATATCTAAGTATGTTGTTGGTTCATCTAACACAAGTAAATCTGTTCCTTGTGCAAGAGCCATCGCAATCCATACACGTTGGCGTTGACCACCTGATAAAGCTTCTGCTGGACGATTTGCGAATTCTGTCATCCCCGTCACTTCAAGTGCCCAATGAATGTAGCGATAATCCTCTTCTTTCAATGTTCCAAATCCTTTTTGATGAGGAAAACGTCCATATGAAACAAGTTCAAACACAGTAAGGCCTGTTGGCACTTCTGCAGTTTGTGGTAAAATCGCCATTTTCTTTGCGATTTCTTTCGTTGGCTGTTTCTCAATTGCTTTTCCATCAAGATAAACAGTACCTCGTTTTGCTTTCAAAATACGAGAAGCCGTTTTTAATAATGTGGATTTCCCACAACCATTTGGTCCAATAATCGTTGTAATTTGTCCTTCCGGAATTTCAACTGTTAATCCATCTATAATTAACCCTTCATTATACCCAACAGATACCGCATCAACTGCTAAAGTTGCCATACAAAAAGCCTCCCTTTATTTTGTCCTCATAAGTAAATATATGAAATATGGTGCACCAATTACAGAAATAACAAGACCGACCGGTATTTCTGAAGTTGGTAACACACTTCTTGAAATTACATCTGCAAATAAAAGCAAGAACGTTCCTATTAATGCAGCCGTTGGTAACATAATTTGATGTTTACCACCAACGAGGCGTCTCGCTAAATGCGGAGCCATTAAACCGATAAAACCAATGCCTCCCGCCACCGCAACAGATGCACCAGCTAAACAAACTGCAATAAATAATAATTTACGTCTTTCCTTTTCTACGTTTACACCAAGGCCAACTGCTGTAGAGTCGCCTAAATTCATTACATTTAATATGTGCGCTTTACTAATGGCAAGTGGTAAGAAAATAATCATCCATGGGAGTACACTTAGTACGAACTTCCAATCTGTTCCCCATAAACTTCCTGCCAACCAAATCGTTGCAAAACGGAAGTCGTTAGATGTCATCTTCATAGAGAAAATTAAACTAACCGCACCAAATCCGGCTGCAACAGCGATACCAACAAGAATTAATCGAGTTGATGAAACACCGTCTTTCCATGCTAGTAAATAAATAATAACCGCTGCTAATATCGCACCAACTAGCGCGAAGAATGGAAGGATAAATACAGATAAAAATGTACCAGTTCCAACTTTTCCAAAGAAAAAGTAGACGAATACAACAACTGTTAATCCCGCTCCGGCGTTAATACCTATAATACCTGGATCAGCAAGTGGGTTTCGTGATAGCCCTTGCAAAATTGCACCTGACATAGCTAATGCAGAACCAACTAATATAGCAATAACCATACGCGGCATACGAAATTCAAATAAAATAACAGATTGATCTTCTGCACCTAATCCAACCAATGACTTTAATACATCTATTGGAGGAATTTTAAATGTTCCTGTATTTAAACTTATTAAAAATACACCAACAATTAATCCTACTAAAATCGTTAAAATAGAAACGTTCTTTTTTGTTAAGACGCTCGTCCTCACATCTTTCCTCTCCCTTCATTACGTGCTAAGTAGAGGAAGAATGGCACCCCAATTAGCGCTGTAATTGCTCCAATTGGCGTTTCAAATGGTGGATTAATAACGCGAGATAACATATCTGCACATTCAATTAGCAATCCACCTAAGACCGCAGAACATGGAATAACCCATCTATAATCTGAGCCTACAAGGAAACGAGTCATATGCGGAATTACAAGTCCAACAAATCCAACTGATCCTGCCATAGAAACCGCAGAACCTGTTAATACAAGAACAAGTACTGTTCCGATAAATTTAATTAATGTCGTATTTTGACCAAGTCCAATCGCAATTTCTTCACCAAAGCTTAAAATTGTGATATATCTCGACATCATAATTGCTATAATGAGACAAACAAGACCAATCGGTACTAACATATTAATACTTTGCCATTTCACTCCGGCAACACCGCCTGCATTCCACATACTTACCTCTTGGGCAAGGTTGAAATACAATGCAATTCCAGATGAAATTGCCCCTAATAAAGCACTAATTGCTGCACCTGCTAAAGCTAATTTTACAGGCGTTAATCCACCTGGTGAAGAAGACCCAATACCATATACAATGCTCGCTCCAAACGCAGCTCCAATAAAAGATGCGATAACAAACATTAAATAAGGTGAATTAGGGAAGAATGCATACATAATTGCAATTCCGAATACAGCACCATCTGTAATCCCCATTAACGATGGAGATGCAAGTGGATTTCGTGTCATACCTTGCATAATTGCACCTGATACCGCTAAAAAAGCACCTGCAACTACGCCCCCTATTGCTCTAGGCATGCGAAGTTCTTGAATTACGTTATGGTGCGTTATGGAACCATCAAACTGAAATACAGCTTGCCAAACGGTCTTTAAACTAATATCTGCTGCACCAAACGAAATAGAAACTGCCATACTTAAAACTAACAAAATTGTGCCTGCTATTAAAATAATAGAAGCAACGAGCGGTCTGCTCTTAATCTCTTTAACATTCACATCTTGCTGTTCTATACTCCTTGCGCTCGCTTCCATCCCTCAACCATCCTAACCAACAACATATATTTAATAAAATGAAATTTATTCTCAAATAATAATAAAAAAATTAGGTGAATTGACCTTTTTCATGATAATGATTATCAGAATCAGACACTTTCTATTCTACCTACCACGTCAAAAGACTGTCAACCATTATTTTGAAATACGAATTCATACAAAACGCTATCTTATGGACATAAAAAAAGAAGAGTAATCTGTTCACTCTTCTTTTTCTTACTTATTTAATTTTGCTTCAATTTTTACAATTAATTCATCTTCTGTTGGAGCCGCAACTGGACGATTATTTACAAACGCGAATGATTTTTTACGACCAGGGCCACAGTAAGACTGACATGCAACCTCAATCGTTGCACATGAATCTACTTTTTTTAACTTCGGAATCAACGTTTTAACGTTCGTTGCCTGACAATCATCACACACACGAAATTCGTTTCCCATTATATATAACACTTCCTCTATTTTAAACTTTTCACAAGTACATTTAAAAATAAACACTAAATGGTATTTTACCGCTCTTTGAAGCTTGTTGCAAGTCTCCGGGCGTAGCTCTATTCCTATATAAAGCTACCTATTTTTTATATTTTCTCCTTCAAAAGCTTTCATCATTCATAGCCATATTTCTTCTCTTCATTGAAATCTACCATATTTTTAAAAGCTTTGTATAAAAGCTCATTTTTTTGCCCATTATAAAAATAGGAAGTTCATAAAAAGAAAGGGAGTTGAATCTATGAAAGTAAGACAAGATGCTTGGACAGACGAGGACGATTTATTACTTGCTGAAACGGTGCTTCGCCATGTTCGAGAAGGAAGTACTCAATTAAATGCTTTTGAAGAAGTAGGAGATCAGTTAAATCGCACATCTGCTGCTTGTGGTTTCCGCTGGAATGCTGTTGTTCGCTATAGCTATGAACAAGCTCTTCAACTAGCAAAAAAACATCGTAAAGATAAAATGCGTGCTGCGGGCGGTGAACAGACAAAAAAACGTTTGCTTTACACACCACCAGCTTCAGCGGCGGCGATAACTGATTATGAAGAACACGTACCGTATGAAACAGCTGTTCAATATACAGAAGCTACTCCATATCAAAAGCCGACTGTCCCTGCTCCAAAAAGCTCAATAACAATGCAAGATGTTATTTACTTTTTACAAACAGTTGGATCTTCAAATATAAAAGTAACAGCTCTTGAAAACGAGAATACGAGATTGAAACAAGAAATTAAAACGCAAATCCTTCGAAATGAAGAACTAGAAAAGAAACTAGAAAAATTAGAACAACAATCTCATACTGTACAAGAGGATTACGAAACACTTATGAATATTATGAACCGTGCTCGTAAATTAGCAGTAATGGATGATGAGGAACGCTCACAAACATCTTTCCGCATGGATCGAAACGGTAACTTAGAAAAAATTGCAGAATAAAAAGGATGCATGCAATGCATCCTTTTTATTCTTTCACCTCTAAACTTCCCTTTATATATGAGAAAACCCCTTTCTACATTTTTTGCTATAATAGAGATTGTCATTTTAAAAATAAGGGGTTAGTTATATGAGCAATTCCCGTTCGATTTTATCTCAGCCAGAGTGGCGTATTGTAGATCAGTCTAGTTTAGGACCAACTTTCCATGCACTTCAGTCATTCGCAATGGATGACACGTTATGCACAAGTATTGGAAATGGTCTATCCGCTGCAACAATGCGCTCTTGGGTTCATCACAATACAATTGTTCTTGGCATTCAAGATTCACGCCTACCACATTTAGAAGAAGGTATTTCCTTTTTAAAAGAAAACGACTTCAATGTTATCGTTCGTAATTCTGGTGGACTTGCTGTCGTACTTGATGAAGGTGTTTTAAACGTATCACTTTTATTCCAAGAAACAGAAAAGGGTATCGATATCGACCTTGGATACGATACGATGTGGCATTTAATTAAGGAAATGTTAAAAGATTACGATGTTACTATCGAAGCAAAAGAAATTGTTGGTTCTTATTGTCCTGGTAGCTACGATTTGAGCATTCGCGATCAAAAATTTGCTGGTATTTCTCAGCGTCGTATTCGCGGAGGCGTTGCTGTACAAATTTACTTATGTGCGACAGGAAGCGGATCTGAGCGTGCCGCACTCGTTCGTGATTTTTACAACGTAGCAATTCAAGGCGAAGAAACAAGATTTACGTATCCTGAAATTGTACCGAGTACGATGGCTTCACTATCTGAATTACTTGGCGAAACAATTACAGTGCAAGATTTAATGATGCGCCTTTTAAAAACGTTGCAACAATTCACTCCAAAGTTAACATCATCTCAGCTAACAGTAGATGAAGTTCCTTTATATGAGACGAATTTACAACGTATTATTGACCGTAATAATAAGGCACTTGTTTTAGAAAAATAGAAACCAAAAAGACCACCCTCATTTCAAAAGAAATAGGATGGTCTTTTTTCATATTAATTCGTTATAGAATTAAAGTGCTTGAGCTGCTGTAATTAAAGCTAACTTGTACACTTCTTCTTCGTTACATCCACGAGACAGATCATTTACAGGCATATTTAAACCTTGTAAGATTGGTCCTACTGCTTCGAAGTTACCTAAGCGTTGAGCGATTTTGTAGCCGATATTACCAGCTTCTAAGCTTGGGAATACGAATACGTTAGCATCACCTTTAATTGTAGAACCTGGAGCTTTCTTCTCAGCTACAGATGGTACGAATGCAGCATCGAATTGGAATTCTCCATCTAAAGTTAATTCAGGAGCCATTTCTTTTGCAATGCGAGTTGCTTCTACAACTTTTTCTGTTTCTGGAGATTTCGCAGAACCTTTTGTAGAGAAGCTTAACATAGCAACGCGTGGGTCAATACCGAATAGTTCAGCAGTTTTCGCACTTTCGATACCAATTTCAGCTAAATCTTGGCTGTTTGGTGCAATGTTAATTGCGCAATCAGCGAATACATACTTCTCTTCTTCACGTACCATGATGAATACGCCTGAAGTTTTTGTAACGCCTGGTTTTGTTTTAATAATTTGAAGTGCTGGACGAACTGTATCAGCTGTAGAGTGAGCTGCACCACTTACTAAACCTTGTGCTTTGCCCATGTATACAAGCATCGTACCGAAGTAGTTTTCGTCTTTAAGGATTTTGCGAGCATCTTCTTCTGTTGCTTTACCTTTACGGCGTTCAACGAAAGATGCTACCATTGCATCCATTTCTTCGTATGTAGCTGGGTCATAAATATCAACGCCTGCTAATGTTAAGTTCATGCTAGCTGCTTTTGCGCTAATTTCTTCTTTATTACCAACTAAGATTGGTTTTACTAACTCTTCTTTTGCTAAACGCTCTGCAGCGCCTAAAATTCTTTCATCAGTTCCTTCAGGAAGTACGATAGAAATGCCTTTTCCTTGAACTTTTTCTTTTACTGTTGTAAATAAGTTGCTCACGAATAAACCCTCCTACATATGTTAAAAAACTCTATCTTTAAGAATACTGCTTTTCCTCTATATTTTAAACTTATAGCTCCCAAAAAATAGATAAAATGAAAATGATTATATTTTCATAAAATTCAGCATAGAAATAAAGCCCCTTTAAGCCTTATCTCCTCCTATTTTCAAGTAAATTTAAATGTGACAATTTTATGCGCTGAAACTTTATGTAGATGTTTTTAATCCTATATATGCTATAGTTAACGTGTAAAATATCATTAACTGAGGTGAATAGAATGAGTGAAGCAACAACAACGTTAGATGGCTGGTATTGTTTACATGATTTACGTTCTATTGATTGGGCAGCATGGAAAACATTATCTAGTGACGAACGCGGACAAGCAGTGTCTGAATTTTTAAATGTCGTTGAAAAATGGAACGAAGTAGCTACTGCAAAAAAAGGCAGTCATGCAATGTATACAGTTGTTGGTCAAAAAGCAGATATTATGCTTATGATCTTACGTCCAACAATGGAAGAGTTAAATGAAATCGAAACAGAATTAAATAAAACAACATTAGCTGAATATTTAGTTCCTGCATATTCTTACGTATCTGTTGTTGAACTAAGCAACTACCTTCCAGCTGATGAAGATCCATACCAAAACCCACAAATCTTAGCTCGCTTATATCCTGAGTTACCAAAAGCAAATCATATTTGCTTCTATCCAATGGACAAGCGTCGCCAAGGTGATGACAACTGGTACATGCTTCCTATGGAAGAACGTAAAAAAATGATGTACAGTCACAGTAAAATCGGTCGCCAATACGCAGGGAAAGTACGCCAAGTAATTTCAGGATCAGTCGGATTCGACGATTTCGAGTGGGGCGTAACATTATTCGCTGACGATGTTCTTCAATTTAAGAAGCTTATATATGAAATGCGCTTCGATGAAGTAAGTGCCCGTTACGGTGAATTCGGTACATTCTTCGTTGGGAACATTTTACCAGACGAAAAAGTAGAGAAATTTTTACACATATAATAATGAAAAAGGAACGAATTTCGTTCCTTTTTTTATTATCCTCTATATTTACCCACAAAAAACTTCTTTTCTCTGCAAATTTGAACAAAAATCGACAAATTCTTTTCAATTTCCTTACAAAATTGTAACCTTTCTATATCCAAATTTATGCTAAAATGGTACGAGCTATATGCTAATAACGATGCGAAGGTGATAATGTATATGAAGAAAATCTTGTCTATTTTACTAGTGTCTCTATTGTCAATTTCTTCCTTAGGAGTAACAACATCCCATGCAGAAGAAAAAATACATATAGAGGCAGCTGCTGCACTGCTATTTGATGCGGATACAGGAAAAATACTGCATGAACAAAATCCAGATGAATTACTAGCTATCGCTAGTATGTCAAAATTAATTGTTATTTATGCCGTATTAGAAGCAATTAAAGAAGGAAAAATCACTTGGGATACGAAAGTAACTATTTCTGATTACGCTTATGAAGTTTCACGTAATAATGAATTCTCTAACGTGCCGTTCGAAAAAGGACGTCAATATACTGTAAGAGAGTTATACCATTCTATCGTTATCTTCTCTGCAAATGGATCTAGTATTGCTTTAGCAGAATTACTTGCAGGAAGTGAAAAGAACTTCTTAAATCTCGCAAATGAACATGCGAAAAAACTAGGGTTAAAGAAATATAAATTTGTAAACGCTACTGGGTTAAATAACGCTGATTTAAAAGGAAAACATCCTGAAGGAACTGATCCGAATGGAGAAAACTCCATGTCAGCTCGCGATATGGGTATTCTTTCAAAAACAATTATTACAAAGTATCCAGAAATGCTAGAGGATACAAAACAAAGATTTAGAAACTTCCCAGATAATCATCCAAAACCAATTCGTATGGAAAATTGAAACTGGATGTTACCAGGTGCTGCTTTCTCTTATGAAGGAGCAGATGGTTTAAAAACAGGAAGTTCCGATACAGCTGGGTATGGTTTTACCATTACAGCAAAACGCGGTGATTTACGTCTTATATCTGTTATTATTAAAACGAAATCAATGGACGAACGTTTCACAGAATCTCGCGCATTAATTGAATATGGATTTAATAACTTCGAAAAACAGAAATTAAAAATAGATAAAAACAACAAAATTTCTGTAGTAACAGGAAAAGAAGACTACGTAACAGTTGCACCAGAAAAAGAAGTGACAGTAGTTACTACAAAAGGTAGCAAATCACCTTACAAAATTTCTACTGAAGCAGATAAATCACTTGCTGAAGATGGGCATTTAGTTGCTCCTATTAAGAAAGATGCAAAGGTAGGTTCAATCGTCTTAGAACCAACTGATAAATATGGTTTCTTAGACGGAAATAAAAGTATAAAAGTTACTGCAAAAGCGACTGAAGAAGTAGAAAAAGCAAATTGGTTCGTATTAACAATGCGTTCAATTGGCGATTTCTTCTCAAACTTATGGTCTAAAGTATTTTAATGATGAAAAGCTAGCTCACGCTAGCTTTTTTTATTTTCCCCTCTAGATGTAAAACTTCGTTTGGTTGTCATATCTGCGTCCTTTTTCTCATACGTATGAACTAGTAATTGTTCCACACTTCATCTAGAAATGAACCTCTTTCTACAAGGCATTCCAAAAAGAGAGGTGACACATAATGGGTGTTATCGCGTATAACGAAGAAGATGTTAAGTTATTAGCTAGACTGATGCGTGCTGAAGCCGAAGGAGAAGGCCAACAAGGGATGTTAATGGTCGGAAACGTTGGGGTAAATCGTGTCCGCGGAAATTGTTTAGATTTCAAAAAAATACGTAATTTACGTCAAATGGTTTATCAAAATCCTGGTGGTTTTGAAGCAACTCAAAAAGGGTATTTTTATCAACGAGCGAGAGAACAAGATATTGCCTTAGCCCGCCGGACAATTCAGGGACAACGTTTTTGGCCCGCCAACTTCGCCTTATGGTTCTTTAGACCTGAAGGTCCTTGCCCACCAACTTGGTATGACCAACAAAATTCTGGTCGCTTTAAAAAACACTGCTTCTTCCAACCATCTGGTGGAGATTGTCCAGGCGTATATTAAGGAATGAAAATGAGGAGGGATTTTTGAATGACACAGCAACAAAACCCGTACTACGGAACAGGTTTTTATCAACCATCTGGAACTTATGTGCAACCGCAACAAATGACCCCACAGCAGCAGCAACAGCAACAACAACAGCAAGCGATGCAACAACAAGCTGCTCAGGCTCAACTTGCAGTTTCTCAAGGTATGTTACCACTAGAGCAATCGTATATTGAAAATATCCTTCGTTTAAATAAGGGTAAGCCAGCTACAGTTGTAATGACTTATGAACGCGGTAGTTCGCTTGGTACACAATCTTATACAGGGATCATCGAGGCAGCTGGCCGTGATCATATCGTAATTAGTGAGCCGAAATCTGGAAAACGCTTTTTACTACTAATGATTTATTTAGATTATGTAGAATTCCCAGGAGAAATTACGTATTTACCTGGTCAACAAGCAACTTATGCTCCAAGACCATAAAAAAAAGCTGGCGAATGCCAGCTTTTGTTTTTTATAACCCTTTTACAACTGCAGTTCCGACTAGAATCCACGCCACAATAAACGCTACACCACCAAGGGGTGTAATTGGGCCAAAGAATTTAATACCTGTTGTACTTAATGCATAAAGACTGCCTGAGAACATAATAATCCCAGCTACCATAAGCCAACCCGCAGTGCTTAAAAGTGATGATTGCATTTTGTCCATTAATAGAGCAACTACGAATAAGCCACCTGCATGAAACATTTGATATGTAACGCCCGTCTTCCACACTTCTAACATTTTTGCAGAAATTTTATTTTCTAAACCATGTGCTCCAAAAGCCCCTAATGCAACAGATAGCCCCGCTGCAATACAACCTAGTAAAAAGAAAATCTTCATCTTAATTCCCCTTTTTATTTTTATCATAAGCAATTTTCACATATAATCCAAACGATTTAATCCCTAAAAATCAAATAAAGAATTACCATTTGCACCTTCTTCTTTTATATACACAGGTTCTCCAGAAACTGGCATAACCGGTTGAACTGTTGTTATAGGCTGAGATCCGATTATTTGTGATTGAACTTGTGGTTCTCTATACGTAGAAGGCTCAACTTGTTCATCTAATAATAAATCACATAATGCACGCACAACTAATAAATGCTCTTTTGATTTTTGTCCTTCACTACTTTTTGCCTTTGCAATTTCACTCGCCATTTTATTTAAAACCTTATCGCTAGATACTTGCATTCCTTGTCACCTCTTACTTTGTAGTTCTTTCTCAAATTGCCCCAGTTTCTCCACTGAACCAAATACTATTATCATATCATGTTCTTGCAGTTTTTCCTGCCCTGTTGGATTATGGATAATATACCCATCTCTTAAAATCGCTAAAATTGTTACATCAAATTGATTTCTCACATTACTCTCTAATAACGATTTACTAGCTAAGATAGAATCTTTACCAACTTGAATTTCTTCAATTACAAATGATTGCTCTATTCCATACAATACTGTATCAATATAATGAACTGTTAACGGATTCGCAATACCTTTTGCGATATGAATCCCTGCCATACTAGATGGATTAATAACCTTATTTGCACCAGCGCGCCGTAATTTTTCTTCTGTTTCTGGCTTTTCAGCTCTTGCTACAATTTTAATTGTATCATTAAGCCCTCTTGCCGTTAATGTAATAAATACATTTTCAGCATCGTTTGCTACGATAGCAACTAGACCGGCTGCCTTCGAAATTCCGGCATTATGTAACACTTGATCTTCAGTTGCATCCCCATGTACATATAAAAGCTTTTCCTGTTCGAATATACTTTCATCTTTATCCACAACTACAAATGGGATTTTCTTTTCCTTTAATTCATGTACAACTTGAAGCCCTACTCTTCCACAACCACATACTATAATATGCTTTTGTAACTGTGCTATTTGTTTATCCATCTTCTTCCTCCGCACTGCATGAAATAAGTTACCCTCAATGATCATAGCTGCAACTACCCCCATTGCATACGTAACGATACCGACGCCAACAGGTATAATAAGGAGCGCAAAAAATTCCCCCGCCTGTGTTATAGGCACTACATCACCATATCCAACCGTTAATACAGTAATCATCGTCATCCAAAATGCTTGAAACAAGCTAATCTCTTCAATTGTCATAAATCCTATCGTCCCTAAAATTACAACAAAGGTCATACATATAACTGCTATCCATAATTGCTTACGTGCATTCATATTATATTTCAACTCTTTTCTCTATCTACAATCTTTGCCAAAGGAAATGAAATACCTATATACTAGAAACGGAATCTATGAAAGAGGTTGATATAATGAAGCTATTTCTTTCTGCCTTACAATGGGCACTATTTATTTTAGCTGGAAGTCTTATTGTACCAATTAGTGTCGCAACTAGTTACGGCCTTGACGGCACTGAAGCTATCGCGTTTGTACAAAGAACATTATTTGTTCTCGGTTTTGCCGGCCTACTGCAAGCTATATTTGGGCATAAACTTCCTATTCAAGAAGGTCCCGCAGGCCTTTGGTGGGGAATTTTCTCCCTGTATGCAAGTTTAGGCGTCGTATTATTTGGATCAAGTAATGAAACACTTAAGGTCCTTCAGTACGCTTTCCTACTAAGCGGAATTATTTGTATTATTCTTAGTGTTTTTGGACTTATCGATAAACTAGTTCGCTACTTTACACCTACAGTAATTGGAACGTATTTATTCCTTCTTGTCGCACAACTTAGTGGCTCCTTCTTAAAAGGTATGTTTGGCCTTGATGGACAACATACAGAAGTGCAGCCAAAGGTATTTATTCTTTCACTCATTGTTATTTTACTATCTTTTTTCATTATGAAGCTACCTATTATTGGACGATATTCCGTTCTTTTCAGTATCGTCTGCGGCTGGATATTATTTGCGTGCTTCGGATTATCTAATCCAGTAACACCTGTGACAGATATAATTCGTCTTCCATCTCTATTTGTTTTCGGAATGCCTCGCATTGAATGGAACATGGCAATTACGGTAGTTTTCGTCACACTATTACTTCTAACAAATATGTTAGCAAGTATTCGCGTTGTACAAAAGGTTGTTTCTAAGTATGAAGAAGGTGCTGCTCCAGATCGCTTCAAACAAGCTGGCATTATAACAGGAATAAATCAATTGCTAGGCGGTCTATTTTCAGCCATTGGTCCTGTTGCCATTTCTGGATCCGCAGGATTTATTGCAACGACAAATATTTATAAACGCCTCCCATTTATGTTAGGGTCAAGCTTTATCATTCTTGTTAGTATATTCCCAAAGATTACTTCATTCTTTGCAGCAATCCCCGTCGCAGTTGGGTATGCTGCGATTTACCCTGTATTTGCAAGCATGATTGGTCTCGCCTTTCGCGAATATGACACTGTACAAAATAAAGAAAAATTATTTAAAGTAGCAGGTCTTTCAATCTTTACGGGAATCGGAGTTATGTTCGTTCCAGCCGGAGCATTTTCTACGCTGCCGCCATTTTTAGCATCTTTTTTAAGTAACGGTCTTGTTCTTGGATCTGTAATGGCTATCTTGCTGGAAATACTATTTTCTCGTTCGCACGAAAAACAACTATCGTAAATTGGAAAACTTCCATTATTGCACTCTACCTTTAGAGTTGTTACGATAATGATAAAGTGAAACTTTAATCAGTGGGGTTTTTGTTCATCCCCACTGATTATTAGCCCGCACCAATCGGGCGTTTACGGGCAGTTAATCTCCCACCTAACTTCTTTGCTCCAGCTAAATTTTGAGGTGGGAGTCTTACTGCCCGGCAAATAGCGGGATAAATTATCATGGGCAACACACTCATGATAATTTATACTAACAATGCAGAACTTCTCCTAATTTCATGTAAAGAGGTTCGATGTCTTACTATATATTCCCCAATATCTTCATACAAATTTATTTCTATTCCAACAAAGAAAGGGATTTTCTATATGACTTATAAAATGATTGTTTTAGATTTAGATGATACTTTATTACGCGATGACCATACAATTTCCCCTCGTACGAAAGAGGCTTTAATGACAGCACAAGAAAAAGGAGTTAAAGTTGTACTTGCTTCTGGGCGCCCAACTTTTGGTATGCGCAATGTTGCAAAAGAACTTCTTTTAGAAGAATACGGTAGCTTCATTCTATCTTTTAACGGTGCTAAAATTATTAACTGTAAAACAAATGAAGAAATCTTCAGTAGCACGCTATCTCCTGAAATCGTTCACAACCTATTTGAAATTAGTAAAACTGAAGATGTATGGATTCATACTTATATTGGCGATGATATCGTAACAGAAGAAAATAATCCTTATACTAAAATTGAGGGCGAAATTACTGGCATGCCGATTATTGAAGTAGATGATTTTAAAACTGCTGTTAAAGAACCTGTAGTAAAAGTATTAATGAATAAAGAAGCTGAACGCCTTGTTGAAGTAGAAAAGAAACTACAAAAACAACTAGAAGGTCAATTAAGCGTTATGCGCTCTAAACCATTCTTCTTAGAATTTACTGAACATGGTGTTACGAAAGGAACGAGCTTAAACCAATTAATCCAAAAACTTGGTATTAAGCGCGAAGAAGTTATCGCAATGGGCGATAGCTATAACGATCAAGCGATGATTGAATTTGCTGGTCTTGGCGTTGCGATGGGCAATGCACCAGATGATATTAAAGAAATTGCAAACTATGTAACAGATACAAATATGAGCGATGGCGTTGCAAAAGTTGTAGAGAAATTCGTTTTAAAAACAGAAGTACTTGTTTAATATTTTCATTCATAAAACCTATTTGAAGTCAAACACTTCAAATAGGTTTTTATTTAAATTACAACGCTTTTGTGACTATATTTTGAACTTTGCACTATTCTCGTAGTGTAAACTTTCTTTTTGTATATAATGAAACAAAATAGACTATTTCATTTTGAAAAAGAATACAAATTTACTATATACAAGCATACATTAAAGGAGGCTACTTCATGTTATCTACACCAATCGGAAGATTAAGAGCAATCGGCTTAATTGAGGGGATTTCTTTCCTATTACTATTATTTGTAGCAATGCCATTAAAATATTTTGCAGGGTTTGCAACAGCTGTTAAAATTACAGGCATGGCTCATGGCGTTTTATTTATTCTATTCATCTTTGCAGTAATTCAAGTAACAATCGTACACCGTAAATCAATTTTATGGGCACTTGGGGCATTCGTTTCATCAGTTATCCCATTCGGTACTTTTGTACTAGATGCAAAACTAAAGAACGAACAACAATAATAAAAAGGTAGTTAACAACTGTTAACTACCTTTTCTATTTATAAATTTGGAATTTCCCAATCAATTTCTCTTTCGCCCATATTAGCTAAAATCGTATTTACTTTAGAGTACGGCTTACTTCCAAAGAAACCTCGTCTTGCTGATAATGGACTTGGATGTACAGACTCGATAATACGATGACTCGTATTCGTAATTAACTTTTTCTTCGCCTGAGCATGGCGTCCCCATAATATGAAAATAACTGGCTTTTCACGTTCATTTAATAGCTCAATTACACGATCTGTGAAATGCTCCCATCCTTTTCCTTTATGAGAATTCGCCTCACCTTGACGAACCGTTAACACAGTATTTAATAGTAAAACCCCTTGCTCCGCCCATTTTACTAAATAACCATTATTCGGAATTTCATAATCGTATTCATCTCGAAGTTCTTTGTACATATTTAGCAATGATGGCGGCGTTTTAATACCAGGTTGTACCGAAAAGCTTAAACCATGCGCTTGATTCGGTCCATGATATGGGTCTTGTCCTAAAATAACGACCTTTGTATTTTCATAACTTGTATACTGAAGAGCGTTAAAAATATCTTCTACCTTTGGATAAATCACATGCTCCTCATACTCTTCTTTTAAAAAGTTAGCTAAATTTTGATAGTATTCTTTCTCAAATTCTGGCCCCAGTAATGGTCCCCAATCATTCTGCAAAATGTTTTCCATGCCTTCACTTCCTATCCAATTAATTCACCATATCCTGCCTTGTAAATACTACAAACGAAATGATAAGAGATACTACTGCCCAAACCGTTAAATTTATTAAAGAAAATCCCATTGATAACCCTTGTAATGCAGGAAGTTTTCCTGATAAATAATCCGTTAGCGATAAGTTGACACTAAAAATGTATTTCGCACCTTCCCAAGACGTTGCGAATGAACTTAAAATGCCGCCTGCAATTAACGCAGCTAACATAACGCCCATGCCAGCTGGTGTATTACGAATTAAAACAGAGACCATAAATGATATAGTTCCAACAACGATAGCAACAAACCAAGCTAGTCCGTACGCCATTAAAATGTATTGCCACTGCGGAATAAGGTGTACAAAGTTTGTATTTAACGTTTCCTTATCAATGACGAATCCTGTTAACACAGGTAAATTCCATCCAGAGTATCCAAATACAAGCCCTGATAATGCGTAAGCAAACAAACCGACAAGAAGCAATATGAGCGAAATGAAAAATAACATCGTCACATATTTACTAAGGAGTATTTTCCAGCGCCTAATTGGCCTCGTCAGAAGCATTTTCATCGTACCATCACTTCGTTCTCCTGAAACAATATCAATGGCGACAATCATAACGAGCAATGGAATAAATAACGTTATTCCTTGTTCAATAAACGCCCTCACAAATGTCGGTGCTCCTGGCGCAGTCGGATTAATATTATGATCTAAATAATATTGTTGTTGTTCCACTCTTACTTTTAACCAATCCCGCCATTCTTCTGGCAATCTAGAATTGTTCAAGCGGTTTTGTGAATCAACAATTTGTTGCTGTAATGATACTTTCCAATCGGTCGTACCAAGCCTTTTTTGCGTCGTTTCTATTTCACGATACTGAGCATACACAAAAAGTGGAATCAAGATTGCTAAAATAAGCATGACAACAACAATTCGTTTCTTACGATAAATCTTTTCTGATTCATTTAAAACTAGATTCGCAAATTCACGCATGTTGCTCACCCCTTGTGAGTTCAATAAATAAATCTTCTAGCGTAAATACAAGCTCTTTGACGCTATGTACATCTATCCCGTTTTCTACAAAATGCTTATTCCAAACATTAATAGATGCAACATCCATACGACATAATAAACGCTCATCTTCTACACTAACTTCCTCTATCTCTTCAGCAGCTTCTAACATGTCTTTCGCTTTGGAAATCGGTGTAACGACCCATTCCACACGATCACTCGCTGTTTTGATCAACTCCTCAATAGGTGCAACTGTTATCATTTTTCCTTTATGAATAATAGCAACACGGTCGCATATCAGTTGCACTTCACTTAGCAAGTGACTCGAAATAAATACACTCATATTTTCTTCTTTTACAAGCTTATGTATAAATTCCCTAAGTTCTCTAATCCCAGCTGGATCTAAACCATTCGTCGGTTCATCTAATATGAGCAATTTCGGGTTTCCAAGTAGCGCCTGTGCAATTCCAAGACGCTGCTTCATACCAAGGGAATATGTTTTTACCTTATCGTGAATACGCTCATCTAAATGAACCATTTTTGCAATTTCAATAATACGTTCATCTGATATATCACCAAGCATGCGCGCAAATTGCTTTAAGTTTTCCCATCCCGTTAAATATGTATAAAGCTCTGGGTTTTCAACTATACTTCCAATTTGACGCATCGCTTCTCTGAAATTTTCCTTAATAGAATAACCACTGATAGAAATAGTACCTTCTGTCGCTTTAATCAGTCCAACTAACATTCGAATTGTTGTCGTTTTCCCGGCTCCGTTCGGTCCTAAAAAGCCAAACACTTCTCCTTGTTTTACATCAAATGAAATGTCCTCTACAAGCGTCTTCTTTCCAATTACCTTCTTCAAGTCTCGTACAGAAAGTATCGTCGTCATTTTATCCCTCCTTGCTCTAGTTTTAATTTGCTTACGACGTTTTGGACCAATCGCTCTGCCATATATGTGTAGCCTACTTCATTCGGATGAAAATGATCGGAGTATAATAAATCTTTTCCACGATTTTGGAATAAATCAAATGTCGGTGTAATATATACATTTTTATCATTTAATGCTAACTTCTCTAAAGAAGCATTCCAATCCACAACAATATTTGATGAACCTCTTAAATCTTCTACATCCTCAAAAGGATTGTATAAACCTAGCCAAAAAATAGGACTATCTGTGTTTAATTTACGAATTTCTTCTATAATTTTCTTCGCTTCATTTTGAAACGTTTCCGTATCAGGACGATACGTCTCTAAATCTATCTTTCCGAGCGATTCCCATCCTGGGAATAAATCATTTCCTCCAATTGTTAAAACAATTACATCTGCTTGCTTAATTGAATATTGAGCTCCGCTGCTTTCGATTTGTTTTAATAAATCAGGCATTTTCGCACCACTAACTGCCAAATTGCTTAGTGCAACTTTTTGTTTATAATCTTTTTGTAAATTCTCTTTCATTCGTCCAATATAGCCAATTCCTTCTTTATCACCAACGCCGCGCGTTAACGAATCACCTAAACTAACTACTTGTAACGTTCCCGTTTTCTTTTTCTCTTTTGCCACTACGTCAGTCTTCGTAATTAATTTTGAAGCTTTCGGATTTAATACATCATTTACACCCGAAACAAAACCGTATGCAAATAAACAGAAAGATGCAATTGTAATGAGTAGAATTACTTTTACTAATTTTGATCTCATATCAAAACCCCTTTTAGCCCCTATAGATTGTCCATAATTATACCAAACGAATTTTCGAAAAGCGATTTTCACACCTTCTCTATTATGTCGTTTCCCTATCTACCAAATCTGGTAATAACTCTACATGTTTCACATCTATTTCCTCATCATTAATCTTTTCATATAATAATTCAAATGCCTTTACACCAACATTTTTACTAGAATGCGAAATCGTCGTAATACCTAATATATTTGCCACCTCTTGATCATCACATCCGATAATCGTAATATCCTCTGGGATACGAATTCCTTGTTTTTTCGCCTCCGTTACCATTCCTGCAGCAATATGATTGCAAGATACAAGAAAAGCCGTCGGTTTTACAGACATACGAGCCCATTTCCTGACTACATTGCGCCCATCTTCCACCGTAAAACAGCCCTTAAACTTCCAGGCATCTAACGGTGTTACAACAATCTGTTGAAGTGAATCCTCATACGCCTTTTTTCGCCTCTGGCTATTAATACTATTACTTCTTCCAATGCAATATCCGATACGTGTATGACCAGCATCTATTAAGCTTTTCATCCCGCGCAAAAATACTTTGTAGTAATCAATATGTACACTCGAAATGAAATTCGAATCTATTTCTTCACACATCACAATTGGACCAAACTTCGTATACTCTTCAAGTTTTTCCTTACTATTTGTCCGTGAACATATAATTACTCCATCAAGCTTTTTCATTTTTAACATATGTAAAATTTCAAGCTCTTTTTCTTCGCTATAATTTGTCTGGCAAAGCATCATATTATAATTGTTCTTTGCGGTTTCCTTTGATATCCCCCCAATAATGGCACTGTAATATTGATCATTTACGTGCGGCAATAAAACGCCAATTACATTCGTTTTTCCTTTCACTAAATGAATCGCATTCACATTTTGCGTGTAATTTAATTCTTCAATAATCGCTAAAATCTCTTTTCGTTTCTGTTCATTCACATACGGATGATTATTGAGTACACGTGAAACAGTTGAAACAGATACCCCAGCAAGTTCAGCAATCTTTCTTATATTAGTCATCTCATTCTCCCCTTCCCCTCAAAAATTCTCGCTTGACCTGGTAAGCTTTCCACAGTATATCCTTTCTTAGCAAATACATTTTGAAAGGATATACAACTATGCTTCGATTCAAACTAGAATATATATTTTTCATTGGCGGTTTACTCATTCTCGCCATCGGTATTAATATGATGACGACAATTACTTCCTTTGGACTTAGCCCTTATGATTCCTTCTTTATTGCACTATATCAAAATTTTGGGATAAGTATTGGTTTTTGGATTTTCATGATTAACTTTGTTTTTACCCTGATCGTACTCTTTTGGGACAAAAAACAAATTACAATCGGCACAATTGTAACGATGATTCTTATTTCTCTTTTTGTTGATTGGGTTGGTTCTATTACGACCATTATGGACATTATCCGCTCTCTTCCAAAATATATAACACTTATTTGCGGAAACCTATTCGTCGGAGCCGGAATTGGTCTTTACGTCTCTACTAACCTTTGCGCAGCACCTCAAGAGGCTTTCGTTTTAACTGTTGCTGAGAAAAAGAAATGGACATTTAGAAGAACAGAAATTTCATTAGCTTTTTTATTTTTAACATTAAGCTTCTTATTAGATGGGCCAATCTATTTTGGAACAATTATCTTATCCTTTACAACAGGTTGGATTATTCAAGCTTTTATTCAAGTTGGTACGCAGATTTTAAATAGAAAAAAACCTATTAAGCAAGCCGCTTAATAGGTTTTTTCGTTTTATTAGAAGAGATACTACTTAGCATCTCCTTCAATTCGATAATTTGCTTTCACACAATCTATTTCTTCATACGATTGCAATGTATGTAGAATGTACTCATAATCCGCAAGAGAAGCACGATGCGTTACAATTACTATTTCTGCTTTCCCTTTCTCTTCAAGTGGCATTTGAATAATCTTTTCAAAACTAACACCGCGCTCAGAGAACAATGATGTAATTTTTGCAAACACACCAATTTCGTCTTTCACATGAAGTCTTAAAAACTTTTTCACAATAATTTCATCTGGCTCTTTTAGTACCTTTTGATATTGCGGAACTACAGCACTATTTCCTGTTACACCTAACCTAATATTTTGCATTACAGCAACTAGATCAGAAACAACAGCTGTCGCTGTCGGTAAGCTTCCTGCTCCCGGACCATAAAACATCGTTTCTCCTACCGCTTCACCATACACATACACAGCATTATATTCATTTTGCACTGCCGCAAGAGGGTGTGCATTTGGAAGTAGCGTTGGCTCAACTGTAACCTCTAATTTCTCGCCATCTCGCTTTGCAAGACCAATTAATTTAATTGTATAGCCTAAGCTCTTACTATATTCAATATCTTCTGCTGTAATAGAAGTAATCCCTTTTACCTTCACATCTCCAAGCTCTACATTTGTAGAGAAACCGAGAGTAGCCAAAATCGTCATTTTTCTTGCTGCATCCAAACCTTCTACGTCTGATGTTGGATCTGCTTCTGCAAATCCAAGCTGCTGAGCTTCTTTTAACACGTCGTTATATGCTCTCCCTTCGTCTGACATTTTCGTCAAAATAAAATTTGTCGTTCCATTTACAATTCCCATTACTTTCGTAATAAGATCTGAAGAAAGTCCTTCTACGATGCTTCGTAAAATTGGAATCCCTCCAGCTACACTTGCTTCGTAAAATAAATCAGCCTGATTATCTTTTGCTACCGCTAAGAGTTCCGCTCCGTGTAACGCCATTAAATCTTTATTTGCAGTCACAACGTGCTTCCCGCTTTTTAAAGCTTGTAAAATATATGCTTTTGCATCATCAATGCCGCCCATTACTTCAATGACAACATCAATATTAGGATTATCTAAAATTTCATTCACATCTTGTGTTAATAGAGTAGAAGGCACGTCTACTTCTCTCTCTTTCTCAATGTTTTGCACCAATACTTTCGTTACTTTCACTGGACAACCTACTTGGTGTATAAGTCGTTCTTGATGATCTGTAATAATACGAACTACACCACTACCAACTGTCCCAAGACCTAATAACCCCACTTGAATTTCTTTCATAATACTATCCACCCCTCAAAAATTGTGTTTAGATGCCATTATATAGACAAAAAATCTGAAAAACAATGTATTTTGAATATTAAGAAAAATAAAGGTTAATCTTTACAAATAAAACGCTACCACGTGTTATACAATCATTTACAATATATAAGGGGTTTCTTGATACACGTAATAATTCAGCCAATTAGAGAATAATAAATTCCCATGACTCCTCCACCTAACAATTGGCTTCTCATTTGGATTATTATGTTTAAAATAATTTTTTGGCACATCAATATTTAATCCTTTTTGGCAGTCCCGTTCGTATTCTTGCTTTAACGTATCACAACTGTATTCACTATGTCCGAGTGCGAAAACTTGCCTTCCCTCTTGCCCAATAGCAAGATGAACGCCTGCTTCTTCAGAATTGGCTAATAACGTTAATTCTTTCACCTTTTCAATATCGCTCTCTCGTACTTCTGTATGACGAGAATGCGGAGCAAAAAACACTTCATCAAACCCTTGTAACAATTTCACATGTTGCTCGCGAACCTCATGTTCAAATACACCAAACATTTTTTCCGCAAGAGGATACTTCGGCACACCATAGTGGTAATACAAACCAGCTTGTGCCCCCCAGCAAATATGAAGCGTAGATGTTACATTCGTTTTTGAATACTCCATAATACGTCCAAGCTCTTCCCAATAATCTACTTCTTCAAAAGAAAGAGTTTCAACTGGTGCTCCTGTAATAATGAGTCCATCAAATTTTTCATTCTCAATATCACGGAATGTTTTATAGAAGCTCGTTAAATGGTCCTGCGCTACATTGCGAGACAGATGCGATTCCATATGAAGTAAATGAACATCTAATTGCAACGGTGTATTTCCAATTAAACGAAGTAATTGCGCCTCTGTTTCTTGTTTTGTAGGCATTAAATTTAATATAGCAATTTTCAAAGCACGTATATCTTGTGTTACTGCTCGCTCCTTCGTCATTACAAAAATATTTTCCTTCTGCAATACTTTGCGAGCTGGTAAATCTTTATCAATTATGATCGGCATGTTGTTTGCCTCCGACTAGTGCCGCTTCTAAATCTGCAATAATATCAGAAACATCTTCTATACCGACCGATAAACGGATTAAATCAGATGTAACGCCAGCTAAACGCTGATTTTCTGCGCTTAATTGTCTGTGCGTCGTACTAGCAGGATGTATTACACAAGTTCTTGCATCAGCTACATGCGTTACAAGAGTTGCAAGCTTTACATTTGCGATAAATTCTTTCGCTGCTTCTAATCCGCCCTTAATACCAAATGTTAAAACTCCACTAGCACCTTTTTTCAAATACTTTTGTGCTAACGAATAATTTTCATTACTATCTAATCCTGGATAATTCACCCATTCAATGCGATCATGATTGGCAAGCCACTTAGCAACTTCGAGAGCATTTTCACTATGACGCTCCATTCGTAAATGCAATGTTTCAAGGCCAATGTTGCTAATATATGCATTGAATGGGCTCATACAGTTTCCGTAGTCTCTTAATAACTGAACGCGTGCTTTCACAATATACGCTGCTGCTCCAAAATTTTGAACATAGCTTACGCCATGATAACTCGGGTCAGGTTCGACAAGCTCAGGGTATTTTCCATTTGTCCAATCGAAGTTCCCTCCATCTATTACAATCCCACCTAGAGAACTTGCATGGCCATCAATATATTTCGTTGTAGAATGGACAATGATATTTGCCCCATGTTCAAACGCCTGGCATAAATAAGGCGTCGCCAATGTATTATCAACGATAAAAGGTACTTCTAATTCTTTTGCTGCCGCTGAAAGTTCTTTGAAATTCAAAACGTTCATTGCTGGATTTCCTAACGACTCTGCATAAACGAGTTTTGTCTTATCATTAGCAAGTGCCGCAATTTCATCTGCCGTTAAATTAGGATTAAAGAACGTAACATCTATGCCCAGCTTTCGCAAACTCACTCCAAATAAATTAAACGTTCCTCCGTAAACAGTTGAAGAACAAAGTAAATGGTCTCCACTACTGCAAATATTTAAAACCGCAAGCATAATGGCTGCCTGCCCAGAAGCTGTTGCAACAGCCCCTACACCGCCTTCTAAATCTGATAACTTCTGCTCAAATGCGGCTAGAGTAGGATTTCCAATACGCGTATATATATATCCCTCTGCCTCCAAATTAAATAGTGCTGCTAAATCATCTGACGTATCGTATTTATACGTTGTACTTTGATAAAGTGGCAAAACACGCGGCTCACCATTTTTTGGCGTATAGCCACCTTGCACACAAATCGTTCCTTTCCCCCATGATTCTCCCATCTCTCATTCTCCTTTCTTTTATCCCGCTATTTGCGGGCAGTAAGACTCCCACCTCCAAATTCGGCAAATGCGAGGAAGTTAGGTGGGAGATAACTGCCCGATTGATGAAGGCTAATAATTAGCGGGGGAGGGACAAAACCCCCACTGATTAAAGTTTCACTTTATCCAAAATAAAAAACTGCCCCTTCCCTGAAAACAAGAAAGGAGCAGTTTGAAAACACGCTCTAAGGCTCTTTCTTATCTCTCAGGATTATTACCTGCAGGATTTGGCACAATTCCGTTATACGGCTGTTGCCAAGGTTTCATCGGGCCTGTCCCTCCACCTTTTCTTGATAAGACTATGCAATTACCGTTGATTTTATAGCAATAATTTCCTGATGTCAAATGGTTTTTCTGAATGTTCTAAATTAAATGCGAGGAATTTAATATAAACAACAAAAGAAATATATTCCATATTAATTTGAAAAAGACCTTTTAAAAACTCCGATCAATATATAAAATTAAATAAGTGGTTTAACCGCGTTGGTTTCAAATTTTCATGAGATTTCAATATATTGAATAAGCCAAACCCTCAAAAAGATACTATATATATTCAATTCATTTCACACTAGCATATTTAATCCTTTCTACATGAAAATTTACATAACGGAGGTACAACATGACAAATAAAAAGGACATGCACTATATACTCGTCCTATATGGCATTCTTTTAGGCTCTATAGTAGGAGCTACAGTCTGGTTATTTTTAGTTACAATAAATATCGGAATTCACTTTATTTGGGGATACTTACCTACTATTTTCTCTTCTCCGCCTTATTACACCATTTGTGTAACAATCATCGGTGGTATCCTCGTTGGTTTAACACAAAAATACTTCGGTACATATCCACGTCTTATGCCCGAAGTGATGGCTGAATATAAAAAAACAGGTAGAATCGAATACAGTTTTGTACATAAAGCTACTTTAACTGCGATTATCGTTTTAATATTTGGAGCTAGTTTAGGCCCAGAAGCAGCACTTGTTGGAATTATCGGTGGACTTTGTACATGGGTAGGAGATCGCTTTAATTTTGCTTTAAAGGGAATGAATGAACTAACAGAGGTTGGAATTGGTGCTACTTTAAGTGTAATTTTTAATGCACCATTATTCGGTTACTTAGCTCCGAATGAAAATGAGGGTGAACAAATTAATGAATTTTCGAAAGGAAAAAAAGCAATTGTATATTTAGCTACCACTTTTGCCGGTTTTTCCGTTTACTTATTGCTTAGTAAACTCGATAATCGTGGATCCTTTATTGTTGATTTTGGGGAAGGGTCTCTTGCTCTTAATGAATGGATCGCCTTTCTACCACTTGCTAGCATTGGTGCTATAGTTGGTTTCTTTTATTTCAAATTAGAATTCACATTAGAGAAATTAATCCACCCCTTCAAAGAATACAAGGTATCACTTGGAATTATAGGCGGTATTTTATTAGGAATTACAGGAACTTTCCTTCCTTACACGTTATTCTCAGGGGAACATCAATTAAAAGATTTAGTCGTTGAATGGAGCCATTTATCCTTCTGGGTACTACTTCTTTCAGGAATTTTAAAATTATGTATTACTGCCGTTTGTTTAAATACGGGTTGGCGCGGCGGACATATTTTCCCAATTATATTTGCTGGATCAAGTATCGGATATGCTATAGCTTCTATTATCCCTATAGATCCAATAGCTTCTGTAGCCATCGTCACGACAGCTATTTCAAGCTATGCATTAAGAAAACCAATAGCTATAACATTACTATTACTCATGTTTTTCCCGCTCAATTTATTATTACCGATGCTCGGGGCAGCAGCGATTGGGAATGCATTTCCGCTTCCTAAAAACAATGAAGCTACAAACTAATACATACAGGCAGTAGGGACAAAAGTTCCACTGCCTGTTTTTATCCCGCTATTTGCGAGCAGTAAGACTCCCACCTCAAAATCCGGCAAGTGCGAGGGAGTTGGGTGGGAGATAACTGCCCGTAACTGCCCGATTGGTGAAGGCTAATAATCAGTGGGGGATGGCCAAAATCCACACTGATTAAAGTTTCACTTTATTACACATGCTGCTTTAATAGCGCGTATAACGCTTCAAAACTATGCACTTCATATGTTGGCACAATCTCGCTATTATTTGGTTTCTTTTCTGAATTAAACCAACAAGTATCAATTCCCGCTACATATCCACCTTTAATATCGGCACTTAACGAATCCCCAATAATGAGCCCTTCTTCAAAAGCGAAATTAGGAATCCTTTCAAAAACATAATCAAAATACTCTTCCATCGGCTTTTGGAATCCCGTATCTTCAGAAACAAAAATATCTTTAAACAATGAATGTAATCCTGCATTACGTAAACGTTTATCTTGCGTCTTAGAAATACCGTTTGTCACTATATATAAATCATACTCATTTTGAATTTGATTTATAAATTCAAATGCACCTTGCATAAGTTGGTTTCCTTCTTCTAAGTAGCTACGATAATTATTTTCGAATAATATCCCATCTACTTCTTCCCCGTACTCTTTAAACAAAATCGAAAATCGTGTATTTACGACTTCATCACGGTTTATTTCACCTTCTTCAAAAGCATCCCAAAGGCTTTTATTAATTTTTTTATACTGCGCTTCAACCTCGCTAGTTAAAGGAATCCCTTTCTCTTCAAAGAGCATACGTAACGCCACTTTCTCCGCCTTCTGAAAATCTAACAATGTATCATCTACATCAAATAGCAATGTTTTATATTTTTTCATAAACCCCTCACACTCTCTTTTCTACAAAAACAAATTTACATAAATCGTATCATTCTTCCTTGTAAAAATAATAGGAGATATCTCATACTACAAACAGGGGTGAAAATATGAAAATCAGTAAAAATGAGAAAGAAATTTATCAACACATGCAAATTCATCAATTCCATACTCTTTTTTCCTTTCATGTCTTACCATATGTAGAACTACATTCTTTTCAAAAGAAAGAGATGATATGTAAGGAGGGAGTCGACCTCCCTTATCTCTATTACTTAATTTCCGGGAAAGCAAAAATATATATGAGCCATAAAAATGGGAAAGTCTCTTTAATTAATTTTATTCAAGCACCTTCATTCATTGGAGAATTAGGATTAATTGGCGTAGAATCTGTTACGAAAGCGGTTGAGGTGATTGAAGATTGTATTTGCTTAGCGCTTCCTCTTAAAGATTGTCAGCATCTTTTATTGCAAGATGCTACCTTTCTACAGAAACTATGCAAATTTATTGGAGAAAAAACAATTATCCGAACAGAAAATTACGCCAAAAACTATAGTTATCCATTTGAAAACCGATTAGCTGCGTTCATTCTATTAACGGAACAAAATAGTTGCTATACCGAAAAACATACTGAGGCCTCAGAATACTTAAACGTCAGTTACCGCCATCTTTTATATGTATTAAACCAGTTTTGCCAGCAAAACTATTTAAAAAAAGAAGGCCGAACATATTATATACAAGATCGAAATCAATTAGAAAAACTTGCTGACGAGCTAAAAATATAAAAAAACAGCATTAACATAAAAGTTAATGCTGTTTTTTTGAGTGGCGATTATAATTTTAATTAAAATTTGCTTGCTACTTTAGCTGCTTCTTCAAGACCTGCAGTAATGATTTCTTCTGCTTTATCTGGGAATTGGTTATGTCCCTCGATAATTACCGTTTCCATGTTTGTTGCACCGAAGAAGCCCATCATGCTTGCTACGTATTTAACAGCCATTTCCATTTCAGCTGCTGGTCCTTCAGAATATACGCCGCCGCGTGCATTTAATAATGCAATCTTCTTATCTCCAATAAGCCCAACTGGACCTTCTGGTGTATATTTAAACGTTTTACCAGCACGGTTTAAATAATCAATATACGTGTGTAATACGGCCGGAATCGTTAAGTTCCATAATGGGAAACCGAAAACTACTTTATCAGCTTCTAAGAATTGATTTAAATACTTATCAGCAACTGCTACCACTTTTGCTTCTTCTTCTGTTAAATCAAATCCTCTACCCGCTTTGAATGTACCATTAATCATATCTACGCCTACATATGGTAATTCTTCTTTATATAAATCAAGTTCTACCACTGTATCATTTGGATGCGCTTCTTTATAGTTTGCTAAAAAGGCCTCGTATAATTTCACACTAACTGCTTGTTCCGCTGGGCGGTTGTTTGCTTTTACAAATAAAACTGTTGCCATTGTTTTTCCTCCTACTACTCACTCTTATGTTGTTATATATCACTTACGAAAAAGGGTACTCCCTTATAATTATTGTTGCTTACAAATACATTTTATCTTTATATCAAAACAATTACGTCCTCACATAGACGTATTTTTCCATAAAAAAAGTCCACCTTCTAAAGGCGAACTAGGTCTTACGACTTTTGTCTTATACGATTCCATTTTTCACTGCATATAATGCTGCTTGTGTGCGATCGGATAAATGTAACTTACTCAAAATACTACTCATATGAGCTTTTACCGTTTTTTCTGTAATAACTAAAACAGAAGCAATTTCTTTATTACTCATCCCTTTCGCCAATAACTGCAATACTTCATTTTCTCTCGCTGTTAATACATCCACTTGAACGGAAGGTTCTTCTTCTTTCTCTTCCTGTGGTAATGTTTGAGAAAGAAGGGCATTTGCTATATCTGGATGTAATTGAATATTACCTTTATACGCGCTTCGAATAGCTTCAACAAGCTGATCTGGTTCGATATCTTTTAAAATATAACCGCTCGCCCCAGCTTTTAGTGCCGGCAATACATGAGCTTGATCAGAGAAACTAGTCAATACAATTACTTTCACGTTTGGATATTCTTTTTTAATACAAGCTGTTGCCTCAATTCCATCCATCTCAGGCATATATAAATCCATTAATACGACATCTGGACTTGTTTCGCCTACTTTCACTAGCGCCTCTTTCCCATTATTTGCTTCACCAACTAATTCAAAATCTTCCTGTGTGCTTAGAAAAAATGCTAATCCTTTTAAAACAACTGTATGATCATCAACTAACAATACTTTTATTTTCACAAACTTCCCTCATTTTCACATCATAATGGTACATTTACTTTTATACTCGTTCGTTTCTTACTACTTACAATTTTAATTGTTCCACCAACTAATTCTACTCTTTCACGCATCGTAGTCATACCGAGTGATTTCTTCTCTTTTATATCCTTTTCTACAAACCCATTTCCTTGATCGACTATTTCTAATAATACATTTTTCTCCGTCACTTTGAAATAAATCGTCGCTTCTCTTACATTCGCATGCTTACTTACGTTATTTAAAGCTTCTTGTCCAATTCGCCATAGCGCTTCTTCTACTACACGCGGCAAATCACGTACACCTGTAACTTGTTCCCGAATTTTCAATCCTAAACTTTCACCATATTGCTTTAAAGCTGGTAATAACCCTTTCTCTAATCCAGCCGGACGGAGCTGCCAAATTAATGTCCTCATTTCTTTTAAGGCACCTTGTGCTAATTCACGCATCTCATACAAAGACTGATCTACCTTTTCATTTTGACCCTTTAAGACAGCTTCAGCGCCTTTCGTCATAAACGTTAATGAAAACAACTTTTGTGAAACAGAATCATGTAAATCTCTAGCTAAACGATTACGCTCTTCCATTCGTACAAGTTCGCGGCGTTTTTCATTTAATCTTAAGTTCTCTATCATTAATGAAATATGATTTGCTAACGCTTGTACTACATCTATCGTATTTATATCAAATTCTCCATTATTAGAACTTACACTTAATACTCCAAATATATGATTTTGAATATGTATCGGAATAGCGATAACTGCCCTATTGGGATGCTCTATATTCCCAACCTGACGCTTTGACAAGACAGACTCTTCTTTTTCCAACGCTTCCTGTGCTGCTGCCCTCAAATCATCTTGTAGTTCACCTTTCTTATAAGAAGCTCTCACAGCTAGTTCATTTTCTTCTCTAATAAAGAATACAACTTGCTCCCATAGAAATAAGCTCCCTATTTGCATTACAATCTCTTCTGGTAATGCATTAAATTTATGAATTGTCCTTAAAGCTTGAATAAAGCGTTCTAACTTTACATAATAATGAGCTCTTCTCTTTTCATTTTCATACAGTTTTGTACGCTTTAATGCCGTTCCAATTTGAAAGGCAACTGATTGTAATAGTACTAATTCTTCTTCCGAAAAATGCGTTTTACCTGGGCTAGCTACATTTAACACGCCAAATTCATCTTCTCCCGCTTTTAGCGGTACTGTCGCATGATGTACAATCCCTTCTGTATCTCCCCAGTTGTATTCAATCGCATTATTAATTCTCTTACATTCAATAATATTAACTGCTCGCTCTAGTTTTCCTTCCACAAAGCGGTGTAAGCACCAGCAATTCCCCTCACACATCGGTCGTTTATTTTCGAATTTCAATCCCTCTGGTAATTGGTAATCAATTAATTTTGTATATCTACCATTTTCATCCGCAAGGAAAATCCATCCTGTCGTTAAACCAGTTACATTCAACAGCTTTTCCAGCACAGCTTGAAGTACGTGATATGTATCATTTGAGGTATTCAACGTTTCTGCAATCTCTTTTAATATAACTAATTCATTTGTACGATTCTCTTGAAACATAATTCGTCTCCTACATACAAGATTTTAAATAGTACTTAACATAAATCATCTACTTTTCACTTTGTACTTATTCGTAACATTGATATAATGGTGAAAACATAGTTTTCATTATATCACTTGAGGGGGCTTTCATAATGACATTGAATAAGGCACTTACTATCGCTGGTTCTGACACAAGTGGCGGTGCTGGTATACAAGCAGATTTAAAAACATTCCAAGAACTTGGTGTATACGGAATGACATCTCTTACGACAATCGTAACGATGGATCCACATAACGGTTGGGCACATAACGTATTCCCAATCCCAGCTTCTACATTAAAACCACAATTAGAAACGACAATTGAAGGCGTTGGTGTAGATGCTTTAAAAACGGGTATGCTTGGATCAGTAGAAATTATCGAAATGGTTGCGGAAACAATTGAAAAGCACAATTTCGAAAATGTAGTAGTTGATCCTGTTATGGTATGTAAGGGAGCGGATGAAGCGTTACATCCTGAAACAAATGACTGCTTACGTGACGTTCTTGTTCCAAAGGCATTAGTCGTAACGCCAAACTTATTTGAAGCATATCAATTAAGTGGTGTGAAAATTAATTCTCTTGAGGACATGAAAGAAGCTGCAAAAAAAATCCATGCTTTAGGTGCTAAATACGTACTGATTAAAGGTGGTAGCAAACTAGGCACAGAAACTGCTATTGATGTATTATATGACGGAGAAACATTCGATCTTCTAGAATCAGAAAAGATTGATACGACAAATACACACGGTGCAGGTTGTACATATTCTGCTGCAATTACAGCAGAACTTGCAAAAGGAAAAACGGTGAAAGAAGCAGTAAAAACTGCGAAAGAATTCATCACAGCTGCAATTCGTCATTCATTTAAGATTAACGAATATGTAGGACCAACACATCACGGTGCATACCGCAAATTCGTTGCACCGAAAGAACTTGTCTAACATAAAGCTTTTTATTAATAAATTTAAAAATAGATTAAAACCGACAGAACATTTATTGTTCTGTCGGTTTTAATTACTTTACAGAAATCTTTTAAAGTACTCCCCAAATTCCTATGATGCTGAACTAACCTTGTTTCTACCATTTCTTTTTGAATAATATAACGCATCATCCGCTGATTGAATAAATTGCTCAGGTGATTTTTTATATTCTGAAAGCCCAACAGAAACTGTAATTTTAATTTTTTCCCCATTTTGCAGTTGAAATGAATGCTTTTCAACAGCTAGTCGAATTTGTTCCCCTATACGAGTTCCAAATGCTACTCTCTTTTTTGGTAACAACAGAGCAAACTCTTCGCCACCCTTTCGAAAGACTAAATTTTGGAATGGTGCATTCTCTAACAAAATACGCCCTACTTGTTTTAACACTTCATCTCCAGCAGGATGGCCGTACGTATCATTTACATACTTAAAGTGATCAATATCGATAAGTAATAAACAAAGTGAATCATTTTTCATATACTTGTTACCAATATGGCGATTCATCTCTAAATCAAACTGCCTTACATTTCCTAGATTCGTTAATGCATCTATCGTTGCATAATGCTTCATCGTTTGAAATAATTCATTCGATTGCAACACGTAACTTGCACTCACAAATGTGATGTATGCCGCTACAATACAACAAACTAAATATAATGCCACTACATATAGATCCTTAAACAAAATATAAAGTGGTAGTATTAAAATAGATAAACTGTATACATTAAACCATATCCATTTTGTAAATATAGAAATCTTCATCCGCCAAATAAGGGTAACTCCAATCCCTATTGCCACGATAGTATAGCAAGCCAATTCAGAGGCTAAAGAATACTCAGTAAAAAATACCCGTGTTATTAAAATGACCATAACTGTTATACTACTAGCTATCGGCCCCCCAATTATAACTGCCAAAATAACTGCCAAGTAACGTAAATCCAACATAATATCTTCAATATGTACACCAAAATGCATCAATAATATACTTAATATCCCAGTTAAAATACCGACCAAACATTTCTGCCAAAAAGAGAATCCTTCTTTTAATGGCTTATCTCTTAAAATCTGAGCACCTACAAAGATAAAGGACAGAATGATTGTCATATTTACAAATAGATCTCTAAACATAAAATAATCTCCCTACTTTTTCTTTTCCTTCTATCCCCTTCTATATGTTATTGTATTACGAAATCCCTATAATTCCCAAACTTTTTATTTTATTGTTCCACGTGGAACAGCAAAATAAAAAAGGAGACGAAATTTCGTCTCCTCCATTAACAACATCGTGATATCTTTCCGCCTTTTGCATTAAATCTAGCTTCTTGTGCCTCAGCAAAAAATTGCTTTTGACATAGAATTTTCTCTTCTGGATGATGCATTTTCATATGATTTACATACGTTTCATAACTTGGAACTCCGACAAGTAAACTAATAAATTGCTTTCTCTTTCCCCATACGTTCCGTAAACTTTTAAGCATAGTTCCTCGACTCACTTTCATCTCTTGGAATATATGGTGCCTCTTTTAACGGCATTGGCTTATTTCTTAATACTTGAATCCAAATTCGAAGTGCAGAAATTAATACAGCAATTACAACTATCATAAAAATCCCACAAAGTGCCGCATCAATATAGTCATTAAAAATAATTTGCTTCATTTGCGCAACGTTTTTAGCTGGAGCTAATACCTTCCCATCATCTAATGCTCCTTGGAATACTTTCGCATGTGATAGGAATCCTATTTTAGGATTTTCATGAAATAACTTTTGATAACCAGCTGTCATCGTTACAATAAGTAATCCCACAGTCGGAATAAGCGTTACCCATACGTATACCTTTTTCCCCATTTTGAATAAAATTGTCGTTCCAAGTAATAATGCAATCCCCGCTAACATTTGATTTGCAATACCGAAAAGTGGCCATAGCGTATTAATTCCACCGAGAGGGTCAACCACCCCTTGATATAAGAAGTACCCCCAGCCTAATACGCATAACGTTGTAGCAACCACATTCGCTATTGTGGAATCTGTTTTCGCAAACGGCTTGTACACATGCCCTAAAATATCTTGAATCATAAATCGTCCTACACGTGTTCCAGCATCAATCGTTGTTAAAATAAATAGTGCTTCAAAAAGAATGGCAAAATGGTACCAAAATGCCATCATCGCCGTTCCACCTATTACTTGTGAAAATATATGTGCCATACCAATTGCTAATGTTGGTGCGCCACCTGTACGTGATAAAATGGTCTGTTCTCCGACGTTAACAGCAAGTTCTTTTAATTCATTCGGTGTAATAGCAAATCCCCACGAAGAAATAACTTGAGCCGCTTGTGATACATCTGTTCCGATCAGTGCTGCTGGACTATTAATTGCAAAATAAGTTCCTGGTGTTAATACACAAGCTGCAATCATAGCCATCGCTGCTACAAATGATTCCATTAACATTGCCCCATAACCAATTGGCTGTGCATGACCTTCTTGCTCAATCATTTTCGGCGTCGTACCTGATGAAACGAGAGCGTGGAATCCAGAGACAGCACCGCAAGCTATTGTAATAAATAAGAACGGAAATAAATTCCCGGAGAAAACAGGGCCTGTTCCATCAATAAACTTAGATACTGCCGGCATCTTCAAATCTGGAGCTACAATTAAAATACCAATTGCTAATCCAAGTATCGTTCCTATTTTTAAAAATGTACTTAAATAATCACGTGGTGCAAGGAGCATCCAAACTGGTAATGCCGATGCAATGAATCCATATACGATAAGCATAATAGCAATTGTTTCACCACTAAAAGTAAACATACTTGCAAGTGTTGGATTTTCTGCTACATATTGTCCACCAATAAGCGATAGGACTAGTAGAACAATACCGATTACTGATCCTTCCCCTACTCGCCCTGGTCTAATGTAACGCATGTAAACTCCCATTAAAATAGCAATTGGAATCGTTGCTGCGATTGTAAACATTCCCCATGGACTTCCAACGAGCGCCTTCACGACTACTAAAGCTAATACTGCTAATAAAATTATCATAATACCTAAAATGCCAATCATCGCAATTAATCCTGTAACAGGACCAATCTCATCTTTAATCATTTCTCCTAATGATTTACCGTTACGTCTCATTGAAGCAAATAAAATTACAAAATCTTGTACAGCTCCGGCAATAACTACTCCAACAATAATCCAAATCGTCCCGGGTAAATAGCCCATCTGCGCCGCCAAAATTGGGCCTACTAAAGGACCTGCCCCTGCAATAGCTGCAAAGTGATGGCCAAATAAAACCCATTTATTTGTCGGAACATAATCCTTCCCATCATTTAATGTATGAGCAGGTGTTTGCCTATTATTATCTAGTCCGAAAACTTTCCTTGCTATAAATCTACTATAAAAGCGATAAGCAATCGCATACACTGATACAGCAGCAACTAATAGCCATACAGCATTAATTGTCTCACCTTGTGATAAAGCTATTACACCAAAAGCAGATGCTCCTACTGCTGCAATAACTCCCCAAAGTAAAATTGATTTCAATGTTTTCACGTACAATCCCCCCATTACTACTTCTTATAGGAGATTGTACTAAATTTTCTGAATATTTAATTTGAATCCTCCTTATCATGAAGGATTTCTAGGCTATTATGTTAAAATTCTCTCATTACTTGTCATAGCTCAATTTTATTTCGAAGCCGTTTTACATAATTACGGCTTACTGGAATCGGTTGCTCATCGTACCTGTCTAAATGCAAATTATACGTGCCATTATAATAAGGTTTAAGTTCTTGTACGTATGACATATTAATTAAATAGCTTTTATGTACACGTAAAAAATCATATGCATTTAGTTTATTTTCTAATTCCTGGAGTGTGTATGTTGAAATATACTGATTATTCGTTGTATAAATTGAAACGGTTTTGTTTTCCTTATTTTTACTAATATATACAATATCCTCCGGGAGAATATATCTAATCCCCTCATGGCCTTCTATCGGCAGTTTACGCAGATGACTCTTTGCTTTCTCACCTTGTTCTTTTCCCATTTTATATAAAATGAATTGTAAATCTTCTTCACGAAATGGTCGTAATAAATAATAAAACGCTTGGAAACGAAAAGCTGTAATTGCCTCTTCTATATCCTCACCAATAAAAATAAATTTCGTATAACAATTCACTTCTCGTAACAAACTCGAATATTCAAAACCAGTACCATCCATTAATTGCGAATTTAAAAAAACAAAATCAGGTGTATGTTTTTTCATTATTAGCAAAGATTCTGTTCCAGTTTTCGCTTCAAAACATTCTACATTTCGAATGTTTTCAGTAAAGTTCTCAACTAATTTTCTTCGCTCTTCTGCTTCTTCCATGATAAGTAAGATTTTCATTTATCCAGCCACCTAATTCCTTCGTCCATATGTCTTGTTGTATACATTCGCCTTAGTAAGAAACATTCCCTTTTTCTTACTATACCATTATTTATCTAAAAAAACAGAAAAAAGGAAACCACTTTGGTTCCCCTTTTCTTTTATCCCGATTGGTGCAGGCTAATAATCAGTGGTTGATGGACAAAACACCACTGATTAAGGTTTCTCTTTATACTAATTCCCTCTGTTTCGTTTCTTGACCAAGTATAACTACAGCAAGTGCCCCAATTAAAATTGATCCACAGAAAATCGTAAATATTAGCGATAGTGAAGCTTGTGAAGCAACTAAATACCCTACTAATAGTGGTCCAAGAATACCACCAATACGCCCAAATGCAGCTGCCATTCCTGCACCTGTACCGCGAATAGTTGTTGGATACTGTTCCGGTGTATAAGCGTATAATGCACCCCAAGCACCTAAATTAAAGAAGGATAGTAACATACCCGCCACTATTAATGCTGTTAATGAATCCGCAATTCCGAACACATAAGCACTACATGCTGTACCAATTAAATACGTAACCAATACAAATTTACGACCAAGACGTTCAATAAACCATGCAGCTGTGAAATATCCTGGAAGTTGAGCTAAAGTCATAATGAGTACGTACTGAAAACTTTTTATTAAACTAAAGCCTTTCAGTACCATTACACTAGGTAACCAAAGGAACATTCCATAATAGGAAAAGACAACACAAAACCATAGAATCCATAACATAATTGTTGCTTTACGATATTCTCCAGACCAAACCGATTTTATATTTTCAATAACAGATGGCCTTTTTGCAACCTTTTGGAACCTTGGAGAATCGGGTAAATTCCATCTTAAATATAAAGCATATAACGCTGGAACTGCACTTAATACCATAGCAACTTCCCAACCGTATTTAGGAATAACAAAATATGAGATAAGAGCTGCGATTAACCAACCACCAGCCCAAAAGCTTTCTAATAGTACAACTATTTTTCCACGTTCGTGCGCTTCAACACTTTCTGATACAAGAGTAGATGCAACTGGAAGTTCCCCGCCAAGTCCCATACCAATTAAAAAGCGTAAAACGAGGAACATCGCGAATGTCGTCGTTAAAGCAGTTAAACCACTACCGATAGAAAATAGTAATAATGTAATAATAAAGACTGATTTCCGTCCTATTTTATCTGATAGTATCCCAAAAAGGAGCGCTCCTACTGCCATACCAATTGAATTAACGCTACCTATCCAACCCATTTCTTGAGTACTTAATCCCCAATCTTTTTGGAGTGCTACGATTACAAATGAAAGCATTCCAACATCCATTGCATCAAATAGCCAGCCAAGCCCTGCTATACCCAGTAGCTTTCGCTTCGAAATTTCTTTTACCTTGCTCACAAGAAGTCCTCCTTACACAGGTGTCTTTACACATCATTTTACACGTGTGTATTGCATAAGTAAAATACTTTCTTATAAAAAATTCTCCTTCATCATTCCCAAAAGTAAAATGTTTATCAAAAATAAACAAATAAAAAAAAGTAGCGATGTTCCGCTACTTTTTTGAACGCATTACTTCTTTTAAAAATTCAGCTAATACTAACTGACGACGCCAACGTGTTGGATTACTACATAATCTGTAAAACCACTCTAAATGAATAGATTGAATCCATTTTGGCGCACGCTTTACCTCTCCAGCCCACACATCTAAACTACCGCCTACTCCAACAGCCATTTTCGTTTCTAAACGATGCTTATTGTTTTGGATAAAGTTTTCTTGTCTTGGAAAGCCAAGTGCAACAAGTAATAGATCTGGTTTTGCCTCTTGAATACGTGAAACAATATTCTCTTCTTCTTCTTGTTTAAAATATCCATCTTGTATCCCCACGATAGATGCAGCCGAATATGTCTTCGTTAAATGATCAGCCGCGGCTTGTACAACATGTGGTTTTGCACCTAATAAGAAAACAGATACTGGTTTATTCTCTTCTGATAACTTCGCAAATAAATTACACATTAAATCAAAACCTGCTACACGTTCTTTTACAGGTGTACCAAGCATACCACTTGCTTTTACAACCCCAATACCATCAGGTGTAATTAAATCGGTATTTAGTAATGTTTTATGGAATTTTTCATCCTTTTTTGCGCACATAACAATTTCAGGGTTTGCTGTTACTACCTGAAAAGTATGAGTTTGCTCCAATTCTAGTTGTTCCTTTAAATATTGGACCGTTTCATCCATTGTCATTGTAGAGAAAGGAACACCTAGAATATCAACCGTTTGTACTGCCATATTTAACTATCCTCTCTATCATTAAAGGTTTTTCGCTATTAATTGCTTATATGTTTCTTTCGTATCTTCATATAACTTTTGAAGTGAGAAGTTCATAGTAGCATGCTCATAAATATGCTTGCCCATTACTGATAACTCTCCAGTTTTCCACTTATCATACGCCTCTTCTAATGCCGATGCCAATGCTTTTCCATCACCAGTTGGTACAATCCACCCATAAGTTTCATCTGCAATTAACGGTTCGATTTCTCCAGCTCTAGTCACAATTGATGGTACACGTTGATTTGCCGCTTCTAATAAAACTAATGGAAATCCTTCGCTATGGGAAGTTAACAAATTGACATGTGATGAAGCAAATAATTGTTTCACATCTTGACGATGCCCTAAAAATTCAACTTTATCATTAATCCCTTTTTCAGTAGCTAACGCCTTTAGTTCTCTTTCTAACGGCCCGTCACCAACTAATAACACTTTAATTTTCTCCAATTTTGTTTGTTGTAACGCATCGAATAAAACTTCATGTCCTTTAACAGGATGCAAACGCGCTACTTGGATTGCCGTAAACACATCTTCATCAATATTAAACATTTCCTTTTTATTATAGCCATCTGCTTTTTCCTGATCATATTCAATCCCGTTATAGATAACATGCATCTTTTCATTTGAAATACCTAATGCGGCTAAGCTTTTTTTCAACCTATTCGTTACAACAAAAAATAAATCTATATTTTTTAAAGCTTTCAAATTTAATTTAGTAAAAATCCAGCCTTTTAAGCCTTGTTTAGTAAAGTCTTGAAATGGATCACTATGAATTGTCGTTACCCATTTTGCCGCGAATTTCTTTTTCATTAAAGAAACAAAGAAATTTGCCCTAGGACCGTGTGTATGAACTACATCAAATTTTTCTTTATTAATGAATTCACTTATGTTTTTTAAAATGGATAAATCATAGCGAGATTTTTGTGAAAACACATGAACTTTTATCCCTAGCTCTCTTGCTTCTTTCGCAACAATTCCATCTTCAAATACTGCTAATTCTACTTCACCATTCGGAAATTGATCGAGCAGTGAAATAATATGTGTTTTTCCTCCACCATCTTCTGCCCCTGCATTCATATGCAATATCCTCATATTTTTTCCTCCTTTAAATCCTCGCTACATTTCCATCTATCTTTATTTTACTGTACTAAAAAATAAAAGCTAACAAAAGTTAGCTTTTATTTTTATCATTCAATTTCTAGATCTACGATTAGATAAGCTAACAACACTACAAAGTAAATTCCTACTCCTGGTGCTGTGAAAATATGTCCTGCAATATATGCAATACCTAATGCTAATACTAAGCTTGCTGAAATCATTCCATATTTCACATTGAATATTTCCTTAAATCTTGTAACAAATGCTATTAAGATTCTTAAGCCGTAATAAATAAATGGAATCATCATTAACGCAAAACCAATAATTCCGAAATCATAAAACCAATCATGGAAGTCCATTTCGATTAGCTTCGGATCTGGCTGCTTTTGTTCATTATATTTATAGTTACCTGCATAACCCATTCCGAATAACTTTTGTGACGTTGGCGCTTCTTTAAAGAACTGCTTATGTCTCTCTTCATATACTTGACGTCCACTGAAAATAAGATTTTCTTGATTTTCTTTCTTTTGCTCTTTCTCAAGCTCTTTCTTAACTTCCTCTTCTATCTTTGCCTTTTCTTCCGGCTTTTCCACTTTATGTTGTTGTTTTTCTTCTTTTTTAATTTTATCTTTAATTTCTTTTTCTTTCTGACCTTGCTGCGCTACATTTTGTTCTGATAAATAGTTGTTATGAATACCCATATTTTGTGCTAATGGCGTCATTTTAAACGTTCCGACAACACCAGCTAATAGAACAATAGCAATTAATCCATTAAGTACAAGAGACCTTTTGTTTGGATTTCTTCTATCAAATAATAATTGTAGTACGATAATCCCGATTGCTGCTGCTAACGTAGCACCAATTGAGCCCATCCCTACTTTCGTACCAACTTGAATTAACGAGTAAATCATTAAAAGCGATGGAATCCAATATAAAACGTGTTTCACGCTCTTTGTTTTTTGAATAGAATATAGTACCACGATAGGGAAAATAATAGCTAAGATTGACCCTAGTTCATTACCTGCATAGAACCATCCTCGGGAACCAACTTTCATCCATTCATAACTACCGAAATCTGTACCTGTCGTAATAGAAATAACCATAACAGCACTAATAATTAATGTTGAATACATAATGTTATTTCTAACTTTATCGCTAATATTTACTGTTTTCTTTAGTGATTTTAAAGCTAAAATGTATGAACCAAGCATAATATATATATACAATGCTTTTCCAATGAATTTAACTTCTTCTGCGAGTACAATAGGACTCTTGATTAACTTGTTATTAATAAACCCTATTCCTAATGCAGCTCCTAGTAATACAAGATAAATCAAAAACTTCCTATTTTCTCTTTCTTTTGCCTGAATTAAAATATAGATACCGCCCATTGCCATAATGAGGAATCTCACCATAATTCCAACTGTCGCATTTACTTTTAATAACTCAATGCTAAGAGACGTTAATAAATCCAAAACAGGCTGTAAAATAATAAAAAAGAGCAAAAAATGCTCAAATCTAACCCTAGCTTGATTTGCTAACATTCCAAGACCTCCATACAAAATCTTTACATTATCTTTTAATCATAGTTTTCTATCGTTAAAACACACCTAGCAATTATAACATAACTCATATTTAAATTGAGAACTATTTTTTATGCCGACACTAGTCAAATCAAGCGTTATTAGTAATAGAAACTATTGTCCTTTAGCTATCCTTCCCTATCCCTATAAAAACTATCTAACACCTGTGCACTTATTTTCGACCGTACAGAAATATTTTTTTATCATTTTATACAAATGTACAAAGCGGACTTCTCTTATTCTACCATTCCTCCAACTAAGCTACATCAAAAAACTATACAATTAATCTTTCCACACTTTTTCGCTTTACTTTATTGCTACTTATCAAGCATTTTCAAACGCTTTCTTTAGCTATTTCATCCGTTTTTCTACATGTAGCGAAAAGTAATTGTTATTTCCAAAACTTTAGTGTATATTTTTTCTCTGGAACATCTTTAAGAGGAAGGAATTAAAGCCATGTTATTAATCGATATATTTACGTTTCTTGGCATTATCGCCGCTGCCATTTCTGGTACATTAGTTGGTTTGAAAAAAGATCTAGATTTATTTGGTGTCCTTTGTTTAGCTGTAGCTACTGCGCTCGGCGGCGGTATTATTCGTGATATTATGATTGGTAACCTGCCTCCTGTCGCATTTGTAAAACCCATTTACTTTTTCGTAAGTGTACTATCAGCATTATTCACATGTATGTTTTTTGAGCGCATCAATAAACTTCAAGTTGTTATTATGCTTTCTGATGCTGTTGGTTTAGGTGTATTTACAGCTATTGGTGCAAATGCAGCAATGTCACATCACGTTGACGCCTCGTTTTTAGTCGTTTCAATGGGAGTTATTACAGGTATTGGGGGCGGCATTTTACGTGACATTTGCGCTCAAGATATCCCGTATGTATTCCGAAAAGAGATATATGCAATTGCTTCTATTTTAGGAGCAGTTAGTTTCCTAATTACACATGCAATGGGGGCACACGTATTAGCTTTCTATGTTTGTTTATTAATAACATTCGTTATTCGTGTAGTCACCGTAATATATAATGTACATTTCCCAGTTTTCTTTAAAACACATGCAAAAATTAATAAAGGCCATTAAGAGAATTCTACATAGAATTCTCTTAATTTATATACAATTCCATATACTATAGAGTAATTGTATATAAAAATATATAATTACATTAGAATAAACAAATGAAAACGCTTTATAAACAGGGGGAAGAATGATGCTTGGGGTTTTTAAAAAAAATAAAACAAACACCAGTATAATTGAATTAAGCAAAGGCCAACAAATCATATTTAACGTGCCTGCTAATTCTGAACTAAAAACTCAAATGGATATGCTACATATTTCAAAGGAAGATTTACAAATTGTTAAAGTATTACAGCCATTTATTTATGAGGAAATAGATTGGATAACAGAAAAATTCTACACCAACATCACAAAACAACCTAATTTAATTGCTGTTATTGAACGCTACAGCTCTATTCCCAAATTAAAACAAACTTTAAAGACACATATTAAAGAATTGTTCAGCGGGAATATGAATGAAGATTTTATTGAACAACGTGTTAGAATTGCAAAAAGGCACGTACAAATTGGTTTACATAGAAAATGGTATACTGCTGCTTATCAAGAGTTATTCCGCTCCGTCATGAAGATTTTGCAAACGAAAATTTCAACGATAGACGATTTTTCTTATTCCATAAACGTAATAAATAAATTATTCACATTAGAACAAGAACTTGTTATTGCGGCTTATGAATCCGAATATGAAAGAATCCAAAAAGAACATGAAAAAGAAAAAGAACTGACAACTATGACGATTACACATATTGCAACAGAACTAGCGGCAGTATCTGAAAAAACAAGCTCTTCTATTCAACAGTTAACATCTAAATCAGAAAGTATCGTAGGAATTGCAAAAACAGGTACATCATTAGCTACGACATCAGAAGAAAAGGCCAATAAAGGAAAAGAACAATTAAATCTGCAAAACAAACGAATGGAAAGTATCCAAACGAATATGGAAACTATTATTACTGATACTCGTGAACTTCTTGATATTTCTAACAAAATTAACGAAATCATTGATATTGTAAAATCAATCGCCGAGCAAACAAATTTACTGGCATTAAATGCCGCTATTGAATCTGCACGTGCCGGCGAATTTGGTAAAGGTTTTTCAGTCGTAGCGGGAGAAATTCGAAAGTTATCAGAGCAAACGAAAGAATCAATTTCCAACGTTACAAAACTCGTTGAAAAAACTAATGAACAAATTATACACGTCTCTTCTTCCGTGGAACAAATAAGCTCTCTCGTATCTGAAGGGACAGATAGTATGCATGCGACAGATCAATATTTCCAAGAAATCGTAAAAGATATGTCTAACTCTAAAGAACAAAATAAAAAAATTGAAAATGAATTAGAGACTATCTCACAAGTAATGAAGAGTATTCAAGACGATTCCTCAACAATGGCCTTAACAGCGGATAATTTACAACTAGAACTAAACCGATAAGGCGAATCGATACAAAGTGGAGATTCTTCATCTCCGCTTTGCATTCATCCTTATCATCCATCTACAAAAAAAGAATCCAAAATGGATTCTTTTATTTTCTGAAAAATATCTTTTGGCAATAAAAATAACTCATATAAACACCAAAGCTTTGTAAAATAAACAAGGCTGGCATAATAATATTATAATATGCCATATCTACTCGAAAGAGCCTTAACGACACATATCCGGTAATTAATAATACAAACAACATATATCCTTCGTTTTGCTGTTTCTTAATTAGAAAATGTAATAAAGCTATGGCCATAAATAATGTCACCACTATATATATAAGCTTTTCACATTTAAAAATAATAGAATTTATTCCCTCATCTGAAAACTGGTTAATAACTGGTTTTAACAGTTTAAATCTTTCTACTTCCATTTCTTTTAACTCTTGATCAATGTGCTCTTTTACACTTTGATTTTTGGATGTTTTTTCTTCCTTTTGACTTTTCCCAATTAAAACAGATTGAACATAAGTCTGATTAGAAATCGTATACTGTGACATTCCCATCATCTTGATACCATAGCTCACACCAAAATGAGTACTATAAAACAGAATAAGTATTCCTATCATTTTTAATAGTAATTTTTGTTTCGCCCCTGATTGAAATAATTCAATTAACAGCACATATACAGCTATAAAGATAGGTAAAAATAACCCCATTGGGAAAATCATATTGCTAAGCGCAAATAAAATGGTTGAAATTACCCACATATAAGGATGATCTAATCCCTTATATAAAAATATGTAACAAGCACAATAAAATAAAAATATTGCGAGTGATTCCCCCGTTAATACAGAACTCATAAATATATTTGGAATATATAAAGCGTAAAATATTGATGCAATACGACCACACTCTTCTCCAAAGACCATTGACGCAATGCGATAAATGAAAAATGCAGTTCCTGTACAAAATAAAATATTAAATAGTTGTAAAGCGAATACCGTATCACCAAATATACGAATGATGATCGATTCATAAATAATAAAAGGTAACTGTGCTACATTCTCTATATTATTGCCAATTGCAATCTGCTTTGCAGACTCATACATAGCTTTCATATCACCTATCATTGGACTATCTACAAATAGAACTGTGATAAGTCTTACAACTATAGACATGCTTATAAGAAAAATAAGAAATTGTTTATCTGTAAAACGATATTGCAAAATTGATGCTACTAACAAAATAAGAATAACAAAAATCACTAATACGATTGTTATACTTGTTGTACTTCCCCCAAAAAATTGCTTACTTGTTTCAAAAGCGGACCAACAACTATAGACAAAAAATGCGAGCATCGCACCAATCATTATTTTACTGAAGAAAGATGAAAAATTTGTTTGTATATGATTCATATGTTCATTGCACCTCTATTTCCATTCATAACAAAACGATTCTATCATGAATAGGCATAAGGTTAATAGGGAATTTCTATGACAAATACATAGTCATTACTTTTTCACTTGCAATGTAAGCGAATCCTCTTTTACACTACATTTTATATACGATAAATTTTCTTTCAGTTACATGAATGCAAATACAGAAATTTCAATAAAGTGAAACTTTAATCCGCGGGGGGTTGTTCATCCTCCACTGACTATTATCCCGAAAATAGCGGGATAATCCTCTTGGAACACTTTACTTCATTAAATATCTAATATGAGTACTCCACTTACACATGTCACTCTGATTGAAAACAGAAAATAGGGGATGAATATATGGAAAAGAAATTCATGCGAGAATCAAAAGCAATTAAAACAACACGTGTTTTTCCTAACGATTTAAATAATCACCAAACACTTTTCGGTGGGAAATTATTAGCAGAAATTGATAGTATCGCCTCAATTGCAGCTGCAAGACATAGCCGCAAACATTGCGTAACAGCATCTATCGATTCCGTTGATTTTTTAACTCCAATTCACCAAGCAGATTCTGTTTGTTATGAAGCATTCGTATGTTATACAGGAAAATCTTCAATGGAAGTTTTCGTAAAAGTAATTGCAGAGGATCTACTAGCAGGCGAGCGTAGAATGGCCGCAACGTGTTTCATTACATTTGTCGCATTAAAAGACGGAAAACCTTCATCTGTACCACAAGTAATTCCTGAAACAGAGGAAGAACATTGGCTACATACAACTGGTTCAGAGCGTGCAGAAAATAGAAAAAAGGGACGTTTGAAAAGTAAAGAAATGGCTGAAGTGTTAACTTTGAATAAACCTTGGAGTATTTAATAACTGATTTACCTTCCTTTTTTCTAATCAAAAAGGAAGGTTTTTTATATGAAGCATTTGTTTGCACGCTTTTCATATAAAATACATAGAGTTGATTTACAAAGTTTATATGCGGTAAACTTATACAGATGTTCTTGTAATCTTCTTCCTTTGAAAAGGCCTATATATAGTGTGAAACATAAAAAATTTGAGGAGATAAAAATTATATGATGGAACAAAAACAAATCGTTTCAGTTGTTATCCCGCTGTATAATGCGGAAAAATATATTGAAGAAACGATGGAATCGATACTAAATCAAACATATAAACATATTGAAATTGTAATTATAGATGATGGGAGTAAAGATCAATCATCTTCTATCGTAAAAAACCTTGAACAAAAATATCCAGGACAAATAAAATACGTCCCTCAAGAAAATCAAGGCGTTTCTGTTGCTCGTAATACAGGAATTGAAAACGCTAGCGGAGAATATGTTGCTTTTCTTGATAGTGATGATTTATGGCATCCAACAAAAATCGAAAAACAAGTTGAAAGCATGCATAAAAACAACATGAATGCTTGTTATTGTGGCTATATGAACTTTTATGAAGAGACGGGTGAAAAAGTTGAACACACGACAAACTTTATTAAAGGTGATATGACAAAAGCTTTCTTAACGCATCAAGTTGTTGCGCAAACGAGTACTTGGATTTTTAAAAGATCTATCGTGATGGATCATAACATTCGTTTCACACCAGGATGTAGCTGGGGAGAAGACTTAGAATTTCTATTTAAATTAATGAGTGTAACAAACGTATGCTATGTAGATGAATATTTGACATATTACAGAATCTTATCAGAAGGAAATCTTTCTTCAAAGTATAAAGATTATGAATTAAAAACAGCAAAAGAATTAGAAGTATTTAATCGAATGAAGGATTGGGTTCATAATAAATCACAAGACTTAATCGTGAATGATTCTACAGAACTTCTTGAAATTCTTGAAACTTACCTATTCCCATATACAGTCATTAACAATGCTTGTATATACATTAAAGGAAGCTCTAAGTTAGATAAATCACAAGTTCAATTAATCAAGGGCGATATAAATAAATATTGTCGCAAAATTTATTCAAAAAATGGAAAACGAAGCAAAAAGCTATACGCAATGCTTTGGTTTGTACGAATAAAGTTTATGTTTTCTTAAATAAAGAATACGCTTTTAAACATACCTTCCGTAAACAAATCAAATTTACAAATAGGACGAAGTGCGTCCTGAAAAATAGAAAGGTCTTGTTCCATGAAAACAAATAAAATCCTTAAAAACGCCTCCTACCTATTTGTAGGAAATATTACTGTTCGATTTGTACTTGCTATTGCGACGATTTTCTTTGCGAGATATGTTTCACCAAAGGATTATGGGATGTTTACAACTGCATTAGCAGTTTCCGCTGTTATTTGTTATTTTACAGATGCAGGTTTGACACATACGTTTATGCGTGAAGGAACGAGAAGCAACGCTAACATTAGCGTACTAATTAGTAGTTATTTACGTATTCGTTTAGTATTAGCTATCGTAATTTCTGTGCTCTTCGCTATTTTCGCTCAGTTCTTCTATCCTGATGCTTACTTACGTGCGATGGTATATTGGGTTGTACTGCCGACAATGTTTGGAGCCACTTTACAAGGTGTTGGGATGGCTTACTTCCAAGTAACAGAACGCATGCAATTTACAGCGATTATTTCTGTAATACAAGGTGTAACAGCCGCAGCTGCTCTTCTACTAGGAATGTCCTTTAAATGGTCACTTATGATGGTTGCTGCCATGTACGGGATATCCAGTCTCGTAACAGGACTCATCGCCTTTATAATGGTAATTCGCCATACAACAGTTCATAAGGGCTGGGATAAAGGTATTTTAGATCAATTGCTCATTTTCACAATCAATGGCATTATCATTATGCTCTTACCACAGTTAGGGCCCATTATATTAGAAAAAGTTTCAACGTATGAGCAAGTTGGATTCTTTGGAGCTGCATCGAAAATACCCGCTGTCCTTTATCAAATACCTGGTGTAATTGCAGCAGCTTTTTATCCAAAATTATTTGCTTTTGGAAATGAAAAGAATATTGATGAACATAGAAAACTATCTCAGTTCGAATTAAAACTTATGTCTTTCTTAGGAATGGGAATCTCCATTCCATTTATCGCTGATCCAAGCTTTTGGATTGTTACTTTATTAGGTGAACAATATGCACCAGCCGGTGATGCTCTTGCAATTTTAGCCTTTATGGTCATTTTACAATCTATCAACTATCCACTTGCTGATAATTTAACAACTATTGGTCAACAGTGGAAGCGTGCGACAACGATGGGAATTGGATTAGCTGTCGCTATCGTAAGTTACATCGTATTAGGTAGCCAATTTGGAATGATGGGAGCTGCGGGAGCTGCAATCATTACCGAAATTACATTATTAATCGGATTTACTTTATTCGTTCGTAAAGGCTTTGCATTACTATTCAAAGGAATAATATTCAATGCATTAGCATTTATAATCAGTTACGCGATATACCGCACAGTGTTAATTAACTTACCGCCACTAATAGCTTTAACATTTACTGGTATATTGTACGGCATTATCGGTCTTGCCATTGATCCTCAAATACGCGGGTTAATTTTAGGATTTATAAATAAAAAGCTAGCTAGAAAATAAATAAAAATAAAAACTTCAAATTTAATTTGAAGTTTTTATTTTATCGTCTTTACTTAGAATTAACCTTGTTTTCAATCTTTATCTTAAATTGACTTGCCTTTCTGGAATGATTATACTTGGAAACGGACAGCCCTAGATGTACAACACCTAGTATTAAAGCAATTCGCAGTTAATCTTCTATACAAACATTAACTTGTTACGACCCAAATTTACCATAAATTGCACACCTGAAAACTTTATTACTACCATCAAAAATCGTCGATTCATCCATAGTTTTTCTTCATTATAAAACAATATCTAAATATGGAGAATGTGGCTTAAATCTTAATAATTGTATTGAGGAGGCTTATTCATTTAATGACTTCAGAAGTAAATAAAAGAACCTTTTTCACTAAAAGCACACTTATTATCATTCCATTATTAATAGTATGTGCATTTGCTTTTCATTACTTTTTCTTAAAATCAGACAGTGTATTTTCTAGTACGGGAGATGCATTATCACAATTCAGCTTCTTTACATTCCTTTTACAACATGCATTTAAAGATGGGAATTTATTTTGGTCTTGGGATTATGGCTTAGGTGGAGATTTATTCGGGGAATTTAGTTATTACTATAGTACAGCACCATTTTTCTGGCTTACGCTCCTTCTTCCTAAACTAAATTTTGACCAAATCTTTGAGATGAAGCTATATATGAGTATTTTAAAAAGTACATTAGCGATGTTATTCATGTATGGCTCTTTACGTTATCATAATAAAACTATTTTTTCTTCTTTCATTTCTGCCATTATATATGGGGGATGTGTGACTTTTATTCGCCATTCTTTATTATGGGATTTCATGGCAGATGCTATAGTGTTTTTACCTTTAGTAATATGGGGACTGGATAAATATATTTTAGAGCGAAAAAAGGGATTATTCCTGTTTGCAACAGCGCTTATGCTTGCATCAAATTTCTATTTCGCTTTCATTACTAGCATTTTCATCTATATTTATGCCTTTTTCCAGTATTTCGCTACACAGCAAAACAAAACGATAAAAACATTTCTAACTTATTATATTAGAATTGCTTTCCTATATTCTTTATCACTAGGTTTAGCTGCTGTTTGCTTTATACCATCTGTAAATGGTGTATTTAGTTCAGATCGACTAGCTACAAAATTTACTATTCCATTATTTTTTGAAGATACGTTTTATAAAAACTTAATGGAAAGTATCTTTTTCATTAATAATACAGAGGAGTATCAGCTCGCATTCCCAGTTTTCATTCTCTTCCTTATTACTAGCGCGCTTCTAATACGCAATAAACTTGTCACAAATAAGTTACTCTTTATTGGGTTTATGCTAGTTCTGTATATGCTTCCATATACGTATTCCGTATTTAATGGTTTTTCTGCTATGCAATCCAGATGGTTTTACCTATTTGCATTTGTGGTTGCCCAAACTTCAGCTTACATTTTAGATTGGATGCTACTTCACAAAAAGAAGGTCAACTATTTAATAGGTCCTTTGCTAGCGACAGCGTTATTTATTTACGCATTCTATAGAAAAACAAATATAAACGAACAACCACTAGAAACGATTGATAAAATTTTAATTGGTACCACTGCTTTATCTATTATTACAATATTACTATGGCGCTATTTATCAAAAGCAGTCTTACAATCTTTCATTATATTGAATGTACTGGTCAATGTAATATGTATTAATTACATCTATTCAGATACAGCTCTTAGTAAACACTTTAATCAAGCAGGCGCAACAAAAGAATCATTACATGGTCCAGGTCTCGATAATAAGGATGAAATTGACGCAATTCATTATATACAAAATCAAGATAAAGATTTTTATCGAATTATCAATCCAAACAATAATTATAAGAATACACCGATGCTGCAAGGTTATCATGGTACAAGTACTTATCAAAGCTTAGTCAATCGTGATGTTCATGACTTTATGAAAAATAAGTACAATGTTTTCCAAGGATATGATAGTCCATCTATGTTCTTCCAGTTAGATAAACGACTATTCCTTGAGAACATGCTAGGGGTAAAATATTATGTATTAAGTGAAGGTGCTAATAAAACTGATATTCCGTATGGTTATAAATATTTACAACAAGTAGGTCCTTACAACATTTATAAAAACGAATTTGCACTACCATTAGGCTATGTATACGAAGCTGGAATAAGTGATGAAGAATTTTCAAAACTTAATTTTGCTGAGAGAGATCAACTTTTATTAGATGCTGTAGTTGTAGATAATGTTGGAAGTCTTCCGTTAAAACAATTTAATACAAAACAGCTAGATTCAAAACAAATTAAGATTAATCCAAATAAAATTAAGTGGGAAAATATAGATAAAGAGAAAGATATACTCACTGTTCATGAAAATGGGCGTATAATAGTACCTGTTGATAATACCGATATGTTAGGTGATCTCCTTGTTGAAATTAAAATTAGAAATATAAATAAGGAATCATTTGGGGTTACTGTGAATGACAAATCTATGATAAAAGGTAATGAAGATGGAGCTTATGCTTACCCGTTAGAAAGATTTGTTTACAATTTAGGAAAAGATGCGAAGCCAACTGAGCTAATCATTTCTATCCCTACTCCTGGTCAATACGAGTTGAAAGACTTACAAGTCAACAGTACCAACTATAAAACTGTCCCGAAAAAAGTGAATACTTTAAAAGAAAATAGCCTACAAAATATTTACTATAAAGGTAACTACTTAAAAGGTAATATTAATTCTACTAAAGATGGATTACTATATTTATCTGTACCGTATAGTAAAGGATGGTCAATACAGGTTGACGGTAAAGAAACTGAGTTTACGAAGGCTAATTCTTCCTTTATTGGTGTTCCTATTTCAAAAGGGCAGCATGTAGTTGAAATGAAATACGTCACACCTTATTTCAAAATGGGTCTCGTTATTTCTATCATTTCATTTATCATTTGTATCTCGCTTCTAGTTCTTGGAGATAAGGATCGATATAAAAAATTTAAAAGTCGTTTTAAAAAAAGTTATTAAAATAAAGTGAAGTAAAAGTTGAAGATAATTGCTTGAGCTTTTACTTCATGCCCAGTTTAAAATTACACCTAAGGAGGTCCTAACATGACCCTTTCAATAGTAGTACCTTGTTATAATGAAGAGAAGGTACTCAGAGCTTTCTATTCAGAGACTTCTCTTGAAATTCATAAACTAACTACTGATTATGAATTTGTTTTCGTCAATGATGGAAGTAAAGATAACACACTAGAAATTCTACGTGACCTAGCCGATTCAGACTCAAGTGTGCATTATATATCATTTAGTAGGAATTTTGGAAAAGAAGCTGCTATGCTTGCCGGTCTAAAGTATGCTACAGGCGACGCTGTGGTTATTATGGATGCTGATCTACAACATCCACCCGAACTAATAAAAGATATGCTAGACGGCTATAATAACGGCTATGATCAAGTAATTGCAAAGCGAACTAGAACGGGTGATTCACCAGTACGTTCTTTCGTTTCTAGCTTATATTATAAAGTCATGAATAAATTCGTTGATATTGAGCTAGTAGATGGCATCGGTGATTTTAGACTTTTAAGTAGAAGTGCAGTCGATTCACTACTATCTCTAACTGAATACAATCGTTTTTCAAAAGGTTTATTTTCTTGGATTGGTTTCAAAGAACAAATTATTGAATACGAAAATGTATTACGTTCTGACGGAGAAAGTAAATGGACTTTCTCTAAGTTATTAAATTACGGGATAGATGGTGTAATTTCGTTTAACAATAAACCATTGCGATTATCTATATACCTTGGATTATTAACAACGCTTTTAGCTGTTTTATATGTAATCACTACATTTATTCAAATTACCGTTAGCGGCGTCGATGTACCAGGATACTTTACATTAATTTCTGCCATATTATTTATCGGTGGTATTCAACTCATTTTCCTAGGGGTTATCGGTGAATACATCGGTCGTATTTATTATGAAACAAAGCGTAGACCACATTTCATTGTAGCAGAAAAAAAAGTTAGTAAAGTAAAACAAAAAGCTTAGTAAAAAAGTTACTTCTGTAAATAGAAGTAACTTTTTTACTATTATATTTCCCAAAAAAATTAACGCAAAATAATTCTTGAAAAAAGATACATTTTGAAAGGATAGCATTATACTCAATAATTTAGTATCATGATTCAAGGTACTATTTCAAGTTGGACGGAGGATACTATGAGCTTATTAACAGTAGAAAAACTAGGCCATACATTTGGCGATCGCACATTATTTAAAGATGTATCCATGCGTTTACTAGCAGGAGAACATGTCGGATTAGTCGGTGCAAACGGTGTTGGCAAATCAACATTTATGAATATTATTACTGGTCAACTTATCCATGATGAAGGCCGTGTAGAATGGACACCTGGTACAAATTACAGTTACTTAGACCAGCATACAATTTTAACACCTGGTCGCACAATTCGTGATGTATTAGCTGACGCGTTTTTACCTTTATTTGAAAAAGAAAAAGCTTTAAATGAAGTTGCAGAAAAAATGGGAACTGCAACACCGGAAGAATTAGAGGACCTTCTTGAGCAGATGGCAGAAATCCAAGATGCTCTCGAAGCAGGTGGTTTCTATTTACTAGATATGAAAATCGAAGAGGCAGCAAGAGGTCTTGGAATTGATGCAATCGGTTTAGATCGTGATGTTTCAGCACTAAGTGGTGGACAACGTACAAAAGTATTACTTGCAAAGCTATTACTTGAGCAACCAGAAGTGTTATTACTCGATGAGCCTACTAACTATTTAGACGTTGAACATATTCATTGGTTAACTAATTATTTAAAAGAATATCCACATGCATTCTTATTAATTTCTCATGATACGGAATTTATGAACAAATGCGTTGATGTTATTTTCCATCTAGAATTTACAAAAATGACGCGCTATACAGCGACATACGAAAAATTCCTAGAGTTAGCCGTAATTAATAAAAATCAACATATAAATGCTTATGAAAAACAGAAAGAGTTTATTAAAAAGCAGGAAGACTTTATTGCAAAGAACAAAGCTCGTTATTCAACGACAGGTCGTGCAAAAAGTCGTCAAAAACAACTTGATCGCATGGAGCGTATTGATCGTCCTGAAACAGCAATTAAGCCAGAATTCTCATTTAAAGAATGTCGTGCAAGTAGCCGTTTCGTCTTTGAAGGTGAAAATGTAGAAATCGGATATACACACCCATTACTACCAAAACTAACAATGACAATTGAACGCGGTGAAAAAATTGCTATCGTTGGATGTAATGGTGTCGGTAAATCAACATTACTAAAAACAATTTTAGGAAAAATTAAACCTTTAAGCGGTAAAACGAGTCTTGGTGACTTCTTAGAGCCTGCATACTTCGAGCAAGAAGTAAAAGCTGATAATATAACACCAATTGATGATGTTTGGAACACATTCCCTAGTATGGACCAACATCAAGTTCGTGCAATGTTAGCGAAATGCGGATTAAAAAATGAGCATATCTCTCGCCCACTAAATCAATTAAGTGGTGGCGAACAAGCAAAAGTTCGTTTATGTAAGTTAATGGGTGAAGAAAGTAACTGGATCCTATTTGATGAGCCAACAAACCATCTTGATGTTACAGCAAAGGAAGAACTTCAAAAAGCTCTGAAGGCATATAAAGGGACAATCCTTCTTGTATGTCACGAACCAGAATTTTATGAAGGCTGGATTACAAAAACTTGGAATGTTGAAGAATGGTCACAAAATAATTCTTAATTATAATAGAAAATCCTTGCGTTCTATATGCAAGGATTTTTTATATTATAGTATGCCGTAAGCCTCAATCGAAACTCATTTAAACTAGGATATACCGCTAAATTAGCAAGCATACCTCTAATGACTGGAATTCTTGGATTTTGCAATCTCATTTCTGCTTCTAAAACATCTAAAGTTACAAGTAACTCATCATTTTCTAATTGATCAGCTAATGTTCGTTTAAATACAATAATTTCACTTAGAAAATGTTCCTTCACCTGTTCCTTAATAAGCTCGGAACTACAAAGAAATTCTCCTAGTCTCTCTTCATGTAGGACAGGTTCCTCCGAAGATTCTAGAAGCCCCTCTACTAAATTGTCTATCCTTTTTAAAATAAAAGCTGAGACATAGGACAAATCAATTTCTGGTGCATTTAAAATAATTAATTCTAAATACCCACGGCATATCCCTTCCACCATAATTACTAGATCTAACAAGTATGGAATAACCTTTTCACCATAAATGGACAGTAAGCTATTCCGATAAAATGCATGAGACTCTAATTTCATCCTCATCATAAACTCTTCTACTTCTTTATTAAACGGAATTGCATTTTCTCTTGCATGCATAATAATAAATTCTTTATGTTTTTGTACATCAGTAAACTGACAATATAATTGTTTTTCAAATTTTTCACGTGGTAATAAAGATTCTTTTTCAATATCCAGCATTTTCTTCTGAATCTTGTCATAATAATATCGAAGTGTGGCCAATAATAACTCATCTTTTGATTTGAAATATAAATAAAAAGCTCCTTTTGATATACCACATGCGGTTACGATTTCTTGTACTGACGTTGCATTTACACCCTTAGTTGCAAATAACCTCATAGCCATCTCTATAATTAAGCGCTCTTTTTCTTTCATATTCTCTCTCCTAAATTTAATCTCGCATCTTATGTAAATTCAAACTTGATTTTATTCCACATTAACTGAAAATAAAACTCCCCATCTAAAATTTAATGGAGTAAATGGTTTATATAGAAGCCTTTCCATCTATAAAATCCGGTTAGTAAAAGCCAATGATCAGAAAAAGAATAGGAAACCGACTACTTACAGTTTGATTTTATTATACCATCTCTTTTCATTGACGACTGACCAATCGGTCAGTTATATTATGTATTAGACTGACCGATTGGTCAATATAATGAAAAGGGAGCGCAAACATGAACAAAATCATCAATTTCACGTTAAAAAATAAGTTCGCAGTTTGGCTACTAACCATTATTGTTACTATTGCGGGTATTTATTCTGGACTCAATATGAAGCTGGAGACAATTCCTGATATTACAACACCGATTGTAACAGTAACCACGGTTTATCCTGGTGCTACACCAGAAGAAGTAGCTGATAAAATTTCAAAACCAATGGAAGAGCAACTCCAAAATTTAAGCGGTGTAAACGTTGTTAGTTCATCATCTTATCAAAACGCATCTTCTATTCAGGTAGAATATGATTTTGATAAAAATATGGAAAAAGCCGAAACGGAAATTAAAGAATCGCTCGCAAACGTGAAACTGCCAGAAGGTGTGAAAGACCCGAAAGTCTCACGAGTAAACTTTAATGCCTTTCCTGTTATTTCATTAAGCGTAGCGAGTAAAAATGAATCTTTAGCTGCCTTAACAGAAAATGTAGAAAAAAATGTTGTTCCTGGATTAAAAGGACTTGATAGTGTCGCATCTGTTCAAATCGCAGGTCAACAAGTAGACGAAGTACAGCTTGTCTTCAAAAAAGATAAGATGAAAGAATTAGGTTTAAGTGAAGATACTGTAAAAAATATGATTAAAGGTTCGGACGTATCGTTACCACTTGGCTTATATACATTTAAAGATACGGAAAAATCAGTTGTTGTCGATGGTAACATTACAACAATTAAAGCATTAAAAGAATTAAAAATTCCAGCTATCCCTTCATCACCGAATGGTCAAGGTAGCCAAAACGCTGGTGCTGGAACACAAGCACCACAGATGAATCCGGCCGCTATGAACGGCATGCCAACGGTTACATTAGAGGAGATTGCTGATATTAAAGAAGTTGGAAAAGCAGAATCCATTTCTCGAACGAATGGAAAAGAAGCAATCGGTATTCAAATTGTGAAGGCTGCTGATGCGAATACAGTTGATGTTGTAAATGCAGTTAAAGATAAAGTGAAGGACCTTGAGAAAAAATATAAAGACTTAGAGATTATTTCAACATTCGATCAAGGTGCGCCTATTGAAAAATCAGTCGAAACAATGCTTAGCAAAGCTATTTTCGGTGCTATCTTTGCAATTGTTATTATTATGTTGTTCCTGCGAAACATTCGAACAACACTAATCTCTGTCGTTTCTATACCACTTTCTTTATTAATTGCAGTTTTAGTAATAAAACAAATGGATATTACCCTTAACATTATGACACTTGGAGCAATGACAGTTGCTATTGGACGCGTTGTTGATGACTCAATTGTTGTTATTGAAAATATTTACCGACGTATGTCTTTATCAGAAGAGAAATTACGTGGGAAAGATTTAATTCGTGAAGCTACGAAAGAAATGTTTATCCCGATTATGTCTTCTACAATTGTAACAATCGCTGTATTCTTACCTCTTGGACTTGTAAAAGGTATGATTGGTGAAATGTTCTTACCATTTGCTTTAACAATTGTTTTTGCCCTACTTGCTTCTTTACTTGTGGCAGTTACAATTGTACCGATGCTAGCACATTCCTTATTTAAGAAGGAAAGCATGAGAGAAAAAGAAGTACATCATGAGGAAAAACCAAGCAAATTAGCAAACGGCTATAAACGTATACTTGAATGGGCGTTAAACCATAAAATTATTACATCAAGTATCACAGTCCTCCTATTAGTAGGCAGCCTTGCACTTGTACCAATCATCGGTGTCAGCTTCTTACCATCTGAAGAAGAAAAAATGATTATCGCAACGTACAAACCTGAGCCAGGTCAAACGTTAGACGACGTTGAAAAAATTGCAACGAAAGCTGAAAAGCATTTCCAAGATAAAAAAGACGTCAAAACGATTCAATTCTCATTAGGCGGCGAAAACCCAATGAGCCCTGGTCAAACAAATCAAGCGATGTTCTTCGTTCAATATGATAACGATACGAAAAACTTTGAAAAAGAGAAAGAACAAGTCGTTAAAGATTTACAAAAGATGTCTGGAAAAGGTGAATGGAAAAACCAAGATTTCGGAGCAGGTGGCGGTAGTAACGAAATTAAGCTATACGTTTATGGAGATAGCTCTGAAGAAATTAAGCCTGTCGTGAAAGACATTCAAAATATCATGAAGAAAAATAAAGATTTAAAAGACATAGACTCTAGTGTTGCAAAAACATATGCAGAATATACTTTAGTCGCTGATCAAGAAAAGTTAAGTAAAATGGGGCTAACTGCTGCTCAAATTGGAATGGGACTTTCTAATCAACATGATCGCCCTGTTCTTACAACAATTAAAAAAGACGATAAAGATATAAATGTATATGTAGAAACTGAAAAACAAAACTATGAAACGATCGATGACTTAACAAATCGTAAAATTACAACACCACTTGGTAATGAAGTTGCTGTCAAAGATGTTATGACTGTAAAAGAAGGTGAAACTTCTAACACAGTAACACATCGTGATGGCCGTGTTTATGCGGAAGTTAGTGCAAAACTAACATCTGATGACGTTTCAAAAGCATCTGCCGCTGTTCAAAAAGAAGTAGATAAAATGGATCTTCCTTCTGGTATAGATGTTTCTATGGGTGGTGTTACACAAGATATTCAAGAATCATTCAAACAACTTGGCTTAGCGATGTTAGCTGCGATTGCCATTGTATACTTCGTTCTTGTTGTTACATTTGGCGGTGCCCTTGCACCATTCGCAATTTTATTCTCGCTACCATTCACAATCATTGGTGCACTCGTTGCCTTATTAATTTCTGGCGAAACGTTAAGCGTATCTGCGATGATTGGGGCTCTTATGCTAATTGGTATCGTTGTAACGAACGCAATCGTGCTCATTGACCGTGTTATTCATAAAGAAAATGACGGCCTATCAACACGTGAAGCATTATTAGAAGCTGGTACAACACGCCTGCGTCCTATCTTAATGACTGCAATTGCAACAATCGGGGCTCTTATCCCGCTTGCATTAGGATTTGAAGGTAGCGGCTTAATTTCTAAAGGACTTGGCGTAACAGTAATTGGTGGATTAACAAGTTCAACGTTATTAACACTTCTTATTGTTCCAATCGTTTATGAAGCATTAAGCAAATTTAAAAAGAAAAAAGTAAAATAAAAAAATAACCTCGCTGACTGCGAGGTTATTTTTTATTCCCAAACAAGATTAGGAAATCACCATATCCTTCTTTTTCTAAATCTTCTTTTTGAATAAAGCGTAGCGCTGCCGAATTAATACAATAACGAAGGCCGTTTTGTCCTGGGCCGTCTGGAAATACATGCCCAAGATGTGAATCTCCTTCTTTACTTCTCACTTCCGTACGCGTCATATTATGGCTAACATCCATTTTTTCTTTCACACTAGCTGACATAACTGGTTTCGTAAAACTCGGCCATCCACAGCCGCTATCGAACTTATCGAAAGAAGTAAATAATGGTTCCCCCGAAACAATATCTACATAAAGCCCTTCTTCTTTATGATTCCAATACTCATTTTGAAAAGGCGGTTCTGTCCCATTTTCCTGTGTTACATAAAACTGCATCTCGTTTAATCTTTCTTTTAAATGAGCATTATTCTTTGGCCAATGTTGTTTAATAAAAGCATCTCGACCTGAGCCTTTACGATATAACTCATAGCGAAATGTATTCTTCTTATAATATCCTTGGTGATATTCTTCAGCTGGATAAAACGTAGCAGCTGGCAATACTTTTGTCGCAATTGGCTTCGAAAAATGCCCACTTTTCTCGAGCTCTTCTTTTGAAGCCTCTGCCTTTTTATGTTGTTCTTCATTATGATAAAAAATCACCGTTTCATAAGACTGCCCGCGGTCGTGGAATTGTCCCCCTATATCAGTCGGGTCAATTTGTCTCCAATATATATTTAACAACTCTTCATACGGCATTTTATTTGCATCAAATGTAATTTGTACTGCTTCATAATGCCCAGTTGTTTCCGAGCACACTTCTTTATACGTTGGATCCTCTTTATGGCCACCTGTATAGCCTGAAACAACCTGTATAATCCCTTCCATCTCTTCAAATGGCGAAACCATACACCAGAAACACCCTCCGGCAAACGTAGCTAACTCTATCTTTTCATTTACAGCCATTATTTCACCCCTATTCTATCTTCTCCTTACAGTATGGCATAAGGAACGTCATGTTATAAAAGAAAAAGCATCGAACATCGATGCTTTTTCTTTACTTCACTTTATTTTTTTCCAACGTCCTTCTCCATTTCATCACTTGTCACATCTAAGACATCTAATAAGAAAATGAAGATTGGAATACCGATAATAAGTCCCCACACACCTAAGAAATGCTCAGAGAAAATTAATATCATAAATGTGTAGAAGATTGGTAAGTTTGTTTTTTGTGACATAAACTTCGGATTTAATACATAGCTCTCAAGTGCATGAATTACTGTTACAATAACTACAATATAAACGACATACATAATACCGCCAATATTGTAAGCAATCATACAGAGTGGGAATAACGAGATAATAACACCCGCCACTGGAATTAAACCAAGCAAGAAAATCATTAACGCTAAACCTAGTAATTGCGGGAATCCTAATATCCATAATGCAATAACAGATAAAACACAGTTAACAATTGCAATTAAAAATTGTGCTTCGATTACTTTTCCAAATGAACGTGCAAATTTCTTTCCGAAATACTCTATTTCGTTATAGAAAATTGCAAGTCGGCTTTCTTTAAATTTCGAAGTAAAAGCAACGATACGTGCTTTTTCAAGTAAGAAAAATAAGCTTAAAATTACAGAAAGTAAAACTTGAAGGCCAAATTTCCCAACATTCGTAATAGATTTATACAAAATGTCTACGCCTTGCCCCACATATTTAGAAAGCTCCATATGATTAACAGCATTAACTGCATACTTAATTAATTCACTATCAGGTGGATTTCTTAAAAATACATTAAATTGATAAATCAATTGTGAAATTTGTATTGTTAATACCGGTAAATATTTAAATAGCGTAATGGCAATTCCTGCCACCAACATTACATATAAAAGCGCTATAATAATTTTTCGATTAATTGGCATGAAATGATCTAATTTGCGAGAAATAAACTTTTGGAATCGATCCATTAAATACGTCAACATAAACGTAATTAAAATTAAATTTAACATACTTTGCATCCCATACAATATGAGAGCAAGTAATACTAATACGATTAACCTCTGAAATCCTTTGCTTTGAAACAGGTTTTTTATTTGCATAATCGACGAGTACTCTCTCCTGTCCTATAAAGTAAAACGTTAACAAGTAGATCTCTCTCTATCCTCTACTTATAATTATCCTTTAATATTAAAGCCATTGCGAGCAATTTATATTCAACTCTAACCACCCGTTAATTGTGCTATATATTATGTTACTTCTTATTTTACAATACAATGACCTATTTCAGAACGCATTATACGTAGTATTAATGAAGATTTAAGGAAACTTTTATCCTTCAATAGGTCTTACCACTACTGTAACATAAAAAGCAAGCTATCAGTAGAAATCCGTCCTACAAATAACTTGCTTTTATATTTTTTTTAGTAAGTTTTATCATCCAATAAACAGCATGAACATTGGAATAACCACCACTGTTACGACACCAACCACTGTCACAGCGATACTGGCCATAGCTGCTTCTACTTCACCCATTTCGATACCTACTGCAACCCCTAACGCATGTCCTGCTGTTCCAAGCGCTAAACCTTTAGCAATCGGATGTTTAACTCTAAATGTTTTTAAGAATAAAGCTCCTAATGCGTATACGATAACAGCATTAAAGATAACTGCAAATGATGTAATTGCTGGAATACCACCGATACTTTCAGAGATTGGTAATGCAATTGCTGTTGTTGCTGCCTGCGGTAACATTGAGTTCATTACAGCTGTATCTAGACCAATTGCTTTTGCGACAATGAACACAACAACCACTGAACAAATAGATCCAACCACAATAGCCGATAAAATTTGCCACCAATATTTTTTTAACTTATCAACTTGTTTATATAATGGAATTGCAAACGCGATTGTTGCTGGTTCTAAGAAGAAGCTAATCATTTTTCCGCCAGTATTATATTCTTCAAAAGTAAAGTTACCTACTTTTAGAAAGACAATCCCTAATACCATCGCTACGAATAATGGTGTGAATAAGAAAAATCCTTTTGAATGCTTAAATAATAATGTTCCGATTCCGTATGCGATTAATGAAACGACGATTCCGAAATATGGAGTCATTGTGCTTGCCATGTTCATTCCCTCCTAACAATATATACTAAATTGGTTACGCAACTTTTCCGTGCCTACGTCCTTTATTTACTACTTTCAATTCTTTCGTATCTTCTATTTCTTTATCGTCTTTTCCTAAAATAAATTGTGCAAATAATCCTGTTACAGCGAGTAAAATAATTGTTGCGACAACAATTACAGTTAAAATTTGTACAAAATATTGTCCCATTACACCGAGAGAATTAATAACCGAAATACCTGATGGAACGAAAAGGAATCCGATAATACCTGTTAAAGCCGTTCCGAGTGATTCAACTTGTTCCAATTTAATAACTTTTAAACATAATAGGCTAAATAAAATAACTAATCCGATCACCGATGAAGGCATTGGAATTGGTAAATGCGTTGCAATAATATTAGAAACTAACATAATAGCTGAAAATATGAATGCTTGTGATAAGAAACTATATACTTTTTTCGTACTCATTTTGGCCACCTCTTTCGATTTGGTACCTTTATTGTATAAGATAAAAATAAAACTGTAAGCGTTTACATAACAGAACGTCAAATATACAAAATTAGTTACAAAAATAGGCAGACGAAATACAAAAAGCTGCTTCTTAAATACGAAGCAGCTTTTTAAGTTCTTTTGCATATGTACGGCTAACCGGGACTTTGGATCCCTCTTTCATAATTAAGTTATAAGTCGAATTAAACCACGGCTGTATCTCAGAAATATGATTAATATTAGCAACGAAACTACGATGAACACGCATAAAAATTGTTTGTGGTAATTTCTTTTCCAAAATGACAAGCGTATCATGTGTTACATATGTTTCTTTCATTGTTTTTACAGTTACTTTCCCATCTACAAGCCCTACATAAATAATATCTTCAATGTTAACAAGTACAATTGATTCCTCAATTGGTAATGCTAATTTATGCATCTCGGCCGTTACATCTACACTCTTTACATCTTGCTTTGTTTCTAACTTTATTTGCTTTTGTTTTTTATATTTCTTTAATGTCTGTACGATACGTTCTTCATCAAATGGCTTTAAAATGTAATCTAACGCATCTACTTCAAATGCTTGCAACGCATATTGATCATATGCAGTAGCAAACACAATTGAAGGTGGGTTTTTCATTTTCTTTAATATATTTGCGATTTCAAATCCATTATCATCAGATAATTGAATATCTAGAAAAACAATATCTGGTTTGTTTTTCATTAATTCTTCTAATGCATCCTCTACACAATCCGCCTCACCAATTATCTCTACTTCTTTTGTTTTCTCTAATAAATATTTCAATTCATCCCGTGCTAACATTTCATCATCAACTACTAATACTTTTAACACTCCGTTTGTCCTCCTCTACTTTTTTCGGAATCACAAAGAGGATCTTTGTCCCTTGCTCTAATTCACTTTCAATTTGAAGCATTGTCTCTTTCCCAAATAACCCGATAAGTCGTTCATTAATATTATATAAGGCTGTTCCCGTCCCTTTCTTTGATGGAACTACCATTTTTCCTAATTGCTCTAGACGTTCACTCTCAATCCCTTGTCCATTATCCTTTACTTCAAAGTGAACCATCCCTTCTTTTTCAAACACATGTACCTCGACTTGGCACACTGGCTGCTTTTTCGGAAAAGCATGGCGCAATGCATTTTCAACTAATAGCTGAAGCACAAATGGTGGAACTAAAGTCACCTTTAGTGCCTCTTCAATGTACATCTTCACTTCATACTTATTCGGAAACCTCGCTTGCTCTAACGATAAATATGCATGTACATGATTCAACTCTTGTTCTAATGGAATAAGTAATTGTCGTGCCCCTTGCAAATTACAACGAAAATAAACGCTAAGCTGCAATAATAATTTTCTCGCTTTCTCTACATCTGTTCGGCATAAAGCTGATACTGTATTAATTGCATTAAATAAAAAATGCGGATTGATTTGTGCTTGCAACGCTTTTATTTCTGCATCTTGCAATAACTTACTTTGTAACTCAGCTTCACCTAACTCAAGCTGTGTGGAGAATATTTTCGCTAGCCCTTCCGCTAACTCTTCTTCAACACGACTTAATTGATTAGGGTTTTTAAAATAAAGTTTTAATGTTCCTATCGTATTTCCATGTGAAGTTAATGGAATAACAACTGCCGCTTGTAATGGACACCCTTCATGTTGACAATTAATAATCTCACGTGATTTTGCCTTCATTATTTTCCCTGTTTTTAATACTTCTTTTGATAAACCTGTTATTAAACTGTGTGAAGGAATATGATGATCTGATGCTAATCCAACGTGAGCTAAGATTTCCTCTGTATCTGTTAAGGATACCGCATCTGTTCCCGTAAAGCGGTGAATAATTTGTGCCACATGTTTACAAGACTCTTCTGTTAACCCTTGGCGGAAATATGGTAACGTCTTATCAGCAATTCGTAATACTTTATGCGTTTGCAAAGCTTTTGCGTTTTCTTCTTGTCGTAAAATAGCTAGTATCATCGAAAGTAAAATGAAACTGCCAAAACTATTTACAAGAATCATCGGTAGCGCAATTGTTTTCACAACACTAAGTCCATCTTCTATAATTAATAGAATCATAAGCATTTCTAAAGTAACGATAAAAACACTTAAAATCGCAGAAAATTTAGGAGTAATAGTACGGTTATATTTTTTGAAAATGTATCCAATATAACCTGTTATAATCCCAGCCAAAATTGATGAAATTGCACAACTTACTGCCGTCGTCCCACCAAGCATATAACGATGAATACCCGCAATAGAACCTACTCCAATTCCGACGATAGGACCGCCAAGCAATCCACTAATTCCAACACCCATGATTCGTGTATTCGCAATTGTGCTGGATGATGAAACACCTTGTAACCAATTTTCATTCATAATAGTATTTCCTGCTATTTCAATCCCTGTGTAATTGCTTACAATTGTAAACACTGAAAAAATACAAATAAGCTTAAACTTATCTACATATCCGTCTTGCTTATGAAGAAGACGCCGGAACGTTTTAATATGAGAGAGTAAAAATCCTAAAATAACAATAAGTCCGACGCGTTCAATCATCATAAGTACTAAATTTAGCATCTGTGATTCATTCCTTTTTATATTAGTTAGTTTTATTATGGGAAAATAATGAAGCGCGCGTCAAGGAGAATGAAATGTTTTTTGAAATATTTTACACATAACTATCCCCTCTTTATTTGACAATCTAACAGAAGAGTGCTAAAAATAAAGTAATATAATACAGTCCTTTAACCCAACCCCGTGAGGTTGAGAAGGAAGTCGGAATATACTATACGTATGGTCTTTTTTAGGGATACGTATGCTTTTTTGGCCTTCTCATCATATCAGGTGAGAAGGCCTTTTGTTATTCTTCCATAGCGACTGTAGAAGAAAATAAGGAGGATTAATGATGAACGTCACTACTGATGTACAATCAACAACAGAGGAGACGAAAGAGAAAAGATATAAAACATTGTTTGGTTCTGCGCTAGGATATGCAGCAGAAGGTTTAGACATGTTGCTCTTATCTTTCGTACTCGTCTACATTTTAAAAGAATTTCATTTAAGCCCTGTTGAAGGTGGAAACTTAACATTAGCTACCACAATAGGAATGCTAATCGGGTCTTATTTATTTGGATTTATTGCTGATTTATTTGGGCGTATCCGTACGATGGCCTTCACAATCTTACTATTCTCACTAGCAACAGCACTTATTTATTTCGCAACAGATTATTGGCAATTATTAATTCTTCGCTTTTTAGTTGGAATGGGAGTTGGTGGTGAATTCGGGATTGGGATGGCCATCGTAACTGAAACATGGTCTAAAGAAATGCGCGCTAAGGCGACATCCGTTGTTGCACTTGGATGGCAATTTGGCGTACTAGTCGCTTCACTCCTTCCGGCATTTATCGTCCCACATTTCGGATGGAGAGCTGTTTTCTTATTTGGACTCATTCCCGCTCTACTAGCTGTTTACGTCCGCAAAAGTTTAAGTGAACCGAAAATATGGGAACAAAAACAACGATACAAAAAAGAATTGTTACAAAAAGAAGCTAAAGGTAATTTAACAACTACTGAGGCAGAACAACTAAAGCAAATGAAAAAGTTCCCACTTCGAAAGTTATTTGCCAATAAAAAAGTAACGATAACAACAATTGGTCTTATTATTATGTCATTCATCCAGAACTTCGGATATTATGGAATTTTCACATGGATGCCAACTATTTTAGCGAATAAATATAACTACACATTAGCAAAAGCGAGCGGTTGGATGTTCATCTCTACAATCGGCATGCTAATTGGAATTGCAACTTTTGGTATTCTAGCCGATAAAATTGGCCGACGTAAAACTTTTACAATCTATTATGTCGGTGGTACTATATACTGTCTCATTTACTTCTTCTTATTCACAGACTCAACATCATTGTTATGGGGAAGTGCATTGCTTGGATTCTTTGCCAATGGCATGATGGGGGGATTCGGAGCAGTTTTAGCTGAAAACTATCCTGCTGAAGCTCGCTCGACAGCAGAGAACTTTATTTTCGGTACAGGACGTGGGTTAGCTGGATTTGGACCTGTTATTATCGGCTTACTTGCTGCAGGTGGTAATTTAATGGGAGCATTATCTCTCATCTTCATTATCTATCCAATCGGTTTAGTTACAATGCTATTATGTGTCCCAGAGACGAAAGATAAAGTATTAGAATAGATTGAAGCTGTACGAAATGTTTATCCAAATACTGTCCCCTCAGGAAAAGTATTTGGATAAATAGCAAATAGGAAGCATCTCAAATGAAATGCTTCCTATTCTTATATAAATACAATTATTTATTTTGATTTACTAGCTTTTTGGAACAAGAAGCTAGTTTTATCTTCTTCTTTTACAATACCTTGTTTTAACGCTAATTCCCCTGCGACTTTAGGCGCTAGCCATAGCATTGGGAATAACAGAATAGATACCGGAACAGCCGTCACTACAATGAAGGATTGTAAGGCGTTAATACTTCCCTCACCCATATATAAAAGAATCGCCGCAACTGCGCCCATAATAAGCGACCAAAAAACTCGCAAACTAATTCTAGGATCTCCATCTCCAGTCACTGCCATTGAAATCGAATAAGCCATTGAATCTCCTGTTGTCACTACAAATAAAATTGTTAATAAAAGAAATGCAGGTCCAATAATATTAGATAGTGGCAGTTGCTCTGTAATTGCAATCATAGCCGCTGGCATACCAGATTCACTTAATGCGGTCGAGATAGAACCAGGATTCATTAACTCATAAAACACACCTGATCCCCCTAGTATAGTAAACCAAAACGTTGTAATAATAGGTGCAATAATTCCAATTGCAACGATGATTTCTCGGATTGTTCTTCCTCTTGAAATTCGGCTCACTAAAATTGCCATCATCGGTCCATATCCAATAAACCATCCCCAGAAAAAGATTGTCCACGATCCTAACCAAGCTGTATCACCACGATATGTGCTCATTGGAATAAATTCATTTATATAAAATCCAAACGAAGAAACAAATGAATCGATAATAAATCCACCTGGTCCAAATAGTAATACAAATACCATTAATAGAACTGCTAACCTAACATTTAAATTACTTATAATTTGAATCCCTTTATCAATTCCTGTTACCGCAGATATAGTAGAAACAGCTACTACACAAACAATAATGGCTAATTGAGTAGTAAACACATCAGGAATGTTAAACAATGCTTGTAACCCATAGCTTGCTTGTAGTCCTAAAAATCCGATTGGACCAATCGTCCCTGCAGCTACCGCAATAATGGCAAACACATCGATCATTGTTCCAAGCCAACTCTTTCGCAATTTCTCTCCAAAAATAGGATATAAAAGCGTTCGAGGTTTTAAAGGCATATCTTTATGATAATGCCCGTACATCATAACTACCGCACTAATTGTACCTAAAATCGTCCAAGCCAGGAAACCCCAGTGCATATAACTTTGTGCTAAAGCAGGCATTACCGCTTCTTTCGTTCCAGCAGTTATACCTTCATGTATTGGTGGCACCGTCATCAAATGGTACATCGGCTCTGCGGCTGCCCAAAAAACGCCACCTCCAGCAAGTAATGTAGACATAATAATAGCGAGCCATTTTGTCGTACTAATCTCAGGTTTTTCTAGTCCCCCAAGTTTAACTCTCCCATATTTCGAAAACGCCATACACATTGCAACAACAAATGTACCAATTAATAAAACCTGCCAAAAGGCACCAAAATATTTAATTGAAGCTGCAAAACTGCTAGTAATAGCTCCCTCTACGTAACTTTTATTTAAAATAACTGCAATTACAAATAATAAAAGTGAGCCACCACTAATAAAAAATACAGGCCAATCCGTTTTTCGACTCTTCATCCTCATTTACACTTCCTCCTTCCTCAGCAATCTAAAAAAACAACTTTATTATGTTTTCTTTTTTACACCCAAAACACAATGATTATATAAGCATAATAATTCATCAATTTCCTACACACTTATGTTGTCCCTAAAAATATGCTAAATCCCTTATTTAAAAGAAAATTTCTATTCCTATTACATAAAAAAGCAAAACAAAAGACCTTATATTTCTATAAGGTCTTCGAAACAGAAATTTGATTATAACATAAGGAACTCCTTGGTTCAAAAAGTCCTTTCCAAAAATAACCGATAGTAAAGGCTTCCATTTGCTACGTAACAGTAATTAAAAAAAATTATATTTTGCAGAAAAAAAACTATACTAGCTATTATTTATGAAAGAAATTCGGCTTCAAAATTTCATTTGGATACGGTTTATGATAAATATGAGTGGTAGCTGGCGACAACGGTGGAATGAGCCACACCCAATTACCTGTTACAACCCGTCCACATGCCGCTTCCTGCTTCTCAAATTGTTGAAATTGTTGTGCAGCTGTATGGTGATCCACAATACTAACTCCTTGTTTTTTAAAAGAATGTAAAACAGCCACGTTTAATTCAATTAGCGCCTTGTCTTTCCATAACGTACCGTTTCTCGATGTATCGAGCTTCATCATCTCCGCAACAGCCGGAAGTAAATTATAGCGATCATGATCCGCTAAGTTACGAGCCCCAATCTCCGTTCCCATATACCATCCATTGAACGGGGCTGACGTATAAGAAATACCGCCAATTTCTAAGCGCATATCTGAAATCATTGGAACCCCATACCATTTTGCTCCAAGTGACGAAATCGGGTATTCTGGGTGTTCAATTGGCACTTCTTTTACTTCTTCTCTCGGAATTTCTTTATATATAGGTGCCTTCCCGTTTATAGAAAACACAAGTGGCAATACATCGAAATTCGTACCTTCTCCTTGCCAGCCAAGTTCCTGACAAAAATCCGTAAACTCAGTGGAATGAGAGTCACCAATCACTCCCATTTCTGTTTTATATCCTGCATACCGAATCAATTGGTGATTATAAATTCGTATATTATTTTCTTCACCTTGATATTGCTTAAAAATTGTAATTGTCGGTTTAACTTTCCCATCGTTCGTTGCATATTTAATATGATGAATTAATGCATTGTATACACCTTCCTCATCATTTACTTCACGTGCATCTAATATGTGCATCTTACTCCAAAATAGTCTTCCGATACATCGATTACTATTGCGCCATGCCATTCGTGATCCATGAACAAGTTCTTCAAATGTATGCTCATACGTCCCCGTCTTCTCTATTTCAATTTGAATTTCTTTTATTCTCTCTTCTATGAATTGTTCTTTATTAAGCTCTTTATAGCAAACCGTAATAAAATGACTCGCTTCCTCTATTAATTGTTTCGTTTTACTCATAAACGATCTCCTTCTATTTCAACAAAACGTTACTACTTTACAGTATAAGCAAAAAGAATAAGAGTCACAAATGAAAGTCGAAGTGTTACTTTTATTGTAATATTTTTCAGAAAATTAAAGAGATTACTATTGACTTGTATAAAAAATAGGTGTATTTTTGACTCAGGTAAATTATTTTTACCTAGACCAACTTTTTTAATAAGAAAGGAGGGAATGTTATGTCTTCATTTCAATTGCCAAAGCTTTCATATGACTATGATGAACTAGAGCCATATATCGATAGCAACACGCTTTCTATTCATCATGGAAAGCACCATGCGACATACGTAAATAACTTGAATGCCGCTTTAGAAAACTATACGGAATTACATAATAAATCTTTAGAAGAGTTACTATGTAATTTAAAAACTTTACCAAAAGAAATTGTTACAGCTGTCAGAAATAACGGTGGTGGACATTATTGTCATAGTCTTTTTTGGGAATTAATGAGCCCGCGAGGTGGCGGTGAGCCTAATGGAGACGTTGCAAAAGTAATTGATTATTATTTCAATACCTTTGACAACTTAAAAGATCAACTTTCCAAAGCAGCTATTAGTCGTTTTGGAAGTGGCTATGGATGGCTTGTTCTGGACGGTGAGGAACTTTCCGTTATGAGTACACCCAATCAAGATACACCTTTGCAAGAAGGTAAAATTCCATTACTCGTCATCGATGTATGGGAACACGCCTATTATTTAAAGTATCAAAATCGGCGTCCAGAATTTGTTACCAACTGGTGGCATACGGTGAACTGGGACCGGGTAAATGAAAAGTATTTACAAGCAATTCAATCACAAACACATTAGTCGTGCGTATAAGGTAAATTTGGTAATGTAAAATTAGTATTGTCGAAATCCTCCAGAATCCCCCGGATTGCCACCGGGGGATTTATGATTATTTCATTGTATTTATGTAATAAAGTAAAACTTTTTCCGTCTCTAATTTCAACTCTCGGAACGGGAATCCTAATTCACGAGCCTTTCCATTATGTAACGTACAATTAATCACTCCATTATAAGGAGCTATATTATCTCCTACTTCTTGAATGAGCGCTTTTATCCCGGTATTCTCTTCTATGAAACGAATAACTTCTCTGGTAGAAACCACCCCGTTACTACAAGCATTAATTGGCCCTTCTATGTCCTTCATCCCGCACCAAGCTAAAAATTCTCCTGCTTCTTTTTCATGTATAAATGACAACTCTCCATCTACATAATCCACAACGATAGACTCTTGTTTCACAACATGTTCAACGTAAAATTGTAATCTTTTCGTATAATCGTTTTCTCCAATAACGACGGGAAATCTTACCGCAACGACTGGGAATGTTGCATGTTGAAATAAAACTGCTTCAGCTAATCGCTTACCTTCACTATAATTGAAATCATTCCTACCTCCATACGTAATTGTATACTCGTACGGATTGAAGTTTTCTTCTAACAGGCCTAGCGCAGGCTCATAGACAGCCATTGAAGATGTCATAATGTATTTCTTCGTTTTTCCTTTTAGCACTTCACATATTATCTTCGCTGCATTCGAGCTATAGCATAAATTATCGTATACGATATCATAACTTTTACCTTCAAAACGCTCTTCTAGTAGCCTCTCATCTTCTCTATCTACAATCAGTCTTTTTACTGCACTTCCAAAGGGATCTTCAGTAACTCCCCTCGTCGCAATCGTTACATCATGTCCAGCTTGCAACAGTACTTCTACTAAATGTTTACCAAAAAATCTTGTTCCCCCTAGCACCAATACTTTTTTCACCTTCATCATCCCCGTTTTTACAAATTGTAAAATACTACCTCTATTATTATAAACGCTAAAATAAAAAAACATGGAATCAGTTTAACGATTCCATGTTTTTTCTACACACGATACATTAACGTACTCGATATTTAAAAATACAATAGCAGCAATATAAAATAGAAATTACTGATACATAAACCCATAGTTCATATATGAATCCCTCGCCCCATACTCCCATAAAATAAAAGAGTGAAGGCAACGTCAATGTTACCCACGATTGTACAAAAGCAATTCTGCCAAGATATTGATTGATATTCTTTTTTTGTGCATTTAATACAAAGAATAAATACCAAAGTAATGCCCACATAAACCATGTTAACGCATTAACAACATCGTGGAATTGAACAAATGAAACAACCATATAGAATAAAGCAATAATTGCTACCCAAATACAGAACCAGCCTAGTCCACTACTATCCATTCCTTTAATAAAAGTAACGCCTACATATAAATAAGTTAAACCAAATAAAAAAGTAGCCGCATATGAATATACCGTCCAATTACTTTGATCAGAAATCATAATCAAATAGAACGGAATGATAATTTGTAATGCCCCCACAAATAAATTAAAGACACCTGCACTTTTCATCTCTACTTTGCCTAATATGACAAGACTATTTAAAAATAAAGCTGCACCTGAAAGTAATAATCCTACGTAACCCATATATATTCGTGTGAAAATCTTTCCCTTTCACACTTTTAACCTCCCCACAATATAAAGTGATACTTTATCCCGCATTAACGAGCAGTAAAACTCCCACCTCAAAATTCAGCTAGAGCAAAGAAGTTAAGTGGGAGATCAACTGCCCGTAAAGCCCGATCGGTGAAGGCTAATAATCAGTGGGGATGAACAACCCCCACCCAATGATTAAAGTTTCACTTTATTATTTTTCTTCCTATTTAAAACTACATACATAATTTTTAACCTGAATAAGTTAGACTTCCTACCTTAAAAAATAACAAATTTAAAACGCTTTCAATAATAAATAACCCTATCAAAACATGAAATAGGATTCCTTGATTATAAACGTACTCTAACAATGATACAAGTGTTGGAATACTTTTCAATACTACGTTTTGAATTTCTATAAAAAATTAGTAGAATGATACATTTTCCCTATCTCATTCTATTAATTATTTGCATAGAATATCGTACACTCATATTAATTTAGAAAGGTTTGATATTTATGCCTCTTCATTATCCAAATCATTTTGTTTTTCACTCCACAGGTGTATTAACAAGAGAGCCCGCAACTGTTTCAGCAGTAGTAAACATTGTAAATTTAGATGCATATTACACACACCATGTAACTATAGAGGTTTGGGATTGGTCTAACTATTCTAATCCTGTAAAATTACCTGTACTAATTGGTGAAAATACGGAAGTAGCATTCCCATATATTTTACAAGGCAACCACTTAGCAGTTTTTTATGCTGATTTAGATGACTCTATTGATTTGTATGAAATTCGTATTTCTTATCCTGGCCACTCCAATATTGTTGCAAATTGTTTTGGGCGAAGTATCCCGCCATATACAAGCCAAGAAGGTAATACAGTATACCATAAACAACTCGTTCGAATTCATTAAATCTCCCCTATTATGTGAAAGGGGCTGGTCAGTAATACATTTATCTTTATAAGATAATCGTATTACTGACCTAAAGCGTGATAGTCAATCTTGATAGTATCTCATTTTGAACACTTGCTATTTATATGAAGAAAGTAGTGGATCCTTCTTAAATTACTTTTGGATGTGGAGATCTATGTTCACACCAATCATTCAAATTTTACAAATTGATTTTCCTGAATTAGATCTTATTCATTCTGTATCGACAGGGTATGGTGGATTGCTGGGTGCTGCAATTAGTGCCAAGTCCGATATACCATTTATTCTAACTGAACACGGTATTTATTCTCGGGAGCGTGAAGAAGAAATACTACAATCTACTTGGATACCAATTGAATATAAAAAAAGATGGGTTTCTTTCTTTCATCACTTGTCTCATCAAGCATATGAACAAGCCGCTGATGTAATTACGTTGTTCGGCCGAAATAGTGCATATCAAAAAGAATTAGGTGCTCCGGCCCATAAACTAAAAATCGTTCCAAATGGCGTTACTTTATCTGACTATAAAGGGTTACGTAAACCAAAATACAATTCGGATAAACTCATCATTTACGCTATTATACGAGTTGTACCAATTAAAGATGTAAAAACAATGATTTATGCAGCTAAATTATTATTAGAAAAAGATATTCCATTTATATTTTACTTACTAGGTCCTGATACGGAAGAAGCAGAATATGCTCAGGAATGTCGTGATTTAATTCAACAATTAGGATTAGAAGAGCATGTAATAATGACCGGCAAAGTAAATATTAAAGATTACTTAAAACAAACAGATATTCTCGTATTAACAAGTATATCTGAAGGACAACCATTAGCCTTGTATTATAAAATTGTGATGCTATTTTTATTTTTAGCTTTAAACATCATTTGGATTCAATCCATTTATTTAACAGCAGCTAAAGATTATCAGTCCATCGCTCTTGCATTTTTAATTGGTTCCATTTTCTCCTTATCTGGAATTGCACTTATCGCTTACTGGCATCCAACACTTGGAATAGAACACGGATTGGCCCTATTACTTTTAATTTCTTTTACAATCGGGACTTTCATTACATTAGTGTGGTTAAGTATAGTTATTGTACGAATGTTTCCAACTAGTGATGCTACTGAACAATTTACCTTTCTTTCTTATTTAGATAAATATCCAGAACTATTCTGGTCAAGCTTACTTTACAATATTGGCATTTGGGTATGTAACTTTGTTATTTGGTTCGGAGAAGGGCGAGGAAATATTGAAAACACGTTTATTTATCATCAAATTTATGATACATCTGTTTTCTGGGCTTATTTAAGCATTATCCCAACCTATATTTTCTTCGTAGTATCCATTGAAACAAGGTTTTATGAACGGTATAAGAAGTTCTTCGGTTCAGTTAACAATGGGGCGACATTAAATACAATTTTACAATTAAAAGAATCAATGAACTTTGTCCTAAAGCAAGAAATGGAACGAATACTTCGTAATCAAGGTATTTTTTCTTTACTTATTATTTTTATAATATGGATGTTTAGTTCACAATCTGGGAACGTAACACTTGAATACTCTATTTTGCAGCTGACTATAATTGGTGCTTATGCAAACGGGATGGTCCTTGTTATCACGTTACTACTCTTATATTTTGAAGATCGTAAAGGGGCATTTCGAACATCAGCCCTGTTCTTTTCTGCAAATTTGTTATTAAGTCTTCTTCTACTTCCATTTGGGTTCAATGGTTACGGTATTAGTTTTGCACTTGGATCTTCTATTACATTCTTATATGCTATTTCTAGACTCTTTACTTACATTAAAGATATTGATTACTATACGTTTTGTCAGTCAAATACTCCTATAAAACGGCGAACTTTCTTTACTAAATTTGCTAATAAACTTAATGGAAATAAATAAATAAAAATGACCTTTTGCTCCCGCAAAAGGTCATTTTTTTATCTGGTTATTAAACTTCTAGATAGCCATTTTTGTTATTTGATTGCCATCTCCAAGAGTCTGCACACATCTCTTCTAATCCGCGTTTTGCTTCCCATCCTAATTCACGCTTCGCTTTCGATGCATCTGCAAAACATACTGCCACATCGCCAGGTCGACGCTCCGTAATTTTATAAGGAACTTCTTTTCCCGAAACCTTTTCAAATGCTTCAACCATTTCCAACACACTATAACCAGTACCTGTACCGAGATTGTATGCATCTATCCCAGTAGTGCCAAGTACCTTTTCAAGCGCCTTTACATGGCCATTTGCTAAGTCTACAACATGAATATAATCACGGACACCCGTGCCATCTTTTGTTGGATAGTCATTTCCAAATACACTTAATTCCTCTAACTTCCCTACTGCTACTTGCGTTACATATGGCATTAAGTTATTTGGAATTCCGTTTGGATCTTCTCCAATGCGTCCACTTTCATGTGCACCAAATGGGTTGAAATAACGAAGTAATGCAATACTCCATCCTGCATCTGCAAATGCTACGTCACGCATAATTTGTTCAATCATTAATTTCGTTTGACCATATGGATTCGTTGCACTTAATGGAAACTCCTCCGTAATTGGTGATGTTTCTGGAATACCATACACTGTTGCAGACGAACTGAAGATCATCTTCTTCACATCATGCTTCTGCATCACTTCACATAGCACTAATGTGCTTGTAATGTTGTTATGATAATACGTTAACGGAATTTCTACTGATTCCCCTACAGCCTTAAAGCCTGCAAAGTGAATAACAGCTTCAATTGTATTTTCTTCAAAAATCGTATCAAGTGCTTCTCGATTTAAAATATCTTCTTTATAAAATTTAAACTGTTTTCCTGTTATCTCTGTCACTCGATTTATAGACTCTGCTGAGCTATTCGAAAGATTATCTACTACTATAATTTCGTAACCGTTTTTTAGTAATTCTACGCATGTATGACTACCAATATATCCTGCTCCACCTGTTACAAGTATTGCCATAATTATAGTCCTCCATATTTCATTCATTATAAACTTCTCAAAGTATATCACATATTTCTTATCATATGTTTATTATGCGAACACAGAAACTTACATTTTATCCCATGATTTTTAGTACAATACACGATTCAAATCAGGTAATAAAAAAACGCCACATAACAGACATCGCGTGGCGTTTTTTGATCAAATTACGTAACAATATACACTTAGAAAATGTGCAAGACTACCTAACAATACAAAAACATGAAAAATTTCATGGTGTCCCATATATTTAAACTCCAACCATTTTGGCTTCGCACCGTAAATAAACCCACCAATTGTATAAAAAATGCCTCCAAGTACTAAGAAAATAATACCTCCTGTACTTAGATTCTCAGCTAGCGGTGCAAAGAATAGAACAATTAACCAACCCATCAGAAGATAAATTGCTGTCGATAACCATCTTGGACAATTAAACCAAAACATTTTAAAAGCAATACCACAAATTGCCGTTGCATAAACTAAACAAAATAATAGTAAACCATTTGCCGAATTTAATGTAATTAAGCAAAAGGGTGCATATGTACCTGCAATTAATATGAAAATCATAGAATGATCTAGCTTCCTAAAGAAATAAATAACACGTTCACTGGCTACGACACTATGATACACAGCTGATGCCATATAAAGGACCATCATCCCGATACCGAATAAAATAACAGCTGTAATTGCAGCAACAGATGGCATCTTAACAGAAACTTTCACAAGCATAGCTAATAATGCAATAAATGATAATACAGCTCCTCCTAAGTGAGTAAATGCATTAACCGGTTCTCTTACATAAACATTCATATAAACACCCCTCATATAATTACATGTAGTTTTCATAACTACATGTAATTATATACGTATTATCCGTACGGGTCAACATTTACAATTCATTTGTTTCGTAATACCATATTTAAAGATATACTAAACATTAAGTTCCACTAAGTTATAAAAGTGAGGGGTTCTACGTGGAAAATATAAATAAATTACTTGAATCATTACATTTAGAAAAAAGTATTAAACTTGAGGATATCCCAAATGTCGACTTATATGTAGACCAAGTTGTCCAACTATTTGAGAATACTTATGCGGATACAACGAGAACTGATGATGAAAAAGTATTAACAAAAACAATGATTAACAATTACGCAAAAGGGAAATTATTCATCCCTATCAAAAATAAAAAGTATTCAAAAGAACATATGATTTTAATCAGCTTAATTTATCAATTAAAAGGAGCTCTTTCCATTAATGATATAAAAAGCTCCTTAGAAAATATAAATGCACCGTTAATAAACGATGATACATTCGAATTAAATACTCTATATAAAGATTACCTTTCTCTTACTGACACCAATGTGGAAAGCTTTAAGCAAGACGTGAATAACCGTGTTAAGGAAGTAAACGAGGTTTCTTCCTTAGAAGATCCAAAGCTAGAAAAGTTTTTATTACTAACATCCTTCGTGACTATGAGTAATATGTATAGACGTTTAGCAGAGAAACTAGTTGATGACCTCAAAGAAACTTAAACAAAAAAACTATCCACCTGTTAGAGGTGGATAGTTTTTTTGTTTACTTAATTGCTTCATGAACCTTTAATTGTTTCCCTTTAATCGTTGTGTTTTTCATATTTTTTAAAACAAGTGGTCCTTTTCCATTTAATATTTCAACGTAAGAAACATTGTCTTGTATTGTAATAATTCCTATATCTTCTGCTGTAACACCTTTAATTTTAGCAATTGTACCGACGAAATCTACCGCCCTAATTTTCTTTTTCTTCCCGCCATTAAAGTACAATTTCATAATTCCTTTGTTTAGGTCTGCATTTTTATCTTTCTTTATAATTGGTTTAGCATGTATCTTTTCCTCAAATACTGCTTTCCCTTTCATAACTTCTTCTTTTGAAGGTGCAAGTGCCTTTGGAATTTCAAAGCCAATGTACTCCTCAATCTCTTCTAAAAATCTATTTTCATACGGCGTCATGAATGTAATAGCTTTCCCGTTATTACCAGCTCGTCCCGTTCTTCCCGTACGATGTACATAACTTTCTTTTTCTAATGGAATATCATAGTTAATAACATGTGTAATATTATCAATATCAATTCCTCTAGCAGCTACGTCTGTCGCTACTAAATAACGGAACTTTCCTTTTCTAAAATCGTCCATAACTTCAAAACGATCTTCTTGTACCATACCACCATGTATTTTGTCACAAGGATAGTTAACCCGCTTTAACTGCTGAAATACGTGATCTACATTTTCTTGCGTACGGCAAAAAATAATACAACTATCTGGATTCTCAATCGTTGTTACATCTTTAAGAAGTGAAAGCTTCTCCTCTTCTCTCATCTCAAAAAGTGTATGTTCAATTTTATCTGTTGTAATCCCGGTAGCCTTAATTTCAATATGCGTTGGCGAATCCATATACGTACGAGATAACTTTTCAACATCTTTTGGAAGTGTTGCTGAAAATAGCATTGTCATTCGTTTTTTAGGTAATTCGTCAATAATTGCCTCTACTTGATCGATAAAACCCATATTCAGCATTTCATCCGCTTCATCAATAACTAAATACTTCAAACACTCTAAAGAAAGGGTACCTTTTTCAATATGATCTAACACACGGCCAGGAGTCCCAACTACAATATGTGTTTTTTGCTTTAACTCTAATTTTTGACGTGCAAATGGAGATTTACCATAAACTGCAGCGGCCTTAATTCTTTTGAAACGACCTATATTCGTAATGTCTTCTTTTACTTGCACCGCAAGCTCTCTCGTCGGTGTTAAAACTAAAGCTTGTGGCTTATTCTCTTCCCACTCCACCATTTCACAAAGTGGTATGCCAAATGAAGCGGTTTTTCCACTTCCAGTCTGTGATTTCACGACAAGGTCTTTCCTTTGCAAGGCAACTGGAATAACCTCTCCTTGCACTTCCGTTGGATGTTCATATCCTAAACCAGTAAGTGCTCTTACAATTTCTTTACTTAATGCATAATCAGCAAAACTTTTTTTACTCATATATTAACCTCTTTTTATTCTGTATTATTTTCTTTTTTCGCTTTTTCTATCAATGAATCATCATATACCTTATTATCACCTTATTCATTATACTTGAAAGCTCACATAAAAAGGCGAATCATTCGTGATTCGCCTGACTAAACAAAAGGATCTTCTATTTTAAAAACTTTTTAAAAATATTATTCCATATTATTCTGCCTTCTGACCGGTAATAACACTTTCTTCGGCTTCTCTTCTATTACTTTTTCTTCCTTACGGTTCTCATCTTTTGTTTTATCTACATCTACTGCCCTCGGCACACTCTGTATAATTTGTTCATTCGCATTTTGATAATATATTTTAAACTGTTCTTTCCCTTTCGTTTCCCTAATAATTACGTTAAGTTGCTCTTTTACATCCGCAAACTTCTGCTCGTTTTTCAACTCCTCTACTTTAACTAGCATTTGCTTATATTTTTCTTCCTCATCTTTTTGATTAGCTAAAACTTCTCGTTTTTCTTTTGTTTGGCTAATATAACTGAACTAGCAGAATCATTTTCAATTTCCCTCAATAACGAAATTGCTTGGTCTATATTACTTTCCTGTAATGCTTCAATCATTTTATTTGTTTGATTCACCTTCAGCCTTATTTCCCGATCATCCTTCTTTTCTTTTAATGCTAATTCAAAAGATACGACTGCTCTATCGTATTCTTTATTTTCCAATGCTAAATCTCCTTGTTTCTCTGCCTTATCAAATGCTTCATTATTGCTACATCCGGCAGTAACCAACAAAGTTATTCCTATTATTAGTATTAACTTTTTCATAGTATTTCCCCAGCCCCCTCGCTCAAAATAAGAAGCATACATACAATCTTATGCAATTATCGCAACTTTCCTTACTTTTTTATAAACGAACATTATGCATAAGAAATCTATTTAAATTCGTTTTTAACGTTATTTTTAAAATATATTGGCTTCTTTTCAAAAAAACGTTAAGAAAATCTTTGACTTCTTACTGAAAATGATGTAAATTTTCCTATGGACGAACATTTTCAATCAATAAAAATAAAATATTCGTATTTTAGGGGTGTAAATGATGGAAAACGTATTTGACTATGAAGATATTCAATTAATTCCTGCAAAATGCATTGTAAATAGCCGATCTGAATGTGATACAACTGTCACTTTAGGAAAACATAAATTTAAATTACCTGTCGTACCTGCAAATATGCAAACGATTATTGATGAAAGAATCGCAACTTATTTAGCTGAAAATAATTACTTCTATATCATGCATCGTTTCCAACCAGAGAAACGAATTTCATTCATTAGAGATATGCAATCACGTGGATTAATTGCTTCAATCAGCGTTGGTGTTAAAGAAGACGAGTACGAATTCGTACAACAATTAGCTGCTGAGCAACTTTCACCTGAATACATTACAATCGATATCGCACATGGTCACTCTAACGCTGTGATCAACATGATTCAACATATTAAAAAACATTTACCAGAAAGCTTCGTTATCGCTGGAAACGTTGGAACTCCAGAAGCGGTAAGAGAATTAGAAAACGCTGGTGCTGATGCAACAAAAGTTGGCATTGGACCTGGTAAAGTTTGTATTACTAAAATTAAAACAGGCTTTGGAACTGGCGGTTGGCAGCTAGCTGCACTTCGCTGGTGTGCAAAAGCTGCAAGTAAGCCAATTATCGCTGACGGTGGTATTCGTACACATGGCGACGTAGCTAAATCAATTCGATTTGGAGCAACTATGGTTATGGTCGGTTCTCTATTCGCAGGTCATGAAGAGTCTCCAGGGGAAACAATCGAAAAAGATGGCAAACTTTATAAAGAGTACTTCGGTTCAGCTTCTGAATTCCAAAAAGGTGAGAAGAAAAACGTTGAAGGTAAGAAAATGTTCGTTGAGCATAAAGGTTCTTTAGAAGACACTTTAATCGAAATGGAACAAGATCTTCAATCTTCTATCTCTTACGCTGGTGGAACAAAATTAGACGCAATTCGTACTGTAGATTATGTAGTCGTGAAAAACTCTATTTTCAACGGTGACAAAGTATATTAATTTATAAATTTAACTAGAAGGACAAGCATTTTTTATGCTTGTCCTTCTTTTTCATGTATAAAAATGTAAAATATTTTCATTTAACTGAATTTTCTAGTATTATGTTTTTAGATACTTATAATAAGGGGGATATAACAAATGAAAAATGTAATTGAGAAACGCCTTATTCGCGCGGAAGTCTCTACTGAATTGACATGGGACCTTTCTGATTTATACGAATCTGACAAAGAGTGGGAAACTGCATTACGTGTATTAACAGACGATATAAAAAAACTTGATGCATTTAAAGGACAATTACACACTAGCTCCGCTACCTTATTAAATTGCCTACTTTTAGAAGAAGAGCTTTTAATGAAGCTAACAAAACTCGGCGCATATGCAAATTTAAAAGAATCCGCTGATCGTACAGATTCAGTTATTCAAGCGAACTCTTCCAAAATTTCCGCTCTAAGAACGAATGTACATACTGCACTATCCTTTATTCATAACGAAATTCTCTCATTTGAGGAGGGAACAATTGAAAAATATTTAACTGAGGAAATAAAACTTGAACCTTTCCGTAAATCATTACTAGAGATACTCAAAAAGAGGCAGCACACTCTCTCTCCTGAAACAGAAGAAGCTCTTGCTGCACTCGGCGAAGTTCATAGTTCACCCTACAAAATTTACGGCATGACTAAATTAGCCGATATGGATTTCCCTTCTATACAAGATGCACAGGGAAATGATTTGCCTGTATCGTTTGCATTATTCGAAAGCAAATATGAATTTTCTCCAAGCGCATATATACGTAAAAAAGCATATTCATCATTTGTTTCCACATTGAAACGATATAAAAATACAGTTGCAACAACATATGCTACTGAAGTAAAAAAACAAGTGGCGCTTTCTCGTTTGCGTAAGTACGAGTCCGTTACCCATATGCTTTTAGAACCTCAAAAAGTTCCACTTGAAATGTATAACAACCAACTAGATATTATTTATAACGAATTAGCGCCTCATATGCGCCGTTTTGCAGATTTAAAAAAGAATGTATTAGGGCTTGATCAAATGCTTTTCTGTGACTTACATGCACCGTTAGATCCTGAATTTAATCCAACAATCACTTACGAAGAAGCTGACAAACTTATTCAAGATTCTTTAAAAGTATTAGGAAATGAATATAGTTCCATTATCGAAAAGGGCTTCAAAGAAAGATGGGTAGACCTTGCAGATAACGTAGGAAAATCAACAGGTGCCTTCTGCTCTAGCCCATACGGTTCTCACCCTTATATTTTAATTACATGGCAGGGTACGATGCGCGGGTGTTTCACATTAGCTCATGAATTTGGACATGCTGGTCATTTTTATTTAGCTAATAAAAATCAGCGTATTATGAATGTGCGTCCATCTATGTACTTCGTTGAAGCTCCATCAACGATGAATGAATTACTATTAGCCCAGCATTTACTTGCGACTACTGAAGATAAGAGAATGCGCAGATGGGTTATTCTGCAACTACTCGGCACATATTACCACAACTTCGTTACCCATCTACTTGAGGGAGAATATCAAAGAAGAGTATACGCTCTAGCAGAAGAAGGGCAAGCACTCACAGCTACAACTTTAACTGAAATAAAAACGAAGGTCCTTTCGACATTCTGGGGAGATTCCGTAGAAATTGATGAAGGCGCCGGTTTAACATGGATGCGTCAACCTCACTATTATATGGGCTTATATTCTTACACATATTCTGCGGGACTAACTGCTTCTACCGCTGTAGCTCAAATGATTAAAGAAGAGGGACAACCTGCTGTTGATCGCTGGCTTGATGTACTCCGTGCAGGCGGTACGATGAAACCACTTGAATTAATGAAACATGCCGGGGTAGATATGTCAAAACCAGATGCAATCCGTAAAGCTGTTTCTTACGTCGGTTCCTTAATTGATGAATTAGAACGTTCTTATCAAGAATAAAAATAAGCCCTCACTTTATGAGGGCTTATTCTATATTTACTTTCCAAATCTTTTGCGGTATCCGCACTTTCTACATAGTTCTTCTACTGCAACCCTTTTTGAAAATCCATCTACAATATTGTTCGCTCTTTCGCCTTCAATAATATTAGAGAATGAATCATTATTAATATTTCCGAGATTAATAATTCCCTCACCATCTAGACAACAAGGAATAACCGTTCCGTTCGCTAAAATACCTGCCTGATTTCGAAGACCATGACAGAATCCTTTTCCATCATCCTCTTCTTCATGCAATGCCGGCCACTGGAATTCATAGTCTTGATTAATAAAGACACGTTCCGCAATTTTTATACCTTTTCCTGGTGTAAGCTTCTCTTCAATTTGATAGGATAGATCAAACTCATTTTCAATTATGGATAATAAATCCCTATTTTTCTGGATTTCAGCATTTGTTTTATTATCCTGAGTTAAATTCCATAATCTTAGTGAAACAATTAAATCCGATTGACTCGTTGCTTCTCTAATGAAAGAAAGTATACTTCTTACATAGCCCTCTTTATCTTGCGATCCTGGGTGTCCATCAAAACTGTGCAGTGAAAAATTCATTTGTCTTAACGCAGGCTTATTTAACAGTCTATGCCTTCTCTTATTAATTAACGTTCCGTTCGTTGTAATATTAACTTTAAACCCTTTTTCATGGCTTAAATCTAATAGTTGATCTATTTTCGGATGGAGCAACGGCTCACCCTTCACGTGCAAATAAATGTAGTCTGTGTGAGGTTTAATTTGGTCTAATCTTTTAGCAAAATCCTCTACAGAAATGAATTGCTTCTGCCTTTCCGTCGGCGGACAAAAGCTGCACGCAAGATTACATACACTCGTAATCTCCAAGTAAAACTTCTTAAACTTCTTCACCTTTAATTCCTCACTTCTATGACTACTTATACTTTTTCCCTCTTCATATTACAGCATATTTTTTTAGAAATAGAAACATACTTATTTTAGGAAATCTACATACCATCTATTAATGTTTAAAAGACCATCGGTGATTTTTGTCCAATGGTCTTTTTTACTCTTTATATACAAATGAAAAATTTATTTATGATACGGTTCACCACGATTAATCCGAAACGCCCTATACACTTGCTCAAGCAATACTAGACGCATTAATTGATGTGGTAATGTCATCTTTGAGAAAGAAAGAGATTCGTTTGAACGCTTCATTACTTCAGAACTAAGCCCCAGTGATCCACCAATTACAAATGTTATCTTGCTCTTTCCATATGTAGCAAGGCGATCTATACTTACCGCAAATTCTTCTGATGATTTTTGTTTTCCTTCTATAGCTAACGCAATGACATGCGTATCATCAGAAATTTTATCCAGTATACGAATACCTTCTTTTTCTTTTACAATTAACATTTCTGCTGCACTTAAATTTTCTGGTGCCTTTTCATCTGGCAATTCAATTACTTCTACTTTTGCGTAAGAAGATAATCGTTTTAAGTATTCTGCTATACCTTGTTTTAAGTATTTTTCTTTTAATTTTCCGATTGAAATAATCGAGATATTCACATTTATTCCCCACCTTACAAACACGTTATCCACAGGACTTATCCACATATCCACAAATGTTACCCACATATTGTGTGAGAATCTGTGTTCGATACAACATATGTCGCCTCATTTTGACAAAATTCACATGTTTTTTTCTCTTCTTTAGAGTTATCCACATTGTTAATAACCGGTGCGACTTCACACTCATCCACAATGATATCTAATGCTAATTCAACATGTTCTAAACAACAAGGTAAATTCATATTCTTCACCTCACTTTTCTACAATAGAAAACAGGAGGTAGGCCCTCCTGTTTTTAATACTTTTGAATGCCTAATTTCACCGTTGTTGTCGCTCGTTTTGTACCACGATAAAACGTAAGAGTCATTTTATCATTAATTTTTTTATTATATAAGGCCGTGCGGAACCCAATAATATCGTGCACCGCTTTTCCATCTACCGCCACAATAACATCATGTTCTCTAAGACCCGCATCCGTACCTGGCGAAGGACTTTTCACATCTAAAATGCAGACTCCTTCTGTTACGTTACCTGGTAAGTGTAATGTTTTTGACCAATAGTAACTCGGAATCTCATTTAATGATCTTAGTTCAATCCCAACGTAAGGTCTTCTTACTTTACCGTACTTTTCTAGTTCATTCATAATAGGAACAGCTCTCGTAACTGGAATAGCTAGTCCAATTCCTTCTACTTCTTTTGCTGCAATTTTCATTGAGTTAATACCTATTAATTGTCCCGCTACATTTACAAGCGCTCCACCACTATTACCTGGATTAATTGCCGCATCTGTTTGCAATACTTCTACTTGCCAATCGTAATGTCCATCTTGATCTAAATCTACAGGAACAATACGCTCATTAGCCGAAATAATACCTTGTGTGACAGTTCCGGAAAATTGTAACCCCAGCGGATTTCCAATCGCAATAACTGGTTCTCCTCTACGAACGGTATTAGAGTCGCCAATTTCAATCACTTTCTTCACATGCTTCGCATCTATTTCTAGTACAGCTAAGTCCGTGACTACATCGGTTCCTAATACTTTACCTGGAACTTTCTTACCGTCACTTAAGCTCACTTCAATACGATTCGCCCCAGCAACAACGTGGTTATTCGTTACAATATACGCATGTCCATCTGTTCTCTTATAAATCACACCAGAGCCTGTACCAGCTTCCGAATCAGCCTCTGAAAAATTGTCTCGTTGAATATTAATAACACCAACAACAGCCTCTGAAGCACGATCAACAGCGTCTACAAAGCTAATCTGTTTAACAGGAACATTTCCACTTTGAGCTTCAGCCATATTTTTTTCACTTGCTTCAGCTTGCGGAAGCTTACCTGCATGATTTGAAAATAAAGGAGCTCCAAACGCAAATAATGAAGCCCCTACAATTGTCCCCGCTATGCTAGAAATGACAATACCTTTATGTTTCTTTTTGCCTGCACGTTTAATACGATATTTTTCTTCATCAATAAAGGACATATTTGTTCACCTATCTTCCTGAAAACAACTATATTCACCTTTATTGTTTACTAAAATGAAGAATTATACGTATTGAATTTTCGTAGGCACTTTTTGATCCGTATCATGTATTTCAAAGGATTCTCCAACCCCAAAACCTTTTTCTTCTAATACTTGTGATACAGACATACGCGCTAATTCTTTCATGTTATTATCTAAGCTTAAATGTGCTAAATAAATGTGTTTTGTCTCATCTGTAATAACATCAGCCATCGCTAATGCAGCGTCCTCATTACAAACGTGGCCAACGTCGCTTAAAATACGTCGCTTAATGCTCCATGGATAGCGTCCCATACGAAGCATTTCCACATCATGATTGCTTTCAAACACGAAAGCATTTGCTCCCTTAATAACACCTTTCATACGGTCACTTACGTAGCCCGTATCTGTAATAAGAGCTAACTTTCTATTATTGTTATGAAAAGCGTAAAACATCGGTTCCGCCGCATCATGAGAAACACCAAATGATTCAACTTCAATATCCCCAAATGTTTTCACGTCTCCTACTGAGAAAATGAATTTTTGATCAGTTGGGATATTACCTATTAAATGTTCCATTGCATTCCATGTTTTCTCGTTCGCATAAACAGGTAAATCATATTTACGCGCCAATACACCTAATCCTTTAATGTGATCACTATGCTCATGTGTTACAAGAATACCTGATATGTCATTTATATTCAGTTCAGCTTGTTTAAATAAAGCCTCTGTCGCTTTACCACTTAAACCTGCATCGACAAGCAGTTTTTTTTCATCTGTTCCTACATATAGCATATTCCCTGTACTTCCACTTGCAAGTACACTAAAATGCATGCTCATTCTTTCTCACTCCATTATGTTCTTCCGGCACTTGAGTTTCCCCTAATTCCATAACTTGTCCTTCAATTGCATTCACAAAAAAATCCTTTTTTTGTTCTGTCTTTAAGTTCCATGTTGGAGCAAGCACTTGTATATTAGAAGAAGACTCCGCAAGAGTCGCATATCCAATCTGCGCCTCTTTCACGTGCGTATTTTCTGCAATTTTATTTTTCAAATATATATTTTCTAAAGCTGTTTGAGCAGTAATAATTTCTTGTTCTTTCGTCTTTTCGCTTTCGCCCATTTCCTTCAAATCCGTTAACATTGTTTGTGTATATGAAATAAGCTCATTTTTTTCATTTAAATCTACAACAATCATCGCACGATTATTGTAGAAGATTGGTTTATCTTTATACTTTTGAAAGAAGTAAATTTTTGAGTCCTTTATTGCTCCAAACTCATATTTTTGTCCATCCAGCACATAATTTTTCAAAAACTCATTATACTTATCTTTTGACAATGATTTTGTATTTAAAAAAGGCTCTTTTAATTTACCCTCTATTTGATATTCGTCTTGCACATGCGCTGTCTGATTTTTTAAAAATTGCACATCTTCTTCTTTGAAACTCTTATTTTTCGCCATTATAAATGACTCTTTTTTCGGTTCTTTAGGAAAATTTCCCATAGTAATTTTTTCAGCTTTTAATTGTTGATCGATTTTCGTTTCCGTCACAAGTTCTAATTGATTACTATCTTGCTTTTGAATGAACTGAAAGATAAGAAAGAGGTCTAAAACAAAAAAGGTCACAATAAATATGGTCTTAATTCGATCCCAATCCATTTAGTCCCCCCTCACTCCACTCATATATTTGTTGCTTACCATCTTCTTCACATTTTACATACCATATCGGCTGTAAGACAGCGATTCTCGCATCACTGATGGACGGTTCCAATGACATTTTATAACCAATACCAACATCCTGAATTGATTTTTTATCAATTTCTGGATTATTCTCTAGTGATGTCATCACTGTACGACCTGATGCGAGAGAAGTTGTTTGTTGTTTACTAGGCAAAGTAATACTGAACTCAAAAAAGGGTCTTTCATACTGCATAATTTCACCTGAACCCCATACTTGTTTTAATTCCGCTATTCCATTTGCATTAAATACAGGCAAACCATCCTCATATAAACGGAATGAAGTTTTCCTCCCATTAATATAATCAAAACGATAGGACTTCAAGGATCCACTATGCCCACTTACAAAGTCAAAACTTTTCTGTAAAATTACCGCATTATCCGTAGATTTATCACCATGTACAGCGGAATTTTTATATTTCAACATTGCATCCGACTTATCAATTTCCATAGAACGGATGCCATCTGTAAATGTTTCCTTTGTTCTCTCAGAAATAGGACTTAAATAACGTGGATCACTAAATAAAGCATTTTTAAATGGATCCACTTCTAGTTTAGCTGTAATATACTCTGCCTTACTTAATTCCGTAATTCCCTCTGGTAAAAAAAGTTTTTTTGTATCATTTATTTGATACTCAAAATATGGTCTTGCTACTGTTATAAGTTGATTTTGAGCATTTATAATATCCTTTATATAAGCACCACTTAATGTTGCTTGATATATTTTATGAGGAGTATCATAGGAAACAAAGCTAACTTTAATTTCTTGATCCTTACTTCTAGAAGGATCAATTATAATACGATTAAAACTTCTGTTACTTTCTATGTTTTTATCTTTAATATTAAACATATTTTTAATCGTATCTAACGGGATATTTGTAGGAAAAACAAATTCAATTTTTTCTTCTCCGTGTACATAAGACAGAAAATCACCTTTAGGGACTGTCCCCGTTATTTCCTCGAAATTATGTAATTCTCCGTTTTCAAGAATTTTATAAATCGAATCCATATTTTCCTTCTTTTCGCTTACATAATGATTTTTCTCTTTATGAATAACGACAGAGGATGGGCGAACAACCTCCGAAATCTTTATCGTATTTATCTCTTCGTTACCTTGAACGAACTTTGTATTTTGCATAGAAGTAGAATCAGGAACATATGTCCACAAGTTAAAAGTAAGAAATAGACTAATGACAACCAAATTAATTAGAACTATCGTTTTAAAGTTTTCCATACTCATTCCCAATCGTCCTCTTCATCTGTCGCCATTGGCAATGTGAAATAAATAGTTGTCCCTTTTCCTTCCTCACTTTTCGCCCAAACCGAGCCGCCATGTGCCTCAATCATTTCTTTCGCAATGGCTAACCCAAGACCTGTACCACCCATTTGTCTCGAACGCGCTTTATCTACACGATAAAAACGTTCAAATATTTTATCTACATTTTCTTTCGGAATTCCCATTCCTTGATCACTCACACTAATCTCTAATAACTCCCCGCGGTCACGTAGGCGATATGTTACTGTACCACCTTCTGGCGAATATTTTAGTGCATTGGAAATAATGTTATATAAAACTTGTGTAATTTTGTCTGTATCCATATCAATAAATCGAGATTTTTTAGAGAAAGATCGTTTGAAGCTTACATTTTGCTCTTTAGACATTTCAAAACGATCGATAACGTTATTAAAGAAATCAGTAAAGTCAACCCATTCCTTCATTAAGCGATGTTCTGTACTATCTAGTTTAGATAGTTGTAACAATGCATTTACAAGCCTGATCATTCTTTCCGTTTCTTCTTGTGTAACTGTTAAAAATTGCGGTGCAATATTGGGATCTTGCCATGCTCCATCAGTAAGTGCTTCTAAGTAACTGCGCATCGTTGTTAACGGCGTTCTTAACTCATGAGATACGTTCGCAACAAACTCACGGCGCTCTTGTTCTATCCGCTCCTGCTCTGTTACATCATATAATACAGCAATTAAACCATTTGCCTTCCCTGTTTCTTTTTGAATAACAGAGAAACTAGCACGTAAAATATATGGTTCATTTCTCGTACTAAAATCTAATAAAACTGAATCCGGCTCTTCATATAAATGATCCAGTGTAAATTCTTCTTGTATTCCTAGCACTTCTAAAACTGATTGATCTAGCGCCGTTTCACGCGAAACATTTAACATCTTTTCCGCAGGATCATTTAATAAAATGATATCCCCTTTTCGATCAGTAGCAATTACTCCATCTGTCATATGTGATAAAACGGATGATAATTTTCGTCTTTCACTTTCTGTGGAGGAACGAGCTTGTTGTAATTTTTTAGATAAATTGTTAAAAGATAATGCTAATTGTCCAATCTCATCGTGACTATGCACCTTTACTTTTCGCGAATAATTTCCTTTCGCCATTTCAATTGCTTGTCTTCGCATATCTGAAATTGGTCTCGTAATTGTTTGAGCCAATAAAATTCCAAGTACAGCTGTTACTAATAAAGCAATTACTGTACCCGTTGCGAAAATTTGGTTGATGTCCTTCATTTGTTTATACACATCTTCCATAGATGCAACGATATGAATGACACCAAGTACCTCTCCGCCTGGATCTTTTAGAATAGGGGTAATCATAACTTGAACTCGATGACCTGTATTTCCATCTTTCTCAATCTTTGACTCTGGTTTCTTTTGTACCATTACCCGTTGTACAGCTGTATCTGCTGACGTTCTTCCTACCTTATTTTGCTTAGACCCGTCTGAAATTGCCATTAATTTTTTAGTAGAATCAATTACACTTACTTCTTGAATATCTTTCTTACGATCTGATGCAAATTTTTGAATCGAATCATTAATAGCTTTATCTACTGATTCTGTTTTAGGACGTTCTTTTACAAACTCTTGCTTCAGGTTATAAGAAAGTAGATTTGTTTGCTGCGTTAAGGAATCTTGAAAGCCTTTTACAAGGCTTTTTTCTAATTCCCTGACGAAATATACACCAATTACTTGCATTGCTATTAATATTAACAGCATATATATGAGCACAAATTTTAAATGAATAGATTGAAAAAAACCAACTTTCTTCATATACTATTCCTGTTCTGGGTCACGCAAGTAATACCCTACCCCACGTCTAGTTACAATTAAAGTAGGATGACTTGGATTATCTTCAATTTTTTCGCGTAAACGACGTACTGTTACGTCTACTGTACGTACATCTCCAAAATAATCATAACCCCAAACTGTTTGTAATAAATGTTCACGAGTCATAACTTGACCTAAATGCTTCGCTAAATAATGTAGTAATTCAAATTCACGATGTGTAAGCTCAATGCTTTCTTCACGCTTTGTTACACTATAAGCGTTCGAATTGATAACGATTGGTCCAATAACCATTTCGGTATTTTCTTCTTTCTCTGCAGCACCACCCTGCTGATGGCGACGTAAATTCGCTTTCACACGAGCAAGTAACTCCCTCGTACTAAATGGCTTCGTTACATAATCATCTGCTCCAAGCTCAAGCCCTAATACTTTATCAATTTCAGAGTCTTTTGCTGTAAGCATAATAATTGGCATTTCTGAGCTTTTACGTATTTCACGACATACCTCTAAACCGTCTTTTCCCGGTAACATAATATCTAATAAAACCATATCTGGCTGTTCTTCATTTGCTTTTTCAATCGCCTCATCACCATCATGCGCCATTACAATTTCAAAACCTTCTTTTTCTAGGTTGAACTTCAAAATATCCGCAATTGGCTTTTCATCATCAACTACTAAAATTTTCTTTCCCATCATCGTCTATTTCCTCCTTATAAAAATATGATCAATAATCCTCAAACATATTGGTGTTTCTATAGTATGTTCCTATATGACAACAATCTTAGTCTAAGTATTTCTCCTCTATTCTCATAGACTCATGTATCATCCACTTTTACACGGAATCCTATACGATCTATAGAAAAACCTCTAGCTTCAACTGCTAGAGGCTCCTCATTCTATTGTAAAATAACTACCCACATTTGTAAAACTGGACAAAATAAAAAGGATATTAAGTGGGCCCACTTAATATCCTGAGAGTGGCTCGGGACGGAATCGAACCGCCGACACGAGGATTTTCAGTCCTCTGCTCTACCGACTGAGCTACCGAGCCAAAACTATATATAAAACCACTAATGGTGGTATAAACAAAAGTGGCGGTCCCGACCGGGGTCGAACCGGCGATCTCCTGCGTGACAGGCAGGCATGTTAACCACTACACCACGGGACCAAAAATGAACATAAAAAAAACATGACCCGTACGGGATTCGAACCCGTGTTACCGCCGTGAAAGGGCGGTGTCTTAACCACTTGACCAACGGGCCACGAAAAATAAAATGGTGAGCCATGAAGGATTCGAACCTTCGACCCTCTGATTAAAAGTCAGATGCTCTACCAACTGAGCTAATGGCTCATACTCACCAACGTCATATTTTCGTGACGACAAGACATATCATAACATGATGTCTTTCATTTTTGCAATACCTTTTTTATTTTTTTATAAAAAATAAGAAAAAACTCATAAAAATATGAGTTTTTTCTTAAAAAAATCAATTTTTTATATCAATTAAGCTTCGTATACGTTACGAACGATATTTGTTTGATTACGATCTGGTCCAACCGAGAACATAGATAATTGGATTCCTGTTAATTCAGAAACACGCTCTACGTATTTTCTTGCATTTTCAGGAAGCTCATCCAATGATTTCACAGCAGTAACATCTTCTGTCCAACCTGGAAGCTCTTCATATACAGGCTCACATTTCGCTAAAATGTTTAAGTTAGCTGGAACTTCATCGATAACTTCGCCATTGCATTTGTAAGCAACACAAATTTTAACAGTTGGAATACCTGTTAATACATCGATAGAGTTTAATGATAAATCTGTTAAACCACTAACACGACGTGCATGTCTTACAACAACGCTATCGAACCAACCTACACGGCGTGGACGACCCGTTGTTGTTCCGTATTCACGACCAACTTCACGAATTTGGTGACCGATTTCATCATTAAGTTCAGTAGGGAATGGACCATCACCAACACGGCTTGTATATGCTTTACATACACCTACAACGCGAGTAACTTTCGCAGGACCAACTCCAGTTCCAACTGTTACACCACCAGCAATTGGGTTAGAAGATGTAACGAACGGGTACGTACCGTGGTCGATATCAAGCATAACACCTTGTGCACCTTCAAATAATACACGATTATTGTTATCTAGTGCATCATTTAATACGACAGATGTATCGCATACGTAATGTGCGATTTGTTGTCCGTATTCGAAGTACTCTTCAAAGATTTCTTCTACGCTGAAACCTTCTGTATCGTACATTTTTTCAAACAAACGATTTTTCTCCACTAAATTACGCTCAAGCTTCTCTTTAAATGCTTCACGGTCTAAAAGATCAGCCATACGGATACCAATACGAGCAGCTTTATCCATATATGCAGGACCGATACCTTTTTTCGTTGTACCAATCTTGTTATCACCTTTACTCGCTTCTTCTAATTCATCTTGTTTTAAGTGATAAGGTAAAATAACGTGCGCACGGTTACTTACACGTAAATTATCAATACTTACACCACGATCGTGTAAGTATTTCAACTCTTCAAGTAATGCTTTCGGATCTACTACTAAGCCATTTCCGATTACACAAATTTTCTCTTTATAGAAAATACCAGATGGAATTAAGTGTAATTTATATTTAACTCCACCGAAAACAATTGTATGTCCCGCGTTATTTCCACCTTGATATCTTGCAACTACTTCCGCATGCTCAGAAAGAAAATCAGTGATTTTACCTTTTCCTTCGTCGCCCCATTGTGTTCCTACAACTACTACTGAAGACATTATTAAAGCACCTCCGCAATTTTCAAACGATCTATTCAAACAATATAATTGTACCAAAACAGAAAGAGAAGTCAACCAAAAAGCGAACATTTTTTTATCGAAAAACGTTTTCGTTCGTAAGAATTACATATTCACCTTATGAAAGCCCTATCTTTCATATAAAAAAAAAGAAACACATCTTATTATAAGAAATGTGTTTCTTTTTTATACTGCCTTTATGCGTGCGGTGCATGTCCATCCTCAAAGCGGCGTTCTAAGTTGACGAATTTATTAAATTCCTTAACAAACGCAAGCTCTACTGAACCTACCGGACCATTACGTTGCTTTGCAATGATAATTTCAATTGTATTTTTATTTTCTGTTTCACGATCATAGTAATCTTCACGATATAGGAAGGCTACAATGTCAGCATCCTGCTCGATACTTCCTGATTCACGAATGTCAGACATCATCGGACGTTTATCTTGACGAGATTCTACACCACGAGATAACTGCGACAAGGCAATAACAGGTACTTGCAATTCACGTGCAATCCCTTTTAATGTACGAGAAATCTCAGATACTTCCTGCTGACGGTTTTCTCCTGATTTCCCACTTCCTTGAATAAGCTGTAAATAGTCAATCAAAACCATCCCAAGACCTTGCTCTTGCTTTAATCTACGACATTTTGCTCGAATCTCATTTACTTTAATCCCTGGTGTATCATCAATATATATACCAGCATTAGAAAGGCTACCCATCGCCATTGTTAATTTCGCCCAATCATCAGAAGTTAATGAACCGGTACGAAGTCTTTGTGCATCAATATTTCCTTCTGCACAAAGCATACGCATAACAAGCTGATCAGAGCCCATCTCTAAACTAAAAATCGCTACATTTTCATCAGTTTTCGTCGCTACGTTTTGTGCGATATTTAGTGAAAATGCAGTTTTCCCTACCGATGGACGCGCTGCCACGATGATTAAATCATTTCGCTGAAAACCTGCGGTCATCTTATCTAATTCAGTAAATCCAGTTGGTATCCCGGTAACTTCACCCTTTTGATTATGCAAAAGTTCAATTTTATCATAAGCATCTACAAGAACATCTTTAATGTTTTGGAATGCTTTTGCATTTGTTTGGTGAGATACTTCTAATATTTTTTTCTCAGCCTCATTTAAAAGGCCATCCACATCATCTTCTCGCTCGTATCCATCCGATACAATATGAGTCGCCGTTCGAATTAAACGACGTAAAAGTGCCTTTTCAGCGATGATGCGTGCATAATATTCTACGTTAGCAGCTGTTGGAACAACTTCTGCTAACTCTGCTAGATAAGAAACCCCACCAACTTCTTCTAGTAATCCTTGATCAGCCATCGCTGATGTCATTATTACTAAGTCGATTGGTTCTCCCTTATCAGACAACCCAAGCATGACTTCAAAAATCTTTTGATGTTTCGTTCGATAAAATGAGTCAGGTACCAATAGTTCCGATGCTGACGTTAACGCATCCTGATCAATTAATATGGCACCTAAGACTGCCTGCTCAGCTTCTATATTATGCGGAGGGGTACGATCAGCCATTACATCACTCATGCGCAATCCTCCTTGCTTAATTTATTTTTATTGTTCACTAACATGAACTTTTACTGTTGCTGTTACTTGCGGATGCAATTTCACATTGACGTTTGTATAACCTAATGCACGGATTGCATCATCCATTTCAAATTTACGTTTATCAAGTTTAATCTTGTGTGACTTTTGCATTAAATCTACAATTTGTTTACTCGTGATAGAACCAAATAAGCGGCCACCTTCTCCAGATTTCGCCTTTACTTCTACAGTTAATTTCTCTAATGTTTCTTTCAGCTCTTTTGCATTCTCAACTTCTGCTGCTGCATCTTTTTCCTCTTTGCGCTTTTGAGCATCTAAAGTTTTCATACTGCTGTTTGTCGCTTCGGCAGCTAACCCCTGTTTTAGTAAGAAATTATTTGCATAACCGTCTGGTACGTTTTTTATTTCTCCTTTTTTACCTTTACCTTTTACGTCTTTTAGAAAAATTACTTTCATGATTGTGTGCCTCCCTGTAAATAGTCATCAATAACAAATCGAAGCTTCTCCTCCGCTTCATCTACTGTAACATTTTTCATTTGTGTGGCTGCATTTGTTAAGTGCCCGCCACCTCCTAAATTCTCCATAATTAGCTGTACATTCAATTCACCTAAAGATCTACCACTAATTCCAATGAAATTTTCTCCACGTTTTGCAATAACAAACGATGCAATGATACCTGTCATTGTCAATAATGTGTCTGCTGATTGTGCAATAAGTACTTGGTCATAATATTCATCACCATCAACTTTAGCAATCGCAATTCCATTTTTATAAATGTACGCATTTTTAATGGCTTTTGCAACTCGTAAATACTGACCCATATCTTCTTTTAAAAGCTCTTGTACAAGTACAGTGTCTGCGCCATGCGAGCGTAAATAAGAAGCGGCATCAAATGTACGAGCGCCTGTACGGAATGTAAAACTTTTTGTATCAACAATAATACCAGCTAACAATGCCGTTGCTTCTAACATTGTCATCTTTAAATTTTTCGGTTGATACTCAAGTAATTCTGTAACAAGCTCTGCCGTTGAAGAAGCGTATGGCTCCATATAAACAAGTAATGGATCTTCAATGAAATCTTCCCCGCGGCGATGATGGTCAATAACTACTACATTTTCAATCTTGTGTAACAGTTTTTCCTCCATCACCATTGAAGGTTTATGCGTGTCAACAACAACAAGTAATGAATCATCATTTGCAAATTCCATCGCTTGCCCTGGTGTAATAAAATGTGACCATAACTCTTCATTTTGTTTCACTTTATCCATCAAACGTTTGATTCCTTTATCAGAATCATTTTCATCTAATACAATATATCCTTTGCGCTCATTTAATTGAGCTACCTTTAAAATACCAATCGCTGCACCAATCGCATCCATATCAGGAGCTCTATGCCCCATTATAATGACATTACTGCTTTCTAATACTAAATCCTTTAATGCATGCGAAATAACCCTAGCACGTACACGAGTACGCTTTTCAACCGGATTCGTCTTACCACCGTAAAACTTAACTTTACCCGTTGCTTGTTTAATAGCTACTTGGTCTCCTCCTCGTCCTAATGCAAGGTCTAAACCAGATTGGGCCATCGCTCCAAGCTCTGATAAAGGTAAATCACCTGAGCCAACACCAACACTTAATGTAAGTGGTATATTCCTTTTTGATGTTTCTTCACGCACTTGATCCAAAATACTAAATTTCCCTTTCTCCATTTGCGCTAAAATACTTTCATTTAGTACAACGAAGAATCTTTCTGAAGATGCACGTTTCAAATATGCACCATACTTAACAGCCCATTCATTTAGACGTGACGTCACAAGACTTGTTATATTCGTACGTAATTGGTCATCTAATCCTTGTGTAACTTCATCATAGTTATCTAAATAAATAACAGCTAAAACAGTGCGTTGATCTTCATACATCTTTTCAATTTCTGTTTGTTCCGTTACATCAAAGAAATAAATTAGTTTTTCTTCTTTCCTTACAAAAACACGAAACTTACGATTATTTAAAGAAACTATATCGTCAGAAGTTTCCCCCTTAATAAAAAGGAGTAATGTTTCTGATACATCGTAAAGGTGCCAACCAGCTAATGCATGCTGCCCCAAACATGATGATAAATAAGGATTCGCCCAATCAATCCCATAATCCTTATTGTATAACAAAATACCAATTGGCATTTGGTTAAATGCTTCATTACTCACTTTCTTTACCCTTGTAATCATATCTGTCGTATGTTTTTCAAAATTCCTTTGAAAAGTAAGTTCGAATCGTATAACGAAAAAAAGTACAATACAAAAGATAAAGAAGGCTGATATCCCCATAATTAAATGAAAGTAACAGAGGAGTGAAATTAGCACGAATACAAAAAATGCCAATACGTAAACAGGATATAAAAACCACTGTTTCTTATAAAATTCAGGCATGTATACAACTCCTATAAAGTAAAACTAACTCACTTTCCAGTTAGTTAAACAAATTAAAATAGTGTAAGGAATATTATTTTATTCCCCTATTTTAGAACGCAATGAAATCCCTAAATCAATTATACCTAAGATTGTTACAAGAGGAAACATCATCGGAATAAACATGCAGACAATAAAACTAATAATAGGAACACCTTTCGTAAAACCTTTGCTATGCGCTATAAAAGCGATAAATGTCAGACCTTGCAGTACTAGTAGTAAAGCAAATATGACATATAAATTAGAAAATACCATATGTAAATATGATGTCGGTTCTACTTTTATAAAAGTTGATAGCAAAATAAATATAACGTAATACCAAACAATACTCTTTGGTAATTGTATATCTTTAAATTTAGGCCAAGGTATAACGTCATGCTTTAGTTTTCTCAAAACACTACCTGATATCATAACTGTAATCCAAGAAAAACATACAGAAACCATTACAAGCAAACTTGGGAATAACGTTTGTAACACATCATTAAATTGTGTAAATAATTCTTTTTGCTCTTTACTAATAGGCATACCCGCAGCAGTAACTATCTTTTCACTTTGCGCCATACTTTCATTAAACATATTTTGCATTTGCTTCATTAAATCTATGTTAAAAAACTTTATACTCGCAACATAAATGAGCATAATACCAATTAAGTACACAAGCGTCCCCGCCATTAAAGTTTCTACCGGCTTTTTTCGTTTTTTATACATATATCCTAAAACGATACCTATCAATCCAAACATAGTTGTCTTTACTAGGTTCATCGGCTGACTGACAATAACAGTAATAAAAAGCGCCGCAGTAAAAACTATAAAGGCGTTAGATAATCTATATCTTATCGTTAGCAATATAAATGGCAATGGCAACGCAAACGTTACAACTGTACCTAAAATTGGAACATACATAGATATAAGCAATAACATTGCATATATCGCTAACAGTGCTGCACCCTCAGTAATAAATTTCGTATTCTTCATCATCTAACCTCTCTTTCAAAAAAAGAAAAGCATAGCAAAATGCACAGTAGAGTCCGACTCTACTGTGCATTTCATACGCTATTATTCACCAACATATGGTAAAAGTGCCATTTGACGAGCACGTTTAATTGCAACTGTAAGTTTGCGTTGGTATTTCGCGCTTGTTCCTGTTACACGACGAGGTAAAATTTTACCGCGCTCAGAAACGAAACGTTTTAATAAATCAACATCTTTATAGTCAATGCGAGTGATGCCGTTAGATGTGAAGAAACACACCTTACGACGCTTCGCACGTCCACCTTTGCGTCCTGCCATGTCTATTCCCTCCATTCTTTGTTAAAAATAGCCGATTCACACCATTAAAATGGTAAATCGTCGTCCGAAATGTCAATCGGTTGACCAACATTCGAAAATGGATCGTCATTCTTCGTAAATCCAGAGTTACCTTGGTTACCTTGGTTACCTGAATTACTAGATTGACCAAATGGGTTAGAGCTTTGGTTACCGAAACCAGCTCCTGATGGTTGCTGATTGAATGAACCACGTTGCTCCCCACCGCCATTACGCGGCTCTAAAAATTGTACGCTCTCCGCAAGAACTTCTGTTACATATACACGTTTACCATCTTGTCCATCGTAATTACGAGTTTGAAGACGTCCGTCTACGCCTGCTAAGCTACCTTTTTTCAAATAATTTGCCACGTTTTCTGCTTGTTTACGCCATATTACACAATTAATAAAGTCAGCTTCACGCTCACCTTGTTGATTCGCAAATGCGCGATTCACAGCTAACGTAAAAGTAGCTACTGCAACACCATTGGGCGTGTAACGTAAGTCAGGGTCCTTAGTTAAACGACCAACGAGGATAACACGATTCATCAATCGAACCACTCTCCCTTATATATCAATTATTTTTCTTCTTCTTTAACAACGATATGACGAAGGATATCTTCGTTGATCTTAGCTAAACGGTCGAATTCGTTAATCGCCTCTGAGTTAGAGTTCACGTTTAAGATCATGTAGAAACCTTCACGTAAGTCGTTGATTTCGTAAGCTAAACGACGCTTACCCCACTCTTTCGTGTTAATGATTTCTGCACCATTGTTTGTTAAAACACCTGCAAAACGTTCAACTAAAGCTTTTTGAGCTTCTTCTTCAACGCCAGGACGAATGATGTACATAATTTCGTACTTTCTCATTACACTTTCACCTCCTTTTGGTCTAAACGGCCCATAATGGGCAAGGAGCAATTAATTTATAGTAATTACTCACGAGTTTAGATTATATCATAGTAAGTTATATGAATCAACTCACCAATACGTAAAAAACTTGGCAAACACATAATATATTTGCCAAGCTCATATCTTTATTTTTCCTAGGAAATATTAAATTAAACGTTGAAGCGGAAGTGCATAACATCTCCGTCTTTTACGATATACTCTTTTCCTTCTAAACGTACTTTTCCAGCTTCTTTTGCAGCTGTCATAGAACCATTTGTCATTAAATCAGTATAAGAAACTGTTTCCGCACGAATAAATCCACGTTCAAAGTCCGTATGAATAACACCAGCACATTGTGGTGCTTTCATACCTTGTTTAAACGTCCATGCACGTACTTCTTGCACACCAGCTGTGAAGTAAGTAGCAAGTCCCAATAAATCATATGCAGCACGAATTAATTGATCTAAACCAGATTCTTGAATGCCTAGTTCTTCAAGGAATACTTTTTTCTCTTCCTCGTCTAGCTCAGCGATTTCTTCTTCGATTTTTGCACATACAACGATTACTTGAGAATTTTCATTTGCTGCAAATTCTTTTACCATTTGTACATATTTATTGTCAGAAGGATCCATAATATCATCTTCACTTACGTTTGCTACGTATAGCATTTCTTTCGTTGTAAGTAAATGAAGGCCTTTAACAATCTTCATTTGCTCTTCTGTAAATTCAACAGTACGAGCTGGTTTTCCCTCTTCAAAAGCTTCTTTTAAACGAACTAAAATTTCATGCTCATATACAGCTTCTTTATCTTTTTGTCTTGCTAACTTCGCAACTCGTTCGATACGCTTATCAACAGATTCCAAATCCGCTAAGATTAGTTCTAAGTTAATTGTTTCAATGTCATCAATTGGATCTACTTTTCCTGAAACGTGCGTAATATTTTCATCTTCAAAACAACGAACAACTTGGCAAATTGCATCTACTTGACGAATGTGAGATAAGAATTTATTTCCTAACCCTTCACCTTTACTCGCACCTTTTACGATACCTGCAATATCGGTAAATTCAAATACAGTCGGAACAGTTTTTTTCGGTTCTACTAATTCCGTTAATTTATTTAAACGCTCATCTGGTACTTCTACAATCCCTACGTTTGGATCGATTGTACAGAATGGATAGTTCGCAGATTCTGCTCCTGCTTGTGTAATTGCATTAAATAAAGTGGACTTACCTACGTTAGGTAATCCAACAATCCCAGCCGTTAATCCCATATTTTTCACTCCTATGTCTCAATCTTTCATCATTATAGATAGTAACGAAAAAAATGACAAGTTTCCACCAAATGAAAAAAAGCAACAGCTGTCTACTGCAGCCGTTGCTTTTTCACTATTCTTCGTGCTTCACAAGTATTTTTTTTACCTTGCGATCAAACTCTCTTCGAGGAATCATTACCGAATGGTCACACCCCTCGCACTTAACGCGGATATCCATTCCCATACGAATAATCTTCCAGCGATTTTCACCACATGGATGGGCTTTCTTCATTTCCACAACATCGTACAAGTTATATTGCTTTTGCTCCATTCTCTAAATCCCTCCCACTATTAAATTGCTTTTTCACTAACTAATTCTTCGCGACTATATAAAACCATACGTGGGTATGGAATTTCAATCCCATGTAAATCAAGACGATTTTTAATCTCTTTGCGAAGAGCCCTCGCAATAACTGCATGCTGCATCGGCTCAACTTCAGCAATAACACGTAATACAACTTCAGACGCTGCCAATGTTTGAACACCTAGCAATTGAGGTGTTGTTACCATTTTCTCATATTTTCCTGGTAATTCTACTAATAAATCTTCAATAACTTGCTCCGCTCGTACTATATCACTTTCATAAGAAATAGATACATCAACAAATGCTACACTATTACTAACGGAAAAGTTCGTTACTTGTACAATACTACCATTTGGTATTATATGAATTTCACCTGTCCAGCTTTTCATCTTCGTTGTACGTAGTCCAATTTCCAAAACAGTTCCTTCAAATTGCCCTATTCTTACATAATCACCTACTGAAAATTGATCCTCTAACAAAATAAATAATCCTGTAATAACATCTTTAACTAAACTTTGTGCACCAAAACCGACTGCTAAACCAATTACCCCAGCACCGGCTAATAGACCTGATGCATTAATATCAAACACACCTAAAATCGCAATTAACATAATGAACATAACAACGTATGCCACAATATTTTCAAGCAACTTCGCTACCGTAACTGTACGACGTTCTGAAATTTGAATCGGCGAACGGCTTCCCATACGAAACGCATTTCGTACAATTGCCCTTGCAACTCGCACAACGATTGCACCAAGTATTAAAATAACGATTATTTTTAGTGACTTCACACCTATATTCGTCCAATCAATGGACTCAAACCATTTCAACGCTAAATCCATGTCCCTCTACCTCTCTAGCTAAAATTTCTTTTTAGTTATCCTTATTATTGTATCAGAACTCTCTCTGATTTCTGAAAAAAATTTATGACTTTAATTCCATTTGTTAACTTCCATTCAGGTATAAAATGAAACGAATATATATATACTAGTACTATTATTTCCATTTTCATTCACAGTTTGTAAAAAGTATGCACTTATAATTTTCCATTTCACACACCATATAACATATTGTGAAAATTTATTAAAAGGATGGGTGCTTCATGAATATTAGAAGTTTTCGCTTACCTTTTTTTGAAAAAGAAACTCAAAATGTTATGCATCATGACTTAGAAGCCTCTGAGACAATCAGTAATTTCTTACTTTCCCATATTCCCATTAAGACTAATATGCCACTCATTCTCGTTTGTATCGGAACAGACCGTTCCACCGGTGATGCACTTGGTCCATTAGTTGGTACTAAACTAGAACAAATTGAAATCAAAAACCTTCAAGTATTCGGCACACTAGACGAACCAATACATGCACTAAATCTAGAGGAAAAAATTCAGAATATACAGAAAGAAAATCCTACTTCATTTATTATTGCTGTTGATGCATGTTTAGGAAAATCTCAAAGTATCGGTTCTATAACTACTGGAAAGGGCCCCAGTAAACCTGGAGCTGCGATGAATAAGAAATTACCTGAAATTGGTGATTTGCATATTCATGGCATCGTAAATTTAAATGGTTTCATGGAGTTTTTCGTACTTCAAAATACAAGACTAAGTTTAGTTATGAAGATGGCCGATGTAATTGCACAAAGTATAAAAGAAACCGATCAAAAATTATCTGCATTAAAAAAAGCAAACCATCTATAAACAATAAGATGGTTTGCTTTTTAATTTCCCTTTGATAATAATTCTAAAATTCGATTTAAATCTTCTTTATTAAAAAATTCGATTTCGATTTTACCTTTTTCTTTTTTCGTTTCTTTAATTTTTACATCCGTACCAAACTTTTCTCTTAAAAACGTTTCGCGCTCTACAAAAAATATATTTCTTTCTTTTTTCACTTGTTGTGTTTCACGTGAAACACGTTGATTAATTTCCTGGACAATTTGTTCCAATTGGCGAACGTTCAGTCCTTCTTTTTCAATTCGCTTCAATAAAGATTTCAACTGTTCTTCATCTTTTATTGTAAGTAAAGTTCTTCCATGAGCCATTGAAAGTTGACCGTTTGCAATCATATCTTGAACGAATGAAGGGAGGCTTAACAAACGAGTATAATTTGCGATATAAGGCCTGCTTTTACCAAGACGTTTTGCTAATTGTTCTTGTGTTACATTTAGCTCGTTCATTAACATCTGATATGCCATTGCCTCTTCCATAGGATTTAAATCTTCTCGTTGTAAGTTTTCAAGCAAAGCAAATTCCATCATTTGCTGCTCATTTAATTGCCTTACGACAGCAGGCACTTTCTCAAGTCCGGCCTCTTTAGCAGCACGATATCTTCTTTCACCTGCAACTATTTCATATCCTTTAATACTCTTTCGAGCAATTAAAGGTTGCAATATACCGTGCTCTTTAATAGAAGCCGCTAATTCCTGAATCGCTTCTTTATTGAAATATTTACGTGGTTGATATGGATTCGGCCTTAATTCAGTTACTATAATCTCCTGAATTGTTTCTTCTTCTTTCACATCTAAATCTGGAAAAAACACGTTGATTCCTCTTCCTAATCCCTTAGCCACCTGCAATCACTTCCTCTGCTAAATCTAAATATACTTCTGCTCCTCTTGATTTAGCGTCATACTGCATAATTGGTTTTCCATGACTTGGTGCCTCACTTAAGCGAACATTACGAGGAATAATCGAACGATATACTTTATCTCTAAAGTATTTTTTCACTTCATCTATAACTTGAATTCCTAAATTTGTACGAGCATCCAACATCGTTAACAATACACCTTGAATTGCTAAATTTTTATTTAAATGCTTTTGCACAAGTCGAACTGTATTTAATAGCTGACTTAACCCTTCCAGCGCGTAATATTCACACTGTACAGGAATAATAACAGAATCTGCTGCTGTTAATGCATTAATCGTTAATAACCCTAAGGATGGGGGACAGTCAATAATAATATACTCATATTCATCACGAATCGGCTGTAACGCTCTTTGCAAGCGTACTTCCCGGGAAATGGTTGGTACCAATTCAATTTCAGCACCAGCCAATTGAATTGTAGCGGGTAGAACATCTAAGTTTTCAGTTGCGGTTTTCCGTATGGCACCTTGAACATCTGCATCTTCTACAAGAACATTATAAATACATTGATCTAATTCAGACTTTTCAATCCCTACACCAGTCGTTGCATTTCCTTGAGCATCAATATCTACGAGAAGGACTTTTTTTCCTACTTGTGCCAATCCAGCCCCTAAATTAACGGATGTTGTTGTTTTTCCAACACCGCCTTTTTGATTAGCAATAGCAATGATTTTTCCCATGATGTCACCTACTTTCAACCTTTCTTTCTTATTCTAGAAACAATTACGTTTATTGTAACATGAAATAAAAGTTTTTCTTTTACGTCCTTATTAAACTTCAAAATTTATTTCTAAACTCCTTCTTGCTTTAACAAGAAAATATAGTAAAAGAGACCTCTCCAATAGGATAAGGTCTCTAGCACGTAATTATTTTTTCTTCGGAATTTTAATCGTAATTTGATAGTATTCATCAAACTCTTCTTCCGCAGAATTAACATTCAAACCACTATTAGCAACCATTTGTAATGATTGTCTAATCGTGTTCATAGCAATTCTCGCATCTCGACTTACTGCTTTTTGCTTCGCTTTGCGCTTTGGTTTTACTTCTTCTAATAACTTTGCAATTCGTTCTTCTGTTTGCTTTACATTCAATTGCTTCTCCACAATCTCTTGTAAAACCTTCAGTTGTAATTCCTCATTCTTCAAAGGAATAAGGGCGCGAGCATGCCGTTCTGTAATACTTTTTTCTAATAATGCACTTTTGATTTCTTCAGGCAATTTTAATAATCGCAATTTATTTGCGACTGTCGATTGTCCTTTTCCAAGTCGTTGTGCCAATGCTTCTTGTGTTAAATTATGTAACTCAATCAGCTTTTGATATGCCACAGCTTCCTCAATTGCTGTTAATTCCTCACGTTGCAAATTTTCAATTAACGCTACAGAAGCAGTCTCAGTATCATTTAAATTCTTTATTATTGCAGGAACTTTTTCCCACCCTAACTTTGTTGCTGCGCGGAAACGCCTTTCCCCGGCAATAATCTCGTACTTATCATCCTCATACTGTCTCACAACAATCGGCTGGATAAGCCCATGCGTACGAATCGTTAATGCTAGCTCCTCAATACGTGCATCGTCAAAAACTGTTCGTGGTTGATAACGGTTAGGGGTAATGTTTACTATCGGAATTTCCTGGATTTCTTCATATACCTTTTTAGCTATTTCTTCATGGCTTTCGTCTTGTAATTCGAATTCGCTCTCTTTATCTCCAAAGCCAAATAAACGAGAAAACGTATTTTTCATACATATTCCACCACCTTTTAGGCCTATTGACTGTTCTACATAAAATGTTTCCTATGAAACATTTACGTTTTCATTTATATAATTTAATCTTACGTCTAATAAGATTTATTTTTCAATAGGTAATTTATTGGGCGTTCCCGGTTTGCGTGGATATTTCTTTGGTGTCTTGCGCTTTTTCTCGATTAATAAAATATTACGCTCGCTTTCTTCAAACGGTAATTGGAACGTAGACATTTCTTTCAATTCTCCGCCAAGTACCTCTAAAGCATATTTGCCATTTTCGATTTCTTCGTTCGCCGCTGCACCTTTCATTGCAATGAATGTTCCCCCTACTTTTACAAGTGGTAAACATAGCTCACTTAATACAGAAAGACGTGCAACTGCACGTGCCATTACGATATCGTATGCTTCACGTACACCTTCTTTTTTTCCAAATGTTTCAGCACGATCATGACAAAATGCAACATCACTTAATTCTAACTTTTGCGCTAAGTGATTTAAGAAATTAATACGTTTTTGTAATGAATCTACAATTGTTACTTTTAAGTGCGGGAAACAGATTTTTAAAGGGATACTTGGGAATCCAGCTCCTGCTCCAACATCACAAATAGAAAATGGTTTCGAAAAATCATAATAAAAAGCCGCTGTAACAGAATCAAAAAAGTGTTTTAAGTATACTTCTTCTTTCTCCGTAATAGCCGTTAAGTTCATTTTTTCATTCCACTCTACTAATGTTTCAAAATAGATTCCGAACTGCTCTAACTGTCTAGAAGAGAGGGAAATACCCTTCTCTTCTAGCATAGATTGAAATTGTTCTATGTTCATCTAGCAATATCTCCTTACTATGTTATTGGTTCGATACTCGTGCAATTTTTCCTTGTTCAATGTAAATAAGCAAAATTGAAACATCAGCTGGATTTACACCAGAAATACGTGAAGCTTGCCCCATTGAAAGCGGACGAACATCTTTCAATTTCTGTCTTGCTTCTGAGGCAAGGCTAGAAATCGCATCATAATCAATATCCACAGGAATTTTTTTGTTTTCCATTTTCTTCATACGTTCTACTTGCTGTAAAGATTTCTCGATATATCCTTCGTACTTGGTCTGAATTTCAACTTGTTCCGTAATTTCATCACTTAATGCTACTTCACTTGGTACTAAAAGATGAATATGCTCATATGTCACCTCTGGACGACGTAATAAGTCACTTGCACGTATTCCATCTTTCAATTCACTTCCGCCAATACTACGAATTAATTCTTGAACTTCAGGACGCGGTTTAATAAAAATACTCTCTAACCGTTCCTTCTCCTGTTCAATTTGTAACTTTTTATTTGTAAATCGCTCATAGCGATCTTCTTTAATTAAGCCAATTTCACGACCAACTTCAGTTAAACGAAGGTCAGCATTATCATGGCGTAATAATAGGCGATATTCTGCACGAGACGTTAATAAACGATATGGTTCATTTGTACCTTTCGTTACAAGGTCATCAATTAAAACACCAATATAAGCATCAGCACGACCTAAAATAACTTCTTTTTTACCTAAAGAACGACACGCTGCATTAATCCCAGCCATAAGCCCTTGTCCTGCTGCTTCTTCGTAACCAGAAGTTCCGTTAATTTGTCCTGCTGTATATAAATTTTTAATTTTTTTCGTTTCAAGTGTTGGCCATAGTTGAGTTGGTACGATCGCATCATATTCAATTGCATAACCCGTACGCATCATTTCAACATTTTCCAGGCCAGGAATTGTTCTAAGCATTGCACGCTGTACATCTTCTGGTAAGCTCGTCGATAAGCCCTGTACATATACTTCTTGTGTATTACGTCCTTCTGGCTCTAAGAAAATTTGATGACGTGGTTTATCATTAAATCTTACTACCTTGTCTTCAATTGAAGGGCAATATCTAGGCCCTGTTCCTTTAATCATACCAGAATACATAGCTGAGCGATGTAAGTTTTCATCTATTAAACGATGTGTTTCTGTACTTGTATACGTTAACCAACATGGAATTTGATCCATAATAAATTTTGTCGTTTCAAAAGAGAAAGCACGTGGCTTATCATCACCTGGTTGAATTTCTGTTTTACTATAATCAATCGTATTACTGTTTACACGCGGAGGTGTACCTGTTTTAAATCTAACAAGATCAAAACCAAGTTCCTCTAAGTGTTCAGATAATGTAATAGATGGTTGCTGATTATTTGGACCACTTGAATATTTTAAATCGCCCATAATAATCTCACCACGTAAAAATGTTCCCGTTGTAATTACAACTGTTTTCGCTGTGTATTCAGCACCAGCTTGCGTAATTACCCCTTTACATACATCATCTTCAATAATTAAACGCTCTACCAGACCTTGAAACAACGTTAAGTTTGGTGTTTCTTCAATTGTTTTCTTTAATTCATGCTGGTAAGAGAATTTATCAGCTTGTGCACGAAGCGCGCGTACAGCTGGTCCTTTACCCGTATTTAACATACGCATTTGAATATGTGTTTTATCAATATTGCGTCCCATTTCTCCGCCTAATGCATCAATTTCACGAACAACAATCCCTTTTGCTGGTCCACCAACAGAAGGGTTACATGGCATGAACGCTACCATATCTAAGTTAATTGTTAACATTAATGTTTTTGAGCCCATTCGTGCTGCCGCAAGACCAGCTTCACATCCTGCATGACCTGCACCGATTACTATGACATCATATGAACCGGCATTGTATCCCATTGTTTATTCCTCCTAATAACCTCTATCTTACTAAATCATCTCTGATTAGAGTTTTACTTTATTTTCCTAAACAAAATTGAGAGAACAATTGGTCAATTAAACTTTCATGGACAGTATCACCAGTAATTTCACCAAGTATTTCCCACGCTCTTGTTAAATCAATTTGAACCATATCAATCGGAACACCATTTTCTATCGCTTCAATTGCATCGTTAATTGTTCTTCCTGCTTGTGTTAATAATCCGATATGTCTCGCATTAGACACATATGTCATATCCGCAGAATCAATTGTTCCTTCAAAGAATAAATCAGCTATCGCCTTTTCAAGCTCATCTATTCCTTGCTCCTCAATTAAAGATGTTGTAATAACACGATTTCCTACCGCTAAATCTGTAACACGTTCCATATCAATTTCTTGCGGTAAATCTGTCTTATTTACAATAACAATGAAATCTTTTCCTTGTACGGCACGGAATAGATCCTCATCTTCATTTGTTAAAGCCTCGCTATAATTCACTACAATTAACACTAAGTCTGCTTGGCTCATCATTTCCTTCGAACGCTCTACACCAATTCGTTCAACAATATCTTCCGTTTCACGAATTCCGGCTGTATCTATAAGTTTAAGTGGTACACCACGCACATTAACGTACTCTTCAATAACATCACGAGTTGTTCCTGCAATATCAGTTACAATTGCCTTTTTCTCCTGAACAAGACTATTTAATAGCGATGATTTCCCAACGTTAGGTCTACCGATAATCGCGGTAGAAATGCCTTCACGTAAAATCTTTCCTTGCTTCGATGTTTCTAATATCTTTGCAATTTCAGCACGGACATGTGTAGCTTTCTCAATTAAAATATTATGCGTCATCTCTTCTACATCATCATATTCTGGGTAATCTATATTCACTTCAATATGAGCTAATGTTTCTAATATTTCTTGACGCAGATGGCCGATTAATTTAGATAATCGGCCTTCCATTTGGTTAATCGCTACATTCATAGCACGATCTGTTTTCGCACGGATTAAGTCCATAACAGCTTCTGCTTGTGACAAATCAATACGTCCATTTAAAAAAGCACGTTTTGTAAATTCACCAGGCTCTGCCAGTCGTACTCCTTGCGCTAAAATAAGCTGTAATACTTTATTTACCGAAACAAGTCCACCATGACAGTTAATTTCTACTATATTTTCACGCGTAAAAGTCCTTGGTGCACGCATAATGGACACCATAACTTCTTCAATAACTTGATTTGTATCTAAATCGACAATATGACCATAATGAATTGTATGAGAAGAAACCTGTGTTAAATCCTTCCCTTTAAAAATACGATCGACTTTCTCAATCGCATCATCCCCACTTACTCGAACAATGGCAATTGCACCTTCCCCAAGTGCTGTGGAAATTGCGGCAATTGTATCAAATTCCATGTCCTTTCACCTCACTTGCTTATTTATCTCTATTTCAACATGAATTTTTTCCGTCACTAAATTATTAGGATACCATAACGAACCTATCTACAAAAGAATAATAACTCATTTTATTATGTCCTTATGTAAAAAACACTAAACTTATTCACAGTGGATAAGTTTAGTGTTTTTTAGTTATCCACATTTATTTTCTCCTCAAAAAAACCGGCACTCAATTGAGTAACCGGTCACTTGGAAGATATTACAACATACCGATGTGGTTCTTTTCCTTCAGAAGTTGTAATGATATTTTGATGATTAGATAATGCTTGGTGAATAATTTTTCGTTCGAAAGAAGGCATTGGTTCTAGAACAACTCTTTTTTTCGTACTCACTACTTGTTTTGCTAATCGATAGGAAAGAGATTCTAACGTATTTTTTCTTTTACTACGATAGTTTTCAGCATCCAGTGTAATACCAATATATTGCTTTGTATTACGGTTCGCAACAAGCTTTGTTAAATACTGTAAAGAATTCAACGTATTCCCTCTTTTACCAATTAAAACACCAATATTTTCACCAGAAATTGTAAATTCAACTTCGCGTCCTTTTACAATTTTTCTAATCTCAACTTCCACACCCATATTTTGAATAACATTTTTTAAATATTCTTCACATTCTTGGATTGGATCTTTTTTCAATACAACTTCTACAACAGCGGGGCGATTCCCAAATAAACCTAGGAACCCCCTCTTACCCTCATCGATAATATTTATATCTACTCGATCTTTCGAAGCATTTAATTGTCTTAAAGCATCTTGTACTGCCAGCTCGACTGTTTGTCCTTTAGCAGTAATCATACTCACTTGCTTGATCCTCCTGCCTTACTAGCCTTAATGTCAGGCCCTTTGATCATATACATTTGAGCGATACCAAAGATATTACCAACTACCCAGTACAATGATAGTGCTGCTGGGAAGTTAATTGCAAAGACTAAAATCATAATTGGCATAAGCCAAATCATCATTGCCATTTGCGGATTTTGTCCAGCCGTTCCTGCCATTGCAAGCTTTTGCTGAATAAACGTCGTAATAGCTGCAACAATTGGAAGGATATAGAACGGATCCGCCTGTCCTAAATCGAACCATAAAAATGTATGTTCACTAATTGCTGTTGTTCTCATAATCGCATGATAAAACGCGAATAAAATAGGCATCTGAACAAATATTGGTAAACATCCTGCTAATGGGTTTACACCATTCTTTTGATATAACTGCATCATTTCTTGTTGTAGTTTTTGCTGTGTTGCTTGATCTTTAGAACTATATTTCTCTTTTAATTTCACCATTTCTGGTTGTAACGCCTGCATTGCTTTCGTACTCTTCGTTTGTTTAATCATTAATGGTAATAATGCAAAACGAATGATAAGAGTTGTAACAACGATTGCTAAACCGTAATTACTACCAAATAATTCTGCAAAATACGTGATTAACTGAGAAAGCGGGTATACGAAATATTCATTCCAAATCCCAGTGCTTTTCGGTGTAATCGGTTGATTTGTTTCACTACAGCCGGTAGCAATTGCCATTAGCATAATAACCATGGCTAATAAACCTATTTTCTTTTTCAAAGCCTGCTCCTCCTTGTTTCGGTATGTATATAGTGTAATTCATTTCCTTACGCTACTTTTTTATTCTTTTCATACCAGAGCGTTTAAAGACATGAATTAAGCTTTTCTTTAACTCTTCATATGTCATCTCTGCACAAGGCTTCCTTGCTATTATAACAAAATCTTTTCCAGAATCTATCTCATCTTTTAATTCTATAATCGATTGGCGAATCATACGCTTAATTCGATTACGCACTACTGCATTTCCTATTTTCTTACTAACAGAAAGACCAATGCGAAAATGCGGCTGTTTTTCTTTATCTAATTTGTATACAACAAACTGGCGATTGGCATTCGATTGTCCTTTTTGGAAAACAGCCTGGAATTCATCATTCTTTTTTATACGATTTTTTTTCTTCATATCATTTGACACTCCTGTATTTCATCAGCGGAAACTCATTATTATTAGAAAAAAAGACCACTGAACGATCAGTGGTCTACGCAGATAATACTTTTCTTCCTTTACGACGACGAGCTGCTAGCACTTTACGTCCGTTTGCTGTGCTCATACGGCTGCGGAAACCATGTACTTTGCTGCGCTTACGTTTATTTGGTTGGTAAGTTCTTTTCATTATATGACACCTCCCTGAGGAATATCTGTTAAAGACAGTCTAATAAATTATAGTAAATCAAATAGGAAAATGTCAATGGTTCTCGAAATTTTCATCAAATATTCATTTTTAACCTATTCACAAACTTTTTCACAGTACCTATATTTCCTTGTGGATAAATATATTTTCTCTTTTTTGTATCCACAAACTCTTTTTTTACTTTTACACAGTATATCGTGTTGTGGACAAGTTTATTCCACAAGGTATTGATTTTGTGGATAACTTTCTTAAATTCATTGCTATAGCTGCTTTTTTTTGATATTATAGTTGTGTTTTCACTTTGAATAAGTTTTCCACACCTTTATTTTATCCACAATTTGTGTATAACATGTGGATAGTTTAAATCACATGTGAGTAAATAGTTGTCCACATGTGTTATTTTGTCGAAAACTCTATCTCGGATACTAACGACGTTTTTATATTTTAAAATACGTTTCGTATAAATATGCATTAGAAATATTTACAGGTTGTACAATTGTTGCGCAACCTTATTCTTTTACCATCTTTGTAAAGGAGGGACACCTTTGGAAAATATCTCTGATTTATGGAATAGTGCCTTAAAAGAATTAGAAAAAAAGGTAAGCAAGCCAAGTTATGAAACCTGGTTAAAATCAACAACTGCTCATAACTTAAAAAAAGATGTATTAACTATTACAGCTCCAAATGAATTCGCTCGTGACTGGCTAGAATCTCATTATTCGGAACTAATCTCCGAAACACTTTATGATTTAACAGGGGCAAAACTAGCTATTCGTTTTATCATTCCCCAAAGTCAGGCAGAAGAGGATATAGATCTCCCTTCTGTTAAGCAAAAACACGCACATGATGAGTCTAATCACTTACCACAGAGTATGTTAAACCCAAAATATACATTTGATACATTTGTTATTGGCTCTGGTAATCGTTTTGCACATGCTGCTTCTTTAGCTGTAGCTGAAGCACCAGCTAAAGCCTATAATCCGCTCTTTATTTACGGGGGCGTTGGACTTGGAAAAACACATTTAATGCACGCAATTGGGCATTATGTAATTGAACACAACCCAAATGCAAAAGTTGTATATTTATCATCTGAAAAATTTACAAATGAATTTATTAATTCAATTCGTGATAATAAAGCTGTCGATTTTCGTAATAAATATCGTAATGTAGATGTCTTATTGATAGATGATATTCAATTTCTTGCTGGAAAAGAACAAACACAGGAAGAGTTTTTCCATACATTTAATGCGTTACATGAAGAAAGTAAACAAATTGTGATTTCAAGCGATAGACCACCAAAAGAAATCCCAACTTTAGAAGATCGCCTTCGTTCTCGCTTTGAATGGGGGTTAATTACGGACATTACGCCACCAGATTTAGAAACTAGAATCGCAATTTTACGTAAAAAAGCAAAAGCAGAAGGTCTTGATATACCAAATGAAGTTATGCTTTATATCGCAAATCAAATCGATTCAAATATTCGTGAACTAGAGGGTGCACTTATTCGAGTTGTAGCTTATTCATCTTTAATTAATAAAGATATGAATGCTGATTTAGCGGCTGAAGCGCTTAAAAATATTATTCCAAACTCTATACCTAGAATTATTTCTATTTCTGATATTCAAAAGGCTGTTGGGGGCGTCTATCAAGTAAAATTAGAAGATTTCAAAGCAAAAAAACGGACAAAATCCGTTGCATTCCCTCGCCAAATTGCGATGTATTTATCACGTGAACTTACGGACTCATCTTTGCCAAAAATAGGTGAAGAATTTGGTGGCCGCGATCATACAACAGTAATCCATGCTCACGAAAAAATTTCGAAGCTATTAAAAACGGATACTCAATTACAAAAACACGTTGAAGAAGTTAAGGATATTTTAAAATAGTAGTAGCTGAATAGTGTGAATAACTTAGCTTATTTTACGCACAGTCTATCCACATGTAGATAGACTGTTTTTACATCTTTAAACAGGGTTATCCACATATCCACAAGCCCTATTACTATTACTACTACTTTTTTATCTTTATTAAATAAATAAAATCTTATACTTACCGGAGGTTTTTCGTTATGCGTTTTACAATACAAAAAGACTATCTTGTAAGAAGTGTACAAGATGTAATGAAGGCAGTTTCTTCTCGTACAACAATTCCAATTCTTACAGGGATTAAAGTTGTAGCAACTGAAGAAGGAGTTACTTTAACAGGTAGTGATGCAGACATCTCTATCGAATCATTTATCCCAGTCGAAGATGCTGGAAAAGAAATTGTGGAAATTAAACAATCAGGAAGTATTATTTTACAAGCAAAATATTTTAGTGAGATCGTAAAAAAATTACCTAAAGAAACTGTCGAAATTTCTGTGGAAAATCATTTTATGACAAAAATAAAATCTGGAAAATCAGAGTTCAACTTAAATGGTTTAGATGCTGCTGAATATCCGTTATTACCACAAATCGAAGAACATCATGTATTTAAGATTCCAACAGATTTACTAAAGCACATGATTCGTCAAACAGTATTTGCAGTTTCAAGTTCTGAAACAAGACCGATCTTGACAGGTGTAAACTGGAAGGTATATAACAGCGAGCTAACTTGTATTGCAACAGATAGTCACAGACTAGCACTTCGTAAAGCAAAAATCGAAGGGTATAATATTGCCGATGAATTTCAAGCGAATGTCGTTATTCCTGGTAAGAGCTTAAGTGAATTAAGTAAAATTCTAGATGAATCTGAAGAAATGGTAGATATCGTTATTACAGAGTATCAAGTATTATTCCGTACAAAACATTTATTATTCTTCTCAAGATTATTAGAAGGAAATTATCCAGATACAACGCGTTTAATTCCAGCTGAAAGTAAAACTGATATATTTGTAAATACAAAGGAATTTTTACAAGCGATTGATCGTGCGTCGCTGTTAGCAAGAGATGGTCGTAACAACGTTGTTAAATTATCGACATTAGAACAACAGATGTTAGAGATTTCCTCGAATGCACCAGAAATCGGAAAAGTAGTAGAAGAGGTTCAATGTGAAAATGTAGATGGAGAAGAATTAAAAATATCTTTTAGTGCAAAATATATGATGGACGCATTAAAGGCTTTAGATAGTACAGAAATTAAAGTTAGTTTTACTGGAGCGATGAGACCGTTTTTAATTCGCACAGTAAATGATGATTCCATTATCCAATTAATTTTACCAGTCCGTACTTACTAAGTAAGGATTAAGGGTTGCTAGTGTAAAGGTACTAGTGACCCTTATTTGATTTGTGGGGTATTACTTTCCTAATGCTAGTTTATTTAGTACAATGAAAGAATGAACACTTTCAGAAAGTGAGCGATTTTATGAAACTTATTAAGATTTCAACAGAATACATTACACTAGGACAATTTTTAAAGTTAGCTGATGTAATTGATACAGGTGGCGCTGTGAAATGGTTCTTACAAGAATATGAAGTATACGTGAATCAAGAACTTGAAAATAGAAGAGGCCGAAAGTTATATGCAAATGATATTGTTGAAATTCCGGGAAGCGGAACTTTCCAAGTTCAGGCATAAAGGGGGATCCCTTTGTTTATTACAGAAATACAATTAAAAAACTATCGCAATTATGAGCATTTAGAGCTTTCCTTTGAGGATAAAGTCAATGTAATTATTGGTGAAAATGCGCAAGGGAAAACGAATCTGATGGAAGCTATTTATGTATTGGCGATGGCGAAATCTCATAGAACTTCGAACGATCGTGAACTCATTCGTTGGGATGAGGATTATGGTAATATAAAAGGTAGATTACAAAGGCGAAATAGTTCAATATCCTTAGAATTAAACATTTCAAAAAAAGGTAAAAAGGCAAAGTTAAATCAGTTAGAACAACAAAAATTGAGCCAGTATATTGGTGAAATGAATGTTGTTATGTTTGCCCCAGAAGATTTAAATCTTGTAAAAGGAAGCCCTCAAGTACGAAGACGCTTTTTGGATATGGAACTTGGACAAATAGCTCCGGTCTATTTGTATGAATTAAGTCAATATCAAAAGGTACTCACGCAACGAAATCATTTACTTAAGAAGATGCAAGGGAATAGTAAAAATGAGGAAACGATGTTGGATGTATTTACACTTCAACTTATTGAGCATGGTGCAAAAATTTTGCGAAAACGTTTTGAGTTTTTGCATTTACTACAAGAATGGGCTGCTCCAATTCATCGCGGAATTAGCAGGGGATTAGAGGAGTTAGAAATCGTTTATAAACCAAGTGTAGATGTATCAGAATCAATGGATTTGTCGAAAATAAAAGAAGTATACTATGAAAGTTTTCAATCTGTGAAACAACGTGAAATTTTTCGGGGTACAACTTTACTTGGTCCTCATCGTGATGATTTACAATTCTTCGTTAATAGTAAAAATGTTCAAGTCTTTGGTTCACAAGGACAACAACGAACAACCGCACTATCCCTAAAATTGGCTGAAATTGAATTGATATACTCAGAGGTTAAGGAATATCCAATTCTTTTACTAGATGATGTGTTATCAGAATTAGATGATTATCGTCAATCGCATCTGCTAAATACAATTCAAGGAAAAGTACAAACCTTTGTGACAACGACGAGTGTCGAGGGAATTGAACACGAAACATTGAAAGAAGCGAAAACAATTCATGTAACGAACGGCACGGTAGATTGTGAAATAGACAGAAAATAATTTCTGTTTAAATGGAAAAGTAGGTGATCTTTGTGTCAATGGAACAAAAGCAAATGCAGGAAAATGCATATGATGAAAGTCAGATTCAGGTGTTAGAAGGACTGGAGGCAGTTCGAAAGCGTCCTGGTATGTATATCGGTTCTACAAGTGGAAAAGGTCTTCATCACCTCGTGTGGGAAATTGTTGATAACAGTATTGATGAAGCTTTAGCAGGATATTGTGATGAAATTAATGTCAGTATTGAAGAAGATAATAGTATTGTTGTAACAGATGATGGTCGTGGTATCCCTGTTGGTATACAAGAAAAAATGGGACGTCCCGCTGTAGAAGTTATTATGACGGTACTCCATGCCGGTGGTAAATTTGGCGGTGGTGGTTATAAAGTTTCTGGTGGTTTGCATGGTGTAGGTGCATCTGTTGTAAATGCTTTATCAACAGAATTAGAGGTATTTGTACATCGAGATGGAAAAATACACTATCAAAAATATGAACGTGGGGTCCCGGCTGCAGATTTAAAAGTAATAGGTGAAACTGATCGTACAGGAACGATCACACGCTTTAAGCCAGATTCAGAAATTTTTACAGAGACGACAGAATACGAATTTGATACATTAGCGACTCGTATGCGTGAGTTGGCGTTTTTAAATCGTAATATTAAATTAACAATTGAAGATAAGCGTGAACATAAGCAAAAGAAAGAATTCCATTATGAAGGTGGAATTAAATCATATGTTGAACATTTAAATCGTTCAAAACAACCGATTCATGAAGAACCTGTATATGTTGACGGTTCAAAAGATGGGATTCAGGTTGAGGTTGCTCTTCAATATAACGAAGGCTATACAAATCATATTTATTCATTTACAAATAATATTCATACGTATGAAGGCGGTACACATGAGGTAGGTTTTAAGACTGCTCTAACACGTGTAATTAACGATTATGGTCGTAAAAATAATATTTTAAAAGATGCGGATAGTAATTTAACTGGTGAAGATGTTCGTGAAGGCTTAACAGCAATCGTGTCAATTAAGCATCCAAATCCACAATTTGAAGGACAAACAAAGACGAAACTTGGAAATAGTGAAGCGAGAACGATTACAGAGTCTGTATTCTCAGAGGCGTTTGAAAAGTTCTTACTAGAAAATCCCAATGTTGCACGTAAAATTATAGATAAAGGGACTATGGCAGCACGTGCACGTGTAGCAGCTAAAAAGGCTCGTGAACTAACGCGCCGAAAGAGTGCTCTAGAAGTTTCAAGTTTACCAGGGAAGCTAGCTGATTGTTCTTCTAAAGATCCAGCAATTAGCGAAATTTACATCGTGGAGGGTGACTCTGCGGGCGGATCTGCAAAACAAGGACGCGATCGTCATTTTCAAGCGATTTTACCACTGAAGGGTAAAATTATTAACGTTGAAAAGGCACGTTTAGATAAGATTTTATCAAATGATGAAGTTCGTACAATTATTACAGCAATCGGTACAAATATTGGTGGGGATTTTGCTATTGAAAAAGCTCGCTATCATAAAGTTATTATTATGACAGATGCCGATGTTGATGGTGCACATATTCGTACCCTATTATTAACGTTCTTCTATCGTTATATGCGTCAAATCATTGAGTGTGGATATATATATATCGCACAGCCACCGTTGTTTAAAGTACAACAAGGTAAAAAAATTCAATATGCTTATAACAATAAAGAACTTGAAAAAATACTAGCTGAATTACCAGCTCAACCTAAGCCTGGGATTCAGCGTTATAAAGGTCTAGGGGAAATGAATCCAACTCAGCTGTGGGAGACGACAATGGACCCAGAAGTACGTTCGTTACTTCAAGTTTCCCTTCAAGATGCAATTGAAGCGGATGAAACATTTGAAATTTTGATGGGTGATAAAGTAGAGCCGCGTCGTAACTTTATCCAAGAAAATGCAAAATACGTGAAAAACCTTGATATTTAAGTGAGTAATGACAGGAATCTAAGTATTCCTGTCTTCTACATATAAATCAATGTATGTGTAACGGAAATGTAAGAGGAGGTGCTCGTTGATGTCAGACAATCAACAACAAGCACGAATTCGAGAAATTAATATTAGTCATGAAATGCGTACCTCATTTTTAGATTACGCAATGAGTGTTATCGTGTCTCGTGCATTACCAGATGTTCGTGATGGATTAAAACCAGTTCATCGTAGGGTTTTATATGCGATGAATGATTTAGGAATTACAGCTGATAAAGCATATAAGAAGTCGGCGCGTATTGTCGGCGAAGTAATTGGTAAGTATCACCCGCACGGTGATTCAGCTGTTTATGAAACAATGGTACGTATGGCACAAGATTTTAGTCAACGTTACATGCTTGTTGATGGACATGGTAATTTCGGTTCTGTTGATGGAGATTCAGCGGCAGCAATGCGTTATACAGAAGCAAGAATGTCTAAGATTTCTATGGAATTAATACGCGATATTACAAAGAATACAATTGATTATCAAGATAACTACGATGGTTCTGAAAGAGAGCCAGTTGTATTACCAGCGCGTTTCCCTAACTTATTAGTCAATGGTACGACGGGTATTGCGGTTGGTATGGCAACAAACATTCCACCGCATCAACTTGGAGAAGTAATTGATGGTGTGTTGGCATTAAGTCATAACCCTGATATCACTATTGCGGAATTAATGGAATATATTCCTGGACCAGACTTCCCGACTTCAGGTTTAATCTTAGGGCGAAGTGGAATTCGAAGAGCTTACGAAACAGGTCGCGGTTCTATTATACTTCGTGCTAAAGTTGAAATTGAAGAGAGAGCAAATGGTAAACAAACTATTATCGTAACAGAACTACCTTATCAAGTTAATAAGGCGCGATTAATTGAAAAGATCGCAGAACTAGTTCGTGATAAGAAAATTGAAGGTATTACAGATTTACGTGATGAATCAGATCGAAATGGTATGCGTATTGTTATGGAAGTACGTCGTGATGCCAATGCCAATGTACTATTAAATAATCTATATAAACATACAGCACTCCAAACAAGTTTCGGTATTAATATGTTGTCTCTTGTAAATGGAGAGCCACAAGTCTTAAATTTAAAACAAAATCTATATTATTATTTAGAGCATCAAAAGGTAGTGATTCGTAGACGTACTGCTTATGAATTAGAGAAAGCAGAAGCGCGTGCTCATATTTTAGAAGGCTTACGAATTGCTTTAGATCATCTTGATGAAGTTATTACTTTAATCCGTAGTTCAAAAACAGCTGATATTGCAAAACAAGGTTTAATGGAACGTTTCGGCTTAAGTGAGAAACAAGCGCAAGCGATTTTAGATATGCGTTTGCAACGTTTAACTGGATTAGAACGCGAAAAAATCGAACAAGAATATCAAGATTTAATGAAGATAATTGCAGAGTTAAAAGCAATTTTAGCAGACGAAGAAAAAGTTCTTGAAATTATTCGCGAGGAATTAGCTGAAGTAAAAGAGCGTTTTAATGATAAGAGAAGAACAGAAATTACAATTGGCGGTATGGAAGCTATAGAGGATGAAGATTTAATCCCAGAACAAAATATCGCAATTACACTTACTCATAATGGTTATATTAAGAGGTTACCGGCTTCTACGTACAAAACACAGAACCGTGGGGGACGTGGTGTACAAGGAATGGGTACGAATGATGATGACTTTGTCGAACATTTATTAACAACGTCTACTCATGATCATATTTTATTCTTCACAAACAAGGGTAAAGTATACCGTACAAAAGGATATGAAATTCCAGAGTATAGTCGTACAGCAAAAGGTATACCGATTATTAATCTATTAGGGGTAGATAAGGGTGAGTGGATCAACGCTATTATTCCAATTCGTGAATTTGGTGACGACCAGTTCTTATTCTTTACAACGAAACAAGGTATCTCTAAGAGAACACCACTTTCATCATTTGCCAATATACGTACAAATGGTTTAATTGCAATTTCTCTTCGTGAAGAGGATGAATTAATCTCTGTACGCTTAACATCTGGTGATAAGGATATTATCGTTGGGACAAGTAACGGTATGTTAATTCGTTTCAATGAGCAAGATGTGCGTTCAATGGGACGTAATGCGGCTGGTGTAAAAGCAATTACATTAGGTGATGAAGATCAAGTTGTAGGTATGGAAATTGTCGAAGAGGATGTAAATGTTCTAATTGTAACCAAAAATGGTTATGGAAAGCGTACACCGATTGATGAATACCGCCTGCAAAGTCGTGGTGGTAAAGGTCTGAAGACTTGTAATATTACAGATAAAAACGGTAAGTTAGTAGCGGTTAAGTCTGTAACAGGTGAAGAAGACATTATGTTAATTACAGCAGCAGGCGTTATTATTCGTATGCCGGTTGATCAAATTTCTCAAATGGGACGTAATACACAAGGTGTTCGTCTAATTCGATTAGAAGATGAGCAAGAGGTAGCGACAGTAGCAAAAGCGCAAAAAGATGAAGAAGAAGAATCTAATGAAGAGGATTCGTCTGAAGAGTAAGAGTGGGGATTTCTCCCCCTCTTATTTTTTTATAATAATACTTGCATAGCAATAGGAAAGTGTATATAATAGGAAAAGTCAGCAAATGAGAGATACAAGTTATCGAAAAAAACTTGTTGACGAAAATAATATACTATGATATATTATGAAAGTCGCCGAAACGCGATGTTGAACTTTGAAAACTAAACGAAACAAACAACGTGAAACGTCAATTTTTATTTTTAGATGCTAGACAAACTAACTTTATTGGAGAGTTTGATCCTGGCTCAGGA
>NZ_JBBOWS010000001.1:5082500-5274519 GCF_038007205.1 Bacillus sp. FSL E2-8887
GTGCCTTTTGTAGAATGAACCGGCGAGTTACGATCCCGTGCGAGGTTAAGCTGAAGAGGCGGAGCCGCAGCGAAAGCGAGTCTGAATAGGGCGTTTAGTACGTGGTCGTAGACCCGAAACCAGGTGATCTACCCATGTCCAGGGTGAAGTTCAGGTAACACTGAATGGAGGCCCGAACCCACGCACGTTGAAAAGTGCGGGGATGAGGTGTGGGTAGCGGAGAAATTCCAATCGAACCTGGAGATAGCTGGTTCTCCCCGAAATAGCTTTAGGGCTAGCCTTAAGTGTAAGAGTCTTGGAGGTAGAGCACTGATTGAACTAGGGGTCCTCATCGGATTACCGAATTCAGTCAAACTCCGAATGCCAATGACTTATCCTTAGGAGTCAGACTGCGAGTGATAAGATCCGTAGTCAAGAGGGAAACAGCCCAGATCGCCAGCTAAGGTCCCAAAGTGTGTATTAAGTGGAAAAGGATGTGGAGTTGCTTAGACAACTAGGATGTTGGCTCAGAAGCAGCCACCATTTAAAGAGTGCGTAATAGCTCACTAGTCGAGTGACTCTGCGCCGAAAATGTACCGGGGCTAAATACACCACCGAAGCTGCGAATTGATACCAATGGTATCAGTGGTAGGGGAGCGTTCTAAGTGCAGTGAAGTCAGACCGGAAGGACTGGTGGAGCGCTTAGAAGTGAGAATGCCGGTATGAGTAGCGAAAGACGGGTGAGAATCCCGTCCACCGAATGCCTAAGGTTTCCTGAGGAAGGCTCGTCCGCTCAGGGTTAGTCAGGACCTAAGCCGAGGCCGACAGGCGTAGGCGATGGACAACAGGTTGATATTCCTGTACCACCTCTTTATCGTTTGAGCAATGGAGGGACGCAGAAGGATAGAAGAAGCGTGCGATTGGTTGTGCACGTCCAAGCAGTTAGGCTGATAAGTAGGCAAATCCGCTTATCGTGAAGGCTGAGCTGTGATGGGGAAGCTCCTTATGGAGCGAAGTCTTTGATTCCCCGCTGCCAAGAAAAGCTTCTAGCGAGATAAAAGGTGCCTGTACCGCAAACCGACACAGGTAGGCGAGGAGAGAATCCTAAGGTGTGCGAGAGAACTCTGGTTAAGGAACTCGGCAAAATGACCCCGTAACTTCGGGAGAAGGGGTGCTTTCTTAACGGAAAGCCGCAGTGAATAGGCCCAAGCGACTGTTTAGCAAAAACACAGGTCTCTGCGAAGCCGTAAGGCGAAGTATAGGGGCTGACACCTGCCCGGTGCTGGAAGGTTAAGGAGAGGGGTTAGCGTAAGCGAAGCTCTGAACTGAAGCCCCAGTAAACGGCGGCCGTAACTATAACGGTCCTAAGGTAGCGAAATTCCTTGTCGGGTAAGTTCCGACCCGCACGAAAGGTGTAACGATTTGGGCACTGTCTCAACCAGAGACTCGGTGAAATTATAGTACCTGTGAAGATGCAGGTTACCCGCGACAGGACGGAAAGACCCCGTGGAGCTTTACTGTAGCCTGATATTGAATTTTGGTACAGTTTGTACAGGATAGGCGGGAGCCATTGAAACCGGAGCGCTAGCTTCGGTGGAGGCGCTGGTGGGATACCGCCCTGACTGTATTGAAATTCTAACCTACGGGTCTTATCGACCCGGGAGACAGTGTCAGGTGGGCAGTTTGACTGGGGCGGTCGCCTCCTAAAGTGTAACGGAGGCGCCCAAAGGTTCCCTCAGAATGGTTGGAAATCATTCGTAGAGTGCAAAGGCATAAGGGAGCTTGACTGCGAGACCTACAAGTCGAGCAGGGACGAAAGTCGGGCTTAGTGATCCGGTGGTTCCGCATGGAAGGGCCATCGCTCAACGGATAAAAGCTACCCCGGGGATAACAGGCTTATCTCCCCCAAGAGTCCACATCGACGGGGAGGTTTGGCACCTCGATGTCGGCTCATCGCATCCTGGGGTTGTAGTCGGTCCCAAGGGTTGGGCTGTTCGCCCATTAAAGCGGTACGCGAGCTGGGTTCAGAACGTCGTGAGACAGTTCGGTCCCTATCCGTCGTGGGCGCAGGAAATTTGAGAGGAGCTGTCCTTAGTACGAGAGGACCGGGATGGACGCACCGCTGGTGTACCAGTTGTTCTGCCAAGGGCATAGCTGGGTAGCTATGTGCGGAAGGGATAAGTGCTGAAAGCATCTAAGCATGAAGCCCCCTCAAGATGAGATTTCCCATAGCGTAAGCTAGTAAGATCCCTGAAAGATGATCAGGTTGATAGGTTCGAGGTGGAAGCATGGTGACATGTGGAGCTGACGAATACTAATAGATCGAGGACTTAACCATATAATATGAAGCAAATGTTATCTAGTTTTGAAGGAATATACCTTCATAGTTTGGTGATGATGGCAGAGAGGTCACACCCGTTCCCATACCGAACACGGAAGTTAAGCTCTCTAGCGCCGATGGTAGTTGGGACCTTGTCCCTGTGAGAGTAGGACGTCGCCAAGCAAGATAAAAACACGAGTCATTTGACTCGTGTTTTTTTTATTTCCCATGAAATAGGTTGGATTCCGTTAGTAAAAATGCTGAAATATAGTAAGGGATTTTTTGAGCAGAAATATTGAGGAATTGATAAATAAACGGATAATCTTCAGATCCATAACTTCCAAGTAAGTCATACCACCAATCCGTTTCATACCTAGAAATCATACTTAAATTATAGAGTAATAAATAATGAACAAGAAGCTCAGGCAACACTGGCTTAGAGTTTCTAGGGTCAGTCGTAAGTGGTAAATAATAAGTGTCAGTAAGATGCTCATAGTATAAAGGTGTACTATACATAGGATTCCATGATTGAATAGGTGCCGAAAAAAACAAATTTAATTCATTATTTTTCTCAGGTACGTGTTGTATTGATAAATGCTTACAAGTTGTTTCGATGTAACGAGAAAATCGCTCTTTAGTCATATGTAGTCGATCTAATATATTGACTGAAAAGGAGAGCTCATTTTTATTTGTTGAATCGATCTTATATAAAGTTGATACTTTTTGACTATAGCGCAACAAATTTTGTAATTCAGGAATATTCCCCATTAGCTCTAACATATTAAACTTCTCCGCTTCTAAGTGTTTCATGTGAAACAGTTGTTCTGCAACGTGAGTAAACAATCCGTTTTTCTGTATTTTCACCTCATCTTCTAAAAATTGATACCCCTGTTTTTTCCGTTTACGAGTCGTAACGCCATGAGCTAAAACAGTAGTTGATTCTGGGTAGTTAGGATCAATAGTTAACAAGCAAGCTTTAAACAGTTGGCTAATTCCATAAAATAACAACATCGGCTGAATCGAAAAGGGGGCCACCTTATATAATTCATAATAATTTTTCCCGTGTTCTAAGTAGTAAATAAAGGGATAACAGTTTTCAAAACTTTTTTTTTCAGCATCTTGTATGGAGGATTTTTCATAACAACGGGCAAGATAACGTTGTACATTTTGAGATGAAAAAAAGAAACTTAATTGCTGCCAAGTACAATGTGTTTGATGCATATATTACGCTCCTTTTATTGTCTAAAAATTCTAACATATATATACGTCCTTGACAGTATTTTAACCAATTGATAAGCTACTAATAATAATTTCTGGTATCATGGGGGGAACAATTATGTGGGAATCTAAATTTGTTAAAGAAGGTTTGACTTTTGATGATGTATTACTTGTACCAGCGAGGTCAGATATATTACCAAGAGAAGTAAGTGTTAAAACAGTTTTATCTGAAAGCTTACAGCTAAACATCCCGTTAATTAGTGCAGGAATGGATACAGTAACAGAAGCTGACATGGCTATTGCAATGGCTCGCCAAGGCGGTTTAGGAATTATTCATAAGAATATGTCTATTGAGCAACAAGCAGAGCAAGTTGATAAAGTAAAGCGCTCTGAAAGCGGCGTTATTTCAGATCCTTTCTTCTTAACTCCAGAACATCAAGTATATGATGCAGAACATCTTATGGGAAAATATCGTATCTCAGGTGTACCAGTTGTAAATAATTTAGATGAGCGAAAATTAGTTGGTATTATTACAAACCGTGATATGCGTTTCATCCAAGACTACTCAATCAAAATTTCTGACGTAATGACAAAAGAACAGTTAATTACAGCTCCAGTTGGTACTACACTGGAAGAAGCTGAAAAAATCCTGCAAAAGTATAAAATTGAAAAGCTCCCTCTTGTTGATAATAACGGTGTATTACAAGGGCTTATTACAATAAAAGATATTGAAAAAGTAATTGAATTCCCAAACTCTGCTAAAGATAAGCAAGGACGCTTATTAGTTGGAGCAGCTGTTGGTGTAACGGCTGATGCTATGCTTCGTATCGATGCATTAGTAAAAGCTAGCGTAGATGCAATTGTACTTGATACAGCTCATGGGCATTCTAAAGGTGTTATTGAAAAAGTAAAAGAAGTTCGTGCGAAATATCCAGCACTAAATATTATCGCTGGAAATGTTGCTACAGCTGAAGCAACGAAAGCATTAATTGAGGCTGGTGCAAACGTAGTTAAAGTTGGTATTGGACCAGGTTCTATTTGTACAACGCGTGTTGTAGCTGGTGTTGGTGTACCACAATTAACAGCAGTTTATGATTGTGCAACAGAAGCTCGTAAACACGGTATTCCAGTTATTGCTGATGGCGGTGTTAAGTACTCTGGTGATATGGTTAAAGCTTTAGCAGCAGGAGCACACGTTGTTATGCTAGGTAGTATGTTTGCTGGTGTTGCTGAAAGCCCTGGAGAAACTGAAATTTACCAAGGTCGCCAATTTAAAGTATATCGTGGTATGGGTTCTGTTGGAGCGATGGAAAAAGGAAGTAAAGATCGTTACTTCCAAGAAGGAAACAAAAAACTTGTTCCTGAAGGTATTGAAGGACGCGTACCATATAAAGGACCTTTAGCAGATACAGTTCATCAATTAGTTGGTGGATTACGTGCAGGTATGGGATATTGCGGAGCGCAGAATTTAGAATTCTTACGTGAGAATGCACAGTTCATTCGTATGTCAGGTGCAGGTTTACGTGAAAGCCATCCTCATCACGTACAGATTACAAAAGAGGCTCCAAACTACTCATTGTAATGTCTTATATACAAATAGACAGAGATTTGATATCTCTGTCTATTTTTTTTTGATTATGTTAGAATAACGGTTATGTGAGTACATAGATATTGGGGGTAGCAAAAGTGAAAGGTATGTTTTGCAAAAGATTCATTGCGTTGGTAACAGTGCTTACAATAGCTTGTAGCATGCTTGTACCATATAGCAATGCATCAGCAGAAACAGGAGCCGCTTTAAACATTGAAGCAGGTGCGGCAATTTTAGTAGAAGCGAATTCTGGGAAGATTTTATATCAAAAAAATGCAGATGAGTTATTATCAATTGCTAGTATGACAAAAATGATGAGTGAATACCTAGTGAACGAGGCTATTGCGAAAGGGAAACTAAAATGGGATCAAAAAGTTAAGGTTTCCGAATATGCGTATAACATTTCGCAAGATCGTTCATTATCGAATGTGCCTCTACGAAATGGTGAATCTTATACAGTAAAAGAGCTATACGAAGCAATGGCAATTTATTCTGCTAATGGTGCAACGATAGCGTTAGCTGAAGCAGTTGCTGGAAAAGAAGTAGACTTTGTAAAAATGATGAATGATAAATCGAAAGAGTTTGGATTAAAAAATTATAAGTTTGTAAATTCTACGGGCTTAACGAACAAAGATTTAAAAGGACACCATCCTGAAGGGACAACTCCAGATGAAGAAAATAAAATGTCTGCGAGAGATGTAGCAATTTTAGCACAACGTCTTATTCAAGATTTCCCTAAAACATTAGACATAGCAAAAATTTCAAAAAAAGTATTCCGTGAAGGTACTCCGGATCGGATTGAAATGCCTAACTGGAACTGGATGTTAAAGGGGTTAATTAAGGAATACGAAGGCGTAGATGGTCTGAAAACAGGATCAACTCCAGAAGCAGGAGATTGTTTCACTGGTACGATTGAAAGAAATGGTATGCGTTTCATTTCTGTAGTTATTAAAACAAAATCTCACACGGCAAGATTTGATGAGACAAAGAAATTATATGATTATGGCTTTGCTAACTTTGAAATGAAGAAAATGTATGAAAAAGGTTCTTCGGTCAAAGGAAAAGAAACAGTAAGAGTTGAAAATGCGAAAGATAAAGATGTAGCAGTTCAAACGAAGCAAGCTGTTTCACTTCCGGTGCCAAAGGGAAGTAAAGACGTTTATAAAACAGAATTTAAAGAAGGAAATAAGGGACAAGAAGCACCTCTGAAAAAGGGAGTTGCACTTGGACAAATGGTTGTAACGTCTAAAGATAGTAATGATCCTGGATTTTTATCAGGAAAATCATTACAAGTAGACCTTGTAACAAAATCTGAAGTAGAAGAGGCAGGCTGGTTCACACGTTCTATGCGCGGAATTGGTTCTTTCTTTAGTGGTATGTGGAATAGTGCTGTTGATACAGTAAAAGGTTGGTTTTAAAAGCTCCTCATTGTAGGAGCTTTTTCTTATTCCTATTTTTCATACCGACTTTATGAAAAAGTAGTGGACAAGCATCAGATAGTTAGTGGTAGAATGTAAGAGTATTCTTAATTTTCTTCTTTAACGGGGGAAAGCAATTCACCTAGGGGGGTTTTTGTACATGACAAATGTAACAGGGACAGAACGTGTAAAACGTGGAATGGCAGAAATGCAAAAAGGCGGCGTTATTATGGACGTAGTTAACGCTGAGCAAGCAAGGATTGCAGAAGAGGCAGGCGCAGTTGCTGTTATGGCATTAGAGCGTGTACCTGCAGATATTCGTGCAGCAGGTGGCGTTTCTCGTATGGCAGATCCAACAATTGTTGAAGAAGTTATGGGTGCTGTATCAATTCCGGTTATGGCAAAATGTCGTATCGGTCACCTTGTAGAAGCACGTGTATTAGAATCATTAGGGGTAGACTATATCGATGAGAGTGAAGTATTGACTCCTGCTGATGAAGTATACCATTTAAATAAACGTGATTACACAGTTCCGTTTGTATGTGGTTGCCGCGATATCGGAGAAGCTGCACGTCGTATTGCAGAAGGTGCAGCTATGCTTCGTACAAAAGGTGAACCTGGAACAGGAAACATTGTAGAGGCAGTGCGTCATATGCGCCAAGTCAATGCAGAAATCCGTCAAGTTGCAAGTCTACGTGAAGATGAGTTAATGACATATGCAAAAAATACTGGTGCTCCTTATGAAGTACTACTTGAAATTAAACGCCTTGGTCGCCTGCCAGTTGTAAACTTTGCAGCAGGTGGTGTAGCAACACCAGCAGATGCAGCGTTAATGATGCAACTTGGTGCTGATGGTGTATTTGTTGGATCTGGTATCTTCAAATCAGAGAACCCAGAGAAATTTGCACGTGCAATCGTTGAAGCAACGACTCATTATGAAGATTACGAACTAATTGCAAGCCTTTCTAAAGGATTAGGTAATGCAATGAAAGGTATCGAAATTTCAACGTTATTACCAGAACAACGCATGCAAGAGCGTGGATGGTAATTAAAGGAGATCTTTAAAATGGTGAAAATCGGTGTACTAGGTCTTCAAGGTGCAGTTCGTGAGCATGTAAAATCAGTTGAGGCAAGTGGTGCAGAAGCTGTTGTTGTAAAGCGTATAGAGCAACTTGAAGAGATTGATGGTCTTATTTTACCAGGCGGTGAAAGTACAACAATGCGCCGTCTTATTGATAAGTATGCTTTCATGGAGCCTCTTCGTACATTTGCGAAGTCTGGTAAACCAATGTTTGGTACATGTGCAGGAATGATTCTTCTTGCGAAAACACTTATTGGCTATGAAGAAGCACATATTGGTGCTATGGATATTACGGTTGAGCGCAATGCGTTCGGACGCCAAAAAGATAGTTTTGAAGCTGCACTTTCAATTAAAGGTGTGGGAGAAGACTTTGTTGGTGTATTTATCCGTGCTCCGTATGTTGTAAATGTAGCTGATGATGTTGAAGTACTTTCTATGCATGGCGAGCGAATGGTAGCGGTAAGGCAAGGGCCGTTTTTAGCTGCTTCTTTCCATCCGGAATTAACGGATGATCATCGTGTAACAGCATACTTTGTAGAAATGGTAAAAGAAGCGAAAATGAAAAAAGTTGTATAAGTAACTTGCAACTTGTATAAGATTATAGTAAATTGATGATAACAATTTTATAAAATAAGCGTGTTGATAGGAAGTAGTAACAAATGTTGTTTCTTATAGAGAGTCGATGGTTGGTGGAAATCGATAGAAACAGTTTGTGAATCCATCCTGGAATGGAATGTGGAATATCTTTTGATTAGTAAACATTCCCGGTGAAGAGCCGTTATTTCTACTTGAGAGGAAAGCGGTAATGCTTTCAACTAGGGTGGCAACGCGGGTTAACTCCCGTCCCTTTGTATAGGGACGGGAGTTTTTTGTGTTTTATAAAATAAAAGGAGGAGTATATAATGCTTGATATTAAATTTTTACGTACGAATTTTGAAGAAGTAAAAGCAAAATTACAGCATAGAGGCGAAGATTTAACGGATTTTGGTCGCTTTGAAGAACTTGATACGAGAAGAAGAGAGCTACTTGTTCAAACAGAAGAACTAAAAAGTAAACGTAACGAAGTATCTCAACAAATTTCAGTATTAAAGCGTGAAAAGAAAGATGCGGAGGCTCTAATTCTAGAAATGCGTGAAGTTGGGGAAAAAGTAAAAGATCTTGATAATGAGCTTCGTACAGTTGAAGAAGATTTAGAAAGATTAATGCTATCTATCCCAAATATCCCTCATGAATCTGCCCCAATAGGCGAAACAGAGGATGATAACGTAGTAGCACGTACTTGGGGAGAAGTGAAAGAATTTACTTATGAGCCAAAACCACATTGGGACCTTGCTACTGATTTAGGGATTTTAGATTTTGAACGTGCTGGGAAAGTAACAGGAAGCCGATTTGTATTTTACAAAGGTGCTGGTGCAAGATTAGAACGTGCTTTGATTAGCTTTATGCTTGACCTTCATACTGATGAGCATGGATATGAGGAAGTATTGCCTCCTTATATGGTAAACCGTGCAAGTATGACAGGAACAGGACAACTTCCGAAGTTTGAAGAAGATGCATTCCGTATTGAAAGTGAAGATTATTTCCTAATCCCAACAGCTGAAGTACCTGTAACGAATATGCATCGTGATGAGATTGTGAGTAAAGAGCAATTGCCGATACGATATGCTGCGTTTAGCTCATGCTTCCGTTCTGAAGCAGGTTCAGCTGGTCGTGATACACGTGGTTTAATTCGTCAACACCAATTTAATAAAGTTGAACTTGTGAAGTTCGTGAAACCAGAAGATTCTTACGAAGAGTTAGAAAAATTAACAAATGATGCAGAGCGCGTGTTACAATTATTAGAGTTGCCATATCGCGTTATGAGCATGTGTACAGGAGATTTAGGATTTACAGCAGCGAAGAAATACGATATTGAAGTATGGATTCCAAGCTATGGTACATATCGTGAAATTTCTTCTTGTAGTAATTTTGAGGCATTCCAAGCGAGACGCGCGAATATCCGTTTCCGTCGTGAGCCAAATGGCAAACCGGAACATGTTCATACACTAAATGGATCTGGTCTTGCAATTGGACGTACAGTGGCAGCTATTTTAGAGAACTACCAACAAGAAGATGGTACAATTATAATTCCAGAAGTTCTTCGCCCTTATATGGGAGGAAAAACAGTTATTAAATAAGTTAAAACATTCATCGGTATGAGTGATTGGTAATTATGGACGTTGTCAGCAGTGTCATAAAGGAGAGGGGAAGTAAAATTTTCCTTTCCTCATAATTTATTATAGTAGGGTTGACTAACTGTTTTTCTTTTGATATTATATTTGATGTCAATATGGAGGTATACCCAAGTCTGGCTGAAGGGATCGGTCTTGAAAACCGACAGGCGGCGAGAGTCGCGCGGGGGTTCGAATCCCTCTACCTCCTCCAGATATAATTGACAACAGCGCATATAAGTGGAGATTGGAGAACTCGTTACCAACACGTAACGAGTTTTTATTTTAAAACCAATCATAAAGTATGATGTAAGGATATAGTGTCCTTATTACACACTCATATTCCGATGATTATCTTCATAGATATGAAAGGAGTTAACATGGATCTTATTATACAAACGTTTCCTTTAGATGGAAAAACTTTATATTATGTACAATGTCCTGTCTGTAAGAACAATAGAATTTTAAACAGTGGTGCAAATGTGTCGCGCATTATAAGTGATGATACATTCCGTAAACTTTGTGGTTGCACTTGTGATGTAAAACAGGTTGCAAAAAAAGTAGAGGTACCAAAAGAAGCTGAAAAACCAGCTGTGCAAAAAGAAGTAACTCCAAAACGTACAGGGAAATTACTAACAGCAGTAATTAATGGGAAAGAATTGACTGTTAAAGAGATTGCTGAAACATATGATATTAGTACGAGTACTGTTCGTCAGCGTATTAATGCTGGAAAGCCAGAGAGTGAAATTATTGCTCCGACAAAAAAGAAAAAGTAATTTCATAGGAAAACCCGTGCATATGCACGGGTTTTTTATTTTACAAGTTTACGTGTTTGTTTTAAAAAATGTCCAATTTTTTTAATGATTGGTTCGATTGAATCGCCATCTTTTAAAATATCGTATTCATTAATGTTTAATCGTAAAACAGGGCATGAATTAAAGTTATTAATCCAGTTATCGTAACGTCCATGCATCTCTTTCCAATATTCAATTGGTGTTTGCTGCTCCATGGGACGTCCTCGTTCTTGAATACGATCGACAATATCATCAAAAGAACCTTCTAGGTAAATTAATAAGTCTGGATGAGGGAAGTAAGGAGTCATGACCATAGCATCAAATAAACCTTTGTATGTTTCATAATCAGTTTCAGTCATTGTACCCTTTTCGTAATGCATTTTTGCGAAAATACCAGTGTCCTCATAGATAGAACGGTCTTGAACAAAACCGCCACCATATTCGAAAATTCTTTTTTGTTCTTTAAATCGTTCTGCTAAAAAGTACACTTGTAAGTGAAAGCTCCAGCGTGTGAAATCGGCATAGAACTTGTCCAAATATGGGTTGGAATCTACTTTTTCAAAAGATGTACGATAACCTAAAGCGTTAGCCAATGCAGTTGTCATAGTTGATTTACCGACACCTACTGTCCCAGCAATAGTGATAACTGCATCATTTGGTATATCATATTTTTGCCTTAAATTCATTGTTATTTCGACTCCTTCAAGAGAGTATTTTGAAGAGCTGATAAGATGACATTTAAATCATCAGGATTTCTTACAAAATCCATATCGTCTCCATTAAATTTCAATACTGGAATATCTGGATGGTCCTTTTTGAAAGCATCCATTGCTGTTTCGTAATCTTTTGTAAGCTGTAGCAAGTAATTTGGATCCATATTTTTTTCGAATTCTCTTCCGCGCATGGCAATTCGTTTTTGTAATGTTTCTAGGCTCGCTGTTAAATAAACGATGACATTTGGCACAGGCATATCTTGCGTAAGAATGCGATAAATTTGCATGTACTTGTCATATTGAGAATCTTTTAATGTACGGGATGCAAAAATTAAATTTTTAAATATATGATAATCTGCTACTACAGGCTTTCTTTGATTCAAATACTTTATGTTAATATCCTCTAGTTGTTTGTATCTATTACAAAGAAAGAACATCTCTGTTTGAAAACTCCATTCGTCGATGTCTTCGTAGAATTTTCCTAAAAAAGGATTTTCATCAACAATCTCTTTTAGTAAGTGGAGTTGCATGTGAGTTGAAAGTTCCTTCGCAAGTGAAGTTTTTCCAACACCAATTGGTCCTTCAACCGTGATAAATGGTACTCCGGTCACGCTGTTTCCTCCTTTCAATCAGTGATTTACCGTGACTACTAAAAACACAAAACAGAATTATTGTAGCACAAGAGGGGAGCGAGCGGACTAATTTGATATAAAAAGTTAGAAAATAGATATGTATTAATTAAATTTTATTTGGGATGACGGTACAATATTTGCCTTTAATGTGGCTTCCATTATTTTTAAAGCATGTTCATTATCTTGCTCGTTATTAGAAGCGATGCAATCCCGTGGTACATAAAGTGTATAATTTCTCATATGGGCATCATTAGCTGTAAAAAGGATGCATATGTTCCCGGCAATTCCTGTTAAAATGAGATTTTCGATTTTTAAATAACCTAATAAAGAATTCAAAGGTGTTTCATAAAAAGCAGAGTAATGTGGTTTAATAAAAATGTAATCGTCAGTATGCGGAGCAATGGCCTCGATAATATTTTTACTATACTCATTTGTACAATGGGTGATAAGTTGATCAATATCAGATCTCCAAAGTTGATAGTGATCATTGACATAAATTATTGGATAGCCCAACGATTTCATGGTGTCCTTTAATTGTAAAATGGGGTTCTTTATAATTTCACATTTCTGTGCCAGGATGGGTCCGTGGGAGAATTGAAAATCATTAATCATATCGATAATGAGTAAGGCGGTATTTTTCATATGTAATTCCCTCTCTTTCTTCTTTAGGTTGGATTGAATTTGTAAAAGTTATCCCACCTGCAAGAAATGAAAAAGTGTATTTTATTTTTGGTGAAAGGACTATATTATGGAGCGAGATATATATTTTATGCAGTTAGCAATAGAGGAAGCGAAGAAGGCGGAGGCGATACAAGAGGTACCAATTGGTGCTGTAATTGTGCTAGATGGTGAAGTGATTAGTGTCGCACATAACTTAAGAGAAACTGAACAGAGATCAATAGCTCACGCCGAACTCTTAGCTATTGATGAAGCTTGCAAAAAATTAGGGACATGGCGTTTAGAAGATGCAACGTTATATGTAACATTAGAACCTTGCCCAATGTGTGCAGGGGGAATTGTTTTATCGCGTATAAAACGGGTTGTATATGGTGCGAGCGATCCGAAAGGTGGATGTGCAGGTACGTTGATGAATCTTTTAACTGATGAGCGTTTTAATCATCAGTGTGAAGTAGTGCCTGGTGTACTTGAAGAAGAATGTGGTACGTTGTTAACGATTTTTTTTAGGGAGCTTCGTAAGAAAAGAAAAGAAGTGAAAAAACTAGAGAAAAGTAATGGTAACTAACGTATTTGCATTTTGTAAAAAAACAAGTTATACTGATAATGCCTTATCCAAGGCAACCGAATATTGGTTTTAACTTTGCCGTGCTAAGCGGGGAGGTAGCGGTGCCCTATACTCGCAATCCGCTCTAGCGAGGCTGAATCCCTTCTCGAGGTTATGTTGCTGTAAGGTCTGCCTTAAGTAAGTGGTGTTGACGTTTGGGTCCTGCGCAACGGGACCCCGTGAACCTTGTCAGGTCCGGAAGGAAGCAGCAATAAGCGGGTTTTCTCGTGTGCCGCAGGAGTGCCTGAACCGAGCTAACTGCTTGAGTAACGCTTATGGTACGTAATCGACAGAAGGTGCACGGCAGTTATATATGTATACAAAACTCACCTTTATATAAAGGTGAGTTTTTTGTATGGAAAATAACTTTTGGAATCTATAAACAGAATGGGTTATAATAAATAAGATAATAACCTTTGAGGGAGGCCGTATTTTCGTGTCATACCAAGCGTTATACCGAACATGGAGACCGCAAAAATTCGAAGATGTAGTCGGTCAAAAGCACGTGACAAAAACGTTGCAAAATGCCCTTCTTCAAGAGAAAGCTTCACATGCTTATTTGTTTTCGGGTCCGAGGGGAACAGGGAAAACGACAATTGCAAAAGTATTTGCAAAGGCAATTAACTGTGAACACGCCCCGGTAGCTGAACCTTGTAATGAATGTCCTTCTTGTTTAGGAATTACACAAGGGTCTATTTCAGATGTATTAGAAATTGATGCGGCTTCAAATAACGGTGTAGATGAAATTCGAGATATAAGAGATAAAGTAAAATATGCTCCAAGTGCTGTAGGATATAAAGTATACATTATTGATGAAGTTCACATGCTTTCTATGGGTGCCTTTAATGCGCTTTTGAAAACTTTAGAAGAGCCGCCAGGACATGTTATTTTTATTCTGGCGACAACAGAACCGCATAAAATTCCAGCTACAATTATTTCGCGTTGTCAGCGTTTTGAGTTTCGAAAGATATCAGTAAATGATATCGTTGAGAGATTATCGACGGTCGTGACAAATGAAGGTACGCAAGTAGAAGATGAAGCGTTACAAATCGTAGCGCGTGCCGCCGAAGGTGGTATGCGTGATGCGCTCAGTCTTATTGATCAAGCTATTTCTTATAGTGATGAAACGGTGACGAGTGAAGATGTTTTAGCTGTAACAGGATCTGTATCTCAGCGATATTTGGGTGACCTGGTAGAATGTATACGTGAAAATGATGTATCAAGAGCGTTACGTATTATAGATGAGATGATGAGTAAAGGGAAAGATCCAGTTCGCTTTATGGAGGATTTCATTTACTACTATCGTGATATGCTTTTATATCAAACTTCACCACAATTAGAACATATGTTGGAACGGGTAATTGTAGATGATCAATTCCGTACGTTAAGTGAAGAAATGCAACCGGAAGTAATCTATGAAATTATTCATACCCTTAGTAAGGGACAACAGGAGATGAAGTGGACAAACCATCCAAGAATATTCTTGGAAGTTGTTATGGTGCAACTGTGTCAGCAGTTTATGATGCAAGCAAACGGCGCAGATCGTTTACAAGCGATTATGAACAGGATGCAGCAGTTGGAGAAAGAGTTAGAGCAAGTTAAAAAGAATGGCGTGCCAGCTGGTGTGCAGCAGGAAGTAAGAGAGACGCGGGCAACACCAAAACCGGTACGAACAGGAAGTATGAAAATTCCTGTTGGACGTGTGAATGAAGTGTTAAAGCAAGCGAAGCGTCAAGATTTAGAACAGTTAAAAGCTGTATGGGGCGAATTATTAGGAAGGCTCAAGTCACATAACAAAGTAGCATTTGCTGTTTTATTAGAAAATAGTGAACCAGTTGCGGCTTCGGATGATACCTATGTGTTAGCATTTCAATATGAGATTCATTGCAAAATGGCTAGTGAAAATCGAGAAGCGATGGATACATTGGAACAAACCCTTTTTGAATTGTTAAGTAAAAGGTTAAATATGATTGCTATCCCAAAAAGTGAATGGGGTAAAATTCGTGAAGACTTTTTACAACGCGAAGGCGGGGATTCTGAAGAAAGCCAAGAACAAAAAGAAGATCCTCTTATAGAAGAGGCTGTAAAATTAGTAGGGCAAGAACTTATTGAAATAAAAGAGTAATAATAATGAGGAGGAATTAATTATGATGCGTGGCGGAATGGGAAATATGAATAATATGATGAAACAAATGCAAAAGATGCAAAAGGACATGGCGAAGGCGCAAGAAGAGCTTGGCGAAAAAACAGTTGAAGGTACAGCTGGCGGCGGAATGGTTACTGTTATTGCAAATGGTCATAAGCAAGTTCTTGAAGTGAAAATTAAAGAAGAAGTTGTAGATCCAGAAGATATCGAAATGTTACAAGACTTAGTATTAGCTGCAACGAATGATGCACTTAAAAAGGTTGATGAACTTTCAAACTCTACAATGGGCAAATTTACAAAAGGCATGAACTTACCAGGTGGAATGTTCTAGGAGGATATTGATATATGCATTATCCAGAACCGATATCAAAATTAATCGATAGTTTTATGAAGTTGCCAGGAATTGGACCGAAAACAGCGGTTCGATTGGCATTCTTCGTGTTAGATATGAAAGAGGATGATGTACTAGGTTTTGCGAAAGCACTTGTGAATGCAAAGCGAGATTTAGCGTATTGTTCTGTGTGCGGACATATCACTGACCGCGATCCTTGTTATATTTGTGACGATTCGCATAGGGATCAATCGGTTGTTTGTGTAGTACAAGAGCCGAAAGATGTAATTGCGATGGAAAAAATGAAAGAATATCAAGGTGTATATCATGTTTTGCGTGGTGCCATTTCTCCAATGGAAGGAATTGGACCAGAGGATATTAATATCCCGCAGTTATTAAAGAGACTGCAAGATGAAACAGTACAAGAAGTGATATTAGCAACAAACCCTAATATTGAAGGGGAAGCCACAGCGATGTACATATCCCGCCTCTTAAAGCCAACAGGAATTAAAGTAACTCGTATTGCACATGGTCTGCCAGTTGGTGGAGATTTAGAATATGCAGATGAAGTAACACTATCGAAAGCTTTAGAAGGCCGTAGAGAGATATAAGAGGAGAAGGGAAAATGTTCTTTCAAAAAAAGGGTAAGTTGCGTAAAGAGTATGACGATAAGTTAATTGTATTATTAGAAAAGGTAAAGAATGAATGGCTACGTCAGAAGAGACTGGTTGAACAAAGTGTTGAGCCGTCTCAAGATGTACTTTGTTCTTTAAAAATAGCAGAGGCGAAATATTTTTTCTTGTTAAAAGAAGCAAAACGTCGTCCTGTGAAAATGGAACAATGGTAAAAGGTCCTGCTTTTTAAAGCGGGACCTTTTACTTTTTATCGATTTATTTGTGAGTAATAGGGCTACTTTATTTTTGGGATATAAAGAGGAGAAAGAAAAAATGGGAATGGAATTAGTTGTATCTAATTGCTAGTGCTTAGAAGAAAGATTACTGATTAAAGGTTATAAAGATGAAGTGGTAGGAGTTATGTTATAGATGTTCTTTTTTCTTGTCTTGTCCCATACAAATGGATATGTATAGGTCATTCATAAGGAGGAAAAAATGAATTCTACAATTATTATTGTTGGCATTCTTTCTTTAGTTTTTATTTTTCTTGTTTTTGGTGTTTCTGCTAAACCAATACGTTTTATAGGGAAAGCGCTCTTTCATGTCACTTTAGGTATAGCGTTACTATTTATTGTGAATGTTGCAGGGACATACTTCGATTTTCATATTCCAATTAACATGGGCACAGCTACAGTATCAAGTTTATTAGGGGTGCCAGGTGTTGCTGCATTAGTGATTATTAAGCTATATATAATGCCAAGATAAATTTATTTTGGCATTTTTTAAAAAAGCGTTGACTTATCGATTAGTAATATGATAAATTAATAAGCGTCGTCAGGAACGAAAGAAAAAAGTTGTTGACAGATTCAAGTCAAAATGTTAAATTATAAAAGTCGCTGAAACGCGGCATTGAACTTTGAAAACTAAACGAAACAAACAACGTGAAACGTCAATTTTTATTTTTAGATGCTAGACAAACTAACTTTATTGGAGAGTTTGATCCTGGCTCAGGATGAACGCTGGCGGCGTGCCTAATACATGCAAGTCGAGCGAATGGATTAAGAGCTTGCTCTTATGAAGTTAGCGGCGGACGGGTGAGTAACACGTGGGTAACCTACCCATAAGACTGGGATAACTCCGGGAAACCGGGGCTAATACCGGATAATATTTTGAACTGCATAGTTCGAAATTGAAAGGCGGCTTCGGCTGTCACTTATGGATGGACCCGCGTCGCATTAGCTAGTTGGTGAGGTAACGGCTCACCAAGGCGACGATGCGTAGCCGACCTGAGAGGGTGATCGGCCACACTGGGACTGAGACACGGCCCAGACTCCTACGGGAGGCAGCAGTAGGGAATCTTCCGCAATGGACGAAAGTCTGACGGAGCAACGCCGCGTGAGTGATGAAGGCTTTCGGGTCGTAAAACTCTGTTGTTAGGGAAGAACAAGTGCTAGTTGAATAAGCTGGCACCTTGACGGTACCTAACCAGAAAGCCACGGCTAACTACGTGCCAGCAGCCGCGGTAATACGTAGGTGGCAAGCGTTATCCGGAATTATTGGGCGTAAAGCGCGCGCAGGTGGTTTCTTAAGTCTGATGTGAAAGCCCACGGCTCAACCGTGGAGGGTCATTGGAAACTGGGAGACTTGAGTGCAGAAGAGGAAAGTGGAATTCCATGTGTAGCGGTGAAATGCGTAGAGATATGGAGGAACACCAGTGGCGAAGGCGACTTTCTGGTCTGTAACTGACACTGAGGCGCGAAAGCGTGGGGAGCAAACAGGATTAGATACCCTGGTAGTCCACGCCGTAAACGATGAGTGCTAAGTGTTAGAGGGTTTCCGCCCTTTAGTGCTGAAGTTAACGCATTAAGCACTCCGCCTGGGGAGTACGGCCGCAAGGCTGAAACTCAAAGGAATTGACGGGGGCCCGCACAAGCGGTGGAGCATGTGGTTTAATTCGAAGCAACGCGAAGAACCTTACCAGGTCTTGACATCCTCTGAAAACTCTAGAGATAGAGCTTCTCCTTCGGGAGCAGAGTGACAGGTGGTGCATGGTTGTCGTCAGCTCGTGTCGTGAGATGTTGGGTTAAGTCCCGCAACGAGCGCAACCCTTGATCTTAGTTGCCATCATTAAGTTGGGCACTCTAAGGTGACTGCCGGTGACAAACCGGAGGAAGGTGGGGATGACGTCAAATCATCATGCCCCTTATGACCTGGGCTACACACGTGCTACAATGGACGGTACAAAGAGCTGCAAGACCGCGAGGTGGAGCTAATCTCATAAAACCGTTCTCAGTTCGGATTGTAGGCTGCAACTCGCCTACATGAAGCTGGAATCGCTAGTAATCGCGGATCAGCATGCCGCGGTGAATACGTTCCCGGGCCTTGTACACACCGCCCGTCACACCACGAGAGTTTGTAACACCCGAAGTCGGTGGGGTAACCTTTATGGAGCCAGCCGCCTAAGGTGGGACAGATGATTGGGGTGAAGTCGTAACAAGGTAGCCGTATCGGAAGGTGCGGCTGGATCACCTCCTTTCTATGGAGAATTGATGAACGCAGTTCATCAATAAACGTTGACTTGTTTTGTTTCGTTCAGTTTTGAGAGAACTATCTCTCAAGTTTAAATGTATGTTCTTTGAAAACTAGATAACAGTGTAGCTCATATTTTTTTAATTTTAGTTTGGTTAAGTTAGAAAGGGCGCACGGTGGATGCCTTGACACTAGGAGTCGATGAAGGACGGGACTAACGCCGATATGCTTCGGGGAGCTGTAAGTAAGCTTTGATCCGAAGATTTCCGAATGGGGAAACCCACTATACGTAATGGTATGGTATCCTTACCTGAATACATAGGGTATGGAAGACAGACCCAGGGAACTGAAACATCTAAGTACCTGGAGGAAGAGAAAGCAAATGCGATTTCCTGAGTAGCGGCGAGCGAAACGGAATCTAGCCCAAACCAAGAGGCTTGCCTCTTGGGGTTGTAGGACATTCTATACGGAGTTACAAAGGAACGAGGTAGACGAAGCGACCTGGAAAGGTCCGTCACAGAGGGTAATAACCCCGTAGTCGAAACTTCGTTCTCTCTTGAATGTATCCTGAGTACGGCGGAACACGTGAAATTCCGTCGGAATCTGGGAGGACCATCTCCCAAGGCTAAATACTCCCTAGTGATCGATAGTGAACCAGTACCGTGAGGGAAAGGTGAAAAGCACCCCGGAAGGGGAGTGAAAGAGATCCTGAAACCGTGTGCCTACAAATAGTCAGAGCCCGTTAATGGGTGATGGCGTGCCTTTTGTAGAATGAACCGGCGAGTTACGATCCCGTGCGAGGTTAAGCTGAAGAGGCGGAGCCGCAGCGAAAGCGAGTCTGAATAGGGCGTTTAGTACGTGGTCGTAGACCCGAAACCAGGTGATCTACCCATGTCCAGGGTGAAGTTCAGGTAACACTGAATGGAGGCCCGAACCCACGCACGTTGAAAAGTGCGGGGATGAGGTGTGGGTAGCGGAGAAATTCCAATCGAACCTGGAGATAGCTGGTTCTCCCCGAAATAGCTTTAGGGCTAGCCTTAAGTGTAAGAGTCTTGGAGGTAGAGCACTGATTGAACTAGGGGTCCTCATCGGATTACCGAATTCAGTCAAACTCCGAATGCCAATGACTTATCCTTAGGAGTCAGACTGCGAGTGATAAGATCCGTAGTCAAGAGGGAAACAGCCCAGATCGCCAGCTAAGGTCCCAAAGTGTGTATTAAGTGGAAAAGGATGTGGAGTTGCTTAGACAACTAGGATGTTGGCTCAGAAGCAGCCACCATTTAAAGAGTGCGTAATAGCTCACTAGTCGAGTGACTCTGCGCCGAAAATGTACCGGGGCTAAATACACCACCGAAGCTGCGAATTGATACCAATGGTATCAGTGGTAGGGGAGCGTTCTAAGTGCAGTGAAGTCAGACCGGAAGGACTGGTGGAGCGCTTAGAAGTGAGAATGCCGGTATGAGTAGCGAAAGACGGGTGAGAATCCCGTCCACCGAATGCCTAAGGTTTCCTGAGGAAGGCTCGTCCGCTCAGGGTTAGTCAGGACCTAAGCCGAGGCCGACAGGCGTAGGCGATGGACAACAGGTTGATATTCCTGTACCACCTCTTTATCGTTTGAGCAATGGAGGGACGCAGAAGGATAGAAGAAGCGTGCGATTGGTTGTGCACGTCCAAGCAGTTAGGCTGATAAGTAGGCAAATCCGCTTATCGTGAAGGCTGAGCTGTGATGGGGAAGCTCCTTATGGAGCGAAGTCTTTGATTCCCCGCTGCCAAGAAAAGCTTCTAGCGAGATAAAAGGTGCCTGTACCGCAAACCGACACAGGTAGGCGAGGAGAGAATCCTAAGGTGTGCGAGAGAACTCTGGTTAAGGAACTCGGCAAAATGACCCCGTAACTTCGGGAGAAGGGGTGCTTTCTTAACGGAAAGCCGCAGTGAATAGGCCCAAGCGACTGTTTAGCAAAAACACAGGTCTCTGCGAAGCCGTAAGGCGAAGTATAGGGGCTGACACCTGCCCGGTGCTGGAAGGTTAAGGAGAGGGGTTAGCGTAAGCGAAGCTCTGAACTGAAGCCCCAGTAAACGGCGGCCGTAACTATAACGGTCCTAAGGTAGCGAAATTCCTTGTCGGGTAAGTTCCGACCCGCACGAAAGGTGTAACGATTTGGGCACTGTCTCAACCAGAGACTCGGTGAAATTATAGTACCTGTGAAGATGCAGGTTACCCGCGACAGGACGGAAAGACCCCGTGGAGCTTTACTGTAGCCTGATATTGAATTTTGGTACAGTTTGTACAGGATAGGCGGGAGCCATTGAAACCGGAGCGCTAGCTTCGGTGGAGGCGCTGGTGGGATACCGCCCTGACTGTATTGAAATTCTAACCTACGGGTCTCATCGACCCGGGAGACAGTGTCAGGTGGGCAGTTTGACTGGGGCGGTCGCCTCCTAAAGTGTAACGGAGGCGCCCAAAGGTTCCCTCAGAATGGTTGGAAATCATTCGTAGAGTGCAAAGGCATAAGGGAGCTTGACTGCGAGACCTACAAGTCGAGCAGGGACGAAAGTCGGGCTTAGTGATCCGGTGGTTCCGCATGGAAGGGCCATCGCTCAACGGATAAAAGCTACCCCGGGGATAACAGGCTTATCTCCCCCAAGAGTCCACATCGACGGGGAGGTTTGGCACCTCGATGTCGGCTCATCGCATCCTGGGGCTGTAGTCGGTCCCAAGGGTTGGGCTGTTCGCCCATTAAAGCGGTACGCGAGCTGGGTTCAGAACGTCGTGAGACAGTTCGGTCCCTATCCGTCGTGGGCGCAGGAAATTTGAGAGGAGCTGTCCTTAGTACGAGAGGACCGGGATGGACGCACCGCTGGTGTACCAGTTGTTCTGCCAAGGGCATAGCTGGGTAGCTATGTGCGGAAGGGATAAGTGCTGAAAGCATCTAAGCATGAAGCCCCCCTCAAGATGAGATTTCCCATAGCGTAAGCTAGTAAGATCCCTGAAAGATGATCAGGTTGATAGGTTCGAGGTGGAAGCATGGTGACATGTGGAGCTGACGAATACTAATAGATCGAGGACTTAACCATATAATATGAAGCAAATGTTATCTAGTTTTGAAGGAATATACCTTCATAGTTTGGTGATGATGGCAGAGAGGTCACACCCGTTCCCATACCGAACACGGAAGTTAAGCTCTCTAGCGCCGATGGTAGTTGGGACCTTGTCCCTGTGAGAGTAGGACGTCGCCAAGCAAGATAAAAACACAAGTCTTTTGACTTGTGTTTTTTTGTTTTTAAACAGTACATGAAAGAAGTAAAGGGAATACATAAGTAATACAAACACGTTGCCCAAGAATAAATCATATTATATAAAAAATTGATGTATATTTTCCGGGAATTTGTTAAGGAATAGAGGTATATAATATGTTTATTTAAAAAGGGAGGAAAGATTATGAAATTACCAAGTGAAATTTGCATCGTTTGTGAGACAAAAAGAGGGGAAGGAATATATGTATATAATAATTTAATATGTTACGAGTGCGAAAGAAATCTGGTGAATACTGAGACAAATGACCCGAAGTATATACATTATTTAAAACAACTGCGAAAATTAGAAGTATCATATTTTTAAATAGGCATTATGCCTATTATTTTTTTTGCCCTAATATCTGTATAATAGATACAGAATGAATAATAAGGAAGATATATATATGAATCAAAATCGTATGCCTTTATATGAGGCGCTAATGGAATTTAAAGAAAGGCGACTACTATCTTTTCATGTTCCAGGTCATAAGAATGGTTTAAACTTCCCTCAGAAAGCTTCAGGGGGGTTTAAGGACATATTATCAATTGATGTAACAGAGTTAACAGGATTAGATGATTTACATAGCCCGTTTGAATGTATAGATGAAGCACAGCAATTATTAGCTGAAGTATATGGCGTGCACAAAAGTTATTTTTTAATTAATGGTTCAACAGTTGGAAATTTAGCAATGATTTTGTCTTGCTGCGGCGAACATGATATTGTCCTCGTACAAAGAAATTGTCATAAATCGATCATTAATGGTTTGAAATTAGCAGGGGCTAATCCGGTCTTTTTAAATCCATGGATTGATGAAGTACATAACGTACCAGTAGGTGTTCATGATGAAATTATTAAGGAGGCAATTACAAAGTATCCAAATGCAAAAGCACTTATTTTAACACATCCTAATTACTATGGTATGGGAATTGATTTAGAGGCAAGTATCGCTTACGCACATGCACATAAAATTCCTGTTCTAGTAGATGAAGCCCATGGGGCGCATTTTTGTATAGGGGACCCCTTCCCGAAGTCAGCATTAGTTTATGGTGCGGATATTGTGGTTCATTCCGCACATAAAACATTACCTGCGATGACAATGGGATCTTATTTACATATAAATAGCCGTTTGGTGAGCGAAGAAAAAGTTTCCTCCTATTTAAGTATGCTACAATCTAGTAGCCCATCGTATCCAATTATGGCTTCTCTTGATATAGCACGTTTTGCAATAGCAGTTATAAAGGAAGAGGGTCATGATGAAATCGTTGAGTTTTTACGCCGATTTAAAGAAGGATTGCGATCTATCCCACAAATAGCCATTTTGCAATATCCATCGCAAGATGAATTAAAAGTTACGGTGCAAACTCGCTGTCAGTTATCGGGGTATGAATTACAGTCTGTATTTGAAAAAGTCGGTATATATACGGAAATGGCAGATCCATATAACGTCCTACTTATATTACCGTTACAAGTAAATGAGGGGTATATGAAAGCTATAGAGATCATTCGATTAGCTATGCAGCAATATAAGGTAAAAGACAAGACAGCATCAATTCGTTATACTTATAAAGGGGAGATTTCCCCTTTACCGTATACGTATAAACAATTAGAGAGATACGAAACGAAGTTAGTATCTATAGAAGAAGCCGTTGGTATGATAGCTGCAGAAATGGTGATTCCGTATCCACCTGGAATTCCATTGATCATGTATGGAGAGAGAATTACTCAAGAACATACAAAGCAAATTACTCATTTAGAGAAAACGGGGGCTCGTTTTCAAGGTAGTACGAAATATATGAACGTGTATGATATAGAAAGTAGGTTTTAGGATGAAGGGATTATTTGTAACAATTGAAGGGCCAGAAGGTTCGGGTAAAACAACATTAATTAAAAGTTTATTACCATATTTTGAGCAAAAGGAACAAAAGGTAATGGCGACCAGAGAACCGGGTGGTATTGCAATTTCTGAAGATATTAGAACAATTTTACATAAACAAGAGTATACGATGATGGAAGCACGTACAGAGGCGCTCTTATATGCTGCTGCACGTAGACAACATTTAGTGGAAAAAGTTATGCCAGCACTTGAGGAAAACTATCTTGTACTATGTGATCGTTTTATAGATAGCTCTTTAGCATATCAAGGATATGCAAGGGGCTTAGGTATGGATAAAGTATTTGAAATTAATCGTTTCGCAACGGAAGATTGTATGCCTAGTTTAACAATCTATTTAGATATTGAGCCAGAGGTAGGTTTAGCACGAATTGGAAAAGATGCAGGACGTGAAGTAAATCGACTAGATATGGAAGATATCTCTTTCCATAAACGTGTGCGTGAAGGGTATTTACAAGTTGTAGAGCGTTTCTCTAATCGCATTGTATTAGTAAATGCTGATCAACCAATGAAAAAACTTATAGAAGAAGTTGTTCAGATTATAGAAGATAAATTGTTATAATAGAAGGAAAGAATGAAATAAGTGAGGTATGCAGTATGATAAATACGTGGGAGCAGCTTTCTGTTATACAGCCCATCGGTGTCAAAATGTTGATGAATAGCATTGCAAAAGAGCGTATATCCCACGCTTACTTGTTAGAGGGAGGGAAAGGGACTGGGAAGTTCGCCACAGCAATTCAAATGGCAAAAAGTTTTCTCTGTTCACAAAGAAATGGTGTAGAGCCTTGTCATGTATGTACGAATTGTCGCCGAATTGATTCAGGTAACTACCCAAACTTACATATTGTAAAACCCGATGGATTATCTATTAAAAAACAGCAAATTCATGATTTACAAGAAGAGTTTTCAAAAACAGGATTAGAAGCAAATAAAAAAGTATATATTATTGAGCATGCAGATCGTATGACAGCAAATGCAGCGAATACGCTCTTAAAGTTTTTAGAAGAACCAAGTAGTGATACAACAGCTATTTTACTTACTGAACAAAGTCATCAGATTTTAAATACAATCTTATCGCGTTGTCAAGTTGTTACGTTTAGGCCGTTGCCTACAGAATCTTTAATTAAGAGGTTAGAGGAAGAAGGTATTACAGTTTCCTTATCTACACTTGCTGCGCAGCTTACAAATAGTTTTGAAGAAGCTTTATTAATGTGTAATGATGAATGGTTTGCACAAGCGAGAGCTTTAGTGATAAAATTATGTGAAGCGCTCGAAAAAGATAAGGCCTCTATTTTTTTTGTACAAGAAAAATGGGGGAAGCACTTTGGAGAGAAAGAACAATTACAGCAAGGCTTAGATATGTTACTCCTTATTTATAAGGATTTATTATATGTTCAACTTGGAGAAGAAGATCGTCTTGTTTTTCATGAGCAGAAAGAGATGTTTGAATCCTTTTCTTATGCTCAGAAGCGCATTGTATCAGCTCTCTTTAATATATTAGAGGCAAAAAATAGAATCAACGCTAATGTAAATGCGCAGCTTGTGTTCGAACAGTTAGTGTTGCGGTTGCAGGAGGGATGACCGTTTTGTATGATGTAGTAGGTGTTCGCTTTAAGAAGGCCGGAAAGGTATATTACTTTGATCCGAATCAGTTCGATATCTCAGAAAATGAGTTTGTAATTGTAGAAACGGTAAGAGGTATTGAGTACGGAAAAGTAGTTATTACCAAAAAGCAAGTTGATGAAAATGACGTTGTATTACCGCTAAAAAAAGTTATTCGTATTGCAAATGAAAATGATCGTACCATTGTTGAAGAGAATAGGCATGCTGCGAAAGAAGCATATCAAGTTTGTCAACAAAAGGTAGGAGAACATAATCTTGATATGAAGCTTGTAGATGTAGAGTATACGTTCGATCGTAATAAGATTATTTTTTACTTTACTGCGGATGGTCGGATTGATTTCCGGGAACTAGTGAAAGACTTAGCGGCAATTTTTAGGACAAGAATTGAGCTGAGACAGATCGGCGTTCGTGACGAAGCAAAAATGCTTGGTGGTATTGGTCCATGTGGTCGTATGCTTTGTTGTTCTACTTTTTTAGGAGATTTTGAACCTGTATCCATTAAAATGGCAAAGGATCAAAATTTATCATTAAATCCTGCAAAAATCTCTGGTTTATGTGGTCGCTTAATGTGTTGCTTAAAATATGAGAATGATGAATATGAGGCAGCAAAGGAACAACTTCCTGATTTAGATCAACGTATACAAACACCGCACGGTACTGGCCGTGTTATCGGATTAAATATTTTAGAAAGATTAATTCAAGTGGAACTAGTAGACAAGGAACGGATAGTAGAATATACGTTAGATGAATTAATGAATAAAGGGGTCGTTTCGAGTCAAACCACAGATTAATGAGGTGGGTGCTTGTGGAGAAAAAGGATATTTTTGCATCGGTTTCTAGTATGGAAGAGCAAATTGGACATTTATACAAACAGTTGGGAGAATTAAAACAACATCTTGCAGAATTATTGGAAGAAAACCAACATATAAAAATGGAAAATGAAAATTTGCGACATCGTTTTGAAGAAGTGCAGAACAAGGAAAAACAAAAAACTCAAAAACGCAAAGAAATGAAGGCGAAGACAGATATTGGTGAAGGCTACGATAATCTAGCGAGACTATATCAAGAAGGTTTTCATATTTGCAATCTACATTATGGAAGTGTACGTAAAGAGGGAGATTGTTTATTCTGTCTGTCATTTTTAAATAAAAAGTGAGATTACCTTTCCAATATAATTGGAAAGGTAATTTTTTATACATGAGAGTAGAATGAAATTTATTTTTACATTAATAGAAGATGAAATAGGGTAGGTTAAGTGTAAGAAAGGGAGCAATATATGAATTTATATGAAGATGAGCGTTTAGATTACTTATTAGCGCAAGATATGAAGATTGTACAAAGTCCATCAGTATTTAATTTTTCTTTGGATGCTGTTTTACTTGCAGAGTTTGCTTGGGTGCCAATTCAAAAAGGTAATTTACTTGATTTGTGTACAGGTAACGCAGTTATCCCTCTTTTATTAAGTACAAGGACAAAAGGGAAAATTACAGGTGTAGAAATTCAAGAGCGCTTATATGATATGGGAATAAGAAGCGTTCAATACAATAATTTAGCAGAAAGAATTCATTTAATCCATGGAGATTTGAAAGATATGCCGGAGAAACTTGGACGTCATCAATATGATGTTGTAACATGTAATCCTCCTTATTTTCAAACACCACAAACTTCTGAGAAGAATATGAATGAACATTTAGCGATAGCTCGTCATGAAATTATGTGCACACTAGAAGATGTTGTATACGCAAGTAGTCAGCTAGTGAAACAGGGTGGGAAAGTAGCATTTGTACATCGTCCAGGTCGTTTGCTCGACATCGTCACATTAATGCGTAAATACAAAATTGAACCGAAACGTGTGCGATTTGTTTATCCTAAGGCTGGTAAAGAAGCGAATACATTGTTAATTGAAGGAATTAAGGATGGAAATGCAGATTTAAAAATCTTACCACCTCTTTTTGTATATGAAGAAAATAATGAATATACAAAGGAGCTTCGTTCAATTTTATATGGAGAAGAATAAGCATTGTTTTTATGTGGTGGAGTGTTCTGATGGAAGTTATTATGCTGGATACACGAATCATATAGAAAAACGGATTCAGACCCATAATAGTGGAAAAGGTGCTAGATATACACGCGCTAGACTTCCAGTTGTTTTAAAATATGTAGAGGATCATGAGGATAAACGAACGGCTATGCAAGCTGAGTATCACTTTAAGCAGTTAACGAGGAAAAAAAAAGAAGAATATATGCAAAAAGGAGAACGCTATGTGGCAGCAAAAAAGCTTTCAGCAAAATGAAAAGGGAGTTTTATATTTAGTACCGACTCCAATCGGAAATTTAGAGGATATGACATTTCGTGCAATCCGAATTTTAAAAGAGGCAGACATTATTGCAGCGGAAGATACAAGGCAAACGAAGAAACTTTGTAATTACTTTGAAATTGAAACACCAGTTATGAGTTATCATGAGCATAATAAAGGAGTAAGTGGACGGAAAATTTTAGATAAGTTAGAAGAAGGTAAGACTGTAGCCATTGTGAGCGATGCTGGTATGCCATGTATTTCAGATCCTGGTTATGATATCGTTGTAGAGGCTGTAGCAGAACAATATCATGTTATCCCGCTTCCTGGGGCAAATGCAGCCCTTACAGCATTGATTGCATCAGGACTTGAGACAAAACATTTTTATTTCTATGGTTTCCTGCAAAGAAATAAAAAGGGACGTAAGCTTGAATTAGAAAAACTACGCTATATTCCAACTACAATGATGTTTTATGAGGCGCCACATCGTTTAGATGATACTTTAATCTCTATGCAAGAAGTATTAGGAAATAGGGAAATCGTATTATGTCGTGAGCTAACGAAAAAATTTGAAGAGTTTATTCGTGGAACAATTGAAGAAGCGATTGAGTGGACGAAGCAAAATGAAGTTCGTGGTGAGTTTTGTATTTTAGTAGCAGGTTCAACAGAAGAACCTACTCCAGAAGAACAATGGTGGGAATCTATTTCAGTATATAATCATATTGAACATTATATAAATGAAAAAGGTATGAATTCAAAAGAAGCGATAAAAACAGTCGCTAAAGACCGAGATTTGTCGAAACGAGACGTATATCAAATCTATCATGTGGATAAAAAATAAGCTTCTCATAATTGAGAAGCTTATTTTGCTGTTTCGATATAATCTTGAAGTTCGTTTAAGACTTGTTCAGCGCCTTCTTTACTTAAGATAATTTTACCTTCAGCTAAAGATAGGTTACCATCAGATACTTCACCAGTTACTTGGCAAGTCATGTTTGGTTTATATTTCTTTAAGATGATTTTTTCATCATCAACGTAGATTTCAAGAGCATCCTTTTCTGCAATACCTAAAGTACGGCGTAATTCGATTGGAATTACTACACGACCTAATTCATCAACTTTACGAACGATACCAGTAGATTTCATAATTCTTTTCCTCCTAAATAAATAGTTTATAAGTTTCGAGTCTATTTTTTTGATTCGTCATTTTTCGACAAAATACCCTATGGACATATGATACCAATCATTTACATTTCCGTCAATTATTAAATTCTATATTTTTAAAAAAGATTTATAGATTTTTATACTTCTTATATATGATAGAATGTAAGTCATTTCTACAATTGTTTTGTATTTTTTTTTTGTAATGTTTATACTTTTCGGGAAATATATTGTATATTTTTTTGAATATGAGTAATAGATGATAAAGATATCGAGCATTAACTCGTTTTTATCCCGCTATTTGCGAGCAGTAAGACTCCCACTTTAAAATTTAGCCGGAGCAAAGAAGTTAAGTGGGAGTCGGGCTGCTCGTAAAAGCCCGATTGGTGTGGGCTAATAATCCATGGGGGATGAACCCTCTCCACGGATTAAAGTTTCACTTTATATATGAGTTTTTGATATACTGTTTATAAATACATATGAGGTTATTCGGGAGGTCCAAAACGATGAAAGAGGAAAATAAGTCCTTTTATATTACTACCCCAATTTATTATCCAAGTGGAAAGTTACACATTGGACATGCTTATACGACAGTAGCAGGAGATGCGATGGCACGATATAAGCGTATGCAAGGATACAATGTTCATTATTTAACAGGAACTGATGAGCATGGACAGAAGATCCAAAAGAAAGCAGAAGAACTAAATGTTACACCACAGGCATATGTGGATAACATTGTATCAGGGATTAAAGAACTTTGGGAGAAGATGGATATCTCTTATGATGATTTTATTCGTACAACTGAAGATCGTCATAAAGATGTTGTTGAGAAAATCTTCAAGCAGCTAGTAGATCAAGGCGATATTTATCTTGATGAATATGAAGGTTGGTATTCTGTACAAGATGAAACATTCTATACAGCGCATCAATTAGTAGATCCAATTATGGAAGGTGACAAAGTAGTTGGTGGAAAAAGCCCAGATAGTGGTCACGCTGTAGAACTTGTTCGCGAAGAGTCTTATTTCTTTAGAATGGGTAAATATGTAGACCGACTATTAAAGTTCTATGAAGATAACCCTCATTTCATTCAGCCGGAGTCCCGTAAAAATGAAATGATTAATAACTTCATTAAACCAGGATTAGAAGATTTAGCTGTTTCTCGTACTTCATTTGACTGGGGAGTTCGTGTTCCAGGTAACCCAAAACATGTTATTTACGTATGGGTAGATGCGTTGTCTAATTACATTACTGCATTAGGATATGGAACAGAAAATGAAGAGAAGTATAAAAAATTCTGGCCAGCAGATGTCCATTTAGTTGGGAAAGAAATCGTTCGTTTCCACACAATTTATTGGCCAATTATTTTAATGGCTTTAGATTTACCACTTCCGAAGAAAGTCTTTGCTCATGGCTGGATTTTAATGAAGGATGGAAAAATGAGTAAGTCAAAAGGAAACGTAGTAGATCCAGTTACACTAATTGATCGTTACGGATTAGATGCATTGCGTTACTACTTACTTCGCGAAGTTCCATTTGGATCTGATGGAGTATTCACACCAGAAGGATTTGTTGAACGAATCAACTTTGATTTAGCGAATGATTTAGGTAACTTATTAAATCGTACAGTAGCTATGATTGATAAATACTTTAACGGGGAAATCCCTGCATTTAAAGCAAATGTAACTGAGTTCGATGAAACGTTAGTGACATTTGCCAAAGATACATTGAAAAAAGTAGAAGAGGCAATGGAGAATATGGAATTCTCTGTAGCGCTAAGTTCCATTTGGCAATTAGTTAGCCGTACGAACAAATATATTGATGAAACGCAGCCGTGGGTATTAGCGAAGGATGAGAATGATCGCGAAAAACTTGCGTCTGTAATGGCCCACTTAGCTGAGGTACTTCGTCAAACAGGTATTATGCTTATGCCATTCCTAACAGTAGCACCAAGTAAGATGTTTGCTCAACTTGGACTTACTGAAGAGGCGCATAAATCTTGGGAAAGCCTATCTACAATTGGATGTATTCCAGCTGGAACAAAAGTAGAAAAAGGAAACCCAATCTTCCCTCGTTTGGAAATGGAAGTAGAAGTGGGGTATATTAAAGAACAAATGCAAGGTTCTGCTCCTAAAGTAGAAGAGAAAAAAGCAGAAGAACCAAAGGCAGAAGAAATTACAATTGATGATTTCTTTAAAGTAGAATTACGAGTAGCTGAAGTAATATCCGCTGAACCTGTGAAAAAAGCAGATAAGTTGTTAAAAATTCAGCTTGATTTAGGTACAGAGAAGCGCCAAGTGGTTTCTGGGATTGCTAAATTCTATTCCCCAGAAGAACTAAAAGGTAAAAAGGTTATTTGTGTAACGAATTTAAAACCTGTAAAATTACGTGGTGAATTATCACAAGGTATGATTTTAGCAGGTGAAGAGAATGGCGTATTGTCATTAGCATCAATTGACCAGAATTTACCAAATGGTACAAAAATCAAGTAATTGAGACAAGAAAAGAGATGTTTCACGTGTAACATTGGTGAAGCGTCTTTTTTCTTTTTACATTCCGTTTTTTGCATTAAAATTGAAGTATTGTTATCGTTAAGTTAGAAAGAGTGTAGTTTTTCTATGAGAGAATTGATTTCAATATAAAAGGAGTTATTTATTATGTTGTTTGATACACATTCACATTTAAATGCAGAGCAATTTGAAGAAGATTTACAAGAAGTTATCGCGAGAATGAAAGAAGCGGGAGTTACATATACAGTTGTTGTTGGATTTGATGAAGTAACGATAAAGAAAGCAATTGAATTAGCAGAGGCTTATGATTTTATTTACGCTGCAGTTGGATGGCATCCTGTTGATGCAATCGATATGAAAGAAGAACATTTAGCTTGGTTAGAAGAATTAGCGGCTCATCCTAAAGTAGTTGCAATTGGGGAAATGGGATTAGATTATCACTGGGATAAGTCTCCAAAAGAAATACAGAAGGAAGTATTCCGTAAACAAATTGCATTAGCGAAAAAGGTGAAATTACCGATTATTATACATAACCGCGATGCAACTCAAGATATTGTTGATATCCTAGAGGAAGAGAATGCAGCTGAAGTAGGGGGCATTATGCATTGCTTTAGCGGTAGTGTAGAAGTAGCGCAGCGATGTGTCGATATGAACTTTTTAATTTCATTAGGTGGGCCAGTAACATTTAAAAATGCCAAGAAACCGAAAGAAGTTGCTATGGAGATTCCGTTAGAAAAATTATTGATAGAGACAGATTGCCCGTATTTAACACCACACCCATTTCGAGGGAAACGAAATGAACCTAGTTATGTAAAACTGGTAGCAGAAGAAATTGCGAATTTAAAAGGAATTTCTTATGACGAAGTAGCACAAGTAACAACAAAGAATGCCAAGTCCTTATTTGGTGTTGAATAAAAAAGAATGGGGAGTCCCATTCTTTTTTTGTTTTTTGAGAAGAGAGATAGTAGAAGTGATAAGAACAAACTATTTACTCATAACATAAGTGTAGAAATATTGTGGATAAATTAAGATGGAGATAGAAGTGTTACAATAAGGATAGTGAACAAAGATTTTTCTCTTCTACTTTTTAAAATGTACGATTGGGAAAATAATAATGGAAAAGTCGGCATTTTTTTGTTTTACTAAGTAGAGATGAAAAGAGTGTGGAGGCAAGCATGAAAATTAAAGAGATTATCGTTGTAGAAGGTAAAGATGATACAGTTGCGATTAAACGTGCTGTTGATGCGGATACAATCGAAACGAACGGTTCAGCAATCGGTGATCACGTTATTGAGCAAGTTAAATTAGCGCAGCAAAAACGAGGCGTTATTATTTTCACAGATCCGGATTATCCTGGAGAGCGTATTCGAAAAATTATTTCTGACAAGGTTCCTGGATGTAAGCATGCTTTTTTAACGAAGGAAGAAGCACTTGCTAAAAGGAAAAAAGGTGTTGGAATCGAACATGCTTCTAATGAGTCGATTCGCCGTGCTTTAGAGAATATACATGAAGAAATGGAAGCTTACACAAGTGAAATTAGTTGGAGTGATCTAGTCGATGCGGGCTTAGTGGGCGGAGAAATGGCAAAGAGTCGCAGAGAAAGAGTGGGTAAGCTATTAAAGATTGGTTATACAAACGCAAAACAGTTACATAAACGTTTACAAATGTTTCAGGTTTCAAAGGAATCATTTGCAGAAGCTTATAAGCAAGTAATACAGGAGGAAAAAAAATGAAGGATATCGCAACACCAAATCGTACGAAAGACATTGTTGAAAAGTATGGATTTTCATTCAAAAAAAGTTTAGGACAAAATTTTTTAATTGATACGAATGTATTAAATCGTATCGTTGATCACGCAGAAATCGGTTCAGAAAGTGGCGCAATTGAAATTGGACCAGGTATCGGTGCGTTAACAGAGCAATTGGCAAAGCGTGCTAAAAAAGTAGTGGCTTTTGAAATTGATCAGAGATTATTACCAATTTTAGACGAGACGTTAGCTCCATATAGCAACGTTACAGTTATAAATAAAGATGTACTAAAAGCAGATGTACATGAAGTGTTTAGTGAGCAATTTGAAGAAGGGCAAGATGTAATGGTAGTAGCTAACTTACCATACTATATTACAACGCCAATTTTATTTAAATTGCTTGAAGAAAAATTACCGGTTCGTGGATTTGTTGTTATGATGCAAAAAGAAGTTGGGGATCGTTTAGCTGCTAAACCAGGAACGAAAGAGTATGGTTCTTTATCAATTGCCATTCAGTATTATACAGAGGTAGAAACAGTTATGACTGTACCGCGTACAGTGTTTGTGCCACAACCAAATGTTGATTCTGCGATTATCCGTCTTCTAAAGCGTCCTAAACCAGTTGTAGAAGTGACAGATGAAACTTTCTTCTTTGAAGTAGTACGAGCGAGTTTCGCACAGCGTCGTAAAACTTTAATGAATAATTTATCAAATAATTTAAATGGTTTCCCGAAAGATAAAGAGCTGTTGGATCGAATTTTGACAGAAGTAGGAATTGATCCGAAGCGAAGAGGCGAAACGCTATCTATCGAAGAGTTTGCAACATTAAGTAATGCATTAATTCTTCATAAATTGTCATAAGAATATGAAAGGGACAGTTCAACTTGAGCTGTCCCTTTTGTCACCTTTCCTTTCCTAAATTCATACTTTAAAAACAGGTAAGATGGCCTAACGAGTTTGGAGTTTGGAGGTAGGAGAATGGATTTACATGTTGGAGAATTAGTTGAACGATATTCTCATAATAGGGATATTCTTTTTCGTATTATAGAAATAAAAGGCGATATGGCAATATTATTTGGAGAGGAAATTAGACTTGTGGCGGATGCACCACTTGCAGATTTAGTTAGTATAGATCAACGAGAACATAAAAATAGAGTGAAGCGTGAAAAAGAAACGATGGAGCGTACTTACCGGTTGTTTCAGCAAGATTACGTGTTGATGAAACAAAGACATGAACATAATTCAACTGGTGGATATACAAGTGAAGTGAATTATTTTCAAATGCCAGGACGTGTATTGCATATAGATGGAGATCCTTTATATTTGCGCAAGTGCTTAGATTTATATAATAAAATAGGCGTTCCTGTTCAAGGTATTCATTGTAAGGAAACGGAGATGCATGAAAAGGTAGTAGACTTAATAGATCATTTTCGCCCAGACATTTTAGTTATTACAGGACATGATGCATATACAAAGTCAAAAGGAGTTATGGGAGATTTAGCAGCATATAGACATTCTAGACATTTTGTACAGGCCGTTCGAGAAGTGCGGAAAAAGTATCCATCGCTAGATCAACTCGTTATTTTTGCTGGGGCTTGTCAATCACACTTTGAGGCGTTGATTCGGGCAGGTGCTAATTTTGCTAGTTCACCGTCTAGAATTAATATTCATGCTCTAGATCCTGTATATGTAGTTGGCAAAATTAGTTTCACTTCATTTATGGAAAGAGTAAATGTATGGGACGTTGTGCGTAATACAATTACTGGCGAAAAGGGACTAGGCGGAATTGAAACAAGAGGGATTTTACGAACAGGATTGCCCTTTCAACATTATGACGAATGAGCAAGGTACATACGTATCTTGCTTTTTTATGTGGAAATGATTTAAATGAGTCTGGATAAAAAGCGGCAAGAACGTGCAGACTATACAATGATACTTTTAGAATATAGTATTTCTTCTATCTATTTGAACGCATGATGCTTTTATAATGATATTGTCTGTGAATTGCGGTTAATAATTGGGATAGATATATCGTGTTTTAAGTGTTCAATCTAAATTACAGCGAGGTGTAGCAAAGTATATGTCAAAACGTTTAGATGAAATTAAAAGCGAATTAGATCACCATCTTGGACAGCGACTTATGTTAAAGGCAAATAGTGGGAGAAGAAAAACTGTGGAGCAATCAGGTGTACTTGCAGAAACGTATCGTTCTGTGTTTGTTGTACAATTAGACCAGCAAGAAGATGCATTGCAACGTGTATCTTATAGTTATGCAGATGTTTTAACAGAGACAGTAGAGCTAACATTTTACGATGAATCTCAAAATGAAGTATTTTATAATTAATGTATTTTTTGTTACATATATTCCCATAAATGAAAAGCTATATTATTTTGCATACTAATTATACCGTAGCAAAATAAGGAGGGACTCTGCATTGAGTAGACGAAGAGGAGTCATGTCAAATCAATTTAAAGAAGAGCTTGCAAAAGAGCTTGGATTTTATGATGTTGTTCAGAAAGAAGGATGGGGCGGAATTCGTGCGAAAGATGCTGGTAATATGGTGAAACGTGCTATAGAAATTGCAGAACAGCAATTAATGAAACGAAACCAGTAGTTGTAAGATACTTTCTATGCTACGGTAGCCGAGGAGAGATTCCTCGGCTTTTTGCACGCTAAAAGGTGCCATCATTTGACATAAGTAGTTTCATTCTGAATGCTTTTCGATATAATTAGGGAAGTGTCATCGTCTTACTATAAATTTATGGTAAAATAAACGATAAAAGATTGAGTACATAGAGTGGGTGAATAGATTGAAGCTACTAGTGAAAGCACCAGCAAAGATTAATCTGTCGTTAGATGTACTGGGAAAAAGACAAGATGGATATCATGAAGTGAAAATGATTATGACAACAATCGACTTGGCAGATCGTTTAGAGCTAACGGAATTAGCAGAAGACCGTATTGAAATTTTGTCCCATAATCGGTATGTCCCAGACGACCAACGCAATTTAGCTTATCAAGCAGCGAAATTATTAAAAGTGAAGTTTAATGTAAAAAAAGGTGTGTCTATTACTATTGAAAAAACGATTCCAGTAGCCGCTGGATTAGCAGGTGGAAGTAGTGATGCAGCAGCGACATTACGTGGCCTTAATAAGTTATGGAATTTAGGGCTAACAATCGATGAATTAGCAAAGCTTGGCGCAGAAATTGGATCAGATGTATCGTTCTGTGTATATGGTGGAACTGCTATTGCCACTGGAAGAGGAGAAGAAATTGAACATATAAAGACTCCGCCTTCTTGTTGGGTTGTTTTAGCAAAGCCCCACATTGGTGTATCTACTGCTGACGTGTACGGAAATTTAAAATTAAATCGTGTTACTCATCCAAATGTAGATAAAATGGTTGAAGTCATTAACCATGGCGATTATAAAGGAATTTGTGATACTGTTGGTAACGTTTTAGAAGATGTGACGTTTGCGATGCATCCCGAGGTTGCACGTATTAAATCACAGATGAAACGCTTTGGGGCAGATGCCGTATTAATGAGTGGAAGTGGCCCAACTGTATTTGGTCTTGTACACCATGATTCGCGAATGCACCGCATATATAACGGGTTAAAAGGATTTTGCGAGCAAGTATATGCAGTGCGTTTATTAGGAGAGCGAGAAACGCTTGAATAAAGACGTATAATACGTTATGATTTGTTTAGAATATTCGTGATTTGAGGTGAGAGTATGAAAATTAGACGAAGTACAAGATTGGTCGATCTGACGTATTACTTGTTACAAAATCCTCGTCAGCTAGTTTCTCTCACTTTTTTTGCTGAAAGGTATCAATCGGCTAAATCTTCCATTAGTGAAGATTTAGTTATTATTAAGCAAACGTTTGAACAACAAGGTGTCGGCACATTGCAAACGGTACCAGGAGCAGCAGGAGGAGTGAAATATATTCCTTATATAAGTGAAGAAGAGGCAAATCTGATTATTAACGAGCTTTGTAGCTTATTTGAAAACCCAGACCGTATTTTGCCTGGCGGTTACTTATATATGACGGATCTTTTAAGTAATCCTCGCCAGATTAATGGCGCAGGTCGTTTATTTGCTTCTGTTTTTGCTAGGCAACCAATTGATGCGGTTATGACGGTAGCGACAAAAGGAATTCCGCTTGCTTATGCAGTAGCGAACTACTTAGATGTACCGGTAGTAATTGCGAGAAAAGATAATAAGGTAACAGAAGGACCCACTGTTAGTATTAACTATGTATCAGGTTCCTCTAAGCGAATCCAAACGATGACTTTAGCAAAGCGTAGCCTTCCAGAAGGGTCCAATGTTTTAATTATTGATGACTTTATGAAAGCTGGCGGAACCATTCAAGGTATGATGAGCATGCTAGAAGAGTTTAAAGCTAATGTTGTTGGGATTGGCGTATTAGTAGAGTCTACGGATATTGAAGAAAGACTTATTAATAACTTTGTATCATTAATTCGTCTGTCAGAAGTTGATGTGAAAGAAAAAGCGATTCAAGTGGAAAAGGGGAATTATGCACTTGCACCATTTGATAAAGGGCTTGTAGAGGCTGAGTAAAAAGGTAAAGCAGATAGCTTTACCTTTTTTTATTCCTATTTATAAATTACAAAATAGATGGACAAACTGCCTTTGGTACACTATTTTTAAAGAGTAAAAATAAATAATAAAAGGGTGAAAAGTATGAAAGTTGTTCAAACAAGCAAAGCACCACAGGCAATCGGACCATATTCACAAGGGATTATTGTAAATAATATGTTCTATAGTTCAGGACAAATTCCGTTAACGGCAAGTGGAGAACTTGTAACAGGAGATGTAACAGTACAAACAGAGCAAGTATTTGAAAATTTACAAGCGGTATTAGCAGAAGCAGGTGCTTCATTTGATACAGTGGTAAAAACAACAGTATTCTTGAAGGATATGGATGATTTTAATGCTGTTAATGAAGTATACGGTTCTTATTTCTCTACTCATAAACCAGCGCGTTCTTGTGTACAAGTAGCAAAATTACCGAAAGATGTTTCTGTTGAAATCGAAGTAATTGCCCTAGTTAAGTAACTCTTTGTAAGCGATAACCTCTACTAATCCTTATATTCAACTACAATAAAAATTTTTATCTTAAAAATTTTTAAAAAATTAAAGGAAAAATAGAAATTTTGTGGAATTTATACAAATATATCGCTTATTTAGAAAAGGGTGGTGAACACAAGATGGAAGTGACTGACGTAAGATTACGCCGCGTAAACACAGAAGGCCGCATGAGAGCAATTGCCTCTATTACTCTAGACCATGAATTTGTTGTTCATGATATTCGTGTAATTGATGGTAATAATGGATTATTTGTAGCAATGCCAAGTAAACGTACTCCAGATGGAGAATTCCGTGACATTGCACATCCAATTAATTCTAATACACGCTCTAAAATTCAAGATGCGGTTTTAACAGAGTATCATCGTTTAGGCGAGTTAGAAGAGGTTGAGTTTGAAGAAGCAGGCGCTTCGTAAAATTCGAATGAAAAGGGCTTTTGAAAGAAAGTCTTATAATTTTGTAGCAAACTCCTGTAAGCATTTACAGGAGTTTGTTTTTTTTTGAATAATACACGTTTCTAATTATAAAAATTCATATTTTGAAAAAATAAAGATGAAAAACTTCTAATTTTTTCAAAATCATTTAAAATAGTATAGCTTATTCCTTAAAAAAGATACTAAAGAGTAAAACATCTTATAAGAATTATGGTAAAATTTAATAGTTATAATGTGTTTCTTGAAATATATGATGATTTAGGATAATATCGTTAATGGATAAATAGGTTGCGATGGAGGGTCTATATGTCAAACAGATTTGCAGTGATTCTAGCTGCAGGTAAAGGCACACGTATGAAGTCCAAGCTATACAAAGTGCTGCATCCTGTATGTGGAAAACCAATGGTACAACATGTAGTCAATGAAGTATCTCAATTAGGATTGCAGAAACTTGTAACAGTCGTTGGACATGGTGCTGAAAAGGTACAAGAACAGCTAGGAAACGTAAGTGAGTTTGCATTACAAGCAGAACAACTTGGTACAGCTCATGCTGTTGATCAAGCTGCAAGTGTACTTGCAAATGAAGAGGGAACAACTTTAGTTATTTGTGGTGATACACCTCTAATAACTGCTGAAACGATGGAAGCATTGCTTCAGCAACACGAAGAAGCGGGAGCAATGGCGACGGTACTAACAGCGTACATAGAAGAGCCTGCTGGATATGGCCGTATCGTTCGTAATGAGAATGGTCATGTTGAAAAGATTGTTGAGCATAAGGATGCAAATGAAAAAGAATTAGCTATTAAAGAAATCAATACAGGTACGTATTGTTTTGATAATAAAGCTTTATTTGCTTCACTTTCTAAAGTTTCAAATGATAATGTACAGGGCGAATATTACCTTCCGGACGTTATTGAAATTTTAAAAAATGAAGGTCATATTGTATCAGCTTATCAAACAGAGCACTTCGATGAAACGTTAGGTGTTAACGACAGAGTCGCTCTATCGCAAGCGGAAATTATTATGAAAAATCGTATCAACAGAAAGAACATGGTAAATGGTGTTACAATTATTGATCCAAGTAACACATACATTTCTGCGGATGCAGTTATTGGTAGTGATACAGTTCTTCACCCAGGAACGGTTATTGAGGGGAACACTGTAATTGGTTCTGATTGTGAAATTGGACCGCATACAGTAATTCGCGATAGTGAAATTGGAGATCGTACGGTAATTCGTCAATCTACTGTACATGACAGCAAACTTGGTACAGAAGTATCAGTTGGTCCATTTGCACATATTCGCCCAGATTCAGTTATTGGAGATGAAGTGCGCGTTGGAAACTTCGTAGAAATCAAAAAAACTGTTTTTGGTAATAGAAGTAAAGCTTCACACTTAAGTTATATCGGGGATGCACAAGTTGGAGAAGACGTGAATCTTGGTTGTGGTTCAATTACGGTGAACTACGACGGCAAGAATAAATTTAAAACTGTAATTGGTAACGGGGTATTTATTGGATGTAATTCAAACCTTGTTGCGCCTGTAACAGTTGAAGATGGTGCTTATGTGGCAGCAGGCTCTACAATAACAGAGAATGTTCCATCAAAAGCATTATCAGTAGCACGTGCACGTCAAGTTAACAAAGAAGACTATGTTGATCAATTGCTGAATAAGAAAAAATCATAATGTGGAGGGTTAATCTAGATGTCGACTCAATATCTAAATTCTAATTTGAAAGTATTCTCTTTAAACTCTAATAAGGAACTTGCTGAGCAAATCGCAAAGCATATTGGAGTAGGACTAGGAAAATGTTCTGTTGATCGTTTTAGTGATGGAGAAGTTCAAATTAACATTGAAGAAAGTATCCGTGGTTGCGATGTATTCATTATTCAATCTACAAGCTTCCCAGTAAACGAACATATCATGGAATTACTTATTATGATTGATGCATTAAAACGTGCATCTGCAAAAACAATTAATATTGTTATTCCTTACTATGGTTATGCGCGTCAAGACCGTAAAGCGCGTTCTCGTGAACCAATTACATCGAAACTTGTAGCAAACTTGCTTGAAACAGCAGGTGCAACTCGTGTAATCACTCTAGATTTACATGCTCCGCAAATTCAAGGATTCTTTGATATCCCGATCGACCACTTAATGGGTGTACCGATTCTTTCAGACTACTTTGAAGCAAAAGGCCTTAAAGATATCGTAATCGTATCTCCTGATCACGGTGGTGTAACTCGTGCTAGAAAAATGGCAGATCGCCTAAAAGCGCCAATCGCTATTATTGATAAGCGTCGTCCTCGTCCGAATGTATCTGAGGTAATGAACATTATCGGTAACATCGAAGGCAAAACAGCAATTTTAATTGATGACATCATTGATACAGCTGGTACAATTACATTAGCGGCAAACGCTCTTGTTGAGAACGGTGCTTCTGAAGTATATGCTTGCTGTACACACCCAGTATTATCTGGTCCAGCAATTGAGCGTATTCAAAATTCGAATATTAAAGAGTTAGTTGTAACGAACTCTATCGTATTACCAGAAGAGAAGAAAATTGATAAAGTACATGAACTTTCAGTTGCTCCATTAATCGGAGAAGCAATCATTCGTGTATACGAAGAAGAATCTGTAAGTGTATTATTCAATTAATTGGATAGAATGAGACGTAACCAAGCTTGGTTACGTCTTTTCGTATCGAAAAAAGAAAGTAGTGGTACAAGAATGAAATTAATAGTAGGACTTGGGAACCCAGGTAGAGAATATGAATTAACAAGGCATAATATTGGATTTATGGCAATCGATGAACTTGCAAAACGTTGGAGTATTTCTTTGAATGAACAAAAGTTTAAAGGGGTATTTGGCGCAGGTTTTGTTAATGGGGAAAAAGTAATCTTACTAAAGCCACTTACATATATGAATTTATCTGGGGAAAGTATCCGTCCACTCATGGATTATTATAAAATTGATGTCGAGGACTTCATTGTTATGTACGATGATTTAGATATTCCTGTAGGTAAATTACGCCTTCGCATGAAAGGTAGTGCGGGTGGACATAATGGTGTGAAATCAACAATTTCACATTTAGGAACACAAGAATTTCAACGTATCCGCATGGGAATCGATCGTCCGAAAAATGGGATGAAAGTAGTGGATTACGTATTAGGACGTTTTACATCTGAAGAAATATCTGGCGTTAATCAATCCATTGAAAATGCAGCAGATGCATGTGAGGAATGGTTAAATAAACCTTTTCTCCAAATCATGAATACTTTTAATAGTTAAGCGCACAATCTGGAATATTTTATTTTGTTTTATCCCATACTAGTAGCAATTGGATATTTAGGAGGCTAGTATGGAAGGTTATTATTACTGTAGACATTGTGGAAGTAATGTGGGCTCCATTATCGCAGAAAAAGTATATAGCGACGTTTTGTTTCAACTAACAGAGCAAGAAGTAGTGGATATGATTCATTTTCATGAGAATGGAAATATATATATAAAAACGATTTGTGAATCGTGTCAAGAAACGCTCGCATCTTATCCTGAGTATTATGAATATGAAAAATTTCTGCAATAAAATGTTGTCGCTTTGGCATGTCCAAAGCATTTTTCTGTTTTCTTTTTCCAAAATATTTGCATAAAATATAGTAACTTGCTCTTTATGTTGAGAGGAGTTTTGAAAATGATAGGTTTATTAGAGCAATTTTATAAAAATGAAGAAATACAATCGGTTATTAATGGGCTAGAAGATGGGTTGAAAGAACAACTTGTATCGGGTATGGCAACATCCTCTCGTTCATTATTAATGGCAGCTTTATATAAAAAGACAAAGCAATCACAACTTATCGTGACGCACAATTTATACCAAGCACAAAAAGTACATGAAGATTTAGTGGCGTTACTTGGTGAAAAAGATGTTTGGCTATATCCGGTAAATGAATTGATAGCATCGGAGGTTGGTGTTGCAAGTCCAGAATTGAAGGCACAGCGTATTGAAGTGTTAAATCGCTTAGCTGCAGGAGAGAATGGGATTATTGTAGCGCCAGTTGCAGGGCTGCGTAGGTTTTTACCAATAAAAGAATTATGGAAGCAAAGGCAAATTGAAATCAATCTAGGGCAAGAGATTGATTTAGATGCACTCTTGCATACTTTACATCATATTGGCTACGAGCGTAAGTCAATGGTAGAAGCTCCAGGAGAGTTCAGTTTACGCGGGGGAATATTAGATATTTACCCATTAACGGAAGAATTACCGTTTCGTATTGAATTCTTCGATACAGAAGTCGATTCTATTCGATTGTTTGATGTGGATGAACAGCGTTCTCAAGATAAAAAGGAAAGTGTTAAGTTCGGTCCAGCAACAGAGTTTTTATTTTCACAGGAAGAATTGAAATCGGGAATTAAGCATCTTGAAGAAGGTTTGACTAAGACGATGCAAAAGCTTTCCGATGATAAATTAAAGACTACTGTGCTTGAGACGGTTAGTCATGAAATTGAAATGTTGAAAAACGGGCAGAGTATAGAACAAATGTTTAAATATTTATCTATTTTCTATAAAGAACCTGCTAGTCTGATAGATTATTTACCAGAAAATGGTGTTGTGATTTTAGATGAGATTTCCCGTATTCAAGAAACAGCATCACATCTTGAAACAGAAGAAGCGGAATGGTATATCTCACTTCTTGGCGAAGGAACAATTATTCAGGATTTATCTTTCTCCCACTCGTTTGAGGAGTTTCTTCATAATAAAAAAAGAAGTTTTGTATATTTAACGTTATTCTTACGCCATATAGCACACACACATCCTCAAAATATTGTGAATGTGACATGTAAAACGATGCAAGATTTCCACGGACAGATGCATTTGTTAAAAACTGAAATTGATAGATGGAATGAAGGTAATTTTACGACCGTTGTGCTTGGAACAGATGATGAACGTGTAAAAAAACTACAACATATTTTAAGTGATTATGATATTGATGCAGACATTGTAGAGGCGACAGATATCTTATTGCCTGGAAGGTTACAAATTGCTGTAGGTGATTTACATGCAGGCTTTGAAATGCCGATGCAAAAGTTTGTTGTCATTACTGAAAAGGAGCTTTTTCATAAGAAGGTTAAAAAATCACAACGTAAGCAAAAGTTATCTAACGCTGAACGTATTAAAAGTTATTCGGAATTAAAAGTTGGAGACCATGTAGTTCATGTAAATCATGGTATAGGTAAATTTTTAGGTATTGAGACATTAGAGATTAATGGTGTTCATAAAGATTATTTAAATATTAAATATCAAGGTAATGATAAGTTATACGTTCCAATTGAACAAATTGATCAAGTGCAAAAATACGTAGGGTCTGAAGGTAAGGAACCAAAAGTTTATAAATTAGGCGGAAATGATTGGAAGAAGGTCAAAACGAAAGTTGAAAAATCTGTACAAGACATTGCAGATGACCTAATTAAATTATATGCCGAGCGTGAAGCTTCGAAAGGTTATGCATATACACCAGATACGGCAGAGCAACAAGAGTTTGAATCTTTATTCCCATATCAAGAGACAGAGGATCAATTACGTTCTATTGAAGAGATTAAGAAAGATATGGAACGCGGACGTCCGATGGATAGGCTTCTTTGTGGTGACGTAGGATATGGAAAGACTGAAGTAGCTATTCGTGCGGCATTTAAAGCAATTATGGATGAAAAACAAGTTGCGATTTTAGTACCAACAACAATCCTTGCACAACAACACTATGAAACAATTCGAGAGCGTTTTCAAGATTATCCGATTAATATAGGGTTACTAAGTAGATTCCGTACACGAAAACAACAAAATGAAACGATTAAAGGTTTAAAAGATGGAACGGTGGATATTGTAATCGGAACGCATCGTATTTTATCTAAAGATGTTACTTATAAAGATTTAGGACTTCTTATTATTGATGAAGAACAAAGATTCGGCGTTACACATAAAGAAAAAATTAAACAATTGAAAGCAAATGTTGACGTGTTAACATTAACGGCAACTCCGATTCCACGTACACTTCATATGTCTATGCTTGGTGTGCGCGATTTATCTGTTATTGAGACACCACCAGAGAATCGTTTCCCAGTACAAACATATGTAGTAGAGTATAATCCAGCGTTAATGCGAGAAGCGATAGAGCGAGAGTTAGCAAGAGGCGGTCAAATTTACTTCCTATATAACCGTGTGGAGGATATTGAAAGAAAAGCAGATGAAATTTCGATGTTAGTTCCAGATGCTCGTGTAACATACGCACATGGGAAAATGAATGAAGGTGAATTAGAGTCTGTTATGCTATCGTTTTTAGAAGGGCAGCATGATGTTCTTGTAAGTACAACAATTATTGAGACGGGTGTAGATATTCCGAATGTAAATACATTAATTGTATTTGATGCAGATCGTATGGGATTATCGCAGTTGTATCAGCTTCGTGGTCGTGTTGGGCGTTCTAATCGCGTCGCGTATGCATACTTTGCATACAAACGTGATAAAGTGTTATCGGAAGTTGCAGAGAGGCGTCTGCAAGCAATTAAAGAGTTTACAGAGCTTGGATCTGGTTTCAAAATTGCGATGAGAGACTTATCAATTCGTGGTGCGGGTAATTTGTTAGGGGCAGAACAACATGGATTTATTGATTCTGTCGGATTTGATCTATATTCTCAAATGTTAAAAGATGCAATTGAGCAACGTAGAGGAACAGACGGAGTTGAAAATACCGTTAATGTTGAAATTGATTTAGAAGTAGATGCATATTTACCGGATGCGTACATTTCAGACAGTAAACAAAAAATTATGATGTATAAACAATTTAGAGGTATTTCTGCAATTGAAGATATTGAAGAGTTGCAGGAAGAGATGATCGACAGATTTGGTGATTATCCACAAGAAGTTGGTTATTTATTACAAATTGCAAACATTAAAGTGTTGGCAATGAAAGAACAAATTGAGTTAATTAAGCAAAATAAATTTGAAGTAACATTCCTGTTTTCTGAACAAGCGAGCCAAAATATAGATGGTGGAAAATTATTCATGCTAGGAAGTAGTTTTGGCCGTATGATCGGTCTTGGTATGGAGGGGTCACAATTGAAAATTGTGATGAAAACGAATGGATTAGAGACGTCGAAATGGTTAACAATTGCTGAAAATTTATTAAAAGGCTTGCCAGATGTAAAAAAAGAAGTAATAAATGCCTAATATAAGATAAAAAATACAATTCGACGTGCATAGAAGAACTAATGTGTAAAATACTATGTTTAATAGTTGGTGATTTTTACATGAACAGGTAAATTCACCACTTTGATCATCAGTAGAAAGTGAGGCAGCATTAGAATGAAAGCAACTGGAATCGTACGTCGAATTGATGATTTAGGCAGGGTAGTAATTCCGAAGGAAATTCGTAGAACTTTACGTATTCGTGAGGGAGATCCACTAGAAATATTTGTTGATCGCGATGGAGAAGTGATTTTGAAAAAATATTCTCCAATTAGTGAACTAGGTAATTTTGCAAAGGAATATACGGAAGCTTTATACGATAGCTTAGGACATAATGTGCTTGTATGCGATCGTGATTCTATTATCGCAGTAGCAGGCGCATCTAAAAAAGAATACTTAAATAAAAGTGTTGGCGATTTAATTGAGAAGACAATGGAAGAGCGTAAGTCTGTAATTATGACAGATGAAAGCGAAATTTCAATTATTGATGGAGTAACAGAAAAAGTGAGCTCTTATACAATTGGCTCGATTATTGCAAATGGAGATCCAATCGGAGCTGTCGTTATCTTCTCTAAAGAGGCTATTATAAGTGAAGTAGAGCATAAATCAGTAAATACAGCTGCAAGCTTTTTAGCGAAACAAATGGAGCAGTAGCAAAGTGTAATTTCTATAAGTAGCAATCTTTCCTAATTATGATATTTCTATTTGAGAAATTAACTATTTGGAGATATAAGTATATTGAACGAAGGTAGCGCTTTGCTACCTTTTTTCATTGAATATTTTTGCTGTTGAAAGAAGTCAGTGAATGTAAGGAATATGAAGGAGAGCCAGTTTTTCTTTGTGATATAATACGAGGGGTGAGAATAGAAAAAGGAGTTTTCTTGTATGGAAGCGAAGAAGTACCAAGCCTTTTGGCGTGGGGCTATTATATTAACAATCGCAAGTTTTGTTACGAAGGTATTAAGCGCTTTTTACCGTATTCCATATCAAAATATAGCGGGTGATGTTGGTTTTTATATTTACCAACAAATTTATCCGTTTTATGGATTTTGTTTGATTTTAGCTACTTATGGGTTTCCCATTATTATTTCAAAAATGGTCGCAGAAAGATTAGAACGAGGAAAACAAAAAGAAGCAGAAGAAATTATTTGTGTATCTTTTTGGTTTTTATTAGGAATTGGATTTATAGGGTTTTTCACATTATTCTTTGGGGCCGAAACAATTGCATCGGCTATGGGCGATATACATTTAGATAAATTATTACGTGTTATTTCGTTTTCATTCCTACTAATGCCATTTTTATCTGTAGCGAGAGGATATTTTCAAGGTTTCAATAATATGATGCCGACGGCTGTTTCGCAAGTAATTGAACAAACGATTCGTGTTTCTATTATTGTATTTTTATCACTATTCCTTATTGCTCATGGATTTGATTTATATACAGTTGGTGCGGGTGCCATGCTAGGTTCAATTGCAGGCGGGCTTATTGGGATTATCGTACTTTTACTTTATATGCGTCATGATTTTCATGCTATTTTCTTCAAAAGATGGAAGGGAATTAGAAATAAAAAAGGGATTGTTCGAATCCTTTTTTGGCAGGGATTAGCGATTTGTGTTAGTAATTTAGTCCTTATTTTTATACAAATGGCGGATTCTATTTCCTTGTATACTTTGCTTATTCGTGCGGGAGAGCAAGTTGAAAATGCAAAGGTACTAAAAGGTGTTTATGATAGAAGTATCCCGCTTATGCAATTAGGTACTGTTTTGACAACTTCTTTCTCATTGTCACTTATTCCTATTATTACAGCGGCGAAAGAAAGAGGAGATCTTTCATTTATTCAAGAAAAGGTAAAGTTAGCAATGAAAATAACATTTGTTATTGGATTTGCAGCTGCTATTGGATTAACTTGTATTATTCAACCTACAAATATTATGTTGTTTGAAAATAGTGATGGATCAGATGTGTTATCGATTTTATCTTTATCTATTTTATTTAGTTCATTGTCAATTACAACTGCTTCCATTTTGCAAGGAGTGGGACAAACATTAAAACCAGCAATATTCGTTGTATTTGGAGGTTGTTTGAAGTTAGTTTTAAACTATATATTAATGCCGTATTTTGGTGTAAAGGGAGCTGCAATTGCAACTTTAGTTGCGCTTATTGTAATTGCCTTGCTAAATAGTGTGTTACTTATGCGAGCTGTATCGGAGCCGCTTATTGATAGGCGGAATATGTTAGGTGTAGCTATTAGTGGTATCGGTATGGGGTTTGTATTAATAATCTTTATGCGTATGTTACGAATGTCCGGATTAGTAATTGATACAGGACATAGAGGAATTGCGACGCTTGAAGCGCTGTTAGGTGTAGCTATCGGTGGATTAGCATATATGTTTTTAATTTTAAAATTACGTGTATTTACAAAAGAAGAATTAGGAACCGTTATGAAACAAGAGAAAAAAGAAGGTTCATTGAAGAAGAGTGGATAGAGGTGACTGGTTGTGAGTGGAATCATTACTATTTTAGGATTAGGTGCTGGTGAGTTAGATCAGTTAACGATGGGTGTATATCGAAAGATAAAAGAAGCAGACCATATGTTTGTTAGAACGAAGGAGCACCCAGTTATAGAAGAATTGGAGAAAGAAGCTATAAAGTATACGGCCTTTGATAATGTATATGAGGCACATGATACATTTGAAATCGTATATGAAACAATTGCGAATACATTGCTAGAACAAGCTAAAGGCGCAGAAATTATTTATGCTGTTCCAGGTCATCCGCTTGTAGCAGAAAGAACAGTTCAGCTACTTTTGGAAAAAGGAGAAGCAGCAAATATTGAAGTGCGAATTGAAGGTGGACAAAGTTTCCTTGATCCGATGTTTGCAAGTCTAAAAATTGATCCGATTGAAGGGTTCCAATTAATTGATGCTACATCATTTGAAAGAGGACAATTAGAATTACGTCAACATTTAATCTTTTGCCAAGTGTATGATGCATTCGTTGCTTCAGATGTGAAGCTAACGTTAATGGAGATTTTGCCAGATGATTACGAAGTGTATATCGTAACAGCTGCAGGGACTTCATTCGAGCAAGTGAAAAAGGTATCGTTATACATGTTAGATCACGAAACAGAATTAAATAATTTAACGAGTGTGTATGTACCGCCAGTTAAGGAACGTGCGTCCTTATATCAGCAGTTTGATGTGCTTAGAGCAATTATTGCTGATCTTCGTGGACCGAATGGTTGCCCATGGGATAAAAAGCAAACTCATCAATCTTTAAAGAAATACTTAATTGAAGAAGCGTATGAAGTGCTAGAAGCAATTGATGAAGAGGATGATGATCATTTAGTAGAAGAACTAGGTGATATATTATTACAAGTTATGCTTCATGCCCAAATTGGAGAGGATGAAGGTTGGTTCTCTATAGATGATATTATTCGGACTTTAGCTGAGAAAATGGTTCGTCGTCATCCGCATGTGTTTGGGGATACGGATGTAAATAATGCTGATGAAGTGATTGCAAATTGGGAAGAAATTAAAAAACAAGAAAAGGGATTCGTGAAAGAATCTGTTTTAGCGGGTATTCCAAAAAGCTTGCCACAACTAATGCGTGCTTATGAAATTCAGAAGAAAGCTGGAAAGGTTGGATTTGATTGGGTTGATGTGCAGCCGATGATAGAGAAGGCCTTAGAAGAATGGCAAGAATTCCAACAAGAAGTTGTAAACATGGATGAGAAAAAGATGCTAGGTGAATTTGGTGATTTACTATTTGCATTTGTGAATATAGCTCGTCATTATAAATTAGATCCAGAAGAAGCGTTACGTTCAACTAATGAGAAATTTATGGATCGCTTTTTATACATGGAAGCAAAAGTAGCTGAAATGAATAAGGAAATGCAAGATTTATCATTAGAACAGTTAGATATTTTATGGGAAGAGGCAAAACAAACAGAGCGTTAATAGGGGGATTTGATATGCGTCTAGATAAATTTTTGAAAGTATCACGTTTAATTAAAAGAAGAACATTAGCAAAAGAAGTGTCTGACCAAGGAAGAATTTCGATTAATGGCCAAGTGGCAAAAGCGAGTTCAGATGTGAAGGTAGAGGATGAATTAACAATTCGTTTCGGGCAAAAAATAGTAACTGTGAAAGTAAATGAATTGAAAGAAACAACTAAAAAAGAAGATGCAGCAAACATGTATAGTCTCGTTCGTGAGGAAAAAGTGAAAGCGGAAGAAGGCTTGTTCTAAAATAGGTTAGCCCTTCATACATTACTATTAGCTAGTATAAAGCTATGGGGGGATTTTCGTGAATAATGGTTACTCACCTATGTCTTCTAATCAACAAAATGTTTCTGTAGAGCATGATATTATCATGCGTGGCAGGCGTGTAATCGACATTACTGGTGTAAAGCAAGTAGAAAGTTTTGATAGCGAAGAGTTTTTACTCGAGACTGTAATGGGTTTTTTAACAATTCGTGGTCAAAATTTGCAAATGAAGAATTTAGATGTAGAAAAGGGTGTTGTATCAATTAAAGGGAAAGTTCATGAAATGCTGTATATTGATGAGAACCAAGGGGAGAAAACTAAAGGCTTCTTTAGTAAGCTGTTTAAATGAGCCTAACAATTCAGTTGTATACAATGCTTTCGATGATTGGAATGGGTGCTTGGATTGGTGCTTCTTTAGATACATACCAACGGTTTTTAAAACGCCAAGAGCGTAAACGTTGGCTTGTATTTATACATGATATACTATTTTGGATTGTCCAAGCATTATTCGTTTTTTATGTATTACTGCGTGTAAATGAAGCCGAACTACGTATATATGTATTTTTGGCGTTACTATGTGGTTTTGCAGCATATCAAAGTTTATTGAAAGCACTATACATGAAGATGTTAAATTTTCTCATCTATATTTTTGTACAAACAACACAATTTTTTGTTCGAATTATACAGCTACTCATGATAAAACCTGTTATTATTATAGCACAGCTATTTATTGCATTTATATTATTCTTATTTCGTATACTGCTTTCAATTGGACATGTGTTATGGAAAATGGTGATTTGGATATTACTTTTCATATGGAAAGTTTTTTTCTCGCCTGTTCGGTTTATTGCTTCGCTCATATGGAAACTTCTCCCTAATCGTGTTAAACTTTTTATAATGAAGCATGTAGGGTTCCTGCAATATGTAGCAAAATTGAAGGGACATATCTTCCAATTATGGGTGCGTATAAAAAAGAAGTTAGGGGGACCTCGAAAATGAGGGAACTGAGACAAAGAACAATCGACAAACAGAGTCCAAATCCTGTTAAAGAACATATAATACAAACGGATGAGAACAGGAAGCGACTTTATCGCCGTTTAGCGGTTTTTCTTGTCTTTGCTTTTACAATTATTGCTAGTATTAGTGTGACGTTTTATCAACAAAACAGTTCCATTAAAGCAAAAGAAGCAAAAGTTAAGGACATGAAAAAAGAACTGGATTCATTAACGAAAAAAGAAAAGAATCTAAAAGATGAAGTTCAAAAGTTGAATGATGAAGAGTACGTTTTAAAGATTGCTAGAAGGGATTATTTCTTCTCCGGAAAAGGGGAGATAATTTTTCCTGTTTCTAAGTAGAGTATGTCTTATTGACACTGTATTTTAGGATTATATATAATAAAGTAAAATTTGACTTTTTAACCACTAAGGAGGAGCATTTTTTTTATGTCAATCGAGGTAGGCAGCAAGTTACAGGGTAAAGTAACAGGTATTACAAATTTTGGGGCTTTTGTGGAGCTGCCAGAAGGCTTAACAGGTCTTGTTCATATTAGTGAAGTTGCTGATAATTATGTGAAAGATATTAACGATCACTTAAAAGTAGGCGACCAAGTAGAAGTAAAAGTTATCAATGTTGAAAAAGATGGCAAAATTGGCCTATCTATTAAGAAAGCGAAAGAACGTGAAAAAACAGAAGGAGATCGTCCACGCGGTGAATACCAACGTGGTGGTGATCAACAACGTTCTGGACGTCCACAACGTAATAATCGTTCTTCCAACAGAGATAACCGCGGTGGCGGTAACGAACGAGCTCCAAAAGAAACATTTGAGCAAAAGATGGCACGCTTTTTAAAAGATAGTGAAGATCGTTTAACTTCTTTAAAGCGTAACACAGAATCTAAACGTGGTGGCCGTGGCGCACGTCGCGGATAATGAGTCCGTTTAATTCTTAACATATAGAGAGGTACCCAGAGTAATTACTCGGGTACTTTTTTATGTGAGAGAATATATTTTTAAAAAAGTTTTTGAGATGTATTGACTTTAAAATATATCTGATGTAATATACTAATTGTCCGTTAAATACGACGACATGGCGGTGTAGCTCAGCTGGCTAGAGCGTACGGTTCATACCCGTGAGGTCGGGGGTTCGATCCCCTCCGCCGCTATATTTAATTTAACGGCCCGTTGGTCAAGTGGTTAAGACACCGCCCTTTCACGGCGGTAACACGGGTTCGAATCCCGTACGGGTCATCTAAAAAGATCATGCAAATTTGCATGGTCTTTTTTTGTTAAATATAAATTAAGACGTACAATACTTCTACAAAATCACCCTATATTTTCTGAACATTCTTTCAACTCTCTTTGAATAAATTAAATACTATGTATATATGTAGATTTATTTCGAATAAAAAGTCGAACGATTATAAAAGTCAAAACTGTTGTTTTGACAAAAAAACCAATAATCATCTTTTATAATAACAGTAATTAAACTATGCAGGTGGTGTTAAAAATATGCCTAAAGCAGGAAGGAATACTATGAATACAAGTGCATTGGCGATGAATGAAAGTCAGCTTGGAACAATAAAGTGGACGAGTAAGTTGCGAATGAAGTTTGAAAAAGTTTTCTTTAGATGGGGATTCATTATTGCTGTTATTGGTTTTCTTTTGGGACGAGCATATATATTAACAAACATTTTACCGTTTGCATTGCCGTTTTTTGCTGCTGTTTATGTTATGAAGCGAGATAAAATGCCGCTCGCGTTCTTAGCCCTAATGGGGGGAGCACTTTCAGTTTCAATAGATAATTTATTTTTTACTTTTGCATCTATCTTTACCTTCTTTATTTATAATATCTTCTTTAGTCGGTTTACACGTAAAACTGTTGGACTTGTACCATTCCAAGTATTTATCTCCGCATTAACCGCACATTTAGTTGTTGTATATTTTGCACAGCAAACCGTCACCATGTATGATCTGCTCGTCAGTACGATCGAAGCGGGGCTTAGCTTCGTATTAACGATGATATTTTTACAAAGTGTTCCGCTTTTAGTGGAAAGGAAAGGGAAGCAACAAGCGTTAGAAACAGAAGAAATTGTTTGTTTAATTATATTACTAGCATCTGTTTTAACGGGCACAACAGATTGGTTTGTTTATGATGCTTCTATTCAACATATTTTCACTAGATATTTAGTATTAGTATTTGCCTTTATTGCAGGGGCAGCTACAGGGTCCACGGTAGGAGTTGTCACTGGGTTAATATTAAGTTTAGCAAATGTGGCGAGCTTGTCTCAACTTAGTCTCCTTGCCTTTTCAGGATTGCTTGGGGGATTGTTAAAAGAAGGGAAGCGTATAGGAGTTAGTTTAGGTTTATTAATTGGTACAAGCTTAATTACATTATATGTAGACAAGCAAACAAGTATTGTAACAACTTTAATTGAATCTGGTGTAGCGATTGTTTTCTTCTTATTAACACCGAAGCTTGTTATGGATCGTATTGCTAAATTTATGCCGGGTACACAGGAACATTCACAGGATCAACAACAATATTTAAGAAGAGTGCGCGATGTTACAGCAAACAAAATCAATCAATTTGCTAATGTATTTGCTGCTTTGTCTAATAGCTTTTCTGTATACGGGTATGTGGAGGAGGAAGATAAAGAAACAGAAGCTGATTTATTTTTAAGTACAATTACTGCAAAAACATGTCAAACATGCTTTAAGAAGGATCAATGTTGGGTAGTTAATTTTGATAAAACATACGATTATATGAAACAAATAATGAGTGAAACAGAAGAAGGAACGCTGCAGCATAATCGGAAGTTAGTTCGTGAATGGGACAAGCATTGTGTGAGAGGGAAGAAAGTAACGGATTTAGTAGCAGGTGAATTAGATCACTTCTATGAGGGGCAGAAATTAAGAAAACAAATGAAGGAAAATCGTAGAATTGTAGCGGAGCAATTACTAGGTGTATCAAAAGTGATGGAGGATTTCGCTAAGGAGATACAACGAGAAAGAGAGAACCATCAAGCGCAGGAGGAGCAAATTTTACAAGCGTTTCGTGATTTTGGTGTCGAAGTGGAGCATGTTGATATTTATTGTTTAGATAGAGGAAGTATTGATATTGAAATGTTGATTCCGGCTGCATCTAATGAACATGGGGAATGTGAGAAGTTGGTTGCTCCAATGCTTTCAGATATTTTAAAAGAGAATATCGTCGTTAAGCATGAAGAGAAATCCTCATATCCAAATGGGCACAGTTTAATATCATTTGGTTCAGCGAAGACGTATTCTCTTGATACAGGATTGGCCACAGCTGCAAAAGGTGGTGGGTTTATTTCAGGTGATTCCTACGCGATGATGGATTTGAGCGTTGGTAAATATGCACTTGCGATTAGTGATGGTATGGGAAATGGACAAAGGGCTCATATGGAGAGTAGGGAAACGGTAAAATTATTACAAAAGATACTTCAATCAGGTATTGATGAAGAAATAGCGATTAAGTCCATCAATTCGATTCTTTCTTTAAGGACGACAGAGGAGATGTATACAACGCTTGACTTGGCTATGGTAGATTTAAGAGATGCGAGTGCGAAGTTTTTAAAGATTGGATCGACGCCGAGTTTTGTTAAACGCGGAAATAATATTTTGAAAATTGAGGCAAGTAATTTGCCGATGGGAATCATTGAAGATGTTGAAGTTGATGTGGTTGGTGAGCAATTAAAAACGGGTGATCTTCTTATCATGATGAGTGACGGCATCTTTGAGGGAGCGCAACATGTGGAGAATCACGAATTATGGATAAAACGTAAAATTAAAGAACTACAAACAGAGGACCCACAGGAAATCGCTGATATTATTATGGAAGAAGTAATTCGCTCTGGTGATGGTTATATAAATGATGATATGACTATTGTGGTGGCGAAAGTAAAGAAAAATATGCCGAAGTGGGCTACGATTCCAATAGTAGGAATGCAGGCGCAATAAAATAATCAAAAAACCTAGGTAGATGCCTAGGTTTTTTTGATTAAAAAGGTAATGTGATTACTTTGTTAAATATACAGGAGGGATGTAAGATAAAAATATGGATTTTGTACATCTTTTTTTTGCACAATGTTTGTAAAAGTTGTACCATTATATACAAGGTAACTAATGTTGTTGTTCTTGTTTAATGAAAGGTGATTGCGAAGTTGAAAGATGCATTTGTTGAAAAAGTAGATGACTTTGTAAAGCAGCATGATGTATTAAAGAAACATTCAACAATTGTTGTAGGGGTTTCTGGTGGTCCTGACTCTTTGGCTCTTTTATATTATTTGTTAGAAAAAAGGGCAGAAAAACAGCTAGAAATTGTAGTAGCACATGTGGACCATATGTTTAGAGGTAATGAATCTTATGAGGATTTACAGTTTGTACAGGGTCTTTGCAAAGAGCTAGGAGTTATTTGTGAAACGCTAAGGATTAATGTGTCGCAATATCAACAGCAATATGGAATGAATGCACAAGTTGCAGCTAGAGAATGCAGATATGCATTTTTGGAAAGAATAATGAAGAAATATGATGCGAGATATGTAGCTCTTGGTCACCATGGAGATGATCAAGTAGAGACGATTTTAATGCGCCTTGTACGAGGGAGTACTCCGAAAGGATACGCAGGAATTGCAGTGAAGCGATCTTTTCATAATGGATATTTAATTAGGCCGTTACTTGGGGTAACTAAGGAAGAAATTGTTGATTACTGTAATAAATTAAAAGTTATTCCGCGTATAGATCCGAGTAATAAAAAAGAAGTATATACAAGGAATCGATTACGTAAATATGTCCTTCCTTATTTGAAAGAAGAAAATCCACAAATGCATGAGAAATTTCAAAAATTTAGCGTGCAGATGCAAGAGGATGAGGCTTATTTGCAGGAATTAGCTTTTGAGAAAATGAATAAAGTAATTACAAAAAAAAGCGATAAACAAATTAGCTTATCAATTCCTGCCTTTGAATCCATGTCTATGCCTTTACAAAGAAGAGGGATTCAACTAATATTAAACTATCTTTATGAATATAAGATTCCATCTTCGCTTTCTTCTATACATATTGACAAGGTGATTGAATTTTTTAAGCGGGCACAACCTTCAGGTTCACTAGATTTTCCAGGTGGTTTGAAAATTGTTCGCACATACGAAGAATGTGGTTTTGGATTTAAACAAGAAATTGTTTCTCCTTTTTCGCAAGATTTATCAGTACCTGGGACAATTATATTGCCGAATGGGGATAAACTTGTAACAGAGGTGAGCGAAGATATACCGAGTAACATGAATGAAACAGTATTTGTTGCTAAGTATAATGATATATCGTATCCACTTCGTATTCGGCCTAGGGAAAATGGAGATCGCATGTCAATGCAAGGTATGGATGGTACAAAAAAGATAAAAGCTGTTTTTATCGAAGCAAAAGTACCAAAAGAAAAAAGAGAAGAATGGCCGATCGTTTGTGACGCAAGTGGAAATATTATTTGGGTACCCTTGTTGAAACGATCTGCGTTTGCTACTTCGAAAGAGCTAGCAAAGAAGGGTAAATACATGATTATTCACTACAAAAGCAAGGAGTCTTCCGGGAGGATAATGAAATGATGAATCAAGATATCGAAAAAGTATTAATTTCTGAAGAACAAATACAAGAAAAGGTGCACGAACTAGGTGCAGTTATTGCAGAGGATTACAAAAATACAGTACCTCTTGCGATTGGTGTACTAAAGGGTGCAATGCCATTTATGGCAGATTTATTAAAGAGAACAGATACATATCTTGAAATGGATTTTATGGCTGTATCTAGCTACGGTCACTCTACAGTTTCGACAGGCGAAGTGAAAATCTTAAAAGATCTTGATACTTCGGTAGAAGGTCGCGATATTTTAATCGTTGAAGATATTATTGATAGCGGTCTTACACTAAGCTATTTAGTGGATCTGTTTAAATATCGTAAAGCGAAATCTGTAAAAATTGTTACTTTATTAGATAAGCCAACAGGCCGTAAGGTTGATCTGAAAGCAGATTATGTTGGATTTACTGTTCCTCATGAATTTGTTGTAGGATATGGATTAGATTATAAAGAGCAGTACCGTAATCTTCCTTATGTAGGAGTATTAAAACCAAGTGTTTACTCAAATTAATTAAATATAGGCGTTACAATTGTATAGGAAATTTTTTTTATGTTACGATTTACTATAGTGTTTATGCCGTGAGAGGAGGTTAGGAATGAATCGTATCTTCCGTAATACCATCTTTTATTTACTGATATTCTTAGTAGTAATTGGAATCGTGAGCTATTTTAATGGTTCGACGCAAAAAACGACATCAGTTAGCTACGATAAATTCATTACTCAACTTGAAAAAGGTGAAGTGCGTAATGTGCAGCTTCAACCGAAAAATGGTGTGTTTGAGGTAAAGGGACAATTCAAGACTTCTAGCCAAGGAGAACAATTTGTTACTTATGCACCAAATACTGAGGAATTACAAAAGAAAATTAATGATAAAGCGCAAGGGGCTGAAGTTAAGTATCAACCAGCAGAAGAAACAAGTGCTTGGGTAACGTTCTTTACTTCTATCATTCCGTTTGTCATTATCTTCATTTTATTCTTCTTCTTATTAAACCAAGCTCAGGGCGGCGGTAGCCGTGTTATGAACTTCGGGAAAAGTAAGGCGAAGCTATACAATGATGAAAAGAAAAAAATTCGTTTCAGAGATGTTGCTGGAGCGGATGAAGAGAAACAAGAACTTGTTGAGGTAGTTGAATTCTTGAAAGACCCTCGTAAGTTCGCTGAAGTTGGTGCCCGTATTCCGAAGGGTGTTCTATTAGTGGGACCTCCAGGTACAGGTAAAACTTTACTAGCACGTGCTGTTGCAGGTGAAGCAGGCGTTCCGTTCTTCTCTATTAGTGGTTCTGACTTCGTAGAGATGTTCGTCGGTGTCGGTGCATCCCGTGTACGTGATTTATTTGAAAACGCAAAGAAAAATGCTCCTTGTATCATTTTCATTGATGAAATTGATGCAGTAGGACGTCAACGTGGCGCGGGTCTTGGCGGTGGTCATGATGAGCGTGAACAAACGTTGAACCAATTGCTTGTTGAAATGGATGGATTCGGTGCAAATGAAGGTATTATTATCATCGCTGCGACAAACCGTCCTGATATTCTTGATCCAGCGTTATTACGTCCAGGTCGTTTTGACCGTCAAATTACAGTAGATCGTCCAGATGTAAATGGTCGTGAAGCTGTACTTAAGGTACACGCTCGTAATAAACCGCTTGATGAGAATGTCAACTTAAGAGCAATTGCAACTCGTACACCAGGATTCTCTGGTGCCGATCTTGAAAACTTATTAAACGAAGCTGCTTTAGTAGCTGCGCGTCAAGATAAGAAGAAAATTGATATGAGTGACATCGATGAAGCGACGGATCGTGTTATTGCAGGTCCAGCTAAGAAAAGTCGCGTTATCTCTGAAAAAGAACGTAATATCGTTGCATTCCATGAGGCTGGCCATACTGTAATTGGTGTTGTCCTTGATGAAGCAGATATCGTTCATAAAGTAACAATTGTCCCTCGTGGTCAAGCTGGTGGATATGCGGTAATGCTTCCGAAGGAAGATCGTTACTTCATGACAAAACCAGAGTTACTTGATAAAATCACTGGTTTACTTGGTGGTCGAGTAGCTGAGGAGATTGTATTTGGTGAAGCAAGTACAGGTGCTCACAACGACTTCCAACGTGCGACTGGTATTGCAAGACGTATGGTTACAGAATTCGGGATGAGTGATAAGCTTGGACCGATGCAATTTGGTAGCTCACAAGGTGGTCAGGTATTCTTAGGAAGAGACTTCCATTCAGAACAAAACTACAGTGATGCAATCGCACATGAAATTGATGTGGAAATGCAAATAATTATTAAAGACTGTTATGCTCGTGCGAAACAAATTCTTACTGAAAAACGAGATAAGCTTGATATTATCGCGAAAACGTTACTTGAAGTAGAAACATTAGATGCAGAGCAAATTAATCATTTATATGATTATGGCAGATTACCTGAGCGTCCAACATCTTCAGATGATGTGAAAGTAAACATCAATATGAAGAAAGACGATGAAGATACAGAAGATAAGTAAGAAAAAAGGAGTGACAATAGTCACTCCTTTTTTTTGTGGAATGAATTTAAGTGGCAAAAAAAATTGAATGAAACTATTATTAAAAATTGAAATAGAGAGTAATCTTTTTGTACAATGATGAGTATAGAAAAAATGATTATATAAGTATGTGTGATATGATGTTTTTATAAGTTTTATACATACTGCGCAAATATAGATTAAATAAGATAAGTGGTGAGAATATGATTTTTGTATTGGATGTAGGGAACACAAATGCGGTACTAGGTGTGTTTGAAGAGGGAGAACTTCGTCAGCATTGGCGCATGGAAACAGATCGTCATAAAACAGAAGATGAGTATGGGATGCTTGTAAAGCAGTTACTTGAGCATGAAGGTCTTTCTTTTGAAGATGTGAAAGGTATTATTGTGTCTTCAGTCGTACCGCCAATTATGTTCGCTTTAGAGCGTATGTGTGAAAAGTATTTTAAAATTAAACCGCTTGTAGTGGGGCCTGGGATAAAAACTGGCTTGAATATTAAATATGAAAATCCACGTGAAGTAGGCGCGGACCGAATTGTAAATGCAGTAGCAGGAATCCACTTATATGGAAGTCCGCTTATTATTGTTGATTTTGGTACGGCTACTACATATTGTTATATTAACGAAGAGAAGCATTATATGGGTGGCGTCATTACGCCAGGAATTATGATTTCGGCAGAGGCTTTATATAGCAGGGCAGCAAAGCTTCCTCGTATTGAAATTACAAAACCGGGTAGTGTTATCGGGAAGAATACAGTAAGTGCAATGCAATCAGGTATTCTTTATGGATACGTTGGACAAGTGGAAGGTATTGTTAAGCGTATGAAGGAAGAAGCTAAGCAAGAACCGAAAGTTATTGCAACAGGTGGATTAGCAAAATTAATTTCAGAAGAATCAAATGTAATTGATATTGTAGATCCGTTTTTAACGTTAAAAGGTTTGTATATGTTATATGAGCGTAATGCAAATTTACAACATGAGAAGGGTGAATAAATAAGTATGAAAGATTATTTAGTAAAAGCGTTAGCGTTTAATGGAGAGGTTCGTGCTTATAGTGTACGTACAACAAATACAGTAAGTGAGGCGCAAAAGCGTCATGATACATGGAGAACAGCTTCAGCGGCACTTGGTCGTTCTTTAACTGCGGGTACAATGATGGGTGCTATGTTAAAAGGCGAGCAGAAGTTAACGATTAAAGTAGAGGGTAACGGCCCGATTGGTCCTATTTTAGTCGATGCTCATGCAAATGGGGATGTACGTGGTTATGTAACGAATCCGCATGTTGATTTTGAAGGAACGGAACAAGGAAAATTACGTGTATATCAAGCGGTAGGTACAGAAGGATTTGTAACGGTAATTAAAGATATCGGTATGCGTGAACCGTTTATTGGTCAATCTCCCATTGTTTCAGGAGAACTAGGGGAAGATTTCACATATTATTTCGCGGTTTCTGAGCAGACACCTTCTTCTGTAGGTGTTGGTGTTCTTGTAAATGGAGATGATAGCGTATTAGCGGCGGGTGGATTCATTCTTCAAATTATGCCAGGTGCGCAGGAAGAAACAATTTCATTTATTGAAGAGCGTCTTCAACAAATCCCGCCGGTATCACAATTAATCGAACAAGGTCTTTCTCCAGAAGAATTACTGTATGAAGTGCTTGGAGAAGATAAAGTGAAAGTGCTAGAAACAATGGATGTTCAATTTAATTGTACATGTTCACGTGAGCGTATTGAAAGTGTGCTAATTAGTTTAGGTAAAGCGGAGTTAGAACAAATTCGTGCAGAAGAAGAAGAGACGGAAGTTCACTGTCACTTCTGTAATGAACGACATAAATTCGCTAAAGAAGATATTACAAGTCTAATTGAGAAGCTGTAATAAAGAAGTTTAGGTGGAGAATCAGCCGCCCAAATAGATTGACAAATAGGGAATTTTCTGACAAAATCTAAATATAGATAAAACCAATAAAAATACTCGGTGTTAGGAGTGACAGGAATGCGAGTGGCACAATCAGTTTCAGAATTAATCGGGAAAACGCCGATCGTTAAGTTGAACCGCATCGTAGAATCAGACAGCGCAGATGTATACTTAAAATTAGAATTTATGAATCCGGGGAGCAGTGTTAAAGATCGTATCGCGTTAGCTATGATTGAAGATGCTGAAAATAAAGGATTATTAAAAGAGGGCGATACAATCATTGAGCCGACAAGTGGTAACACAGGTATTGGCTTAGCGATGGTAGCAGCTGCTAAAGGATATAAGGCAATTTTAGTAATGCCAGAAACAATGAGTATTGAGCGTCGTAATTTATTACGCGCTTACGGTGCTGAATTAGTATTGACTCCAGGACCTGAAGGAATGGGCGGAGCAATTCGAAAGGCAACTGAATTAGCAGAAGAACATGGGTACTTTATACCACAACAGTTCCAAAATCAAGCGAATCCAGAAATCCATCGTATAACAACAGGTCCAGAAATTGTTGAACAGATGGGGGATCAATTAGATGCGTTTATCGCAGGTATTGGTACAGGTGGAACAATTACAGGTGCCGGTGAAGTGCTGAAAGAGGCTTATAAAGATATCAAAATTTACGCGGTAGAACCTGCGGATTCACCAGTATTATCTGGTGGAAAGCCAGGACCACATAAGATTCAAGGAATTGGAGCGGGGTTTGTTCCGGAGACATTGGATGTAGAGGTATATGATGAAATTATTCAAGTGAAAACGGAGCAAGCGTTCGAATATGCGAGAAGAGTGGCTAAAGAAGAAGGTATTTTAGTTGGTATCTCTTCGGGAGCAGTCGTTTATGCAGCGACAGAAGTTGCGAAGAAATTAGGTAAAGGGAAAAAGGTACTTGTTATTATCCCAAGTAACGGTGAACGTTATTTAAGTACACCACTTTATCAATTTGAGTCATAAGTGAATGTGATTTGAAAAGCATCCTTAAAAAAGGATGCTTTTTCTTTTTTGATTGGAAAAAGGAAAAGAGTGAATGACTAGAAAACTTCATGTAAAATAAGAAGTAGTATAATTAATTTATTTTCACTAGCCCTCAAGTATAATCATTCTCTATATAAATAATTTTATGTAGTTTGATTTGATTGGCTTAAGAGGGTGGGATAACAGAAGACGGGGTGTTGATATGCAACGAAGAAAATCTTTAGCGCTTTCTATTCCATATCAGTTAGATTTCTTTAAGCAATATAAATTTCTTTCTCAGGATAAGCCGCAACATATTTTGTTAGAAAGTGGACGTGGTGGTCGTTATAATATTGTTGGGCTGGATCCAGTAGCGGTAATTCAGGGTAAGAATGAGACGTTACATATAAGTGAAAGTGGTAAGGAAACAATAAAGCGAGGGAATCCGTTAGATTTAATGCAAGCGTATATGGAGAAATGGAAAACGGATTATAATCCGGAGTACCCACCTTTTCAAGGTGGGGCAATTGGATACTTTAGTTATGATTGTATCCGTTATATTGAAAAACTTTCTTCTCTTGCGAAGGATGATATTAATATACCTGACATATTCTTTTTGTTATTTGATGACGTGTTTGTGTATGATCAACAGGAGAGAGTATTATGGATTATTACGCATTATGTAGATGAGTGTGAAGAGGCAGAAGAACGATTAAATGAATGGAAGGGTCTTTGGATGAAAGAAGCCCCCGAAGTGACTATGCCGTTTGAATCTCCTGAAAAGAAAAATGAAGCAGTCGCTTTTACGGAAGAGGGCTTTATGAAGGCCGTTGAACGTATTCAAGAATATATTGGAGCGGGTGATGTGTTTCAAGTAAACTTGTCGACAAGACAAGAAAGAACATTACAAACACATCCACTAGAAATATATACAAGTCTTCGTGGAATTAATCCATCTCCATATATGGGTTACTTGGAGTTTGGAGATTTTCAAATTGTTAGTGCTTCGCCTGAATTGCTAATTAAAAAGCAAGGAAAAGAAGTGAGTACAAGACCGATTGCTGGTACGCGCTCTCGAGGAGCAAGTGAGCAAGAGGATGAAGAATTAGCGAAAGAATTAATTGAAAATGAAAAGGAAAGAGCAGAGCATGTAATGCTTGTGGATTTAGAACGAAATGACTTGGGCCGGGTTTGTAAATATGGCACTGTTGAAGTAGATGAATTTATGGTGATTGAAAAATACTCACACGTTATGCATATTGTTTCTAATGTGCGTGGTGAGGTGGAAGCAGATAAAGATGCTTTCGATTTGGTGAAGGCTGTATTTCCTGGTGGGACAATTACCGGTGCCCCGAAAATACGTACGATGGAAATTATTGAAGAATTAGAACCTGTTCGCCGAGGAATTTATACAGGGTCAATTGGTTGGATTGGTTATTCTGGAGATACGGAATTGAATATTGTAATCCGAACACTACTTGCTAAAGATGGACAAGCGCATGTGCAAGCTGGAGCGGGTATTGTAATTGATTCAAATCCAAAAAATGAATATAAAGAGTCGTTAAAAAAAGCAATCGCTTTATGGCGTGCAAAAGAAAGTAGCGAAGAAACGGTTAGGTGAGAGAAATGATATTAATGATTGATAATTATGATTCTTTTACATTTAATTTAGTGCAGTTTCTTGGAGAACTTGGACAAGAGCTTGTTGTTAGGCGTAATGATGAAGTGACTATTTCGGATATTGAGAATATGAAACCGGATTTTTTAATGATTTCGCCAGGTCCATGTAGTCCTAATGAGGCGGGAATCAGTATGGATGTTATTAAATATTTTGCAGGTAAGCTTCCGATTTTTGGGGTCTGTCTTGGACATCAATCAATTGCACAAGTATTTGGAGGGGATGTTGTCAGGGCAGAGCGTTTGATGCATGGAAAAACATCTTTAATGCATCATGATGGGCAGACGATTTTTTCTGATATCCCAAATCCATTTACCGCGACACGGTATCACTCTCTTATCGTTAAAAAAGAGACGTTACCGAATTGTTTAGAGATAACATCTTGGACTGAAGAAGGTGAAATTATGGCGCTTCGTCATAAAACGTTGCCGATTGAAGGGGTACAATTCCATCCGGAATCTATTATGACTTCTCACGGGAAAGAATTGCTACAGAATTTCATTCGCAAATATAGCCCAAGTGTGACATCGTGTTAATTTACGTAAATGGCGCGTATGTAGAAGCGAGTGAAGCGAAAATTTCTCCTTATGACCACGGTTACCTATATGGACTTGGGGTTTTTGAGACATTTCGTATTTATAATGGTCATCTCTTTTTATTGGATGATCATTATGAACGCTTAATGGATGCGCTCGATATATTGCAAATCAAATGGACAATGACAAAAGATGAAGTGATGCTTATTTTAAAGAATCTACTTGTTAAGAATGGGTTAAAGCATGCATATGTGCGCTTAAATGTATCGGCGGGTATAGATGAAATAGGATTACAAACGGAAGTATATGAAGAACCGTCTGTTATTGTTTTTATAAAACCTTTAGCAGCTCCAGGGAATGTAGTGGAAAAAGAAGGAGTTATTTTAAAGCAAGTGAGAAATACACCAGAGGGTGCATTTCGCTTGAAGTCCCATCATTATTTAAATAATATTTTAGGGAAACGCGAAATTGGAAATGTTGTGAATAAGGAAGGTATTTTTCTTACCGAAACAGGTTATGTTGCAGAGGGTATTGTTTCGAATCTCTTTTTTGTTAAAGGAGATATTTTATATACTCCTTCATTAGAAACAGGGATTTTAAACGGAATCACTCGTGCGTTTATTATAAAGGCTGCTGAAGAGCTAGATATAGAAGTAAAGGAAGGTTTCTTTACAAAAGATGAATTGCTTTCAGCGGATGAAGTGTTCGTAACGAACTCTATTCAAGAGATTGTCCCCCTTTATCGTATAGAGGAGAAAGATTTCCCGGGTAAAGTGGGAGTGGTTACAAAAAGACTTATGGATCTTTATGGAGTGCAGAGAGAGAAATTGTGGAGCAGAAATGAATTGCGAAGAGGAGATGTGTAGTTTGAAGTGGGATTATGATTTGCGCTGCGGCGAATATACATTGAACTTAAATGAAAAGACATTAATTATGGGGATTTTAAATGTAACGCCAGATTCATTTTCTGATGGTGGGAGTTACAACGAAGTAGATGCTGCGGTGCGACATGCGAAAGAAATGAAAAGTGAAGGTGTCCATATTATTGATATTGGCGGCGAATCTACCCGTCCGGGTTTCGCTAAAGTTTCAGTAGAAGAGGAAATAAAGCGAGTTGTTCCAATGATTCAGGCAGTGTCAAAAGAAGTAAAGCTACCTATTTCTATTGATACGTATAAAGCTGAGGTTGCGAAACAAGCGATTGAAGCTGGTGCTCATATTATTAATGATATTTGGGGAGCGAAGGCGGAACCGAGGATTGCTGAAGTTGCAGCCTATTATGATGTGCCTATTATCTTAATGCATAACCGAGATAATATGAATTACCGCAATTTAATGGCCGATATGATTGCTGATTTGTATGAAAGTATTAAAATTGCTAAAGATGCTGGTGTGCGAGATGAGAATATTATTTTAGACCCAGGTATCGGTTTTGCGAAAACACCTGAGCAAAATTTAGAAGCGATGCGCAATTTAGAACAGTTAAATGTACTGGGTTACCCAGTTCTCTTAGGTACTTCAAGAAAGTCCTTTATTGGCCATGTGTTAGATTTACCAGTGGAGGAACGTCTTGAAGGAACGGGAGCTACCGTTTGTCTTGGTATTGAAAAGGGCTGTGAGTTTATCCGTGTTCATGATGTGAAAGAAATGGCGCGTATGGCTAAGATGATGGACGCGATGATTGGTAAGGGGGTAAAGTAATTGGATAAAATTTATATCCATGATATGGAGTTTTACGGTTATCATGGTGTATTCCCAGAAGAGAATAAATTAGGTCAGAGATTTAAAGTAGATTTAACGGTGGAGTTGGATTTAAAACGCGCAGGAGAAAGTGACGACTTAGAGCATTCTGTCAATTACGGGGAACTTTTTGAGCTGTGTAGAAAAGTTGTTGAAGATAGAACGTATAAGCTTGTAGAGAGTATCGCTGAAAATATCGCTACAGATATATTGAAACAATATGAGAGTATTTCACGGTGTACAATTAAGGTAATTAAACCGGATCCGCCGATACCAGGACATTATCGTGCTGTAGCGGTAGAAATTACGAGAGAGCGTCCATGAATAATATAGCGTACATTGCATTAGGTTCCAATATTGGGGAGCGTTATACTTATTTAACTGAAGCAATTCAGTTTTTAAATAAAAACCAGCATATCCAAGTTGATGATGTTTCGTCTGTATATGAAACTGATCCGGTTGGCTATACTGACCAAAATTGCTTTTTAAATTTAGTTATAAAAATTTCTACCAATTTATCACCGCAAGAATTATTGAAAGTAACACAAAGGGTAGAGAATGACCTAGGAAGAAAAAGGGAAATTAGATGGGGCCCGAGGACCATCGACCTTGACATTTTACTATATAATCAAGAAAATATTGAAGCAGAGAATCTTATTGTTCCGCATCCGCGGATGTTCGAAAGAGCTTTTGTTATCGTTCCGTTGTTAGAAATCAATCAAGATATAAAACAAGACATTTCACGTTCACAAGTAGAAGAAATGAAAAGGCGAGAGGGAGTAACGGTATGGAAGCAGAAAAATGGGGAAGACGCATTCGTGCTTTTCGAAAGCTAAAAGGCTATACGCAAGAAGGTTTTGCGAAAGAATTAGGGGTATCTGTATCGGTTTTAGGTGAAGTTGAGAGGGGCAATAGATCACCTTCCCAAGATTTTGTAGTAGAAGTCGCTAAAACATTAAACGTTTCAATAGACGAATTGATGCCAAAGTGACCGTAAAGGAAGGAGTAAGTCGGGTGTTAAAGATTGCAAATATTGAGATGAAAAATCCAGTTGTACTAGCACCGATGGCGGGAGTGTGTAACTCTGCATTCCGTTTGACGGTAAAAGAATTTGGTGCAGGTTTAGTTTGTGCTGAAATGGTAAGTGATAAGGCAATATTACTTAATAACAAAAGAACATTAGATATGTTATATATCGATGAGAGAGAAAAGCCATTAAGTTTACAAATTTTTGGTGGAGAGAAAGAAACTCTTGTAGATGCTGCGAAATACGTAGATAAATATACGACAGCAGACATTATTGATATTAATATGGGGTGCCCAGTACCGAAAATCACTAAGTGTGATGCAGGAGCAAAGTGGCTTTTAGACCCAAATAAAATATATGAGATGGTAGCGGCGGTTGTAGATGCTGTTGAAAAGCCAGTTACAGTTAAAATGCGTATTGGTTGGGATGAAGAACATATTTTCGCAATAGAAAATGCTAGAGCTGTTGAGCGTGCTGGTGGACAAGCGATAGCTGTTCATGGGCGTACACGAGTGCAAATGTATGAAGGTAAAGCGGATTGGAATATTATTAAACAAGTAAAGCAGGCTGTAAATATTCCGGTTATCGGAAATGGTGATGTCGAAACACCACAAGATGCAAAGCGTATGCTTGATGAAATTGGTGTAGATGGTGTTATGATTGGTCGCGCTGCTCTTGGAGATCCGTGGATGATTTATCGTACGGTAAAGTATTTAGAGACAGGTGAGTTAATGCCGGAACCAACAGTGCGTGAGAAAATTGATGTATGTATGTTGCATCTAGATCGTCTTATCGATTTAAAGAACGAAAATGTTGCCGTAAGAGAGATGAGAAAGCATGCAGCTTGGTATTTAAAAGGTGTTCGTGGTAATGCGAGTGTGCGTAATGGTATCAATACTTGCGACACACGTGAAGACCTTGCGAATGTATTAGGTGCATTTGTAGAAGAAGTAGAAGCGAAACAACAAACAATTTATGTTGGTTAATAAGGGGGCATAGGAGATTGACATTCTTCTATACACTTCCTATAATTACGTGAAAGAAAGAAGAACTGCCAGTTAGCTGCTGGCAGTTTTTCTAGTTGAGTAGAAAATGCTATACTGTATATATTGTAAAAATTAATAGAGCTGGAGTGATATTAATATCATGGATAACATGAACCACGAAGAATTAAACGACCAATTGCTTGTTCGTCGTGAAAAGCTACATAATTTACGTGAGCAAGGAATCGATCCGTTCGGTAAACGATTTGAACGCACAAATTCAACAACTGACTTAGTGAGTCTATATGGAGAATTCTCTAAAGAAGAATTAGAAGAGAAAGAAATCACTGTTTCTATCGCTGGTCGTATTATGACAAAACGCGGTAAAGGAAAAGCGGGATTTGCGCATATTCAAGATTTACAGGGGCAAGTTCAAATTTATGTTCGTAAAGATACTGTTGGAGATGAAGAGTACGAGTTATTTACGACAGCAGATTTAGGTGACTTAGTAGGTATTGAAGGTAAAGTGTTCAAAACAAACGTTGGAGAACTTTCAGTAAAAGCAATAGGATTTACACTTTTAACGAAATCCCTTCGTCCATTACCGGATAAATACCATGGATTAAAAGATGTTGAACAACGCTATCGTCAACGTTACTTGGACTTAATTACAAGTATGGAAAGCCGTGAAACGTTCGTTACCCGTAGTAAAATCATTCGTGAAATGAGAAGATATTTAGATGACAACGGTTATCTTGAAGTGGAAACGCCTATGATGCACGCGATTGCAGGTGGAGCGTCTGCTCGTCCTTTCACTACACACCATAATGCGTTAGATATGGAATTATATATGCGTATCGCAATTGAACTTCATTTAAAACGTCTTATTGTGGGTGGATTAGAAAAGGTTTATGAGATCGGCCGTGTATTCCGTAATGAGGGTGTATCAACTCGTCATAACCCTGAGTTTACGATGATTGAATTATATGAAGCGTACGCTGATTATAATGATATTATGAAACTAACAGAAAATATGGTTGCTCATATCGCGAAAAAAGTATTGGGTACAACAACAATCCAATATGGTGATTATGAAATTAATCTAGAGCCAGAATGGACACGTCTTCATATGGTAGATGCAATTAAGCAACACTCTGGAGCAGATTTCTGGAATCCAATGAGTGTAGAAGAAGCGCGTGAACTTGCAAAAGAACATAATGTGGAAATTAAGAATACAATGGAAGTTGGTCATATTATTAATGAGTTCTTCGAACAAAAAGTAGAAGATAAATTAATCCAACCAACATTTATTTACGGTCATCCGGTAGAAATTTCGCCACTTGCGAAAAAGAATGACGAAGATCCACGATTCACAGATCGTTTCGAGTTATTTATCGTTGCGCGTGAACATGCAAATGCATTCACTGAGTTAAATGATCCAATCGATCAAAAAGAACGTTTTGAAGCTCAACTAAAAGAGCGCGAGCAAGGTAATGACGAAGCTCACATGATGGATGATGATTATATCGAAGCTCTTGAGTACGGTATGCCTCCTACGGGTGGGTTAGGAATCGGTATTGATCGTCTTGTTATGTTATTAACAAACGCACCATCTATTCGTGACGTACTATTATTCCCAGCTATGCGCCATAAACAAGACTAAGCTTTGGAGATTTCTCCAAAGCTTTTTTTATTTCTTTATTTGAGGGGAGAGAAACCTTCTATTAAAAGGAAAGCGAGATTATTGCTCGTTAAGTGGATGCCAGATTAAAAAACTATACTTATATAGAAGAAAGTTGCTGTTTTTATGCTTTTTTACTAAGTTAAAAATTTTATTAGAAAAACTATTGCATTTCATTTTTCTACATGATATATTAATAACCGTCGCTGATGCGGAAACGCAGAAAACGACAAAAAAGAAATTGAAAAACTTAGTTGACATCGAAAAATGAAGATGTTAACATAAGGAAGTCGCAAATGAGCGACTAAGTAGTTCTTTGAAAACTGAACGAAACAAACAACGTGAACGTCAATTTTTATTTTTAGATGCTAGACAAACTAACTTTATTGGAGAGTTTGATCCTGGCTCAGGATGAACGCTGGCGGCGTGCCTAATACATGCAAGTCGAGCGAACGGATTAAGAGCTTGCTCTTATGAAGTTAGCGGCGGACGGGTGAGTAACACGTGGGTAACCTACCCATAAGACTGGGATAACTCCGGGAAACCGGGGCTAATACCGGATAATATTTTGAACTGCATAGTTCGAAATTGAAAGGCGGCTTCGGCTGTCACTTATGGATGGACCCGCGTCGCATTAGCTAGTTGGTGAGGTAACGGCTCACCAAGGCGACGATGCGTAGCCGACCTGAGAGGGTGATCGGCCACACTGGGACTGAGACACGGCCCAGACTCCTACGGGAGGCAGCAGTAGGGAATCTTCCGCAATGGACGAAAGTCTGACGGAGCAACGCCGCGTGAGTGATGAAGGCTTTCGGGTCGTAAAACTCTGTTGTTAGGGAAGAACAAGTGCTAGTTGAATAAGCTGGCACCTTGACGGTACCTAACCAGAAAGCCACGGCTAACTACGTGCCAGCAGCCGCGGTAATACGTAGGTGGCAAGCGTTATCCGGAATTATTGGGCGTAAAGCGCGCGCAGGTGGTTTCTTAAGTCTGATGTGAAAGCCCACGGCTCAACCGTGGAGGGTCATTGGAAACTGGGAGACTTGAGTGCAGAAGAGGAAAGTGGAATTCCATGTGTAGCGGTGAAATGCGTAGAGATATGGAGGAACACCAGTGGCGAAGGCGACTTTCTGGTCTGTAACTGACACTGAGGCGCGAAAGCGTGGGGAGCAAACAGGATTAGATACCCTGGTAGTCCACGCCGTAAACGATGAGTGCTAAGTGTTAGAGGGTTTCCGCCCTTTAGTGCTGAAGTTAACGCATTAAGCACTCCGCCTGGGGAGTACGGCCGCAAGGCTGAAACTCAAAGGAATTGACGGGGGCCCGCACAAGCGGTGGAGCATGTGGTTTAATTCGAAGCAACGCGAAGAACCTTACCAGGTCTTGACATCCTCTGAAAACTCTAGAGATAGAGCTTCTCCTTCGGGAGCAGAGTGACAGGTGGTGCATGGTTGTCGTCAGCTCGTGTCGTGAGATGTTGGGTTAAGTCCCGCAACGAGCGCAACCCTTGATCTTAGTTGCCATCATTAAGTTGGGCACTCTAAGGTGACTGCCGGTGACAAACCGGAGGAAGGTGGGGATGACGTCAAATCATCATGCCCCTTATGACCTGGGCTACACACGTGCTACAATGGACGGTACAAAGAGCTGCAAGACCGCGAGGTGGAGCTAATCTCATAAAACCGTTCTCAGTTCGGATTGTAGGCTGCAACTCGCCTACATGAAGCTGGAATCGCTAGTAATCGCGGATCAGCATGCCGCGGTGAATACGTTCCCGGGCCTTGTACACACCGCCCGTCACACCACGAGAGTTTGTAACACCCGAAGTCGGTGGGGTAACCTTTATGGAGCCAACCGCCTAAGGTGGGACAGATGATTGGGGTGAAGTCGTAACAAGGTAGCCGTATCGGAAGGTGCGGCTGGATCACCTCCTTTCTATGGAGAATTGATGAACGCAGTTCATCAATAAACGTTGACTTGTTTTGTTTCGTTCAGTTTTGAGAGAACTATCTCTCAAGTTTAAATGTATGTTCTTTGAAAACTAGATAACAGTGTAGCTCATATTTTTTTAATTTTAGTTTGGTTAAGTTAGAAAGGGCGCACGGTGGATGCCTTGACACTAGGAGTCGATGAAGGACGGGACTAACGCCGATATGCTTCGGGGAGCTGTAAGTAAGCTTTGATCCGAAGATTTCCGAATGGGGAAACCCACTATACGTAATGGTATGGTATCCTTACCTGAATACATAGGGTATGGAAGACAGACCCAGGGAACTGAAACATCTAAGTACCTGGAGGAAGAGAAAGCAAATGCGATTTCCTGAGTAGCGGCGAGCGAAACGGAATCTAGCCCAAACCAAGAGGCTTGCCTCTTGGGGTTGTAGGACATTCTATACGGAGTTACAAAGGAACGAGGTAGACGAAGCGACCTGGAAAGGTCCGTCACAGAGGGTAATAACCCCGTAGTCGAAACTTCGTTCTCTCTTGAATGTATCCTGAGTACGGCGGAACACGTGAAATTCCGTCGGAATCTGGGAGGACCATCTCCCAAGGCTAAATACTCCCTAGTGATCGATAGTGAACCAGTACCGTGAGGGAAAGGTGAAAAGCACCCCGGAAGGGGAGTGAAAGAGATCCTGAAACCGTGTGCCTACAAATAGTCAGAGCCCGTTAATGGGTGATGGCGTGCCTTTTGTAGAATGAACCGGCGAGTTACGATCCCGTGCGAGGTTAAGCTGAAGAGGCGGAGCCGCAGCGAAAGCGAGTCTGAATAGGGCGTTTAGTACGTGGTCGTAGACCCGAAACCAGGTGATCTACCCATGTCCAGGGTGAAGTTCAGGTAACACTGAATGGAGGCCCGAACCCACGCACGTTGAAAAGTGCGGGGATGAGGTGTGGGTAGCGGAGAAATTCCAATCGAACCTGGAGATAGCTGGTTCTCCCCGAAATAGCTTTAGGGCTAGCCTTAAGTGTAAGAGTCTTGGAGGTAGAGCACTGATTGAACTAGGGGTCCTCATCGGATTACCGAATTCAGTCAAACTCCGAATGCCAATGACTTATCCTTAGGAGTCAGACTGCGAGTGATAAGATCCGTAGTCAAGAGGGAAACAGCCCAGATCGCCAGCTAAGGTCCCAAAGTGTGTATTAAGTGGAAAAGGATGTGGAGTTGCTTAGACAACTAGGATGTTGGCTCAGAAGCAGCCACCATTTAAAGAGTGCGTAATAGCTCACTAGTCGAGTGACTCTGCGCCGAAAATGTACCGGGGCTAAATACACCACCGAAGCTGCGAATTGATACCAATGGTATCAGTGGTAGGGGAGCGTTCTAAGTGCAGTGAAGTCAGACCGGAAGGACTGGTGGAGCGCTTAGAAGTGAGAATGCCGGTATGAGTAGCGAAAGACGGGTGAGAATCCCGTCCACCGAATGCCTAAGGTTTCCTGAGGAAGGCTCGTCCGCTCAGGGTTAGTCAGGACCTAAGCCGAGGCCGACAGGCGTAGGCGATGGACAACAGGTTGATATTCCTGTACCACCTCTTTATCGTTTGAGCAATGGAGGGACGCAGAAGGATAGAAGAAGCGTGCGATTGGTTGTGCACGTCCAAGCAGTTAGGCTGATAAGTAGGCAAATCCGCTTATCGTGAAGGCTGAGCTGTGATGGGGAAGCTCCTTATGGAGCGAAGTCTTTGATTCCCCGCTGCCAAGAAAAGCTTCTAGCGAGATAAAAGGTGCCTGTACCGCAAACCGACACAGGTAGGCGAGGAGAGAATCCTAAGGTGTGCGAGAGAACTCTGGTTAAGGAACTCGGCAAAATGACCCCGTAACTTCGGGAGAAGGGGTGCTTTCTTAACGGAAAGCCGCAGTGAATAGGCCCAAGCGACTGTTTAGCAAAAACACAGGTCTCTGCGAAGCCGTAAGGCGAAGTATAGGGGCTGACACCTGCCCGGTGCTGGAAGGTTAAGGAGAGGGGTTAGCGTAAGCGAAGCTCTGAACTGAAGCCCCAGTAAACGGCGGCCGTAACTATAACGGTCCTAAGGTAGCGAAATTCCTTGTCGGGTAAGTTCCGACCCGCACGAAAGGTGTAACGATTTGGGCACTGTCTCAACCAGAGACTCGGTGAAATTATAGTACCTGTGAAGATGCAGGTTACCCGCGACAGGACGGAAAGACCCCGTGGAGCTTTACTGTAGCCTGATATTGAATTTTGGTACAGTTTGTACAGGATAGGCGGGAGCCATTGAAACCGGAGCGCTAGCTTCGGTGGAGGCGCTGGTGGGATACCGCCCTGACTGTATTGAAATTCTAACCTACGGGTCTCATCGACCCGGGAGACAGTGTCAGGTGGGCAGTTTGACTGGGGCGGTCGCCTCCTAAAGTGTAACGGAGGCGCCCAAAGGTTCCCTCAGAATGGTTGGAAATCATTCGTAGAGTGCAAAGGCATAAGGGAGCTTGACTGCGAGACCTACAAGTCGAGCAGGGACGAAAGTCGGGCTTAGTGATCCGGTGGTTCCGCATGGAAGGGCCATCGCTCAACGGATAAAAGCTACCCCGGGGATAACAGGCTTATCTCCCCCAAGAGTCCACATCGACGGGGAGGTTTGGCACCTCGATGTCGGCTCATCGCATCCTGGGGCTGTAGTCGGTCCCAAGGGTTGGGCTGTTCGCCCATTAAAGCGGTACGCGAGCTGGGTTCAGAACGTCGTGAGACAGTTCGGTCCCTATCCGTCGTGGGCGCAGGAAATTTGAGAGGAGCTGTCCTTAGTACGAGAGGACCGGGATGGACGCACCGCTGGTGTACCAGTTGTTCTGCCAAGGGCATAGCTGGGTAGCTATGTGCGGAAGGGATAAGTGCTGAAAGCATCTAAGCATGAAGCCCCCTCAAGATGAGATTTCCCATAGCGTAAGCTAGTAAGATCCCTGAAAGATGATCAGGTTGATAGGTTCGAGGTGGAAGCATGGTGACATGTGGAGCTGACGAATACTAATAGATCGAGGACTTAACCATATAATATGAAGCACTGTTATCTAGTTTTGAAAGAATATAAAAAACTTATTGACTTTTAAAAGTAAATAAGTTATAATAATTCTTGTCTTAAATGAATACAGTCTGGTAATGATGGCAGAGAGGCCACACCCGTTCCCATACCGAACACGGAAGTTAAGCTCTCTAGCGCCGATGGTAGTTGGGACCTTGTCCCTGTGAGAGTAGGACGTTGCCAGGCAATTCGGAGGATTAGCTCAGCTGGGAGAGCACCTGCCTTACAAGCAGGGGGTCGGCGGTTCGATCCCGTCATCCTCCACCATTTAGCCGACTTAGCTCAATTGGTAGAGCAACTGACTTGTAATCAGTAGGTTGGGGGTTCAAGTCCTCTAGTCGGCACCAGTTTTTATTGCAAGAGCCATTAGCTCAGTTGGTAGAGCATCTGACTTTTAATCAGAGGGTCGAAGGTTCGAATCCTTCATGGCTCACCATTTTAATGAAATATGCGGGTGTGGCGGAATTGGCAGACGCACTAGACTTAGGATCTAGCGCCTTTGGCGTGGGGGTTCGACTCCCTTCACCCGCACTTTTAATAAAATAACTCAAACATGTCTTGCGGAAGTAGTTCAGTGGTAGAATACAACCTTGCCAAGGTTGGGGTCGCGGGTTCGAATCCCGTCTTCCGCTCCAATTTTCAGTATGACATGCCGGGGTGGCGGAACAGGCAGACGCACAGGACTTAAAATCCTGCGGTGGGTGACCACCGTGCGGGTTCGACCCCCGCCCTCGGCACCATATGCGCCCGTAGCTCAATTGGATAGAGCGTTTGACTACGGATCAAGAGGTTAGGGGTTCGACTCCTCTCGGGCGCGTTTTCTTTCGGGAAGTGGCTCAGCTTGGTAGAGCACCTGGTTTGGGACCAGGGGGTCGCAGGTTCAAATCCTGTCTTCCCGATACTTGTTTGGGGCCTTAGCTCAGCTGGGAGAGCGCCTGCCTTGCACGCAGGAGGTCAGCGGTTCGATCCCGCTAGGCTCCACCAAAAAAGTTCTTTGAAAACTGAACGAAACAAACAACGTAAACGTCAATTTTTATTTTTAGATGCTAGACAAACTAACTTTATTGGAGAGTTTGATCCTGGCTCAGGATGAACGCTGGCGGCGTGCCTAATACATGCAAGTCGAGCGAATGGATTAAGAGCTTGCTCTTATGAAGTTAGCGGCGGACGGGTGAGTAACACGTGGGTAACCTACCCATAAGACTGGGATAACTCCGGGAAACCGGGGCTAATACCGGATAATATTTTGAACTGCATAGTTCGAAATTGAAAGGCGGCTTCGGCTGTCACTTATGGATGGACCCGCGTCGCATTAGCTAGTTGGTGAGGTAACGGCTCACCAAGGCGACGATGCGTAGCCGACCTGAGAGGGTGATCGGCCACACTGGGACTGAGACACGGCCCAGACTCCTACGGGAGGCAGCAGTAGGGAATCTTCCGCAATGGACGAAAGTCTGACGGAGCAACGCCGCGTGAGTGATGAAGGCTTTCGGGTCGTAAAACTCTGTTGTTAGGGAAGAACAAGTGCTAGTTGAATAAGCTGGCACCTTGACGGTACCTAACCAGAAAGCCACGGCTAACTACGTGCCAGCAGCCGCGGTAATACGTAGGTGGCAAGCGTTATCCGGAATTATTGGGCGTAAAGCGCGCGCAGGTGGTTTCTTAAGTCTGATGTGAAAGCCCACGGCTCAACCGTGGGGTCATTGGAAACTGGGAGACTTGAGTGCAGAAGAGGAAAGTGGAATTCCATGTGTAGCGGTGAAATGCGTAGAGATATGGAGGAACACCAGTGGCGAAGGCGACTTTCTGGTCTGTAACTGACACTGAGGCGCGAAAGCGTGGGGAGCAAACAGGATTAGATACCCTGGTAGTCCACGCCGTAAACGATGAGTGCTAAGTGTTAGAGGGTTTCCGCCCTTTAGTGCTGAAGTTAACGCATTAAGCACTCCGCCTGGGGAGTACGGCCGCAAGGCTGAAACTCAAAGGAATTGACGGGGGCCCGCACAAGCGGTGGAGCATGTGGTTTAATTCGAAGCAACGCGAAGAACCTTACCAGGTCTTGACATCCTCTGAAAACTCTAGAGATAGAGCTTCTCCTTCGGGAGCAGAGTGACAGGTGGTGCATGGTTGTCGTCAGCTCGTGTCGTGAGATGTTGGGTTAAGTCCCGCAACGAGCGCAACCCTTGATCTTAGTTGCCATCATTAAGTTGGGCACTCTAAGGTGACTGCCGGTGACAAACCGGAGGAAGGTGGGGATGACGTCAAATCATCATGCCCCTTATGACCTGGGCTACACACGTGCTACAATGGACGGTACAAAGAGCTGCAAGACCGCGAGGTGGAGCTAATCTCATAAAACCGTTCTCAGTTCGGATTGTAGGCTGCAACTCGCCTACATGAAGCTGGAATCGCTAGTAATCGCGGATCAGCATGCCGCGGTGAATACGTTCCCGGGCCTTGTACACACCGCCCGTCACACCACGAGAGTTTGTAACACCCGAAGTCGGTGGGGTAACCTTTATGGAGCCAGCCGCCTAAGGTGGGACAGATGATTGGGGTGAAGTCGTAACAAGGTAGCCGTATCGGAAGGTGCGGCTGGATCACCTCCTTTCTATGGAGAATTGATGAACGCAGTTCATCAATAAACGTTGACTTGTTTTGTTTCGTTCAGTTTTGAGAGAACTATCTCTCAAGTTTAAATGTATGTTCTTTGAAAACTAGATAACAGTGTAGCTCATATTTTTTTAATTTTAGTTTGGTTAAGTTAGAAAGGGCGCACGGTGGATGCCTTGACACTAGGAGTCGATGAAGGACGGGACTAACGCCGATATGCTTCGGGGAGCTGTAAGTAAGCTTTGATCCGAAGATTTCCGAATGGGGAAACCCACTATACGTAATGGTATGGTATCCTTACCTGAATACATAGGGTATGGAAGACAGACCCAGGGAACTGAAACATCTAAGTACCTGGAGGAAGAGAAAGCAAATGCGATTTCCTGAGTAGCGGCGAGCGAAACGGAATCTAGCCCAAACCAAGAGGCTTGCCTCTTGGGGTTGTAGGACATTCTATACGGAGTTACAAAGGAACGAGGTAGACGAAGCGACCTGGAAAGGTCCGTCACAGAGGGTAATAACCCCGTAGTCGAAACTTCGTTCTCTCTTGAATGTATCCTGAGTACGGCGGAACACGTGAAATTCCGTCGGAATCTGGGAGGACCATCTCCCAAGGCTAAATACTCCCTAGTGATCGATAGTGAACCAGTACCGTGAGGGAAAGGTGAAAAGCACCCCGGAAGGGGAGTGAAAGAGATCCTGAAACCGTGTGCCTACAAATAGTCAGAGCCCGTTAATGGGTGATGGCGTGCCTTTTGTAGAATGAACCGGCGAGTTACGATCCCGTGCGAGGTTAAGCTGAAGAGGCGGAGCCGCAGCGAAAGCGAGTCTGAATAGGGCGTTTAGTACGTGGTCGTAGACCCGAAACCAGGTGATCTACCCATGTCCAGGGTGAAGTTCAGGTAACACTGAATGGAGGCCCGAACCCACGCACGTTGAAAAGTGCGGGGATGAGGTGTGGGTAGCGGAGAAATTCCAATCGAACCTGGAGATAGCTGGTTCTCCCCGAAATAGCTTTAGGGCTAGCCTTAAGTGTAAGAGTCTTGGAGGTAGAGCACTGATTGAACTAGGGGTCCTCATCGGATTACCGAATTCAGTCAAACTCCGAATGCCAATGACTTATCCTTAGGAGTCAGACTGCGAGTGATAAGATCCGTAGTCAAGAGGGAAACAGCCCAGATCGCCAGCTAAGGTCCCAAAGTGTGTATTAAGTGGAAAAGGATGTGGAGTTGCTTAGACAACTAGGATGTTGGCTCAGAAGCAGCCACCATTTAAAGAGTGCGTAATAGCTCACTAGTCGAGTGACTCTGCGCCGAAAATGTACCGGGGCTAAATACACCACCGAAGCTGCGAATTGATACCAATGGTATCAGTGGTAGGGGAGCGTTCTAAGTGCAGTGAAGTCAGACCGGAAGGACTGGTGGAGCGCTTAGAAGTGAGAATGCCGGTATGAGTAGCGAAAGACGGGTGAGAATCCCGTCCACCGAATGCCTAAGGTTTCCTGAGGAAGGCTCGTCCGCTCAGGGTTAGTCAGGACCTAAGCCGAGGCCGACAGGCGTAGGCGATGGACAACAGGTTGATATTCCTGTACCACCTCTTTATCGTTTGAGCAATGGAGGGACGCAGAAGGATAGAAGAAGCGTGCGATTGGTTGTGCACGTCCAAGCAGTTAGGCTGATAAGTAGGCAAATCCGCTTATCGTGAAGGCTGAGCTGTGATGGGGAAGCTCCTTATGGAGCGAAGTCTTTGATTCCCCGCTGCCAAGAAAAGCTTCTAGCGAGATAAAAGGTGCCTGTACCGCAAACCGACACAGGTAGGCGAGGAGAGAATCCTAAGGTGTGCGAGAGAACTCTGGTTAAGGAACTCGGCAAAATGACCCCGTAACTTCGGGAGAAGGGGTGCTTTCTTAACGGAAAGCCGCAGTGAATAGGCCCAAGCGACTGTTTAGCAAAAACACAGGTCTCTGCGAAGCCGTAAGGCGAAGTATAGGGGCTGACACCTGCCCGGTGCTGGAAGGTTAAGGAGAGGGGTTAGCGTAAGCGAAGCTCTGAACTGAAGCCCCAGTAAACGGCGGCCGTAACTATAACGGTCCTAAGGTAGCGAAATTCCTTGTCGGGTAAGTTCCGACCCGCACGAAAGGTGTAACGATTTGGGCACTGTCTCAACCAGAGACTCGGTGAAATTATAGTACCTGTGAAGATGCAGGTTACCCGCGACAGGACGGAAAGACCCCGTGGAGCTTTACTGTAGCCTGATATTGAATTTTGGTACAGTTTGTACAGGATAGGCGGGAGCCATTGAAACCGGAGCGCTAGCTTCGGTGGAGGCGCTGGTGGGATACCGCCCTGACTGTATTGAAATTCTAACCTACGGGTCTCATCGACCCGGGAGACAGTGTCAGGTGGGCAGTTTGACTGGGGCGGTCGCCTCCTAAAGTGTAACGGAGGCGCCCAAAGGTTCCCTCAGAATGGTTGGAAATCATTCGTAGAGTGCAAAGGCATAAGGGAGCTTGACTGCGAGACCTACAAGTCGAGCAGGGACGAAAGTCGGGCTTAGTGATCCGGTGGTTCCGCATGGAAGGGCCATCGCTCAACGGATAAAAGCTACCCCGGGGATAACAGGCTTATCTCCCCCAAGAGTCCACATCGACGGGGAGGTTTGGCACCTCGATGTCGGCTCATCGCATCCTGGGGCTGTAGTCGGTCCCAAGGGTTGGGCTGTTCGCCCATTAAAGCGGTACGCGAGCTGGGTTCAGAACGTCGTGAGACAGTTCGGTCCCTATCCGTCGTGGGCGCAGGAAATTTGAGAGGAGCTGTCCTTAGTACGAGAGGACCGGGATGGACGCACCGCTGGTGTACCAGTTGTTCTGCCAAGGGCATAGCTGGGTAGCTATGTGCGGAAGGGATAAGTGCTGAAAGCATCTAAGCATGAAGCCCCCTCAAGATGAGATTTCCCATAGCGTAAGCTAGTAAGATCCCTGAAAGATGATCAGGTTGATAGGTTCGAGGTGGAAGCATGGTGACATGTGGAGCTGACGAATACTAATAGATCGAGGACTTAACCATATAATATGAAGCAATGTTATCTAGTTTTGAAGGAATATACCTTCATCAGTTTGGTGATGATGGCAGAGAGGTCACACCCGTTCCCATACCGAACACGGAAGTTAAGCTCTCTAGCGCCGATGGTAGTTGGGACCTTGTCCCTGTGAGAGTAGGACGTCGCCAAGCAAAATAAAAACACAAGTCTTTTGACTTGTGTTTTTTCGTGTTTCTTTTTACAATTCATAGTAATTTAAAAAATCTTTACTTAAAGAATCGTCCTTTTGATTAAAGACAGGGAAATGTGGCTAGGATAGTGAATAAGCAAAAGAGTTGCAAATTTTTTTAATACGTATATAATTAAAGTCAAAGATAGTCAAAGTCAATAAAGGTGGCGGATAAATGAGAAATATATCTGATATCATTGAGAAATATCTAAAGCAAGTTATTGACTTAAGCAATAATAATGCGATTGAAATCAAGAGGAATGAGGTCGCTGATCGATTCGATTGTGTGCCGTCTCAAATCAACTATGTAATCAATACCCGTTTTACGTTAGAAAGAGGATTCGTAGTAGAAAGTAAACGAGGTGGAGGAGGTTACATTCGCATTATAAAAGTCAAACTGCATGATGATATAGACATTATTGATCAAATGCTTCATATGATTGATCATAGCGTTGCACAAGGAAATGCAGAAAGCATGATTATACGTTTAATAGAAGAGGGTATTATAACAAATCGTGAAGCTAAACTTATGTTAAGCGTACTAGATCGTTCTGTATTATTAATGGATGTTCCTTCTCGAGATGAACTTAGGGCTCGAATATTATGCGCAATGTTAAGAACACTGAAATATAAATAAATATAACTTTTGTTAAGAATGATAGCTAAGATAATGCAGTTTAATATTGTAGGGATTTTGAAAGATGACATGTGCTTTTACTAAATGGATTAAGGAAAGAGAACAATCTAGTAATGTATGAAAAGTATCATGGGATAGATCGTTCCTGTTGTAAAGGTGGGGGATAGCGATGACTTGTCAAAACTGTAATATAAGACCAGCAACTTTACATTATACAAAAGTAATCAACGGAAAAAAGGCGGAAGTTCATCTTTGCGAGCAATGTGCAGAACAAAGTGGCTATACGTCTTTCTTTCAATCACCGCAGTCTAATTTTTCATTCCATGACCTATTAGCCGGATTATTGCATAGTGAACCGGCAATGTTTGAAGAAGGGCAAGATGCATTTTCAAATACAAATATATCAAGATGTCCGAATTGTAAGATGACATATGAACAATTTACAAAAGTGGGACGCTTTGGATGTGCTTCTTGTTACGATACATTTAAGGGGCACTTAAAACCATTGTTAAAACGTCTTCACGGTGGGCATACGGATCATTGTGGAAAAATTCCTGAACGTATAGAAGGAAATATCTACTTAAAGAAAGAATTAGATGAACTAAAACTCAATCTGAAACAATATGTACAGAAAGAGGAATTTGAGAAAGCGGCTGAAGTACGAGATAAAATTCGAGGTCTTGTAAATCAGCTTAGTGAGCATAGAGAGGGGGAATAGTTCTATGTCACTGGACAGAATCATGAATGAAGCGATTAGTCCATGGATGAAGGGAGATGGCCCTGATTCTGATATTGTTTTAAGTAGTCGAATTCGTTTGGCTCGTAATTTTAAAAAATATCAATTCTCTACTATGCAAAACGAGGAAGAAGCTAAGCAGATTCATGAGTTATTTAAGAAGAAGTTTATAAAAAAACCTGTAGAACCTTTTGGGGAGTTTGAACTATTAAAAATGAATGAATTAAATCCTCTTCAAAGGAGAGTTTTAGTTGAGAAGCATTTAATTAGTCCAAATCTTGCAGGAACAGAATACGGAGCATGCCTACTATCAGAAAGTGAACATATAAGTATCATGCTTAATGAAGAGGATCATGTTAGGATTCAGTGCCTATTTTCAGGTTTACAGTTATCAGAGGCGCTTCAAAGTGCCAATCAAATAGATAATTGGATCGAGGAGCAGGTTGAATATGCTTTTGATGAATCGCTTGGATATATTACGAGTTGCCCCACTAACGTCGGTACAGGATTAAGGGCTTCGGTAATGATTCATTTGCCGGGACTGGTTTTAACGAAAAGAATTAACCGTATTATACAAGTAATTCAAAAATTAGGGTTAGTAGTAAGAGGAATATACGGTGAAGGTAGCGAAGCGTTAGGTAATATATTTCAAGTGTCAAATCAAATGACACTAGGGAAATCAGAAGAAGATATTATTGCAGATTTAAAGAGTGTCATTCAACAAATCATCCATCAAGAAAAAACGGCTAGAGAATTAATTGTACAAAATTCAAGCATTGAGCTTGAAGATAAAGTATATCGTTCTTACGGAATACTAGCTAACAGTCGTTTAATTCAATCTGCAGAAGCAGCCACTTGCTTATCAGATGTACGGCTTGGTATTGACTTAGGATATATACAAGGTATATCGAGAAATATTTTAACTGAGTTAATGGTTCTCACTCAGCCAGGCATTTTGCAACAATATGCAGGAGGACCTTTAGGACCAGAAGAAAGAGATTATCGAAGAGCAACCTTAATCCGTGAGCGATTACGAATTGAACAAAATTAAGCGCAAGTAGGAGGCGATTTCTATGATGTTTGGAAGATTTACAGAACGAGCACAGAAAGTATTAGCTTTATCTCAAGAGGAAGCAATTCGCATTGGGCATAATAATATTGGAACAGAACATATTTTACTTGGGCTTGTACGCGAAGGTGAAGGAATTGCAGCAAAAGCGTTAATTGCTCTTGGATTAAGTCCAGAGAAAGTTCAAAAAGAGGTAGAAGCATTAATTGGACGTGGAACGGAAGCTTCTCAAACAGTACATTACACACCTCGTGCTAAAAAAGTTATTGAGTTGTCTATGGACGAAGCTCGTAAGCTAGGCCATTCCTACGTTGGAACAGAACATATTTTACTTGGTTTAATCCGTGAAGGTGAAGGTGTAGCAGCACGCGTTTTAAATAATTTAGGTGTAAGCCTAAATAAAGCAAGACAACAAGTGTTACAACTCCTTGGAAGTAATGAAGCTAGTTCAGGTCACCAGGGTGGTTCATCAACAAATGCGAATACACCTACACTTGACAGTCTAGCACGTGATTTAACAGTTGTTGCACGTGAAAATCGTTTAGATCCTGTTATTGGACGTAGTAAAGAAATTCAACGTGTAATTGAAGTGTTAAGCCGTAGAACAAAAAACAATCCAGTATTAATTGGAGAACCTGGTGTAGGTAAGACAGCAATTGCGGAAGGATTAGCACAGCAAATTGTAAATAATGAAGTTCCTGAAACTTTAAGAGATAAGCGTGTTATGACATTAGATATGGGTACAGTTGTTGCTGGAACAAAATATCGTGGTGAATTTGAGGATCGTTTAAAGAAAGTGATGGATGAGATTCGCCAAGCTGGTAACATCATTCTATTTATTGATGAGCTTCATACGTTAATTGGTGCAGGAGGGGCGGAAGGTGCAATTGATGCATCGAATATTTTAAAACCATCTTTAGCACGTGGTGAATTACAATGTATTGGTGCAACAACTTTAGACGAATATCGTAAATATATTGAAAAGGATGCGGCATTAGAAAGACGTTTCCAACCAATTCATGTTGATGAACCAAACTTAGAAGAATCAGTTCAAATTTTAAAAGGTTTACGTGATCGTTATGAGGCGCATCACCGCGTATCTATTACAGATGATGCAATCGATGCGGCTGTAAAACTTTCAGATCGTTACATTACAGACCGTTTTTTACCTGATAAAGCAATCGATTTAATTGATGAGGCTGCATCAAAAGTGCGCTTACGTTCTTATACAACACCGCCAAACTTAAAAGAGCTTGAAGTGAAGCTTGAGGAAATTAGAAAAGAAAAAGATGCAGCTGTACAAAGCCAAGAATTTGAAAAAGCTGCTTCCTTACGTGATATGGAACAACGTTTACGTGAAAAGTTAGAAGATACAAAGCGTCAGTGGAAAGAGAAACAAGGACAAGAAAACTCAGAAGTAACAGTAGAAGATATTGCAAATGTCGTTTCCACATGGACACGTATTCCAGTTTCTAAACTTGCACAAACAGAGACAGATAAGTTATTAAACTTGGAATCAATTTTACATGATCGTTTAATTGGGCAGGATGAAGCAGTTGTAGCTGTGGCAAAAGCTGTTCGTCGTGCGAGAGCGGGATTAAAAGATCCGAAACGTCCAATTGGCTCATTTATTTTCCTAGGACCTACTGGTGTAGGTAAAACAGAACTAGCAAGGGCATTAGCAGAATCTATGTTCGGTGATGAGGATGCAATGATCCGCATCGATATGTCTGAGTACATGGAAAAGCATTCTACTTCTCGTTTAGTTGGATCTCCTCCAGGATATGTTGGATATGAAGAAGGTGGACAATTAACAGAGAAAGTTCGTCGTAAGCCATATTCAGTTGTCTTATTAGATGAAGTAGAGAAAGCTCATCCTGATGTGTTTAATATTTTACTACAAGTATTAGAAGATGGCCGTTTAACAGATTCTAAAGGACGTACAGTTGATTTCCGTAATACAATTGTTATTATGACGTCTAATGTTGGTGCAGACGCATTAAAACGTAATAAACATCTTGGATTTAACGTACAAGATGAGAGCCGCGATTATTCAGATATGAAAGGTAAAGTAATGGATGAATTGAAAAAAGCATTTCGTCCAGAATTCTTAAACCGTATTGATGAAATTATCGTGTTCCATATGCTTGAGAAAAAACATATTCAAGAAATTGTAACTCTTATGGTGAATCAGTTAGTGAAACGCTTAAAAGAACAAGAGATTGAATTGCACTTAACAGAAGGAGCAATTTCAGCAATTGCTGATAAAGGATTTGATCGAGAGTACGGTGCTCGTCCGCTTCGTAGAGCAATTCAAAAACATGTAGAAGATAGACTATCAGAAGAACTGTTAAAAGGTGCTATTGAGAAAGGACAAAAAGTTATCTTTGATATAGAAGGAGAATCATTTGTCATTCATAGTGCGGAAAAGGTAAAATAAGTATAGACAAACAAAGAGGGCTACGCGATAGCCCTCTTTCTTGTACGAGAAGGATAAACGTTTGTAGATGAAAGTGAAGTGAACTATAAAAGATATGGCTAAAAAGAAAACAAAATTTACATGTCAAGAATGTGGTTATCAGTCGCCAAAATATATGGGGAAATGTCCTGGATGTGGTCAATGGAATACGCTTGTTGAAGAGATGGAACCAGTTGTATCATCAAGACGCCTTAATTATGCCAATGCAATTCAATCAGAAGTAACAAAACCAAGACGCTTAACAGAGGTAGAAACAAAGTCTGAGGCGCGTATTGAAACGAAATTTCAAGAGTTTAACCGTGTACTTGGTGGCGGGATTGTAGATGGATCTTTAGTACTTATTGGTGGAGACCCTGGGATTGGGAAATCAACATTGTTATTACAAATTTCATCGCAATTAGCAGATTCTTCATATGATGTACTATACATATCAGGTGAGGAGTCAGCAAAGCAAATCAAACTTCGTGCAGATCGTTTGCATGTAAAGGGTAGTAATCTATTTGTTGTAGCAGAGACTGATTTACAGAGAATTGCAGCGCACATTGAAGAGATGAATCCAGCTTTTGTTGTTATTGACTCCATTCAGACGATACATTTACCTGAAGTGACGTCAGCCCCAGGGAGTGTAACGCAAGTACGTGAATGTACAGCGGAATTAATGAAACTTGCAAAGACGAAAGGGATTCCTATTTTTATCGTCGGACATGTGACAAAAGAAGGGGCAATTGCAGGACCACGTATGCTAGAACATATGGTTGATGCAGTTCTTTACTTTGAAGGAGATCGTCACCATACATATCGTATTTTGCGAGCTGTGAAGAACCGTTTTGGTTCCACAAATGAAATGGGTATCTTTGAAATGAAGGAACTAGGTCTTGCAGAAGTACTAAATCCTTCTGAAATTTTCCTTGAGGAACGTCCGGTTGGAGTTGCAGGATCCACAGTGGTTGCTTCAATGGAAGGAACAAGACCGGTTTTAGTAGAAATACAAGCATTAATCTCCCCTACTAGTTTTGGAAATCCTCGAAGAATGGCGACGGGAATTGATCATAACCGCGTTTCACTTATTATGGCAGTGCTAGAAAAAAGAACAGGTTTATTGTTGCAAAATCAAGACGCATATTTAAAAGTTGCGGGTGGCTTGAAATTAGATGAACCAGCAATCGATTTAGCTGTCGCCTTAAGTATTGCTTCAAGTTTCAGAGATAAAGCTACTGCACCAGCCGATGCGGTAATAGGAGAAGTAGGCCTAACTGGAGAAATAAGAAGAGTATCAAGAATTGAACAACGTGTACAAGAAGCAGCGAAATTAGGATTTCAACGTGCTATTATTCCTAGAAAAAATTTGGGAGGATGGACAATTCCAGATGGGATTGAGGTAGTAGGTGTTTCTAATTTAGGAGAAGCGCTTCGTTTGACATTAGGAGGCTAGGCTATGGAGGAAAACAAGCAACGTGTCAAAAGTATGATTAATATTCTACAGCTTGTTGCCCCAGGAACACCACTACGCGAAGGGATAGATAACGTACTTCGTGCGCAAACTGGAGGGCTAATTGTTCTTGGGTATAATGAGCAGATTAAAAGTATTGTTGATGGAGGATTTCACATTAATTGTGCATTCTCACCGGCTAGTTTATATGAATTAGCAAAAATGGATGGGGCACTTATTTTAAATGAAACTGGGAGCAAAATTTTAATTGCAAATGCACAATTAGTTCCAGATCCATCCATTGATTCTATTGAAACAGGTATGCGTCACCGAACGGCAGAGCGTGTAGCAAAGCAGACGGCTAGCCTTGTTGTGGCTATTTCACAAAGACGTAACGTAATTACACTATATCAAGGGAACTTACGTTATACACTAAAAGATATAGGTGTAATTTTAACAAAGGCAAACCAAGCTATTCAAACGTTAGAAAAATATAAAGCTGTATGGAATGATGGGATTACGAATTTGGGCATTCTAGAATTTGAAGAGGTCGTTACAATGTCCGAGGTAGTTCACGTTTTACATAGTGTTGAAATGGTACTGCGTATTAAAAATGAAATAGTGAGCTACATTCATGAGTTAGGAACGGAAGGAAGGTTAATTCGTTTACAACTTACAGAATTACTAGCCGACTTAGAAGCAGAGGCAGCGTTATTAATTAAGGATTATTATCAAGAAAAAACGCAGGATCACCATCAAATTTTGAAAAAGTTACAAGATCTTGCAAATACACAGCTTTTAGAGGATAGCGATTTAGTTAAATTGCTCGGCTATCCAGGGCAAATGAGCTTAGAAGAAAGCGTGACACCGAGGGGATACCGAATCGCAAGCAAAATTTCTCGTGTTCCACCACTTATCATTGAAAATTTAATTAATCGATTTAAAACATTGCAAGGTGTTTGTCGTGCAACTATTAATGAATTGGATGATGTGGAAGGAATTGGGGAAGTTAGGGCGAAGAAAATACGAGAGGGTCTAAAAAGAATTCAAGAGCATCTCTATATGAGTAGACACAATTAAGAATATTACATTGATTCCATAATATAACGACACTAGAACATTTTTGTTATATGATATGGTATATTGGTAAATAAAACTATTTACAAAAAAACACGTCCGCTTTTGCATTCGGCGTTTTGATTAGCAAAACAATGGTTAATAATGAGTAGGAGGTGGTTGGATGTTAAAAAGGATCGTACAGCTCTTCTTTTTAGTGATCGGGGGAGCGTTAGGGATTTTTCTAATCCCAAAAGTTATTAATGTATTGGACGTTGGTGCTGTTCCTTTGCTTGAGGGATCGTACGTTCGTGCAATTATTGGTGCAATTATTTTATTTTTAACAACATTTTGGCTTGTGGATTATATTGTTCAACTTATTAAACATATCGAAGAAGCCCTTGTAAAGGCACCGGTAGCGGATGTTTTATTTGGTACATTAGGGTTGATCTCTGGTCTTATTGTTGCATATTTAATTTTGATACCAATTCGTGAATTCACGATTCCAGTCATTAGTACAGTATTACAAGTGTTCTTTACTCTTTTACTTGGTTATTTAGGATTCCAAGTAGGATTTAAAAAGAGAAATGAATTGCTAGGATTATTTACATTACCCCAGCGTGGAGGTAAGAAGAAAAACAATAGCGAGAACGAAGAGGTAGAGGTAGAAAAATCTACAACTCATTGGAAAATTCTCGATACAAGCGTAATTATTGATGGACGTATTGCGGATATTTGCCAAACGAAGTTTTTAGAAGGAACAATTGTGATTCCACAATTCGTATTAGAAGAGCTTCAGCATATTGCCGATTCTTCTGATGCTTTAAAGCGTAATCGTGGTCGCAGAGGATTAGACATTTTAAATCGTATTCAAAAAGAGCTACCAATTCCGGTGGAAATTTATGAAGGCGATTTTGAGGATATCCAAGAGGTGGATAGCAAGCTTGTAAAGTTAGCTAAAATCACTGGTGGAACTGTTGTAACAAATGATTTCAACTTAAACAAAGTTTCTGAATTACAAGGAGTAACAGTATTAAACATTAACGATTTAGCAAATGCAATTAAACCAGTCGTACTCCCTGGCGAAGAATTAAGTGTTTATGTTGTGAAAGATGGTAAAGAACAAAATCAAGGTGTGGCATATTTAGATGATGGCACGATGATTGTAGTAGAAGACGGTAGAGAATATGTCGGTTCGCAACTTAATGTACTAGTTACAAGTGTGTTGCAAACATCGGCTGGTCGTATGATTTTCGCAAAACGTAAATTATTAGAAAAAGCATTATAAGTAGAGGATTATTAATATGTATACGTTAATTATTCCAGCAGCGGGTCAAGGGAAACGGATGGGTGCTGGCAAAAACAAGTTGTTCTTACTTATAAATGGAGTACCTATCATTGTGCATACATTACGTGCTTTTGAAAAAGATAAAGCATGTAAACGTATTATCATGGCAATTAACGAAGAGGAACGCCCTTATTTTGAGGAGTTAATGCAGAAGTACCCGGTTGAAAAGCAGGTGCAATTTATTCAAGGCGGGGCCGAAAGACAAGATAGTGTGTATAATGCGCTTCAGTATGTGAGTGGTGTTGAATATGTTCTCGTACACGATGGTGCGCGCCCGTTCGTAACGAATAAGATGATGCAAGATGTATTAACTGCAGCAGAGAAATATGGTGCTTCCATTTGTGCGGTGCCAGTGAAGGATACCATTAAGAAAGTAGAACAGGGTGTTGTTGTTGAAACGGTAGAACGTTCTCAGCTTAAAGCGGTTCAAACACCGCAAGGATTTTCTGTTCCTCTTTTATTAGAAGCTCATAGAAGTGCAAAGCAAAGTTGTTTTCTTGGTACAGATGACGCAAGTCTCGTAGAACGTGTAGGGAAGAAAGTAGGCGTAGTAGAGGGGAGTTACTATAATATTAAAGTGACGACTCCAGAGGACTTACTAATTGCTGAAAGTTTCCTTCATGTTCAGAAGAAATAGAAGTGATGGTATTATAGTAAAGAAAAGCTCGGCAGTTGCCGGGCTTTTCTTTATAGAGATAGCAATATAATATAGAATTCATAAAGTAGTTTAGATTGAGGAGGATGTAAAGAATGTTTCGAATTGGACAAGGTTTTGATGTACATGAATTTGCGGAAGGTAGACCGTTAATTATCGGTGGAATTACAATTCCTCATGAAAAAGGATTAATCGGTCACTCGGATGCAGATGTATTGTTACATACGATTGCTGACGCATGTCTAGGAGCAATTGCAGCAGGAGATATTGGAAAACATTTTCCCGATACAGATCCTGCCTTCAAAGATGCGGATTCAGCTGTATTGTTACAAAAGGTTTGGGAATTTGTGCGTGAACAAGGTTATGAGCTAGGAAACCTAGATTGTACAATTATTGCCCAAAAGCCAAAAATGGCACCGCATATTGAAAGCATGCGTAAACGCATTAGTGAACTATTAGAAACGTCTATTGATAATATTAATGTAAAGGCAACAACAACAGAAAAATTAGGATTTACAGGTAGAGAAGAAGGGATTGCTTCTCAAGCGGTTGTTTTATTACAGAAAAAATAGTGGTTTTTAATTCGTAAGATGGATAATCACGTTTTTTTGGTGTACAATTATAGAATGTGTTGACATTAAGATTGGAAGGTGTACCAACTATGGAAAAGCAAGTGAGAGTGCGCTATGCGCCAAGTCCAACAGGACACTTACATATCGGAAATGCGCGTACGGCATTATTTAATTATTTATTTGCTCGTCATCAAGATGGTAAGTTTATTATTCGTATTGAAGATACTGATGTGAAACGTAATGTTGCTGGTGGAGAAGAAAGCCAATTAAAATACTTGAAATGGCTCGGTATGGACTGGGATGAAGGTGTTGATGTTGGTGGTGAATTTGGACCATATCGTCAAACAGAGCGTTTAGATATTTATAAAAAATTATATAAAGATTTATTAGAGCGTGATTTAGCTTACAAATGTTATATGACAGAAGAAGAGCTAGAAGCAGAACGTGAAGGTCAAATCGCTCGTGGTGAAACACCGCGTTATGCAGGAAACCACCGTGATTTAACTGAGGAGCAAATTAAAGGATTTGAGGCTGAAGGCCGTATTCCAAGTATTCGCTTCCGTGTGCCGGCTGATAGCGACTACACGTTTAAAGATCTCGTAAAAGATGAAGTTGCATTCCATTCAAATGATTTTGGTGATTTCGTTATCGTGAAAAAAGATGGAATTCCAACTTATAACTTTGCGGTAGCGGTAGATGATCACTTAATGGAGATTACACACGTACTTCGTGGTGATGATCATATTTCAAACACGCCAAAACAAATGATGATTTACGAAGCTTTCGGTTGGGATATCCCGAAGTTCGGTCATATGACTTTAATTGTAAACGAAAGCCGTAAAAAGCTAAGTAAGCGTGACGAATCTATTATTCAATTTATTGAGCAATATAAAGAGCTTGGATATCTTCCAGAAGCAATCTTTAACTTTATTGCATTACTAGGTTGGTCACCAGTAGGTGAAGAAGAAGTCTTCTCTCAAGATGAGTTCATCAAAATGTTTGATGCAGCTCGTTTATCAAAATCACCTGCATTATTTGATTCCCAAAAACTAAAATGGATGAACAACCAATATATGAAAAAACAAGATTTAGATACGGTTGTTGAACTAAGCTTACCGCATTTAGTGAAAGCGGGTCGCGTAGGTGAAAACTTAAGCGAACAAGAACAAGCGTGGGTTCGTGATGTAATTGCTTTATATCATGACCAAATGAGCTTTGGAGCTGAAATTGTAGAGCTTTCTGAAATGTTTTTTAAAGATCATGTTGATCATGAAGAAGAGGGACAAGAAGTATTGAAAGGTGAACAAGTACCTGAAGTACTTCGTGCATTTGCCGATCAATTAGAAGCTTTAGAAGCAATGGAGCCAGCGGCAGTTAAGGCGGCTATTAAAGCAGTTCAAAAAGAAACAGGACATAAAGGTAAAAACCTATTTATGCCAATCCGTGTTGCTACTACTGGACAAACACATGGTCCAGAGCTTCCTAACGCTATTGCTCTTCTTGGAAAAGAAAAAGTTTTAAATCGTATTCAAAAAGTAATTGGTTAACATTTTCTAGGTTTATCAATATAATAAGTATACCTAAAATCTAATAAGGAAAAGCGACGAGAAGGAGAAGTAGAAAATCAGGCTTTTTACAGAGAGAACCACCCTTAGGCTGGAAGTGGTTTATAAGCGGATTTTTGAAATGCCCCTTCGAGTCTTCTGTTGAACAGCGAAGTATTTCGCGGAACGTCTTAGGGCGCAAAGTAAACAGAAGCGGTGTAAACCGTTATCATGGATGAGTTTGAGGCTTCTTTAGCCTAAACAGAGTGGAACCGCGCTTAAAAGGCGTCTCTGTCTATATGACAGAGGCGTCTTTTTTTTATACCATGTAAATGGTGTGAGTATAAGTTTTATCCCCTTGTATAAAGATTTAGGGGGAAGTGGGGAGTTAGTTCACTCGAAAAAAGCAGCCCATAAAGGGGAGGGAACATCGATGTTTAAGAGGCTTCGGGAAGATATTGAAGTCGTTTTTGAACAGGATCCAGCGGCAAGAAGTTATTTCGAAGTCATTTTAACTTACTCTGGATTACATGCAGTTTGGGCCCATCGAATTGCACATGCTTTTTATAAAAGGAATTTTTTCTTTATGGCACGTTGGATTTCGCAAGTTAGTCGTTTTTTTACTGGCATTGAGATTCATCCAGGAGCAACTATTGGTCGTCGTTTTTTCATTGATCATGGAATGGGGGTTGTGATTGGCGAAACGTGTGAAATTGGCGAAAACGTAACAATTTATCAAGGTGTCACATTAGGTGGTACAGGTAAAGAAAAAGGAAAGAGGCACCCTACAATTCAGGATAATGTATTAATTGCAACAGGTGCTAAAGTACTAGGTTCTATTACTATTGGAGAGAATTCTAAAATTGGAGCAGGATCTGTCGTGTTAAAGGAAGTTCCTGCGCATTCTACAGTTGTAGGTATACCTGGCCGAGTCGTTATTCAAAATGGAGTAAAAATTGGTCAAGAATTAAATCATTCTGATCTTCCGGATCCGATTTTTGATAAATTAAAGGTTATGGAAGTAGAACTTGATAAATTGAGAAAGCAACTTGAAGTAAAGGTAGGAAGGAAGGATAAAAATGACTATTCACATTTATAATACGTTAACGCGTCAAAAAGAAGAGTTTATGCCATTAGAAGAAAATAAGGTAAAGATGTATGTGTGCGGACCTACAGTGTATAACTACATTCACATTGGGAATGCAAGACCACCTATGGTGTTTGATACAGTACGCCGTTACTTAGAATATAAAGGATATGATGTGCAGTATGTATCTAACTTTACTGACGTGGATGATAAATTAATTAAGGCGGCAAACGAATTAGGTGAAGATGTGCCAACAATTGCAGATCGTTTTGTTGAAGCTTACTTTGAAGATGTAACGGCACTAGGTTGCAAACATGCAACGGTTCATCCACGTGTAACGGAAAATATGGATATCATTATTGAATTTATTCAAGAACTTGTGAATAAAGGGTATGCATATGAATCAGAAGGTGATGTGTACTTTAAAACGAAAGAATTCGAAGGTTACGGTAAATTATCACATCAACCGATTGCAGACTTGCGTCACGGTGCACGTATTGAAGTAGGAGAAAAGAAACAAGACCCTCTTGATTTTGCTTTATGGAAAGCTGCGAAAGAAGGAGAAATCTTCTGGGAAAGCCCTTGGGGGAAAGGACGCCCAGGGTGGCATATTGAATGCTCAGCAATGGCGCGTAAATATTTAGGGGATACAATTGATATTCATGCTGGTGGTCAAGATTTAGCATTTCCTCATCATGAAAATGAAATTGCGCAGTCTGAGGCGTTGACAGGAAAAACATTTGCACGTTATTGGATGCATAACGGATATATTAATATTAATAACGAGAAGATGTCTAAGTCGCTTGGAAACTTCATTTTAGTTCACGATATCATTAAACAATATGATCCACAGTTAATCAGGTTCTTTATGCTATCGGTACATTACCGTCACCCAATTAACTTTAGCGAGGATTTATTGCAAAGTACTAATAATGGACTAGAAAGAATTAAAACAGCTTACGGTAACTTAAAGCATCGTATGGAAAGTAGTACGGATTTAACGGACCATAATGAAAAATGGTTAGCTGAAATGGAAAAGTTCCAGGTTGCATTCGAAGAAGCGATGGATGATGATTTCAATACGGCTAATGCGATTACTGAATTATATAACGTAGCAAATCACGCAAATCAATATTTGTTAGAAGAACATACTTCTAAAGTTGTAATTGAAGCGTATGTAAAACAACTTGAAACATTATTTAGTATTTTAGGATTAGAATTAGCGCAAGAAGAGTTGCTTGATGAAGAAATTGAAGCACTAATCCAAAAGCGTATTGAAGCTCGTCAAAATCGTGACTTCGCACTATCTGATCAAATTCGCGATGATTTAAAAGGACGTAATATTATTTTAGAAGATACCGCTCAAGGTACAAGATGGAAAAGAGGATAAGAATGATTGATGCAAAGCAATTAAACAGCTTAGCTTTAGCATATATGGGTGATGCGGTATATGAGCAATATATCCGCTATCACCTCCTTCAAAAGGGGACAGTTCGCCCTAATCAATTACATCGCTTAGGGACGGGCTTTGTTTCGGCAAAAGCACAGGCGAAAGTTGTTTATCATTTATTAGAAACGGCATTTTTGACAGAAGAGGAAGAGGCGGTATTAAGAAGAGGGCGTAATGCGAATTCGGGTACTGTTCCAAAAAATACAGATGTACAAACATATCGACATAGTACAGCCTTTGAAGCGCTAATCGGTTATCATCACTTGTTGAATAATCGTGAAAGATTGGACGAGATTGTATATAAGGCGATTGACGTTTTGGAAGAAAAGGAAGGGAGCACATCATCATGAGTAGTGAATATATTATCGGACGTAACCCTGTAATTGAAGCTTTAAGAGCGGGGAGAGATATTAATAAAATTTTGGTAGCGGAAGGTGCTGCCAAAGGACAAGTGCAAATTGTACTAGCATTAGCAAAAGAGAATAAGGTTATTTTGCAACACGCACCAAAGAAGAAATTAGATCAATTGGTTGAGGGTAATCATCAAGGTGTAATTGCTCAAGTAGCTGCATATCAATATGCTGAGTTAGAGGATTTGTTTAAATTAGCAGAAAAACGCAATGAAGATCCGTTCTTCTTAATTTTAGATGAAATTGAAGACCCGCATAACTTAGGCTCTATTATGCGTACTGCGGATGCAACAGGGGCTCATGGGGTTATTATTCCAAAAAGAAGAGCTGTGGGGCTTACAGCGTCAGTTGCGAAAGCGTCGACTGGGGCAATTGAATATATTCCTGTTGCACGTGTAACAAATTTATCGCGTACAATTGATGAATTAAAAGAACGTGGACTTTGGATTGCTGGTACAGATGCCAAAGGGAAAACAGACTACCGTAATTTAGATGGTAATATGCCAATCGGACTAGTAATTGGTAGTGAAGGAAAAGGTATGAGTCGTATTATTGGTGAAAAGTGTGATTTCCTAATTACTTTACCGATGGTCGGTAAAGTTACATCCTTAAATGCTTCAGTAGCCGCAAGTTTGTTAATGTATGAGGTATATCGTAAACGTCACGAAATTGGTAAATAAAAAATGAACGATATTTTAATCGTTGACGGTTACAACATTATCGGGGCTTGGGGAGACTTGAAGAAACTGCGGGATGTAGATTTACAGTCATCAAGAGACGCACTTATTGATAAGATGGCGGATTATCAAGGGTATACAGGCACAAAGGTAATGATTGTCTTTGATGCCTATACAGTCTATGGTATTGAAAAAAAGATGAAACAATCACGGGTGGAAGTAATATTCACGAGAAAAAATCAAACTGCAGATGAAAAGATAGAACAACTTGCGATTGAGCTTAGAAATATAAATACACAAATATACGTTGCAACTTCGGATTATACGGAGCAATGGATTATATTTGCGCAAGGTGCACTTCGAAAATCTGCGCGTGAATTAGAGTTAGAAGTGCAAGCGATGGAACAACAAGTAAGAAGGCGTACAAAAGACACGAAAGAAAAGCAACCCGCCATGCGAAAGATATTTAGTGAAGATATTACAGAAAAATTAGAAAAATTAAGAAGAGGAGAGCGTTGAAGCATTGACGCTCTTTATCTTTTTACTGTATAATATTGCTAAATATATAGCGGTCGGAGGGATCAGGGTGGAAGCAGGCTTCGTAAGTGTAGGCGACGTTACATTTCGTGATTTAGAGGATGAGGCAATCGTTGAGTTAGTTCGAAAAGGTAATACTGACGCTCTAGAATATTTAATTCACAAATATAAGAACTTTGTTCGCGCGAAATCAAGATCTTATTTCTTAGTGGGTGCCGATCGAGAAGATATTGTTCAAGAAGGCATGATTGGATTGTTTAAAGCTATTCGTGATTATAAAGGGGACAAGCTGTCTTCGTTCAAAGCATTTGCTGAACTGTGTATCACTCGACAAATTATTACCGCTATTAAAACAGCAACAAGGCAAAAACATATTCCGTTAAATTCGTATGTGTCTTTAGATAAGCCAATTTACGATGAGGAATCTGATCGAACATTATTAGATGTTATTTCGGAATCGAAAGTAACTGATCCAGAAGAGATGATTATAAGTCAGGAAGAATATACAGACATAGAATCTAAAATATCTGAATTATTAAGCGATTTAGAAAGAAAAGTGCTCTCTTTATACTTAGATGGTCGTTCCTATCAAGAAATTTCAGAACAGTTAAACAGGCACGTGAAATCTATTGATAACGCATTGCAGCGTGTAAAAAGGAAATTAGAAAGATATATGGAGATGAGAGAGAGCGCAACTTTAAATTCATAGCAAGTGCCGCAGGTGTAAAATAATTCACCTGTTTTCTTTTTGTTAAGAGAGTGAAAGTCATGACATTGACATTGTCTTTTGTTGTATGATACATTTTTAGGGACAATGTTACAAGGTTGGTGTAACTAATGAGGAAAAAAGTTGTACTCTCATGTGAAGAGTGTAAAAATCGAAACTACTCTACGATGAAAGATACGAGCTCAGTAGAGCGACTTGAGATAAAGAAGTTTTGTAAAACATGCAATAAGCATACAGTTCACAAAGAAACAAAATAAATAATTGAAATAATAAACTGGAGGTCCCGTAGATGCGTTTAACGAACTTTTTCGGCGATGTAGGTCGCGAAATGAAAAAAGTAAGTTGGCCTAAAAAAGATGAATTACTCCGATCAACAACGACTGTTATCGCGACAGTTGTGTTCTTTGCGATTTTCTTCGCAGTGGTTGATATGGGCATTTCTTCTTTAATTCGGTTAATTCTTGGTTAATTCTTGAATAAGAAGCACTTATCCATGATATAATGTTATTTATAAGAACTGTGTAAAAGCCCGGTGAACGGGTTTTTTCATTTGCGCAAAAAAATGTACGTCAGGGAGGGAAGGACGCTCGTCCTAAATGAATGGAAAAAAGTTGGTATGTTGTCCATACTTATTCTGGATATGAAAATAAAGTAAAAGCAAACCTAGAGAAACGTGTAGAATCAATGGGTATGCAAGATAAAATTTTCCGTGTTGTTGTCCCGGAAGAAGTAGAAGTAGAAATGAAAAATGGTAAAGAAAAAATAACGAAAAGAAAAGTGTTCCCAGGTTACGTATTAGTAGAACTAATCATGACTGATGATTCTTGGTATGTTGTTCGTAATACGCCAGGTGTAACAGGCTTTGTCGGTTCTTCTGGTTCAGGATCTAAACCATCGCCTCTATTAGAAGAGGAAGTTGTTACCATCATGAAGCATATGGGAATGGACAATGAAGTGGTTGATTTCGAATTTGAACTTCATGAAACAGTGCGTGTAAATGAGGGGCCATTCGCGGATTATACAGGTGCGATTGAAGAAATTGATGTGGAAAAGAAAAAAGTTAGCGTGCTTGTAGACATGTTCGGTCGCGAGACTCCGGTTGAACTTGATTTCCATCAAATTGAAAAATTATAAAATGAAACTTGAAATGAATTGTAAAAAGTGATAATATCTTTTAAGTCAGTACGTCTTCGGTAACGGAGACGTTTTTTGAAAAAGATTTTATCATTATGATAAAATATGAAGTGGGAGGGCAAATCACTGCCCAATTGACCACATCACGGACTTAAGGAGGTGTGTCTCGTGGCTAAAAAGGTAATTAAAATGGTAAAACTTCAGATTCCTGCAGGTAAAGCTAATCCAGCTCCGCCGGTTGGTCCAGCATTAGGACAAGCAGGTGTTAACATCATGGGCTTCTGTAAAGAGTTTAACGCTCGTACAGCTGATCAAGCTGGTCTTATCATCCCTGTTGAAATTACGGTATTTGAGGACCGTTCATTCACTTTCATTACTAAAACTCCTCCTGCTGCTGTTCTTCTTAAGAAAGTAGCTGGTATTGAGTCTGGTTCTGGTGAACCAAACCGTAATAAAGTGGCAACTGTTAAGCGTGATAAAGTACGCGAAATCGCTGAAACTAAAATGCCTGACCTAAACGCTGCTAGCGTAGAAGCTGCAATGCGTATGGTTGAAGGTACTGCGCGCAGTATGGGCATCGTTATCGAAGACTAATTCGATTTGTTTTTTGTAAAAAAGGTTGCGGGTCTGGAATTCCAATTCGCAACCTTTATTATCGTAAATGATCATCATTTTTAAATAAATGGATGGGCGCACATCCTCGGGGGTTCCCGGAATGAAGGCGTAAACGTGGGAGGTTATTCCGCTAAAACCACATTCAAGGAGGAAACAAACATGGCTAAAAGAGGTAAAAAGTACGTTGAAGCTGCGAAGCTTGTTGATCGTGCATCTGCTTACTCTGCAACAGAAGCAGTAGAATTAGTAAAGAAAACAAACACAGCTAAATTTGATGCAACTGTAGAAGCTGCATTCCGTTTAGGTGTTGACCCTAAGAAAGCTGACCAACAAATTCGTGGTGCAGTTGTTCTTCCACACGGTACTGGTAAAGTACAACGTGTATTAGTATTCGCTAAAGGCGAAAAAGCAAAAGAAGCTGAAGCTGCTGGCGCTGAATTCGTAGGCGATGCTGATTACATCGGTAAAATCCAAAAAGGTTGGTTTGATTTCGATGTAGTAGTAGCAACTCCTGACATGATGGGTGAAGTTGGTAAACTTGGTCGTGTATTAGGACCTAAAGGTTTAATGCCAAACCCTAAAACTGGAACAGTTACTTTCGATGTAACTAAAGCTGTTAACGAAATCAAAGCTGGTAAAGTTGAATACCGCGTTGATAAAGCTGGTAACATCCACGTTCCAATCGGTAAAGTATCTTTCGAAGATGCTAAATTAGTAGAAAACTTCAAAACAATTGCTGACACGCTACAAAAAGCTAAGCCAGCTGCTGCAAAAGGTACTTACATGAAGAACGCAACTGTTGCTTCTACAATGGGACCTGGCGTACGCGTAGACGTTTCTACACTTGCGTAAAAATTGGAAGTTGACTTCATAAAGAAGTTTTAATATAATCATTTATGTTGTGAATTTTAATAGTGTACCGTAGACAGTAGGAGTCGATTCGACTTAATTTCCTACCTAGGTGTTAATATACGAAGCGGAATCTTTTTTCTGTGACTATATGCCTCCATGTCTACAAGTTGGGCATGGAGGTTTTTAGTGCACTTTCGGTACATCTTCTATATAATCTACAGGAGGTGTAATAACATGAGCAAAGTAATCGAAACTAAACAACAAGTTGTAACTGAAATCGCTGAAAAACTTCGCGCGAGTAAATCTACAATTGTTGTTGACTACCGTGGTTTAACAGTTTCTGAAGCAACAGAATTACGTAAAAACTTACGTGAAGCTGGCGTTGAGTTCAAAGTTTACAAAAACTCTTTAACTCGTCGTGCTGCAGAGTCTGCTGAAATGGCTGAGTTAAACGAATTCTTAACAGGACCAAACGCAATCGCGTTCAGTAACGAGGATGTAGTTGCTCCTGCGAAAGTATTAAACGACTTCGCTAAAAATCATGAAGCTTTAGAAATTAAAGCGGGCGTAATCGAAGGTAAACTTGTAACACTTGATGAGGTTAAAGCTATCGCTACTCTTCCATCACGTGAAGGCTTACTTTCTATGCTTCTTAGCGTTCTTCAAGCTCCAATCCGTAACCTTGCACTTGCTACTAAAGCAGTTGCAGATCAAAAGGAAGAGCAAGGCGCTTAATTTTTTAAAAGATAATTACTTGTTATCTATAAAACAATACAAACCTATTTAAGGGAGGATATTTACAATGACTAAAGAACAAATCATTGAAGCAGTTAAATCTATGACTGTATTAGAACTTAACGACTTAGTAAAAGCTATCGAGGAAGAATTCGGCGTAACTGCTGCTGCTCCTGTAGCTGTAGCTGGTGGCGCTGGTGAAGCTGCTGCTGAGCAAACTGAATTTGACGTAGTACTTGCAAGTGCTGGCGCTCAAAAAATCAAAGTTATCAAAGCTGTACGTGAAATCACTGGTCTTGGCTTAAAAGAAGCTAAAGAATTAGTTGACAACACTCCAAAAGCAATCAAAGAAGGCGTTACTAAAGAGGAAGCTGAAGAAATGAAAGCTAAACTTGAAGAAGTTGGCGCTGCTGTAGAAGTTAAGTAATTAACTTTTGGTGCTTTAAAAAAAGCTCGCTCTTATGCGAGCTTTTTTTTTAACTGTAAAGAAAAGAGGTGGCCATATGGCAGACCATTATTTTTCTAACGACCCTTCTAGTAAAAGTGATCGTAAACGATGGGAAGTTACACTTCGTGAATCTCGATTTACTTTTTTATCTGACCATGGGGTGTTCTCGAAAAACGAAGTGGACTTTGGTTCTCGTCTTTTAATTGAAGCGTTTCAAATGCCAGATGTTAAAGGTAATGTGTTAGACGTAGGATGTGGGTACGGTCCAATCGGTTTGTCGTTAGCGAAAGAGTTTCAAAATCGTGAAATTCACATGGTGGATGTGAATGAAAGGGCCTTGGGACTTGCAAAAGAAAATGCCGCTAATAACAGAATTGAAAATATACGTATTTTGCAAAGTAGTGTCTATGAAAATGTAGATGGCAAGTATGCTGTTATTCTATCTAATCCTCCAATTCGTGCTGGTAAAGATATCGTGCATGAGATTTTAGAAAAGGCTGTGGAGTATTTAGTTTCAGGTGGAGAATTGTGGATTGTTATTCAAAAGAAACAAGGTGCGCCATCTGCGATGAAAAAACTAGAAGAAGTATTTTCTGAAGTTGAAGTTGTAGAAAAGAAAAAAGGATATTATATCATAAAATCAAAAAAGCGTTGACGGTTATTTTTGGCTATGTTAACATTATACAATGCCAATATATGATTTTCTGCGTTGAGAAAGATGTATATTTTTGCTTCTCTTGGAAAAGATAGTAAAATCAGCAGATTATGAAACAGAATGATGGTTTTCTTATAGAAGCCATTTTTCTTTTTTGAGCAGGTAGAAAGACTCAACGTATCTATCTTTAAGAGAAAAAAACTACGCTAATAGCAGTAGTTGTATTTATTTGTGATTTTGCACAAATTTTTTTGTGCATTTATAATACTCATGATTTGAGGGGTGAAGCAGTTGACAGGTCAACTAGTTCAATACGGACGCCACCGCCAACGAAGAAGTTATGCCCGTATTAGTGAAGTATTAGAGTTACCAAATCTTATCGAAATTCAAACCTCTTCTTATCAGTGGTTTCTTGATGAGGGTTTGCGAGAAATGTTCCAAGACATTTCTCCGATCGAAGACTTTACGGGAAATCTATCGCTTGAATTTATCGACTACAGCTTGGGTGAACCTAAATACTCTGTAGAAGAATGCAAAGAGCGTGATGTGACGTATGCAGCACCACTTCGTGTAAAAGTGCGTCTAATCAACAAGGAAACTGGTGAAGTAAAAGAACAAGATGTGTTCATGGGAGATTTCCCACTCATGACAGAGACTGGAACATTCGTAATTAACGGTGCAGAACGTGTTATCGTTTCCCAGTTAGTTCGCTCTCCAAGCGTATACTATAGTGGCAAAGTGGATAAAAACGGAAAACGTGGTTTTACTGCTACTGTAATTCCAAACCGCGGAGCTTGGTTAGAGTATGAAACAGATGCTAAGGATGTTGTATATGTGCGTATTGACCGTACGCGTAAACTTCCTGTAACTGTTTTGTTACGCGCATTAGGGTTTGGCTCTGATCAAGAAATCACCGAGCTTTTAGGTGATAACGAATACTTAAGCAATACGTTAGAAAAAGACAACACAGATAGCACAGAGAAAGCATTGCTTGAAATTTATGAGCGTCTACGCCCTGGTGAACCACCAACAGTAGAAAATGCAAAGAGCTTACTTGTGTCTCGTTTCTTTGATCCAAAGCGCTACGATTTAGCAAATGTAGGTCGCTATAAGATCAACAAAAAGCTACACATTAAAAACAGATTGTTTAACCAACGTTTAGCTGAAACACTGGTGGATCCAGAAACTGGTGAAATTTTAGCGGCAGAAGGAACAGTCTTAGATCGTCGTACACTGGATCGCATTCTACCTTACTTAGAGAAAAACATTGGATTCAAAACAGCGAAACCAATGGGCGGAGTGGTAGCAGGCGATGTTGAGCTGCAATCTATTAAGATTTATGCTCCAGAATCAGAAGGCGAACGATCTATAAACGTAATTGGGAATGCAAATATTACTCGTGATATAAAACACATCACACCAGGTGATATTCTTGCTTCTATTAGCTACTTCTTTAACTTGCTATATAAAGTAGGGGATACAGATGATATTGACCACTTAGGAAATCGTCGTCTGCGTTCTGTAGGAGAGTTACTACAAAACCAATTCCGTATCGGTCTTTCTCGTATGGAACGTGTTGTTCGTGAGAGAATGTCGATTCAAGATACAAATGCAATTACACCACAAGCGTTAATTAACATTCGCCCGGTTATTGCATCTATTAAAGAGTTCTTCGGAAGTTCTCAGTTATCTCAGTTCATGGATCAAACAAACCCATTAGCAGAGTTAACTCACAAACGAAGACTATCTGCATTAGGACCCGGTGGTTTAACGCGTGAGCGCGCAGGCTTTGAAGTACGTGACGTTCACTACTCTCACTATGGTCGTATGTGTCCAATTGAAACGCCAGAGGGACCAAACATCGGTTTGATTAACTCATTATCTTCGTTTGCGAAAGTAAATGAGTTTGGTTTCATTGAAACGCCATACCGTCGTGTTGACCCAGAAACTGGTCTTGTAACAGGGCAGGTTGATTATTTAACAGCAGATGAAGAAGATAACTATGTTGTAGCCCAAGCGAATATGAAATTATCTGAAGTAGGGGAATTCCTTGATGAAGATATCGTAGCTCGTTTCCGTGGTGAAAACATTGTCACAAATAAAGAACGCATCGACTACATGGATGTATCTCCAAAACAAGTAGTGTCGGCAGCGACAGCTTGTATTCCGTTCTTAGAAAACGATGACTCTAACCGCGCACTTATGGGAGCGAACATGCAACGTCAGGCGGTTCCGTTAATAAATCCGGAATCTCCGATTGTAGGTACAGGTATGGAGTACGTATCAGCAAAAGACTCAGGTGCTGCAGTAATCTGTAAACAGCCTGGTGTTGTTGAGCGCGTAGAAGCACGTGAAGTTTGGGTACGTCGCTATGTAGACGTTGACGGTCAAACAGTAAAAGGCGACTTAGATCGCTACAAAATGCAAAAATTCATTCGTTCTAACCAAGGAACTTGCTACAACCAACGTCCAATCGTAAGTGTTGGAGACCAAGTTGTAAAAGGTGAAATCCTTGCGGATGGTCCTTCTATGGAACTAGGTGAACTGGCGCTTGGACGTAACGTGCTTGTTGGCTTTATGACATGGGACGGTTATAACTATGAGGATGCGATCATCATGAGTGAGCGCCTTGTAAAAGATGATGTGTACACTTCTATCCATATTGAAGAATATGAATCAGAAGCTCGTGATACGAAGCTTGGACCAGAAGAAATTACACGTGATATCCCGAATGTTGGAGAAGATGCACTTCGTAATCTCGACGAGCGCGGTATTATTCGCGTCGGTGCTGAAGTAAAAGATGGAGATCTACTTGTTGGTAAAGTAACGCCAAAAGGTGTAACAGAATTAACGGCAGAAGAACGTCTATTACATGCAATCTTCGGTGAAAAAGCACGTGAAGTACGTGATACATCACTACGTGTACCACACGGTGGTGGCGGTATTATCTTAGACGTAAAAGTGTTTAACCGTGAAGATGGCGATGAATTGCCACCAGGCGTGAATCAACTTGTACGTGCATATATCGTTCAAAAGCGTAAAATTTCTGAAGGTGACAAAATGGCCGGTCGTCATGGTAACAAAGGTGTTATCTCCCGTATTTTACCGGAAGAAGATATGCCTTACTTACCAGATGGTACGCCAATCGATATCATGTTAAACCCATTAGGGGTACCATCTCGTATGAATATCGGTCAGGTATTAGAGCTTCATCTTGGTATGGCAGCAAGATACCTTGGTATTCACATTGCAACACCGGTATTCGATGGTGCTCGTGAGGAAGATGTATGGGGCACAATTGAAGAAGCTGGTATGGCAAATGACGCGAAAACAATCCTGTATGACGGACGTACTGGTGAGCCATTCGATAACCGTGTATCTGTTGGTGTCATGTATATGATCAAACTTGCGCACATGGTTGACGATAAACTTCATGCTCGTTCTACTGGACCATACTCACTTGTAACGCAGCAACCTCTTGGAGGTAAAGCTCAGTTCGGTGGACAGCGTTTCGGTGAGATGGAGGTTTGGGCACTTGAAGCTTATGGTGCTGCTTATACTCTTCAAGAAATCTTAACAGTGAAGTCTGATGATGTTATTGGACGTGTTAAGACGTATGAAGCAATTGTTAAAGGTGAAAATGTTCCAGAACCAGGCGTTCCTGAATCATTCAAAGTATTGATTAAAGAACTGCAAAGTTTAGGTATGGACGTTAAAATGATGTCTATCAACGATACAGAAATTGAAATGCGTGATACGGAAGATGACGATGATCATCAATCAGCAGATAAATTGAATGTTGAAGTTGAGACAACTAAGGAATAATTGGGATAACCTGTAGACTAAAAGGGAGGTAGGCCCCTTGATAGATGTAAATAACTTTGAATATATGAAGATTGGACTTGCTTCACCTGACAAGATTCGTTCTTGGTCATACGGTGAAGTTAAGAAACCAGAAACAATTAACTATCGTACGTTAAAGCCTGAAAAAGATGGCTTGTTCTGTGAGCGTATTTTCGGACCACAAAAGGACTGGGAATGTCATTGCGGGAAATATAAACGTGTACGTTATAAAGGTGTAGTTTGTGATCGATGTGGCGTTGAAGTAACGCGTGCAAAAGTTCGTCGTGAACGTATGGGTCATATCGAATTAGCTGCTCCTGTATCTCATATTTGGTATTTCAAAGGTATCCCGAGCCGCATGGGACTTGTCTTAGACATGTCCCCTCGCGCGCTTGAAGAAGTAATTTATTTCGCTTCTTATGTTGTAACAGAAAGTGGAGATACACCACTTGATAAGAAGCAATTACTTTCTGAAAAAGAATACCGTGCATATCGTGATCGATATGGCAGTACATTCCATGCTGCTATGGGTGCAGAAGCGATTAAAAAATTACTGCAAGACATCGATTTAGATAAAGAAGTAGACTTCTTAAAAGAAGAATTAAAAACAGCACAAGGACAACGCCGTACTCGTGCTATTAAACGTCTAGAAGTATTAGAAGCATTCCGTAACTCTGGAAATCACCCATCTTGGATGATCTTAGAGGTTCTTCCAGTTATCCCACCAGAACTACGCCCAATGGTACAGTTAGATGGTGGACGTTTTGCTACTTCTGACTTAAACGACTTATATCGTCGTGTAATTAACCGTAACAACCGTTTAAAACGTCTATTGGACTTAGGTGCACCAAGCATTATCGTTCAAAACGAAAAACGTATGTTACAAGAAGCTGTAGACGCATTAATCGATAATGGTCGCCGTGGCCGTCCAGTTACTGGACCAGGTAACCGTCCATTAAAATCACTATCTCACATGCTTAAAGGTAAACAAGGACGTTTCCGTCAAAACTTATTAGGTAAACGTGTTGACTACTCTGGCCGTTCTGTAATCGTTGTAGGACCGAACTTAAAGATGTACCAATGTGGATTGCCGAAAGAAATGGCACTTGAATTGTTTAAACCTTTCGTTATGAAAGAGTTAGTTGGAAAAGGATTAGCACACAACATTAAGAGTGCTAAACGTAAAATCGAGCGTGTACACCCTGAAGTTTGGGACGTTTTAGAATCTGTGATCAAAGAGCATCCAGTACTTCTAAACCGCGCACCAACACTTCACCGTCTTGGTATCCAGGCGTTTGAACCTACACTAGTAGAAGGTCGTGCAATCCGTCTTCACCCACTTGTATGTACTGCATACAACGCGGACTTTGACGGTGACCAAATGGCGGTTCACGTTCCGTTATCATCAGAGGCACAAGCAGAAGCTCGTATCCTTATGTTAGCGGCACAAAACATCTTGAATCCAAAAGACGGAAAACCAGTTGTTACTCCATCTCAGGATATGGTATTAGGTAACTATTACTTAACACTTGAGCGCGAGGGTGCAATCGGTGAAGGTATGGTCTTCAAAGATGCAAACGAAGCAATACTTGCATACCAAAATGGATATGTACATCTGCACACACGTGTTGCAGTTGCTGCGAGTTCGGTAAATAATGTAACGTTTACTGAAGAGCAAAAGAGTAAGCTTCTATTAACAACAGTTGGTAAATTAATATTTAACGAAATCTTACCAGAGTCGTTCCCTTATATTAATGAACCAACAAACTCAAACCTTGAAAAAGAAACACCAGCGGAATATTTCGTTGAAAAAGGTGCGAACATTAAAGAAATTATTGCTAGTCGCGAAGAAGTGGCACCATTTAGCAAGAAAATCCTTGGTAATATTATTGCGGAAGTATTCAAACGTTTCCAAATTACAGAAACGTCTCGCATGCTTGACCGTATGAAAAACTTAGGATTTAAATACTCTACAAAAGCTGGTATTACAGTTGGGGTATCAGATATTCTTGTATTAGGTGAAAAAGATGAAATTCTCCATGAAGCACAAGCAAAAGTAGATAATGTAATTAAACAATTCCGTCGCGGTTTAATCACGGAAGAAGAACGTTACGATCGCGTTATCTCTATTTGGAGTAATGCAAAAGATGTTATCCAAGGAAAGCTGATGAAATCCTTGAATAAACGCAACCCAATCTTCATGATGAGTGATTCCGGTGCCCGTGGTAACGCATCGAACTTTACTCAGCTTGCTGGTATGCGTGGTCTGATGGCCAATCCATCTGGTCGTATCATTGAGCTTCCGATCAAATCGAGTTTCCGTGAAGGTTTAACAGTACTTGAGTACTTCATCTCTACGCATGGTGCGCGTAAAGGTCTTGCCGATACAGCACTTAAAACTGCCGATTCTGGTTACTTAACACGTCGTCTTGTAGACGTTGCACAAGATGTAATTGTTCGTCAAGATGATTGTGGAACAGATCGCGGTTTACTAATTGGTGCGATTAAAGAGGGTAATGAAGTTATTGAGTCACTATATGATCGTCTTGTTGGACGTTTTGCAAGAAAAACTGTAAAACATCCTGAAACAGGTGAAGTATTAGTTGTTGAAAATCAATTAATTACTGAAGATATTGCTCATATCGTTGAAAAGTCGGGTGTTGAAACTGTAAACATTCGTTCAGCGTTTACGTGTAATACTCGCCATGGTGTATGTAAGAAGTGTTACGGTCGTAACTTAGCAACTGGTACAGACGTAGAAGTAGGAGAAGCGGTAGGTATTATCGCAGCTCAATCTATCGGTGAGCCAGGTACACAGTTAACGATGCGTACGTTCCATACAGGTGGGGTTGCCGGGGATGATATCACACAAGGTTTACCTCGTATCCAAGAGATCTTCGAAGCTCGTAATCCGAAGGGTCAGGCAGTTATCAGTGAAATTGACGGTGTTATCGCAGCGATCAACGATGTTAAAGATCGCCAAGAAGTAGTTGTACAGGGTGAAGTTGAAGCTCGTACGTATGCTATTCCTTACGGTGCTCGTCTGAAAGTAACTCTAGGACAGCCAATTAGCCATGGTAAAGAGTTAACAGAAGGTTCTATTGATCCGAAGGAATTACTAAAAGTAACGGACATTACAGCAGTTCAAGAATACTTATTACGTGAAGTTCAAAAAGTATACCGTATGCAAGGGGTAGAAATTGGTGACAAACACGTAGAAGTAATGGTACGTCAAATGCTACGTAAAGTTCGTGTAAGTGATGCGGGTGAAACAGATGTATTACCAGGAACATTACTAGATATCCATCAGTTTACTGATGCGAATGCGAAGGTGTTACTGAAAGGTAAACAACCAGCAACGGCTAGACCAGTTCTACTTGGTATTACAAAAGCTTCACTTGAGACAGATTCGTTCTTATCTGCGGCGTCATTCCAAGAAACAACTCGTGTTCTAACAGATGCAGCAATTAAGGGTAAACGCGATGAGCTTCTAGGATTGAAAGAGAATGTTATTATCGGTAAGCTTGTTCCTGCTGGAACAGGTATGAATCGTTATCGCAAAGTGGATCTTGTAAAAACAACACAAGATAACATGAATGTAGAAAACGATGAAGTTTATGTGGAACAGTAAAATTTTCCGTCGTAAATTTTGTATAAAAACAGCTGATCCTAGTTGACATTGTATGAGACAAAATGTTACTATAATCAAGGTTGCTCCTGAATGATGCTTTGGAGGATATTTAAATGTCTTATCAAAAAGTGTCAAATGCTGAAAATGTAGTCGTTGGTCATAAACGAACATTGGAAGCAATCAAAAATGGTATAGTTAAAGAAGTTGTTATTGCGGAAGATGCTGATGTGCGGTTAACCCATGTTATCATTCGTACTGCCTTGCAACATAACATACCCATAACCAAAGTTGAATCAGTTCGTAAGCTTGGAAAAGTTTCGGGGATTCAAGTGGGAGCTTCAGCAATAGGAATAATAAGTTAAAACTGTTTTTGTGAGGAGAGAGCATTTGCTCTTCCTTGCAAAAACTTTGTTTTCAACTAATAATGAACCACCTGGATATGTGGTCATACAAACATGCGAAGGGAGGATAATCAAATGCCTACTATTAACCAATTAGTGAGAAATGGTCGTACTGATAAAGTATGGAAGTCTAAATCACCTGCGTTAAACAAAGGTTTTAATTCTTTAAAGAAAAAATCAACTGATATCTCTGCACCTCAAAAACGTGGTGTGTGTACTCGTGTTGGTACAATGACTCCGAAGAAACCTAACTCAGCGTTACGTAAATACGCTCGTGTACGTTTAACAAATGGTATTGAAGTTACAGCTTACATCCCAGGTATCGGTCATAACCTACAAGAGCATAGCGTAGTATTAATTCGCGGTGGTCGAGTAAAGGATTTACCAGGGGTACGTTACCACATCGTTCGTGGTGCGCTTGATACAGCTGGTGTTGACAAACGTATGCAAGGACGTTCTAAATATGGTACTAAGCGACCAAAACCTGCTAAAAAATAATAAATTTATAATGAAAGGAGGAACTCAATATGCCTCGTAAAGGACCTGTTGCGAAACGTGACGTGTTACCAGATCCAATGTACAATTCTAAGCTTGTAACACGCCTAATCAACAAAATGATGGTTGACGGTAAAAAAGGTAAATCTCAAACAATTCTTTATAACGCTTTCGAGATCGTTCGTGAACGTTCAGATAAAGAACCAATGGAAGTATTCGAGCAAGCTCTTAAGAACATCATGCCTGTTCTTGAAGTACGCGCTCGTCGTGTTGGTGGTGCTAACTACCAAGTTCCAGTTGAGGTTCGTCCAGAACGCCGTACAACTTTAGGTCTTCGCTGGTTAGTAAACTATGCTCGTCTTCGTGGTGAAAAAACTATGGAAGAGCGTCTAGCTTACGAAATCTTAGATGCATCTAACAACGCTGGTGCAGCTGTTAAGAAACGTGAAGATACTCATAAAATGGCAGAAGCTAACAAAGCATTTGCTCATTACCGTTGGTAGGATTCAACGTAAAATAAATGTAAGCATAAACCGCTTTATTTGTCGCTTATGGAAGTGTGGAGAGGGAGAATGCCTCTCCCTTTCGTTGGGCGCTCGTTTTACATAATGAGGGTACTGGACACTGGCATATGTAACGATATAAAGTGGCTTTTTTGCTACTTAAAATAAAATAATCCAATCCATATATGGAAGGAGCAAGACACCAAATGACTAGAGAGTTCTCTTTAGAAAACACTCGTAATATTGGTATCATGGCTCACATCGATGCTGGTAAAACAACAGCAACTGAGCGTATTCTGTATTACACAGGACGTATTCATAAAATCGGTGAAACTCATGAAGGTGCATCTCAGATGGACTGGATGGAGCAAGAGCAAGAACGTGGTATCACAATTACTTCTGCTGCAACTACAGCACAATGGAAAGGTCACCGTGTAAATATCATTGACACTCCAGGACACGTAGATTTCACAGTAGAAGTAGAACGTTCTTTACGCGTACTTGATGGCGCAGTAGCAGTACTTGATGCACAATCTGGTGTAGAACCACAAACAGAAACTGTTTGGCGTCAGGCTACTACTTATGGTGTACCTCGTATCGTATTCGTTAACAAAATGGATAAGATTGGTGCAGATTTCTTATACTCTGTAGGAACAATCCACGATCGTTTACAAGCAAACGCACATCCAATTCAGTTACCAATCGGTGCTGAAGACGAGTTCAATGGTATTATTGACCTTGTTGAAGAGTGTGCTTACATGTACAGTAACGATTTAGGAACAGACATCGAGCGTGTTGAAATTCCTGAAGAGCACAAAGAATTAGCTGAAGAATACCGTGGAAAACTTATTGAAGCGGTAGCTGAGCTTGATGAAGAAATGATGATGAAGTACCTAGAAGGTGAAGAAATCACTGTAGAAGAGCTTAAAGCTGGTATCCGTAAGGCTACAACTTCTGTTGAATTCTTCCCAGTAATCTGTGGTTCTGCATTCAAAAATAAAGGTGTTCAAATTCTGTTAGACGCAGTTATTGACTACCTACCATCTCCATTAGATGTACCCGCTATTAAAGGTACTCTTCCGGATACGGAGGAAGCTATCGAACGTAAGTCTAGCGATGAAGAACCATTCGCAGCTCTAGCATTCAAAATCATGACTGACCCTTATGTTGGTAAGTTAACGTTCTTCCGTGTATATTCTGGTGTGTTAAACTCTGGATCATACGTGAAAAACTCAACTAAAGGTAAGCGTGAGCGTGTAGGTCGTATCCTACAAATGCACGCTAACAGCCGTGAAGAGATTTCAACAGTTTACGCTGGTGATATCGCTGCTGCTGTAGGTTTAAAAGATACTACTACTGGTGATACTCTTTGTGATGAGAAGAGTCTTGTTATCCTTGAGTCTATGGAATTCCCAGAACCAGTTATCTCTGTAGCTATCGAACCAAAATCTAAAGCTGACCAAGATAAAATGGGTACAGCATTATCTAAGCTTTCTGAAGAAGATCCAACATTCCGTGCTCACACTGACCAAGAAACTGGCCAAACAATCATCGCTGGTATGGGTGAACTTCACCTTGATATCATCGTTGACCGTATGCGCCGTGAATTCAAAGTGGAAGCAAACGTTGGTGCTCCTCAGGTAGCATACCGTGAGACTTTCCGCGCTGCTGCGAAAGTTGAAGGTAAGTTCGCTCGTCAATCTGGTGGTCGTGGACAATTCGGTCACGTTTGGATTGAGTTTGAACCTAATGAAGAAGGTAAAGGATTCGAATTCCAAAACAAGGTTGTCGGTGGTGTAGTTCCACGTGAATACATCCCAGCTGTTGGAGCGGGTCTTGAAGACGCACTTAAAAATGGTGTACTAGCTGGTTATCCACTAGTTGATATTAAAGCTGCGTTAGTTGACGGATCTTACCATGATGTCGATTCATCTGAGATGGCGTTCAAAATCGCTGCATCTATGGCGCTTAAAGCTGCGGTTTCTAAATGTAGCCCAGTAATTCTTGAGCCAATGATGAAAGTTGAAGTTGTAATTCCTGAAGAGTACATGGGTGACATTATGGGCGACGTAACATCTCGTCGTGGACGTGTAGAAGGTATGGAAGCTCGCGGTAACGCACAAGTTGTTCGCGCTATGGTTCCACTTTCTGAAATGTTCGGTTATGCAACAGCATTACGTTCTAACACTCAAGGACGCGGAACATTCTCAATGACATTTGATCATTATGAAGAAGTACCGAAGTCTGTTTCTGAAGAAATTATTAAAAAAAATAAAGGTGAATAATTGATTTTTATCGATTGTTCAAGTATAACTACTTATGTAAGCTTAGAAAGTGAGACGCAAGTTTCACTTTCTAGTCTAAATATAAAATAACCTATATAAACTAAGGAGGAATTTAGAATGGCTAAAGCTAAATTCGAACGTTCTAAACCCCATGTTAACATCGGTACAATCGGCCACGTTGACCATGGTAAAACTACATTAACTGCTGCGATCACTACAGTTCTTGCAAAAGCTGGTGGTGCTGAAGCACGCGGATACGATCAAATTGACGCTGCTCCAGAAGAAAGAGAGCGCGGAATCACAATCTCAACTGCACACGTTGAGTACGAAACTGAAACTCGTCACTATGCACACGTTGACTGCCCAGGTCATGCTGACTATGTTAAAAACATGATCACTGGTGCTGCTCAAATGGACGGCGGTATCTTAGTAGTATCTGCTGCTGATGGTCCAATGCCTCAAACACGTGAGCACATCCTTCTTTCTCGTCAAGTAGGTGTTCCTTACATCGTTGTATTCTTAAACAAATGCGACATGGTAGATGACGAAGAATTATTAGAATTAGTAGAAATGGAAGTTCGCGACCTATTATCTGAATACGGATTCCCAGGCGACGATATTCCTGTAATTAAAGGTTCTGCTCTTAAAGCTCTTCAAGGAGAAGCTGAGTGGGAAGAAAAAATCATCGAATTAATGACTGAAGTTGATGCTTACATCCCAACTCCAGAACGTGAAACTGACAAACCATTCTTAATGCCTATCGAGGATGTATTCTCTATCACAGGTCGTGGTACAGTTGCAACTGGTCGTGTTGAGCGTGGAATCGTTAAAGTTGGTGACGTAGTAGAAATCATCGGTCTTGCTGAAGAGAATGCTACTACAACTGTAACTGGTGTAGAAATGTTCCGTAAGCTTCTTGACCAAGCTCAAGCTGGAGACAACATCGGTGCTTTACTTCGTGGGGTTGCTCGTGAAGACATCCAACGTGGACAAGTTCTTGCTAAAACTGGCTCTGTAAAAGCACACGCTAAATTCAAAGCTGAGGTTTTCGTATTATCTAAAGAAGAAGGTGGACGTCATACTCCATTCTTCGCTAACTACCGTCCACAGTTCTACTTCCGTACAACTGACGTAACTGGTATCATCCAATTACCAGAAGGTACTGAAATGGTAATGCCTGGTGACAACATCGAAATGACTATCGAACTTATCGCTCCAATCGCTATCGAAGAGGGAACAAAATTCTCTATTCGTGAAGGTGGACGTACAGTAGGTTACGGTGTAGTTGCTACAATCGTTGCTGAGTAGTCTTTAATTAGATTATTAAAAACTCAAGGGATTCTCCCTTGAGTTTTTTTATTGCTTATTACTATAGAAGAAAGAGATGCGTTTTCTATTTTTGGATGAGTTTCTTCTATAGTATGTAAAACGAAAACAACACCCAAAAACTGTAAGGTGAATAAGAGTAGATGAAAACTTGATATTCTTTAAAGTGCCATGTATAATAGCAAAAGTAGAGAAAAGCAGATGCGAACAAAAAGATGCTTGCATCTAGACGAATAACATTGTATAATAGACAATGTTGGTCTTTGACTGCGATGAAGTGGAAGGTTGCTGACACACCCGGCCGCTTTGCCATGGCATGGTGTGGGGAAATTTCCATGGAGAAGGTCTATTTTAGAAATAGGCGAACGAAGGAGGGAAAATAATGGCAAAAGAAAAAATTCGTATCCGTTTAAAAGCTTATGATCACCGTATTCTTGATCAATCAGCTGAGAAAATTGTAGAAACAGCTAAGCGTTCTGGGGCAACAGTTTCTGGTCCAATCCCATTACCAACTGAGAAGACTATTTACACAATTCTTCGTGCTGTTCATAAGTACAAAGATTCTCGTGAACAATTCGAAATGCGCACGCACAAACGTCTAATCGACATCGTGAGTCCTACTCCGCAAACAGTAGATTCATTAATGCGTTTAGATTTACCATCTGGTGTAGATATCGAAATCAAATTATAATTCATATAACTTAAAAATGTAGGAGGTGTAACTCATGACCAAAGGAATCTTAGGAAGAAAGATCGGTATGACTCAAGTATTTGCTGAGAACGGTGAGTTAATCCCAGTAACGGTAATCGCTGCTAATCCAAACGTTGTTCTTCAAAAGAAAACAACTGAAACTGATGGCTACAACGCAATTCAGTTAGGATTTGAAGATAAACGTGAAAAGTTAACTAACAAACCTGAACAAGGCCACACTGCTAAAGCATCTACAACTCCTAAGCGCTTCATTCGCGAAATCCGCGATGCAGACGTGGACGGATTAGAGGTTGGTCAAGAGGTAAAAGTTGAAGTTTTCGCTGCAGGTGAAATCGTTGACGTAACAGGAATTTCTAAAGGTAAAGGTTTCCAAGGTGTTATTAAACGCCACGGACAATCTCGCGGACCTATGTCTCATGGTTCTCGCTATCACCGTCGTCCAGGTTCAATGGGGCCAGTTGCTCCGAACCGTGTATTCAAAGGCAAAAAACTTGCTGGACGTATGGGTGGAGACCAAGTTACTATCCAAAACTTAGAAATCGTTCAAGTTGACACTGAGCGCAACTTATTACTAGTAAAAGGTAACGTTCCAGGTGCTAAGAAATCTCTTGTAGTTGTTCAAGGCGCTGTGAAGGTTAGCAAATAATTCACAATAGGAAGGAGGAATTCCAATGCCAAAAGTTACTGTATATAACCAAACTGGTTCACAGGTTGGTGAAATCGAATTAGCTGAAGCTATTTTCGGTATCGAACCAAATGAAGCTGTACTATTTGAAGCTGTAATGATGCAACGTGCATCTTTACGTCAAGGTACACACAAAGTAAAAACTCGCTCTGAAGTTCGCGGTGGTGGTCGTAAACCATGGCGTCAAAAAGGAACTGGACGTGCTCGTCAAGGTTCTATCCGCTCTCCTCAATGGCGTGGTGGTGGTACGGTATTCGGACCTACACCAAGAAGCTATGCGTACAAACTTCCTAAGAAAGTTCGTCGTTTAGCAATCAAATCTGCATTAGCTACTAAAGTAGTTGAGAACAACATTGTAGTTCTTGAGGACCTAGTGTTAAATGCACCAAAAACAAAAGACATGGTAGCAGTACTTAAAGGATTAACTGTTGAGAAGAAAGCTCTTATCGTAACTGCTGATGCAAACGAATCTGTAGAGTTATCTGCTCGCAATATCCCTGGAGTAACAGTAATCACTGCTGATGGCGTAAACGTGCTAGATGTGCTTCATCATGATAAGCTAATCATGACAAAAGCGGCAGTGGAAAAAGTAGAGGAGGTGCTTGCATAATGAGAGATCCTCGTGATATCATTAAGCGCCCAGTTATCACTGAACGTTCTATGGAAATGATGGCTGAAAAAAAATACACGTTCGACGTGGACGTTAAATCTAATAAAACAGAGGTTAAAGACGCTATAGAAGCGATCTTTGGTGTTAATGTAGACAAAGTAAATATCATGAACTACAAGCCGAAAGCAAAACGTGTTGGTCGTCACGCTGGTTTTACTAGCCGTCGTCGTAAAGCAATCGTTAAGCTAACTGCTGACAGCAAAGAAATCGAAATCTTCCAAGGCGTTTAATTCTTACTAAAGAAGGAGGGAAATTGAGATGGGAATTAAAAAGTATAATCCAACTACTAACGGTCGTCGTAACATGACTACGAATGATTTCGCTGAAATCACGACCGACAGACCGGAAAAGTCTTTACTTGCTCCTTTAAGCAAAAAGGCTGGTCGTAATAACCAAGGTAAAATTACTGTACGTCATCAAGGTGGCGGACATAAGCGTCAATACCGTATCATCGACTTTAAGCGTAACAAAGATGGAATTCCAGGACGCGTTGCTACGATCGAATATGATCCAAACCGCTCTGCGAATATCGCATTAATTAATTACGTTGACGGTGAAAAACGTTACATTCTTGCTCCTAAAACTTTAGAAGTAGGTATGGAAGTTATGTCTGGTCCTGAATCTGACATTAAAATCGGTAACGCATTACCATTAATCAACATTCCAGTAGGTACTGTTGTTCATAACATCGAGCTTAAGCCTGGTCGTGGCGGACAATTAGTTCGTTCTGCTGGTACATCTGCTCAAGTACTTGGTAAAGAAGGAAAATACGTACTTGTACGTTTAACTTCTGGTGAAGTACGTTTAGTATTATCTGCTTGTCGCGCTTCAATCGGTCAAGTTGGTAACGAACAACACGAACTTATCAAAATCGGTAAAGCAGGTCGCTCTCGCTGGTTAGGTAAGCGCCCAACAGTTCGTGGTTCTGTAATGAACCCGGTTGATCACCCACACGGTGGTGGTGAAGGTCGCTCTCCAATCGGACGTAAGTCTCCAATGTCTCCATGGGGTAAACCAACTCTTGGATTCAAGACTCGTAAGAAAAACAAAGCGTCTGATAAATTTATCGTTCGTCGTCGTAAAAAATAATGGGATTGTAGTACGGTTCGCTTCAAGAACCGTACGCCAATCACGAAGGGAGGCACCAAAATGGCTCGTAGCTTAAAAAAAGGACCATTTGTCGATGATCACTTAATGAACAAAATGGAAAAATTAGTTGCATCTGAGCAAAAACAAGTTGTTAAAACTTGGTCTCGCCGTTCAACAATCTTCCCTCAGTTCATCGGACATACAATTGCTGTATATGATGGTCGTAAACACGTACCTGTGTACATCACTGAGGATATGGTTGGCCATAAGTTAGGTGAATTCGCACCAACTCGTACGTATAAAGGTCACCTTGCTGACGATAAGAAAACTAGAAGATAATGAGAGGAGGCACTTCAATGCAAGCTAAAGCAGTAGTGAGAACAGTTCGTATTGCTCCTCGTAAGGTTCGTTTAGTAGTAGACTTAATCCGAGGTAAGCAAGTGGGTGAAGCGATTGCTATCCTTAACCACACACCAAAAACTGCTTCTCCAGTTGTAGAAAAAGTTTTAAAATCTGCAATCGCAAATGCAGAGCACAATTATGAGATGGATATTAACAACCTAGTTGTTGAAAAAGTCTTCGTTGACGAAGGTCCAACGTTGAAACGTTTCCGTCCACGTGCAATGGGTCGTGCAAGCCAAATTAACAAACGCACAAGCCACATCACAGTTGTGGTATCAGAAAAGAAGGAGGGATAATCGATGGGTCAGAAGGTTAATCCAATTGGTCTTCGTGTCGGTATTATCCGCGACTGGGAATCTCGTTGGTTCGCTGAGAAAGATTATGCTACGTTATTACATGAAGACATCAAAATCCGTGAGTACATTACTGTACGCTTAAAAGATTCTGCTGTTGCTAAAGTAGAAATCGAACGTGCAGCAAATCGTGTAAATGTTACAATTCACACTGCAAAACCTGGTATGGTAATTGGTAAAGGTGGTACTGAAGTTGAAGCACTTCGTAAAGCTCTTAATCAATTAACAGGCAAGCGTGTACACATTAACATTTTAGAAGTTAAGAGAGCTGATCTTAACGCTAAATTAGTAGGCGAAAACATCGCTCGTCAATTAGAAAACCGTGTATCATTCCGTCGTGCACAAAAGCAAGTTATTCAACGTGCTATGCGTGCAGGAGCAAAAGGTATTAAAACACAGGTTTCTGGTCGTCTTGGCGGAGCTGATATCGCTCGTGCAGAATCTTACAGTGAAGGAACTGTTCCACTTCATACACTTCGCGCTGATATTGACTATGCAGCAGTTGAAGCTGATACAACATACGGTAAATTAGGCGTAAAAGTATGGATCTACCGTGGAGAAGTCCTTCCTACAAAAAAGAAAGCTTCTGAGGAAGGAGGAAAATAATATGTTAATGCCTAAACGCGTAAAATATCGTAGAGAGCATCGTGGTAAAATGCGTGGTCGTGCAAAAGGTGGAACTGAAATCGCTTTTGGTGAATTCGGTTTACAAGCACTAGCTGCTTCATGGATTACAAACCGTCAAATCGAAGCTGCTCGTCGTGCAATGACTCGTCACATGAAACGTGGCGGTAAAGTATGGATTAAAATTTTCCCTTCTAAACCTTACACTGCAAAACCTCTAGAAGTACGTATGGGTTCCGGTAAAGGGGCACCAGAAGGCTGGGTAGCAGTAGTAAAACCTGGGAAAATTATGTTTGAAATTGCGGGTGTATCTGAAGAGGTAGCACGCGAAGCATTACGTCTTGCAGCTCACAAGTTACCTGTGAAATGTAAATTCGTAAAACGTGAAGAAAATGGTGGTGAATCTAATGAAAACTAATGATATTCGTGAATTAACCACTGCCGAAATCGAAACAAAAGTTAAAGCTTTAAAGGAAGAGTTGTTTAATCTTCGCTTCCAACTTGCTACAGGACAATTAGAGAACCCAACTCGCATCCGTGAAGTACGTAAAGCGATTGCTCGTATGAAAACTGTAGTTTGTGAAAGAGAGATCGGAATTAATCGATAAATTGAGGGGAGGTTTGCATAGTGAGCGAACGTAACCAACGCAAAGTTTATACTGGTCGTGTTGTTTCTGACAAAATGGACAAAACGATTACAGTTTTAGTTGAAACTTACAAAACTCATTCCTTATACGGAAAACGTGTTAAGTATTCTAAAAAGTATAAAGCCCATGATGAGCAAAACCAAGCGAAACTTGGCGATATCGTTAAAATCATGGAAACTCGCCCGCTTTCTGCTACTAAGCGTTTCCGTTTAGTTGAAATCGTTGAAGAAGCGGTTGTTATCTAAATAGACGAATCGGAATTTTTAGTCCGAAGGGAGGTTTCATAACATGATCCAACAAGAATCTCGTTTGAAAGTTGCTGACAACTCTGGTGCCCGCGAACTTTTAACAATTAAAGTATTAGGCGGCTCTGGTCGTAAATATGCTTATATTGGTGATATTATCGTTGCTACGGTAAAACAAGCAACACCAGGTGGCGTTGTTAAAAAAGGTGACGTTGTTAAGGCAGTAGTGGTACGTACGAAGAGCGGAGCTCGTCGTCCGGACGGTTCTTACATTAAATTTGATGAAAACGCAGCGGTTATCATCAAAGACGATAAGAGCCCACGTGGTACTCGTATCTTCGGACCAGTAGCTCGTGAATTACGTGATAGCAACTTCATGAAGATCGTTTCTTTAGCTCCAGAAGTTCTATAATTTAAGGTATTGCCTTGCTAAGGAGGTGCAGAATTAAGATGCATGTAAAAAAAGGTGATAAAGTTCAGGTAATCACTGGTAAAGACAAAGGAAAACAAGGTGTTATCCTTGTGGCTTTCCCAAAGCAAAACCGTGTTATCGTTGAGGGTGTTAACATCGTTAAAAAACACTCTAAGCCATCTCAATTAAATCCACAAGGTGGAATTATTACGAAAGAAGCACCTATTCACGTTTCTAATGTTATGGTATTAGATCCGAAAACAGGCGAACCTACTCGCGTAGGCTTCAAAGTAGAAGATGGTAAAAAAGTGCGTATTGCAAAAAAATCTGGTGAATTATTAGATAAATAATTTTCTTAAGAAAGGAGGTCACTTCATTGAATCGCCTTAAAGAGAAGTTCCAAAAGGAAATTACTCCTGCTCTAATGAGCAAGTTTAACTATAAATCTGTGATGGAAGTACCGAAAATCGAAAAGATCGTAATCAACACTGGTGTTGGTGACGCGGTATCTAACTCAAAAGCTTTAGACAATGCAGTAGAAGAATTAACTCAAATCGCAGGTCAAAAACCTGTTGTAACTCGCGCTAAAAAATCAATCGCTGGTTTCCGTCTTCGTGAAGGTATGCCAATCGGTGCGAAAGTAACTTTACGCGGTCAGCAAATGTATGAGTTCTTCGACAAATTAGTATCAGTTTCTTTACCACGTGTACGTGATTTCCGTGGTGTTTCTAAGAAATCATTTGATGGTCGTGGGAACTACACATTAGGTGTTAAAGAGCAACTAATTTTCCCTGAGATTGATTATGATAAAGTAAGTAAAGTCCGAGGTATGGACATCGTAATCGTTACTACAGCGAAAACTGATGAAGAAGCTCGTGAACTTTTAACACAATTCGGTATGCCATTCCAAAAATAATGGAAGCCAACGCTAAGTAGAGGAGGCGAAAACGTGGCTAAAAAATCTATGATCGCGAAACAAAAGCGTACTCCTAAGTTTAAAGTACAAGAGTATACACGTTGCGAACGCTGCGGTCGTCCGCATTCTGTATACCGCAAATTTAAGCTTTGCCGTATTTGTTTCCGTGAACTTGCATATAAAGGTCAAATTCCTGGTGTTAAAAAAGCTAGTTGGTAAAACCCACAAATGGGAAGGAGGTAAAACACATGGTGATGACAGATCCAATTGCAGACATGCTTACTCGCATCCGTAATGCGAATATGGTACGTCATGAGAAATTAGAGGTTCCTGCTTCTAAAATCAAAAAAGAGATCGCTGATCTTTTAAAGCGTGAAGGTTTCATTCGTGATGTAGAATACATCGGGGATAACAAACAAGGTATCCTTCGTATTTTCCTGAAATATGGTGCAAACAATGAACGTGTAATCACTGGATTAAAGCGTATCAGTAAACCTGGCTTACGCGTTTACGCAAAAGCTGATGAAGTACCTCGTGTACTTAACGGATTAGGTATCGCTCTTGTTTCTACATCTAAGGGAGTAATGACAGACAAAGATGCTCGTCAATTACAAACTGGTGGAGAAGTAGTAGCATACGTTTGGTAATATATATTTAAAACGAACGGAGGTGTGACCACATGTCTCGTATTGGTAAAAAGATTCTTGAAATCCCTGCAGGTGTTACTATTACAGTTGCAGAAGACAATACTGTAACAGTAAAAGGCCCTAAAGGTGAATTAACTCGTACTTTCAAAACTGATATGTCTATCAAAATTGAAGAAAATACACTAACAGTTGAGCGTCCATCTGAACAGAAGGAACACCGTGCATTACACGGTACAACTCGTGCTTTAATCGGAAACATGGTTGAAGGTGTAACTACAGGTTTTGCACGCGGACTTGAATTAGTCGGTGTTGGTTACCGTGCTCAAAAACAAGGTGATAAACTTGTTTTAAGCGTAGGTTATTCTCATCCAGTAGAAATGACTCCAGAAGCAGGACTTGAAGTTGAAGTACCTGTACCAACTAAAATCGTAATTAAAGGTATCGACAAGCAACGTGTTGGCGAATTTGCTGCTAACATCCGTGCTGTACGTGCTCCTGAGCCATATAAAGGTAAAGGTATTCGTTACGAAGGCGAAGTTGTTCGTCGTAAAGAAGGTAAAACTGCTAAGTAAACCCGTTAGGTGAAAGAAAGGAGTGACAAGAATGATCACTAAAGCTGCTAAAAATGCGACTCGTAAGAAAAGACATGCACGTGTACGTGCTAAACTTACTGGTACTGCAGAACGTCCACGTTTAAACGTGTACCGTTCTAACCAACATATTTACGCTCAAGTTATTGATGATGTAAATGGTGTAACATTAGTAAGTGCATCTACTCTTGATAAAGACCTTGCTCTTAACGGTACTAGCAATACTGAAGCTGCTACGAAAGTTGGAGAATCAGTTGCTAAGCGTGCTGTAGAGAAAGGCGTTAAAGAAGTAGTATTTGATCGCGGTGGTTACTTATACCATGGCCGTGTTAAAGCTCTAGCTGAAGCTGCTCGTGAGGCTGGATTACAATTTTAATGGTCAAAGGAGGGAAAATTGATGCAACGCATTGACCCAAGTAAATTAGAACTTGAAGAACGTGTAGTTACGATAAATCGTGTCGCGAAAGTTGTTAAGGGTGGTCGTCGTTTCCGCTTTGCTGCACTAGTTGTAGTTGGCGATAAAAACGGTCATGTTGGATTCGGTACTGGTAAAGCACAAGAGGTACCAGACGCAATCCGTAAAGCTATCGAAGACGCTAAGAAAAACCTAATCGCAGTACCATTAGTTGGTACAACAATTCCACATACAATCAACGGTCATTTTGGAGCTGGTGAAGTATTCTTAAAACCTGCTGCTGAGGGTACTGGTGTTATTGCTGGTGGACCTGTTCGTGCGGTACTAGAATTAGCTGGTGTACAAGATATTCTTTCGAAATCTCTTGGTACTAACACACCAATCAACATGATTCGCGCTACTGTGAACGGATTAAGCGAACTTAAGCGCGCTGAAGATGTTGCAAAATTACGCGGTAAATCTGTAGAAGAGCTACTAGGTTAAGGAGGGAAAACAAATGGCGAAAAAGTTAGAAATTACCCTCACTCGTAGTGTAATTGGTCGTCCACAAGATCAACGTGCGACGGTAGAAGCTTTAGGTCTTAAAAAGTTGAATTCAACTGTAGTTAAGGAAGAAACTCCTGCTATTCTTGGTATGATCAACAAAGTTTCTCACCTTATAACTGTAAAAGAAGCTTAAGGATAACTCATTAATATAAGGAGGTGCCTGGGAATGAAACTTCATGAATTAAAACCTGCAGAAGGTTCTCGTAAAGTACGTAACCGTGTCGGTCGTGGTATCGGTTCTGGTAACGGTAAAACTGCTGGTAGAGGTCATAAAGGACAAAACGCACGTTCTGGCGGCGGTGTTCGTCTTGGCTTCGAAGGTGGTCAAACTCCACTATTCCGTCGTTTACCAAAACGCGGCTTCACAAACATTAACCGTAAAGAGTTTACTATTGTAAACTTATCAACGTTAAATCGTTTTGAAGATGGTACAGAAGTAACACCTGAATTATTGCTGGAAACTGGCGTTATCAGCAAGTTAAACGACGGTGTTAAAATTCTTGCAAGCGGAGCAGTAGAGAAAAAATTAACTGTTAAAGCGCACAAGTTCTCTTCAAGTGCTAAAGAAGCAATTGAAGCAGCTGGCGGATCAGTTGAGGTGATCTAATGTTTCGTACAATCTCCAACTTTATGCGCGTTGCTGAGATAAGACGTAAAATATTATTCACTTTAGCGATGTTAGTCGTATTCAGGATTGGCACGTTTATCCCAGTGCCATTTACAAATGGAGACGTACTGAAAGCACAAGATCAATTAAATGCCTTAGGTATCCTAAATACATTTGGCGGTGGCGCCTTGAAGAACTTCTCCATCTTCGCGATGGGAATCATGCCGTATATTACAGCATCCATCATCGTGCAATTATTGCAGATGGATGTTGTTCCTAAATTTTCGGAATGGTCGAAGCAAGGCGAAATGGGCCGTCGTAAACTAACGCAATTCACGCGTTACTTTACAATTGTTCTTGCGTTTATTCAGGGGTTTGGTATGTCAATCGGTTTTAACGGTATGGTAGGTGGGCAATTAATTTTGAATCCAGGTTGGAGCACTTATTTATACATTGCTACGGTACTGACTGCTGGTACTGCATTTTTAATGTGGTTAGGTGAACAGATTACATCTAAAGGTGTAGGTAATGGTATTTCCATTCTTATCTTTGGTGGTATTGCCGCAGCGATCCCAAGTGTTATATCTCAAGTGTATCAACAACAGTTTCAAAATATAGGAGATCAATTGTTCATGAGTATCGTTAAAGTTGCATTGATTTTACTAGCTGTGCTAGCAGTTATTGTTGGTGTTATTTTCATTCAACAGGCTGTTAGAAAGATCCCAATTCAATACGCGAAGCGTGTAACAGGAGGGAATGGGAATCATGCTGGAGCACAAAACACTCATTTACCACTTAAGGTAAATAGTGCGGGTGTTATTCCAGTCATTTTTGCTGTTTCATTCTTAATTACGCCTCCAACTATTGCACAGTTCTTCCCGAAACATGATGTATCGCAGTGGATTATTGCAAACTTTAACTATTCTCACCCAGTGGGAATGATCATATATGTTGCGCTCATTGTAGCCTTCACATACTTCTATGCATTTGTTCAGGTTAATCCAGAGCAAATGTCAGAGAATCTAAACAAGCAAGGTGGATATGTTCCAGGTATTCGTCCGGGTAAGAATACAGAACAATATCTAACAAAAATCTTGTATCGTTTGACCTTTGTGGGATCAATTTTCCTAGCAGCGATTGCAATCTTACCAGTTATCTTTACGAAATTGGGAAATCTTCCTCCATCTGCACAGATTGGTGGAACGAGTATGTTAATCGTTGTCGGCGTTGCTTTAGAAACAATGAAGCAGCTAGAAAGCCAATTGGTAAAACGCCATTACAAAGGGTTTATCAAGCAGTGAGTAAGTGGGAAGAACTGTCTTCCCTACATGCTCATGTACTGAGGGGGAACAAGGATGAACTTGATTTTAATGGGGCTTCCTGGTGCTGGTAAAGGTACACAAGCCGAACAGATTGTTGCCAAGTATAACATCCCTCACATCTCAACAGGAGATATGTTCCGTGCAGCTATGAAGGCTGAAACTGAACTTGGTTTACAAGCAAAATCTTTTATTGATAAAGGTGCGCTTGTTCCAGATGAAGTTACAATTGGAATTGTTCGTGAACGTTTAAGCCAAGAAGACTGTATTAAAGGCTTCTTATTAGATGGTTTCCCACGAACTGTTGCACAAGCATCAGCTCTTGAAGAGATTATGAAAGATCTTGGCAAAAAAATCGACTATGTTTTAAACATTAATGTGGATTCAGGATTGTTATTAACACGCCTTACAGGCCGTCGCATTTGTAAAGAATGCGGTGCAACTTACCACTTAGAATTCAATCCGCCAGCAAAAGCTGATGTGTGCGATAAATGTGGTGGCGAATTATATCAACGCTCTGATGACAATGAAGAAACTGTAGCAAATCGTTTAGATGTAAATATTAAGCAAACAAAACCTTTGCTTGATTTCTACGAGGAGCTTGGCTACTTACAAAGCATTAATGGTGAGCAAGATATCAATAAAGTATTTGCTGATATCGATGTTCTCATCGGAGGCTTAGCGTAATGATCATCTGCAAAACTCCTCGCGAGATAGAAATCATGCGAGAAGCTGGCAGGATCGTTGCTTTAACTCATCAAGAGTTGAAACAACATATTACTCCAGGAATTACAACGAAAGAGCTCGATCAAATAGCGGAAAAGACGATTCGAAAATATGGTGCTACGCCATCTTTTAAAGGATACAACGGATTTCCGGGGAGCATTTGTGCTTCTGTAAATGAAGAGCTTGTACACGGGATTCCAGGGAAGCGTAAGCTCGAAGAGGGCGATATCATCAGTATCGATATTGGTGCGAAATACAATGGGTACCATGGAGATTCTGCATGGACGTATCCAGTTGGAAACATTTCTGAATCTGTTCAAAAGCTACTTGATGTCACAGAAAAATCGTTGTATCTTGGTCTAGAACAAGTAAAACCAGGCGAAAGATTATCAAATATCTCGCATGCGGTTCAAACACATGCTGAAGAGAATGGGTTCTCGATCGTTAGGGAGTATGTTGGTCACGGAATCGGGCAAGACTTACATGAGGACCCTCAAATCCCGCACTATGGTCCACCAAATAGAGGCCCTAGATTAAAGCCGGGAATGGTCATCTGTGTTGAGCCGATGGTGAATCAAGGAAGACGATATGTAAAAACACTATCTGATGACTGGACAGTGGTAACGGTAGATGGTAAATGGTGTGCCCATTTTGAGCACACGATTGCTCTTACAGAAGCAGGATACGAAATCCTTACCACTTTATAAGTAGCTGGCTCTCCGGGATTTCAGAGCAGTGTAAAATGTTACTGATTTGAAGAAGGGAGAACTATTGAATGGCTAAAGATGATGTAATTGAAGTCGAAGGTACCGTTCTTGAAACGTTGCCAAATGCTATGTTCAAAGTAGAATTAGAGAATGGGCATGTCGTATTGGCTCACGTTTCTGGTAAAATCCGTATGAACTTCATTCGTATTTTACCAGGAGACAAAGTTACGGTAGAATTATCTCCGTACGATTTAAATCGTGGTCGTATTACGTACCGTTTTAAATAATATAGCACTCCGTAATCTTTAAGGAGGTTCGAGACATGAAAGTAAGACCGTCAGTTAAACCAATCTGCGAAAAATGTAAAGTTATTCGTAGACGTGGAAAAGTAATGGTTATTTGTGAAAACCCTAAACATAAACAAAAACAAGGTTAATCAGAAGGAGGTGCATTCAGAATGGCACGTATCGCAGGTGTAGATATTCCTCGTGACAAGCGCGTTGTTATTTCTTTAACTTACGTATTCGGCATTGGTCGCACAACTGCTGAAAAAATTATTACAGAAGCTGGTATTTCTTCGGAAACACGAGTTCGTGATTTATCGGAAGATGAATTAGGACGTATCCGTGATATCATCGATCGTATTAAAGTTGAGGGAGACCTTCGTCGTGAAGTATCTCTTAACATTAAACGTCTAATGGAGATCGGTTCTTACCGTGGTCTTCGTCACCGTCGTGGTTTACCAGTTCGTGGTCAAAACTCTAAAAACAATGCTCGTACACGTAAAGGTCCACGTCGTACAGTAGCAAATAAAAAGAAATAATAAGTAAAGGAGGTTGAACTAACAATGGCACGTAAAACAAACACTCGTAAAAAACGTGTGAAAAAGAATATTGAAGCTGGTATAGCTCATATTCGTTCTACTTTCAACAACACAATCGTAACACTTACAGATACTCATGGTAACGCACTTTCTTGGTCTAGTGCTGGTGCACTTGGTTTCCGTGGATCTCGTAAATCTACTCCATTCGCTGCGCAAATGGCTGCTGAAGCTGCTTCTAAAGTTGCAATGGAGCATGGTTTAAAAACTTTAGAGGTTACTGTTAAAGGTCCTGGTGCTGGTCGTGAAGCTGCAATTCGTGCTCTTCAAGCGGCAGGTCTAGAAGTAACAGCAATTAGAGATGTTACTCCAGTTCCTCATAATGGATGTCGTCCACCAAAACGTCGTCGTGTGTAATTTTTCTGTATAGAATTTTCCCTTTTGTCTATAATGGATATGATGCATTATCGAGAAATTTCGTACAGAAACATCGCTTGTTGTGCACAATCGGGAACTGCCTAAGGGGGACTTTCGGTTAAACAGAGGTTCTTCCTTTGTTTAACCGGGGTTTCGACGTTTTGAAGGAGGGTTTAGTTAATGATTGAAATCGAAAAACCGAAAATCGAAACGGTTGAACTTAACGAAGATGCTAAGTATGGCAAATTCGTGATTGAACCGCTTGAGCGTGGATATGGTACTACTTTGGGTAACTCCTTACGTCGTATTCTTTTATCCTCACTCCCTGGTGCCGCTGTAACTGCTATCCAAATCGATGGCGTTTTACACGAATTTTCAACAGTTGAGGGCGTAGTAGAAGACGTTACGACGATGATCTTAAACTTGAAAAAGTTAGCTCTTAAAATCTACTCTGAAGAAGAGAAGACGTTGGAAATCGATGTACAGGGCGAAGGTATTGTCACAGCTGCTGATATTACTCACGATAGTGATGTTGAAATCTTAAATCCAGATTTACACATTGCGACGTTAGCAAAAAATGCGCATTTCCGCATGCGTTTAACTGCAAAGCGTGGCCGTGGGTATACGCCAGCTGATGCAAATAAAAGCGAAGATCAACCAATAGGAGTAATTCCTATTGATTCTATTTATACTCCAGTATCACGTGTGACTTACCAAGTGGAAAAGACACGTGTCGGACAAGTGGCTAATTATGATAAGCTTACGCTTGATGTATGGACGGATGGAAGCATCGGGCCAAAAGAAGCTATCTCTTTAGGTGCCAAAATCTTAACTGAGCATTTAAATATCTTTGTTGGTTTAACTGACGAAGCACAAAATGCTGAGATTATGGTCGAGAAGGAAGAAGATCAAAAAGAAAAAGTTCTTGAGATGACTATCGAAGAACTAGATCTTTCTGTTCGTTCTTATAATTGCCTAAAACGTGCAGGAATTAATACTGTACAAGAGCTTGCGAACAAAACAGAAGAAGATATGATGAAAGTTCGTAACTTAGGACGTAAATCCTTAGAAGAAGTTAAACATAAACTTGAGGAATTAGGTTTAGGTTTACGTAAAGACGACTGAGGATTTAAACCCATCAACAAAGGAGGGAACTACGAATGGCATACAGAAAATTAGGCCGTACAAGTGCGCAACGTAAAGCTATGTTACGTGATTTAGCTACTGATTTAATTATCAACGAGCGCATCCAAACGACAGAAACTCGTGCAAAAGAACTTCGTTCTGTAGTGGAAAAAATGATCACTTTAGGTAAACGCGGAGATCTTCATGCTCGTCGTCAAGCAGCAGCTTTCATCCGTAATGAGGTTGCTAACGCTGAGACTGGTCAAGATGCACTTCAAAAATTATTCGCTGATGTAGCTCCACGCTATGCTGAGCGCCAAGGCGGATACACTCGTATTGCAAAAATTGGTCCACGTCGCGGAGACGCAGCACCAATGGTAATTATCGAGTTAGTATAATGATGATTAAAAGGGCAGGACAGTTCTTTTCAAGTAACTGGTCATGGCCCTTTTTTTTTAAGTATAAAAATAGGCTAACTTGACGAAAGAAAGGGTGCCTTGTATTGAAAAAAGAGAAACTTCGGACAGAAAATATATCATTTCAATATCCTGGGGCAGCCTCTTATGCATTAAAAGATGTTTCGTTTTCCTTATATGAAGGAGAATGGGTATCTGTTATTGGACAAAATGGTTCAGGGAAGTCTACACTTGCAAAATTATTGAATGGCTTATTTTTACCGGAATCAGGGAAAATTACTTTAAATGATACAATGATTTTATCAGAGGAAACAGTATGGGATGTTCGAAAGCAAATTGGCATGGTATTTCAAAATCCAGATAATCAATTTGTTGGAACGACAGTACAAGATGACGTTGTATTCGGCCTAGAGAACATCGGAATGCCAAGGGAGCAGATGATAGAAAGACTAGAACAAGCTCTGCAACTTGTCCGTATGGAAGATTTTTTAAATGAAGAACCCCATTCGTTATCTGGTGGACAAAAGCAGCGAGTCGCAATAGCAGGTGTTTTAGCACTTCAACCATCTATTTTAATACTAGATGAAGCAACTTCAATGTTAGACCCTCAGGGGAGACGTGAAGTAGTAGAAACGGTCAGACAACTTGTTGATCAAAAGGGTATTACGGTGTTATCGATTACGCACGATTTAGAAGAAGCGGCACAGTCAGACCGTATTATTATTTTGAACAAGGGAGAAATATTAGAGGAAGGTACTCCAGAGCAAATTTTCAAATCCTCTCATATGCTCCAAGAGATTGGATTAGATGTACCTTTTTCGGTGAAAATAGCAGAATTATTAAAAAGAAATGGAATTCACTTGCAAAATACGCATCTTACAATGGAAAGCTTGGTGAACGAACTTTGGAGATTACATTCCAAAAAGTAGAACATCGTTATCAATATAAAACTCCATTTGAAAGACGCGCACTTTATGATGTAGACGTGTCGTTTCCAAGTGGGGGCTATTATGCCATTATCGGTCATACTGGTTCAGGTAAGTCGACGATGATTCAACATTTAAATGGTTTATTGCAGCCGACAAATGGTACGGTTCAAATTGGTGAACATTTAATTTCAGCAGGGAAGAAAGAGAAAAAGCTTAAGCCGCTACGAAAAAAAGTAGGGGTTGTCTTTCAGTTTCCAGAACATCAACTATTTGAAGAAACAGTTGAAAAGGATATTTGTTTTGGACCGACTAATTTTGGTGTATCTGAAGAAGAGGCAAAACAAAAGGCGAAAGATGCAATCCAGCTTGTTGGATTGGACATAGAGTTATTAGCACGTTCTCCGTTTGAATTAAGCGGTGGGCAAATGAGGCGTGTTGCAATAGCAGGCGTACTAGCGATGGAACCCGAAGTGCTTGTATTAGATGAACCTACAGCAGGGCTTGATCCAAAAGGACAGCACGAGCTCATGGAGATGTTTTACAATTTGCATAAGGAACAGGGGCTTACAGTCATTCTTGTTACCCATAATATGGAGGATGCCGCTAAGTATGCAGATCAAATAGTGGTCATGCATAAAGGAACGGTCTTTTTGCAAGGAAGAGCAGAGGAAGTATTTTCATATGCTGATGAATTAGAACAAATCGGTGTGGATCTTCCAATGTCTTTAAAGTATAAACGTGCAATTGAAGAGAAGTTTGGTATTTCAATTTCGAAGGCTACCTTATCTTTAGAGGATCTTACTCATGAAGTTGTACAGGTGTTACGAAAAGGTGGTCATGAATCATGCAGCAGTTGATTATTGGGAGATATATTCCAGGTCAGTCACTCATTCATCAACTTGATCCTCGTACGAAGCTGTTGATTGTCTTTTTATATGTATTTGTTGTTTTCTTAGCAAATAATGCGATTTCATATGGATTTTTATTTTTATATGCACTCATTGCTTTATTTTTTGCAAAAGTGCCGATTCGTTATGTACTTTCGGGCTTAAAACCAATTCTGTGGATTTTTCTTTTTACATTTTTCCTGCATATTTTTACAAATAAAGAAGGGGAAGTACTATTCCAGCTTGGTTGGTTTTCGATACATGAAAAAGGATTAGAGCAAGGGATATACATTTCTATACGATTCTTCGTTATTATTTTAATGACGACATTATTAACGTTAACGACGACACCTATTGAAATTACAGATGGGTTGGAGACGTTATTAAAGCCGTTCAAGCGTATAAAAGTTCCTGTTCATGAAATCGCATTAATGATGTCAATTTCACTACGTTTTATCCCGACATTAATGGATGAAACGAGTAAAATTATGAAAGCACAAGCGTCACGTGGCATTGATTTCGCCGGGGGACCGATAAAAGATAGGATGAAAGCTATTATCTCACTACTCGTTCCATTATTTATCAGTGCTTTTAAGCGTGCAGAGGACTTAGCGATTGCGATGGAATCTCGTGGATATAAAAGTGGCGAAGGACGTACTAAATTTAGGCAACTACGCTGGAAAATAAGTGATACAGTAACAATTGTAAGCTTACTTTGTTTAGCTTGTATTTTGGCATGGGTGCGGTCGTAATGGAGAATAGAGAAATGGAAAGAATAAAATGTACAGTTGCATATGATGGCATTCATTTTTGTGGTTACCAAATTCAACCACAGCATCGGACTGTTCAACAAGAAATAGAGAAAGCATTGCAGAAGTTGCATAAAGGAGAACTTGTTCGTGTGCAGGCATCAGGCAGAACGGATTCTACCGTTCACGCCAAAGGACAAGTGATACACTTTGATACACCTTTGTCTCTTGAAGAGTGGCAATGGAGTAATGCTTTAAATACAATGTTGCCGGATGATATTATTATCAAGCAGGTAGAGAAGAAAACAGAAGAATTTCATGCACGTTACGGTGTCGAGAAAAAAGAATATCGCTATCGTGTATTATTATCAAAGACTGCGGATGTATTCCGTAGAAATTACGTATATCAATATCCATATCCACTCGAAATAAACTCTATAAGAAAAGCGATTCCTTATTTTATTGGAACGCATGACTTTACTTCTTTTTGTTCGGCAAAAACTGACAAAAAAGATAAAGTACGAACAATTTATGAAATCGAATTAATTGAGCAAGACGATGAATTAATTTTTCGCTTTGTAGGTAATGGATTTTTATATAATATGGTCAGAATTATTGTTGGTACGTTACTTAGCGTAGGTCAAGGAAAGCTTGATCCGGATAGTATTCCAGAGATTTTAGCGAAACAAAATCGCCAGTTTGCTGGAAAGATGGCTCCAGGTCATGGACTTTACTTATGGCAGGTAAACTATAACAACTAATCCTGGTGTAACATTTGCTTGACATTAGAAACTCAAAAGTATATCATAACATATGGTATTGTTTCTAAAACCACGATTAGCCCCGGAAGGAAATCGTGTTTAAGATAAACAATAGATTTTTTCTATGGAAAAGATAACGAGGAGGGAAACACATGCGTACGACTTTTATGGCAAAAGCTAACGAAGTTGAGCGTAAATGGTATGTGGTTGATGCTGAAGGTCAAACTTTAGGTCGCCTATCTACTGAAGTAGCATCCATTTTACGTGGTAAACACAAACCAACATTTACACCACACGTTGACACGGGTGATCATGTAATTATTATTAACGCTGAGAAAATTCATTTAACAGGTAATAAATTAAACGATAAAATTTACTACCGTCACACTAACCACCCAGGTGGACTTAAGCAAAGAACAGCTCTAGAAATGCGTACAAACTACCCTGTACAAATGTTAGAGCTTGCAATTAAAGGCATGCTTCCAAAAGGACGTTTAGGACGTCAAGTGTCTAAGAAATTAAACGTGTATGCTGGAGCAGAGCATCCACACCAAGCACAACAACCAGAAGTTTACGAACTTCGCGGATAATTAATTAAAGGAGGGCTTACTTTGGCACAGGTTCAATACTATGGCACTGGACGTCGTAAGAGTTCAGTAGCGCGCGTACGCCTAGTTCCAGGCGAAGGACGCGTTATTATTAACGGTCGTGATTTTGAAAACTATATCCCATTTGCTGCATTACGTGAAGTAGTGAAACAACCTCTAGTTGCAACAGAAACTTTAGGTAACTACAATGTACTTGTAAACGTAAATGGTGGTGGATACACTGGTCAAGCTGGTGCTATTCGTCACGGTATTTCTCGCGCTTTATTAAAAGCTGATCCAGAATACCGTCTAACATTAAAACGTGCGGGTCTATTAACTCGTGACGCACGTATGAAAGAGCGTAAAAAATACGGTCTTAAAGGCGCACGTCGTGCACCTCAGTTCTCAAAACGTTAATTTTTGCGAACTACAAACCCCAACCATTTTGGTTGGGGTTTTTTTATGTTTAATTCTTCTTTTGTAATTTTTTTAGCTTGGAATATTTTAGTGCTACCGTCCTACGTATGCTTCTTCTTTAGAAGTTTAGACTAATACGTATTAGGGAGGTTTATAAGTACTATGAATGTCATTGTCAGCTTACAAGAAAAACAAAAAGAAAAGCAGTTAAAATACGAGCGGAAGATGCTGCGAGAATTATCATTAAAAACATTGCGTTTAAATATTCGTGATGCCTTTCAAATGCAAGAACTTCATCGTCAGTATGAAGATTATTGCATTGAACTAGGGATAGAATCTTATTTATTAGGAGCGAGATACAGTAAATTTGGTTATCATGGCGAATCATTCTTTGATGTAAAATATAGGGCTTTAGAAGAAGAACAACAATTAACTGAAACGTTATTTCAATTTTTAACGAGTATGACTATACGTGAAATTAAGTTGCAAGACGAGGGATTGCTTTTTGAATCTTGCCAGCAGTTTATCGGCTTGTGGTGGCAGGAAGGCTATGAAAAAGGCGAAAGAAGATATCGATTAAAGCTACACTAAGACAAGCATAAACTTTCCTCTTGTCCCATATAAGTAATTAGAGGGACTAGCTGGAGGAGGAAAGGTATGAAGAGAATTCGAATTATCTCTTTTGCGCTCGCTGCGGTTGTTTTGTTTTTTTTAGTTAAACAAGAATTTCAAATTACAAAATCGTGGCGAGCTTGGAATTTACCCTTATCAGGGAAAGTGATTGTACTAGATGCTGGGCATGGTGGGCCAGACGGAGGGGCTGTTGGTGGAAAGGATATTGTAGAAAAAGATATTACACTTGAGATTACAAAAAAGGTACAAGATTATTTACAAGAACAAGGTGCTTTAGTTATTTTAACGCGTGAAGGAGATTATGATTTAGCTAATAAAGATACAAAGTCATATAGTAGACGTAAAGCAGAGGATTTAAAAAAGCGTGTTGAGATCATTAATAAGCCTGATGTAGACTTTTTTGCGAGTATTCATTTAAATGCCCTAACTAGTAGTGGATCTAAGGGCGCACAAACGTTCTACTATCGTTCTTCGATTGAAAATGAACGGGCTGCGAAATTTATACAAGCTGAATTGAGAACAAGCTTAGAAAATACGAATCGTTCTGCTAAAACAATTCCTCACGTGTATTTATTGAAGTATGCCAAAACACCAGGTGCTTTAATTGAGGCTGGCTTTTTATCGAATGTGAATGAAAGATATATGTTAAATTCGGAGAAATACCAACAAAAAGTAGCTGCTGCAATATATCGTGGTATATTACGTTATTTTACGGAAAAAGGAAATCCTCCAGAATAAGGAGGATTTTTTCGAGTTTCTCTCGTTAACGAAGTTTTCCGAAAATATGTTATACTGGAAATGTAAACGCATTTATTTCAAAAATAAAGATAGATAAATTTAATTAACAATACGTTATTTTTCATACAGGGGGCTGGGCTAATTATGGTAACAAAAGAGCAGGTAGTGGAAGCATTGGAAGGGATTGTAGATCCGTTTATACATAAAACGTTAAAAGAAACAAATGCAATTAAAGAGGTGACAGTCAAGCCTGAGAAGGAACATGTAAGTGTTAAAATTGCAATTGTAAAGACGGGTACAGCGGAACAAATGCAGTTGCAGTCTGGAATTGTAAAGTTAGTAAAAGAACTTGGAGCAACAACAGTTGGACTTCGTTTTGCAGAATTTACAGAAGAGGAATTAGCTCAGTTTGCACCACCGCAAGAGGAAGAGAAAAGTGAATCCTTATTATCACCGAACTCAAATACAACATTTTTAGCAGTGGCAAGTGGAAAAGGTGGAGTAGGGAAATCAACTGTTTCTGTTAACCTTGCAATTGCTTTAGCTCGTTTAGGCAAAAAGGTTGGTATCATCGACGCGGATATTTACGGTTTTAGTGTACCGGATATGATGGGTATAGAAAAACGTCCAATCGTAAGAGGTGATAAGATAATACCAGTGGAGCGTCTAGGCGTGAAAGTAATCTCAATGGGATTCTTTGTAGAAGATAACGCACCTGTTATTTGGAGAGGACCGATGCTTGGGAAAATGTTAAATCACTTTTTCACAGAAGTAGAGTGGGGTGATTTAGATTACTTAGTATTGGACCTACCACCAGGTACAGGTGATGTTGCTTTAGATGTACATTCGATGTTGCCGGCTTGTAAAGAGATTATTGTAACAACGCCGCATCCAACAGCGGCATTTGTAGCAGCGCGCGCTGGAGCCATGGCTTTACGTACAGAACATAGTATTCTTGGTGTTGTTGAAAATATGGCGTATTTTGAAAGTAAAGCAACTGGTGAAAAAGAGTATGTGTTTGGAAGAGGTGGAGGAGATAAATTGGCTACGGAACTCCAAACGGATATACTTGGCCGAATTCCACTTCAACAACCTGATTGGAATAAAGAGGACTTTGCGCCGTCAGTATATGAAGATACACATACAACGGGTCTCATTTATCGTACGATAGCTGAGACAGTTATTGATAAAACAGCTGTCGCGCAAAACTAAAGTAGTAATGAGTGGACAATATATACATTGTCCACTCAGTGCTATAATTTTTATTATTGTTCTTTGTTCCCATCTTGAGAACCGCCTTCACCACCTGCGCCTTTCTTATCAGACCCACCTTTTTCGGCTTTTTGTACACCTTTACTAATGATGTCAATCATCTTAGCTTGGAAGAGAGGACTTTCGGCAGTTTCAGTTAGTACTTGCTGTAAATATTGACGATATTCTTTACTCTTCATTGTTTGTAACATAATTTTCTCTACTTCAGGATTTTTCATAATCTCTATAACACCTGATTGGTATTCAGGATCTTTTAGTAAAGTTTTCATTAAGTTTGTTTGTTCTTTTCCCATACTTTTAGCAAATTTCGATGAGAACTCAGGGTCTTTAAAGAGCTTTTCCCAGAATTGTTGCCCTTTTTCAGATACCAGTGCATCTTCAATCGTTTTCTTTACTACTGTTTCATCTAGTATGAGTGCTTGTTTCATTTTTTCATCAGTTAATACATCTTGGATCGCTTTTTTTCCTTGATCGGTTTTTAAAATATCAACAATCATTTTTTTTGTTTGATCATAATCAAGTTCGGATTTTGCTTCTTTTTCTTGTGCACATGCCGCTAGTGCTATAAATAGAAAAGAAGAAATCAAAACGAGCAGCATCCGTTTCATAAGTTGGAGCTCCTTTCAGCAAAGTTCTCTTTTTTTAATATAAATCTCTTTAAGGAATTTATACATTAACATGGCTAGCTTTTTGAAATTGTCATTGTTACAATTTAATTAGAAATATAAGAATAATGGGGGATGTGTTGTGAATAGCCGCAAGTGGGTACGACTATTTTTTACGACGTTGTTTCTTGGTGGGATTAGCACAGTCTTTATTGGTTTTGTTTTAGAGTGGGACAAGTACGCTAAATTTTTTCAAAATTTCGACGGAAAAGAGATTTTAGCAATTTCCTTTTGGTTGATGGGCGTAGGATTTATTTTTAGTGTTATAAGTCAAATGGGGTTCTTTGCGTATTTAACGATCCATCGTTTTGGATTAGGGATGTTTCGGTCATCTTCTTTATGGAATACAGTGCAACTGTTCTTTATTGCGTTCGTATTATTTGATTTCGTTTATTTAAGGTCAGTACTTGTTGCAAATGGGGAAGTTTCATTAGGGAATAACATACTTGTTGCTGGGATGTTATTTGTGTTTGGGGCAATTGTCGCTTATATAAAGAGTAAAGAAACGAATAAAAAAGCATTTGTTCCCGCTCTGTTCTTTATGGTTGTTGTAACAATTCTTGAATGGGTACCAGCGCTCCGGATTAATGATACAGATTGGTTATATTTAATGGTGATACCACTTTTATTATGTAATTCATATCAGTTACTTGTATTGCATCGTTTAATTGGACAAAAGAGTAAGTCAGCTTAATGAGGAGAGTGGATTTTTAATTATCCAGATTCTTATCGTCCGTAAATGCTAGGATAAAAAAGCTCTGCTATCTTAACAAAAGATAACAGAGCTTTTTATGTGTGAAGGACCGTGTAGAAAGGAACTACTTAATATCTTCACTTTTTGTACTTGTGTTGGAAATAAGTTGTGATACAGATGTTTGTTCATATCCGTCGCTCTTTAATTTTTGTAAGAGTAATGGTAAAGCCTTATTTGTTTGAAGGGCAGAATCAGAAGCATGTAATAAGACGATATCTCCACCCTTTAAATTGCTAGAGACTGTGGAAATGATTTTATTTACGCCGGGATTTTTCCAGTCATTTGAATTGTTACTCCAATGAACGATGGTGTATCCGAGTGATTCCGCTATTTTAAGAGTTGTTTTGTTAAAATCGCCACTAGGTGGACGTAATAGCTTGACTTGTTTTACGCCAAGTTTCGTAAAAACATCTTGTGCCCGCAAAAGATCTCGTCGTATTTCATTTGCTTCTAGTGAAGTGTAGGATGTGTAATTATAGCCCATACTACCAATCTCATGTCCATCTTTCATGATGCGTTCGACAATATCAGGGTGTCTTTCAGCCCATGCAGCAGAGAGAAAGAAGGTTGCATTCTTAATTTCTCTTTCTTTGAGTGTATTAAGGATTGGAATAGCTTTTTTGTCCCCCCAGCTAATGTCAAACGTGAATGCAACTTGTTTTTTTGCAGTGTCCCCTTTGTAAATCACTTTAGGGCCAGTAGCAGTTGAAAAAGCAGATTCATGTGAATATGTTTTTAAAAAGAGTAGCCATGCTGTAAATAAGGAAAGTACGACTATTAAGCTAATGTGTTTAAATGTTCTTTTACTCGTAATAAAAAAGAAAAACATAATATTACGCCCCTTTGTCCAATCCTTTTCAGTTACATATATGCTTTAAATTTAAAAAAGAGAACAAGGGATTAATATCGTAAGTGGTGGATATAATGAGTGATAGAATTTTGTTTTTGGTGATACATTATTGATAATTGAAAATGAGTGGGGCGTTTATCGGTACACGTAAGGAGTTATTGAGGTGATAATTTGCTTGGGATTATGTTGACGAAGGAAGAGAAAAAAGAAATGGAATACATACTGAAGAGAGAGTTAGAGGAACTTTTATTTGATTTTGAAGATGAGCGTATACATAGCGTTGTAAAAAAGGCGATGGAAGAAAGGTATAAAATCATTTTTTGTTTATTTCGGAGAGTTGCTAATAGGGAAGAATGTATTCGTTATGTAAGAAAAAGAATTTTTTATTAAAAAGTGTTGACGCTAAGAGTAAGGATATGATAAATTAATAAACGTCGCTGATGCAGAAACGCAGAAAACGACAAAAAAGAAATTAAAAAACTTAGTTGACATCGAAAAATGAAGATGTTAACATAAGGAAGTCGCAAATGAGCGACTAAGTAGTTCTTTGAAAACTGAACGAAACAAACAACGTGAACGTCAATTTTTATTTTTAGATGCTAGACAAACTAACTTTATTGGAGAGTTTGATCCTGGCTCAGGATGAACGCTGGCGGCGTGCCTAATACATGCAAGTCGAGCGAATGGATTAAGAGCTTGCTCTTATGAAGTTAGCGGCGGACGGGTGAGTAACACGTGGGTAACCTACCCATAAGACTGGGATAACTCCGGGAAACCGGGGCTAATACCGGATAATATTTTGAACTGCATAGTTCGAAATTGAAAGGCGGCTTCGGCTGTCACTTATGGATGGACCCGCGTCGCATTAGCTAGTTGGTGAGGTAACGGCTCACCAAGGCGACGATGCGTAGCCGACCTGAGAGGGTGATCGGCCACACTGGGACTGAGACACGGCCCAGACTCCTACGGGAGGCAGCAGTAGGGAATCTTCCGCAATGGACGAAAGTCTGACGGAGCAACGCCGCGTGAGTGATGAAGGCTTTCGGGTCGTAAAACTCTGTTGTTAGGGAAGAACAAGTGCTAGTTGAATAAGCTGGCACCTTGACGGTACCTAACCAGAAAGCCACGGCTAACTACGTGCCAGCAGCCGCGGTAATACGTAGGTGGCAAGCGTTATCCGGAATTATTGGGCGTAAAGCGCGCGCAGGTGGTTTCTTAAGTCTGATGTGAAAGCCCACGGCTCAACCGTGGAGGGTCATTGGAAACTGGGAGACTTGAGTGCAGAAGAGGAAAGTGGAATTCCATGTGTAGCGGTGAAATGCGTAGAGATATGGAGGAACACCAGTGGCGAAGGCGACTTTCTGGTCTGTAACTGACACTGAGGCGCGAAAGCGTGGGGAGCAAACAGGATTAGATACCCTGGTAGTCCACGCCGTAAACGATGAGTGCTAAGTGTTAGAGGGTTTCCGCCCTTTAGTGCTGAAGTTAACGCATTAAGCACTCCGCCTGGGGAGTACGGCCGCAAGGCTGAAACTCAAAGGAATTGACGGGGGCCCGCACAAGCGGTGGAGCATGTGGTTTAATTCGAAGCAACGCGAAGAACCTTACCAGGTCTTGACATCCTCTGAAAACTCTAGAGATAGAGCTTCTCCTTCGGGAGCAGAGTGACAGGTGGTGCATGGTTGTCGTCAGCTCGTGTCGTGAGATGTTGGGTTAAGTCCCGCAACGAGCGCAACCCTTGATCTTAGTTGCCATCATTAAGTTGGGCACTCTAAGGTGACTGCCGGTGACAAACCGGAGGAAGGTGGGGATGACGTCAAATCATCATGCCCCTTATGACCTGGGCTACACACGTGCTACAATGGACGGTACAAAGAGCTGCAAGACCGCGAGGTGGAGCTAATCTCATAAAACCGTTCTCAGTTCGGATTGTAGGCTGCAACTCGCCTACATGAAGCTGGAATCGCTAGTAATCGCGGATCAGCATGCCGCGGTGAATACGTTCCCGGGCCTTGTACACACCGCCCGTCACACCACGAGAGTTTGTAACACCCGAAGTCGGTGGGGTAACCTTTATGGAGCCAACCGCCTAAGGTGGGACAGATGATTGGGGTGAAGTCGTAACAAGGTAGCCGTATCGGAAGGTGCGGCTGGATCACCTCCTTTCTATGGAGAATTGATGAACGCAGTTCATCAATAAACGTTGACTTGTTTTGTTTCGTTCAGTTTTGAGAGAACTATCTCTCAAAATGTATGTTCTTTGAAAACTAGATAACAGTGTAGCTCATATTTTTTTAATTTTAGTTTGGTTAAGTTAGAAAGGGCGCACGGTGGATGCCTTGACACTAGGAGTCGATGAAGGACGGGACTAACGCCGATATGCTTCGGGGAGCTGTAAGTAAGCTTTGATCCGAAGATTTCCGAATGGGGAAACCCACTATACGTAATGGTATGGTATCCTTACCTGAATACATAGGGTATGGAAGACAGACCCAGGGAACTGAAACATCTAAGTACCTGGAGGAAGAGAAAGCAAATGCGATTTCCTGAGTAGCGGCGAGCGAAACGGAATCTAGCCCAAACCAAGAGGCTTGCCTCTTGGGGTTGTAGGACATTCTATACGGAGTTACAAAGGAACGAGGTAGACGAAGCGACCTGGAAAGGTCCGTCACAGAGGGTAATAACCCCGTAGTCGAAACTTCGTTCTCTCTTGAATGTATCCTGAGTACGGCGGAACACGTGAAATTCCGTCGGAATCTGGGAGGACCATCTCCCAAGGCTAAATACTCCCTAGTGATCGATAGTGAACCAGTACCGTGAGGGAAAGGTGAAAAGCACCCCGGAAGGGGAGTGAAAGAGATCCTGAAACCGTGTGCCTACAAATAGTCAGAGCCCGTTAATGGGTGATGGCGTGCCTTTTGTAGAATGAACCGGCGAGTTACGATCCCGTGCGAGGTTAAGCTGAAGAGGCGGAGCCGCAGCGAAAGCGAGTCTGAATAGGGCGTTTAGTACGTGGTCGTAGACCCGAAACCAGGTGATCTACCCATGTCCAGGGTGAAGTTCAGGTAACACTGAATGGAGGCCCGAACCCACGCACGTTGAAAAGTGCGGGGATGAGGTGTGGGTAGCGGAGAAATTCCAATCGAACCTGGAGATAGCTGGTTCTCCCCGAAATAGCTTTAGGGCTAGCCTTAAGTGTAAGAGTCTTGGAGGTAGAGCACTGATTGAACTAGGGGTCCTCATCGGATTACCGAATTCAGTCAAACTCCGAATGCCAATGACTTATCCTTAGGAGTCAGACTGCGAGTGATAAGATCCGTAGTCAAGAGGGAAACAACCCAGATCGCCAGCTAAGGTCCCAAAGTGTGTATTAAGTGGAAAAGGATGTGGAGTTGCTTAGACAACTAGGATGTTGGCTCAGAAGCAGCCACCATTTAAAGAGTGCGTAATAGCTCACTAGTCGAGTGACTCTGCGCCGAAAATGTACCGGGGCTAAATACACCACCGAAGCTGCGAATTGATACCAATGGTATCAGTGGTAGGGGAGCGTTCTAAGTGCAGTGAAGTCAGACCGGAAGGACTGGTGGAGCGCTTAGAAGTGAGAATGCCGGTATGAGTAGCGAAAGACGGGTGAGAATCCCGTCCACCGAATGCCTAAGGTTTCCTGAGGAAGGCTCGTCCGCTCAGGGTTAGTCAGGACCTAAGCCGAGGCCGACAGGCGTAGGCGATGGACAACAGGTTGATATTCCTGTACCACCTCTTTATCGTTTGAGCAATGGAGGGACGCAGAAGGATAGAAGAAGCGTGCGATTGGTTGTGCACGTCCAAGCAGTTAGGCTGATAAGTAGGCAAATCCGCTTATCGTGAAGGCTGAGCTGTGATGGGGAAGCTCCTTATGGAGCGAAGTCTTTGATTCCCCGCTGCCAAGAAAAGCTTCTAGCGAGATAAAAGGTGCCTGTACCGCAAACCGACACAGGTAGGCGAGGAGAGAATCCTAAGGTGTGCGAGAGAACTCTGGTTAAGGAACTCGGCAAAATGACCCCGTAACTTCGGGAGAAGGGGTGCTTTCTTAACGGAAAGCCGCAGTGAATAGGCCCAAGCGACTGTTTAGCAAAAACACAGGTCTCTGCGAAGCCGTAAGGCGAAGTATAGGGGCTGACACCTGCCCGGTGCTGGAAGGTTAAGGAGAGGGGTTAGCGTAAGCGAAGCTCTGAACTGAAGCCCCAGTAAACGGCGGCCGTAACTATAACGGTCCTAAGGTAGCGAAATTCCTTGTCGGGTAAGTTCCGACCCGCACGAAAGGTGTAACGATTTGGGCACTGTCTCAACCAGAGACTCGGTGAAATTATAGTACCTGTGAAGATGCAGGTTACCCGCGACAGGACGGAAAGACCCCGTGGAGCTTTACTGTAGCCTGATATTGAATTTTGGTACAGTTTGTACAGGATAGGCGGGAGCCATTGAAACCGGAGCGCTAGCTTCGGTGGAGGCGCTGGTGGGATACCGCCCTGACTGTATTGAAATTCTAACCTACGGGTCTTATCGACCCGGGAGACAGTGTCAGGTGGGCAGTTTGACTGGGGCGGTCGCCTCCTAAAGTGTAACGGAGGCGCCCAAAGGTTCCCTCAGAATGGTTGGAAATCATTCGTAGAGTGCAAAGGCATAAGGGAGCTTGACTGCGAGACCTACAAGTCGAGCAGGGACGAAAGTCGGGCTTAGTGATCCGGTGGTTCCGCATGGAAGGGCCATCGCTCAACGGATAAAAGCTACCCCGGGGATAACAGGCTTATCTCCCCCAAGAGTCCACATCGACGGGGAGGTTTGGCACCTCGATGTCGGCTCATCGCATCCTGGGGCTGTAGTCGGTCCCAAGGGTTGGGCTGTTCGCCCATTAAAGCGGTACGCGAGCTGGGTTCAGAACGTCGTGAGACAGTTCGGTCCCTATCCGTCGTGGGCGCAGGAAATTTGAGAGGAGCTGTCCTTAGTACGAGAGGACCGGGATGGACGCACCGCTGGTGTACCAGTTGTTCTGCCAAGGGCATAGCTGGGTAGCTATGTGCGGAAGGGATAAGTGCTGAAAGCATCTAAGCATGAAGCCCCCTCAAGATGAGATTTCCCATAGCGTAAGCTAGTAAGATCCCTGAAAGATGATCAGGTTGATAGGTTCGAGGTGGAAGCATGGTGACATGTGGAGCTGACGAATACTAATAGATCGAGGACTTAACCATATAATATGAAGCTAATGTTATCTAGTTTTGAAGGAATATATATTTAAAATTCCTTTGGACATTCTCAAAAGAATGTGTATAATGATAAAAGTCTGGTAATGATGGCAGAGAGGTCACACCCGTTCCCATACCGAACACGGAAGTTAAGCTCTCTAGCGCCGATGGTAGTTGGGACCTTGTCCCTGTGAGAGTAGGACGTTGCCAGGCTTATATTATTCCGCAGTAGCTCAGCGGTAGAGCTATCGGCTGTTAACCGATCGGTCGTAGGTTCGATTCCTACCTGCGGAGCCATTATGCTTCCATAGCTCAGCTGGTAGAGTACTTCCATGGTAAGGAAGAGGTCACCGGTTCAAGCCCGGTTGGAAGCTTGGGAAAAGTTTTGTTTTTTTTTGGCCCGTTGGTCAAGTGGTTAAGACACCGCCCTTTCACGGCGGTAACACGGGTTCGAATCCCGTACGGGTCACCACTTTTGGAGGATTAGCTCAGCTGGGAGAGCACCTGCCTTACAAGCAGGGGGTCGGCGGTTCGATCCCGTCATCCTCCACCATATATTTTTAAATGTCGGAGGGGTAGCGAAGTGGCTAAACGCGGCGGACTGTAAATCCGCTCCTTTGGGTTCGGCAGTTCGAATCTGCCCCCCTCCACCATTCTTCTGCTATATAGCAGTTGTTTTTTATTGGACATTATGGTAAAATAACATTTGTCTTTGAAAAGAAGATAACTATTTCGATGGGCTATAGCCAAGCGGTAAGGCAACGGACTTTGACTCCGTCATGCGCTGGTTCGAATCCAGCTAGCCCAGCCATTTACGAGCCATTAGCTCAGTTGGTAGAGCATCTGACTTTTAATCAGAGGGTCGAAGGTTCGAATCCTTCATGGCTCACCATTTTCGCGGAAGTAGTTCAGTGGTAGAATACAACCTTGCCAAGGTTGGGGTCGCGGGTTCGAATCCCGTCTTCCGCTTAATTACTAAGGGGCCTTAGCTCAGCTGGGAGAGCGCCTGCCTTGCACGCAGGAGGTCAGCGGTTCGATCCCGCTAGGCTCCATATAAATAGGAAAAGCTTACATCAAATGATGTAAGCTTTTTTTTGTGTTTAAATTCCACTCAAAAAGGAAACTTTTCCGTATATCGTTTAAAATGAAAAAAGGGATTGAATAAGGGGGGATAATTATGAAAGTTGTCATTGCATCGGATTCATATAAAGAAAGCCTGAAAGCTATAGAGGTATGTGAAGCTATTGAAAGGGGCTTTGCAGCAGTTTTTCCTAAAGCAGAGTACGTTAAAGTACCAATTGGAGATGGAGGTGAAGGAACGGTCGAATCTCTTGTTGGTGCTACAATGGGGGAAATTATATCACTTAATGTGACAGGGCCGCTTGGGGAGAGTGTGCAAGCCTATTATGGTATGTCTAAGGATAAGGAGACAGCATTTATTGACATGGCGGCAGCATCAGGATTACAACACGTTCCAATTGAAAAGAGAAACCCACTTATTACAACGACAAAAGGGACAGGTGAACTGATATTACATGCATTAGATCAAGGAGCTAAACACATTATTTTAGGGCTTGGAGGAAGTGCTACAAATGATGGTGGGGCAGGTATGTTGTCTGCTTTAGGCGTAGAGTTTATTAATAGGAAAGGTGAAGTAATTGAGCCCTCTGGAGGAACATTACATTTGATTACTGCTCTTAACCTTTCTCGTATGGATACACGTTTGAAGGATATAAAGCTAGAAGCAGCATGTGATGTCGACAATCCATTAGTTGGACCAAAGGGAGCATCTTTTGTATTTGGGAGACAAAAGGGTGCGAATGTAGAGATGATGAAAGAGCTAGACGGGAATTTAAAACATTATGCTAATATACTTAAACAGTACGTATCTTTTGATGTGTCCCTAATACCTGGTGCAGGGGCAGCTGGAGGAATGGGAGCCGCTGTCGTTGCAGTACTAAAGGGACAGCTAAGAAAAGGGATTGAAATTGTATTAGATTATACAAATTTTGATAAGTGTATAGAGGGTGCCGATCTTATTGTAACTGGTGAGGGAAGGATAGATGAACAAACAGCTTATGGAAAAGCTCCTGTTGGTGTCGCGAAGCGGGCGAAATGCCGTCATATTCCTGTAATTGCTATTGGTGGATCTGTATCCTCGAATTATACGACTGTTTACGAAAAGGGAATTGATGCAGTGTTTAGTATTACGGCTAGCCCAATGACATTAGAAGAAGCATATAAAGCGGCAGAAGAGAATATCGAAATGACAGCAAAAAATATTGCAGCAGTGTGGAAACTAGCATCAGAAAAACGCTTCTAAGTGTAGAAGTGTTTTTTAAATTCAGTTATTTGAGGATATTTTGTGTAATTCTAGGTATTGATGGAGAAAGGCACGGATAAAAATATTAGCTGATAGAAAAGTTAGTTGGTTCATTCATTAAGTTAACTTTATACATAGAATAGTTTAAAAATCGGGAGTCCAACGTAAATATAAGTGAATAAAATGTATATCCATGCAGAAAAATGTCGAGTTGAGTCAGACTATATAAAAGATTTAAAATATTTAGTGAAGGCATAAAAGGGGGATACTATCTATGAAAAAAGAAATCTCAGTTATTGGAGTTCCAATGGATTTAGGACAGATGCGTCGCGGGGTTGATATGGGACCAAGCGCGATCCGTTATGCAGGGGTAGTTGAAAGAATTGAACAAATTGGATATGACGTAAAAGATATGGGAGATATATGTATAGAGAGAGAAAAAGAAGTAGATGAAAATACAAAGTTACGAAACCTTACTCAAGTTGCAACTGTATGTAATGAACTAGCGACTAAGGTTGATCATATTATAGAAGAAGGTCGTTTTCCACTTGTATTAGGCGGTGATCATAGTATTGCTATCGGTACGCTAGCTGGTGTGGCGAAACATTATAAAAATTTAGGTGTTATTTGGTATGATGCACACGGTGATTTAAATACAGAAGAAACATCACCATCTGGAAATATTCACGGTATGTCACTTGCTGCAAGTTTAGGTTATGGACATTCTTCACTTGTAGATTTATACGGGGCATACCCGAAAGTAAAAAAAGAGAACGTTGTAATTATAGGTGCACGTGCATTAGATGAAGGGGAAAAAGACTTTATTCGTAATGAAGGCATTAAAGTATTTTCAATGCATGAAATTGATCGTATGGGTATGACGGCTGTTATGGAAGAAACAATTGCTTACTTATCTCATACTGACGGTGTTCATTTATCATTAGATTTAGATGGTCTTGATCCTCATGATGCACCAGGAGTTGGGACGCCTGTAATTGGTGGTTTATCGTATCGTGAAAGCCACCTAGCGATGGAAATGTTAGCAGAAGCTGATATTGTTACATCTGCTGAATTTGTTGAAGTAAATACGATTTTAGATGAGAGAAATAGAACAGCAACAACAGCGGTTGCTTTAATGGGTTCTTTATTCGGTGAAAAACTAAAATAAATGTAAGAAAAGCAACTGAGAAGTTGCTTTTTTTATTTGAAAATAGGCGTATAATAATGACTTATATTATACTGTAGAATAAGAAAGTTTGACATCTTACCAATTTAAGCTAAAGGGGGGCGTTTGTAATTGTCGTTTGGTTCATGTATGGTATAATTAACTAGTTGTTGGAAATACATACAGATAGAGCATAAAATAATATTTCAATATATGGATAGAATTGCTCGTAAGTAGGAGGAAGGGTTAGCATGCCTTTTGAAGATACGACCATTTTGAAATATCTTAGTACGGCATTAGATATTGCTGTTGTATGGTTTATTATATATAAGCTAATTCTTATAATTCGGGGCACGAAGGCTGTGCAACTTTTAAAAGGTATTACAGTTATTATTGTCGTCCGGATGATTAGTATTTTACTTGAATTGCATACGCTATATTGGCTAACGGAACAAGTATTAACGTGGGGATTTTTAGCCGTTATTATTATCTTCCAGCCAGAATTGAGAAGAGCACTTGAGCAGCTAGGACGGGGTAGCTTATTTTCGCGTGTGGGAACCCACGAGGACGATGAACCTGAAATTGTTGCAACAGCGATAGCGAAAGCAACGGAATATATGGGAAAACGTAGAATTGGTGCACTAATTACTTTGTCAAAAGAGACTGGGGTGGATGATTATGTAGAAACGGGTATTCCGCTAAATGCAAATGTGTCATCGGAATTACTCATTAATATTTTTATCCCTAATACCCCTCTTCATGATGGAGCAGTAATTATGCAGGGAAGTACAATTAAAGCAGCAGCATGTTACCTTCCGTTATCAGAAAGCCCATTTATTTCTAAGGAGTTAGGAACTAGGCATCGTGCTGCAATGGGAGTTAGTGAAGTCACTGATAGTATTACAGTAGTTGTGTCGGAAGAAACAGGCCAAATTTCTTTAACGAAAAACGGGAAGTTACATCGTGATTTGAAGACAGAACAGCTGAAGGACATGTTGTTAGCAGAATTTAGTGGGAATGAAAAAACGACTTCTTCGTCTTTATGGAATTGGAGGAGAAAGCGTCATGGATAAGTTAATGGAGAATCATTGGTTTTTAAAAGGAATCTCATTACTATTGGCGTGTATGCTTTTCATGTCAGCAACTTTAACTGAAAAAAATACGACATCGAGTATATTACCTTTCGTAAATGAAACGAAAGAAACATTAACTGATTATCCTATTACCCTTAAGTATGATGAAGAGAAATATATTGTAAGTGGTATTCCATCAGGTGGAGTCAAGGTGAAGTTGGAAGGTCCAAAATCAGCAGTTGCTACAGCAAAAGCAAAAAAACAATTTGATATACCAGTTGATTTGAGAGATAGCGAAAAAGGAACTTATGAAGTTTCTTTGAAAACGAACGGGCTTCCAGATGATGTGAAAGGAACAGTTCAGCCATCAACAATTAAAATTACTCTACATGAAAAAGCGAGAAAATACGTTCATGTAGACTTAAAATTATCAAATGAGGATCAAATGCCAGCGGGTTCTACTCTCGAAAAATCAAACATTAAACCTGATACTGTTGAGGTAGTTGGGACGAAAGAAGAAATTGAAAGTATTTCATCTGCTAAGGCGTATATTGATTTAAAAGGTGTTAATAAAACTGTTACAAAAACAGCCGAAGTTACATTATACAATAAAGAAGGAAAACGTTTAAATGTAAGAACGAGTCCATCTAAAATTAGTGTAACATTGAATGTGGCGACGCAAGCTACGGCCAATAATACTGAAAAAACTGTTCCTGTGACGTATACGAAAAAGGGGAGTTTGCCAGAAGGATTGACTGTTACAAATATTAGCGTTGAGCCAAGAGAAGTAACGATAGCAGGTCCAAAAGACATTTTGGATAATATACAATCTATAGAGGGGGTCGAGGTAGATTTTAGTCAATTGACGGATTCTACAACATTCGATGCCTCTGTTTTATTGCCAAAAGGTGTAACAAGTGCAAAACCAAATCAAGTGAAGGTTTCCGTAGGGGTACAAAAGGTAAAACAAACGAAAAGTAAAACTATTGATGGTATCCCGATTCAAAAAAGTGGAATTCCGAATGATGTTACTGCGCAGCTACTTTCGCCACAAGATGGAAAGATAAGCGTTGATATTTCAGGAGAAGCAAGTATAGTAGATAAAATAACAGCTGCTCAAATAACAGCGGCGATTAATCTGCAAAATGTATCTCCGGGGACGAAAGATGTTTCTATTCAAGTGAGTGGTCCTGGTAATATTTCGATAGAAGCAAAACAAAAAAGTGCTAAAGTCACAATTGTGAAGAAAGAAAAGCCGGATAAAGAAGTACAGGGTAATATTGAACAACCAGATTCAAAAAACAATCAAGAAAATCAAACTGAAAAACCAAAAAATCCTGAACCAGATCCAGAAAAGGATCAGGAAAAAGATAAAGATAAAGAAAAAGAAAAAGAAAAAGAAAATGGCCAAGAACCAAGCCAAGAACCAACAGTAGATAATCAAAAAGAGCACGAAAAAGGAGCGAATAATAATGGGTAAATATTTTGGTACAGACGGAGTACGTGGGGTTGCAAATAAGGAATTAACACCTGAATTAGCTTTTAAAATAGGACGTTTTGGCGGCTATGTATTAACAAAAGATACAGATCGTCCAAAAGTAATTATTGGCCGTGATACACGTGTATCTGGACATATGCTAGAAGGAGCTTTAGTAGCAGGCCTATTATCAACTGGAGCGGAAGTAATGCGCCTTGGTGTTATTTCTACACCAGGTGTGGCTTATTTAACAAAAGCTTTAGGGGCGCAAGCAGGTGTTATGATCTCTGCATCTCATAACCCAGTACAAGATAATGGAATTAAGTTCTTCGGTTCAGATGGATTTAAATTAACAGATGAGCAAGAAGCAGAAATTGAAGCGTTATTAGACAAAGAAGTTGATGAGCTACCACGTCCAACAGGTACTAACCTTGGACAAGTGAGTGATTACTTTGAAGGTGGACAAAAATATTTACAATACATTAAACAAACTGTAGAGGAAGATTTCTCTGGTTTACATATTGCTTTAGATTGTGCACATGGTGCTACATCTTCTTTAGCTCCATATTTATTTGCAGATTTAGAAGCTGATATTTCAACAATGGGAACTTCACCGAACGGTATGAATATTAACGCTGGAGTAGGTTCTACGCATCCAGAAGTGTTAGCTGAATTAGTAAAAGAAAAAGGTGCTGACATTGGTCTTGCTTTTGATGGTGACGGAGACCGTTTAATCGCAGTAGACGAAAAAGGAAACATCGTTGATGGCGATCAAATTATGTTTATTTGCGCGAAGTATATGAAAGAAACTGGTCAATTGAAACATAATACAGTTGTTTCAACAGTTATGAGTAACTTAGGTTTCTACAAAGCGCTTGAAGCAAACGGTATTACAAGTGATAAAACAGCAGTTGGTGATCGCTACGTAATGGAAGAGATGAAACGTGGTGGATATAACCTGGGCGGAGAACAATCAGGTCATATTATCTTACTTGATTACATTACAACTGGTGATGGAATGTTAAGTGCACTTCAACTTGTAAACATCATGAAAATGACGAAAAAGCCATTATCTGAGCTTGCAGGTGAGATGACAAAATTCCCACAATTACTAGTAAACGTTCGTGTAACAGATAAAAAACTAGCATTAGAAAATGAGAAAATTAAAGAAATTATTCGTGTTGTAGAGGAAGAAATGAATGGAGACGGTCGTATTCTTGTTCGTCCATCTGGAACAGAACCACTTATTCGTGTAATGGCAGAAGCACCGACACAAGAAATTTGTGATGGGTATGTACATCGTATTGTAGAAGTTGTGAAAGCTGAAGTTGGCGTTGAATAATTAGCTGGTTTTATTTAAAAGGAGCACAAAAAGTGCTCCTTTTTCATATGTTTTATAGACAATGAAAAAAATTTCATTGACGATTTATATTGTTTGTTATACGATGGTCTTGTTCTTTTTCTCAAAGGAAATATTGTAAATTATAAAAGCGCCAGAACTACAAGTAGTGTAGTTGACGAGGTGGAGTTTATCGAGATTTCGGCGGATGACTCCCGGTTGTTCATCACAACCGCAATCTTTTACTTAAAACATTAAGGTGACTTAGTGGACAAAGGTGAAAGTGTGATGAGAGAAAAGGAACGGATGAATACTAGCTGTATAAGTATATACGGACTTTAACCCAATCGAGAGGAAGGTGAAAGCCGTTACAAGCTTACAGGGCTAGCAATATGTAATCCGTTTTTTTAATATAAATAAATGGTATCGGACTATGTCGTTACATGTTCGCAAAGCAGTGTAAGCATTTGTAACGGCGACTAAACATGTGTGGAATCGTAGGATTTATTGGAGAGCAAGATGCAAAGGAAATTTTATTAAAAGGTTTAGAAAAGCTAGAATATCGCGGATATGATTCAGCAGGTATTGCAGTACAAGCAGAGAACGGTGTTGTTGTATACAAAGAAAAAGGCCGTATTGCAAAACTTCGCGAAGTCGTAGAAGAGAACGTAGCAGCAAGCGTGGGAATCGGTCACACACGCTGGGCTACACACGGTGTTCCAAGCAAACTAAACGCGCATCCGCATCAAAGTACATCAAAACGCTTTACACTAGTTCATAACGGTGTAATTGAAAACTATGAGTTAGTGAAAAAGGAATATTTACAAGATGTAACGTTCGTAAGTGAAACAGATACAGAAATTATCGTGCAACTTATGGAACAACAAGTGAGCACAGGACTAAGTGTAGAAGAAGCGTTCCGTAATACGCTATCTCTTTTACATGGCTCTTATGCAATCGGATTACTTGATGCTGAAAATCCAAACATGATTTATGTTGCTAAAAACAAAAGCCCGCTATTAGTAGGTGTTGGTGACAACTTTAATGTTGTGGCGAGCGACGCTATGGCGATGTTACAAGTTACAGATCAATTTATTGAGTTAATGGATAAAGAAATCGTAATCGTAACGAAAGAAAGTATTACAATTAAAAACTTACAAGGTGAAACGATTGAACGTGCACCGTTTACAGCGGAATTAGACGCAAGTGATATTGAAAAAGGAACATACCCTCATTTCATGCTTAAAGAAATCGATGAGCAACCACTTGTAATCCGTAATATAATTCAAAAGTACCAAGATGAAAATGGCGAGATTGAACTGAATGAAGATATCCGTAACGCAATTTTAGATAGCGATCGTATTTACATCATTGCATGTGGAACAAGTTATCATGCAGGTCTTGTTGGAAAACAATTTATCGAGAAGTTTGCAAAAATGCCAGTTGAAGTGCATGTAGCAAGTGAATTTTCTTATAACATGCCATTATTAACAGAGAGACCATTCTTCATTTACATTTCACAAAGTGGTGAAACAGCTGATAGCCGTGCAGTACTTGTACAAACGAATGAAATGGGTCATAAAGCATTAACGATTACAAACGTACCTGGTTCTACGCTTTCTCGTGAAGCTGATTATACACTTCCGTTATACGCGGGACCAGAAATCGCAGTTGCATCAACGAAAGCTTACACAGCACAGCTTGCGGTACTTTCAATTTTAGCTGCGGACATTGCTAAAGCAAAAGGCGAAGTTCTTGATTTTGATTTAACACACGAATTAGGACTTGTAGCAAATGCAATGATAGAACTTTGTGATCAAAAAGAAGAAATGGACGCATTAGCAAAACAATTTTTAGCAACAACGCGTAACTGCTTCTTCATCGGACGTAGCGTAGACTTCTTCGTAGGTTTAGAAGGTGCGTTAAAACTAAAAGAAATCTCTTACATCCAAGCAGAAGGATTTGCTGGAGGAGAATTAAAACACGGTACAATTGCCTTAATCGAAAACGGTACACCAGTTATCGCACTTGCTACACAAGAGCACGTAAACCTTGGAATTCGTGGTAACGTGAAAGAAGTAGTAGCACGCGGAGCTAACCCATGTATCATCTCAATGAAAGGCTTAGAAATGGAAGGTGACAGCTTCGTATTACCAGCTGTACACGAAGCACTAGCACCGCTAGTAGCAGTTATTCCATTCCAACTTATCTCATACTACGCAGCGCTTCACCGCGAATGTGACGTTGATAAGCCACGTAACTTAGCTAAGTCTGTTACTGTTGAGTAGGAGATTGGTAGAGTAACTAGATTATTGTAAATTTAAAATAAAGTCACGACGTTTATAAAAAAGTTGTGAAGCTTTGCCCCTTTGGATATGATTATCTAAAGGGGCATTTTTGTGTCGAAAAAAAGAACATCTAAAATCGATAAGTGGATTAAAGAGGGGCAAGGAACTGGCAGTGGGAGAGATTATCAGCCTTGTCTTGAAATTCAAGATGATCCCTCATTAGATCGGTCAGTGGGATTTAAAAAGTATAAAAACCGGCAGACAGCATGAGGTTTTATCGGATTTGGGACGGAACCACTTTTATTTAACTGAATTTTCTGTTGTTATTTCAGATATTCGTTGATGGAAAAAAACACTGATTAAAGTTTCACTTTATTGAACAAATTAGATTACTAGACATTACAAGGGGGTTTATTAATGAAGGTGAAAGAAAAAACATATTTAAGTATAGAAGAGATTATTTCATTACCGGCTTTATCAAGTACAAACATAAGTGATGATGGCAAGAACCTAGCATTTGTAAAGAAGATGGCTAATTGGGAAGACAATACATATAGGAATCATGTGTGGATATATGAAAAAGATAAGGTTCAGAGTTACCCATTAACAATTGGAGATATAGAAAGTACATGCCCATTATGGTCCCCAGATTCTAGGGATATCGCATACCTTAGCCCAGTTGGTGACGGAGATAATAAGAAAAATCAAATCTTTGTTAAGTCAATAGATGGTTATGACGGGGTTCAAATTACTGATGAGAAAGAAGGAGTCAGTAATTTTAAATGGGAGCCTACTGGTAAAGGTTTTTATTATGTTACACAGTCAAAAGAATGTGAGGAAATAAAGAAACGTAAAGAGCTATATGGGGACTTCCAACATGCAGGTAAGGAACACCAGAATAATTGTTTATACTACATTGAAATAGAAAAAGTGATACAAAATGATAAAGGGGAACGAGAAATTAGCGGTGTTTATCAATTAACGGAGGGTAAGGATTTTTATATACATAACTTTGATATTTCAAATGATGGGACAAAGGTTGTACTTATGGCTACACCAAGCCTAAACGATCATATGAATGGTGATCTATACATATTAGATGTTGAAGCTGAGGAACTACAAAAGATGAATGTAGATAAGTTGTTGGGAGGGAGCGTTTGCTTTTCTCCTGAAGGCAGCAAAATATGTTATTCAGCAAGCATAAGAGAGAAGGATTACTATAGAAACCATATACAAGAAAGTACATTAGAGATATATGATATGAATACTGGAGAGGTAATTCAGCCTCTAACAAACTTTGATAGTACGGTTATGCCATTACAGTGGACAGATAAGGGGATTTTAATTAGATGGCAGGATAAAACTAACTATCGTATTGGATTGCTATGTGAGGATGGCACTGTGGAAATGTTAAGTGACAAAGTAGATGGCTTTATAATGGATGCTTCTATAACAAGGGATGGAAATCATATATCCTATAGTAAGGCTATAACAAATGAAACCTTTGAAATTTATTTAGACGATAAAAAAATAACGGATGAAAATAGCCTTTTTAAAGGGAAGCTGAAAAGTAACAGGGAAATAATCTCATGGCAAAGTAGTGATGGTCTTGAAATAGAGGGTGTTTTATCAACCCCAGTAGATTTTGATGCCAACAAAAAATATCCCTTATTAGTAGTAATCCATGGTGGTCCGGCTTGGGCATCTTTTCCGATATTCTCAGACTGTTTTAATGAGAAATATCCGATTGAGCAGTTTATCGAAAAAGGCTTTATAGTTTTAGAGCCAAACTATAGAGGAAGTTCTGGCTATGGTAATGAGTTCTTAAAAGCCAACTATAGAAAACAGGGAATTGCTGACTATGAGGATGTTATATCTGGAGTGGATAAACTAGTTGAGCAAGGGATTGCAGATAAAGATAGAGTAGGGGTTATGGGATGGAGCAACGGGGGATATATATCAGCTTTCTGTTCTACATTTAGTAATAGATTAAAGCTATTTCAGTTGGAGGTGGAATTACTAACTGGAGTACCCATTATGTGAATACAGATATACCTTACTTTATTAGAATGTATTTAGGAAATACTCTATGGAATGATCCGGAGATATATACGAAAACATCACCAATGACGTATATTAAATCAGCCTGTACGCCTACCTTAATCCAACATGGCGAAAAGGATGCAAGGATTCCAACTTCCAATGCATATGAGCTATATCAAGGGTTAAGGGATATGGAAGTTGATACAGAATTAATTATTTTTAAAGGAATGGCATATAGTTCTGATCAGCCAGGAATTAATGTGGCTATTATGAAGCAGAATTTGATGTGGTTTTCACACTATATTCTTGGAGAAAGTATGAAAGGTTTTAGGGTTTTATAATGGCTTGTTTTAGTCTTTAAGCTTTTTAGGTGCTTGAAATAAAGTCGTACACATTTATCCGGTTATATATGATTGAGTTTAACATTTCGGATAAGGCAAACTGTGAAATATTTTGGTGTAAATGAGAAAAGAGCCTGAATGTAGGCTCTTTCCTTATTTATATTTAAAAGATGAACTATTCTTATGCAGTTTTACTTAATTTATATGCTTCACGGTTATTTTTTTTGAAAAGTTTTGGGAAAACATAACCATCTAATCCAATACGTCCAGCATTATGTCCTGCAACTAAAATGAACATAGTTAAAATAAGTAGGTTTGGGTTTACACTAACAGTTCCGCTTAATAAAAATGAAAGGTTCATTATGATGCCGAAAAATGCAGCTGTTTTTGTTAATCCACCTAAAATCAAACCTAGACCTACTAAAATTTCTCCCCATTGAACTAAAAAGCTAAATAGGTCTGCGTTTGGAAGAACAAAATGTTGAAGAAAATCTGCCCACCAACCTTGTACTGCAGGGTGGTCACCTGATGCTTGAGCGATAGCTCCTTTTAGAAAACCACTTGCATCAAAAGACTGTCCAAAAACTTTTCCTATTCCAGCAGCGAGCCATGCATATCCTATGTAAAGTCGTAAAAATAATAATATGAAAGTAGCGCGTTTATCAGTTCTTAAAAAATTGATAACCATTGAAATCCCTCCAATGTATTGTATTTACATGTTTATTATATATCCATTGTGAATAAATTCACAATGGATAAAGTGTGAACAAAAATTATGATTTTTCATTTGTACATAAAGTATTTGGAAATATATTGTTTGGAGGATGAATAATACATGAAGGGAGCTCTCCACTAAAATAGGTTGCTCCCATAGTAAACAGATTCATGTACGTTCTTTTAACTAGCTACTATTAGTTTATCTTGTCTTTTCCTTATTATTTCTCTGGTTTTATATAAGGAACAACTTGTGCAGTAGCCCCTACAGAAGCACCGCGAATAAAGTCTTGGTTTTCTAATTCCTTAAAGTTTTCCGTTTTTCCTGTTAGCATAACCCCTAAGATTTTCACTTGATCGAATGGTTTGTTTTCGTTTGATTTTAAAAATTTTTGAATGTCCTTGTCATACCCATCATTATATTGTTTAAGGGAATCAAAGAACCTTTTGTACGATTCTTCGGGAGGGGTTCCTGGCTCAAATCCGTAAACTGGCATACCAGCAGGGCCTCCGCTCTCATCTCTAATAGGTGAGACCATATATAGCCATACGATATTTAAGTTATCCGGTATTTTTGTTTGAATTTCTTTTAATGTATAAGGTTGATCGAAAGAGATAGCGACTTCCGCAACATAGTTTTCCATTTTGGAAACTGCACTTAATTCATTTTTGACTCCATCGTAATATTCCTTGATGGCCGGATTATAAAATGTAGCAACTTTATTTTTCGTTTGTTTATCGTAATTATAAGACTCTTTATTAGACCTACCCCAATGAGTTCCTGGTATTAACTCATTGTAATCGATGTTAGAGCGAAACCAATCGTAAGGGCTTGTCAGTGTATTCCATCGTACTACGTAACCATTAATGTTTTTAGAACGATTGGATGTGATATTGCCGCCAAACATAGATGAACTACTCGTTACTTGAGAATCAATTTGTATATTCGGTTCTGCAATTGCGTTATGTAAAAAGAGTTTTTCGTGAAGCTTCGTAGAGCTTTTTGCTGCGAAGTAATTGCCAACTTTATAAAATATAGGGATAAGTATGATTACAACGATAATAGAGGTAATAATATTTTTAAATAACTGTTTTCTTTTAGCTTTTTTTAATGCATCTTTTAAAGAAGTATCCATTAAGGTTTTCCTCCTATTTTTGAGTGAACTGCTTTACGTGCACGATGTAACTTTTGTTTGACGCTGTTTACTTGAATATCTAGTATTAGGGCGATTTCCTCATATGAAAAGTTGTAGTAGTACTTTAAAAAGAAGGCTTCTTTATATTCTAGTTTTATATCTTTTAATAGATAGAAAATCTCATCTTTATTTAAAACAGCGTCTAATTCTCGGTCTGTATATTGTAATTTTGAATAAATCTCTTCAGTTAAATAGATGTTTTGTTGCTCTTTTTTCCTTTTCAAGTCAATGTATTCGTTTAATGCGACTCTGAAAAACCATGGACGTATGTTACCCTCGGTTAGATCATCTAGCAATGTGTATACTTTATAGAAGGTATTTTGGATGATGTCTTCTGCATCTTCTTTTATAGCCCCTTTCGCTAATAGTAGTTTGAACACTTCCTCTCCTAAATTGATAAGATAGGAGGTCAATATATTTTCTTTTCCCATCACTTTTCCTCCCTACACTTATACAACGGATAGGTAATGATAAATGTATACACTTAAATTAAAATTTTGTTCTTTATACAAATAGAAAAGGCATATAACAATCATATGTTATATGCCTTTTCTATTATATGTTTAGTAATCTATTTAGGTAATGTAAATTTAGCTTTTTTACCCTGTGAAATATCTTTTGCTTCTTTATTTCTCATAGGTCCTAACTCAATCTCGAAGCTTTTGTCTTTCAAAGTCTTTTCATACTGCTCTTGGTCTAAAATATATACTTGCAGTAACTCTCCAGATGTTCCTGTTTTGACTGAAGCGTTATAGTCGTAATTTAATAGCATACCTTCATTAATCGTATATTGTGTACCATCATTCACTCTTAATGTAGAGCTTATAGGAGATAGTGAAACGTCTTGAGCATCTTTGTTATCAAGCTTGAATTTTACTGTTAACAGAACAAGACCGTTTTTAAAATTTGCAAAGCGTGGAGCTTCGACGGAATTTGGTGTGAATTGAGTGAATTGGTATCCGTCTAATGTAACATTAACAGCGCCTAATTCTTGGCTGTTATTAATACTTGATTTCTCTTTTAACATTTTTTTATCGCCCATGTTATTAGCTGTAGCTTTATCTTGGTAGAAAGTGTTATCTGTTGCAACCTTTTCAGCACCTTGTTTGTTTAAACTTAATGAAAAGCTTCCAGGACTTCCGATTGGAGCATCAAATTTTCCTTTATTAGCTTGTGCAGTTGGGACTGTGACTGAGACCGTTGAGAGATTTAAAATTTTCGCTAGATCATCTTTTCCGAATGGATAAGCGATATAACCAGAAATAGTTTCTCCTGCTTTTACTAAGTAATCATTCGTTGGAGCAAGCTTAGTTGGTAGCTGATCTTCTGTTGGAATTAAATCTCTATAGTTACTATATGCTTTCTGAGCACCAGTAAATGACATGTCCAATGCTGGCATATAATAAATATCTTTAGCTGAACTATTTTTTATGCTGTAGTTCACAAGAATAACTCCGCCCTCTGTTTGACGATTAAACGGAATGTCGAAGTTTGTATGGAATCCATTTAATTCAACTAATGTATAACCATTCATTGTTACTGAAACATCTTCAGCTTTATACACTTGTGGTTCCTTATTTTCAAAAAGAACTTTTGTTTTACCACCTGTTTCTTTTTCCATATAGGAAATCAGCTTAGAGTAATCGCTTGAGCTAGTAGCTGTATTTTCAGGCTTTTTATCTTCAGCTTTTTTATCTTCGGATTTTTTTTCTTCAGGTTTATTTTCTTTCGTTGTATCCGTTTTTTTTGTTTTGTTTTCTTGCGTTACATCTTCTTTTTGTTCTTTATTTGTCGTATCGCTTTGACCACAGCCAGTTATTACAAAAGCTGCTACGATTAGTGTAGAAAATAAAGAAAGTAATTTTTTTGACATGTTTCTTCCCCCTATTTGTTTAAAACCAGTTGGGTCTGTATAATCAGACCCTTTATATCTCTCACATTAGCCCCACGTTTTATTATAAGAAAGTGAACCAGTATTTACCAGTGTTTTTCTGATTGTTTTTATTATTTTGATATCTTAATGGTTATTTTTAATAGAAACATATTTAAAGCTTATATAGGTAATTACAATATTTTTCCGCCAAAAGAGAGAGAAGATTATCTTTTCTATTTTAAATATTGAATCTTTTTGTTAGAGTAAATAATAGAGATATATTGAAAGGGGACAAAGACTCGATATGTGGATGAACTTGTAATGATTAGAAATTAGATAGATGAATTTTTCTCTCATAAGTGAGGGTTTATTTAGCTATCTGTAAATCATTCAAGGACTGCATATTTAGCTTGTACATCCCTTTTGTAAGGATAGATGCCTATTTTATGTATCTGTCTTTTTTGTGGGAAAGTTTATATCTCCTATATAAAATATGCGTCCTTTAAAATTGGAGGAGTATATGATGAATCAATTAAAAAATAAAATAGCAGTTGTTACAGGTGTAAGTCGTCTAGACGGTATAGGAGCAGCTATTTGTAAAGAGTTAGCAGAGGCTGGATACGATATATTTTTTACGTATTGGACAGAATACGATAAAGAGATGCCTTGGGGCGTTGATGAAAATGAACAAATACAATTAAAAGAAGAGTTGATACAAAACGGTGTCAAAGTATCGAGCATGGAGTTAGATCTAACTCAGAATGATGCATCAAATCAGCTTATAAATAAAGTTACTGAACAATTAGGGTACCCTCATATATTAATTAATAATGCAGCATATTCTACAAATAATGATTTCTCTAATTTGACTGCTGAAGAACTAGATAAGCACTACATGGTAAATGTTCGTGCGACTACATTGTTAAGTAGTCAATTTGCCCAAGGTTTTGATAAGAAATCTGGTGGTAGAATTGTGAATATGACGTCGGGACAATTTAAAGGACCTATGGCAGGAGAATTAGCGTATGCAACAACGAAGGGAGCAATTGACGCTCTTACTAGTACGTTGTCAGCGGAAGTGGCCCATTTAGGGATAACAGTGAATGCAATTAATCCAGGTCCAACTAGTACAGGATGGATGAATGAGGAGATAAAGCAAGGATTAAGACCGATGTTTCCTTTCGGCAGAATTGGTGAGCCAAAGGATGCAGCAAGACTTATTAAGTTTTTAGTGAGCGAAGAAGCCGAATGGATTACAGGGCAAGTTATTCATTCAGAAGGTGGATTTAAGAGATAATTTTATAATTAAAAAGAAGGTATCTCATTTCAATGAGATACCTTCTTTTTAATCTTTCTTCAATCTTCGTGCAACACCATTCCCTAAAGACTGTAATCCTTGAACGAGGATAATCAAAATAAAGACTGTTGCATACATTACTTCAGGTTCGTAGCGTAAATGTCCGAATCGATATGCTAAATCACCAAGGCCGCCAGCACCTACAAGTCCAGCCATTGCTGTTGCACCGATTAAGCCGATCGTTGCGATTGTTAATCCAAGTACGAGAGACGGGCGAGCTTCTTTAACCATAACGTGCCAAATGATTTTTAAAGTAGAGACTCCCATTGCTTGATATGCTTCAATGACACCGCGATCCACTTCTAATAAAGCAGTTTCCATTAAACGGGCAATGTAAGGGGCTGTGAAGACAACAAGTGGTACGATAACACCTTGCACGCCAATGGACGTTCCCATTAGAAACTTTGTAAAAGGTAAAATGAAGAATAATAGAATGATAAATGGAAGAGAACGAATGATATTAATAACTGTATTAAGAATAGGATAGATAATCTTATTTTCTCGCTGTCCACCAGGTCTCGTTAAAACAAGTGTGACGCCGAGTGGTAATGCAATAAGAATAGAGATAAGTAGTGAAATAGATGTCATTTGAAATGTTTGAATTGTTGCTTCCCATATTACGTTACCCCACTCATCCAAAAAGGACTTGTTTCCCATAATCTGTTCTACCTCCTTCTACGATGATCCCTTGTTCTTGTAAAAATGATAAGGCACGGTGTACTTCACTTTTTTCACCTTGCATATGAACGGTCAGTTTCCCATATGCCTCATGTTTTAACTGCGTAATATTGCCTGATAAAATATTCGGATATACGTGGAAACGTTTTGTAGCGATAGCTAACGCTGGTTCTCCTGAAGCGGTTCCTATAAATGAAAGTGTTACGATTTCCCCGGTGCTTTGTAGTTCTTTCTGTACATCTTCTGGAATTTTAGCTGCAAACGCGCTATTTACAAATTTCTTCGTTGTTACATGTTGTGGGTTTGTGAAAATATCTTTTACGGTTCCACTTTCGACTACCGCCCCATGTTCCATTACAGCAACTTGGTCACAAATACGCTGGATGACATTCATTTCGTGTGTAATTAGCAAAATCGTAATTCCGATTTCTTCGTTGATCTTTAATAATAAATCAAGAATAGAATCGGTCGTTTCCGGATCTAATGCGCTCGTTGCTTCATCACTTAATAAAACTTCAGGCTCATGAGATAGTGCGCGAGCGATCGCTACACGTTGTTTTTGACCACCAGATAATTCACTTGGATAGGCATCTTTTTTATTAAAGAGATCAACAATGCGTAAATACTTTTCTACCCTTTTTTCAATTTCATTTTTGGGAAGACCAGATAGACGTAAGGGTAGTGCGATATTTTCATAAACGGTAACGGTTTTAAGTAAATTGAATCCTTGAAAAATCATGCCGATCTTTTTTCTCGCCTTTGCGAGTTCTTTTGTCGATAAGGTTGTTAACTCTTGTTCATTTACAATGATATCTCCTGTCGTTGGTTTTTCTAATAAATTTACACAACGGATTAATGTACTTTTACCAGCGCCACTATATCCGATGATTCCGAATACTTCGCCCTTTTTTACTTTAAGGGAAGTTGATTTAAGAGCCTCAACATTCCCTTTTTTTGTTGTAAATACTTTGGAGACATTTTTTAATTCAATCATTATAGTCAGCTCCTACCAAGACGGTAAAACAGAACCATCGAATTTTTTCTCAATGAAATCTTTTACTTCTTTAGATTGATAAGCTTTCTTTAATTTATTAACAACAGCATCATCTTTATTTTCAGTACGAACAACGACCCAATTCACATATGGTGAATCTTTTCCTTCGCGGAAAATAGAATCTTTCGCTGGGCTTAATTTTGCACCTAATGCAAAGTTTGTATTAATTGCAGCTGCCTTTACTTCACTTAGTTGTGTTGGTAATTGAGATGCCTCTAATTCAACAATCTTTAAATTTTTCGGGTTTTCAATTACATCTTTTGCAGTCGCTTTTTCTGTAGCTTTTGGATCAACCTTTAAAACACCCGCTTTTTCAAATAGCTTTAAAGCACGAAGCTCATTTGTTGGATCATTTGGGACAGCGATTGCATCGCCCTCTTTTAATTCTTTTACATCTTTTAAGCTTTTAGAATATACACCCATAGGGAATGTTACTGTGGAAAATACTTCAGTTAATTTCATGTTGCGTTCAGCTTTAAATACGTCTAAATAAGATTTAGTTTGATAGCTATTTACATCGAGGCTTTTTTCATCTAAAGATACGTTTGGTGCTACATAATCATTAAATACCTTTACATCAATTTCGAGACCATCTTTTGCTGCCACTTCTTTTACCTTTTCAAAAATTTGTTCATGCGGTCCGCCTGTTACACCGACAGTAATCTTTTTCTCATCTAATGCTTTTACCTCTTTATCAGAATTAGCACCACACGCACCTAATAATAATACAGCTCCGCTTACAATACTTAATAATACCTTTTTCATCTATAATTCCCCCTTAATATACGTTCCAAAATAAAAAGCACCTCTCAAAAATAAGAGAGGTGCCGAATAGACGAAATAGGTTCCTCTCTTATCTTCCAAAACGAAAATCGTTCTGCAGGAATTAGCACCTTAGCTTATACGTTCTAAGCTCGGTTGCCGGGCATCATCGGGCCAGTCCCTCCGCCACTCTTGATAAGAGTATGTGTATGTAGTTTTTAAATATGGTACTAATAGTAAATCTTACAAAAAGAATTGTCAATATTATTTTCTGAATATATTTTATTTTAAGGTAATCGAAACGTTCCCTTTTTTATGTCCCTTTTCCACATACATATGAGCTTCAGCAATTTCTTCTAATCGGTAAGTTCTATCAATAACGGGCTTTAGTTTTTCCGTTTCGACTAGTTTTTTTAATAGAATCATATCCTCTTTACTTACCTTGGCCATCATTCCATTAACAGATACATATTTTCCATTGGGTGTTAATGTATTTGTACAAAGGGATTTTTTATACTTCCCAACTGCATCAAATATAATATCGTAGCATTTGCCTTGCTTAGTAAAATCTTCTTTCGTATAATCAATTACTTTATCAGCTCCTAAAGATTGCACGAGTTCAAAATTTGAATTACTACAAACAGCCGTAACGGTCGCGCCGAAATATTTAGCAAGTTGTACAGCAGCTGTTCCTACTGATCCGGAGGCACCATATATGAGCACTTGTTGCCCTTTTTTTATACGGCCCTTTATCAGGAAATGTAATGCTGAAGTTCCACCAAAAGGAATAACTGCCGCTTCTTCATACGTCACATTGGTAGGTTTTAATGTTATTAATCCACTTTCATGTACGCATGTGTACTCGGCATAACCACCGAGGTTTAGTTCTGTTAATGCAAAAATTGAATCACCTTTTTTAAATTGAGTTACATCTGTTCCTACTTCCTCGATTTCACCGGATAACTCTACGCCGAGTACAGGTTTTCTCGGTTTTCTGAAACCTAATATGATCCGCATAGGAATCCAAAATAAGAGGGGGCTATTAAAGCCGCGTATTCTACAATCTCCAGTCGTTACACTTGTTGCGTGAATTTTAATTAATACTTCGTTCTTTTTAGGTGTAGGTTTCTCTATATTTTGAAGCTGAAGAACGTTAGGTGGTCCATACTGTGTGCAAATAATCGCCTTCATAATGACCTCCTGAAATGAGTTGTTGTTATTTACATCATATTTAAAACTCTCATCAAACATGTCGCTATATAGCGAATAAAGATTAAAAATTATATAGATTTCGTAGGAAAAGAGGTGATATTATTTTGAGAAAGGGGGCGACATTATGAAAAAAACTATTTTTATTTCAAGTTTAGTGCTTGCAATCAGTCTGGGGGTAGGGTGTAGCAATGAGAAAACAACAAAGACTGATGAACCGAAAAAAGAAGCTATGCAAAAAGAAAAGGAATTAGCAGCGAAGGATGTTTTCAAGAAAACGAACGAAGCTTTTAAAAATGAAGAAAATGTAACGATGACATATGATGTAGGGATAAAAGCTGAGGGAACAGAGATGGATATATTAAAGGCTAAGATGCAATTAGAGCCAAAGACAAAGAATTCTCGTTCTGAAATGAATATTTCTGGTACAGATGTTGTAGTGTATACAGTGGATGGTAAAGTTGCTGGTGAGGTGAAAAACCCTAATACAGGAGAAGTTATAACCGTACCAGAGGAGCAATTAAACGCTGGTGGAATGAAAGCGACTCAAGATATTATAGATAAGTTAGAAGTACCAGCAGTAGTTTTAGATAAAATGAAGATGGAGAAAAGCGGAGATAAATATAAACTGAAATTTACATTAAAAGGGCAAGAAACAGAAAGTATGTTAACTAGCATGGATGAAACGCAGAAGAAAATGCTACAAGCACAAAACGCAAAGATAGAAGAAGTGGATGCAGAATATATCATTACAAAAGATTTTAAATATGAATCAGCGAAGATAGATATGATTATGAGTAGTAATGGTAAGGATAAGGCACACATTATTACGAATGCAAAATATACATCGTACGAAAAGTTTGAGCCAATACAGCTGCCAGCAGCAAAGTAACAGTCTTGATGAGGGAGGGACCTAAAATAAAGGGTCTCTCTCTTTTTTGTTAATACCTTCTTCGTAGGAAAGTAGGTACAATATGAAGAGGAAGAACGTTAGAAGAGGAGAGTGCCATTTGAAAAAAAGAAAGATAGCAGTTGTTATTGTAGCGTATACAGTGTTGCTCGCGACATCTGTATATACATACAAAGGGCAACTGGATCATCCTATTATGAGTGATGTAGGGAAGTTGCTTCCAACGAAAATTAAACGTGTTGAAAATGCTGAGGATGAACGTTCATTAAAACAGTTAGTGCAAGATGCAAATGTTTCTGGAGAGAAGATTTCTATTGCAGGTATGCAACATAGCCAAGGTGGGCAGACGTATTATCCGAACGGTACGATGCTTGATATGAAAGGGTATAATGAAATATTAGAATTCGATCCGGAGAAGAAGAGGATTAGGGTACAAAGCGGTGTCACATGGAATGACATTCAAAAGAAAATCAATCCATATGGTCTTGCAGTTCAAGTGATGCAATCTCAAAATATTTTTACTGTGGGTGGTTCATTAAGTGTAAATGTACATGGGCGTGATATTCGTCATGAAGCATTGATTGATACAGTAGAGTCGTTCAGATTGTTAATGGCAGATGGTACGGTGCGTAATGTAAATAGAGAAGAAAATGCTGACTTGTTTCCATATGTAATTGGGGGATATGGATTATTTGGTGTGATTTTAGATGTGACGCTACAGTTAACAAACGATGAATTGTATGAAATGCATACGAAAGTACTAGATTATAAAGAATACTCTTCATACTTTAAGAATAAAGTGCGAAGGGATGAGAATATACGTATGCATTTAGCACGTATTTCTGTTGCCCCAAATTCATTTTTAAAAGAAATGTATGTAACAGATTATGTACTGGCAGAAGATCAACAGAAGTTGAAAGAGTACAGCAAATTAAAAGAAGAAAATATTATAGCTGCGCCGAAATTCTTACTTGGGTTATCACGTTATAGTGACTGGGGAAAGGGCGCATTTTGGGATATACAAAGAAGTTATTTTGAACGTACAGATGGTAAGTACGAAACTCGAAATAACGTAATGAGATCTGATAGTGCTTTTATGGAATACGATAATCCAAACTTGACCGAAGTTTTACAAGAGTACTTTGTACCGATAGATGGTTTTGCAGAGTATATAGATGATTTGCGAAGCGTTTTAAATGAAGAGGAATTAAACCTTCTTAACATTACAATCCGCTATGTAGAAAAGAATGAGAATGCGGTGCTATCTTATGCGAAAGATGATATGTTTGCGCTTGTGCTTCTAATTAATCAAGGGCGTTCTGAAGATGAAATAAAGAAAACAAAAGTGGTCATTCAAAAGATGATTGATGTTACGTTAAAGCATAATGGAAGTTATTATTTACCGTATTATTCTTATCCGGAAAAGGAGCAACTAAAGAAAGCGTATCCTCGCATAGAAGAATTCCTTCAGAAGAAGAAGGAAGTAGACCCAGAGGAAAGGTTTGTGAATTTATTTTATAAGGAGTATAGCAAATGACATATAGAAGATTTGTAGCCTCACAAAGCATTATTATGATGGCAGGTAGTATGGTATTTCCTTTTTATATACTATTGCTTCGAAATGTAGGAAATAGTTTCTCGCAATTTGGCTGGGCGTACGGCTTATTTGCCTTAACTTCAGCTCTAGTATATCCGTTAGTTGGAAGAATCTCTGATAGGGTAGGTGATAGAAAGTTATTAATTATATACGCATGGTCCATGGCTATATTAATGCTTTTTTTCCCTATTGCAACAGAAGTTTGGCATGTATACATTCTCCAAATTTTAATGGGTATTTTAGGTGCTGTGCAGCGTAATACGGAGAAGACATCGTTAGCACGAAAGGTAGAACAGAAAAAAGCTGGTTATGAGATTGGAAAATATCATGTGTGGACATCGGTTGGAGGAGCAGTAGCAGTTATTGCAACGGGATATTTAGTAGATTTCTTTACGATTGGCACCATTTTTTATATAGCATCTATTTTATATGCAGTGAGTGGAATTGTATTAAGTAGCAAAAAAATATAATCATACCCATTTTTACCTGATTACCCTTTATTTGTTATACTTATGGAGAAGACAAAAGAAAAGGGGACATTGCCTTTGATGAAATTTATAGTTTTAGCTATTCTCACTTTGTTTTTGATTCCATGGACTAGAAGCGGTAATAAAATTCGCGCGGTGGATAAAGGAGGAAATGAGAAAGTTGTAAAGGGTAAGAAATCATCTATTTTAGTTATTCCTGTTTTATTTTGGATAGGTATTGCAATCTATGAATATTTCTGGCTAATTGATGATCGAGCAGATTCTATTCTTACTCATTATTCTGTTGCAGTAGCGATTTTAATTGGGCTTGTTTTATTCTCACAAGAGCAGGTAGGGAAATTAGAAGGTACGTTAAAGGGACTTCTAATGTTTGTCTTACTCGCAAGTTACGGCTATTTTGGTTATTTGCACGATATAGTAATCACGCAAAAAAAATATGATTCTGTTGTGAAGATCGAGAAAGATATTTCAGAGCCATTTACTGAAAATGATCAGCCGTTTACAGTTCCGCCTAAAACAGCGGAAAATAAAATGAAAAAGGTATTTGGGGATATTCCGAAAGTAGCTTATTTTGAGCTAGGGGAATTAACGCCACAAATGGTAAATGGTGAGGCTTTATATGTAGCACCGATTGAAGTTTCAGGCTTTTTTAAAGCACGTAAAGCTGAGACAATTCCAGGGTACGTAACGATGTCAGGTACGAATCCTGATGCGGAAGCGAAACTGCATCTTGGTTATAAAATGAAATATGTGCCGAGCATGTTTTTCGGTAATAAATTAGAACGTGTCGTTCGAAAAGCAGAGCCAGATTTAGTTTTTAAAGGAAAACCAAAATTTGAAGTTGATGATAAAGGGAAACCGTATTATACAATGACGTATGGTGAATTTATTTCAGGAAGATCTGGATTTGAAGTAGAAGGTGTTGTAGTAGTAGACGCACAAACAGGTGAAGTGAAAAGATACGACAAAGGAAAGGCACCTAAATTCGTTGATGGCGTATTAAATCACGAGACTGCATCTACATTAAATACGTATTTTGGTAAATATATTCACGGATTTTGGAATACAAAATTCTCACAAACGGATATGAAGATTCCGACTGAGTGGGGAACGAAAGAAGGAGTTACACCAATCTTCGGTAAGGATGGAACGTTATATTATTTTACTGATTTCACCTCTCCGAAAGAAGGAGTAGATTCTGCACTAGGCTATTCGCTTATTGATGCGCGTACAGGTAAGTTGTATTACTATAACGGAAAAGAAGTAAAGGGAATTATGGATGGTTCGGCTGCTACAGAAGTAGTGGATAATTCCTTTAAGAGAGAGAAATGGCATGGAACAATGCCGGTTATTTATAACGTATATGGTAAACCTTCTTGGATTGTACCGGTTATTGATGACGGCGGATTAGTACGTGCTCATACTGTCATATATGCTTCTAATGCAAAAGTGTTTGCAACAGGTTCAACGCAAAAAGAAGCACTTGAGAATTATAAAAATGCGCTGAGCGGAAGTGGTGATTCATTTAGACCGACTTCAAATGGGAAAGAAGCGCAAAAAGAAGGTACTGTACAACGTGTGTATAAAGAAAAATCAGGTGAAAATACGATTGTGTACGTACTATTAGAAAACGAGCAAAAAGTATTCATGGTACCGGCGAAGAAATTCCCATATGCAATGTTTACAGAAGTAGGAGATCCAATTCAAATCACATATTTAGACACAGGAGAAATGATGGCATCTGTATCTAAATTTACAAATAGTAATTTGAAAAAGTAAAGCGATAGAGATTCTATCGCTTTTTTTACATTATTAAACAGGAAAATACGGTATACTTGACGTATATTCATGTTGTAACTATAATTGTTACGGTTAAGTATTTATATGAAAGGGTGAATGGAAAAAGTGAATGGAGTTAATCACGAAATATATAAACCTGTAAAGACAAACAGGTTATGGATGATTCTTGTATTAGGGACACTTACGGCAATTGGGCCATTATCTATTGATATGTATTTGCCTTCTTTACCAAAGTTAACGGATGATTTACAAACGGGTGCATCCCTCGCGCAGCTTACATTAACTGCTTGTCTGCTTGGGCTTTCAGTAGGGCAGTTATTTATTGGTTCAATTAGTGACATTTACGGAAGACGCAAACCTCTTATTATCGCTCTTATTATTTATGTTGCTTCTTCTTTACTTTGTGCTGTTGCACCATCGATTTGGAGTTTAGTGCTTTTACGTTTCTTACAAGGTGCTTCAGGATCTGCTGGTATCGTTATATCACGTGCAATGGTACGTGATATGTATTCAGGTTCTGAAATGACGAAGTTTTTCTCACTGCTTATGTTAGTAAACGGAGCAGCGCCTATTTTGGCACCAATTATTGGAGGGCAATTATTACAGTTCACATCATGGCGCGGCGTTTTTATCGTTCTTGGAGCAATTAGTGTATTCATGCTAATATCAGCTACTTTCGTATTACGTGAAACATTACCTCCTGAAGAAAGAGAGACAGGTGGATTATCAGGAACGCTTGCAACATACGGAAAGCTTCTGAAAGATCGTTTATTTATGGGGTATGCATTGTCGCAAGGATTAGTAACAGCTGCAATGTTTGCTTATATTTCTGGTTCACCGTTTGTGTTGCAGAACATATACGGAGCATCACCACAGCAATTTAGCTTATTCTTTGCGATTAACGGTATCGGTATTATTATTGCTAGTCAGGTTACGGGCCGTTTAGCAGGGAATGTGAATGAGAAAACTTTATTCGTTTCCGGTATTATTATTGCAGCTGTTGGCGGTCTATCATTACTACTTACAATCGTATTAGGAATAGGGCTAATCGGTGTTTTATGCTCGTTATTCCTTGTTGTATCAAGTGTCGGGGTTGTATCAACAACTGGGTTCTCGTTAGCGATGAGAAATCAGAAACAGGCTGCAGGAACGGCATCGGCTTTATTAGGTTTATTACAGTTCATTTCAGGAGCACTTGTTGCACCATTAGTAGGTATTGGCGGAAGCAATACCGCATTACCGATGGGGGTTGTTATAGCGCTTTGTGAAATTGGTGCTGTGTTATGTTATCTATTTATGGCCAGAAGAAGTGAGAAGCAGTTTGAACTGCAACAAAGACAAAATTTAGAGGCCTAATTTATAAAAAAGAGCTGATTCAAACATGTGTTGAATCAGCTCTTTTTTCATTTCTTTGAAATAACCCATACAGCGTTGTAAGGTGATGCAAAAGTTATTTGCATAAAGTGACGATACTGTGACAAAAATGTTGGTGTGTATATTAAGATCTCGTCTTAAGTGTAAAAAGTAGGGTGTTCTCGGTATAATAACAAGTGGAGATAAAAGAAACTATAATGAGTAATAGCTGTAGATAAAAGGAGAAGAAGAGATGAAGAAGGTTTTGGGTATTGCTGTAATGGGAAGTATGCTCCTTCTAGCAGGGTGTAATGGAAATAAAGATACGAAAGAACCGAAAGAAAAGGTAGAGCAATCTACTGAACAAACAGAAGAGATGAAAGTGTATCGCGAAATACATGAAAAATATGATATGAAGATGAACAAAGAAATTAATAAAGCATTACAGTTATGGGAAGTGGCAAAAGAAAAGGGCGGTAAGGAAATAACGAATGCTAAATATAAAGAAGACGTGCAGAAGGTAACGACGGGCATGTTAGAAGATATTGATCATATGCGTAAAGAAATTCGTGTGCCGAAGTCGAAAGAGGACGAACATGAACTATATGTTGGTTTCTTAAATGAAGCAGAACAAGCGATGAAAAAATTACAGAAGTTAGCTAAAGAAGAAGATTCATCGTTGATTCGTGATATAGAAATTAATTTTTCAACAGCATCGACATACTATAAACGCTTTCAAACAGAGGCGAAAAAATAACCTTGCGCATGCGCAAGGTTATTTTTTCTTTTTACCATCTCCGTCTTCATCCTCGGATACTAATACCTTCTGTTCTTCGTGAAATTCTGAAATTGTTTGGCCAGTAATATTATCGAATGGAGTGTAAAAAGAAGTGATGCTTTTCTTTTTAATGAAGAGTTTATCCCGCATTAACGGGCAGTAAGACCCCCACCTCAAAGTTCAGTGAAAGCAAAGAAGTTAGGTAGGGGATCAACTGCCCGTAAAAGCCCGATTGGTGAGGGCTGATAATCAGTGGGGGATGAACAAAACCCCCACTGATTAAAGTTTCACTTTATAGAAGCCGATGATGACAAGTACAAGTATTACGATTGTTAATGGTAATCCTATAGTAGCAAGAAGTAAGGGATCCATCTTATAACGCCTTTAATACAATTTCTTTTTATTATAAGCGAAAGATTGTAATTTCAATAACTAATATAATAGAAAACTGATTTTTCTAAATATATCCAATTTGATTGACTTTTCATTTTTTCAGAATTATAATTCAAAATATACAATTTGAACCAAATAATAATATAGTAATTTACTTATCCAGAGAGGTAGAGGGACTGGCCCTATGACACCTCAGCAGCGGGTTCTGTAACAGGAACACCGTGCTAATTCCAGCAAGCAAGTCTTGAAAGATAAGTGATGGGCCTTCGTTTATTAAGCCTTGATCTTATTTTTTAAGATCAAGGCTTTTTGTGTTTTAAGAAGTAGAGAAGGAGTAATGGCAACAAATATGTCAATAAAACAAAGTAAATTCATTTGTTTAGGGGGTTATTGAAGTGTATGTTATTAAAAAACTATCGGTTATGGTATTCACGCTATGGGTCATTACGACAGTAACATTTTTAATTATGCATATTATTCCAGGTGATCCGTTTTCATCAGATGCGAAAATCTTTCCTGAAGAAGTAATACAAAACATGAGAGCGAAGTATCACCTTGATGAACCGTTATGGAATCAGTATGTTGCTTATTTGGATGGGGTAGTTCATTTTGATTTTGGCGAATCTGTTCAATCGACAGGTCAAGGTGTATCGGAAATTATAACAACTGGTTTTGGACCATCGGCAATTATTGGTTTACAAGCACTTGTTATTTCATTGTTAGTCGGAATTGCAGCAGGTACATTTGCCGCGCTATATCATGGGAAAGTGATTGATTATAGTGTGAGCTTGCTTGCGATTCTCGGTATTTCTATTCCTAGTTTTATTTTAGCACCACTATTTATACAAGTATTCGCCATACAATTTGAATTACTACCAGTGGCGTCTTGGGGAACATTTGAGCATACTGTATTACCCTCCTTCGCATTAGCGTTAGGACCAATCGCAGTTATTACAAGATTTGTTCGCTCTAATATGATTGAAGTGTTGCAGAGTGATTATATTAAGCTAGCGAGAGCGAAAGGTATACCAATTAAGAAAATCATTATAAGACATGCTCTTCGAAATGCGATTGTTCCGGTACTTACATTTGTTGGCCCATTAATGGCTGGACTTTTAACAGGGACTTTCGTTATTGAAAAAATCTTTTCAATTCCTGGTTTAGGAAAATATTTTGTAGACAGTATTTTCAACCGAGATTATCCGGTGATTATGGGAACAACCATTTTCTATAGTGCGCTATTAATTGTATGTATTTTTATTACAGATATCATTCATCGTATCGTTGATCCGCGCATTCGTTCTATTACGTAAGGAGGGTGATGTTTAAATGGGGGCTTATGAAATTAATGACCAGTTATTAACGAATGAAGAGAAAAAAGAATTAACGATAAATAAAGATCAGCAAACGATTAGCCGGAAAAAGGAAGTGTTTCGCAAGTTTATATCAAACCCTATAGCAGTTTTAGGGGCAGTGACGTTATTACTAATTATTGTTTTCTCGCTTATTGGCGAAAGTTTAACGCCATTTACTGCGAGTGAACAAGTAAAAGAAGCAACTAATTTACCGCCTAGTAGTGAGCATTGGTTCGGAACAGACGATTTAGGGAGAGATATTTGGGCGCGTACTTGGGCTGGTGGGAAAATTTCATTAACAGTTGGATTGGTAGCAGCAGCTCTTGATATAGGGCTTGGTGTACTTATCGGTGGCTTTAGTGGATATGTGAGAGGACGTAATCGTCTTGGAACGTTAATTGATGAGTGGATTATAAGAGGGATTGAAGTGTTATACGGTATCCCGTATTTACTGATTGTTATTTTACTATTAATCATTATGAAACCAGGACTTTTTACAATTATTATAGCTCTTGCGTTAACGGGATGGATTGGCATGGCACGTCTCATTCGGGCGCAAGTACTTTCATTGAAACAAAGAGAATTTGTTATTGCAGCAGAGCGATTAGGTACATCTCATATGAAAATTATATATGGGCATTTAATTCCAAACTTAACAGGGATTATTATCGTCAATTTATCATTCACAATTCCAGCAGCTATTTTCTCAGAATCATTTTTAAGTTTTATCGGACTTGGAGTACAATCACCAGCAGCGAGCTGGGGCACGATGACAAACGATGCACTCGGGACATTACTAAGCGGAGAGTGGTGGCAACTTTTCTTCCCGGCAATCATGATTGCATTCATCATGTTCGCATTTAATGCGATTGGTGATGGTTTGCAAGATGCGATTGATCCGAAAATCGTAAAACGTAATCGAAAGGAGAAAAAACATGGCACAAATCTTATCTTTAGAAAACGTAACGTTGGCCGTTGAAAAAGAGAATAGTAAGCAAGCAATTGTGAAGCATGTTTCCTTTTCTATTAACGAAGGTGAAATAGTTGCACTTGTCGGAGAAAGTGGTTCAGGGAAAAGTGTTACAGCACAATCAATTATCGGCTTAAATCAAGAATCGATTCATATTGATGATGGAAATATATCTTTCCAATCAAAGGAATTAACGGATTTACAAGAATCAGAATGGAATCAAATTCGCGGGAAAGATATTTCCTTTATCTTTCAAGACCCGCTTTCATCTTTAAATCCGACGATGAAGGTTGGAAGACAAATTACAGAAGTAATTGCGCAGCATGAAAAGAAATCGAAAAAAGAGGCAAAAGAAATTGCAATTAACTTACTAAATGATTTAGGGATACATGAAGCAGAGAAACGCTTTGAACAATACCCGTATCAGTTGAGCGGAGGTATGAGGCAGCGTATTTGTTTAGCAATTGCATTTGCTTGTCACCCGAAGCTCGTTATTGCAGATGAACCTACAACAGCATTAGATGTAACGATTCAAAAGCAAATTATGGAGTTGTTAAAAGAAAGAAAGGAAAAACAAAATACGAGTATTTTATTAATTACACATGATTTGGCACTTGTACGTGAAGTAGCTGACCGAGTAGTAGTTATGTACGGGGGACGTGTTGTTGAAAAAGGAACGATACAAGAAGTAATTGGCTCACCTAAGCACCCTTACACAAAAAGTTTATTGCAAGCAAATCCGAATATGGATGATTCAGAAAAGGTACTTAGAGCAATTGAGGGAACAACACCTTCAATTGAAACGTTAAATATTTTTGGATGCCCGTTTGTGAATCGTTGTCCTGTAGCGATAAAAGAATGTATTCATCGCTTCCCAGAGAGAACAACATATTCTGAGGAGCATAGTTCACATTGCTGGCAGCATATTCTGGAGCATAATAAAGCGAAATCAAAAGAGAGGGTGAATGCCTCATGACGACAGATTCAATTACTGTAAAGCAAGTAACGAAAACGTATGGAAGTAAAAATAAAGAAATCGCAGCGTTAAAAGGTATGTCACTTTCTATCCCAAAAGGAACAACGCTTGGCATTATTGGAGAAAGTGGTTCTGGAAAGACAACACTTGGTAAGCTCATAGCTGGGATCGAGCGTCCAACGTCTGGTGAAATTGATTATAACGGTCAAGTTGTTCACAAGCTGAAGTCAGCTCATAAGCGGGATTTCTTGCAGAAAGTACAGTTCATTTTTCAAGATTCCACAGCTGCATTAAATCCGCGCTGGAAAGTACGCGATATTGTAACAGAAGGCTATATTTCATTCGGTTTAGGCGATAAAGGATTGAAAGATAAAGTCGCAGGTGATGCACTAGAGCGTGTTGGATTAGATAGACGATATATTGATCGTTATCCCCACGAATTTAGCGGTGGACAACGTCAACGTATTGCCATTGCAAGAGCGCTATTATGTGAGCCAGAAGTATTAATCCTTGATGAACCAATTTCAGCATTAGATGTTTCACTGCAAATCCAAATTGTACATTTGCTGCAAAAGATTCAAAAGGAACAAGGCTATACATATTTATTTATCGCACATGATTTACCGATGGTTCACTATTTATGTGAAAAAGTGGCTGTCTTATACAAAGGAGAACTTGTTGAATTTGGAAATACGGAAGAAGTATTCCGTAATCCACAACATTCTTATACAAAAACATTATTAGCATCAACACCAAAAATTTCAGGTTAAAGGAGAATGTAGGATGAAGAAGTTTTTATTATTTGTCATTATGACTGTTTTAGCAATTACTTCTGTTGCTTGCGGTAAGAAAGAGACGCAAAAGGCGAGTGCTGGTAAGGGAGACGGGGATCGATTAGTAACGAATATTAGCAGTGATCCGTATACGCTTGATTCTGCCATTGCGACAGATAGCACGTCAGGTTACATAATTGGACAGTTGTTTTCAAGTTTATATACGCAAGATAGTGATGGGAAATATCAAAATGAATTGGCAGAGAAAGAAGAAGTAAATGCGGATGGAACTGAATATACAATTCATTTAAAGAAAGATATTAAATGGTCAGATGGCTCTTCTATTACAGCAAATGATTTTGAGTTCGCATGGAAGCGATTATTAAACCCGAAAACAGGTTCTATGAATGCGACAGAAATGTATTTTATTAAAGGAGCAGAGGCATATAATACTGGAAAAGGTGAAGAAGGACAAGTTGGTATTCAAGTCGTTGATCCTCAAACATTAAAGGTAACACTTGAGCACCCAGTTGCTTCTATTAAACAAAAATTAGCAAGTTCATTATTTATTCCATTATCTAAAAAATCAATTGATAATAATAAATTAAAAACAGATCCAAAAGAGTTAATTACGAACGGACCATTCACGTTAAAAGAATGGAAGCATAACCAAGCTATTACAGTACAAAAAAATAAAGAATACTATGATAAAAAGGTAACATTAAAAGAAATTGAGTTTCGTATTATTCCAGATTCTAAAACAGCGTACCAATTGTACAAGTCAAAAGAATTAGATTTGCTAAGTAGCTTACCACAAGAGATGATTGAAAAAGAAAAAGGAAACAAAGAATATAAGCGTGTTGCAGGATTCTCATCTTATATTTATTCGTTTAACGTAGAAAAAGAGCCGTTTACAAATGCAAAAGTACGTAAAGCATTTTCATTAGCGGTTGATCGTAAGTTTATCGTTGAAAAACTGTATAAAAATAATGCACAAGAAGCATATGCTTTTGTTCCAGAAGGGGCAAAAACACAAGGTGGTCGTGATTTCCGTAAAGAAAAAGGCGATTACGTAAAATTTGATTCAGCAGAAGCGAAAAAATTATTAGAAGAGGGCATGAAAGAGCAAGGATGGTCTACATTACCTGAAGTAACATTAAAATTCACTACAGATACACAACATAAAAAAGTAGCAGAAGCAATGCAAGAAATGTTTAAGAAAAACCTTGGTGTAGATATTAAATTAGAAAATAAAGAGTGGAAGAGTTACATCGACACATACAAGCAAAGTGATTTCCAATTAGCTTATATGGGATGGGGAGGTTCTAACTTAGACCCTAGTGCCCGTTTAGAATTATATGCAGGTGATGGTCCAAGTAACTATGCGAAATGGTACAATAAAGAATTTGATAATTTAATTAATCAAGCAAAAACAGAACAAGATGAAAATAAACGTTTTGATATATTGCATAAAGCAGAAGACATTATGTTTGATGAAACACCATTAATCCCAATTATTTTCCCAAGCGCTTCGTATTTACAAAAATCATCAGTATCTGGCGTCCAATTCATTATCGGTTCTAGTCCAGAACTAAGATACGTAAAAATTAAAAAATAAAGAAGTAGGCAACCGCCTACTTCTTTATTTTATTTCTCTTTTATATTCTTTTTTCGTTCCATCAGAGAAGACAACTTCTAAATCGAATTTTTGGTAGTCTTTATCAAGTTTGAATACATTGACTACTTGATCAATTACTTCTTGATCTGGTGTGTTTTTATCGAATTTTAATTCTTGTAGAAGAGGGCTTAATTTTGTAATAGCCTCGTCGCCTGTGAACTTTACATCTGTTTTATGGTCTTCAATCTTTGCTTCCATTTTCTTGTCCGCTGCTACATTTTTATAATCAGCTTCGTAGTCTTTCTTCGTATCTTGATAGTCTGCCTTTAAATCAAATTCATTAAAGTTTAGTTTTAAATCTGCAGGAGCCTCATTTTTTGCTTCTTCAGTCGTTTTCTTATTAGAAGTTGTATCTTCTTTTGCAGGAGCTTTACATCCTGTTAATGCAGGTACTAGCATAAGAGCTAATAAAATTGATAGTAAAATTCTCATTATAAATTCCTCCTTATGTAACTTCTTTCTATACAAGTTTTTCCTAATTTTATGTAATTATGTATAAACCTAATAAATTATTTCCTTAAGGGGGACACACATGCGCATTAATTAAATTGAAAGTAATTTGTATGTATATGGGGATTTTTAAAAAATATCTTTGCGCTTTCTAATCATTAACACAAATAAGTATCGCTGTATTTGGAAATGCAGTGATGCTTTCTAAAACATATTAAACAATCGGTGGATTATTTCCCGCAACATATGCAGCGAATGGTTATTACACAATAATATTTGGTGGAGTTAATTTAGTGGAAAATATTATTTCGTTATTACTTATTATACTAGTTACACAATTGGTAGCGGGAATCACTATAGGTATAAAAGTGATAGTAAAGAGGGGAAGTTCTGTAGTTAAAGAAGCATAAAGTAAAAAAGGTATCCTTCGTGGGATACCTTTTTTACTAGTGTTTATTATTTTGCAACTTCTGTCCACTTGTAGTTAAATTCACCGCCGAAGTCAGTTGTTACAAGTCCTTTAATGAAAGAGCGTTGTAAGTAAGAGCGACCTTGTTGGTATAAAGGAGCGACAGCACCATCTTGTAATAAGATTTTTTCAGCTTGCTTCATTGCTTCCCAGCGACCTTTTTCATCACCAGCTAAATCAGTTTTTACTTTACGAATAAGCTCGTCGTACTCTTTGTTAGAGTATTTATCGAAGTTATAAGCACTATCTGTTGTGAATAGATCTAAGAATGTAATAGGATCCGCGAAGTCAGGGCCCCAGCCATCGATTCCAATTTCGTAATCACCACTTAATAGTAGTTTTAACTGTTGTTTACGTGGTTGAGGTTTTAAATTCACTGTTAATCCATCTAGATTCTTTTCTAATTCACCTTTTAAATATTCACCAGTTTTCTTAGCTAAAGCATTATCACTTGTTAATAGTTCAATTGTTACTTTGTCAGTACCAAGTTCTTGTTTCGCTTTTTTCCAGTTTTCTTTTGCAGATTTCACATCATCTTTGACTAGATTTCCATTCTCTTTACGGAAGTCATTACCGTCTGGACTTTTTGCGAATTTCGCAGGAACCATTCCTTCTGCTGGGATTGCACCGTTATTTAAAATTGTTTCTACGTATGCTTTTTTATTCATTGCTTCGTTAATAGCGAGGCGTGCATGTTGATTTTTTAATACTGCATTTTTCTGATTTAGTCGTAAGAATTGGATACCGACTTCAGCGCGTTCCTTGAAGTTGGAATCGTTCTTATACTTATCAACAAACTCCGCAGTTAAAGCAACACGATCAATTTGTCCTGAATCATATAAGTTAACTTCTGTAGATTTATCTTTAACGACATTGAAGTTGATTTCTTCTAGTTTTACAGTTTTAGCATCCCAATAGTTAGGGTTCTTCTTCAATTGGAAGCTTTGTTCATGTTTCCAGTTATCTAATGTGAAAGCACCATTGTAAATTAAATGATTTGTTTCTAAACCGTATTTATCGCCTTGAGATTTTAAATACTCTTCATTGATTGGTAAGAATGTTGCAAATGTCGTTAAGCTTAAGAAGTAGGGAACAGGGCGGTCCAGTTGTACTTCTAAAGTTTTATCGTCAAGAGCTTTAACGCCTAATTGATCGATTGCTACTTCTTTTTGGTTTATTTGTTTCGCATTTTTTATATCAAAGAATAAGAATGCATATTCAGCAGCTGTTTCAGGGTTAACGGCACGTTGCCAAGCGAAAATAAAATCTTTTGCTGTAACAGGAGTACCGTTTGACCATTTTGAATCACGAAGATGGAAAGTATACTTTGTTTTATCCGGACTAATGTCAACCGATTCAGCAACACCAGGGATCGGTTTATTATCTTCTCCTATAGCATATAAACCTTCAAAAACATTTCTCATTACATTCATGGATTCCCCATCCGTCGCTTTTGCAACATCCATTGTTGGAATTTCTGAAGCAAATGATAAGTTAATCGCTTGTTTATCAGGTGCTTTATCGTTCGCTTTTGCTCCGCCTGCATTATCTTTATTTCCCCCGCAAGCAGTTAGTAGTAGACTTGCCCCTAAAACAGATGCAACAACAGGTACAACTTTTTTCTTCATTGTTCTTTCCTCCCTAAATGTGTTGTTCGTAACGTCATAATGTCCATGTCTTGAAGTGTAGCTATAGAAGGAGAGAAAACCTATTATAAATATGTGTATATAGGTAATCAGGTATTCTATATGTATATACATGTTGAACTATAATCTATCGTTATATGTTTCAACTTAGTAGACATTACATTTTGATGGTAAAATATTTTGTTTCTTTGATTATTTAGAATATTAACACTGGAAAGAACTATATGTCAATAATAAAAAGTGGAGTGTTAATTTCTTGGAATAATATATTGAAAAAGCAGATTTCCTCATATTAGGGAATCTGCTTTTAATATATTTTGCTAAAAAAACAATGGGTGTGGGTGAGAACACGATGATCTAAGTTGCATTTTATCCCGCATTAACGGGCAGTAAGATCCTCACCTCAAAATTCAGTGAAAGCAAAGAAGTTAGGGGGGATCAACTGCCCGTAAAAGCCCGATTGGTGAGGGCTGATTAAAGTTTCACTTTATTTTTCAATTTTTGCCCATTTGAAGTTTAATTGACCTGCAAAGTCGACTTGCACAATGCCTTTCACATAAGAACGCTCTAAATAAGATTCTCCTTTTTGGTAAAGAGGAGCAATAACAGAGTCCTTAAATAAGATTTTTTCTGATGCTAGTAACGCTTCCCAGCGAGCTTTTTCATCACCAGCCAAAGTAGTTTTAACTTTTTCAATTGTGTCATCAAACTCTTTATTAGAGTAACGATCTAAATTGTAAGGGTTATTTGTCGTAAATAGTTCAAGGAATGTAATTGGATCAGCAAAGTCAGGGCTCCAACCGTCAATTCCAATCTCGTAGTCACCTTTTAATAAGAGTGAAACTTGTTGTTTACGTGGTTGCGGTTTTATATTTACCGTTAAGCCATCTAAATTCTTTTCTAGTTGTCCTTTTAGGAACTCACCAGTTTTCTTCTCAAGGTCACCATCACTTGTTAATAATTCTAATGTTATCTTTTCAGAACCAAGTTCTTTTTTTGCTTTCTTCCATAATTCTTGTGCAGATGTTGTATCAACTTTTGTTAAATCGCCGTTTGCAGTACGGAAGTCTTTTCCATCAGGCCCTTTTGCAAAGTTTTTCGGCACGAGACTAAAGGTTGGTGTAGAGCCATCATTTAATAACGTATTTACAAAAGATTTTCGATCAATTGTTTGATCGATTGCTTGGCGTGCAGAAACGTTTTGAAGTATTTTGTTTTGCTGATTCATACGTAAAAACTGTACCCCTACGTTCGGACGTTCTTTAAAGTTAGCATCCTTTTTATATTTATCAACGAAGTCAGATGTTAGTTTTATACGGTCTAATTGTTTGGATTCGAATAAATTTACTTCTGTTGATTTCTCTTTCACAACGTTGAAATTGATTTCTTCGAGTTTGACATTATCTTTATCCCAATAGGTAGGGTTTTTCTTAAATTTAAAGCTTTGTTCATGCTTCCAATCGCTTAGTGTAAAAGCTCCGTTGTACAAGATTTTGTTATCTTCTAAAGCGTACTTATCACCTTGTGCTTTAAAGAATTCCTCGTTGATTGGTAGAAATGTTGGGAACGCCGTTAAGCTAATAAAATATGGAACAGGGCGCTCTAATTCTACTTCAAACGTATGGTCATCAACTGCTTTTATACCAAGTTGATCGGATGGGAGTTCTTTGCTATTAATTTTTTTAGCGTTTTTAATATCCAGGAATAAAAAAGCATATTCAGAAGCTGTTGCTGGATCGACAGCTCTTTGCCAAGCGAAGACAAAATCTTTCGCTGTTACAGGTGTGCCGTTCGACCATTTTGAATCTCGTAAATGGAATGTGTATTTCGTTTTATCAGCACTTACTTCATGAGATTTCGCAACGCCAGGAACAGGTTTATTACCTTCGCCAAGATTGTATAAACCTTCAAATACGTTTCTCATTACTTGACCAGAATCAGTATCTGTAGCACGAGCCGTATCCATTGTTCGAATCTCAGTAGGTGAAGATAAGTTTAAAACTTGCTTACTAGGTGCCTCATCTTTTGCATTTGCTCCGCTCGCTTCGTTTTTATAACTACCGCAACCAGATAATAAAATACTTACTCCTACAACTGATGCAATACCGGGTACAAACTTCTTTTTCATTTGATTTTCCTCCTAAATAGTTAATAAGATTGGATGATGATGAGGGAAATGAAAAACAAAAAATCCCTCTTTTCGTATTGAGAAAGAGGGATTTTTACGTACAAGTTATGCACCCGTATATAAACGAAGTCCCTCATTCTATCTTTCAAGCACAAAGCTTGCAGGAAGTGGCACAGTATTCAAAATGAACCTGCTGCCGAGGTTTCAAAGGGCCAGTCCCTCCACCTCTCTTGATACAATGAGTAAACAAATAAATTTTATTAATTTTTGTGTTTCTTTGATAATTCAAAATCTTACACCTTAGATAATGAAGTGTCAATCAAATGGAATATAGTTTAAATTTTCAGTTTTATTAAAAATAAAAAAACCACTGCATATGGCAGTGGTTTCCCTACTAGAAGTTAAAGTTATCTGGATCTGGACCAACGCGATGATTTTCGTTTAAAGCTTGAATTGCTTTCATATCATCCGAGCTTAATTCAAAGTCAAAGATGTTTGCATTTTCAATAATGCGGTGTTCTTTAATAGACTTAGGGATTGTTACAACTTCATTCTGTAGATCCCAACGTAAAATAACTTGTGCAGTCGATTTATTATATTTCGTAGCGATTTCTTGTAATGTTGGGTGATTAAGTAGCTGCCCCTGCATTAATGGTGACCAAGCTTCAAGCTGGATGTTATGTTCTTTACAGAAGGCATGTAATTCTTCTTGTGCTAAACGTGGGTGGTATTCCACTTGGTTAACCATTGGTTTAATTTCTGCAATTTCAAATACGTCTTGCAAATGGTGAATATGGAAATTACTCACACCGATAGCACGAACACGACCATCTTTATAAAGCTGCTCTAAAGCTTTCCATGATTCAGTGTATTTTCCTTTTACAGGCCAATGTACTAAATATAGATCTAAATATTCTAGACCTAATTTTTCTAATGTAGTTTCAAATGCTTGTAGTGTTGACTCGTAACCTTGATCACTATTCCAGACTTTTGAAGTGATGAATAACTCTTCACGAGGAATACCAGATTCTTGAATTGCCTGTCCAACGCCTTCTTCGTTTTTATATATCGCAGCAGTATCGATACTACGGTATCCATTTTTTATAGCTGCTTTTACAGAATCAATTACTTCTGTACCATCTTCAACTTTAAAAACACCCAAGCCGAACCAAGGCATTTTCACGCCGTTATGTAATGTTGTATAGTCGTTTAAACTTGTTAAAGTCATATTAATTCCCCCTAGCTTTTTTATTGGTCGCTTCAACTGCTTGTTGAATGACTTCTGAAAAATTATTTTCATATAGAACTTTTAAGCCTTCAGCCGTTGAACCTCCTGGTGTTGTTACTTGTTCGCGGAGCATAGCTGGATCCTGATTTTGCTGGAGCATAGCGGCAGAGCCAGCAATCATTTGAATGACAAGGTGTTTTGCTGTTTCCTCATCAATACCATAGCTTTTCGTTGCTTCAATTAAACCTTCAGCAAAGTGATAGAGAAAAGCGGGTGCACTACCAGTAACTGCGGTAAGTTGGTGAACTTCCTCTTCGGTACAAAACTGTGAGGTACCGATACCTTTTAAAAGAAGTTGTAACGTTTCTTGATGTGTTTCATCTACAGAATGTCCCGTCGTATATAAGGAGATAGACTTTCCAATCCCAGCAGCTGTATTTGGCATAATCCAAGCAACAGGTGTCCCTTGGGGAAGTCTTTCTTCTAGATAAGATGGTCCGATTCCGGCAGCAACTGTCACGACAAATTGATTAGTTAGAAGAGGGGATAGATCCGCTAATAGCTGTTCATGTGCGACAGGCGGCATTGCTAAAACGATTGTATCTACAGATTTAATATGCTGTTTCCAATCTGTTGTAATCGATAGATCATATTGAGTTTGTAATTGCGTTAGTTTTTCTATGTTACTTCGGTTGGAAACAATAATTTCTTCGATGTATTCTTTACTTGTTGTAAGTAGTCCAGCAAATATAGCTTCTGCCATACGACCGGCACCAATAAATAAAATTCGATGTTTATTAGGCATATCCTTTATTCCTTTCTGATGAGAATATGTTATAAAAAACGATAACATTTTTAAGAGAATTTTGTAAAAAGAAACGGCTTATCGTAAGTGGAATAGATGAGTGGGGAGTTTTACAGGAGAAAATTTATAGTAAGTATAAGAGTTATTTCTTATACTGTTGATAGGGAGTTTATTACATATCTGGGGAGAGATAAATATGGTTAGAAGTCCACTTTTTTTACTCATTTCTAGTATTATTTGCATATTAGTTGGGTTCTATATCCGATCAAGTTATATTGAAATTTTCGCATCGGTTATGGGGATTATTAATGTTTGGTTACTTGCAAGGGAAAAGGTATCAAACTTTTTATTTGGGATGATTACAGTTGCGGTATTTCTGTATATTTTCACTACACAAGGCTTATACGCAATGGCAGTATTAGCAGCCTTCCAATTTATATTTAATGTGTACGGTTGGTATTACTGGATTGCGCGTAGTGGGGAGGAGAAGGTAAAACCGACAGTTCGCTTAGATTTGAAAGGATGGATTATTTATATATTTTTTATTTTAGTTGCTTGGATTGGTTGGGGATATTATCAAGTCCGTTATTTAGAATCGACAAGTCCATATTTAGATGCTTTAAACGCTGTATTAGGATTAGTAGCTCAATTTATGCTGAGCCGAAAAATCTTAGAAAATTGGCATTTATGGATTTTGTATAACATAGTTAGCATTGTGATTTATATTTCAACGGGCTTATACGTCATGTTAGTATTAGCTATTATTAATCTATTTTTATGTATCGATGGCTTGCTAGAATGGAAGAAAAACCATAAAGAGCGAGAACGTGTAAATAATTATATTTAGAAAATAATTGTAATCAAAAAACCCCCTGAAGCATATACGTTTCAGGGGGTTTAAATATAGTGTGAATTTATGCTTTTGTCATACCAAGCAATACAGCGCCGCCGATAATTAAAACACTACCTAGAGCAATAAAGATCAATTGACGTTTTGTTTTCTTTTCACCTAAGAAGACAATCGCACCGAATGTTGAGATAACGATTCCAGTTTGAGATAATGGGAAGCTTGTCGCTACTCCGACACGTGGTAATGAAAGAAGTAAGAATAAGTTTCCTGTTCCCCAAAGTAAACCAGATACAGCATTACGAATTGCATATTTGTTAAATGGTTTATGTTTAGACGTCAGTACAACCGCACCAACGAACATACCAACTGCCTGTGGTAAAATAGCAGACCAACCATCGATATTATACCAACGAATAATAATTACATATACAAGATAGCCGAAAGTAGAAACAATTAAAGTAAGAAGTCCCTTTTTCAATTGTCCTGGTGGCTGTGCATTTTCTTTATCATCTAGTGATGTGAATACTACACCAACTACGATTAATAGGATTGCAATCGTTCCCAGAACAATCGTTGTAGTAGTAGTCCACTCACGAAAAGCGATAACTCCAAAGATAGAAGTTGCAACAAGTTGCATACCAGTAGAAATAGTTACAGTAGTTGAAACACCTAGTCTTTCAACTGTTTTTAATTGGTTTACTTGTCCTAAAGCCCAGAATAAACCTGAAATAAAGCCAACAATCAAGACTGTCATTGTTAAAGTTGGTTGAGTAAATACATACATAGTTGTTGCGAAGAATAGAGCACCGATTGTCATACCTACCGTTTGGCTATATGCACCACCGCCCATTTTTACGCTTACTAATAAGATGTTTCCCCATGCGATTGCAGGAAGAAGCGCTAATAAAATGTCCATTACAAGACTCCCTTCGGTTTTCTATACCAATATAATTACATAGCGTTCTAACGATCGGTAATGCCCCACTAATAGAGTAGAAGATTACCGATCGCTAAAACAGGATGAAGAATTTACGATATAAATGCGTTTTCATTTCTTCATTTTTTGAAACACTTTCATATAATAACAGGAAATTACCTATTTTAGAAAGTGAATTCAAATAAAATGTATATTTAAATAAGAGAAAAAATTCAGTTATTAATTAAATCATTTTATTTTCCGGGAAATAAAAAGCAACTTTTGTCGAAAGTTGCTTTAAGAAGTAGTAATTCTTCTATTAATGAGTTGAATGCATAGTAAGAATAGAAGGGACATACTAATCGTTATGATTACAAGCGTCCAAGCTAGTTGCATATTACTTGCATCAATAGCCATATAAATCGCCGTTGGAATCGTCTGAGTTTTGCCAGGTATATTTCCTGCAAACATTAAAGTTGCACCAAATTCACCGAGTGCGCGAACAAAGCTTAAAATCATACCGCTAAGTAGTGCGGGGAATGCAAGCGGGAGTGTAACATGTAGAAAAACTTGATATTCACTTGCACCAAGATCGCGCGCGCCATCTTCAATTTGTACATTTGCGATAGAAAATCCTGTTTTTGCTGATTGGTACATGAGCGGAAATGCAACGACTGTAGAAGCAATGATAGCAGCAGTAGATGTAAACATAATGGACTGCTGAAATAATGATTCAATCCACTTTCCAATGGGACTGTTATTTCCAAAAATGATAATTAGAAAAAAGCCGATAACAGTTGGTGGAAGCACCATTGGTAATAAGAAAATAGTTTCTAGTAGTACTTTATATCGCCACGAGGAGCGCGCTAATGCTCGTCCAATAATCGTTCCTAAGATCGTAACGATTATTGTGGCGCACGCAGCTACTCGCAAGGATAGAAAGACAGGTGACAAAATTGCATCAAAGCTCATAGCGATTATGGCAGGATTGTAAATCCATATTTCTTAAAGATAGATTGTGCATCTTTTGATTGTAAATACTCATAGAATGAAGTCGCCTCTTTCTTATGCTTAGATTCCTTTATAACACCTAAAGGATAGTGGATTGGCTCATGAGAATTAGCTGCTACCGCTTCTACAATTTTTACCTTGTCTGAAACGAGAGCGTCTGTTTTATATACAATACCAGCATCAACATTACCTGTTTCTACATATGTTAACACTTGGCGAACATCTTTTGTAAATACGATTTTATTTTGAACGTCATTCCAAAGATTTTCATATGTGAGAGAAGCTTTTGCATATTTTCCTGCAGGTACAGATTCGGGTGTACCAAGTGCGATTTTCTTGATTTTCTCATCCTTTAAATCTTGAAGTTTTGTAAGAGCACTATCTTTTGGAATGACTAGAACTAGTTCATTTCCAAGAAGGTTTTTCCCTTCTTTTTCATTAATAAATCCTTTTTTAACAAGAGTTTGGAATTTATCCTCTGCTGCAGAGAAGAATAAATCAGCAGGTGCACCTTGCTCAATTTGTTGTTGAAGTGCACCAGAAGCACCGAAGTTAAAAGAAAGTTGAATAGTTGGTTCTTTCTCTTTATATTGCTTTTCAATTTCTTTTAATGCATCTTGTAAACTTGCAGCAGCTGATATAGTCAGCTCCACTGATTCTCCCTCTTTAGCAGCTGACTTTTCTGCACTTGAACAAGCTACACTGAATATAAGAAGAAAAGAAAGTATAAGTACCCCAATGGATCGTAAAGTAAATTTGTTCATAAAAAATCTCCCTTCGTTTACTAAATTAATTATAACTAATTATAACTAAATATAACTAGTTATAATTGAATATAATTTGAACGATATAGTTGTTTTTAAAAACTAGGAGAAATATTCTTTTCTTTGTTACAATGAGGGAAGAAAGTGAGGAATCGTCTATGGATCATCATTCCTACACAACGGAAGAAGTAGCAAAGCGATTAAAAGTATCAAAATTAACTGTATACGACCTAATTAAAAAAGGAGAACTTCCTTCTTATAGGGTTGGTAGACAAATGCGCATTGATGCAGCTGATTTAGAACAATATATAAAGCAAATGAAAACAGGGAAGGTACAATTTACTCCTGTAAAGAAGGACGAAATTAGTAGTTCGAATACACGCATCATTAGTGGTCAAGAACTAACGTTAGATATGTTGGCAAAGCATATAGAAAATCGATTGCCAAATTCTAATATATTGAGAGCGTATCAAGGTAGTTTAACGAGTTTAGTGAAGATGTACCAAGGAGAAGGAAGCGTCGTTAGTTTACACTTATTTGATGGTGAAACGGGTACATATAATGTTCCTTACGTAAAACGTATTTTAGTTGGACAACCATATATTATGATGAATTTATTAGCAAGAAATGTTGGGTTTTATGTGCAAAAAGGGAACCCACAAAATATAAAAACATGGGCTGATTTAGCTCAGTCATCTATACGATTTGTAAATCGAGAAAAAGGTTCTGGTATTAGGGTGCTAGTGGATGAGCAATTGCGAATTCAAAAATTAAGTAAAGAAGATATTAACGGGTATGAATGGGAAGAATCGAATCACCTTGGCGTTGCCTCGCAAGTCGCGAATGGAAAAGCTGATGTTGGGGTAGGATCAGAAAAGTTTTCCCAAATTGTGAACGTAGACTTTATTCCAATAATGAAAGAACAGTATGATTTAGTACTTCTGAAGAATAAAGAAAATGAGGAACTTATTGAGGTTATAAAAGGAATTTTGCAATCTGAAGAGTTTCGCAATGAATTAAAAGCAATTGGTGGATATGATATAAGCAAAACAGGCCAAATTATATATGAAACAAACTAAAAAGCTGCTTGTCTATAAGACGAGCAGCCTTTTCTATATATAAAGGGGTTGGGGGAAACAAAGTGTTAAATAAGACTTTGAGCAAGTGCATAAATGAATGCAGTAAGAAGCGTAGCTCCACTTGCAAGTTCGATAAAGTGAAACTTTAATCAGTGAGGGCGGGGTATCCCTCGCTGATTATTAGCCCTCACCAATCGGGCTTTTACGGGCAGTTGATCCCAAACCTAACTTCTTTGATTTCGCTGAATTTTGAAGTGGGAGTCTTACTGCCCGTTAATGCGGGATAAAGTCTGATTTGTTGAAAGTAATGTTGTTCATTATAATCTCTCCTTATTTGTTTAATGTAGTTGCGACTGCTTTTGCATCGACAAGTGCGGATAGCACCATGCCCATTGTATTGAAAAATTTGTTTGATTTCATTTTGTTCATCATGCGTATCCGCTCCTTTTCGAATTGTTGTTGCCCTGCTTTCTGTCTTAATTATATGAAATATAGCAGTCTGCAACTATCGAATTGGCTTACGTAAGACTTACACTTTTGTAAGAAAAAAAGACATTCGTGTAAGAATGTCCTTCAAAGCATATTGATATGATGGTGCTCTTTAATTGTTTTTAAAAAGCTGCGCATCGAATTGGTCATGTAACTATCTTTACGGCGTATGAAAACAGTTGAAATACTGCCGTATTTCTCCGGAATTGGATGGCAGTGGACTTTACCTGCTGTAGAAAGGTGCTGCACCGCAGACTGGGGGACGAGTGTAATCCCAAGACCGAGCGCTACGCTATTTAATATAGTTTCTAATATGTTAAATTCCATAATTCTTTTTGGTAGCAAACCTTCATCTTTAAGCCATAGTTCAAGTTTGGAACGGTATCCACATCCTTGATTAAAAACGAGTAGGGGCGTCGTAGTGAATTCTTCTATATGAAAAGCTTTATTTTGTGTAACAAGCATTAATTTCTCAGTACTAACATCGTATTGTTCAATTAGTGGATGTTTAATAGGACCTGATATAAAGGCGCCATCTAATTGATGATCAAGTACTTCTCTAATAAGTTCTTCCGTTAGACCGGCTTGTAATGATAAATCGACATTTGGATAGCTTTTATAGTAAGAAGACAAGATGGTAGGTAATGTACTGACTGTTTCGACTGTACCAATTTTTAATATGCCAGATGGTGTTTCACTATCTAAAAACACTTGTTTTAGCTCTTCAACATCTTGCAAAATTTTATGAACGTAAACGAGCATTTTTCTTCCTTCAGCTGTTAAAGTCATGCCTCGCTTATGACGGTAAAAGAGAGGTGTTTTCAGCTCGTTTTCTAATTGTTTAATACGTGCGGTTACATTTGATTGTACATAATTTAATTCCTTTGCTGCGCCGCTTACACTACCGCGGTCGGCAACGCTCTGGAAGATTTGTAAGTCTCGTAATTCCATTTTATGCTCCTCCTTGATGTTAACTATCATTATAAATGATAGTTAACATCATTTTGAATCATTTTACGTGATATATTTTTTCTTTTACAATTCTCTTTGTGCAAATAGAAAGAAGCGGGGGATTGTGGTGAGAAAAGGTCAAATGATAATAGGTGCTTTGGCATGTTTAATTGCAAGTATGTCATGGGGAGCGATGTTTCCGGTTGCTGATCATGCTCTAGAATACATAGATCCATTTTATTTTTCGTTTATTCGTTATGGTGCGGTAGCAATTGTATTGATTGTATTATTGCTAATGAAAGAAGGAAAGAAGGCATTTCGCTTAGAAGGAAGAGGGAAGTTACTCGTCTTTTTTGGAACAATGGCTTTCACCGTATATAATGTATTAATTTTTCTAGGACAAATGTTAATGGGAAAATCAGGTGTAATGGTAGCTTCTATTATGGAGGCGCTTATGCCAATGATTTCAATTTGTATTTTATGGGGATATAAAAATATAAAGCCGAAGAAATATATGATAACGAGCATGATTATCGCGTTTGTAGGGGCTATATTTGTTATTACGAAAGGTGATATGAGTTTCTTTTTAACATTGAAAGATAACATGTTTTCGCTAGCATTTATATTTGTTGGTGTTGTAGGATGGGTGATTTATACGATGGGTGGTCAAACGTGTAGCGATTGGTCAACATTACGCTATTCTACTTTGACATGTGTATTGGGTACAACTGTCACAGGGATTATAACTGTGGTCATTACAGTGCTTGGATATGTATCTGTTCCAAGTATGGAAACGATTTCTATTGTGAAGTATGATTTGTTATTTATGATGACATTACCAGGTATTGTAGCGCTACTTGCTTGGAACTACGGTGTGAAAATCTTATCATCCATTAATGGTATTTTATTTATTAACTTTGTGCCAATTACTACTTTAGTTATTATGATGATGCAAGGATATAAAATAACGACATTTGATGTATTAGGAACATTATTTGTTATTGCAGCGCTTATTCGTAATAATGTTTGTCAGAGAAAAGAAGAAAATATAAATAAACAAATTTTGCAAGAAAAGCAATTGCGTCAAGCTGTTTAATAGGCAACTGGAGGATTTTATATGTTAGAAAGTTTATTGTTTTTCTTTGCTGCTGGAGTTGCCTGCGAGCTTGCAGCAATTAATCGAAACGGTCGTAAAAATATAAAACAACAAGCTGAACTGATACAGCTTTTAAAAGACTTGAAGGAAAGAAAAAATTAAAAAGACGACCGGGCATATGATATGATCCCCTTATAGTAGACAGGAAAAAGAAAGAACATTA
>NZ_JBBOWS010000002.1:0-405794 GCF_038007205.1 Bacillus sp. FSL E2-8887
TATTGAAGTAGGAGAGTACTCCTATTATTCAGGATATTATGGACATCAAAATTTTGAAGATAGTTGTGTAAGATATTTGTGGGGAGATGTTAAGTCTCGAGCGCTTTTCAATCCAATTGAACAAATGGGTTGGCATCTTGATAAACTCATAATTGGAAATTATGTATGTATTGCAACTGGAGTTGTCATATTAATGGGGGGTAATCATAACCACCACTCAGAATGGGTTACAGTTTATCCATTCGTTGAGCAAATAAAGCAATCATTTGAACCGAAGGGTGATACAGTCATAAAAAGTGATGCTTGGATTGGTATGAATGCTATAATCATGCCTGGTGTTACAATTGGCGAAGGTGCAATTATTGCAGCTGGATCTGTAGTTTCTAAAGATGTTCCACCATATACTATAGTTGGGGGTAATCCCGCTAAAGAAATAAAAAAACGGTTCACTGATACAGAAATTAGTATGTTAATGGAAATGCGTTGGTTTGATTGGAATAGAGAATTAGTTGAGAGGGCAATTCCTCTTTTATCTAGTCCATCTATAGAGCAGTTATACAATTTCTATAAAAGTGAAGTGAAAAATAAATAAATTAGTAAAAAAACTACATTCTATATAGAATGTAGTTTTTTTATAGGTATTTAAATCATCATATAACATCTAATGGTTTAATCATTTGAACACTTCTGCATAATTAGCCTAGTAACAAAATTGAAAAATTAATTTTGTTACACCTTTTAAAGAGCCTCCCTTTATAAAAAATTACCCATTTTCTTGTCCCAAAACAATGATAGGTAAAGAAGTATCCACTTTCTTGTCTAAAAAGTATAGAGTTTCATGAGCAATCGTTGATAAATAGCCATTATCATAAATTTTGTAGGTACTTTCATGTCTCAATAATGTGACATGAAAGTCTAAACTTTTTGAACTAGGGACAAGAAACCTTAAACTACTTAGCTTATAATAAAATATCCATGAAAGTATTCTAAATAAATAGATTTATAGGGGATAAAATGTTCCATTTTAATAATTATAAATCCCATTCACTTATACAAAAAACAAGAAGCTTCTTAATTGTAAGAAGCCTCTTGTTTTTAGCTTTAGACAAAGCAAATTTATATCAATTTTAAGTAACTAACACAACCATATATATTAGAGAAATAGCATCTGTATACTTATTAGTATGGGGATTTTCCCATTGGAAACCTAATATTTATTTTGCCAACTTTTCAATGATTGGAGCTTTAGCAGATAATTCATCATTTGATGGATTTCTCATAAAATCTGCACCATACATAGTAACCGTATCCCCAACTTGAATATTCTCAAGCACTTCAGAAGAAACAACAGCAGTAACAGTCAGGCCTTCACTAGAAATTTGGATAGTGTCCTTTGTTTTATTGATTACATTTCCAGTGTGCATTATATATTGGTTTTTTAACACGTTTTCTTCATTTTCTTTTTGAACAATTGCATATTTTGCTGTTGCTGGTTCACCTGGTATTGAGCCTATAAAAATAGGTGCATAAATGGTAACGGTATCCCCAATCTGAATATCTTTAAGTATCCCAGGGGAAGAAACGATAGCATATACACTTGAGTTTTCACCGGAAACCACCAATCCGTCTTCTGTTTTTTCAATTACTTTACCTGAACGTTTTTGGTGTTGATTCAGAGCATTTTGTTCTTTTTTATCGACTTCTGATATAGAATTCGATTTATCTACACTTGTATTAGGAGTCACTGTCTTACTTGCCAACTTTTCGATGATTGGAGCTTTAGCAAACAATTCACCAGTTGCCATATTATTCATAAAATATGCCCCATAAATAGTAATGGTATCTCCAATATTTATATCTTGTAAGATTTCAGGAGAAACGATAGCACTAACAGTCGAATCTTCACTAGAAATTTCAATAGCGTCATTTGATTTATTGATTACATTTCCAGTGTGCATTTTATATTGTTTTTTTAGCACGTTTTCTTCATTTTCTTTTTGAACAATTGCATATTTAGCTGTATTTGGTTGACATGGTATTGAGCCTATAAAAATAGGTGCATAAATGGTAACGGTGTCCCCAATCTGAATATCTCTAAGGACCTCAGGGGAAGAAACCATAGCGTATACACTTGAGTTTTTACCTGAAACCACTAATCCTTCTTCTGTTTTTTCAATTACTTTACCTGAACGCTTTTGATGCTGATTTAGAAGAGTATTAGTATTTGTATAGTCTTTTTCTTTTAATTCACTATTCATCTCTCTAGACAACATATCAGTTTTAGCAGTAAGTTGAACAGCTTCAACACGTGTTATCACTCTATTTGGTTGCCAACCATTATCAGTTCCAGCGGAAATTTTTAAGTCAATCAAAATATTGGCATATTTTTCTCCCCAATGTCCTTTTAAATCTTCAAATTTAATTTGGCCATTATCATTTGTTGTACTTTGTAGTTTATAAGCATTTACTAGCATAGTAGCCATGGCAGCACGAGTAACTTTTCCGGATGGATTAAAGATTCCATTCCCTTCTCCTTTAATGATGCCATTTTTTTCAGCAGCAGCAATATAGGGAGTAGCCCAGTGGTCTTGGGTATCTGTAAAAGAAGGTTTGGCTTTTGTATCAATTTTTATCCCTAAGGCTTTTGTTATAATTGTTGCGGCGGAAGCTCGATCTAACGTAGCGTTTGAGCCAAAGGTACCATCTGGTAAACCTGATATAGCTTGTTTATCTACTAAATAATTTACAGATTCCTCTGCCCACTTTGGAACATCAGGAAACTTTTGAGTATCCGCAAAAATACTAGAAGAATAGGATAATATAGCCCCAGCGAGGAGACCTGTTGTGATTAATTTGCGCTTCATAAAAATATACACCTCTACCAATCTATTGTATGACCAAATTGAGTTTTTTTATTTTTATATTTATATGTTTGTGATGATGCTGACATCTATTCAATTTGGTGTAACGATTATAGTTACTTATATGCACGAGTGTCAATGAATAACTTTAACATAAATGTATAATATTTACATAAAAAATCAATATAAATTAATTTTATTTACTAAAATTTAATAATGTATTGACTTATTAATGTATACTTAATTATAATGAATTGAGATTAATTCTCAAGTGTATTTACTAGTTTAACAAGAATACAAAACCAACTTGAATTTAATAAAAAAGTTGAATATAAACTTATATTTATTCATTGACACTTATATGTAAATAACTACAATCATTGAACTAAATGTATGTTACGCTTATAAAATTTTAAGAGATGTATATTGATAGAGAACTTTTTCTCTATATACTCTGTTGAATAAAGAGCTTTTGTTTACACAATTCCTTATATATATTTTCCATTAAAAATATGGTTAATTATTCAATAAACAAACCAACATTCATTGCAATTTTTTATTCTTATTTCTTAATAAAGGAATAATGTAAATTAAATGCATGAGAATGGATAGAAATTAAGATTTAGAAGGAGAATATTTTATGAAATCCAAGTTAATTGCTACAGGAATTATTGCAGGAAGTCTACTATCCTACTCATCTAATATATTTGCGGATACTCAAAAGTTTCCTGATGTTCCAAAGTGGGCAGAGGAATCTGTAAATTATTTAGTAGATAAACAAGTATTAAGTGGCTACCCAGATGGGATTTTTGGGTCAAATGATTCATTAGACAGAGCTTCTGCGGCGACTATTATGACAAGGGTTTTGGGTACGAAAATTGACTTCAATGCAAAACCTTCCTTTACAGATTCACAAAACCATTGGGCTACTCCCTATATTGCTGCTGCTGAAAAAGCTGGCATCATTAAAGGAGAAGGGAATGGCATCTTCAATCCAACTGGAAAAGTTACACGTGCTGCTATGGCGACAATGCTAGTAAATGCTTATAAACTACAGAGTACAACAAATGATAATGGCCAAAGTAAATTTGAGGATTTAAAAGGACATTGGGGTGAAAAATTCGCCAATATTTTAATTAACTTAAAAATCTCAGTTGGGACTGATAACGGTTGGCAACCAAATAGATTCATAACACGAGCTGAAGCCGCTCAACTTACTGCTAAAACTGATATGTTGCAACAAAATCAAAACAATGGTTTAGAAGACAAAGAAATCATTACTGCTACATCATATGAAGATTTAAACTTAACAGTGGCTTCTAATATTACTGCCCAAGAAATTGATAGTTTTATTGCACAATACCATTCAGATAGTCCATTAGTTGGACATGGGAAAGACTTTATCAACGCACAAAATAAATATGGTGTAAATGCTCTATATTTAGCCGCTCATGCAATTTTAGAATCTGGATATGGAAAATCAGAAATTGCATATCAAAAACATAATCTATTCGGATTACGTGCATATGATGGAGATCCGTTTAAATATGCAAAATATTTACCAACCTACAGCGACAGTATTGCTTATAATGCTAATTATGTGCGAGAAAGATATTTAGAAGAAGATGGTATGCGTTATAACGGACCAACGTTAGCTGGTATGAACGTGAAATATGCATCAGATAAAGGATGGGCTAACAAAATTGCAGGTATTATGGGGCGTATTAAACCGTTCCGTGCAAAAGACTATACACATGCAAAAAAATTACCGAAGAACCCTGAAACATTAGATGTCGAAGCGTTATCTAATGAAATACCGTATAAAATGTATGAAGATGGTTCGAGCGCAAATATTGTATCATCAGCCGCTTACTATCATGTACCTTATCCATTTCATTTAAAAATTAAAAGTAAATCAGATGTAGCAGTCGATGAAAATAAAGTTGGTACAGTAACTCCTGGAACAAACATCTTTATTTATCGTGAAGATCCAAATGGATGGATAGAATTCTCTTTTGAAACTCATGGAGAAAAATACTGGGCATTAAAAAGTAATTTAAGTATGTAATTAGAAAGGTCTCTCTCACTACTCTTAATCGTTTAGATTATAATCCCATATAATTATGAGACAAGTTTTTTACTTTTTTTAAATATAGTTATGTATACAAAAAAGTTAGAGAATTATTTCCTCTAACTTTTATGCGCTAGTATTTAAAATTAAAAAGATGGTGGGGTTACTCCAAATATAACAGTGACTTTGTGTAAAGAAGTGTTTTCCCATTTATGTTTTGCGTATGGTGGGATTTTAACACTATCACCTGGATTAAGAAGTAGAACCTCATCATTTAGATATAGTTTTACTTGTCCTTCCATAATAAATGCTATTTCTTCACCTTTATGTGCCACAGGCTCCATAGATGAAGCGGTTTGAGGTAGCAGATTCATTAAAGCCAATTCCAGTGATCCATCTAAATTAGGAGATAATAACTCATACGAAACATTACCGCTTTCAGGGAAGGTTATTTGTTTTCTTTGTTCCGCTCTTACAACTAATTCTTCTGTATTGGTATCTTCCAAGAAAAAATTAAATAAAGGAATATTTAATGCTACAGAAATTAATTTTAGTGTTTGTAATGATGGATTCGTGATCCCTTTCTCAATCTGACTTAACATGGAAGGTGTTATATCAGCTAATTCAGCTAAACGTTTACTAGTTAATCCTGCACCTTTTCTAAATCCCATAATTTTTTGACCAACATTAATATTGTTCATATACATAATCCCCTTTAAATGAGTGAAATTTATTAAATTAAAATTAATTTTATTTACTTATACTTAATACATTGTTAATATATACTTAATTATAATAAATTATGATTAATTTTCAAACATTTATATCGTTGTAAGAATATTAAATAAGACGTGAAGTGATTGAAATGGATTGATTATATTTACAAGGGGGTTTATGACTGAGAGAAATTGCAAATGAAACAAAAGAGAATTTGAGAAAGAAGTATCCATTTTTTCAAAAATTAATTGAAACCGAGGAAGTTTTTTTACTTAACCCAAGTAAGACAGATTTTGAATCTTTTATTCTAGCTAGTACTTTAACTAGAGTGGATGTTATAGATGCAGAAGATCGATTAAAACGATTTGCTCCATAATAATGCAAAAGTTTTTCCTGAAACACAAGAGGCGAATGGCATTATTGAATCGCCACTAGTAAATATTAATTCCATGAAACAATATCTGCAAGAAGAATATAAAGAGGAAATACCAGGACAATTATTACTAAAATGTAATAGTCATCTTCCCATTTCAGGATCTATTAAAGCAAGAGGCGGAGTATATGAGGTATTAAAACACGCCGAAGATTTAGCTTTGAAACATCATTTATTAACTAAACAAGATGATTATTCCGTATTAGATAGTGACAGGTTTAGAACATTCTTTTCAAATTATTCAATTGCAGTAGGTTCGACCGGAAATTTAGGGTTAAGCATTGGAATTATGAGTGTAAAGTTAGGATTCAATGTAACTGTCCATATGTCAACTGATGCGAAAACGTGGAAAAAGAATCTACTTAGAAGTAAAGGCATTACTGTTATTGAATATACAACAGACTATAGTAAAGCGGTAGAAAAAGAAGAATACAAGCTAATAATGTATTCTTAAGTTTTTAAAGGATGTGAAATGAACATGAAACCAGTTTTAAAAAATATAATTATTTCCCTTGTTTTTTCAATAGTAGGGGTGTGTTGGTCACTGTTTGTCTTCTTTATGTTAGATGCAGACTGGCTATTGATTTGGATAGGTGTATTAATGGCATATCTATCGTTGTATATTGTGATAGGTCTATATAGCAGAAAAACGTACGACTCAAAATTCGCTAAAGTGCTTCTAAAAACAATAATTACAACCTTTAGTTTTGGAGTATTAGGAATATCATTCGGAGTTGTACACGAGATATTAGGACCATTGAGTCTTACTTTAATGACATGGTATTGGTTTCTAATGCTATTTTTATATTTAATACCCATAATATTATTAGTGATTTTAGTATTTGTAAATCGTAAAAATCATAATTTCCCTGGGGTATATAGTATACTTATACTTCTAAATATACTTCTTACGTTATGGCCGTTATTTTGGCCGTTATTTATTACTTTTATGGCAACTGGTATGAATGCAAGTGCAGGATGGTAGTAGCATTTAAATAGTATAAAAGTAGATAATCCAACATGAACTCAGTTAATAAATTAGAAAGAAGAATTATAGAATGAGAATTAAGCTTAAGAAAAAGCGAATTATAAGTGTATTATTTGCCATTATATTAGTATCAATAGGTTATTACATGTTTCAATCTATTACGAACCCTAAGCTGGTAAATGCGAAAGAGGTAAACAGTGTTCAACAAGTGAGCAGTCTACCTAAAAATGAATTAAAAAAATCGATACCTAGTCGTTTTGATGGTAAAGAAAGAAAAGTTGTATATTTAACTTTTGATGATGGACCAGGAAAATATACAGCTAACCTATTAGATGTATTAAAGAAAAATAATGTAAAAGCAACATTCTTTTTAATTGGTGATAATGTGAAAAGGTTCCCAGATTTAGTGAAACGAGAGCATGTAGAGAACCATTATGTTGGCATGCATAGCATGACACATGATTTTAAAAAGTTATACACCAATAAGGAATATGTTAAGGAAATGAAAGAGGATCAATCTTTAATTAGAAATGTTATTGGAAACTCACCGAAATTAACACGCCCACCATATGGATCAATGCCTGGCTTAAATGAATTACTTCGAAATGAAGTGGTCTTGAATAATTTAAAAGTTTGGGATTGGACAATTGATTCTTTAGATTGGAAATATAATAAATTACCCGTTGATGTAGCAGCCGCAAAAACTGTTCAAAATGTATTAGCAGGTGCGACGTCTTCAAAAGAAATTGTTTTAATGCATGATATTCATCCACAATCTGTCGCGGCAGTTCCAGCAATTATAAAAGGATTAAAAGAAAAAGGTTATGAATTTGAAGCTTATGATGAGAATAATCATTTTCCAATAAACTTCTGGCATGATAACCAGATATAAAAAGGAATATGTATTAATTATAGAATGGAATAAATGATATAGGGTTTAAATATATGTAAGAGCGTGTTTAGTTAATAAATGAAAACACGCTCTTTTAACTGGCTATTTTTTTATTAATTTAAGTTGATATTATCCCCTTTAGGTAGACAGTGTGAAAAAGACCATGTATACACATGGATGTTACACTATTACTTGGAGGGGATTTTTCATGGCAAAAAAAGGTGCAACATTTAATACATACTCAGAAGAAGTAAAGTTATCAGCTGTTCAAAGTTATTTAAACGGAGAAGGAAGCTACGGTATGATGACGGAGAAATATCAGATTAAAAGCTCTACACAACTTAAAAATTGGGTAAAAAAATATAAAGAATGTGGTGAAATTACAGATACTCGTGGGAAAAATAGTGGAATGAAAGGTATACCAAACCCTTTAAAAGGCAAACGTGTTCATTTTAATACCGTTGAAGAGGAACGTGACTACTATAAGGCTCAGGTCGAATATTTAAAAAAGCAGTATCCAAATCTGTAAATGGAGGCGTACTAAAATATAAAGAAAGATATCATATCATTGAATCACTAAAGAGAAAATATCCCGTTATATGGCTTACTAATTTTGCGAGTGTACATCGCTCAAGTTACTATAAGTGGATTCATACAAAAAGTATGAAAAACATGCGACTAGAATCCGATAAACGATTAAAAAAGGTAATTCAATCTATTCACGTAAAGCACAAAGAATATGGTTATCCACGTATGAAAATCGCTTTACAAGAGGAGGGTTATTTTATAAATCACAAAAAGGTATATCGCTTAATGAGTGAGCTTGACATTCAGTCTATTATTCGGAAGAAGCGTCGCTTCTTTAAAGGGAATTACTCTAATACTTTTCCAAATGTTTTAAACCGTGAATTCAAAAATCGCCAACAAAATGAAGCGCTTGTTACAGATATTACCTACCTACGATTTCAAGAGGGATTCCGCTATCTTTCTGTTGTACAAGATATTTATAACAACGAAGTTGTTTCTTGGAAAATTTCCAAGCGTAATGATAATGAACTTGTATTAGATACAATTGAAATGTTGGCACAAAAAAGAGATGTGTGTGGAACCATTCTCCATTCAGATCAGGGATTCCAGTACACATCTCATGCCTACAACAAACGACTTTTAGATTTAGGTATCATTGGCAGCCACTCTCGCAAAGGAAACTGTCATGATAATGCCTATATCGAGTCATTTTTCTCCCATTTTAAATCGGAGATGTTGTATTTGAATCATTTTAAAACAGAAGCCGATTTAATACAAGCAATTGAAGAATATATTTACTTTTATAACTATAAACGTTTCCAAAAACGACTCAACCATCGAGCTCTGATAGAATATCGAATCTCGATGGCTGCTTAGTCTTTTTAATACTGTCTACTTGACAGGGATAAGACCAAAGTATAGGCTTTTTTATTTAAATAATTTGAGGTTTATGTCACTGCACAGTGATAGGAGGGGAGATTAACTTACACCATGCAAATAGTAGTTAAATTCAGATTTAACTACTACATTATCACTACAGAAATTGATTAAACCTAAAACATGTATCAATTCTAAAATAAATAGTTACGTTATTTTAGAAAAGCTTTTACGGATTTTCCAATGGATATAAATAATTAAATGTCGCATTTTGTCGTTTATTTTTATATAATTATCATTTAATCAATATATAACAATTAGGGGGGATTTAATTGTCGTTTTTAAAAAACAGTAAAATTGGCACAACATTAAACGTATTGGTAGTTATAGCAAGTGTCGCTTGTATAATATTATCTATACTAGGATTTTGGGGTCTTAAAAAAGGTGAGTATGCTTCTACTACTATGTATGAAGATAGTTTATTACCAATTCAGTGGATAGGAGCAATAGAGTCTAATTATTATCTTATCAATATGAATGTAAAGGAAACTATTCTATCAAAAGATGAAAAAAGAATAAAAGAGCTTTTGACAGAAATAGATGTAGCTCGTACAGAAACTGATCAGTTATTAAAGAAGTTTGAGACTAGAGTTAGTTCTAATAAAGAAAAAGAATTGTATACAACATTTTATACAACATTTAAAGAATTAAGAACACAACTGAAGAAAGTACAAGATTTGGGACAATCTAATAATGAAGAAGCATATGCTTATTACCTAAAAGAGGTTGATCCTAATATGAAAAAGTCAATTCAGGCAATTCGTGAACTTATCCAATTTAATAATAATAATGCAGATCAATTACAAAAAAATAATACTGACAGTGCAACAAATACCATGATGCTGTTTATTAGTATCTCCATTATAGCAATTGCAATAGTCATTTTTATTGGTTATATCATTAAAAGTGCAATCAAACAACCAATTGTATTATTAGAAAGAGATATGGAGCGAGTATCTGAAGGTGACTTAACAATACGCACTTCTTATAAATCAAATAATGAATTGGGAAGCATTGTGAAGTCTTTTAATAGTATGCTGGATAACTTGCAACAATTAATTGGAGAAGTAAAAATCACAACACAAGAGGTTATTTCTTCTACCAATGGGATGTTGCAAGATACTAAACGAGCATCTCATATATCAAGAGAGGTTGTTCAAACTATATCTGAGGTCGATGAAAAAATAGAAGGACAAGTTACTAGTATCCAAGAAAGTTCATCATCAATGGAAGAAATTGCGAATGGAGTTCAAACAGTAGCTGAATCTTCAGCAATGGTTACAGAAGTGGCTGTCACAACAACAGAACAAGTCAATTCTGGTAGTGAAGTGATAAAACAATCTATACTTCAAATGAATAGTATTCATGAGGTTGTTGAAGAAACATCCAAAGTAATAGATAGGCTTGTTACACGTACGCAGCAAATTGATAAAGCTCTGGATGCTATCACTAATATTGCTGAACAAACAAACCTTCTTGCCTTAAACGCCTCAATTGAAGCTGCACGTGCTGGAGAAAATGGAAAAGGATTTGCGGTGGTGGCAGCAGAAGTGGGGGATTTAGCTGAGAAGTCTAAAAAATCCGCAAATGAAATCAATAATTTAATACAATTAATTCAAAGAGATACAAAAGATACAGTTGATGCAATGCAAAAAGGCCAACAAAAAGCTTCGGAAGGAAAAGAAACTGCTAATAAAGCAGATCAAGCATTCTCATCTATTATGGTGGCTATTAATAAAATCACTAGCCAAATTCAAGAAGTATCTGCAGCGACAGAAGAAATGTCTGCCGGTACAGAAGAAGTAAATGCCTCTATGTCGAGTGTTTCTGAAACTGCAACACAAGTAGCTAAGGAAACAACTCAAACTGTACATTCAATCCAATCACAAGCAGCATCAATTGAGGAGATATCGAATCAATCTAACAAAATAAAAGAAAAAGTAGAAGCATTGTCAGCATTAGTTTCAAAATTTATTATTGAAGAGCAAAAAAACGAGAAATAAAATATATCAAATATGACAAAAAAGTACAGGTCCTTAATCAATTAAAGGCCTGTACTTTTTTATCATTTTAGCCAAGAAGACTCCTTCCTCAAGGAACGTGAAATTTGTTTTTGGATAAATTTTTATATAATAAATAGCTTTATGTTATGTCTTATATAAAAACATACCATAAAGAACTTGATTTTATTTTATTACACTTGATTATATATTTATTTAGTGTACCATTATAGATAATGGTTAAATTTTCTATAAATGGAAGGTGATGCACAGTGTTAACTGAATTACAAAAAAGTTTTTTCTCACGGTTACAGATATCTCCGAAAGAAGATGTAAGCTTTGAAAATTTACATGAAATTCTTCAGCAAATGGCATATGTAATACCTTATGAAAATTTAGACGTTATGAACAAAAATATCCGGAAAATTATTAGAAAGAATGTTCAAGAAAAATTACTATTAACTCAACGCGGAGGACTATGTTACGAGCTCAATACCGTATTATATTATTTTTTACTTGATTGTGGATTTGATGTCTATCGCATATCTGGTACGGTCTACGATTTAGGTGGTGATAAGTGGAAGCCTGACGATGGACATGTGATTATTATTTTAAATTATAATAATCACAAATACATCATAGATGGGGGACTTGCCTCACATCTTCCATTACACCCAGTTCCATTTAGCGGTGAAGTGATCTCATCTCAAACGGGAAAATATCGTATTCGTAAACAGAATACTGAAAAAGGAACTTACCTACTAGAAATGAAAAAAGGAGAAAATGGGGAGAGTGCCCAATTCCTTAATTCTGAACCTACTAATACATGGTGCACTGGGTTTGCGTTTTCATTAGATGAAATAGATACAAACAAAGTAAATGCTATACAAAATATTATTGTAGAGCACTCCGAATCACCTTTTAACAAAGGATACATTGTCTGCAAATTAATTGAAGATGGACATATTTCACTTACTAAAAAAAGTTTTACAGAAACAAGAAAAGGCCAAAAAAGTAAACGAACTATAAATGAAGAAGAATATCAGCAGATTCTTAAAGAAGTATTTAATATTTCTCTAGATAAATACCTCGATAAAATTTTAGAAAGAGGCTAGCTTAAACTAACTCATATAAAATTTCTTTGTCGTTTAAAAATAGATTTGTTTAAATAAAATTACATTTTTATACCTTTATATAATTTCAATTGAGATAGTTAGTATACTTTATTTACAATATGTTTTAAGAGTGGAAAAGCATAATTTTTTATGCAGTATTAGAAAAAGCACTCGAAAGAGTGCTTTTTTCGTTCATAAAATTATAAATTAATATAGCTATAAAAGTAAATGATTTGTATTTTACTTTTAATAGAATAATTTCGAATAATATTGTATTTTAAGGAGTGTTAATCTTGAGAAGAACAACAGGATACATATTAGGACTTACCGGTGGAATTATGGGTATCTTATTTTCCATTTATGTTATGTATTTTTATGGGAATAAGGAATTTGTACATGTAATTTTGCATACATAAGCACAAATTTTTAAAATCTGTATATCATAATAGATAGTTTAACTTAAAATAATTTAGATAATTGGTTAATTATTTATCTAAAACTAATAAAGGATTGATATAAAATGTTAAGAATTAGCATAACAAAGTCCCAAGATAGTATAATGATTGCATGGCAATCAGCAGAGATTACCATCCCCTTAAAAGATATAATTACTATATCTACGAATGACGTTCCTCATAATAAGCTCGATCATGTTGTTTATATTGGAACTCCATCTTCCTCGAAGAATAGAATACTAATACATACTACAAACTTAAACTTCATTATATTTGTTGTTAATCCATCTATAATCTTAGAAGAAATTAATATTGAGTAATACAGTTCTAATAAGAAGTGTAGAACGGCATGAAAGTCTAAACTAAAATCTCATTAACAAACGTTGATAAATAAACATTATCAAAAATTCTGTAGGTACTCTCTTGTCTCAATTACAGGACATGAGAGTCTAAACCTTTTGAACTTGCGACAAGAAACCCTAAACTACTTAACCAATAATAATGTAATGTTCGTGAAATATACTGATTTCAATTGTATAAACTAGTATAAAATCGCATTTACTGATATGAGAAATAATAGCCCTCCTATAATTAGGAGGGCTATTATTTTTATGTTTAAATGTATTTCATTTTTATGAACTCTTACTAACATGCAACTATCAATGACATAAGTACATTAATAGTTTGTCCGGGCATCAAAATTAATAGCTACATTCCTTGGCCAAACCTCTTGTCAAGATTCTCCTATAAAAATAGTGGGAAATATAAAATCAGACGAATGTTGAACATGTTTTTTGGAGTCTATTATTTTTTATCTTTGTATTTCTTTTATCTGGGAATCATAAAAGGATATTACTATTACATTATAGTTTTTCATATACATAAAACTATTTCTCAATTAATTCCTAGAAAATATGTATAGTTACCCTAACTTCATATTAATATTTAATTAATTTGTATAAATATCAAGATAATTAACGAATAATGACTTTAATTCTCTTATGTATTCCTTCTCATTTATGTTGAGTTTCGTGAGTATCAGTTACTGTAATCTTCGAAAATTATTTATATAAAATATCCTATGTTATAAAAATATAAAAAACATATCAGGTCAGACTTCTTTTGAAAAATATTTAAAAGTATTACGAAACTAAAAAAAAAAGAGTACGTTTGTTATGTAAATAAATTTTAAGGAGTGGTAATGTTGAAACGTTCACTAGGTTTATTATCAACTGCTGTTGTAACAGCATCAATGTTATTCGGTGGAAGTGGTCACAGTGCATATGCTGATTCACTTTCAGAAGAAAAAGATATGTATCAAGTAGCGGCAAAAGAATCAACTGAATGTAAGAAACAAGGACAGTATAAAGTGTGTGAAACGCCAGAACAAGCAAAAAAATGGGGAGAAAAACAATACAATAAATGGAAACCAAACAAAAATGAACAGACTGTTTTAAATAGCTATACAAAATATGCTGGGAAATTTAATACACCACTTAGAGATAACAAAGGAGACATAACAAAGATTAAAAATCCAAACGACAAAAATAATATTCTAGCTTTAGACAGCGTATTAAATAGGGGGGAGATACCTGAGGATGTAATTTTATTCAGAGGAGATGACCCTATTGCATTTATGGATGACCCTAATAAATTAATAAAAAATGGTAAAATCGATAAAGAAGAATTTAATAAATTGAAAGAAAAATATAAAGGGAAATCTAAAACAGAATATGGATATATAAGTACTTCTTTGCTATCTAATACTCCAATAGTTAGCACAAAAGTTTTCCAAATAGAATTTAAAACATTAGCTGGAACACACGGAGGATATATAGAAAAACATAGTTCTTATCCAGGACAATATGAGTTTTTACTACCTAGAAATACAACTTATATTATAAGTAAAATGGAATTAAGTAATGATGAAAAGCATATAAAGATTGAGGCATTAGTAAAAAGGTAATAATAAAATCACCTTCGTATTATTCAAAGCTTCCTTCTAATATAAGTTTTGAAACTTATATAAATAGACAGTAACGCGACTTTAATTGATGGAATGGTATGAATATATAAGTTGACGGATGTACAGCAGCACTACATATCTTACGTTAACATGTTATGAAATTTGATAGAGTTGTTATATTGAAAGTACATTTGGTCTATTAGTGGCTGCTGTGATAGCGGGAACACATGAGCGTATATAAACTTACGTGGTTATTATCCATGATAACTTGAATTTCTATTACAGGGACCATAACTTACATCATAAGTAAAATGGAATGGAAATATTAGTAGAGTAGTGTTCATAGGATCGTGTCTGTATTTAAAAATATTTTTTTAGGGAGCAGAAAAAAACAGATATTCACCGTTATATGTGCATTTGGGATAGGATTAGCAAGTTATACTAATTGTACTTCTGCAGAGGTTTTAGACAGTACTTCATTAAGAAACACTTCAACTATATCAAATTATTCCCAAGTATCAGCTGTTGCTAAAGAGATGAAACCCTTTCCACAGCAAGTAAACTACTCTGGTGTTATTAAACCAAATCATGTTTCGCAAGAAAGTTTGAATACCTCAGTTATAAATTATTATAACAATTGGAAAAAGAAGTATCTAAAGAATGATCTTTCTTCACTACCAGGTGGCTACTATGTCAAAGGAGAGATTACAGGGAATGCGGATGGTTTTAAACCGTTAGGAACTTCAGAAGGACAAGGTTATGGTATGATAATCACGGTCTTAATGGCAGGTTATGATTCAAACGCCCAAACTATTTATAATGGCTTATTTAAGACAGCGAGAGCTTTTAAAAGTTCCGAAAACCCAAATTTAATGGGTTGGGTTGTAGCCGATAGCAAAAAAGCGCAAGGGCATTTTGATTCTGCGACAGATGGGGATTTAGACATTGCTTACTCACTTCTTCTTGCTCATAAGCAATGGGGATCAAATGGCACAATCAACTATTTGAAAGAAGCTCAAAATATGATTACAAAAGGTATTAAGGCTAGTAATGTGACCAAAAATAATAGTTTGAATTTAGGTGATTGGGGTTCCAAAAGTACATTTGACACTAGACCTTCCGATTGGATGATGTCTCATTTAAGAGCGTTCTATGAATTTACAGGGGATAAAACTTGGCTTCATGTTGTTGACAATCTCTACAATACTTATACACAGTTTACAAATAAATACTCTCCAACTACAGGATTGATTTCTGATTTTGTTGTGAAAAACCCACCACAACCTGCACCTAAAAACTTTTTAGATGAATCAAAACATACCGATGCATATTACTATAATGCGAGTCGTGTACCACTCCGAATTGTTATGGACTATGCAATGTATGGAGAAAAGAGAAGTAAGGTGATTTCTGAGAAGGTTACTACATGGATAAAAAATAAAACAAAAGGTAATCCATCTAAAATTGTAGACGGTTATAGCCTAGATGGAACAAATATTGGTGATTATCCAACAGCTGTATTCGTTTCACCATTTATTGCCGCTGGTACAACCAATAGTAACAATCAAGCTTGGGTGAATAGCGGTTGGGATTGGATGAAAAATAAGAAAGAAAGCTATTTCAGTGATAGTTATAATCTATTGACCATGTTATTCTTAACTGGGAATTGGTGGAAGCCGACTCCTGATGAAAAGAATATACAAAGCCAAATAAATTCAGAAGTTCAGTCTGAATTTAAGGAATAGCTTATAAAAAAACGTAGGACTACATACTCCTACGTTTTTTGTTCACACATTTTCTTGTTTATATGAGAGGGAGTACTCATCACTAACAACTTAGCATTTCTGATTCTGGTGCAAAAAATTTGAAGTATACGAAAATGGTCTATCAAACTTGGACATACTGATAGTACTACTCTATAAAAGGTACGTGATCAGTATGGAAAAGGAGAATATATTTAAGTGGAAACATTATCAACCGGACATCATCTTGTTAACTGTACGTTGGTACCTACGGTACAACTTAAGCTTTCGTGATTTGATGGAGTACATATTGTATCTGTCCATGGTACCGGACTGAGCGTTCTTTACGAGGGAGGATAAGGAATGGACGGATTCGCCTATCTCAAACGCTTGAACCTATGCAAATAGGTTTGAAGGTCTTTCAAACCTGTTTGCCTGGCTAGCGCCGAGCGAGTCCCTTCCAAGCTTGGAAGGGGTTGGGGATGGTTGCTTTTCTTTTATAATAGATCCTTCAATGGAGCATCATGTTATTTTTAATTCCTAGTGGCCACAGTCGGAATTAAGCTGATACAATTATTATTATGAATTGATTGTTTATTTAAAGGAGATGGAGAAATAGATGTGGGACTTTCAAGAGGAAAGCTATGAGCGATTAAAAAAAGAAAAAAGAATATTACTCTATTTTTAAAAAGCGTCGTCAGAATACCAGGACAAATTGTTGGGGTAGATCGTTTTACTGTACTTATGTTGGTTAATGGGAAACAACAATTAATTTATAAACAAGCTATATCCACAATTGCTATGTAAAAATAGTGTCTTCTTAATAATTAACAAAAGAGAACAGGAGTCAATTTTGACTCCTGTTCTCTTAAAATTTCGAAAGTATTGTCTCATAAAATATAGCGATCCCTATAAGGGGTCACCATATCATTTTAAGAAAATTGTACGCTAAGGAATTTATAAAGGTTGTCGAGACTTAATAAACGTTTATAAATGCTTTTTGATATGTTTATAAACGTGATAAACTTTGATTTTATAAGGATTAAAGTTATGTCCTTAAAGGTATACCTTTACAAACAGGTAAATAACTTCAAATTAATAAAGTAATCTTCAGGACTATCTTTATGTTTTCGCAGTTACCAATAATAAGTATTATGTAGATTTTATCAACACCCAAGTTGGTTTCTGTCAATTGTTTTTCCCTTATGCTTAAGATAAGATTGTATTCGCCGATCTTATCTTTTTCATTTATTAAGGTTTACTTTAGTAAACGAAGACGTTTGTTTAAAATATTTAGGAACGATACGTATGAATTTAGAAGAGCTTGTATACTTTAAGCGATTTTAAATTTGATATACTAAAAGAAAAAATGAGGATGATAAGGTTATGCCAACAAAAGAGTTCCAAGACACAGTACAGCATTTTTCTTTTTTCTTATTAGATAAAGGAAGAAAACCTTCCACAATTAAACGATATGCTTATGATATTGAAGATTTTGGTCAGTGGTTGCAAAAGTCTAAAAAGCTTCCATTACGCAATATATGGACAACACTTAGTAAAGAGGATTATGAAGAGTATTTTAATGATTGGGGTAGCATCAGGAAAATGCGGATTTACAACGCTAAGCACATTTTCCTGACGATGCACCCGTTTTTTACAACGTTAAGAAAGTTTTAGTGGTTTTAACGAATCTAATGAGACCATTTTCTCCGCATTAAAATGGTATTCACCTAGTAAATTACGTTAATGGCTGGTGTTAACCAATTAGAGCGAGATCTTATTCGTATGCGACAACGTGAAGGGATTGAGTTGGCTAAGAAAGAAGGGGAATTTAAGGCTCGGTTAAAGAAATATCATAAAAATCACGCAGGAATCAATTATGCAGTAAAGCTATACAAAGAAGGAAATATGACTGTAAATTAAATTTGTGAAATTACAAATGTATCTAGAGCTTCATTATATAGAAAGCTATCTGAAGGGAACAAATAATCACTCCTTATTCCATTAAAGGGGCAGATTAATAGAACAAGAATAAATTATTTCTTCTATCGAAATATAATCCCAAAACAAAATAATCTGTTAAGTAATTCTCATTTTACAAAAAGAGGTGTGAAGAAATGTCATTAACATCAGTTTTATTAAATGTGTTATTTAAAAAGGGGGATGCTAAAAGAGATAAAGGGTTAACTACCCCAGAAAATATTGAAAGGTTTGACAACCTTGATTACTACGGGGATAAAAGTGAAGACCATTTGCTTGACGTGTATTATCCAAAGGATACGGAAAAACCTTTGCCAGTAATTATATCGATTCATGGTGGTGGCTGGGTGTACGGGGACAAGGAAGCTTATCAATTTTACTGCATGAATTTAGCCCAGTACGGGTTTACGGTAGTAAACTTCAACTACCGTCTTGCACCAAAGTATAAATTTCCAGCGGCTCTGGAAGATGTAAATTCAGTTTTTCATTGGGTGAAGAATAATTCAACAAAGTTTCATATGGACTTAAATAATTTGTTCATTGTAGGTGATTCAGCGGGAGCACAGATTGCAAGTCAGTATGCAGCAATTATAACTAATTTAAAGTATGCAAAACTGTTTGACTTCAAAATGCCTGATATAAGAATAAAAGCAATGGGATTAAACCACGGAATGTATGATCCTCTCGATAAAATAAAAAACAAAGAAACGAAAAAATGGTACAGGAATCTTTTAAATGCTTTGATGAAGGACTACCTTGGAAAAGAAATTCATAAATATGAAAAGGAAATGGATTTTCAGTCAAACATTACGTCATCTTTTCCTCCGTCTTTTGTGACTTGCAGTGTTAATGATGGATTGATTGGGATTCAACCTGTTTTCCTTAGTAAATTAGAATCTGAAGGACTTCATTATATTTACAAGGAATATGGTCATAATGACAAAGCGAGCGGTCATGTATTCCACCTGGACTTAAGAAAAGACGAAGCAACAATACTCAACAACGAACAAATAGAATTTTTCCACCAATACATGGGCAAATGAGTGGATATCTAGTAAAAAAGTAATTAAAACAAGCTGAAAATGGGGTCCCGCCAACTAAATAACATAAAACCCACGTTAAGACATTTTTGGGAAGCGAAAACCTTAATTTTTGTACGCTAAGGGTTGTAACTAAAATGAACGCTTTTGTTATAACATTGGTTTCATGAAGCGTTAGCCTTTATTTAGCCAATTTAGCTGTAGCAAAGTACTCTATCAAAAATAATTCGTAACATTATTTATCATAATCCTTTTTGTTACGTTAGAACGCCTTTTATATCAATCTTTCTTTTCCTTAGCGTGGGTTTTATGTTAGTATGCTGGCAGTACCCAAAGAAGAGCGAATCCATTTGGGTTCTCTTTCCTTTTAAATTTGAGTTTTTAACCTCAAATTTAAGTATTGAAATTTTCTAAATCTCGATGTATTATATTTTTGTATTTTCTCACTTTCCTAAGCCGAGAAAACATCATCACTTCTGAAAGAACCCAAACTCCAGTGGGTTCTTTTATTTACCTGAACGCATTTTTGAGGAATTTTATTATATTTTTGGGTCTTACTTATATAAATCATTATCAAGAGCACCTGCACACCTGCAGGTGCTCTTTTCTTTGTAACAAATATAAATAAAAATTAACATTAATATAATAGGATTTTAAAATACTTGTAATCTTTCCTCCCTATTATTTGAGTAGGGGGGTGAAAAGTATGTTCAATTGGACAACACCAGGTGAAGTAATAGTTGGCATATTGCTTTTAGGGGCAATCTCAATTGCAACCAGATACACAATTAATCAGATACAATAAAGTACCTATAAAAGTAGGTGCTTTTTTCTTTGTTATATAGAAATTACACATTAATTCATATTTGAGCCACTTTAAAAAGAAAAGATGTTGGAGACTAATCGAGACGGATGGATATCCTTATGATTAATAGTTACGTATAGCTATATGTACATTCCAAACATATATATTATTTTTAAATATAGATAGATATCTTACAGTAAGAATCCTTTATTTTTACTCAAGATTAAATGGGTATAGTTCTTTAAATCTATAAAAATTTAGTTTAGACTTTCTTGTCCCAACCAATATCTAAAAGTGAAAGTTTAGACTTTCTTGTCTAAATGGTTTGGAGTTTCATGTACTTGTACAACCGCATTTTGTTGATAAGACCCCAATTAGTTTCATTCAAACTACCCCCCATAAAAGCAACATAATATACATAAAATAAAAAAAGATTTATGAAAGACTTTTGTAACATTTGTGAAAGAGAAATGAAAGATTTTTAAACTAAGATGAACTTACTGATATTGATGTTATATCAGTCGTTAATAAAAAGTACAAGTAGAGAGTGAGGAACAGCATTGTGTTAAAGCAATCTGAACTAAATTCTACTAAGAGAGGAAAACAAAAATGAAAAAAAACTTTAAAACAATTAGAATTGGTAAGAAATTAATTCCTGCCACAGCGGCATTAGGTATTCTCTTTTCTTTAGCCCCTGTTGCAGAGAACAAAGCTAGCGCAGGTTTAGCCACGGTGTTGGATGTGACTATTACTTCATTAGGTATTGTAGCTGATATTTATGAAAAGCTTGGGATATCTGTAGGGGAGCCTGACTTATCTAATTACACTGGCCCCTATGCAGAGAATGTGTCTTACAGAGCTCCTAACTTTAAATCTGGGGAATTTAATATTTCTATGCATCATACGAAAGGAGATTCGAATTTCACTAGAACGATTAAAGTACTTTATCCAGATGGAAAAAGTGAGATGAAAGACTTAAAATCGGGGCAACAGCTTAAGATTACAGAACCCGGTACAATTGTAGATTTGAAACCCTTTGCAGAATCTGTATCAGAGCACGATCTTCTTTACATTACAAAGGCGCAATTGGATGAAGGAAAAACCGGGGTTGCGCTTAATCAAGGTATCACCATATACGTAGAAAAAACATCCGGTGAAAATAAAGTACTTGTTGACGAATTTTATAAGAAGAAATTTGGAGCAGATTCTCTTGACGGTTTTAAAGGATTAGGGGTGGACCGCTTTTCTTACTTAACAGATGAACAAAAGAAGGTAGCAACATTGACTTCACATCCAGTAGGTAGAGAAGTTCTTTCTAATTATGTTACGAATAACCCTACAGCTCAAGCAGATTTTAATAACCGGTCAAGTAATGTATTCGCAGAGATCACCAATACCCTAGAGACACCTATTAAAGCAGCATATGGCTCACTAAATCACGGTGAATCCTATCAAATTATCCCCTATAAAAAAGGAAGCAATAAAGTATTGGTAAAAGCAGGTTCAAAATATCTTTCAGGGAAAGAAGGAAATGTTCTTCAATATTCCGATTCGATTGGTGACGATGAATTGTTTGAACTTGTCTCAGCCCCTGCTTTTCTTAATAAATGGCAGTTTGATTTGGTAAACAAGAATGGAGTACGTCTGACTAGTAATCCATACATTCAAGGCTTCCTGAAGGAAAACGATGGTGCTAATTCTTTCAGATCTGGAATTAGTTTCACTGCAAAAACGAATGATGAAGTTCACAACTGGTTAATAGACTGGTACCCTGGTAAAGAACATGATAGACAGAAGTATGATGGAAGAGTAGAGTTCAAAGCTAATGATAAAAGTGATGGCTCTATATGGACTGCATACGATTCTTCTGGAAAATTAATAACGAATAGTTGGATAGAACGAGATGGATCATATCATTATGCAGATGCTTCAGGAGTTCTTTTGAAGGGGTGGCAGGAAATTAAGGGTAATACGTATTATTTTGCTTCGCATTCTAACTCCCTGGTAGTGTCGTCAAACTCATCTGATGCACAGATTGAGGGTAAGGTCTATCATTTCAAGGATTCTGGTGTTCTGCAGCGATCAGCCTGGAAAGATGAGCAATATTCTGATGCTTCTGGAGCGTTTGTTAAAGAGGGTCTGAAAGAAATAGAAGGTAAAATTTACTATTTTAAAGATTTCGCAGTTACAAAGAATGAAATGCGTCTAGAAGACCAACATGTCATTCTTCACTTTTCCAACAAAGGCGTGCTTGAGAGGGCTTCAGATCTGAATGGGAAAGCATTAGCTAGTACTACTACTGTTACTCTTAACGGGAAACACGTAGTCTTTGAGAAAGACGGTTCTGTTAGAAAGCCAGGACTCACTGGAAAGAGACCTTTCCTCCAATCAGATGGAACTGAAAAAGTCACAATGCACTATTATAGCTTAGAGGATGGAGCTTCCTATTCGGGTTGGAAGATAATTGATGGAAAGAATTATTATTTTAAAGATGGTAAGCACTACACTTTTGATGGTTATGAAAATATTGACGGAAAAAAATATTATTTTAATAATGACGGACAAGCTATGTTGACAGGGTTTAAAAAAGAAAATAGTAAAATATACCACTTCGATAATAAAGGCGTAATGCAAAAAGGGTGGCAAGAAATCGATGGTAAATGGTATTACTTCGATGGTTCTGGAGCAGCTAAGATAGGATGGTTCTCTGTTGGTGGTGGATACCATTTCCCTTATTACGGGTACTTTACTTATTATGCCAAAGAAGATGGTTCAATTTATCAAAACACCACTGTTGAACTTGATAATGGGAAAGGTGTTTGGAAGACTTATAAATTTGACAGTCATGGACACAAAGGTTATTAATAATCCAAAAAGAGTCTGTTTTTTATAAATATGACTCTCTAAATGAGATCCCTCAACCTAACTGGATCATATAACTCTGAAAAACTAAAAACAAGGCTTCCAATCAGTGAATGAGAAAATGGGTTAAAGAGTGGGCGTTGATATTCTTTTAAGAATTTAATCATGTGAAGAAGTACATTTCTAATGTCCATGAAACAACAAGTCGAGAATGGCCGTAGGACCTTCGTCTTTGATAGTAATGGATATTACAAGGTGAAAAGTTAGTTAATAATGGGCTAGTGCTGTTGCAAATAATGGTAGCGCCCCAGTTGTAGCTTCTAGTGAGTTACCTGAGAATACAACCTCACAGGTGATAACCACAAATGGGAGTTAGAAAGTATTAAGTAAAGAATGATGCTATATATGGTACCCCCTGTCCGTATGGAGAGGGGGTACCTATATAGATTTCTAATGTAGCAAGTCTTTCTATAAATTTGTTACCTCTATTCTATACGCCACAAACTAAATACTCCCCAGTATGTATTCTTTTCAGAATGGTACATAAACAGAACTTATCTAGTCATACAAGTAATCAAGTGTTAAAATTACCATCTGGATTATAGAATCACTTTTAATAATTTTTAGTGAATATAAGATCAAATTGTTGGATTCTAACCTAGCAATACTATCAGTTATAGCACCTGCATCTCCAAGTTCCATAGATTTATTAGATTAAAGCAGATAATAGAAACATTTCAATTGTGATTTATGCACAAGAAGCGAGGATTATATATGAAAAAAAGGATTTTAATCGTAGAAGATGAAGAAAACATTCGAGAAGTATGCAAACGGTATTTAGAAAGAGAAGGATACGAAGTATATACAGCTATGAATGGAATGGAAGGCTGGGATGTATTTCATCAATATCAACCAGATTTAATTATTTTAGATCTCATGATGCCGAAAAAAGATGGATGGGAATTATGTGAGGAAATTCGTCAACAATCAAATGTCCCTATTATTATGTTAACTGCTAAGGGAGAGGAAAGAGATCGAATTTTAGGTTTAACAATGGGAGCAGATGATTATGTAACAAAGCCGTTTTCACCTCGTGAATTAGTATTAAGGGTTCAAATTATACTAAGAAGAGGCAATCAAATACCGATACAAGCAAAAGAATCCCTATCAGAAGTAATAGAATTTCCAGATTTGAAAATTTATCCAAAGACGAGATGTGTACTTGTTTGTGAAAATAAAGTGGAATTAACAGTGAAAGAATTTGAGGTACTTTATGTCATGGCACAGCATCCAAAACAAGTATTTTCTCGTTCGCAACTTCTTGAACTTATTTGGGATTTTGAACATGAAGGGGGCACAAACACAATAACCGTGTTAGTGAGTCGTTTACGTGACAAACTGGAGAAGCATACGATAAAGAATCGTTGGATTCATACTGTTTGGGGAATAGGATATCGCTTTGAGCCAAATGGAGGAAATGAAACATGAGATTACGCATTCAATTGTTATTGATGAATTTATTAAGTACCAGTATCCTGGTAATTGCTATATGGTATAGTGAAACGCAAATGTTACTTGAACCAGAACAAACACGGTTATTAACAGTAATTGCGGTTGTAGGACTGATTATTTCAACGTTTATTTACTGGTTAATGACACGCCCTATCATGAGGTCCATTCAAAATTTAATTGAACTAACGAAACAATTTAGCGATAGACAATTTGAAACGAGGTATATAATTGGAAAAGAACCACGGGAGTTTAAAGAATTAGCAACAGCCTTCCAACAGATGGCCAAAAATTTGGAAGAAGGGTTTACTAAGTTAGAAGAAGGGGAAAAAGCACGTAAAGAGCTCATTACGAATATTTCACACGACTTACGAACACCTATGGCTAGCATACAATTGATGATAGAAGCATTACAAGATAATCTGATTGAAGATCCTGAAATGAGAAATCAGTACTTAGTTACGATTTTAAAAGAAATAAAAAGATTAAGTGGATTAATCAATGACTTATTTGACCTTTCAAAGTTAGAAATTGGGCAAGTAGATTTTCATCCAACTTTAATACATATGGACAAAGTCCTATTGGATGTACTAGAGGCACATTCTGTCTTATTAGCAAACAAACAGATCGATTTACAATTGGAGGTTCCTGAGACATTACCTCGACTTTTAATTATGCCGTGTAAAATAGCACGGGTCATTAGTAATTTGTTAGATAATGCAATCCGGTATTCACCTGTCTCTGGAACAATCCAGCTGATTTTAGAGGAAAATAAGCAAAAGCAACAAGTCCAATTCATTTTGCGTGATGAAGGAGAAGGAATTACTCCAAATGACCAACTACGCGTATTTGAACGGTTTTTTAGAACAGATCAATCAAGAAGTTCACAATCTGGAGGATCCGGTCTCGGACTAGCCATTACAAAATCATTGATTGAAATGCATAGTGGAGAAATTGGTGTGAGAGATCGTTTAGACGGCAAACAAGGAAGTGAATTTTGGTTTACTCTTCCCATCACATCAGAAAAAAATAAGACCGCTGAAAGACTTTTGTAATACTTATATTATAGAAATGAAAGACTTCCTTGTTAACATACTACTATACAGTATGTTACAGGAGGTTTTTTATTTTATGAAAAGAAAACATGTATTGATTATAGGAGGTTTTATAATTGTCGGAGGAATTTTATGGTCTTTGTTCCGCCCCGAGAAATTATTTATTGATAAGCAAGTGAATGAAGCATTGCCACAAACAGAAATACAATCAAACGAAACAAAACAACAACAAGAACAAGAACGAGTAATAAGTGAAGGTCAGTTTCAAAATGGTGTCCATGAAACAACTGGAACAGCAACAATCCATCAATTAGCGAATGGAAAACGTATTTTACGACTTTCCAATTTTTCAACTTCTAACGGGCCAGATGTTCGAGTTGTATTAGTTCCTACGAATCGTTTGAAAGATAATGAAGACGTTAACAACCATCGGTATATTGAATTAGGAAAGTTAAAGGGAAACAAAGGAGACCAAAACTATGAAATTCCTGAAGGGATAGATATAAGTACATATGGTTCGGTTTCTATATGGTGTAAGAGATTTAATGAAAACTTTGGTGCGGCTTATTTTGAAAAGTAAGAAAGAACATAAAAATGTGGGGTGTGTACATGCCCCATCGCTATCAAGCTAACGAAAAAAATAGGTCTGCCCCATTTGGATTGACAAATGGGGGGCAGACCACTGTATGATGACCTCTATGTAATTAGTTTTTTTTATCCAACTTTTCTTTTGCTTTTTTAGGTATATCTTCAGGTTTTACTTCTTCATATCTATCAATTCCATAATAAGCTTCATCTTTATATTTCCCACCTACTTCAACACGGAGATATGCATTCACCCGTAATTTTTTCATTCCCATATGCATTATACGCTTTCAATGTATACCAAGTGTCTTTAACTTTTGTACCATCATCAACTTCAGTCGTTTTTTCTTGCCCATCTCCATTAATTTGAACATAATATTCTGATGTCATCCAGCTTTTAATACCAAATGAATCTTCTTTATTAGCAATACTCCACGCAATAATTCCCACCAAAAAAATCGATACGATTGCTATTATTTTTTTCATTTTTCACCTTTAACATTCTTTCAGTTTTGATATTTTATATACTATTACTGATACTAAAACGAAAGTATCTATTTACATCCATTGACCTCTAACTTTCACATACGTCTCATCAACTCACCAAGAATCATTGGTTGGTTTAAACTGACGCCATACTCTCTCATTTAATTCAAGACTATACTGATGAATCTAGCGCATGATGGTCGTATGAGCAATATATCATCCAAATAAAAGGAATCAAAAATACTACCACATTTAATATTATCCCGATCTTTGCTCCAGTATTTTTATCTACTATATGAGACAAAATGGCTAAGAGAAATCCAATTGGACAAAGAAATATAGGTAAAAAAATAGAGAGTCCTGGAAGTACAGTTAGAGTAAGTTTGTATATAAAGTTAACATTGAATACAATCAATAAAACCGGTATTAAAATCGATATAAATGTACCTATCCTATTTTTCCCCACCATAATACCCTCTTTTTTAATTAAAATCATATATATTTATGGTTCTGGCCCAAATATATGAAGAAGAACACGGATACTAGTAGATTCCTAGCGGAATCGTATTTTATACTATAAGGCCAAACACTTTAACCGGTTCCCTGTACGTTATGTTAATCCAATAAAAAGATAAATGGCAGTTCCCCAGATAAATAGGGCGGAGCATTTGTTGAATATGTTCATTAAACCTCCTGTACCATCTAGTTTCTTCATGACTGTACCTGCGAGCGTTAATCCAAAGAACCAAATCCAAGATACTGTAATACATGTGATTGTAAAAATAACTTGTTCCGTTCCGACATATTTTAATGCACTTGTCCCAATAACACCAACTATATCTAAGAGGGCATGTGGGTTTAATAAAGAAACCGATAAAGCAAAGATGATTTGTTGACGGATTGGTAATGCTTTATTCGTTTTATTTGTAGTTGACTCAGACCTCCAAATAACGTATCCCATGTAAAGTAAAAACAAAATTCCAGCAATCATTAGGCTAAGTCGTAGCCATTCAAATTGTAAAACGATAGTAGATAATAGACTCAATAAAAATGTGGCACAGTATTTTTATTTAATTCAAACTCTTCTTCATGCATTACTATACTTGTAATTCTCACTTTTTTTAAAGTATGTAACTTAATTTAAGAATTCAAATTATAAATAAAGTTTACAGCGCGAAAAATCCACCCCTGAAAAAACGTTTATTTTCTTGTTTACAAACAAGAGGGCATAGGAGTAATATATTGTACATAAATTCATATCACTATTCGCTGAATCCATATGGAGCGGGGGAACCAAATTTTGTGCGATTGCACTTGGGGTGAATCCTTCTTAAATGAAGGTAGGGCTACTCTCAAGGTCCGAATCCGACAGCTAACCTCGTAAGCGTTTCGAGAGGGGATACTATGGTGACTTTTAAAAACACTGGGTGAACTTTGGTGTCTTTTTTTATACTCTTTTTCTGGAAAATAATTCAAAAAAGGATGAGGCACTTGAAAGAGACACCCATAAAAACGAAAAATCCACTTTTTTCTTTCCCTTCTAATTCCCATCCTTCTGAATTAAGAAGAGAATTAGGGATGAGACATTTAACAATGATTTCTATAGGTGGAAGCATTGGGACTGGGTTATTTATAGCAAGCGGAAATACGATTCATACAGCAGGACCTGGTGGAGCAATTATAGCTTATTTGTTGATGGGGTGTATTGTTTACCTGTTGATGACCAGCTTGGGAGAGATGGCAGCGTATATGCCTACATCTGGTTCTTTTAGTACGTATGCTTCTAAATTTGTAGATCCTGCATTTGGTTTTGCGATTGGTTGGAATTACTGGTTTAGCTGGACTATTACTCTTGCAGTTGAAATTTCATCAGGAGCTATTCTTATGAAATATTGGTTTCCATACAGTCCATCTATTCTTTGGAGTGCGTTATTCATCCTGTTTATGTTTGGAATTAATATTCTTTCAGTGAAACATTATGGAGAAATGGAGTTTTGGCTTTCACTTGTAAAAGTTATTACTATAGTCGTGTTTATTATGTTAGGAATAGCCACTATATTTGGAATTTTCAAAGGAAATCCCATTGGATTTCACAATCTAACAATTGGAGATGCACCCTTTCATGGAGGTTTTCTTTCTATTTTTAGTGTGTTTATGATTGCGGGGTTTTCCTTTCAAGGTACAGAAATGGTCGGAATTGTAGCTGGAGAAAGTAAAGCTCCTGAAAAGCATATTCCAAAAGCTGTGCGGCAAATCTTTTGGAGAATTCTCTTATTTTACATACTTACCATTTGCGTAATTGGAGTCATAGTTCCCTACACAGATCCGAATCTAGTTAACAATGATATTAGTAATATTACAATGAGTCCCTTCACACTAGTATTTGAGAAAATTGGATTCGCATTTGCAGCTTCTATTATGAATGCAGTTATCTTGGTATCAGTTCTATCAGCTGGTAATTCTGGAATGTATGTTGCAACCCGAATGTTATGGGTAATGGCAAGAGAAGGGAAAGCTCCAAAGTGTTTAAAAAAAGTAAATAAACAAGGTATTCCTATTAATGCATTACTTATGACAACGGCTGTGGCAATCGTAGCGTTTGCAGCTTCTTTATTTGGAGAAGGGCAAGCGTTTATATGGCTTTTGAATGCTTCGGGACTTTGTGGATTTATTGCATGGTTAGGGATTGCTATAAGCCATTATCGTTTTCGACAGGCCTTTTTACATCAAGGAAAGAATTTAAATAAGCTCCCGTATCAAGCAAAGTGGTATCCTATCGGTCCTATTTTAGCTTTTGTAATATGTACTATTATTATTTTAGGACAGAATTATTCAGTCATTATAGGGTCACATGTCGATTGGTATGAAGTACTTGCTACTTATATTGGTTTACTGCTGTTTCTTGTATTTTGGTTCGGCTATAAAATTATAAAAAAAACAAAGGTGATTCCATTACAACAAGTCAATTTAGAGCATGATGATCATTAAGGATGGAAATTAAGGAGACAGAAATATGGAACTAGACATTCTACTCAGGTTACTTGTAGCAATACTTGTTGGAGCAATAATTGGTTTAGAACGTCAATGGCACAATTGCATTGCTGGATTACGTACAAATGTACTTGTTTCCGTTGGTGCTGCACTTTTTGTACTATTAAGTGTACTCACTCCAACTGATAATACACCTACAAGAATAGCTTCTCAAATTGTAAGCGGGATTGGTTTTTTAGGTGCTGGAGTTATTATGAAAGATGGATTGACAGTTCGAGGACTGGATACCGCAGCAACCTTATGGTGTTCTGCGGCTGTAGGAACATTAGCAGGTAGCGGCTATTTACTTATAGCTATAACAGGAACCACTCTTATTGTCAGCATAAATAGTTTACTAAGACCTGTTTCAAAATGGGTTTCCGAAAAATCTGAAAAAGGTTTTAAATATTCCCAACAAGTTACCGCTCTCTCTTATAGAGTAAAACATAAATCATCAGAGAAAAAAGATTGTTAAAGAGAAGCTAATTTTAAGAACGTTATCAATAATAATAAAAGAGACCTATTCCAGATGGGCAAATAGAGAAATAATTAGTGGGCAATTTATTCAATATTTGAACTGATGAAAAATACTTTCTACAAAGTAATCAAAGAACAATTACAGTCATCAAGCCAATTTCAAGATCTAATTTCAATTTTCAAAGACGTTGAAAAATATTTTTTAAGAAAATGAGTTATTTCATAAAAAATTATGCAAAACAAAAAGGAACCATAGCCGGTTCCTTTTTGTTTTATTCCTTTCAAAAGGTAAACCTTTTCGAACACACGTTTAGTTCAATAAAGCCCGTCCCGTTTCGATTCCCTGGCCTATAACTTGAATTGGTACTCATTTATGTTAACCAAAATGAATATCTATTGTTGTAACTATATTAACTAGGGAGGAATCTTCATGGGATACTTTGTTACCGTAGAGTCAGGTGTGAATTTATATGTAGAAGATATTAACCCTGGGGGAAATAAGACCCTCGTATTTTTACATGGCTGGCCGTTAAGCCATAAACAGTTTGAATATCAGTTTAATATTCTTCCTACTATGGGCTATCGCTGTATTGGTATAGACTGGAGGGGATTTGGCAATTCGGATAAACCAATGAACGGCTATACTTTTAACAGACTTGCAGATGATATCCGCACAGTAGTTGGTACACTTCAAATAAACAATTTTACTCTTGTTGGTCACTCTACCGGTGGGTCTATCGCAATTCGATATATGTCTCGTCACAATGGTTTTAGGGTATCAAAGCTTGTTCTTATTGATGCGGCCGCTCCAACTGGATTTACCGCAGAAACTGCTAATAACTATCTTAAAGAAACCTTAAATGATCGACCTAAAATGATGCAGGACGTAACAGATGGCTTTTTCTTTCAGTATATAACTAAACCATTTTCGGACTGGTTTTTGCAAATGGGACTACAAGCAGCAAGTTGGTCGACAGCTGCTATTATAACTACATTAAGAGATGAGAAGCTACATGCGGATCTTCCGAAAATTAATGTTCCTACTTTAATCGTTCATGGCATTCATGACAAAGTTATTCCCTTTGCACAAGCTCAAGAACTAAATGAAAAAATAAGAAATTCACAGCTTGTTCCGTTTCAATATAGTGGTCATGGCCTTTTCTGGGAAGAACGCGAGAAATTTAACCAACTATTGGCACAATTTATTTAGTTAAAACTTTGACCTAAATTCAAAAAAACGGAGGGACGATAGCGTAATAATCGAGTACGCTTTACGGACAGTAAAATATTTGCTGTAATTGGGGTACGGAAACGATTTAGGGAATGAGGTGCCACTCTGGGACTTACTTACAGACTGATTTGAGGAATGCTCTGACATATCTAAATCTTACCCATTTAAATTTATAAAAGAAGAGTCCATTTTGCAGTGACCCCTGTCAAGTAGACAGTATTAAAAAAGCGCAACTAAGCAACCTGAGTTCTATATTTATATGGACTCAGGTTATTTAATTTCTTTTGAAATCTTTGATGATTATAAAAGTACATATATTTACGCACGGCAAGTTTGACCTCATTCGCTTTACGGAAGGAGTGTAAATGAAAACACTCTGCCTTAAAGTGACTGAAGAAGTTTTCCATACAAGCATTATCCCAACAGTTGCCTCTTCGAGACATACTTGCCTTCATCTGATATTTTTTAAGTAATTGATTATATTGACGAGATGTATACTGGGACCCTTGATCACTATGTAAGAGGATTCCCTTCACATTTCGTTTTTTCTTTGCCTTTTTAAGTGTATCTAACACAAGTTTTAAGTCGTTTCTACGACTGGTTTCATAGGCAACAATTTCATTATTGTATAAATCCTTAATAGCGGATAAGTACAAGCGCTGTCCATTGAAAATCAAATAGGTGATATCGGTTACCCATTTCTCATTCGGTTTTGAAGCTTGAAACTGCCTATTGAGATGGTTTTCTGAAAGCACATAAGCCTCTTTTTTTCCGTAATAAGGTCGTTTTTTTCTAATTACGGCTTTGATACCTAGTTCACTCATCAATCTTTGGATGCGCTTATGATTCAAATGAAGGTTATATGTGGCTTTCAGCCACACTTGTATTCTTCTATATCCATAAATTCCTCTTAATTTTTTATGACACTCCAATATCTTTTTCTTAATTTCGATATCCTCTGATTGTTTTTTTGAAGGCGTCGTATGCCGTTTTATCCATTTGTAGTACCCACTTCTGGTTACACCAGCAATATCGCATAGAATGGTCACTGTATAACCTGTTTTTGTCATTTCATGGATGACTTCGAATTTTTTCGTTTTGGATACGACTTTCATTCCTCCTTTTACATCCCTAAGAGCTTTTTTAACATTTCATTTTCCGCTTCTAATCGTCGGATCTTAGCTTCAGGATCTTCGGGTCTAACCCTTGGTCTACCTAAACCTGGTCCTTTCGCTTTACCGCGTTTTTCTTCTAGTCCTTTGATTCCTTCAGCTTCAAAGTATTTCACCCAACGACTTACAACCGAGTGATGAATACCTAATTCTTTCGCAATGGTTTTATAGCTCATGCCTTCTTTTAAGTATAAATCTATAGCTTTTTTCTTAAATTCTACATCGTAAGTGACTCTAATTTTTCCCATAAAAAAAATCCCCTCCATAGTAAACAGGTTAATGTTCTTTCTTTTTCCTGTCTACTATAAGGGGATCATATCATTTTGGATTCTTCTTTTTATATGCTACAATACGCCTTTTGAAGTAGGTATATTTCTATAAAAATCAATGTGTCGAAATGATCAAGATAACATTTTGAAGGACTTCAAAAATACATAGACCTTTTGAATCATATATGAATTGTTGGGGGGGAAAAGTTTTCCTTCAAGATAATGCAATTCCCATAATCCATTTGAATCATTACATTTATATGAATGAATTAACAAGAATGATGGTATAAGTCATTAGGTAAGAATGGGAGCATCTTAAACAAGATTAAATGGGGTTAGTTCTGTAAATCTATAAAATTTAGTTTTAGAGTTTCTTGTCCCAACCAATATCTAAAAGCGAAAGTTTAGACTTTCTTGTCTAAATAGTTTGGAGTTTCATGTCCTTTTACATTTACATCTGAGATAGAAAGGGGGATTAACTCATATCACCCAAGTGTTCGTTAAATTCTCATTTAGCGAACACAATAATTATAAGAATCTATAGTCGATTGTCTGCTGACGATCGACTATAGATTTAATCAGCACGAAGCACATGCAATAAATAATTCTGTTTTAGATAACATCCATCTAATCAAAAAATCGAGTTATAAAAAGAGGGGGAAGGCATTTTTTATTGAAGTTTGTTTATAATAGTTTTTTAATTTGTTAGGGGGAATCGTAAAGTAGATTATTAATCTCTTTGATAATTTTTATTTCCCTTATAGTATTTGGCATACTGTATTAAAAATTTTAAATTTTGAAGGGAGAATCAATAAATATGGGCAAGAAAAAAAGAATAGGTAATAAGTTATTACTTGTCAGTGCAATTTGTACAATAACGATTCCTTCAGTTTCATATGCGGAGGAAGTAACTTTACCTAAAAATTTCGCGATTGCTTCAAGTCTGTATGAGGAACGGAATATGGATGTATTGAAAACAAGTGTATATCCCAATACATATAATAATCCGTTTAACCATCAATTTATTCCGACATTAAAGGAAACAAACACACTATAAAAAAAGTAGACAATATTGATGATGAAAATCCTATTATATCTACTACTCTTTCATTTATTCGCCATATGAATAGTGAAGATTATAAATCTGCATTTGATTTAACCTCAAGGTCATTACAGAAAATAATATCCGAAGAATGGCTGAAGAGCTATTGGGAGGGACTCCCATTGCAATTACAAGCAGGTTCTTTTCTAGGAATTGGAGAGGTAATACAAAAAGAGACAAATTCCGTGCATGCGAATGTAGAAGTTAAATTAGTTTTTGAACAATTTACTGTACCTTTACTAATTAAACTAGATCCATCTGGAAAAATAGACGATTTTCAACTCAGCATGTCGTTTAGTCCTGTTGCAGAGCGTCCATCATATAGTAAGCCTGAATCATTTGTTGATAAAGAAGTAGTAGTTGGAAGTGGTGCATTTCCATTACCAGGAACATTGTCTGTTCCAAAAGGTAAGGGTCCTTTCCCAGCGGTTATTCTTGTGCAAGGATCTGGAGCAACCGATCAGGATGAAACAGCGTTTGCTTTAAAACCATTTCGCGATTTAGCTGAAGGTCTTGCCTCGAAAGGAATTGCTGTCCTTCGCTATAATAAACGAACTTATGAACATGGATTGAAAACACAATACAGTCCTTTTTATACAGTTGATAAAGAGACAACAGATGATGCTCTTCTTGTGACTCATTTTCTTCAAAATGAACCTATGATAGATAAGAATCAAATTTATATTCTTGGTCATATTCAAGGTGGAATGATGCTTCCGAAAATGATTGGAAAAGACCAAAATCAAAATATTGCTGGGGCAATCGTGATGGGCGGACCAGCCCGTACGATCCAAGATGTTGTTTTAGATCAATTTGAGTATCTTTTTTCCATTGGAGCAATGAAACCCGATGAATATAAATTTTACAAATCGCAATTTGAATTATTAAATGATCCCAATTTCTCTAGTCAGAATCCTCCAAAAGATTTTTATTTAGGATCAGCAGTATTTTGGGATTCTATTCGTAAAATTAAAGCAGCAGAAATGTCAAAAGAACAAAAGACACCGCTTCTTATTATTCAAGGAGAAAGAGACTATCAAGTTCAATCAAAAATCGAAATTCCTCTTTGGAAAGAACAATTAAAAGAGCGAGATAACGTTGATTATCGACTATATCCAAAGTTAAATCACTTCTTTACAGAAGGAGATGGGGAGTTAAGTAAACCGGATGAATATTATAGTCCTGCTAATATCCCTGAGTATGTTATAAATGATATTGCTGCTTGGGTGCAAGGAAGATCGAAATAAAATTAGCAACCATATTTTTTAATAGAGGTCACGATACATGCCTATTAACTTAAGGATAGAAATTAAATGGTTTTTGTTCAAATAAACTAAATAAAGGGGTGTTCTTTATGTGTACCAGTTTGACATTACAGACAAAAAGCGGTCAGCATCTTTTTGCAAGAACGATGGATTTCACATTAGATTTCAATCAAGAAGTAATAATAGTTCCTCGAAGTTATCAATGGAACAATATAACTGGTGAAACCATCGAGGCGAAACAAGCTGTTGTCGGGATGGGGATTAACCATCAAGGAAGGATTATTCTGGCGGACGGAGTAAATGAATCAGGTATGACATGTGCAACACTCTATTTTCCAGGATTCGCTACTTATAGTAACAGTATAGACGACAATAAAATGAATCTGGCTCCATTTGATTTTGTGGCATGGAGTCTCACACAATTCAATTCTGTCGAAGAGTTAAAGAAATCTGTAGATAGTATTTCCTTTTTGGATGTACCATTACCTGTTTTAGGAGTTACTCCACCGCTACATTGGATTTTAGCGGATAAAAGGGGAGAATGTATTGTATTAGAGCCGACAACTGAAGGACTAAAAATATATGATAATCCTCTTGGGGTAATGACCAATAGTCCTGAGTTTAACTGGCATTTACAAAATTCAAGACAATATATAGGTCTTAAATCGCAGCCATATGCGCCAACCCAATGGGGGGATGTACCATTAAGTGTTTTTGGACAAGGTTCAGGTTCGATGGGACTCCCTGGGGATTTCACCCCACCATCAAGGTTTGTTCGGGCAGCATATGGCAAACAAAATATTCAAGGTATAGATAACGAAGAAGAGGGTATATCGGCCATTTTTCATATCTTATCAAATTGTGAGGTTCCAAAAGGTGGAGTAATAACGGAAGAAGGTACATTAGATAATACCATTTATACAAGCGCAATGTGTATGGAGTCTGGTACATATTATTACCATACCTATGATTGTAGACAAATTATAGCCATACATCTATTTCATGAAAATTTAGATACAGATGAAATTAAAACATATCCATTTCAGCGTAAACAAAAGATATTTTATCAAAACTAATTAGATTTGGAATAACATTAAAAAAGCAAACTTAATTAAGTTTGCTTTTTATAATAGACGATACGACTCATGCTATCACTTTTAAACACTTACATTCACGCTGATATTTTTTTATATATAGTATTTTTTATTATATTTCTAATCATTTTAAGCGAAGGGTACGTGATTGAGATGAATAATACATATAATGAAAAGACACATATATCCATTAAACAATTATTTAACAAATTTTCATCAAAAGCCCCTGGCTTTGCATATATCGCTAGTTTCGATAGCGGAGTAACTTATAAAGGTGCAGTTGGCATAGCTTCTATAGAGGAAAATATAACCATAACCACTAAAAATGTTTTTAATATTGCCTCGGTTTCTAAACAATTTACAGCGTTTTCTATATTACTCTTAGAACAAGAGGAGAAATTGAGTTTAGATGATTCAATTGTAAAGTTTGTCCCTTCTATAGGAGCATATGCTGAACCTGTAACATTGAGACACCTAATTCACCACACTGGTGGACTAGTTGATTATATAGAATTGGCTGAAGCAGCAAATATTAAATTTACTGATACATTAACTGTGGAAGAATCGCTAGAACACCTTAGTGGTCATCAAATTGCAAGGTTCCCAGTTGGAACAAAATTTGAGTATAGCAATACAGGGTATTTTTTATTATCACAAGTGGTAGAGAAGGTAAGTGGCAAGTCTCTACGTCAGTTTACAAAGGAGCTCATTTTTGACCCTTTAAATATGAGGGACACAACAATTGTAGATTACTACCCAACTACTATACCAATTACTAGTGGATATTCGAAGAATGAGCAAGGAACATTTAAAATCTATGAAAGCCCTTGGGAACATACAGGGGATGGGGCAGTGCATTCAACAGTTGAAGACCTGGTAAAGTGGGGAGAGAATTTAACTACAGGTACCGTTGGTGGAAAAGAACTTGTTACAAGAATGAACGAAATAGGTCCGAAAATTTCTCCAACTGGGGAAACGATTATTCACAATGAAGATTATGCTTTTGGGCTAAGGCTTGCAGAAGACTTTAACTATCGATACTTGGAACATTCAGGAAGCTGGGCAGGTTATCGTTCACACTTCATGCGGTTTCCAAAAGAATATTTTTCTGTTGTGGTACTAAGTAATTATGATGCATTTGACTCTAAAAAATATGCTAATGAAATAGCAGAAATTGTTTTAGAAAAGTAAAAAATAGAGCGTAGAAGTCAGTATTTGGATTTGGTTTACCCCACGTTGTTGTAGGTGTAATTGATTTTGAGAACAGAAGGCAAGCACATATTAATGCCTACCTTTTTTTATATTAAAATGAATATGAATATTCATACAGTTAAAAACTTAATTAGAAATTCTTTGAATATAGATTGCTCAATGAGGTTGAATTTTATAATTTTAAAAAAATAATTATAAAAAATAGAATTACATATGAAAAATTATATATTATAATTAATAAACTTGATTTTATTGAAAATTGAAATATTAAGTAATATTCCTATTGCTATTAAGTTAACCATTAAAGAACTTCCTCCAAAACTCACAAATGGAAATGGTGTACCTGTAAGAGGAAATAGTCCTGTAATACCCCCTAAATTAACAACAGATTGCATACCAATCATACAACCTATACCAATTGCTATAAAACTGCCGAATGGATCTTCACATAATTGTGCAATTTTTAAGGAGCGAAGTACTATAGTCGCAACTCCAGCCAGTATTATAAATACACCAAAAAATCCTAGTTCTTCAGAAACAATTGCCATTATAAAATCAGTATGTGGTTCTGGAAGATAACCGGTTTTTTGAATACTATTTCCGAATCCACGACCAGTAATTCCTCCAGAGCCAATGGCAATAAAAGAATTTACAAGCTGGTATCCATTTCCTTGCGCATCAACAAAGGGATTGAAAATCGTAGTAATACGTGTCTTTTGAACTTCTGACAAACTATATTGAATCAAAAGATATAAAATAGGTAACCACAAAATAGAACCGATTATAGTTCTTTTGATTAATAGATTTATATTTATTCCTGAGCAAAGAAATATGCTAAAACCTATACCTAATATTAAAAGTGCAGATCCTAAGTTTGGCTGTTTATAGATTAGGAAAAAAATTGCAGCTAAAAAAAATAAAAGTTTTCCGCTACCACTCCAAATATTTTTAGCTTGTTCTTGTCGTAATGCAAAAAAACGGGCTGTTACAAGTATTGTTCCTAATTTAAGAAATTCAGCTGGCTGTATTCCAAAGATCCATGATTGAGCATTATTTACCACTTTTCCTTTCCACAAAACCATAATTAATAAAAAAATTCCCCCAACCATAATACAGATAGAGACTATTCGTTTTTTCCATATTTCATATGGGAGAATAGCGCAAACTATTAACCCTATTGTTCCTAAAAATAGCTTTGTTAATTGAGAATCAACAAAATGCCTACTGTTATAACCGTAATGTTGAACAGCAACAATGGAGCTCGCGCTATACATCATGATAATACCTAAAGTACATGTTATGAATAGAGGGAGGAGCAATAGATAATCGAGTTTTAATATTTTTTTCATTTTAATATCCTCCTGATTTACATTAACACTTAATATTACATTTGCTAATGAGTAGAATCTTGTTCTCATCAACTACTAAATAGTATTTTTGTTTTGAAAGATTCTATAGCTTACACCCTGTTTTCTTACGCAAAAATCCCCCCTAGTTACATACTAGGGGGGATTTAAATTGGCATGACTAAATAAAGCTTTCCTCCCCCTAGTAGAGCTTTGGCACTATACAACGTAAAGTAATGGAAATTGATTACTTAGCTATCTTAAGAAGAGCCTTAATCCGACAATTCCTGTTCTACCCATTGGCGTCTTTCGACATTTTTGGGCAATAGCCTGTGTTTGTATAGGAGCCTCACCTAACAGGTTTAGCAATATAAATTTTATGTATTTGTTTCGTGTAGCCAGCATAAATACTTTTCTTTTGCTTGTCAAGTAAGCATATTGCTAATTTTATATTCTTTATTGTTTTATGAATTTTGAGAAATAATGCAAGAAAATGTATTTAATCATCTCGTATAGATACTTATTTTCGGCCTGTAGTGTATAATTTGATTAAGTAGTTTAACCATATAAATTTGATAAACAGTAAAGAAGATTTTAATCATAAAATAAGATTTTTGAAGAATGTTCTTTTGAAGTACGGTATGACTAATAATTCAACTCCTGCTATAAAGTTACAAATTAATCATAAACAATAAGTTTCCTATACGAAATTTCATATATTTTATAACGTTTCTTCGAACTAATTGTATATCTTTTAAGTTGAATTTCAAATTTACAATAGAATCGAATTACATTTCTCTAAAAAAGAATTTATTATGAATCGAAAGTTAGTTGACAAATATTAAATTCTGGTTTAAATTTTGAAGTAATTCAATAATCTTTGTTAGGTGAGGCTCCTGTATAGAGAAACGCTGCTGCCCAAAAATGTCGAGAGACGCCAATGGGTCAACAGGAACGGTCGGATTAAGGCCCTTTTTAATGTAGCTGGTTATAAAAACCTATGCTATACAGTGCTAAAACTCAACGAGGGAGTGGTATACGATTTGATAGAAAGGCATCTCTGGGATTTTTGCAGAGCTGTCTTAATAATCATTTATTTGTATTGTAAAAAACCTTTACTCCTTTTTGAGTAAAGGTTTTTTTGTTTAATGTTATTTATTTTTATCTTGTCTATATTCAAAAAGGAGGTAGTTCTAAATAATAAATTGATTGCAATGTAACTATTAATGCTCTAATAAAAATTTTAGACAGATAAAATAACACAAAGCCACTCATGAAACTCTAGAGTCTCCCTTAGCAATATAAGGAGGAGTTAACATGAAGAAATTATTAAATGAATTACTTGTAACCCAAAATAATTTGGATGCAGAGAAAGTTTTACGTCATCCGTCGTATGATGTTGCGCAAGAAGTAAAACGGTTTTCAATTGAAGATCAAGTCATATTACTAGATAAGATTCCTGTATTAAAAAGCTCAAAAATTCTTCAACATTTGAGTACAGAAGAAAAATATAATATCTTAATTCACTTATCTGAAAACAAAGCTAAAAAGTTACTAGATTTACAACCGATTGATGAAACAGTAGATCTACTTTTAGAGGTTCATCCGGAAAAACAAGCTAAATTAATGGCGTATTTAAATAAAATTACAAAACATAATGTAAAAAAATTAATGGCTTTCAAACCTGAAACGGCAGGAAGTCTTGTCACAAGTGATTTTGTTGCAGTTAGAGGGAATTGGTCAGTAAAAATGACATTGAAGTACATTAGGGAACATTCTGAAAATGTAGAATCAATATCTTATATCTATGTTCTTGATAGTCATGGTTATCTTAAGGGAATCGTTTCCATACATGAGTTATTACTAGCAGCAGATGAAGAGATATTATCTACTATCATGATTCAAGAGGTAATTTCAGTACACGCTGAAGTTGATCAGCAAGAAGTTGTAAAAAAGCTACTGAATTATAATTTAGCAGCATTACCCGTAACAACAGCAAATAATGAAATGATTGGTATTATAACATTTGATGACGTAATGAATGTTATGGAAGCAGAAGCTACAGAAGATATCCAAAAGTTAGGCGGAAGTGAACCGTTAAATCAATCTTACTTTGAATCTAGTATTTGGAGCATTTTCTTCAAACGTCTACCATGGTTATTGCTTCTTTTTGTTGCTGAAGCATATACAGGTACAGTACTAAAGTATTTTGAAGACGAAATTGAAACAGTAGTTGCCTTAGCTTTCTTTGTACCGTTATTAGTAGGTACTGGAGGAAATACAGGAACACAGGTTGTAGCAACAATTACTCGTGCAATCGGTATTGGAGAGGTGAAATTTAAAGACATTTTCCGTGTAATGAAAAAGGAATTTGCAATTGGCATGCTTCTTGGACTTGCACTTGGGGTAGCTGGGCTCACTCGTGCTTATATGCTAGGAGTTGGAACAGAAGTTGCACAAGTTGTAGCAATCACTTTATTATTTATTGTTATTTGGGCCTCTCTTGTTGCAGCTGTTTTACCTTTGATTCTGAGAAAATTAAAATTAGATCCTGCAGTCGTTTCTGGTCCATTTATTACAACATTTGTTGACGGAACAGGATTAGTAATTTATTTCATGGTTGCAAAAACGTTATTAAATTTGTAAATATACACTGAAATAAATACGAAATGTAGAATAAGTATTTTGCTTTGCTTGCCAAGACACAGTGGGGAACTCGGGAATGAGGGAAACAAACACTTTTGTCTTTAGGCAAATAATATCTTAAAGGATTCATTGAATGTAATTAATGCCGGAGGAGAAACCTATGAAACATCTAAGAAAAATCTTCAAACGAATTTTGCTTCTTTTTTCTATTTTCATGCTTATTGGCATAGGAATATTATTTGGTACTAACTATGGCCGAGATCTTCGTGTAACAATTGCTGGAAGTATACTAACTTCTCAGCATCCACAATATGCGAAATATACATTCCTATCCCAAAAGGAACTAGATAAACTGCAAGATAGAATTAATCATCCAAAATGGTCAAATAGTGATGAGGCCATTTATAAAAAAATAGCAGGAAAAAGATTAGAAGAATTAAAAAATCAGCCATTAGAAATTGATGTAGAAACAATTAAAAGTAATAAAGATAGTCGTTTTCTTTTCGAAGGAAAGTTAATTACCATTAGCAATCCCTTCAATGTTAAACTTGTTAGCCATCAAGGAACACAAGGAGCTAACAGGGGAGAAAAAATTAGTGTAATGGCAAAACGTAATCATGCACTTGTTGCTGTGAATGCAAGTGGATTTGCTGATGAGACAGGAAGAGGTGGAGGAAATGTTGCAACTGGAATAGTAATAGAAAATGGAAAAGCTATTGATACAAATATAGATAAAAATACCCCTACAATTATTACCGGTTTAACAAAGTTTGGACAAATGATAACAGGAAATTATTCTACCCAACAACTTTTGGATAAACAAGTCGTTTCAGCAGCAGGATTTATGCCACAGTTAATTGTAAATGGAGAAAAAATGATCACAGAAGGAGACGGTGGTTGGGGTTCTGCTCCACGAAGTATTATGGCTCAAAAAGAAGATGGCACAATAATGTTTCTAGTGATAGATGGTAGACAAACACATAGCATAGGAGCCACGTTAAAAGAGTGTCAAGATATTCTATATGAAAAAGGAGCAATAAATGCAATGGCTATGGATGGAGGTTCTTCTGCTACGCTATATTTAGGAGGAAAGGTTATAAATTCACCTTCTACATTATCCCATGAAGATCGTTATTTACCGAATGCTTGGATGGTAACAGCAAACCAAAAACAAGAAATAAGGGTGACAATAGATGGAAAAAAATAGATACTAAAAAATCAGATGAATTTGATGCAAATATTTCAACTGATTTATGAATTCTTAAATAAATGAAGGATTAATTAAATTTTAAAAACTAACATACAAAGAGCGTCATAAAATTGAAAGTTTTATCATTTAACATTCATTAAAGAAAAGCGTATAGAGATACTCAATCATATGGAAAATCTCCAAGAAGTTAAAAGAAGGATAAATAATGTATACAGTTTACACTCATATTCAATTATATTCTTTTAATCTTATAGTATTTGCTACAGCTATGTGAAATGGACAACCTGTAAAAATAATTGTTGTGATCAGATGAGTAAAGATTAATGCGCAGAATGAATTAGTAATCATACCTGAAAACATTTCATCAAACATCAAAGCAACACATTAGTCGCTTTGATGTTTGTAATGATAAAAGGGTGATAAAAAACATAAACAATAGGTGTATCAAGCAAAGGGATAATACACCTTAAAACTACATTGTTAAACAACATGCGTCGTCGTGTAGTATATCTTATTTATCTTTAATTATTTTAGGTTCAGTATTACATCTTATAGATCGTTTTTTCTATGATTTCCTAATTTCCAACTCTCGTCTTTTTATTCAATCATAATTACTATTTTAAGGATGTTAAAGTAACTCCAATACTAAACGTAAAAGGAATAAAAAAGCATGGCATTTTGTGTCACTCTTTTTACACTTCATAACAAATAAGGATAAAAGAACAAAGTAAGTTATGCTTTAAACCTTTACTGATAGGAGAAAATGTTTGTATAGACCCACACACTTATTATTGGGTAATGTATGAAAGAAATTAAAATGATGAGACATAGACTTATAACTACACAATTGAATTAAACAATAATATTTTGAAACAAGAGTAAAGTTAAGGTGGGGATAACTATGAATGCTAACCAAAAAACGTCCTTATTGGCAGCATGGATTAGTGTAATTAGCAATATATTTCTGACTCTCATCAAAATTATAGTCGGTTTACTTTTCAAAAGTCAGGTATTATTAGCCGACGGGATTCATAATGCTGCCGATGTTGTAGCATCCGTAGCCTCATTGGGATCAATGAAAATTTCAAACCAGCCAGCTGATGAAGATCATCCTTATGGACATGGTAAAGCAGAAGTTATATCATCAGGAATTGTAGCTGTGATTTTAATTTTAGCGGCTTTATTTATGGCTTATGAATCAATAAAGTCATTATTTGAACCAGCGACAGAACCCCATATAATTGCTTTTATAGCAGCGATTATTTCATTAATATGGAAGCAAATTTTATATGTATACACAATACGAATTGGTCGAAAAACAAGCAGCAAAGGGCTTATAGCAACTGCTTATGATCATCTTGCTGATGTTTATGCCTCAATTGCAGCTGTAATTGGAATTGGTATTGCTTTGATAAACAATATCTATTCCATTCCATATGCAGCATATGGGGATCCTTTAGCTGGTATTATCGTTTCCTTTTTCGTATTAAAGTTAGCGATTAGTATGGGGAAAGAATCAATATATATATTAATGGAAGGTGGTATTCCTACCGAGAAATGTAGTGAATATAAGAGAATAATTCAGGCCCATCCTTTTGTAAAAAGAATTGATAGAATGCGCGCACGTGATCATGGTCACTATGTATTAATTGATATTAGAATTAGTGTTCCGGCACATTTAAGCATCCAGCAAGGACATGATATTTGTAGGGATATAAAAACTACTATTATAAATCAGAACCCAGAAATATATGAAGTACTAATTCATTTAAACCCATGGTATGAGGAGAAGTAGGTTTATTGAATTATAGATAGATATAAGTAAGTAGTTAAACCGTCCTTTTTAGATATTGGAGAATTGGTCGACTTGTATAATGTCCATAATTAAAAAACATTTATAGTTATGAGTACAATACATCTCAAATACATTATTTATAGAAGAAAAAACGTCCTATTAAAATATAGGACGCTTTTATCTATGATTTACTAATTTCCCAACCTTCGCGTATTTTCTCTAATTCAATTACAATTACCTTTGAATCTTTTTTATACAAAGCATCAACAAAATCTGAAAGATAAATATCATTGAGTGGAATGAATTAATATATGAGGGTTCATTTTCAATATTTGTCTCTCAAATGAAGCAACTTTAGTATTCACTCAAAAATCCATTGTCTATGAAACAACTAGATTTTTAAACGGCTTTAATAGACATCTGCCATTTACATAGACAGATGTCTATTGTATTTTTGGCGGCAAGATTAAATAGCTTTTTGTTACTTTACAATAAAGTATACTTAATATCAGTAATTCATGTAATTAGGAGTGATTTCTATATTTAAGGAAAATGCAAAAAGGATACTTCTGTCATTAGTAACAAATCCAATACTAATAATTGTATACGGGATTTTTTGTTATGAGTTAGCCTTATACTGTAAGTACGGAAGGATGAATTATAATATTTATATTTTGTTATTATGTATAGTACTTTTTATATCCATGACTACATTTACTACAATGCGGGTGATAAAAAATAGAGAATATGAAACTAAAAAATTAACTAATTCAATAGCATGGAGATCCATTTCTATTATCATTATTGTTGCAATTACATCATTTTATGGGATGCAGATTTATAAAAGTGCAATAAATTACAATGGCAAATTGGCATGGTTTATAGAAAGGTTAAAACATGAAAGGTCAGTTAAACTTAAACATAATAATATATATGAATCTGGAGTAGAAGGTATTTTTGAAGATATAAATAAAAAATATCCTTTGCCAAAGAAATTGTATATGGCAACTGATTTTGATCTTACATTTCATTCAGATGGAACAATCACAGCGTTTGATACATTTGTTTATGGGAAAAATGTTGATGGGAAAGAAGAAACTTATTTAATCTCTTATAATGAGAAGAAATCAGAAGATATTACTATAATACGAGACGGATATGCAAAGCCTGATTATGATGATGATAAATTAGTAGAACCTTTAATTAAAACGGTTAAGGCAATTCCAGTTAAGCAAACGGTTAGAAAGTGGAATGAAAGTAAGTATGGGTTGATTTATTATGGAAAAAGAAATTGGGGATCCAATACAGAGGGAATTATTAATATTACTGAGGATGGTAAGGGGCAGAGTCTTAAAGAAGCAGCTTCTGATATCATTGGATATACTGTATCTATATATGTCCCTGGAAAAGAGAAAGAGCTAGTCCCTGCTAGATATAATTTAATATGTGACGCAAGTTGGAGTAAATCAAAGACGCCTCCAAATGAAGATAGGTTTAAAGAGAAGAAACAACAAGATTTAAAGAATGAAAAAGAACAGTTTTTCCTATCAAAAGAAGTTGGTTATAAACTAAATATGACAGATAAAGCATTAGGGAGCGCCTTTTATTCATTAAGCAGGACTAGTGATGAAGGGGAAACATGGGAGGTTATCAATCCAGACCCATTTAATAGGGGGATTGGTAGTGTATCAGGGATCACTTTTATAAATGATAAACTTGGGTTTTTAGGAGCAGTTAGACCTTCTGGTAATGAGGGAGAGTTATATCGCACAGATGATGGGGGGGTATCTTTCAAAAAGGTAGAATATCCGCCGCATGAAGTGAAATTAGATCATACACAGTCCACAATAAGTCCTTTTGATTCTCCTAGTATGCCATATGAGAAAGATGGGGTTTTTAATATGTTAGTTGGACAAGGGGCAGATGGAGACTACAATGGCGATAGTAGTGCACTTTATCAATCAAAAGATAACGGAGAGACATGGGAATTTGTAGAAGAAGTGAAAAAGAAATAGTCAGAATGTTTTTTTAAAAAATAAGGTAACTACTCAGCTATACATTTCATTTAGAAGTTTGGTAAGGGGTATAATTCCAGCGATGAAGATAAAATGGACCTACACCTCGCTGCCTTTCTTTGTTTTAAAGCTTTGCGCGTGGCAGGAAAAGGCCCTGACCGCTTCTATGCATGGCCAGTCCCTCTCGCCCATTTAAAAAGATGCTTTTCTGGCTTTTTTTCATAGAGGGGCTGAGTAGTTACTAAAAGTAAATAATTTAAATCGAACCATAAGCTTGCCGGCAAATTTATGGTTCGATTTTTTTTAGGGCAAAGATATCGTTCTAAACGGGTATCACCACATCGCTATCAACTTAAAAGAGTAATCACCAAAAAAATGAAAAAAGAGCTGACTTTTGATGAGTTTAGTTCTGTAAATCTAAAAAATTTTAGTTTAAACTTTCTTGTTTAAATAGTTTGGAGTTTCATGTCTTTCTACAACAGATGGGGGAAGGGGGTAACTCCCATTTTCCCAAGTGTTCGTGAAATTCACATTTAACATAAACAACAATTGTAGGAATCTAAAATTTTCATTTATCTAATCTAACAAGAGAGAGTTTTTATATACCAATTAAAGTAGAATTTTAACTATGTATTTTTTATATAATAAAATTAAATATGTAATGAATAATGCATGACATTTAAAACCACTACTCTAGCAGGGAAAATAATAAAAGTTCAGCAATTTTGCATTGCTGAACTTTTATTATTTATTTTTTCCTATTCTGCCTAAGCTATCTTTAATAGTTGTTTCTCCAAGCTGTGTGTATAATAAGGCCGTATCTTGGCTGGTATGCCCAAGTTGTTGCATCACTTGTAACGAGTCTTTTTCTTCCATATATAATTTATTCGCTAATGTATGTCTTAATTTATGGGGAGACATTCTTTTTCCATATGCTTTAGTATATTTTTCTACAATATCTTGGATAGCTCTAACTGAAAGAGGCTGTGCAGTATGTTTATATTTCGATAAAAATACATTTTTTAATTCTTTCCCTGGAGCATATTTGTTATCTCTAATTTCCATATACTTTTCTAAATCATTCAATGCAATTGGTGTAATCCATACAGAATCTTCTTTGTTTCCTTTTCGGATTACATCAATTAGTCTTTCTTTTAAGTTTATATCTTCCATACGAAGATCGGCCAATTCACTTACACGAATACCGCTACCAAGAAAAAGGGAAAGGATAGCTACATCACGATCTTTATCTCTTAGGAAATAGAATAACTGATGTTTTGTTAAAGATTTTTCATGTTCGTACTTAACGTAATTCAAAAATTCTTGATCGTCATCATTATGGAATATTTTAGATCTCATACGTTTTGCACGAGCATTTAATGTTTCTTTATCTTTATGTATTTCTATTTTAGCCATTACATTTCTATAAAAATAACATTCTCCATCTTCATTTTCTGATAGGGAGGTAAGGTACTTAAATAAAGACTTTAAGGCTGAAATTTTTCTGTTAACAGAGGAATTCTGCATGTTTTGTTGTAGTTTTAGAAACCTCATAAAGTTCTCAACATCTTTTTTCTTTAAATTTTCCAAATCAGAGAAGGATATGTCTTTAATCGGCTTAAATTCAATAATTTGTTCAGATAATAGCCAATTAAAGAAGACTCTAAAATCATATACATAATTCAGTAGGGTGGAGGGAGAGGCATCATGCAATTCTTTGTACTCCACAAATTCTTCTATGTAAAAGGGCATTTCATTTAAATTCTTGTATAATTTCTTACGATGTACGGATTTTTGACGTTGCTTGCTGTATTCCATAAAAATCACCTCATATACACTATAACAGAAAAGATACACGAACACAAGTTCGCATTAAATTCAATTTTTACACGAACTTATTTACATAATTAAATTATGTAATACTAAAATTCACTCGAAATTGAATGGGAAAGTGTAATTATTCTAATAAAAGTTATAGATAACCAAGTGATAAATTCATATTTGGCGATAAAAATTATATATGTATATAAAATAAAACGATTTTCAAATATAAGTTCTAACAAAATGAATACATGAACACAGTTTAAAAATCATTATAAAATGTGAATTGGTTAATTTAATCAAGGTTAATCAGGAGTTAGTTAGATCAACACAAGAAAAGCTCTTATAAATTAAAATGTAATTCACTATAAAAATTGTTTATGAGTAATTCAGCATTTGATTTTTCTTATATAAAATATCAATTATATGGCGTATACCAATATACTAAGATTCATGCACTTGGGCTTGAAATCCCTAGATACTGTATTTGATTTTTATATAATCGTATTATTCTGCGTAAAATTGGTATTTCGTGCGAAGTTGTAAGGTGTTTATTTTCCCCCCTGTTTATAATTCTTTTATGTTCATCCAACAAAATGCATCATGCACCTTTCATCAGTATGAATATCTTTTAGTTGCAGATAAATTCACCAATACATTTTAATATTGATTACATGGCTGCTTATAGGGTATAGCTAGCATATAAATACATGTTAAAAAAATTTTCAATGCAATACGGGTAACTTTAACCATTTAAGACTAAATAGGTTGTGCTTTACCCAAAACTTAATTGTTTTTATATTGAAAGAGAATGTTTCCTATAGTTCTGTAAAAAGTATTCTTTATTGTACTTTGTTTATGTGAACATACAGTGATTTTTAATTCTAATACAGATTTTAAAATATAACTTCGCAATTTTCCCTTCCGTCTCAATAAGATAAGAATTCTTTTCATTTTGAGACGGATTTTACTCCTTTTTTTCAAATATCTATAATATCTCTTATGTAAACAAGGTTTTTGGGAAATATGCCGTCATATCAACGTTTGCGACACTTTCGAGAACTTTCATTTACAACACCTTTTATACATCGTTGATTTTACGCTGTTTTCACCCTTAAACCACCGTTATTTCCTGCATAAACTTCACTTTGTTAACTATCTCTATTTTTGTTCGTTATGTTCGTTTGTTTTGTTAATTGAAACATAGGCAACGAATCAAAATCACGCTAGGTAAAATAAAAAAAGTAGATTCTCTACATATTAAGAGTTAATCCACTTTTTCCTTATATAATGCTATTTTACGTTAAGTTTCTTCTTAACTTTCTCAGGCAAATCTTCTTTTTTGACTTCTTCATAAGGTTTTACATCTACAGATTTATCGTTATCTTCACTAACATAAAGACGTAAAAATGCATCTTCTTTAAGTTTTTTATCGTTTTCCGCTTTGTGACTAGTAAAGCTAATTTTCTTTTCTGCTCCCTCCTCATCATAAGCTGGTAAAGTGTAAACACGTGTTTTGTCTTTTATTTCGCCTTCACCTTTAATTTGTACATAATATTTATCTTTCCCATAGAGCTTTAAGCTCCTTATATCGCAACCAAATGAAAAAACAGCAAATACCGTTAAAATAGCAAATAAAGCAAATATTTTCTTCATACTGTCCGCTCCTTATTAATGGTTCTGGTGCAAACATTTTTTGAAGATATAAAGAAGTGAAGAAATTCCTAACGGAATCCACTTTTATGCTGGAATACCGAATAGTTGATGAATGAGGTTCACCTGATTTTGGACAGACTTCCCCCTTGAGAGGTTTGTCCTTTTTTCATCATATGCATGGCTTCAACACCTCTCAATATGGAAGTTGCCGTTTTAAATGACTTGAATCCCAACATAGAACGCACGCGTTTCTTAATAAAACGATGATCTTGTTCTACTATATTATTGAGATATCTAACTTGCCTTAGTTGTATGCCTTCAAGCATATGTTTCTCTTCTTTTAACTCTTGAATCGCTACAGGGTAGGCAGGGTTCTTATCTACTGTTATCACACGAGGTTTAGACACGTACGAAAAAGCCAAGGCTTTCTTGAAAAAGCGCTTGGCTGCTTGTTTATCTCTTGATTTACTTAGATAAAAATCAATGGTGTTCCCTTCGGAATCTACAGCACGATATAAATACATCCATTGACCCTTTACTTTGATATAGGTTTCATCGACCCTCCATGAGTCATTTGTTGATTTAAGATGATAGCGTACTTTCTCTTCTAATTGAGGTCCATATTGATGAACCCAGCGCATAATTGTTGTGTGAGCGATTGATAATCCTCGTTCTTCCATCATTTCCACCAGGTTGCGAAAGCTCAAATTGTACCGCAGGTACCATCTTACTGTTAATAAGATCAGTTCAGGCTGATAATGTTTCCACTTGAATAGATTTTGCTTTTCCATACCAATCACATCCTTTTTTAGAGTACTAGTATCAGTATGTCCAAGTTTGATAGACATTTTTCATATACTTCAAAGTTTTTGCACCAGAACCGCTAAATCATACCCTGAAAATTTACGTTTTCGCTTTAAAAAACCTAGCTCTCTAGCAAGATTTTCCAAAAATGAAGGGGTAAGATGTTCATATAATTCTTCAGCAAATAATTGTAATTCGTCAGAAATTGATAGATACATACAAAAACGCCATCCTTTCCTATGATTCTACAGAAAGAATAGCGTATTTTTTGGTTCTGGTGCAAAGGTAATGGAAAAGAAAATATAACATATATATTTCTAGCATAATGGTAGGATAATCCTGGTTCCTCATCATTTCTACTAAATTACGAAAAATTAAGTTGTACCGTACCAACGTACAGTTAACAAAATAATATCTTGCTGATAATGCTTCCATTTGAACAAATTTTCCTTTTCCATACCGATCACACATCTTTTGTAGAGTAATAGTATCAGCATATCCCAGTTTAAGAGGTTACTTACAAAACATTTAGAATTTTTTCGTGGGAATCCTCCGAAATATAATACAGACTTTAAATATTTTCATTTATAATTCTCTATTTGTCTATACTTTTCATATCGCTGTTGTATAAGCTCTTCCGAGGATAATAGTATCAATTTTTTTAGAGATGATTCGATTACAGATTCAATCATTTTTGCCTGTGATTTTATATCATTTTGTGCTCCACCTTTAATTTCAGGAATGATTTCATCAATAATTCCTAAATGTTTTAAATCTTTTGCTGAAATTTTCATATGTTCAGCAGCTTCTGGAGCATACTTAGCGTCCTTCCATAGGATAGATGCTGCTCCTTCTGGCGAAATTACCGAGTACCATGAATACTCTAACATATGGATATGGTTACCGACACTAAGGCCAAGAGCTCCACCACTTGATGCCTCTCCAATTACAATACAAACAATTGGCACTTTAAGTGTAGCCATTTCAAATAGATTTCGAGCTATCGCTTCAGAAATTTCACGTTCTTCAGACCCTTTCCCTGGATAGGCGCCTATTGTATCAATAAATGTAATAATAGGGCGATTAAATTTATCAGCTTGTTTCATAAGTCTTAGCGCTTTTCTATAACCTTCTGGATGTGCCATTCCAAAATTTCTTTCTATACTTTCCTTTGTATTTCTACCTCTTTGATGACCAATAACCGTAACGGGCATCCCTTTAAATTTTGCAATACCACCTATCATTGCTTTATCATCACCATATAATCGATCACCATGAAGTTCGAGAAAGTTTGTAAACAATAAAGGTATATAGTCCAATGTCGTGGGCCGGTTACGTAGCCTTGCAATTTGAACTCGTTGAAAAGGTGTAATATTAGAATAAATTTTATCTTGCATTTTATTTAAACGTTTTTCTAATACATGAATTTCTGACGATAAATCTACATTATTTTCTTTCATAATTTTCTTTAATTCATCAAATTTCTCTTTTAATTCAATAATAGGACGTTCGAAATCCAAACTCATTTTATCCTCCAAATGTTATGATTTACCTCACTCTAATCAAAAGGCTTAGAAATAGAATCAATAAATAATTCAAAACCATCCACAACTATTTTTTGTTCTGATTCTGATAAATTATTGAGAATACTTTGATAAAATGTAATGGATTGCTCTCTTAAGTAATTAACAGTTATGTGACCTTTTTCTGTGAGGTGCAGAAAAAGTTCTCTTCTATTTTTTTCATTTACTTCACGATAAACAAGCCCCTTTTTTACTAACTTATCTACCAATCTACTTACAGTTGAAGTCTCTAATCTAAGTTTATTGGATAGTTGCCAAACAGTTAATTTTTCCACCTCTAGTTCCTCTAACGCCATCATTTGAGAAGTTGGTAAAGGTTTTTCAAATGGTCCATTGGGCAAATTTTGAGATTCAAAAACCCCAGTTATTATAATCATTTTCTTAATATCTGTTCTTAGTTTTAAGGCATCTTCTCTTTTCAAAAAGGTCACCCTCCTACAACTAATGTATCATACATCAATTGTATTATACATGAATATGATTTTTTCACAAGCTTAACGTAAGCCAATATTACAACATGGACGAGATATTTCTTCTTGTTAAAATGGTATAAGTGGATTGTTTTCTACAAATGGCAGAACATCAATTATGTATCAGGGGCCTTTATGGGGTACCGCTCATCGCAATCAAGCTAAGAAAATAAAACTACCATAAAAACGAAATTTTGTGACAACTTGCAACAAAAAACTCATAATTTTTGGGGGAATTCTAAATTCTTAAGTTGATGGGCATGGGGTCACCATATCAAAAAAAGAAAATTGTACGTTTGGACACAATTTAGACACAAAATATCCGATTCCTTGTACGATAAGGGATCGGATATTTATTTTACTGTTTTATATAGTGCACAATTTCTCGCTTACGAGGTCTGCGTAGCAACCGAACCAAATCTTACGTTAAGTATTAGTGGACATCAAAAATAGTAATGACTAATCCAGATTAACATCCATCCGATTCACAATTAAATATACCAATATGTTAAATGGCTAAAAAAACAAACGGTATGAAGAGAATTTCTACTCTTTTCATACCGTTTTAAATTTGTTTATAAGTTTCATACGAAATTCGTGGAAAGATGGCAGCATCTCTTTTATAAACAAGTCTCAAAAGTTACCATACCTGACAACGGAAATATTAATGTAACTCTAGTTCCTTTATTCACTTCAGATTCAATGCCAATTTTCATTCCTAATTTTGAGCACAGTTTTTCGCATAGATACAAACCCATTCCTGTACTTTTGCTAAATCTCCTTCCATTCTCTCCAGTAAATCCTTTTTCAAAAACTCTATTTATATCTTTAGTTATTATCCCTACTCCATTATCCTCTATAGTTAGTATTACTGAGTTAGCTTTCTTAATTGAGTATATACGTATCATTTGTTCTTTGTTATTTGAGTACTTTATGGAATTTCCTAATATTTGATTAATAATAAATTCAACCCATTTTCTATCACTATATACGATTTCATTAATATCTTTTATATCTAATTTTATTCTCTTATGAATAAAATCTCTATAATTTCTTTTAATTACAGTTCTTACTACATCATCAAGTTTGATTGGTTTTATAATATAGTCCTTACCGACATTATTGCTTCGAGAATAATACAACACCTGTTCTACAAACCCTTCGATTCGATCCATTTGGGAGTCTATTTTATTAGTTACTTCATTTTGATTATTTTCAATTATTAGCTTTGTAGAAGCTATCGGCGTCTTAATTTCATGTACCCATGTTTCTATATATTCCCTATAATCCAATTGCATATCTCTATAATATTTTACATTTTCATGCATATCTCTACTTATTTCTTTCAGTATAGCGTTAAGCTTTTCCCCATGTATAAAGTTTGCTTCCTTTACTACCTCTGGAAGTAGGTATTTTTTCTCCAAGTTTTCTAATATGCCATTAATCTCATTATAATAATTTTTATATTTTACAAATTCTATAGCCATATATGAAATCAATGGAAAAAACCAAATACAAAAGACAAAGAATATTATAATGAACTGAACATTCGCAGTCAGCAATATACCTGCTAGTATAATAAATACCAGTACATTAGATAGTATTACTACCATTTTATCTTTAATAAATTCACCTATATTCATGGCATTATATACCCTAACCTTCTTCTTGTTGCAATTGGATTTTCTATACCTATCTCTTCAAGCTTTTTTCTTAATCTATTTATATTAACAGTTAAGGTGCTATCATCCACAAAATAATCAGATTTCCATAAGGTTTCCATGAGTGAATCTCTTTTTACAATATTACCGCGATTATTTATTAAGCATGAGAGTATCTTAACTTCATTTTTAGTTAACTCTACAGACTTGTCTTGATAAGTAACTGTTGCATTTGAAAGATTTAAATTAAAATCTCTATAAATTAAGATATTATTCGTCTTGAAATCTCCAGATATTCTTCTTAAAATGTTTGTTACTCTTGCTAATAGTATTTCTGTATTATAAGGCTTTGTTATAAAATCATCTGCTCCTAAATTCATACTTATTAGTTCATCTACATCACTATCTCTGCTTGTAACCATGATGATTGGAACATCTGAAGTTTTACGTATTTCTCTGCATATATAATAGCCATCGAACACAGGAAGATTTATATCTAGTAATATAAGGTCTGCATTCTCACTTTCTATATATTCGATAATATGATTAAAATCTGTGGGAGCCTTTACTTCATATCCATACTTTATAAAAAAATTTTAATTCTTCTCTGATGATTTCATCATCTTCAATCAGAATGATTTTTTTCATGTCTTTCCCTCCCTATACAGAATATAAGGCTATTACATCTTGAGAAACAAGGTGTAATAGCCTAATGAGCATTATAAAATCAAGTATTACTTTTTACAATATTTTTATACCCGACATATGTCGTGTAGAAATATACTACATAAACTACAAGAAATACTAAACCAGTCATCAATGCTGGTAAAGTAATGTCTATTTCTTGAAATGCGTTAATAAAATCATTGACTACATAAATTCCAACTACAGAATGAATTAGGGCAAGAATAACTGGAAGACTAAAGTATACGAAAGTTTGAATAAAAATCGTTTTGTCGATCATTGTTCCGTTTGAACCAATTCTCTTCAAAGATTTATATCGATCTATGCTATCACTGGCTTCTGATAATTGTTGAAGAGCTAATACAGCCATACTCGTTATTAAAAATACAATACCTATATATATCCCAATAAACAGTATGATCGTTTTCAATCCCTTACTTTCTGCACAAACTGCATCCTTTGATATGCCTGATATGCGATTAATATTTAATTTTGGGCCATTTTCGTCATAAAAGCCCCGTGCAACGTTATCATATTTTTTATTAAATTCTTCTCTATTTCCATCTAAATAATTTACATTAAGTACGGATGCAATAATTTTGTAGTCTGATAAAAACTCATCATTTATAACGATTGTGAAGAAATCAAATTGTTCATCAGAAGTGTAAAGATTCTCTTGTATAATTTTAGCGTTTTTTACCAGATATTCTTTTTCTTTAATATTCACCTTATTGCTATTTTTTAATCTTTCATTTATCGAATTAAGCAACCGCTTATTATTTGATAAAAGTAAAACTTCATTGTTATTTAAAGTGATTTCCTTTTCACCTTTAAGATTTAAAATTTTATTATAATCAGATACTTTAATGAAACTCATACCGCTTTTCTTATAATCTTTACGTACTTCTGGTACTAAGTCCCCCACTTCCATCCCTGTTGGATATACATTATAAGATACATATTTTTCGTTATTACTTATTTTAAAATTAGCTTTATTTAATACTTCTTCTATAGTGTAACTTTCATCCTTATTCTCCAATTTAATACTGGCATCAAATGGTGTTGCTTCTTTCATTGTTGCGTCCATCATTCTGTTAAAGCTGATTCCTGTAGATAAAGCCACCATTGTAAGGCATAACATTAAACAGATTACAGACATGGATATAAAATTTGTATTAACCTTACTATTTATTTGTTTGATGATAAATATATTTAACCCTTTAAAATAGACTTTTTTATTCTTCTTTACAACATATAATATAAATCCAGATAAACTAAAGAAAAACAGCAATGTACCTAATATGCCAAGAATGATTGATACCATGAGCATAGGATTACTAAAATTCAATCCGATTTTTAGTACATTCACATATGCATATCCAAGTGATGCTACACACATAATAAATGTGATTACATAGATAAGAGGATTTCTAAATTTTACATCTTCGTTTTTTCTACCTGCTGTTAACAAATCAATTATTTTGTATTTAGAAACAACATATACATTAAATAACATAACAAGCAAAAACATGATTCCAAAGTATAATACGCTTTTACCTATAGCACCTGTTGAAATTGCAAATTTATATTTATTCACGGGCAAGTCAAATAACTTTAATGCAAATGTAGATAATCCCTGTGATACTCCAATACCTATTATAAGGCCACTCACTAAAGATATAACGCCAACTAGAAATGTCTCTGTTACTAATATTCTGGATATGTTTCTTCTTCCCATACCTAAAGTCATGTATATTCCTAATTCTTTTTTACGTTTTTTGATTAAGAAATTATTTGCATACAATATTAAACCACCTAATATTACGGATACAAATACTGACACATTTGAGATAACTTTCATTAAAGTAGGCACATATTCTCTACCTGAAGCGTCAATTTCCATAAGTGCCTTTTGTGATTCTATTGAGTTAAAGCTATAAAATATACAAACAGCCAGTGTTAGTGTTAAGAAATATATCGCATAATCTTTAAGACTTTTCTTTACATTCCCAATAGCAATCTTAGAATACATTATTATCGTCACCTCCAAGAAGGGTTATAACTTCCATAATTTTAGTAAAGAATTCTTTTCTAGAATCATTCCCTCTTACCAACTCGATAAATATTTTTCCATCTTTAATAAAAAGAATTCTACGAGCATAGCTTGCTGTAAATGCATCATGAGTAACCATAAGTATTGTAGCTTTTAAATCCTTATTTAGACTTTCAAATCTTTCGAGTAATAATCTAGCTGATTTAGAATCTAACGATCCTGTTGGTTCATCTGCAAGTACTAAAGATGGATCTGTTACGATAGCTCTTGCCGAACCAACCCTTTGTTTTTGTCCGCCTGACATTTGATAAGGGTATTTGCTTAATACTTGTTCAATGTCTAAATATTTTGCAACTGCTTGTATTTTTTCATCAATTTTTGAACTTTTCTCACCTTTTATTGTTAACGCTAGGGCAATATTTTCATAAGCAGTAAGGGTATCTAATAAATTAAAGTCCTGAAATATAAACCCTAATTCATTTTGTCTAAACTTATCTAGTGACTTTGATTTTAACCGAGTAATGTCACTATTATTTATCATTATTTTTCCCGTAGTAACATTATCAATAGTTGATATACAGTTAAGTAATGTAGTTTTGCCACTTCCTGAAGGCCCCATTATCCCAACAAATTCTCCCTCATCTACCTTAAAACTAATATTATCTATAGCCTTTGTTACATTATCTTTATTACCATAATATTTTTCAATTTTTTCAACACTTAATATATTTCGCATTAATATTTCTCCTTTTTCATTATAAAAGTTCTTTAACTCCCATTCATTTATGTAATTCATTTTATATAATTTCATTTATAGTATCGATGGAATTACATTTCATTAACATTACATTTTTGTTATATTGAGTGATACCTCTACATATAAGTTATCAGAAATCGCGATGGTATAAGTAAGGATTATTCGATGCTTTACCAAAGAGGCAGATAAATGTAGGGGTATCGGTTCTGGTGCAAAAACGATAAGACTTATGTAATTAGTGGAAATAAACAAACTGGTTACGGCGTAACAACAGCTCTATTTAAAAGACATGGATTCATATTCATTTCAGAAGAAGATTTTGAAAACAGAAAAGGATTTGACCTTTAAGGCCAAACCCTTTTTATTTTTATTATTTCGCAGGAAGCTCGTCCTTCTTCACTTCTTCCCAACCTGATACATCTTTTTCATCTTTTTTATCAGAGTAGTAGACGCGTAGGAATGCTTCTTTACGAAGGTTTTTTGGTTCTGGTGCAAAAAGATGATAAATAAAAAAGAATCAAGGATTCCTAACGGAATCATCTGTTAAGCAGTTAATCCAAACAGCTGGTTGATAAAAATATTCTGATTTTGGACAGACTGGTCCTGCAAATCAATTTGTTCTTTTTTGACCATATGCATGGCTTCAACGCCACTCAATATAGAGGCTGATGTTTTGTATGATTTAAATCCCAACATAGAGCGTATACGCTTTTTAATAAAACGATGATCTTGTTCTACTATGTTATTTAAATATTTTATCCTTCGGATTTTGGTGCCTATTGGTATCCTTTTTCTTTCTTCAACTGTTCGATAGCAATTGGATAAGCAGGGTTCTTATCAACCGTGATGATACGAGGTTTTGAGACATGAAAAGACCGCAAGGCTTTCTTAAAGAATCGCTTTGCAGCCTTATGATTTCTAGATTTACTCAAATAAAAGTCAATCGTGTTTCCTTCAGAATCAACAGCACGATATAAATACATCCATTGTCCTTTTACTTTTATATATGTTTCGTCCACTCTCCATGAGTTATTCGTTTGTTTGAGATGACGTTGAATTCGTTTATCAAACTCCGGTCCATATTGATGTACCCATCGCATAATAGTTGTATGAGCCAGGAATAACCCTCGTTCCTCCATCATTTCCACCAAATCACGAAAGCTTAAGTTGTACCGTAGGTACCAACGTACAGTTAACAAGATGATGTCTGGTTGATAATGTTTCCACTTAAATAAATTCTCCTTTTCCATACTGATCACACACCTTTTATAGAGTAGTACTATCAGTATTTCCAAGTTTGATAGACCATTTTCATCTACTTCAAAGTTTTTGCACCAGAACCAAATAATATCAGGCTGATAATGTTTCCATTTGAATATATTTTTCTTTTCCATACCAATCACGCACCTTCTTTAGATTAGTAGTATCAGTATCTCCAAGATTTGTAGATTTATTGCAATTGTCCTGAAGTTTTTGCACCAGAACCAATCAACAGTCCCTTAATCCACCTTTCAATTCAGATCTTCTTTTCACTATCACCCCCCCTTTTAGATAAACAGATCCAACGGGGCAAAACATCGCAACTTTTTTATAAACGTCGCGACTTTATGAGTAGCTCTTTTGGGAGATTAATTTTACGATGATTTCATAGACAGTTCTATTTTTATATTCGCTCTATATAAATTAATCGCTCCTAAGGCTACAGCTAGTCCAACAAGATAAAGTGCTAGCTGATAACTATTTAATATACTTACTACTAAACCGAATAAAGAAGGTGCTATGACAATAAATATTTGATTTAATGTCATTGCTGAACTCACTGTTAAGCCTATATAACGAGAATCCGATTGCTCTGTAACACAGGCAATAAAAATCGAATACCAACCAATTGCTACAATCCCCAGTAAAAAACAGAATAGTAGCATCCATATTTTTATTTCTACATGGATGATTAGTGGCAACATCACTGTAAGAATTACTGTAACAACCATCACAATAAGTAATAATCTTTCTCTATTATGCTCAAAGAATTGGTCACTCATCCACGCAAGGGCAACTCGTCCAATCATCCCCCCTATTAAAACGAGGCTTAAATATTTCCCTGCCCCTGTTAATGAATAGCTACCTTCTTGATGTAAGTAACTCATAAAATGTGTAATGATAATCATCTGTAATGACATCATCACAACACCTACAATGTACATCGGATATAACTCTTTATTATTTTTGATAGCATTCATTTTCTCCTTAAACGACAACGATATCGATTCTGTAGCACGAGTTCTTTCTGGATCATGATAAAGTAATAAGAAAAGTAGACCTCCAATAATTGCTACAATCCCTTGTACAACATGCGCGGCTGACAAACTGAAATGGTAATATGTATAAGATAAACTAACAGAGGCAAGAGCTCCTCCTATCGGTATACCTGTCTGCCTTATTCCTAGAGCTAGCCCCCTATGTTTGTTGGGAAACCATTTTACTATAGCAGTACTACCACCAGTTTGAGCACTACCGTACCATATCCCAACCAATATTAATAAAAGCAGCAATACAATATAATTGTTAACAAAAACTAGCGTTAACACTGAGATTCCTAATAAAATGGCTCCCCATCCAATAATTTGTTTCTCCCCTTTTTTATCCATTAAATAACCAAATACTAGCATTGAAAACATTGGACCAATATTAACAGCTGAAACAATAAACCCTGTTTGCAGTGGTGTTAAGTTCCATTCAATTTGATAGAATGTAGCGATAGGTCCCATACCATATGTCACAAAGGTTGCTGCAGTTTGTGATAGTGTAGCAACCAATACGATTAACCATTTATAATACGTGTTCATTAATGCCCCCCCCAATACTTTGCTAATACACATTTGTATCCGTTCAGTATCAATTGGCTATGGATCTTTTTTATAGAGACAGTATTCACATAATCTTTTATTAGCTTGGGCCATTATCCCGACTCCTTACTTATTAAGCTAACTAGAGTTTACTCTGCCTACTGAAGCGCGTAAAATAGAGAAAAATGATAGGATCTATTAAAATTTTTTATAGGGTGTGTGACAGACAATATGAATATGGAAGAAATTGCACTAAAAATTGAAATATTAAATCGCCAAAATTTAAGTAAATCCGCAGAAATCACAAACTATACTCAATCCGCCCTTACTGCTAAAGTAAAAAAAATGGAGTCCGAAATTGGAAAACCTGTTTTTAAACGTTCACCCCAAGGTTTGAAAATTACTAGCGTAGGTACTCAGTATAGAAACTATCTTCAGCTTATTACTCAAGAGTACGAAGAATTTTTACAATCCATTGGTGCCTATCAGGTTAACTTTAAAGTGAACTTTGGTACATCACATACAACCTTAAAAATCTACGGTGCGCCCATCGCTAATACGCTTAATACGAAGGACATTCAATTGGATGTAGACTTCGCAGTAGATTCAAGTAATGCCTTAAATGAAAAAGTACACAATTCCGAATTGGATTGTGCACTCATTAGTAATCCTATTAAAAAATATCCCGATTTAGCATATGATCTTATTGCCACTGAAACATTTGAGATTATTTCAAGTAATAATCATATAATCAATTTCAATCAAAAAAAGCCTATTACATTACTCGTATTGAGTAAAGGTTGTATGTATACAAGAGCTGTGGTTGATTGGCTTATAAAAAATCAAATACAATATAAATTAAAGGAAATAAAGTCAATTAGTAGTATTCAAGATTTTCTACAAATCAGTAATACCATTGCTGTATTGAATACTAAACTTATTGATTTATATAGCTATACAAACATCCACTATTACAATTTAAACTTTAATAATGTCATTGATACCGTTTTTATTTATAAGAAAAATGAAAGTAAGCAGAACAATATTTTACAATTAAAAAATGTAATCCAGACGATTTGTTAACAATAAATAATAGAAGTTTTTATTGCTGTGAAAAAATAATGAAAATATCCCATACAAGAATTAAAAAATCCATTTTGATCAAAGTGTGGTTCAAACTAGAATTGTTACTTCTTGAGGATTTAATGTCCTCATTTTTAATGGAAATATCAATTTAGTGATGGATTTTAACACAGATTTAAAGCCGTTTCAATCATGTTTCACTCTAATTTTCATCAGTCTCAAATACCTCGTTTTTGAGACTGATAAAATCACTTAAAGTAACAAAACCAACGTTTTTTCATGTCAATATATCTTAGCTTATATTTTCTATTAGATGTGGGCGGGAAACCATGCCCATCAACTTAAGAACGGGAACAAAATGAACTTCCGTTCATATGAACGGAAAAACTCTTAAAATACTTTGTATCCTTAAAAATGAACATGCTAAATAAACCTCAATGGGCCTAATTTCAAAAATTATACAGCTTTCCTTTGCCCGCCCACCTCATTATACTTATAGGCAACCCCCATAATATCAAAGACTGTTTTCTTCTCATATCTGTGAGATTTCCGTCCATTCTTCTGTAGGTGGTGGAACAGACGGACAAAAACCCGTCGATTCAGTTGTCAATGCTTTTTCTTATCTTAATACACTATTTAGATTTTTAATATTTTAATAATGGATATACTCTAGCATTATCACCAAAGTAAGATTCCATAAAAAAGAAAAAACTATTTATTTGGTTATTGTAGCTTTGTGTAGATTGGAAATACAGTCGCAATGTTAAAAAATGCAAGGATTTACCCTTTTAGATACTTTTATCTGAAAGGGTGTTTTTCTAACTAAAAGAAAAAAACCACTGATATGCAGTGAAATCAAGGGTTTAGAATTATTTTTAACCAAATTTTATTCTAAAACAGCACCAAATCCTTAAGTTGATGGATGTGGGGTGGTACCCCATAGCCATCAAGCTAACAAGGACAAGTTACCCCAAAACGATAAAAACGATTAACATGTAAAAAAATTTCGTTCTGGGGATATTATGATATCTTAACTTGATGGGCATGGGGTAGCACCAACAATATCTTTTATTGCTTTATGAACTGCAGCAATATCTCCCAATGTAGATAAATACACTAGTGTATCAAAATATGTTTCAGTCAAATTAATAATTTCTTTTCCGTTTCGAGTTAAATGTTCAACTTGTTTATCGCTAATACGTTCCCATTCTTTAATGGTTTTATTTGCATCCTCCTGCAGTAGTTCCAACGCCTTATGATGTTCCTGTTCAATTTTTACTAAAGTTCTTGTGAGCTTGTAGTGACTTTGTTTCAATTTCTTCTTCCGCTCTTTGCAAAACAGTTAATATATCAACTATGTCCGAATCATCCATTCGCGTTACCATTTCATTTCTAAGACAATCTTTTAATTCCTCAATTTCCTTCATTACTCATTCCCCTTTCAAATAACGATTTTGTCTAAATCCATATACTTGTACATACTAGATGTGCTTACTGGGCGCACTGACGCTATTGATGATGAAAGGCTACATAATACTCTAATTGGTGTTCAAAAAAATTATGGGGTGTTATCTGAAAGCCAAAGAGAGAACTTCTGCAAGCAGCTTGATCATTATGTAAGGTTCTTAGGTGAGAATAATGAAATATTGTGATTTAATTTCATAATAAAAGAAATCTTTTTCAAAGGTTATAGGTAAAATTTTACATAATTTTACCGAATTAACCAATGAGGGCTACGGCTCTCTTTTTTTATTTTCATTCGACACAATATGACAATATACAAATTAATAGTTTGCTATTATTATCTAGAAATCTTACATTTATCCACAAATTATTATTGTATTTTTAATTTTTTAAATGTAAAATATTTCAATGTAAATACATACCATTTAGGGAGATGGAGAAAATTATGAAAAAATTATTAGCTTCAGCAACAGCATTCACACTATTAACAGTTGGGTACAGCTCTGCTGCATTTGCAGCCAAGAGTCCTAATGACACAAAAAACTGCGAACACTTTAAAAGTCAACAAGAGGCTCAAGCATTCTGGGATCAAAATGGATATGGTGTCGGAAATGATCCACATCGCTTAGACAATGATAAAGATGGCATTCCATGTGAAGATTATAAGTATCCAACGAGCACAAATACTACAACAGAAAATAAAGAGACTACTAAGCCTCAAGAACAAACTAAGCAGGAAAATACTCAACAAGAACCTGTTAAACAAGAGAATTCAAAACAAAGCAACGAAGCAACAAATAATAAACAAGAACAAACTAAGCCACAAACAACTGCAAAAGAAACAAAGAAAAATACTAATACAGTTGTGAAAAAAGAAAATAAAAAACAAGGTAAAAAATTACCTAATACAGCATCAAACGGTGTTACAATGATGTTAACAAGCTTAGGTTTAGCATTAGCCGGATCTGTATTAATGTTCCGTCGCAAAAAGACAAACGCATAAAATAGTTCCTTAAAACGGCAGGAGAAATCCTGTCGTTTTCAAATGGAGTGATAAAAATGAATAAAAAGCAATGGATAGGCTTATGTTTAATTGTTATTGGACTTACTATCTTTTCCTATTATTTTCTAGAATGGTATGGTGCTAGACAATCAGCAGAGTCGCTAACGACTAACGAAGCGAAACACTATGAGACCTCCACACCTTCTAAAGAAAATGAAGCAACAAACATCAATCAAACAGAGACGAAGACTGAGACTTCATTACAACCTGAAGAACCTGTACAAATTCCAGCTTCAACGGTAAACCATCAATTAGGAGATAAAGTGGCATATTTAATTATCCCTAAAATACAAAAGAAATACTCTGTATATTGGGGAGCTGACGATAAAGTACTGAAAAAAGGTGTAGGTATGTTTGTTAGTGATTTAACTACTACACCATCTGGAAATGGACATACAGTTTTAAGTGGGCATAGAGATACTGTTTTTACCGAGCTTGATCAACTAAAGGAAAATGACCAACTTATCGTGGAATATGAAAATAAAACATATACATATAGAATTAACAAGCATTGGATAACGGATTCAGAAGATCGAACAGTTATTGTAGACAAAAGTGAGCCAACATTAACATTAACAACTTGCTATCCTTTTGACTATATAGGAGACGCTCCAGACCGATACATAATTGAATCATCTCTACTCTCCACTCGTTGAAGATGGGAGCTTCGGCTCTCTTTTTTTATTTCCATTCGACAAAATATTACAAAATATAAATAACTTGTTTGCTACCATGGGATATGAAAGCTTACATTTTAGCATATATAGCCAATACATACTGGGGGTAACACAATGAAACGCAAATTACTTACAGCATTAACGTGTAGCACATTACTTATAGGATTGGCTGCATGCGGTTCAAATGAAAAGACTGCAACTGAATCAAAACCTACTCAAGAAGCTAAGAAGCCTGAACCGGTTACTACAACTTCACTTATTAGCGAGTTCAAGAAAGCTGGTATAGAAGCTGAAAATGCTACGGATCTACCTCAAAAAGAGTTTGGAAACATACGTAAAGATGGGAAACGTATCCTTACACCGAAATTAGGTGAAGATAAAGGCGGCCGTGTGTTTGAATTTAGTAAGAAAGAAGATTTAGAGAAAGCTAAGAAATACTACGATGAATTAAGTAACTCTGCTCCAATGCTTTTCTCGCATACATACGCTAAAGGAAACTTCCTTGTACAAATGAACGGTGATATGAAAGATGAAGAGTTTAATAAGTATAAAGAGGTTATGGATAAAGTAGTGAAGTAAATAAAACAAAATATAGATTTTCATTAAAAGGACAACGTATATCTCTTAATTTTCTCAATATATACACATAACAAGTATGTTAAAATTATTATATAGTCCCGTCTTATTAAACAAGGAGGGTGAATGTCTTGAATAAAAATCATTTAGGATTAGCATTACTTTTAACCTTCTTAATTGTAATGCCTTGGAATTGGCTTTTTTATGATGCACATGTTTTTATATCCATAATGGATCGCATTTCTAAATTTACCATTTATTTTTTACTAATATTATTAATATTGCAACTTATGAGTTATATAAAACATAAAATAAAATATGAAAAAGAACTTCTCGAATACATCAAAAAAGAAAAAAACAACAAAAAAGAACAAGAGTAAATATTTACTCTTGTTCTTTTTTGTTATAGACTTTTATCTTCCCAATAAGTATCTTGACCAACTCGTAAATATACATATACTGTTCTTGCACTACCGATACCATTACTATCATACCTAGTGTATTTGATTTTATAACCTCCATAAGCTGAATAACTCCCCGGTATCTCTGTCCCTCTAAAAACACCTTGTTCTAACATGTCAAAATCTCCATCTGGTGTTTTTATCATAAATCCAAATACCCTTTGAAGAATATCTGGTGTCGATTTACCTTGATGAATACAGAAATCTGCGTAATAATACATGTCATAATTTCCGCCAATTGAATTTTCAACCTTCGCATTTTTTACACATTTAAATCCTGAACCAGAACTCCAATTCCCTCCAGTTACAGCATCATTAGGACCTTTTATAACTTTCCCCTTAGAATCTAAAATTGTCGCATTACTTAAATCCATTCCAGAAACTATCGTAGAACCATCTGGGAAAGTAGTAATTGTCGTATTTTCACCAATTTTCTTCTCTATTCCTAAATCTTTTTTATCCGGATTAATATTATCTAGCATTTCATCATTATTAATTTTTTTTATTAATCGATCTCTAACCTCAATATCATTAGCATATCTTTCGTTAATATCTTTAATCTGAAACTCTTTTTGAAGCTCATATTTCTTCAAATTCTCCTTTTTCTGGTCCAACTCACTCGCTAAAGATGTAGGTGCAAATAGTCCAACAGATAAAGATAGCACAGCCATACATGCCATAATCCTTTTTCTTAAACTCATAATTCTGTCTCCCCTTCCTATCTCCCAAAATTAGTAAATCTTAATTTAAACATACGGTATTATCAGAAAAATGTATATATTTAGAATTTTATAAATATTTAACGGAATATTCTGTTAAATATCCCTTCTTAATACACAAATTGATGGATTTTTAAACGAAAGAGTGAAACAATTTTAACAACATAGAATATACGCTAAAAAATGTGGTTCAAGTCGGAGGGAGGCACCTTAGGGTGTCTTTTCTTATGAATAAGAGATACGTGGGAAAAATAAGTCATAGGAAAGAAATACAGTCTGAAACTTCTAAACTATCTTTTTATTTCCTTTCGACATAATATGACAATATAAAGATATTTTATTTGTTATTATTAACGTGGCAATCTTACATTTTACATAATTGGAGGAACAAACGTGGGGAAAATATTTAAGTTTGGATGCCTAGGCATTATAGCTTTATTTGTAATCGGAATAATTGCTATGGTTGCTGGTGGCGGAGATTCAACTGAAAAAACTTCAACAGACACTAAAGCGGTATCAAAAGAAGGTGTATCTTCTGATGTAAAAATCGCTGTAGGATCTATGGAAACAGTAGATTCTGTGGGTAATGAATACTCAAAAGAACAAGCACAAGGTGTCTTTAAGATTTTAGAAGTTACACTTACTAATAATCAAAAAGACGCTATCACTGTTGATACTAACAGCTTTAAATTGGTAGATAACAAAGGTCGTGAATTCACATCTTCAGTACAAGGTCAAACATCTTTTGACTTAGCTAACGGTGGAAAAACTGACTTCTTCTTAAAACAATTAAATCCTGGTCTAACACAGACAGGTAAAATTGTATTTGATATACCAAAAGATGCTGAAGGACTTTTCTTAAAAGCTAGTGGCGGTATGACAGGTAAAGAAATTAAATTAAAAGTAGAATAGTTGAAGGCACTCGAAAGAGTGCTTTTATTTTTTTCTCAATGACCAATATTAATTAACGTGGTAAAATAATATATGGATTGGTGTCCAATACATATTATTAAAATTAAAGTGGTTCAAGTCGGAGGAAGGCACCTTAGGGTGTCTTTTTTGTCTTTATGGATTTTTTCAGAAAATATTTGAAATATAATACAATCAATTATATTATTATGTGTGTATGACTTTTGTTTTTGAATAATTCCGAAAATTAATAGGGGGAAACAATAATGAAATTAGGAAAATTAGCATTAATTGGGGCGTTAACATTTAGCGGGTTTACTGCAATAGAAATGAGTAAGCCTACCTCACAAGTTGCTGCAGCTTACTCAGATCCATTTAATGATGATTGGGGATTTAAAACCATTGTGGATCTGGAAAGTTCCGTGGAAAGTACATATCAACCTGATTGGAAGATTGGGAATTTAATAACTGGTGATACATTTTACTTAACACAGCACTTTGGTAGAGAACATTTTGGTGCGCAAATGAAAATTTTTAAAGTCCACACAAATGGTTCCCTAGAACGATTCCAAACAATAGAACCAGAATTTCTTCCTGGAACAGAAATTTGGCAAACTCCTATCACAGATAGCTATACAAGTGGTACTTATGTAGCTGCAATTAAATATCGTGGTGAATTCACGTATTCAAATCAATTTACAATCAATTAAGGATGTAATTAATTAGAAACAGGCACTCAAAAGAGGGCTTTTATTATTTCTCAATAACTGAAATTATTTAACGTGGTAAAATAATAATTGGATTGGCATCCAATACCATATTACAATACAATGGTTCAAATCGCAAAAAGGCACCTTAGGGTGTCTTTTTTTTGTGTTATTGTTTCAATTATAAAGTGCTTAAATTCAAAAAAAGACATCAAATAAAACTTAATATAATAATCCTAATAAATCGATAATCTCAATAACTTTCTTATCTTCTATTCTACAATAAAGCCTTGTACCCTTGCGCTCGCTAATTACAATATTACCTATAGTTAGTTTGCGTAAGTGTTGTAAAATCATAGGTTCCGAAATATGCGTCGCAGCACTCAACTGAGAAACTGTTAAAGTCCCTCTTACAACCAATTCACGTACAATTAATAAACGACTTAAACTACCTAATAACTCTAAGATTTCAGCACCACTTACATAATAATTAGAATCCATGTTGAAATCGCCAGACATACTATTCATCTCCCTAATATCAATACGAATATTGAGTATTTTAACATGAAAATGAGAATTAACCTCCTAATATTTTCTATAAAAATGTAAAAATTTCAATTTTTGTGGTTTAAGTGAGAGGAAGGCACCTTAAAGTGGCATTTTTTAGTGGACAAAACAATATAAATTGTATTATAAAAATAAAAGGATAAAAAGAAAGGTAAGTGAATATAATAATTAATTTTGAACCATTTAACCCAACTATAAATGACATAGCGATCAAACTTGCTATAATAATATTTATACCATTATTCTTAGCGTTGATTGTCAAAGTGGTACTTATGCAATTTATGAAAGAATCGATTGCTGGCAGATTAGCTAGTCTATCTTTATTATTTTTTATGTACTATGTATTTAAATTTATTACAGAGTAAAAAGGCACTTAAAGACGTCCTTTCTTTATTTTCAAAAGGACCTGCTCAATTTATGCGTAAAACCATAAAGTAAATTGAATCCATTAAAATACATGAGTGACCTTGAATTTCCCCTCCTACTCAAAGGAGAGATTAAAATGGGATTTGGTGGTAGTTGCGGTAGTTGTGGCGGCGGCGGTTTCGCTGGAGGCTTTGCTTTATTAGTTGTATTATTTATTTTATTAATCATCGTTGGAGCTTCTTGCTTCTGCTAAAAAACTATTGGAAAAGACACTCTTATATGGGTGCTTTTCTTTATGCGTTAAAAAGCCCACCTATTTCCGTAGGTGGGCTTTATCTTTATTACACAATACCGAAGTATACTCTCTTTTTCTCGTAAACTTAATGCAATTATTCATATTCGATAAAATTACACCAAATAAATATTACATGTAGTAAAATATAACTTGTGGACACGTTCTATAAAGCAGATTTTCCGATTAGAAGGCGTAACACATCTCAACCATATAGATGTGGCGTTGCTTTAATCTAGCCAAACAAACGATCTCGATTCTCTTGTATTTGTACACTAACAATCTGGTAAAAATAAATGATTCTGTTTTATAGGACGTGTTTACTTAATGTCCAATACATATTATTAAAATTAAGATGGGTCAAGTCGGAGGAAGGTACCTTAGGGTGTCTTTTCTTTTGTACATTAAAAAACTCACCATCCTAAAGAAATGGCGAGATCCTTATATATTATTTAATATCTTGTTTTCTCTAATACTTTTCTTCTTGATTAAACATCTATTGCGTCATAAGCAAATATGTACTCTAGATTAACCAATAGCTGCCTTATACGTTATATAGGCTAAAATAACTGAAAGGTTCACTCTGATAAAATCCAAATGAATACAAATATTCCTGTAACTGCCGCACCTCCAAAAAATCCTAACAACATTTTCCCATAAGTACCAGTAACAACTTCTTTTAAATCTGCTTTTGCCTTTTTCTTGTCTTCTCCTGTTGAAAAGAGATAACTAATAAAATGGACGAATAATGAAACTAGTGCCGCGATTATTTCTATCATTACTTATGTACCCCCTACTATATATATGTACTATTAATTTCCTTTTACGTTTTAAGCTAAGATATCTGAAATCATACCGATAATAAATATATCCCCCCGATTAAAAGTGCCGCAGCAACGATTAATATTATTACTCCATCCGGACTATTAACAATTTCTTTTATATGATTTTTTGCTATTTGCTTAGTTTCTCCACTTGAAAAGAGATAAACAATGGAATGGAAAATTAGTAAGAAAAATGCCGTAATTACCTCTAACATGGCTTATGTACCTCCCTAATATATGTGCGCTATTAATTAACCATTAATTGCCTTATACATTATATCAACTAGGGTACATGGAAGTATAACAAATTATTTATATAACTTATTTTATTAATAGATATATTAAAAAAAGACACCGAATAATTCCTTAGCGTACGAAATTCGCGAAATGTTGGTGCTACCCCATCGCTATCAAGCTAAGAAAATACAACTACCCCCAGAACAAGATTTTGTGCTAATTTGTAATAAAAAATTACTTCTCTAAGGCTAGTGATTTATAAGAATTTAGCTCATTATTTCGTTTTATGTAACTACGAATTTCTTACCTTGATGGCAATAGGAGATTTTAGTGAGAAAAAATATAAAAAGATTTCATCTGGTATGATGAAATCTTTTTATATTTTTCTTCTAATTTATTTATTAAAATTAGAATTTTTATTACTATAGAAACCTAATATAATAACAAATGGAGCTAATAGAATACTTAACCAGTGATTTAATTTATACGGTAAATTCATATCAAAAATAATGGTAGCAATCATAACAATTAGAGTTAATATAGCTAAAAGATAAGTAATTATTTTCATTAGTAATCATCCTTGTATATTAAAGTGATTATATAAAATCATTAGTATTTACATTAATATGTTTTTTTATTGAAATTGATTAGTCCCCCTGCGAATAATACAATAAAACTAATCAATACAATTAATATACTTTTTGTAGAAATAAATAATAGCCCTGTTTCACTACCTGAAGGTAACATAGCTAAAAGGGGTTGACTCCATGGATAAATTGGACCAAATCGTTCAGACTGACTAATTATCATACCAGGTATCGTTAGACCAACACATACTACCATTGGAGCAGCAAAGCTTGACCATATTGCGGAAAGCCACATTTGAAGTGCTATTAAAGGTAATGTTGTAAATATTCCACCTATTAAAGATTTGAATATATATGTTGTAGGAAAAGGGCCTGTTATCCCGCAAATAGAACCTACTATAATTATTTCTAAAAGGAATAAAAGTTGAGTAATAATTATAAAAAATAGCACAAAAATAGCTTTAGTACAGTAAAGTTGATAACGTTTTATAGGCTGAACTAGTAATTGCTTCCACCCACCATGTAAATGATCGTGACGGCAGATAAAAGCAGTAAAAATGCCAGTTAATAATGGGAGAAAGATCATAGCGTGTATTATTGAAGCAAATGAATAAATAATTTCCCAATTATTTAAAGATGCTAATGTATCACTCACTTTTAGGTAAGTTAACATCCCTGTTAAAAGGGGACTTATAAATAATAGTAGCCAGATTTTTGTCTTTTTAATCTTATGGAATTCAGCCAAAAATAATCTTAAATTTAGCATTATTTATCCACATCCCTTCTTACAAAATCAAATGTTGCTATCAAAATTAGTAAAACCCCAACTGTAGCCCCTAACAGTGTAGTTGTATTTGATTTACTTGCAAGTAAGGGTAATTTCCATATAATCCAATCTGGCAAGGATTCTGAGAATAGTGCTAATACTGTACCTAAAACCCCCACTATTAATGTGATTCCTTGATTTTTATAAACAATGGATAACCATAATTGTAATGCTAAAACTGGTAAGGCAGAAAAGTAAGGGAAAAAACTAATTTTTATTACTTTTGACCATGGAATAGAATATCCAAAATCTAATCCTATACCTAAAAAAATACTCCCTATAAAGAGAATGGAGCAAGATATAAATAATAAAATAAAACTTAATATAAATTTAGCTATAAATATTTTTCTTTTTTCTATTGGTAGTATTAAAAGGTGTTTCCAAGAAGTAGAGCTGTGTTCTAAATGGGCTATTATAGAAGTAATAATTGTAATCCCTAGTAGTATTGCTGGAAGGGAAAGAGACTGAACATTTGAAAGTAGCCCTCCCCACAAATCATTTTTATATTTTTCTATCAAGTAATCGTATCTTAAACTGAAATTTATTGCTTGAAGTACAATAACACCTATTGGGGCTATCATTATTAAAAACCAAACCCACTTACGCTTTAATTTAAGAAATTCAGATGCTAAGAGGGATTTGTACATCGTTTTGTTCCTCCTTTACGATGTTTAGGAAAATATCTTCAAGTGAATTTTTTTCTTCTTCAATACGGAATACAGATATATCATTTGCTACTAAAGCTTTCACAATCTTAGCTATAGCTGTATTATCAGTATTAGATATAACAATTTTATCCTCCTCCATCACTGACGGTATACCACTAGCAAGAATGATTTTCCATGCTTCCTTAGGTTTGTTAACTAAAATCTTAATTGAATTATGTGAATGTTGTCGTAAAACTTCAATTTTATCCTGGAAAATGAGCCGTCCCTTTGAAATAATCCCAACATATGTAGCCATCTGGTCTATTTCACTTAATAAATGACTTGATACTAGTATAGTAATGCCCCTTTCCTTAGCAAGGCTCTTTATTAATTCACGCATTTCATGTATCCCTTGGGGATCAAGTCCATTTGTCGGTTCATCTAAAATTAATAATCTAGGATCACCAAGTAATGCAATGGCAAGGCCAAGACGTTGTTTCATGCCTAAAGAGTATTCTTTAACTTTTTGGTGTGCTGCATTCTGCAGTCCGACAGTTTTTAAAACAGCATGTAGTTTTTCTTTTGGTATATTTCTTAAAAGTCTATAAACTTCTAAATTTTCAATTGCGTTGAGATGTGCATAATAAGAAGGATTTTCCACTAGTGCTCCAACATCAGATAAAATAGATAAACGATTTTCATTTAAATCTTTACCGAAAATTGTAATATTGCCTTCAGTCGCTTTAATTAAGCCTAATAACATTCTAATGCTAGTTGTCTTTCCAGCACCATTGGGTCCTAAAAATCCATAAATTTCACCTTCAGGAATTTTTAGATTTACACCACTAACCACACTACTTTTTTTATATTTTTTAGTTAGATTATTTGTTTCAACAATATATTTCATATAAACACCACCTTATATTTATTATATTTCACGAAGGTTAAATTAAATTAAATTTCTAAAGAGTTGAAAAAATGAGACATATTGTTTACCTAAATCATTAATTGCTCGAAAAATATTAATATTGAATTGAGAAAAAGACATTTTCAAATCCCTCCTTCTTCTTTCTTCTTTCTTCTTTCTTCTTTCTTCTTTCTCACTATAATAAAAAAAGAAAAAGGAAAACATCGAACTTTCTTACAAACATTCGTGCATTCTTACAGTTTTGTCATTTTTCTCGTCATTTTGTAAATGTGTTCATCGCCTTGCCTTTCGCTATTTTCTTTGGAAAACATGGTGAATTACGAGAAAGAGCGCTACAAGATCAACTTCAAAGAAGTAGTGCACTAAATCTCTTAATTAATACAATTAGTGTGTGGAATACTGTTTATTTAAGTGAAACAATAAAAGCTTTGAAGAAAAAAGAACAATTTGATGAAGAATTATTAAAATATATTTCCCCATTAGAATGGGAACACATTAACTTTCTGGAAGAATACTGATTTAGCAAAAGAGAAATTGCACCATTAGACTCTCTACGACCACTACAGACAACTTAACAGTAAGAAGCCGATTATCTCTTAGCGTACAGGAAATCGGCTTTTTCTTTATGAAATTTTGCTTAGTGTACGAAATTTTCGTTTTGTTGGTGCTACTGCACCGCTATTAAGCTAAGGTTTTACACTACCCATAAAGCAAAAAAGGCGTTATCCTTTCTGTAGAATCATAAGAAAGGATGGCGTTTGTTTATGAATCTTTCGATTCTTGATGAACTTCAACCGATTGCTGAAGAATTACAACGACATATGTCTTCTCATGTTCTAGAACACTTAGCCAAAGAAAAAGGATTCGTTCAGCGAAAGAGTAAATATCAAGCACAGGAGTTAGTTGCTTTATGTGTATGGCTTAGTCAACAGGTCGCAAGTACATCACTCACGCAATTATGTAGCTGTCTTGAAGTATCTACAGGTGTTCTTATAAGTCCTGAAGGACTTAACCAACGATTTAATGCTTCCGCAGTACAATTTCTTGAACAAGTTCTAGCTAACCTTCTAACCCAAAGAATTCATTCAACACAAGAAATAATTCATCAATATACCACGATCTTTAAGCACATTCGAATTCTAGATTCTACAACATTTCAGCTTCCAGATAAGTTTTCTTCACATTATCAAGGTTCAGGTGGAAGTAGCCATACGGCAGGAGTCAAAATTCAATTGGAGTATGACTTATTGAGTGGAAAGTTCCTGTACGTTTATGTAGGAGAAGGAAGAGAGAATGATAAAACCTTTGGTTCAACAAGCCTAAAAACCATTCAACCAAAAGACTTGTATATAAGAGATTTAGGCTATTTTGACTTACATGACTTACAGAAGATTCATGATAAAGGCGCTTACTATGTTTCACGTTTGAAATTAAATTCTCGAATCTATTGTAAGAATGATGAGCCAGAGTATTTTCAAAATGGGACCGTGAAGAAAGGAACACTCTATATTCAATTAGATATGGAAGAACTCATGAATCAATTGCTCCCTGGTCAAACATTGGAAATTTCAGAAGCATACATTGGACAGTATCAAAAATTACCAGCTCGTGTTATTATTCATCGATTAACAAAGGAACAAACAGAGAAAAGGTTGAAGGAACAAGCAAAAAAAGAAAAAAAGAAAGGTATTACCTACAAAGAACGAAGTAAACGGTTGAGTGGAATCAACGTGTATATTACGAATCTTTCTGTAGAAAATGTTCCAACGGAGCATATCCATGATTTGTATTCATTACGCTGGCAAATTGAAATTTTGTTCAAAACATGGAAATCTTTCTTTCAAATTCACAAGTGCAAAGAAATCAAGAAAGAACGCTTAGAATGTCATTTATATGGTCAACTCATTAGCATTTTACTCTGTTCATCGACGATGTTCAAAATGCGTCAGTTACTCTTAGATAAGAAAAAGAAAGAGTTAAGTGAGTACAAATCCATTTATATGATAAAGAATTATTATCTATTGTTTTACCATGGATTAAAAAAGGACATCCAAGAATTATTAAAAGTTTTTCTGCGTTTATTTTATCTTTTAGAGAAAAACGGACGGAAATCTCACCGTTACGAAAAGAAAACAGTCTTTGATATCCTAGGCGTTATGTATGATTGTACGTTGTCACAGAGTTTCAAAGTTGCATAATATTTTTCAAAACACCTATTTGGTAGGCTTATTTGTTATGCACATTTTTAGTGTAATCGTAGAAATCCCCAAAAAAACACTCACATATACCCTTTTGGTACCCTTAGCTTGATAGCGATGGGGTGGTACCCCAAAAAGTATTAATCAATTAATTGAGCATTCTCGCTTAGAAGAAGGAAATATCTCTTAGATATGTTTAAGCAAACAGATAAAGAAAGTATGTAAGTTACTATTGAACATTGGAAAGATGAAGAAGCAATTGCAATTCATAATGATAGCGATCACTTCCAATCATTTGCGGCTACTATTAATGATTTTGCGGTAACACCAATGGATTTTAAAAAGTATCAAGCTTAAGTTAATAATAAAAAAGCCCTTAGACATATCTAAGGGCTTTTTTAATTAATTTTAGGATGTTATTTCTACAACATAAACATTAAATTTAACTATCTGTAATTACTAACTAATAATTCAGGGAATAAATAATGTAATACATGCATAGTTAAACGTCTAGATTTTCCTTTATACGGATATATATGCATGTACATTGATGGATTAAAGTTTGCCTCAATAATTCCATAAGCATTTTTATTTGCTGCAGGAACTTCTGTATTTTCAATAATCAAATCTATACCACTAATTTTAGCTCCAAGTGCAGATACCGCATCTACAGCTATTTTCTTATAATCATCGGGAATTTGATCTGTCACATCAATAGAGTCTCCACCTGTACTGATATTAGAATTTTCTCGCAGGAATACAATTTCGCCACTTGTTGGAATTGAATCTTTTCGATACCCTTGAGCTTTAAGCATTAAGACCTCTAATTCACCTAATTGTATAATTTCTAAAGGTGTCCTATGGTCCATTCCTCTTAATGAATCCAAGTTTTTTTGAAGGACCAATTCTTCAATCGTATGTGTACCGTCCCCTACAACATTAGCAGGAATTCGTAATAAAACAGCATGAACTTTGTCATCTAGCACAAAAAATCGATATTCTGTTCCATAAATAAATTCTTCTATTAATACGGATGAGTCTTCTTTAAATGCTAATGTGAGTGCTTTTTGATAGTCTTCGTAAATTGCTCCGGCTTCTTTAAAGATAGATATTCCTAATCCATAATTTGTTGTTTTTGGTTTTACAACAAAAGGCTTTCTTGCAAATAAATCATAGGAACATAAGGCTTTTTCTATATCATTAAATTCCTCACCTATTGGTACACGAAATCCATGCTGTTGAATAATTTTCTTTGTTACTGTTTTATTTTCCATAATTAAAGGTGAAATATAACTATCTTTACTAGTCATATTCCCATTTTTCACATATTCAACATGATTTCCTAGCTTTAGTATTAAAAATTGATCTTGTCGATCTAAAACGTCTAGTTGTATTCCTTGTTGAATAGCATCAAACATTAAAATTTGTGTAGATAACTCCATGTCAGTAAATCCTGATAATTGATACGGTTTATCCCATAATTTTTTATAATTTTCTTTAGCAATACGGGTAGCTACTTGACTTTGACTACTTTTTATAATCTCTTTATAAAATTTTCCAGCTAAAGTCTTACTTGGATTTGTTAGCATTTCTCTCAAGTTAACAAATAAGGTATTCGAAACCGTTATGTCTAACAGCCCTGTTAAATGTTCCATCTCATCAACAATACGCTCAGCATCTGTTTTAAATTGCGTATGTTCTAAAGGATGTTCAAGAGCCACTAAATTATTTTGAAAATCACCGATTTTTACCCATTCATCATTATTATCGTCTTGGTCAATCCAGAGTAAATAGATGAGGAAAAGGTGTAGAAATTCTGCTTGTTCATGACTAATTCCATATGTTTCAAAAGGGTTTAAATCTAGGTTTCTTAATTCAATATAACGAATCCCTTGCTTATTTAAATCTGAGACTTGAGGGCCGCCCCTTAAACGGACAGATGCATAAAATTCTTTTTCTTCTAATAAAACCCCTTTACTCACCAGCGAAGAAAGATCAGATATATAGTTCTGTAAACTACTATAGGATACTTGAACATCGTTTTCATTGCTATAACCATATTTACTATTTCTAATGCTTCTTACGGCGCCATTTAAAGGATTTATTTCAAAGAAATTCTCTTCACTACTAGGAGAAGCACCGAAGAAATAAGTTATTAGCCATCGATAGTGTAAATAATTCCTTGTGACTTTCAGATAAATTTCTGTTTTAAATTGATGATAATCTTTTATTTCCGATTGTAATTCAAATAATACCTGAATTAAATCATCGCTAAATTCAAAATTGAAATGAATACCACTAATCATTTGTTTTCGTCGGCCATAAGAATTAGATAAATATCGGCGATATAAAACATTTTCATGATTATTAAGTTTCGCAATAATAATATCTTCTTCTTTTTCGGGCAACTGTGGTGGCATACTTAATGGCCAAAGCATTTCGTTATCACCCATAGAACGATAGGCAACATCATGGATAGCTGCTAAGTAATTAAATAAATCTTCTAGTGTCTCAGTAACTGGTGTGATTAATTCCATTTGTGTTTCCGAGAAATCTCGCTGAATATAAGGATGTTCATCTCTTACTGAAATACTATTGGGATGTTCCGTTTTAGCTAAACTTCCTGATAGGTCAACTCGTTGACTTTCTTTTTCAACTCCAAAACGTGCTTTTAATAAATATGGTTTAATACGGTCATTGTTTAACATTTTTTTCATTTCCATATAAACTGTCCCCCCATCAACTCAAATATTTGATATAGAAATAGCCAAAATTATAGCCATTATTTTTTTGAATTCAGCATTTGGATATTAATGGCCAAAGCATTTTATTCTTATCCACGGAAAGAGAAGGGATTTCGCGGATAGCCGCTAAGTAATTAATCATATCTTCTAATGTTTTAGAATTAAGCTGAATAAATTTCATCTGTACTTCTGCAAAATCTTGCTGAATATATGATCTGGTATCTCTTATCGAAACGGATTTAGACGTTTCAGTTGAACTTTCAACTAAGTCAACTTGTCGATTTTCCTTTTCAACCCCATAACGAGATTTTAATAAGGATGGTTTAACACGGTAATTAAATAACATTTTTAAAATCCACATGAACTCTTCCCTCAAATTTAATTATTTTTACAAACGATACAATATTACAAAATATAACAATCAAAAGTACCCACATCTCTACATGCGGATACTTTTGTTACTATATTTTGCTGTAAACTTAAATACTTCATATGACATTGGAAGCGGGTATTGTTTTAACCATAATTTGTTGTAAATAAGAATCATCTTAAATACTTCATATGGAAAGAGAAATGCTCATTTAAGAAAGTGGCAATAAAGAAGTAGCTATGATCATAGCCCTCCATTTTTTTATAAGTTACCATTTGACTATTTTTTGGAGCATTCTCTAAGAAAATATGCTCTTCCAATTGTTTTGGATAAAACTCGTCTTGACTACCTTGCATAATAAGAATAGGTGGAATAGTATCTTCTTTAATTAATTCTGAAGCATCCCATTGTTTCCAAGAATCTTTGTCTTCACCTAAATAAGAGGTGAAAGCATTTATTCCCCATGGAACTTGACTAGGGGTTAAGATCGGAGAAAAAGCAGAAACCGCTTTGAATCTCTTAGCATTTTTCAAACCAATCGCTAAAGCCCCGTGTCCTCCCATTGAATGTCCCATTATGCTTTCTTCACCTGAAAAATTAGGTACTATAGTCGAAGCAATGGATGTTAATTCATCTACTATATATGAATACATTTTATAATTCTGTGCCCAAGGCTCCTGGGTAGCATTTATATAAAAACCTGCCCCTTGTCCAAGATCCCATGCTGCAACATCTGAAACGTATTCTCCACGTGGTGAAGTATCTGGCATGATCACTGCAACTTGATGCTTTTCAGCCAAACGTTGAAATCCACTTTTTTGACTAAAATTATCATCTGTACAAGTTAAACCAGATAACCACCATATAAGTGGGATTTTTTTCTTTTCTTTATTTGATGGTAAGTAGATACTAAATTTCATATCACATTGCAAGACTTTTGAATAATGGCTATACTTACGTTGCTCTCCTTCGAAAGAACGATGTTGTTCAATACATTTAAGACTCATTATCTCACTCTCCATAAGTTAAAATCGTACGAATGGATTCACCTTTGTGTAGTAAGTCAAATGCCTCATTGATGTTTTTAAATTCTAAATGATGAGTAATAAATGAATCTAAATCAATTTCACCCTTCATATAATCTTCGACCATTTCTGGAAGCTCAGATCTTCCTTTAACTCCACCAAAGGCTGATCCACGCCATACTCGACCCGTTACTAATTGGAATGGACGAGTATGAATCTCTTTACCAGCACCGGCTACACCGATAATAATACTTTCGCCCCAACCTTTATGACATGCTTCAAGAGCGGACTTCATTACTTCAACATTACCAATACATTCGAAACTATAATCCACGCCTCCATCTGTCATTTCGACTAAAACTTCTTGAATTGGGCGATCATAATCTGCAGGATTCACAAAATCAGTTGCTCCCATTTTTTGTGCTAATTCCTGTTTTTTGGGATTTAAATCAACGGCAATAATTTGACTTGCTTTCGCTTGTGCTAATCCTTGAATAACAGCCAATCCAATCGCTCCTAAACCAAATACAGCTGTCACAGCTCCTTCTTCAACTTTCGCGGTATTGTGTACAGCACCGATACCTGTAGTCACACCACACCCTAATAAGGCAACTTTATCTAACGGAGCGTTTTCGTCGATTTTCGCTAAGTTAATTTCATTAACAATTGTATATTCACTGAATGTACTAGTTCCCATGTAATGATAAAGTGGCTCTCCATTATAAGAGAAGCGAGTTGTTCCATCAGGCATCAAACCTTTACCTTGTGTTTCTCGTACAGCACTACATAGGTTTGTTTTACCAGAACGACAGAATTTACATTCTCCACATTCAGGTGTATATAGTGGAATAACATGATCACCAGGTTTTACTGAAGTAACTTCATCACCTACCGAAACGACAACACCGGCACCTTCATGACCAAGTACAGCAGGAAATACTCCTTCCGGGTCGTCACCTGATAATGTAAAAGCATCTGTATGACAGACAGAAGTATATAGTATTTTAACTAATACCTCTTTTGCTTTTGGCTCTTCTACATCGATTTCTACGATTTGAAGTGGTTCTCCTGGCTTAAATGCAACAGCAGCTCTACTTTTCAACTGAATCCCTACTTTCTTTTTTTATTGTTTACACCACTAAGATTACACTTTATAATTTCCATTACAATACTGACAAATTTGTCACTATAAACATTTTTTTGCGAGAGGAAGGTCAAAAATTATGGTTATTCATTATAAGGACAAGGAATTTTTCACTGGAAAAGATTTAGCTTTATCTGTGATAGGAGGGCGTTGGAAAATAGCAATTATATGGTGTTTGTTACAGCGTTCACCTTTAAGATTAAGTGAAATACAAAAAAAGCTTCCTGATGTGAATCAACGTATGTTAATCAGACAATTAAGAGAGTTAGAAGAAGATAAAATAATTACTAGATGTGTATATCCTATAGTACCTCCAAAGGTTGAGTATGAACTTAGTGAAATAGGTCGTCGACTAGAAAACGTAGTAACTACTATCTGTGATTGGGGAGATGAGTTTAATGAATTTGTAGAAATGGACGCTAATAAAGTACCGGTTGAATAAAACTTAATGCAATTTTAAGTAGTTCTATAAAAGTTACGGGGACAATGTATAAAAGTATGTGCATGAATAGTTCAAAAAAGCCACGAAACGCTGGTATGAAGGCGTTTCGTGGCTTTTAAATATTACCAAGCTTATTCATAAAATTTATCGCGCATTATCGTATGTCAATAAATTCATTCTCTAAGCTATATTAGGTTGTACTGTCAGCAAATCAAAAAAATACGTTAAGTATATTTCAATATAAAAATGCTGGCGATACCTTCTATTAAAAAAGACGATTCTTAATACCAAAGAATCGTCTTTTCGTTTTCAATTTTGCTTATCGTACGAAATTCGCGTTTTGTTGGTGCTACCCCATCGCTATCAAGCTAAGAGTATATTAGGAAATTTTCAGGGAAGTTTTTTTAATTTTTATAGGGGATTATTGTAGATTATTTAAAAATTCGCATACGAAATAAACACTAATCAACATTATACGTGACTATTTCAAAAACATGTTAGATCTTAATTCTATAAGATTTCTTTCTACACTTTTATTATTCAACAATAAAAAAACAAAGTGCATATTCATGAAAATTCTCAAATCTTATCTATTATGGTGAAACCTTTTCAAATATATTCTCCCTTATTAATCCGTATTTTCTTGTTTCACCTGTTGATAATTTTCCCATGTATCTACATCCCAAAACATTTTCTCACTTTTAGACAACAATGAAATTCCACTTATCGCAGGTTTCGTAAAAATTGCACGCGCCCCTTCATCCCCTTTCAATTCTTGAAAAAACGGAAACACTTTCTTTGTAAATAAAACAGGCGGTTGTCTGATCCCTCTATAACATGCTGCTACAAAGTGAATGCTTTCATTTTGCTCACAGCAATTTATCATCTTATTGATAAATTCCGTTTTCACAAATGGTTGATCAGCCAGAAGGACAACTACCCCGTCTACATTCATTCGTTTCGCCTTCTCAACACCGCATTGAAGAGAGTATGACTGTCCTCTATTAGCATTTGGGCAAGAAAGAATGTGCACATTTCCACGGCACATTCCCCCTGACATCCAAGCAGATTCATTCGTAACAACAATAATATGTGAGAGCCTTGAAGAAACTGCTGCTTGTAACGCTAAGTTTCCAAGTGGTTTCCCTTGTAATGGAAGGTACAGCTTATGTATCCCCGGTCCCATTCTCCGACTGTTTCCAGCAGCTAAATATATTCCAGCAATCTTTATTTTACTTCCCCCTTAACACTTGAATGATTTCAGCTATTATACTAATCGCAATTTCCGTTGGACCTTTCGCTCCAATTGTAAGTCCCACCGGAGAATGAAGATGTTTTGGTATTGTTTTTCCTTCTAATAGACGAGCAGTGCGATGGCGTGGACCTAAAATACCCATATAGCGGACACATTGTTCACATAAAAGCTCAATCAATTGTTGATCGCGCTGAAAATGGTGAGTCATAATCACAACAAAATCTTCTTCTCGTAATAGAAGTCGCGGTACAATCTCTTTTGGAAACCCAATCATACAAATATCTGCACTCGGAAAACGTGAAATATTACATAACGATTCACGCCAATCACAAACTGTTACGAAAAAGTTTACTTCTTTTGCAAATCGAACGAGTGGCTTTACGTCCTCTCCTGCTCCAAAAATAAAAAGACGTGGCTTTGGCGTAAAATGTTGATAATACCATTGATCATGTAAACCCTGTAAAGAAAGATGTAAAAATGGAAAATCCCCATTCCCAAACGTATCACCATGCTCACATATAAATAAAGTTTGTAACAAAGAAAGGTTTTTTATCATCCGGACAGAGCTACCGTTCTTGAGATAAGTATATAGTGTTTGTAAAAAATCTTTGTACTCATCATCTATATGTTCAACTAATATATGAACGATACCGTTGCATCCCATTCCCCAAGATAAATCATCTTCTACTTTCGTATTAAACTGATGAACAGCCCAAGTTTTATTCTCTATTACTTCTGCTGCATAAAAAGAAACCTCTTCTTCTAAACAGCCTGCACTTAACATTCCAATTTTTGTCCCATCTTCACAAAAAAGCATGATTGTTCCTTCTTTACAATATGCGGAGCCTTCCACATGAATAATCGTTGCTAAGGCACATCGTTGTTCACAAGATAGTAATACTTCTAGTACAGTATGAACAGAAGTCATAATTGATTCTCTCGTTGCTTTTGTAAAACAGATTTCACAGCTTCTTCAATCTCTTGGTAACTCGTGCACCGGCAAATATTAGAACTTAACCATTCTTCAATAACTGAATCATCCACATCCATTTTTTGTGTAACGAGCGCATGACAATTTATGATAAATCCTGCCGTACAATACCCACACTGAAAAGCCCATTTATCTTCAAAAGCTTGTTGAATAGGCGTTTCTCGTAAACCTTCAATAGTTATAATCCGCTTTCCAATCGCTTCAACAGCTAACATAATACAAGACTTAATTGGTATCCCATCAACAAGAACTGTACAAGCACCACAATCACCGTTTTCACATCCCGGCTTGGCTCCTGTTAGATTGAGTTGATGTCGCAATGTATATAATAGTGTATCCGCCATTCTGACAATCACTTCTCTGTCTTCCCCATTCACTTGAAGAATAAACTGACCCTTTCCCATTATTCTCTCACCTCTTCAAGCTTTATCAGTACATCGTATAGCACATGTTTCAAAACAAAAATACGATAAGCACGTGAGCCTCGTATATCATCCAATATAAGCGCAGGAATATGTAAAAGAGCGCGTTCAATTCTCTCCTCTACCGGAATATCCCAATCGTTTAATACTGTTTCCATCGTGAATGATCGAAATGGAAATGCGCATAATCCGCTATATGCTATTTGAATGCTATCATCAATTTTCAGCGCGGCAACTGTTACAAGTGGGTAATCAATTTTCTCTAATTGTCTTTTTTTCACACTATAATAAGGTAATCCTACATATTTTTGATCTGTTATAATTTGTATAAGAAACTCACCTTTTTGCAATTGTAATTTCTCAATAAATGCTTGCTGGGCTGGGATATGCTTTACGCCTTCTCTTCCTGCAATAACAAATGTACTATCAGCTAATAGAAAAGGGAGCACCGCTTCCCTATATATAATTTTCCCTGTAATGTTTCCGCCAAGTGTAATTTTATTTCTTGCTGTATGATCTGCTGCTCTTCCAGCAGTCTCTCCAAGAAGAGGAAATACTTTTGCATCTTGAACTTCCGTTAATGTTAATGCAGCTCCAAGGATAAGTTTATGGTCATTCCATGCGCAAACATTACATTCAGGAATATCTTTTAAATCAATCACCGCTTTCGTAATGATTTGCTGTAAGCGACCCATCGTAATAATTTCAGTGCCACCCCCATAATAAAGGGGACTTTTCCCCTCTTCATCCAGTTGATGAAATAACCGAATTGCTTCTTTAATAGAACGCGGACGATAATATTCAAAGTCAAATGGTATCATACAAACCATTCTCCTTCGCTTGTTTTACTTTCCAAATCAATTCAGGAGTGAGTGGTAATTGACGAAGTGAAATAGTAGCTGCAATTGATAAAGCATTTGCTAAAGCAGCTGGCATACCGATAATTCCATGCTCACCAAGTCCTCTTGAACCAAATGCTGATTGGTCATGCGGTACTTCCACAAATTCAACGATGTATTTGGGCTGTTGACCATAATGCATCACCTTATAAGAACGAAACTGACAATTAAGAACCCTTCCATACGAGTCGTAATGAAACGTTTCTCTCGTCGCAAAACTTAATCCCATACTCATAGCTCCTATAATTTGTGTTTCTGCTCCTTTTCTATTTAAAACCTTTCCTGCATCTGCAACTGTTACTGCTTTAATTAATTTATACGTATATGCCTGTGGATCAAATTCAACTTCGATTGCTTGTGCTCCCACTCCCCATTCCGGTCCTGGTTGCCCTTTTCCTGTTTCATAGTCAATCTTTGTAATCCCTTCAAAGACATAAGTACCTCTTCCGATTATCTGTGGCCCAGCTACATTCCCATTCGAATCAACATATCCAAAAACAATCTTTGAAAATGGCACGTAAATATCTGGATTTGTTTTCACATATACAGTTTTGTTCGCGATTGTTAGCTCATGCGCTGGTGTTCCAAGTAAATTAGCAGCCGTATCTAGTAACTGCTTCCTTACATCTTCAGTCGCTTTTACAACTGCATTTCCAACAAGATGCGTCGTTCGACTAGCAGCTGTTTTCCAATGTTTCGGCGTGATTTGTGTATTGACTTCCATCCTGACAGATACATCTTTAACACTCATATTCATTTTTTCCGCAACCATTTGTGTCAAAATTGTTTTCGTTCCTTGCCCAATTTCAATAGCACCACAATTAATATTTATACTCCCATCACTATTAAAGGTTAAAGTCGCACCTGCTCCGGCATTATTTGGTGTGGTCGAATTTTTCCAAAAGCAACTAATTCCTTTTGCTCGTATCTTTCCATTTGGTAAAATAATTCGATTGCCCTCTTCCCAACTAACAAGTGACTTTAACTTTTGTAGGCATGCCTTAATATCCCCTGTATTGCTTTTAGTGACTGCTACTTGAGTTGGTGTTGTATCTCCTAATTCAATTGCATTTTTTACACGAAACTCAAACGGACACATGTCTACTTTATTTGCCAATATATCTATCATTCTTTCAATTACAAATGTATATTCAGCATGACCAAACCCTCGAAACGATGTCGCATATGGATGATTCGTGTACATACAGAGTGAATCACACGATACATGCTTAATTGAGTACGGACCTGTACAATCTAATCCAGCTGCCTTACTAATTGTCACCGCTCGATCAGCATAAGCACCGCCATCAAATAAATACAATATCTCTGCTGCTTGCAATTTTCCATTCTTTGTACATCCAAGCTTTACTTTTGCTTGTAAGCCAATATGAACAGGGGATGTTATAAAATCTTCTTCTCTACTATTTCGAATGATAACGCGCCTTCCACCGACCGCTTTTGAAGCAAGATAAGCTAAATACTCAAGCTGTACTGCTGTCTTTCCACCATACGCTCCTCCAACTAAAAGAACATGCACAATTATTTTTTCCTCATCAATTTGAAACGCTTTACTAAGCAATCTTTTAATCTCAAAAGGAGCTTGCGAAGTAGAATGAACAATAATCTCTCCATCTGGCTTTATTTCTACCTTCGCACATCGCGTTTCCATTGCCGCATGATCAGATTGCCTGAAGGAGAATGTTTCCTCTGCAACAACATCACTATTTACAAATCCTTCTCGAATATCACCCTTACGAATTTTCGTTCTATTTGCAATGTTTGTATGTGCTTCTGGATATACTTCTTCTGCCAATTCATATTGTTCTACATTTTCATGTACGAGTACATCTCTTTTTAAATAGGCTTGCAGCGGGGCATGGACCACAGGGAGTTTCTTATATGTAACACGTATTTGCGTTACTGCTTGTTTAGCAATCTCTTCACTATCCGCTACAACAAGTGCAATAGGTTCACCAAAATACCGTACTTTTTCGTAGGCTAACGGGGGTCGATCCACAATACTGGAACCCACAAGAATAGGGTAGTCTGCTCCTGTTACCACAGCATGAACACCAGGTATTTTCTTAGCTTTCCTTATATCAATATTTTCAATAAAAGCATGAGCGTATACACTCGTTAACAGCTTTGCATATAACGTGCCCACCTCTATCTCATCATTCACATACTTCGCTCTTCCCGTTACCTTATCAGCACTTTCTTTTCGCTTGACGCTTTTTCCAATGATGTGATACCGTTTCATTCCATGCCCCCTTCCTTATACTCTTTTACCAACCTATTCGCAGTACAATCCATTTAGTACGAAACTCTATATAGGGGGCCACATCGCTATCAAGCTAACAGAACAAGTTGCCCCAAAAACGATAAAAATGAACTTTGTAGCTATAAAAAACACAAAATTTTCGTTTAAGAGGAACTTCAAGATCTTAACTTGATAGGCATGTGGCGAGCCCCCTATCATTTTACTATTCCTTAATATAAGATTTTTTTGTTTTTACAAATAATACTCAAACATTTTTGCAACCTTTTCTTTTATTTTTTCTTTTATAGATAATTGATTGACGTCAGAAGATGTTACTCTATTTGAATTTTGTAAGTCTGCATTAATGACTGGCTTTATTTTCGGGTTCTGGTGCAAAAACTTTGAAGTATATGAAAAATGTCTATCAAACTTGGACATACTGATACTAGTACTCTAAAAAAGGATGTGATTGGTATGGAAAAGCAAAATCTATTCAAGTGGAAACATTATCAGCCTGAACTGATCTTATTAACAATAAGATGGTACCTGCGGTACAATTTGAGCTTTCGCAACCTGGTGGAAATGATGGAAGAACGAGGATTATCAATCGCTCACACAACAATTATGCGCTGGGTTCATCAATATGGACCTCAATTAGAAGAGAAAGTACGCTATCATCTTAAATCAACAAATGACTCATGGAGGGTCGATGAAACCTATATCAAAGTAAAGGGTCAATGGATGTATTTATATCGTGCTGTAGATTCCGAAGGGAACACCATTGATTTTTATCTAAGTAAATCAAGAGATAAACAAGCAGCCAAGCGCTTTTTCAAGAAAGCCTTGGCTTTTTCGTACGTGTCTAAACCTCGTGTGATAACAGTAGATAAGAACCCTGCCTACCCTGTAGCGATTCAAGAGTTAAAAGAAGAGAAACATATGCTTGAAGGCATACAACTAAGGCAAGTTAGATATCTCAATAATATAGTAGAACAAGATCATCGTTTTATTAAGAAACGCGTGCGTTCTATGTTGGGATTCAAGTCATTTAAAACGGCAACTTCCATATTGAGAGGTGTTGAAGCCATGCATATGATGAAAAAAGGACAAACCTCTCAAGGGGGGAAGTCTGTCCAAAATCAGGTGAACCTCATTCATCAACTATTCGGTATTCCAGCATAAAAGTGGATTCCGTTAGGAATTTCTTCACTTCTTTATATCTTCAAAAAATGTTTGCACCAGAACCCAAAAGGGTCAACTTTTAGACATATAAACAAGACATTTATTTTCGTTAGTTATGTTCGTTTGTTTTGTTGGACCTTAAATCGAATTGCAACTACATTCTTCGTATTTAATAAGTATTAATTTAGAAAACCCATAAACAAAAAAAGAGTGCTGCGAAGAAGCACACTCATTCAAAGGACTTTACTAATCTCGACGATTATCACGCTCACAGTCATGATGATGGTTACGTCTGCGACGGCATTCATCACAATCGCAGTCACGGTCGCGTCTACAACGACGGTCATCACAATCTCTATGTCTGCGTCTGCAGAACATTAAATCATCCCAAAATCTATTACAATCTCTGCAATGTCTGAAATTACAATTACATCCCATAAATATGATTACCTCCTCTTAACAATAGAATTCCTCATATTCTATGATTAAAAGTTAAAAACAGCTTGTTTATTAGTCTACTTTCTGCATTTTAAAGTAATAATATTATTATCTAATCTTCAAATTGCAAGTCTATTTCACCCCTTATCATCCCTTAACAACAAACAAGACGCCACCAGGATAACGGCAGCGCCTACGATAATTGCTATTGGTTTAATCACTACTTCACCAACAATCCTAATTTACGTAGGATTTCTGAGAACGAATAACCATACGCAAAACCTACAATACGAATTCCTGGAGTGCATCTATGTTCTAAATCTTCATTGTATGTTTTCTTATAATACGCTAGTTTAGAATCAATGTTATGTTTGTCGTTAATAATTACTTCATCGCTAGGAAACCCATCCATTTCAATTTGAACAGCTACATACTCTGCTCCTTCATTTACAGCTTCATTAAAACACTTTTCTAATTCCTCTAATGTTACACCCATCATTAACCTCCTATTTAAATGTCCATTTTGCTTAATAAAAAAGAGCATCCACGTCAGTAGATGCTAAAATATGAGAAGGGGATTTCCCCAATGAGCATTGAATAGGATATAAGCGGTTAGCTTGTCCTACACTATACTATATGATTTCTATATTAAAATGGTTCATCAAAAAGACACCTTATACAGGTGCCCTTTCATGAACATAGAGGTAACACTAAAACGCAGCAATAAATTTGATATCGTGGTGTCAATATCATTCTATGCTCGATATTCCCTAATATGGTTAATGTGTAATTTCTATATAACAAAGAAAAAAGCACCCGTTTTGGATGCTTTTTTTGTATTTAATCCTTCTTCTCTTTTACCACTAAAGAGAATACATTGTCCAAATTAACCATACGATCTCCAAATCTGAAGAATCTAGCTTCTCTTGCTTGTATAGAATTTTCTATAGCAGCAACTGTTACTGTCTTTTTATGCTCAATTTCAAATTCGTGTTGTTTACCATCGACTGCTTCTATGCTTATTATAAATTTTTTCATTTACTTATTCCCCACCTCTCCCAATCTATCTATTCGACAGAAAAGAAGAATATCCTACAAAACAAAAAGCCATCACCGAAGTGACAGCTCCTGAAGGGGAAGAGAGAGAACAAATGGCAATAAGTATCTCTTCAAGCCTCTGGTATTCTAGATACTCTCAGGTTTCTCCAAATCACCGCATCAACTAATATGGCTACACGCCCTGTGTCGGTGACTGGGAGAAGACTAAGACTCTTCTCGTTTATACTCCGTAGAGTCGGCTACTTAATGTCATTTTCACAAATTTTGTTTACACAACGTTTAAAGGATTAATATCAAGACGTATATGTTTCTTCCTACACCTTGTTTGAACCAACACATAAGACTGAGGGGAAGGTTCAGCTGTATTGGCTCAAACAAAGAGCGGAAGCTCTCTGCATAGCGAAAATTCGTGAGTAATCGCTATAAGCGTAATGTTCATTGTTCCGTCCAAATTGATGAAGAAACCCTTTATTCTTGTTTTTCTTTTTAAAAACGCGATGTTCATCCAATCAAGAACAACCACCCCATTTCCATTTTTAAGAAACGACGTTAACAAAGAATAGAAAGGCATTATGTTCACCATCAGCCCAGAGGACGCATTCTGAGCTGAGCACTAAACATAATAGAAACAGTATGACGAATGCGAGTTATCCCACACCCGCCACACTGGAATATGTCATTGTTATACATTCATTGTTCTTTTCGTCTTAATGCGGGTTCTTACCGCCTAGCCCGCCCTTATTGCGGTATACGTTACCGTGACATTCTCGCATGAGAACGTTTCACTTATAGGTGTACTAATCCTCTTCGATATGCGGTTGTCAAAGGGCTTGTACATATAATTTATAATTTTTAGCATTTTATTTAGTCCCCCAAAAAGTTCGCTTTTTGTTCGCTATTTTTAGATGATTCCTAGCGCTGTAGCAATCAATTTAACGGCACTCTGCTTCTTCTCATAGAAGTAAGTTTTCTTGAGTAATAGATTGTGATAAACATCAGAATCTTTTACTCTCTCATTTGTCAGGAACTTCCGCTCTACAATATTACGCTCATCTTTATCTAATAAGTTATTAAGCGCCTTCTCTACCTGCTGCACCTTCCATTTACTCGTATTCCTTGAATCGCGTAACTCTGGAAACAAGCTGATTCCTTCTTGTTCCACTTCATTATTGAATCGCATCTTTAATGCCCGGTATTCCTTTAAGATGCTGACTACTTCCTTTTGTACTTTCTTGTCATCGATTGCTGGTAATAAAGTTAATTGTTCCATGAAGGAATCCCCCTATTTCGAATTTTGGTTTTTACATTCACATCAGGTACGTGAAATTTTACTATTTAACTACTGAATAAGGGAACATCACGCATTAACATAGCCCCCACCCCCCCTCTTTGATACATTTCATTCGCTAGATTGATAAGCATTTCAAATGCCATTCCACGGTTTCCTTGTCCCATTGTTATTCCTCTCTTTCTGTTCAAAGGATTATTTTGTTTAAACTTTGCTTAATTCTCACCAACAATTATATAAAAATTTTGAAATCGTTATATAATGAATTTAATTTAAAATTAGGAGTGGTTAAAATGCCAGATACAATACGACTCGTTCTTTTCATCCTTATAGCAATTAGTGCTGTTTTCTCTTTAATAAAAGAGTTTAAAAAACCTGAGAAAAAAGCACTTTGGATTTCAATAGAATTTTTAGTTCTTTTCTGGACGATATGGGTAATAGCAAATATCATAATCTAATTTATAAATTATAAGTCCCTTTGAATAAAACTCAATATTCCGTCAATAATGTAGATGACATTAGATTTTTCTCCTTGTTCCCCCTTGGAGATGAGCAGTTAGTTTTTGCTAACTGCTCTTTTATTTATGACAAAGATAAGATTCTTTAGAATGATTCTTCTTTATTTCTCAATATAAGGAGCCTTGGATTTTCATTAACACTCCTGTAGTATATAAACAAAGAGTAAGGTAAGAGTTACTCTTTGCCATTTTAGGAAAGGTTCTGTTGGAGACAACAGGACCTTTTTTCGTAAAAGGATTATTTTGTTATGTTTTCTAACAAACTTCATTTCAAAATTTTCAGATCCAGATGAACCTCTAGACGCAGACACCATATAAAAATTTAAATACTTCTTAATAAAGCAGGTGAAAACTATGCCATCTGTTGTTGGAAATCTGGTTGTACAAAATAGTAATGGTTCTTTCAACTTAGGCGATTTTTACAACGTTTCTCCAAAGGAAAATACGAAGGCTTATAATGGTTCAGGATCATCCAATGTTGCTTTTTTTGCCAATACCTTTAGCGGTGTTAGTGCAACAAACACATACGATTCTGATGTTGCAGACCAAAACCAAGTTGGGACAGTCTAGAATTGTTCATTTTCCTCTTCCTCCCCTGAATAAAACTCAATATTCCGTCAATAATATAGATAGGCGATAGCCAGAACTCATTTAATGAAGTCCCTAACCTTTCTCCTTTCCCCCTTGGAGAACCAGCCGAGCAGTTAGCTTTTGCTAGCTGCTTTTTTACAAATACTAATTAATTTATCCAAGCACATTTTGAAAAATCCCGTATGATTTGGTTTATCCTTTCTTTTAAGTGAATGAACTCGTAACGAGAGCACTTTATTAAGTGCTCTTTTCGTGTTTCAAATACATACAAAATGAATTTTTTGTTTAAAACCATCCTTATTTTTAGCTATAGTCTTACTAACACTTTTGTGTTAAAATCCTCTAGAATATTGATCTTTATATTATTTTTTGGAGGATTTATGAATAATCAAAACAACAATGGAACAAACAACATCAGTAGACTATTGGCAATTTTTCTAATAGTATCACCACTATTAATACCTATTGTGCTCCCTACAGCTATAATTGTAGGAATAAAACAATGGATGCCTGATGACGTTGAATATCCAAGTATAATATCACTATTGACATTATGTATTGGATTTTTCATAGTAGGAATCATCTTCTCTTTAGTATTACGAGTATTCAAATTATCTGAGGAAAAGCTAAAAGAATTAGGTTTCTTAGGGTTTACAATTTCAATTGTTAGTACCTTCCTGACGATGTATGTCGGATATTTTTGGCTAGCTAATCTTAATTTTACAACTGTGAAATTAACACCTCATGCTGTATTGATTTTTGCTATTTTATCTACGGTTCTTCTAGAGGCTATCTTTAAATTAATCGATAAATTTGATACCTCCGATGAAAGAGAATCAATAAATTAAAATTCAGCACCCCTTATCCAAGAGCACATACTCAAATGTGCTCTCTTTTATTTGCCTATTAGTTGCGATAGGTAAGACTTTTAAGTTATCTTCATCTTTTCCCCCGCTTAACACTGTACGTGCGACTTTCATCGCATACAGCGTCCCATCTTATTCTTCTATACTAAAGTAACTAGATTACAAGCTTTACGGAGTTTGTTTATTTTCTTCAATTGTTTATCATTCAATTGAAGTATTCTCATATATGTTCTAATCGTCTCTTCATTTGTAGCGTGAATCAGTCTGTGGACAAATTCATGTACAATAATTAGGTTATTAAACTCGTCAGTTCCTCCCATACCTTTCGGTATTTTGTGATGACAGTGTGCTTCATCAGCTAACAAAAAGATTTCTGTAACAGCACATTTTCCATTTTGCATAGAATATCTCGACATTTTGTTATCTGTATACTCCACGCTCTGCCCTTTATTGGATGATAGCAACATCTTCTGCATTTCATTGGCAATGTTACCTTTTAGGCTTTTGATGAATTTTTGTCTTCCTTTTATAGTGTAGTTGCATATGTCTTGACTGAAACTTTGAGGGAATCGTGTTTGTATGTCCGCTAGTGGATATACATGGTTACCTGCTATTTCAAAGGTTCTATAATTATTCCTGTGGGTTCTTTTGTATAATGCGTTTGCATTGGTAGGAATCTTATATTTCCCTATTGATTTTAGACGATTGAACAAGGTTTTCGAGAGACGAAAGGCTATTTCAGCAAAGTCTATAGATACATGTGTTGCAATTTTGTAATAGTTTTTTATGCTAAGCACGTAAGAGTTATAGTTCTGTACTGTTTTCCCTGATGGATTCTTTTGAATTGCTTTAATCCTTGTTTTTGCTTTTTCAAGGATATCCTTTTTCTTTTAATCGTTTCCAACAATCGAAAGCTTCATGAGGCGTATAGCCTTTTTCTTCAACTAATCTCGCTAGCCCAGTGATTATTAACTTTTGACCGAAACTACCCAAATTCAATTCATCTTTATTCATTTTCCATTCCCCTTTGTTCATAATTTCGTAACATCTATATATAAAGTTTGTATGAATTATGTGTTACACTTTGTACATTCCAAGAAGTTCTTATAGAATCGACAACTCGATGATCTTAGTACTGCCCTGCATCCTCTGCAGGGCTTCCCTCATTTATCTAGAGTTATATAATGGTACTTCACGATGACTTTCACGCTTTTATGTAACCCAGAAGATGAGAGAGAAAAAGAAAGCTTGGGAACAGTTAGAGATGTATGTTACTTATATGCAAAATAAAAAGAATGGCTAATCAAAGAAGACTACTTAACGTGACAGTCTTCTTTTTTATGTATTTGATTTTCCTTATAAGATTCATCTAGATATATTTTAAAAATATCTTCTGCTTTAATCGGAACCCCATGTTTCAAACCCCATTTCACCGCTTCCCTAACTCATTGCTCTTTCGTCATCATAAATTCCCCCTGCATCCTCTTTGTAGTTTGTGATTTTTTCCGAATATATCAATTTTTACTTAAATTAAGAAAAAAGAATTTCCCCAGAAAGCACGAAAACGAGCGTACATTTTTGTCATCCGTGCTGTATTATTTAAATATTTTCTTATTCCTACACTATTATTCAGTAGTTTACATTCAAATCCTCATAAATATTGACTTCAACCAAATTACCCTAATATCCTCAAAATTTTAAACAAAAGTATACATTCAAAACAATATAAATAAAGAAATCGAAAGACTCAAATCAAAAAAGATATTTCTACTTTAGGTATGATTACTTTATTTCCAAAAACTAAGGGTTTTGAAATCTTTTTATAAAAAATAAAAAAGGTAAAGGGACCAATATGTCCCTTCACCTTTTCCTATACATGCATTGCTAATTTAAATTCAAGCCATTTGCCTTGAGTCAAGTTTATGTTTGTAAATCTTTGCACCAGAGTCGTTTCCGTACCCCCTATTGATTCACTTCTTTTGCTACAAGAGCAGCATAAGCTTCTGCACCTATTTTCGTTAAATGTACGCCATCTGGTTCAAAGTACGCCTTATTTCCAGCACTTGCTGAATACCAATCAACTAACACCACATTTTTGTAAGATGATGCTGCTTCTTTTAGCTTCTCATTCACCAACGATTCCCACGGACGTGGTACCCTCGTATTGATTAATATAATTTTACGTTCATTCCCGATTACTTCTATCAATGATGCTAATTGCTCCTTGGTAAAGGCTCCATTTGTACCTAATCCAATAATGACATTACTTCCTAAATTCCCCTCATTCTTTAGCTGTTCCACAGCAAGGATTGCTTGTGACATTTGCCGTCCTATTTTCGCATCAATCCTAATATTAGGAAAAATATTTTTTAAATACGGAGTAATATCAATCATGATTGAGTCCCCTACAGCTGTAACTGTTAGAGGATCTTTAGGCTGTGCGGGATTCTCTTCTTTTTGTTCTTCTTTATTCTGAGGTGGTTCATCGGCTGGTTTTTCCCAAACTGCAACTGGATGTTTAGCCTGTTCTTCTTGCACTGCTTCCACCTTATCTTTTTGAGTATTCTCCTTTTCTTTACTAGCTGTTGTTAATCCAAAAGTAGCTATCGAAGAAATGAATACTGCACATATTAAAACTAACTTATAACTTAAAGTTAAGTTTCTTATTTTCAAGTTCTTAATCCGAATATTCTTCAATGCGCCTTTTCGGATTGGATTTTCAATAAACTTCCACGAAATTTGTGCAACAATTATAATAAGAAGAAATTGAAGAATGGCTCTTGTAAACGAAAACTCCCCAGTATTTACCTTCGGAGTCGTCAATGTAATAATCGGATAATGCCAAAGATATATCCCATATGATCGTACCCCCATCCAACGCAGTGGTCTAAATCTCAAAAATTGTGCGATTCTGCTAGCTGGATGAGCGAGGTTAGCGACTAACAAGGCAGTAGCAATTGATAAAAGAACCATTCCCCCACGGTATAGAAACGGCTCATATTGATTCGTCTTCCAAAACATAGTGAGAATGATGATAAGAGCAACTCCCCCAATGATATCAAGAATAAGACGTGCTTGCGGAATAATTTTACTCGCAAGCCTACTGCTTGGCCAAATTAAGGCAAGTGCCGCTCCAATTAGTAAAGAAAAAGCCCGTGTATCAGTACCGTAATAAATTCTACTCGGGTCAGTGCCTGGCTCATATAGGATTGCCATTGCTAAAGCGGAAGCAATCGCTCCTAGACAAATAAATAAGATCATGCGTGATTGTTTTTTTATGTAATAAAACCCCAAACTAATGACAAATGGCCAGACCACATAAAATTGTTCCTCAACAGCTAACGACCAAAAGTGATTTAGCGGGGAAAGCTGACTAAAGCTATCAAAATAAGATAATTTATGATAAATATACCACCAATTACTAAAATATAATAAAGCAGCTAGTGAGTCTCCTCGCATTTTTACAAGTAAAGAACTATGAAAAATTGTAATCCATGCTAAGGTGACGATGAGCATGATAAGCATTCCAGGAAGTAATCTCCTTGCCCTACTGAGCCAGAATTTCTTCAAATCAATTCTCTTATTATTCTTCCATTCTATAGCCAGAATATCTGTAATTAAATAACCGGAAAGTACAAAAAATACAGTGACACCTAAAAATCCACCGGGCATCCAATTAAAATTGATATGATACAAAATAACACCTAGTATGGCTAGGCCTCTTAGACTGTCCAATCCAACCATATAGCGACTATTTTTCTTTAATGGTTCGGGCATTCGCAGTCACCCCCTATATTCATCTAAAAATTCTGCAAATACTTTTACTATAAAAACCTATTAATTTCATTCCCTCTAAAAAGTATGAACTATTTCCAAAATATAAAGATTACAAAAAGATTACAAAACTCATTAACAAATAAACTTACTTTTTATGATTAGATACACAGCAACTAGAATTTTATCACGTTATCTAGTTTCATAAAATAATTTTATACATAAACCTTTAGGTTCTGGTGCAAATATAATCAAATTTGAAAAAAGGGCAATAGATTTTGTTAGGAATCCACTTCCCCTGTCTAGAACCACCCTGGTAAGGTATCACCTTATCTATCATGGGAGAATCTTGATACACATCTTTGTTTATATCTGAAGTAATGTGTTTTCTATCACTTGGTATGTTGGTGCCTGGTTCCCTTTCCGGAAACAAAGATATATTACTAATCTCTAATTCTTTTGAACCGCTTGGCACATCTTTTAAAACAGTAGCGTTATAATAATCAAATTCTCTTCCTGTTTCCCAGCTTCCATCACCATAGAAACTAATTCTCCCCCAATCCTTGTGACTTCGCTTTAAAGGTTGCGGAAATATAATCATTATTTGGAACGTTTAATCACTTAAAAACAGCAATAGAACTTTCTCTTACCGTATAGGGATATAAGACTCGATTCCCTCCTAATCTTGTATCAAATACTTTGTATCCACTAGTACCTGTACCATTTTTCTTCTACATAGGCTTTAGCTGTATTTAAGGATTCTGAAGTACTGTTTACCATCTTATAAGTTAAAGCTTTCACTTCTTCTTCCGTTTCAAATCGGTAAGGGAAAGCACATTCTCCCTCTCCAATTTTTTCGTAAATAATCTCTTTTGTGCCATTTATATAAATATCGGTTACGTCCTTATCCTCTTGCAAAGGCTCTATAATCCCAGATCCCAAAATATCGTCACATACCATGTTTAATAACTGATCCGAAGGTACATCTGTGATAACAACTTGATAACTTAACAAGAAGTTTTTAATGATGGTTTCTACAGGGGCTCTCTTCTCTTTATTCATAAAGGATTCACTTAAAATATCACGATGATTTTTCACTAAAAATACATATGTTTTTTTCTATTTCAAAGTACATTTTCCACAAAATAAAAAGCCTTAAAAACGTTGTCATATCAAGGTTTCCAAGTTGTTACCCACCCCTAAAACATGAAATAAAAGTTCCTTCAAAAGATTTGAAGGAACTTTTGTTTAAATAAATATAGCTATGATTATCAATAGTTATGTCGCTGTAATAGAATTTACTAACCGAATAACGAAAAAATGATTAATCCAGCAGGACTACTTAAATTTCCTGCATTAAACTCTCCAACACGTACTGGAGCTATCGGATTCAAAATATCATAAATTTCTACCGTATTATCGTTAAAATTTGCTACATAAAGAGTGGTTCCTGTAATAGCTAATTCAACAGGTGCATTTAAATTACCACCATTAAACTCCCCTACACGCACTGGAACTGTCGGATTCAATATATTATAAATTTCTACCGTGTTATCTCCATTATTTGTTACATAAAGAGTGGTTCCTGTAATAGCTAATCCAGCAGGATTAGCTAAATTCCCACCATTAAACTCTCCAATACGTACTGGAAATATTGGATTGAAAATATCATAAATTTCTACCGTATTTTCATTGAAATTTGCTACATAAAGAAATTTAAGACTCACAGTTGGACCTGGTCCAGTTGGGCCTGTTATACCTGTTGCTCCCGTTGGACCGGTTGGTACAGAAATTGGTGAAATCGGTGGCAATGTAGGCCCTACCAAGTTAGGATCAAATGAACTTGCAGATAGATTTACATTAGAGTTTAATCCGTACCATTTATTTTTCCTCTCCATATATCCCCCCTAAAAACACACATTCCCCACGTAATGCCAGTATTAGACAAAGTATTATTTTCTCTACAAAGATATGATATATAGAAGATGTACTATTCCCTTCATAGATTTTTCACTCTAATGAATGTATATCTAATAATTAACCTGCCAAGTTAATTATTAGGAAGACTCACTACATATTGAGTTATGAGATGACCTTCAATGAATTCCATGAAAATTTCAGCTAGTCGAGATCCATCAATTAGCTCTACAATTAATTCTTTCGCATACCGTTTGGCGTTTTTCGAAAAACCACCGGTTGAAACGGCATATCCACGTTTTGCAATATTACTGTGTACAAGTGCGATGGCTTTGTAAGACATATCACTTCACTTAGCCAAGGTATAAATCACCATTTAAACGATTTTCAAAATCTACACCATAATCTCCCAATGCTATTGTTACAACAGTTGTACCGCCGTGATATCGTTCAATCACATCTGCAACTAATGCTTCGAATTCTAATAGTGTTTGGCGAATAAAAACAGACGGAAATTTTTCATTTTCTTATGGATTCTGGTGCAAAAACGTACAATGAATTACAACAATTACTAACGATTGCATAAAATCCATCTGCAATCATACCAACTTTTTATCTGTCAAGAAACTTTGCAAAAGAACCTTCGTGCTTACTTTTTAAAATAAGCAGCACCAAAGTTTTCATTAAATCTCTTACACCAAACAGAAACCGAACCATATGTACTTACATCTATCCCTTCAGGAATTTCATAGTTTTGGTTGCCTTTGTTTCCCTTTAATTTTCCTAATTCAATATACTGATGATTTTTAACATCTTCATTATTTTTCAAACGATCTGTAGGAACTAATACTACTCGCACATCTGGCCCGTTAGATGTTGAAAAATTAGAAAGTCGTAAAATGCGTTTTCCATCCGCTAATTGATGGATTGTTGCTGTTCCAGTTGTTTCATGGACACCGTTTTGAAACTGACCTGCACTTATAACTTGAACTTGATCCTGAACTTGTTTTGTTTTCATTGATTGCATTTCCGTCTGTGGCAATGTTTCATTCACTTTCTTATCAATAAATAATTTCTCCGGTCGGAACAAAGACCATAAAATTAACACGAGAATTATGGAACCACCTATAAGCCATACATATTTTCTTTTCATAAAGTAAAAAAACCTCCTGTAACATACTGTTTAGTAGTATGTTAACAAGAAGGTCTTTCATTTTTATAACGTAAATGTTACAAAAGTCTTTCAGCGGTCTTATTTTTTTCTGATGTGATGGGAAGAGTAAACCAAAATTCACTTCCCTGCTTACCATCTGCGCGATCCCTCACACCAATTTCCCCTTTGTGCATTTCAATCAATGATTTTGCAATGGCTAGTCCAAGACCGGACCCTCCAGATTGTGAACTTCTTGATTGATCTGTCCTAAAAAATCGTTCAAATACGCGTAGTTGGTCATTTGGAGAAATTCCTTCTCCTTCATCACGCAGAATGAACTGGACTTGTTGATTTTGCTTATTTTCCTCTACAATCAACTCAATTGTTCCAGAGACAGGGGAATATCGAATAGCATTATCTAATAAATTACCTATAACCCTTGCTATTTTACACGGCATAATTAATAGTCGGGGTAATCTATCAGGAACCTGCAATTGTAAATCAATCTGTTTGTCTTCTAATAAGACAGAATGTGACTCTAATACATCTAATAGAACTTTATCTATATGTGTGAAACTTGGATAAAAATCTACTTGTTCAAACTCTAACTTTGAAAGTTCAAATAGGTCATTGATTAATCCACTTAATCTTTCTATTTCTTTTAAGATCGTCGCTAAGTATTGCTTTCTCATTTCAGGATCTTCAATCAGGTTATCTTGTAACGCTTCTATCATCAATTGTATGCTAGCCATAGGCGTTCGTAAGTCGTGTGAAATATTCGTAATTAGCTCCTTGCGGGCTTTTTCCCCTTCTTCTAACTGAGTAAACCCTTCTTCTAATTTTTTTGCCATCTGTTGAAACGATGTTGCTAATTCTTTAAACTCCCGTGGTTCTTTTCCAATTATATACATTGTTTCGAATTGTCTATCACTAAATTGCTTCGTTAATGTCATTAAATTTTTGATAGACCTCATGATAGGGCGTGTCATTAACCAGTAAATAAACGTTGAAATAATCAGTCCTACAACCGCAATTACTGTTAATAACCGTGTTTGTTCCGGTTCAAGTAACATTTTCGTCTCACTATACCATATAGCAATTACCAGGATACTGGTACTTAATAAATTCATGAGTAACAATTGAATACGTAATCTCATGATTCATTTCTTCCATTTGGCTCAAAGCGATATCCTATACCCCAAACTGTATGAATCCAATGATTCTTTATCGTATGCTTCTCGAGCTTTTCACGCAAACGACTCACTAGCACAGTAACTGTGTTTGATGCCCCTTCATGTCCAAAATCCCAAATTAATTCAAGAAGCTGCGAGCGAGAAAATACTTGTTTTGGATGTTTTGCCATGACATAAAGTACCTCAAACTCTTTCACCGTCAACTCCACTTCATTTTCACAAACAAGTACACATCTTGTCTTTGGATATATTTTTAAATCTGGAAATTCTATCACTTCCGATAGGGATTCTTTTGCTTGTATCGCTACCTGGCTGCCTCTTCTTAGTATAATTTGAACCCTTAATACTAATTCACGAGGGGAAAATGGCTTTGTTAAATAATCATCTGCTCCCATTGTTAAGCCTAAAATTCGATCCCTTTCCTCCCCTTTAGCAGTTAACATAATAATAGGGACATTTGATTGTTGACGAATTTCCCCGCATAGTTCCCATCCATCTTTTTTCGGCATCATCAAATCTAAAATAATTAAATCTGGTTGATGAGTAAGAAATACATCCCAACCTTCTGTACCATTTACAGCGGTATATACTTCATATTCTTCTCTTTCTAAATACCGTTTGCAGACTTCTCGAATATTTTCTTCATCTTCTACGATTAAAATTTTTTTCATATATTAACCTCTCTTCTTTTCACCAAAAATACAAAAATTTCTCTTATATGCTTTCATCTAATAAATATGTCCCCCCCTACTTAAGTAGGGGCATCACGCTTGGCTAAAAGCCGACGAAAATTCGTTACAACAAACAAAAAAATAAACTTATAAGGCTAAAGTTGATACCATCTTAAGATGGTGGTTTTTAACCACTCGTTTTGAAAAAAATTTGGATATGAAGATATAACAACTGATTGTATCACTAAATCAGAATCTCAAACTTCTATCTCTTAATGACCAAAAACCCTAAAAACTATATAATCCAGATGATAATTTTAACATTGAGTTATTTACATGACTAGATAAATAATCTTAATCGTGGTATTTATCTAGTCATACAAACAGAAAATTAAAATCGGATTTTTTACGAAGATTATATATTTATCCTGTCAGAATCTACTTTATGATGTAACTGTTTCCCAAAATCTCTATAATCATAAGATTGTATCTTGAAAAGGTCTATATAAGACGATACTCTGCATCATAAACCGCATATTCATTATATAAAAATACAACATAATATATAAAAGGTTACAATCTGATAAAAAGTCATTCCGATATATAGTTCTACAATAATAAAAAATCCTAGAAAAAAACAAATCAGTGTGCCCCGATTCTATATCGAAACACACTGATAGCTTCGTCTTCTTAGAAATGTCCACTTTACAGAAACAAAACCAATATTTAACTAAATTAGTGTCCAGTAAATATTGACAATTTCAAAATCAACCTACATTCGTATGTCTAACTTTTTAGGTGCAGTTTATTACCGGTGTTTTTTATAACTTTGCAACAAAACCGTTCCCTTTTACTTAGCTTTGTCGAAACTCCATCTATTTAAAGACGAACCAGTATGCACATCATTACCATATGTCACATAACCAGATCCACCCTTATCTAACCCTATATTGTTACCATCAGATTGTAGGTTCCATTCTCTCTGGTAATCAAGGCTGCCTGGGCTATGTATATGATTAAATTTAAAAGTACTTGCATTTTGTTTTTGGTCAAAATGGATATAACCATTTTGAAGTTTTAAATATTCATAGCCTGAATAAGCACTATTTTGAACTTTAATATGTATATCTTCACCTTTTTTGATTGGTTGTCCAGGTTTAGGCTGCCCTTTTCTTTCAATAATTACATTAACTGGTTGAGTGTAATTCCCAGCATACGCAAGATATTGCCATTTATCATTTCCTTTATAACTAAGCACAGGATTTCCACTAGCCTTCATAGTATAAGGAGTTCCTTCTACAATAAGTTCGTCGCTGAATCGATGGGTCAAATAATTTTCATATTCTTTATTATACGTAACAACTGTAGAGATTTTTTGTGTCGGAAGTTTCTTTTGTGCATCATTGATTTCAAATGTAACTTTTTGTGATGGATTGAAATCATTCAAACTTACAGCTTCTTTAGACTCATATACGTTTCCTTTTCTCAATAATGTTACTTGTTGTGTTTGTTTGGATTTTTTATTTTCAAAAGAAACAGAGACTTCATTACTCGCTCCGAATAAGCCAGGTACGACTGCTGCATAAAACTTTTTCGTAAATGGATCATAAGCACTATATGACAATTCCGGTTGCTGAATTTTTGTGAAAACACCGACTTTTGCGCCTTTCGAAACATAAGATTTTTTAGCATTTTCTAGATTCTCTTTCGCAACGATAACTTGATCTCCTCTGCTATTATCTATAAATTCATTTATCTTTGTAGAATCTACTTTAACATGCTTCAGAACCTCGTTAAACGTTAAATTTGTATCACTACCAACACCTTCTGGTGCATACATTCTAAACTTCGGTTTGTTCCCGATATCAGTCTCTAGTATTGTAGTCGAAGCATTTACACGAGATTCAAATTTTCCTGAATCTCCTAAATTCATAAATTCTCCATCTTTCTCAATATACAATTCCATTGTACTCGTAGGTAGTACTTCAACAGAAAGAATTGCACCTTGTTCAACAGCTTTCAATTCATCTAACGACAAGTAAATATTTACATCTGCTTGATTATCTACACTGTCTATCAATACTTCTGTTGTATTTCTTCCACCTTTTTCTGTACTTAACTGATTTGCTTTATAACGATCTTGTGTTGCCTTTACTGTACTGATAATCTTGTCCCCTAAACGAATGTTAAAATGAGGAGAAACATTTTGAGCAGACGCCGTCCCTGTATTTTTATATTCTAACTGTAAGCTCACTTTTGCTGCTTTTGCTGAATCAACAGTTTTTGCGGTAGACCAATCTATATTAGAAGAATATCTTTCGGTATCTGTTGATGTTTTCGAGTATCCATAGCTTACATTTAATGAGGCCTTCCCAGAAGGAACAGGACCGGCTGCGGAACCTTCCACACCACCTTCGACACCTGCTCCTACACCAAACGAATGTTGTGTCGATACACTTTTTTCCCAACCTTTATCAATGGACCCACCGTTTGAATCCGTAATAGCCGCAAGAGGAGTAACCCCAATACGTTTTATACCAACTTGCAAATTCGGTATATTTGCAACCATTGGATTAAACTCAGTATCAGAGTTACTGCCATAATACTGAACTTCATATGCATCTGTAAAAGGATCTCCATCCGAATTCGCGCTCATAGGATTTGTAATAAATTTTAATTTATCTTTGTCTCGCTCTGGATCCCATGCCTGTGCTTCATTTTTCCCGGTTTGTCGATTGAACTCAATTTTATAGCCTCTTATTTCTAAGTCGTTAGAAATACCATCTTGATCCCAATCGTTATTTTGTATTTCAATTTTTTCAGTAGACATCTTTCCCTTTTTTCCATCAGTTCCATAGATAAGATCTTTTCCTTCTTTTGCATTTGCATCCTCTTTGAACATTTCAATTGTGCTTCCTGCATTCGGCTGTTTTATGTCTGCTAAAGCAGGATATGCTAAGGTCAGTGCCATCGATACACTACCTAATACACTAAGTGCGGGCTTCAATTTCTTCATTTTTATTTTTCCTCCTTGATTTTTAGGTAAGTTAGAACACCTACTATTAAGAACAACTTCATCATATCTAATATATCTTTCATTTCTCTCTCATAAGTGTTACAAAAGTCTTTCATAAGTATAAAAAAAATCTTTCATACATCTATTACTGGTTCTGGTGCAAATATTTTTTGAAGATATAAAGAAGTAAAGAGATTCCTAACTGAATCCGCTTTTATGCTGGAATACCGAATAGTTGATGAATGAGGTTCACTTGATTTTGGACAGACTTCTCTTGAGAGGTTTGTCTTTTTTCATCATATGCATGGCTTCAATCCCAGCAAGAATCCATTTGGCAGTCCGAAAGGACTTTAAACTTAACATAGTACGTATGCGTTTCTTGATAAAGCGGTGATCCTGTTCCACAATGTTATTTAAATACCGAATTTGCCTCAACTTCACACCTATCGGCATGCTTTTTTCTTCATGTAATGCTTTGATAGCAACAGGATATGCTAGGTTCTTATCGACTGTAATCACTCGAGGTGTTACGGAATGACAGGAAGCCAAGGCTTTCTTCAAGAAGCGCTTGGCTGATTTAGCATTTCTATTCTTGCTCAGATAAAAATCGATGGTATTTCCTTCAGAATCCACAGCACGATACAAGTACATCCATTTCCCTTTGACTTTTACATATGTCTCATCGCCTCTCCAAGAATCCTTGGTTTTCTTTAAATAGCGTCGAACTCGTTTGTCTAACTCAGGGCTATATTGATGTACCCATCGCATGATGGTAGTGTGAGCAATGGACAAACCTCGCTCCTCCATCATTTCCACTAAATCACGAAAACTTAGATTGCACCGTAGGTACCATCTTACTGTTAGCAAAATAATATCAGGCTGATAGTGCTTCCATTTGAACGAATTTTGCCTATTCACACTGAACACCATCCCTTTTCTAGATTGATAGTATCAGTATGGCCAAGTTTAAGAGATTTTTTGCACCAGAATTCAACTAAGTGATACTCAAGTTTATGAATCTCACTCTCTATTTTTTTGGTTACGAATATCACCGATAAACAACGTTTGCTAAATAATGTATTACTATGACCTAGTTTTACACGTATCTAGGCTGAATCCCATTATAATTCACGTGAAATTTCCAGGAATGTCGGGTTCCCTTATTCACATTCCATAATGTTACAATATTGGTCAAGCACGTTATAATTAAATCGTTCACTTTTCGCCATTTATTAAACTAACGGGCAGGATATGTTAATCAATTCGCGAATACTTCAAATAATCATTAGCAAAGATTCTGCATGAACCATAAAAAATGGTATCCTTAAAAAAGTGAAGGGGCGGCATAGCCTTATGAAACTAGGACATATAATGATTTTCGTCAATGACATGACAAAGGCGAGATGGTTTTATTCTGAATTGCTGGGTTTAAAAACATTGTTAGAGCAAGAAAATAAGCTTGTATTTGCCCTTGACGGCTGTCAGCTTATAGCTTTTAAGTGTGAAAAGACCAAAGAAATTGGAGATTATTCAAACGAGGCTAGAACAGTTTTGGTGTTTGAGGTCGTATCTGTTGAGCAAACTTATAAGGAACTGAAGGAAAAGGGTATTCAATTTTTGCATGATAAACCTACTCAAGGGCGATATGCTGCTTTCGTAGATCCGTTTGGTAACGTGCATGAAATCGCTGAATCGTTCGGATGAGTCCCACGGCAACAATTCTTTCTTTTTCGGGCCATTTATAAAAACCTTTAAGACGATATGATAAAACCGTGATTTAAAAGTATATAGAGTTGAAATATGTAAAGAGAAGCCCTTTAAATATGTTCCTTAACCTTATTTTTATCACCGTTTATATGTGTTCTGTAAACAAATGTTGTTAAAATCACCTCAAAAAGTAAACGGAATTCCAGTTCTGTTAACCTAAAATGACGGGTGGTCCCAAAAAGCAGTAATCTTTGCCGTGCCCCTTATAGAATAAAAGTGTCCTAGCAGTTCAAGATATTGATCCCTATTGTTTGTATTAAATTAGTTTGTTTTGCCTATAAGGGGTACCGCCACATCGCCATCAACTTAAGCATTTAGGCTATTTTTAAAGTTAAAAGCACGTTACTATTCTTTTATATTAACGGGAAAGAGTGACGTACTTTTTATGCATAATTTCAGTGTACACAATGACATTATTTTTTGCTCCAGAACCGGATAAACTACTGGTGTGCTATATTAATCTCCACTTTCCTCGTTATTACAAGCTAATAATGGTTCGTACATCATTATAGCGTGATTCTCCGTTACATATTGATCTTCTACAAACTGTTTCTGTTGGCTATATACTCTACGTTGAATAACATTATGTCGTATATAACCACCCCAGTATGCAGATTGGATTGAGTGTTCTTTTTCATAAACTTCATATTGATAAAGCTGCGGATAGGCTGTTCTCCATTCACCAACTAAATGTTTCTCTGTGATATAAAGGTGAAGTTGATACGATTGGTCCGTTTCATTTTTAATTTGTAAGTCCAAATAGTTATAGGAACAAGTCGCTCCGCTTCCAAACGGCTGGGTCCGCTTGGAATCAGGAAAGACATCAAAGCTATGACGATATCGCTCTGTTACTGTCAGTGGTGTATGTAAGGTCATCCAATATATTAAATTTGAAAGCTGACAAAGCCCTCCTCCAATGCCTGCTTGAAAAGATCCATAGTGTAGTATCATACCTTCTACATACCCTTTTCTCCTAGTAGGCTTACCTATTAAACGCCAGTAAGAGAATGTTTCTCCCGGTCTAATGACGATACCATCTAGCTGTTTAATGGCAATCTTTAAATTAACAACTTTATTCTGTTGATACCACATATCTACATCCTTGAGCTTACGAAGTAGTATCGTTCGGTGCTGAATCGCTGTACAGGGTAACTTTTCTTGTTGTAAAGTTTTTGCGTATGTTTTTCCGTCTGCTAACCACTGGATGTACCTCTTTGTAGAGTAATACCATGTTCCTAGCATAATACGATACTTAGAACGCTGTTTAGGACGTAAGTTCACTATATTCATTTTATTTCCTCTCCTCTCTCTATCGTATTTATAAGTGGTTGGAAGCATATCTCCTTCTGTGTATTAGTAGGAAAACGAGCACCCTTTCGCTATGAATAAGAGTGCTCGTTTTTTCTTTTATGGATAATTCTCGAATCGTTATAGTCTCTCCTAGTAAGCGAAAATTAAATCCACTTCTTTGAAATGCCCATTTTATTCAATAAAAAGCAGCCTTACCCACTTAATATCAAACGATTAACTACACCTCCAACGGTTAGATGCGCCCTAAAAATTAGAGGAGGGTGTAGTTTTTTTATAAAACAGCTTTTAAAAATTTAATCCAAAGAGTTTACCGCAACTTGGAATTGTCCTGTAGATCCATCATCATTTGAAACGTAAATTTTATATGTTCCCACCGGTAATGGAGATAAAGCATTCCGCACATTTGTAACATTAATTTTTTGTTCACCCGGTTTTATATAACCACCAACGATGGGTTCCTTATTTGGACCTTTTACGCTATATCCCATTTTATTTTGACCATTATTTTTTATAAAAAAGCTTAAATCTGTACTCCCCTTATATACAAAAGAAGTTACAGCCTCTCCAGTATAATCCAGTGTTTGAGTTAATAATAGGTCTGTAGGAACATGTTCAATTACATTGATTGCATCATTTGATTTTTGTACCTCTTCAGCATAAGCATTATTACCTAACACGCCAAATGTTAATGCTGAAATTACTCCACAACTAACTATTAATTTATTTAAATTCATTTTAAGTTCCCCCTTGCTGTTTGTATTACATTACCATCATACATTCTTTTTAAGAGGATTTTAATGTAATGATTCATATCTTTAAAACGGTATATATTAACATCCATTCTTTAATCATTATGAAGAAGTATTATTCGCTTAGCACTTTCTCATTCTCCACGATCATTTTACTTTACTTTTCTTCTTTATCATTTTAGCCAAGAAGACTCCCTCCTCAAAGAACGTGAAGTGATGAATACGAAAAAATGATCACCTAAATCTACAAAATTGGCTCCTTCCCCATTTATTAAGTCCCCTTCAAAGCTCTTTTCCTCAAGTAAACTTTTTAAAGTATATTATTATCAAATAAATGTATCACAACAAAAAAAACCGAAAAATCACATAGTTATTTCATAAGTAAACAATTATTTTGGCCTGAATATAAGTACTTATGCTGAATTTTTATGGTTCTGGTGCAAAAAGATGATAAATAAAAAAGAATCAAGGATTCCTAACGGAATCACCTGTTAAGCAGTTAATCCAAACACCTGGTTGATAAAAATATTCTGATTTTGGACAGACTGGTCCTGCAAATCAATTTGTTCTTTTTTGACCATATGCATGGCTTCAACACCACTCAATATAGAGCGTATACATTTTTTAATAAAACGATGATCTTATTCTACTATGTTATTTAAATATTTTATCCTTTGGATTTTGGTGCCTATTGGTATCCTTTTTTCTTTCTTCAACTGTTCGATAGCAATTGGATAAGCAGGGTTCTTATCAACCGTGATGATACGAAGCTTTGAGACATGAAAAGACCGCAAGGCTTTCTTGAAGAATCGCTTTGCAGCCTTATGATTTCTAGATTTACTCAAATAAAAGTCAATCGTGTTTCCTTCAGAATCAACAGCACGATATAAATACATCCATTGTCCTTTTACTTTTATATATGTTTCGTCCACTCTCCATGAATTCGTTTGTTTGAGATGACGTCGAATTCATGGTCCATATTGATGTACCCATCGCATAATAGTTGTATGAGCCAGGAATAACCCTCGTTCCTCCACCATTTCCACCAAATCACGAAAGCTTAAGTTGTACCGTAGGTACCAACGTATAGTTAACAAGATGATGTCTGGCTGATAATGTTTCCACTTAAATAAATTCTCCTTTTCCATACTGATTACACACCTTTTATAGAGTAGTACTATCAGTATTTCCAAGTTTGATAGACCATTTTCATCTACTTCAAAGTTTTTGCACCCGAACCGAAGTAAAAGAATTACCGAAAACAGGATCTTCTGTTGGGATTGATATGGGATTAAAGGATTTTGCTATTCTTGCAAATGGAACTACATACAAAAAACCTAAATTCTTTCGTACATTAGAAAAAAATTAGCGGAAGCACAACGCATCCTTTCCAGAAGAGCGAAAGGTTCTTCGAACTGGAATAAATAACGTGTGAAAGTGGCACGAGTCCATGAACATATTACTAATGCAAGAAAAGATTACTTGGATAAAATCTCTACCGAAATCATCAAAAACCACGAAGTAATTGATATTGAGAATCTACAAGTAAGCAATATGCTGAAAAACGGGAAACTTGCCAAAGCAATCAGTGAAGTATCTTGGTCACAATTTCGAAATAAGTTGGAATACAAAGCAAAATGGTACAGGAAGCAAGTTGTAGTTGTCTCAAAAACATTTGCTTCTAGTCAGCTATGTTCAAATTGTGGTTACCAAAATAAAGACGTTAAAAATCCAAATCTTCGTGAATGGGATTGTCCTTCTTGTGGCACACATCACGATAGAGAAATTTACGCAGGACTGAATCTTAGAAACGAAGCGATTCGTCTCTTAACAGTAGGGACTATGGAGATAGCCTACCGCTAGGTTTCCGTACTTAGGAATCTCCCACTTCAAACAGTCCGTTAGGACGTTAAGTGGTGAGTAGTTCAATTTACTGCTTTTTTGGAGTATTGATAGGATTGCTGTCATAAATCACAAAATAAAAACACAGAAGTTTGTCACCTCTGTGTTTCTTCGAATTTTCTCTGATTGATTGCTCGATAAAGAGAACCTTGTGATACCACAAGAACCTTACTCACCAGTAATCATAAACAACTGGGACATTAACTTTTCCGGTGTGATTCAGCAGGCGAATACGGTACTTCATGGGCAATTTGCTCCAGTTGAACCGATTTGACCAGGTGATTCCGCTTAATACGGAATAAATAAAGAAAAACCGACTTAAATTACAGAGCCGGTTTCTTTTGTTATTTCACATATACATTGGCTACATTTATCTCTACATTAGATATTTATATTTTTCTTCCTGTCCCACAATTTTAATTGGGAAAGGTTGAAAAAAATGATTCAAATCAAAGTAACACCTGAAATGCTAGAAGAAGCTGCTAATCGTGCAAGTAATACCAGAATCACATTAGAATCTATACATAATAATTTATGTAATGAAATTGATCATTTGTGTTTTCAATGGATTGGTGCCTCTAATCAACAGTTCATTCAAATGTTCAATGATGCGAAACCAAAAGCTTTTACATCTATCAATTCACTTGTACAAGTATAAGTAAATTTGAAACGCATCGCCGTAAAATTCCGTAATGCGGATAATCAAGATTTTGAACTTTCACAAAAGCAAACTTTTAAATACATAATTACTTCAAACATCATATAGAACCAGGTTTATCTTATCTGGACAATAATAGCTTAGTCCCCCACAACGAGAGAGGGGAACATTTACATTTCCCTTATTTATTTTACCACTTGAACAGATGCTGGTTTCCAACCCTGATTCTCTACCCAATCAATATCAACCTTATATTTTTTATTACTTTGCTTATCCCGTACATTACCGTAGGCTTTATTATTACCATTATTCCCAATAAAATCGAAAATCAATTGGCTCTCTGGAACATCAACAGCATAAGAAATTGCTTTTTTCATCTCACTCCAATCTGCTGTTCCTTCTTTAAATTGCATTGCAGGTTTTGCTCCTTGCTCTGTACCAATTGGCTTCCAAGAAGGATTAGTTTGAGAACCCTTTTCTTGAGATGCCGTTTTTTCTCCCTCTTTATTTTCATTTTCGCTCGTTTTTACCGTTTTTTCTGCTTTTTGTTTCTCTTCTAACAGTGCTGCTTCTCTCTCTTCACGTTTCTTCTCTTCTAACAGTGCTGCTTCTCTCTCCTCACGTTCCTTCTCTTCTAACTGCGCTGCTTCTTTCACTTCACGTTTCTTCTCTTCTAACTGCGCTGCTTCTTTCTCTTTATGTTTCTTCTCTTCTATCTTTGTTGCTTTCTTTTCTTGAGCAATTGCTTTCTTTGATGTATCAGAAGGGGAAAACAACTGGTATGTCACTATACCAACTGTCACTAATACCATAGTAAATGCAATATTAAAAATCACTTTTTTACGACGATTTTGTTGTTTTTCTTGAAACCTGCTTCCTTGTCCCATTTTTTAAACCTCCGAGTTTATTTTCTCTTCTAATCTTTATGCATTATCCTTATAATTCTTAATATTTTCATTAAACAATGGAAATGAATTACAATTCCCATACAAGATTTCATATCATAATAAAATTTGTGTTGTTTCAAGCATCTGACATATGTTATTCAAAAATATTTTAATACATTAAAAATTGATAAGCATCTGTTCGTAAGAAACCTTCAATTTTATTCAAAGGTGATTCCAATTACGTCCACATTAGATCTCCTGTAGAAATCTTTTTAACAATTAAGCCCCTTCTTCCCTTATTTATAATTTTCAAATTAAACTGCCCTCTATGGTACAATAAAGATGTGTTGTTTTCTACTGGGGTATGTCGTAAAATCAAAAGGGATTTTATCTCTTTTACCTTTTTTTCAGAGTAACTTTCACCACTAGGAGACTCTATTATTCCTAATGTAATCTTTAATTCGCTTTCATCAAAAATCCAATCTTTATTAAGTTCCCTTATCTTTTGTATAAAGCTTCTTTTGGTTTTTCCTATATAGATCAATGTTTCATTCTTAGCATATACTCTAGAGATTGCAAATATTCCCTTCTTAAAAGCTTCTTCTCTATTATAAAAATCATTTAAACTATACAATCCATACCATTTAATATGTACTGTTTCTATTAACCTCACCTCATTTTTATGATAATATTATAATTTCTGAATGTTCAAATTATTATGGATACATAGCCTTGATTACTTGAATTATAAATAGTGCTTTTCAATAATACATTTTATTATTACTAATTTCAATAATGAATATGTACATATGTAGTATTGGATGGCCGCAAAAAAACATGGGAATTTAATTCAAGCCCTATATCAAAATGAAAATAAAAAACACCTGTGATATACACAAAGTGCTTTTCTCTTGTCAATTTATCTATTTTCTTTTTATAACTCAAACTCCTTCGAATCGTACTTTTCTAGAGTTTGCTGCAATTCATTTTTTTCATATGGAATATGTTTATCTGTCTGTATATCTTCAACATTTTCTCCACCCGCTAATAATCTCCTGTACTTAAAAGAGTGCCCTGTTAATAATGGTGTAATTATGTTGTATGGCCCTCCTTTTGTTTGATTACTTGTATCATAAAACAAGTATCTGAAGCTGATATGTGGTCTACTTTACTGATAAAAATAACAAATAAAAAAGGAAACCTGCATGTTCGTTATAGTGATTTTCATGTTATATATACTCATATAAATTCATTAATATGCAATATTACATATTAGGTTCCTGTATCTTCATGATATTGATGTATTTATGATACTTTTATCTTCATATTTAGAAAGGAATACTATTGTACGTTGAAAAGGCGGAGTCTCTTTGAAGACTTCGCCGTTGTTTATATAGGGCATGAATGGTCTCGATACCTTTTATCGTACGTGAAGCATGACGAAGATTTTGAAATCCTGCAGATTTAGCAAAACGTCTCTTGACATGCCTATGATCCTGGTCAATAAGATGGCTAAAATTTTTGATTCTACAATGGATTGTAGTTTGATAAACCGAGAGACCCTTTAGAATAGAAATCACTTTTGACACAAAACAATGATTTTATATGGTGTAGTTTGAGCTGGTATACTCATTGTTGTAAAACTATAAATAGCTATTAAATTTCGATTTACAAGATTACCTGTAAAGAATTGACCATTTGTTAATAAAATTTGAGTAGAAGGAGAAATATTTAATTTTAATTTTCCATCACTACTCTCCAACTGTTCATTAAAATAGTCTACTTTTACATTTTGATGCGGTGTATATTTTGCCATAACAATCGCTTGAAATTGTGGTGGGAAAATAAGAGGAGCAGGAGCGTTGGCATCGTAAAACCCAGTTACTTTATCTCCTACTACTACCGTTGCATAGTCGATAAAATACGTATTTGGTTTTACTACAAAATTTATTAGATTCCCATAACCATTATCTACGGACATTAATTTATTACATCCTATTTCTTCGTTTAATCCTGTGACAAAATCGTTAATCATAGTTATTGTACCATCAAATGATTGAAATTTTTTCATTCAAATACCTCTTTTGTTTATATAATTAAACCTCTATCGTTACTCTATAATTTTTAAAAACATGTAAATGAAATAATCCTTCTCGTATCAATTCCAAAAATAACCCAAAACCTACCGTTCCATCTAAAACCAGCAACAGACCTTGGTCCTACAAAAATTGGGAAATACCAAAATTGTTCACCATTACTAAGCCATATATAAGTATTTCGAAATAAACATAATGAAATTGCTCCTGGATCAACAGCAAATGGTGAAGCAGTTGATTGTTGAGGAATAAATGATGGGGGAGGAGATGTTGGAGCTTGTGAACTTTGCTGTCCTGGAAAACTTGGTACACCCGGAAAACCTGGCATTCCAGGTATACCTGGAATCTGAGGACCAGGGAATTGACGATCGAAGCATTGATCATAATTTATATAAGGAAAATATATTGAATCATTATACATTTAAAAACCACCTCTTTATTTTTAAAACCCTCTAAATTATTAATATGTAATGTTGTTCGTATAGGAAGCTTATTCGCTTCCTATACGAACAACATTTTAAACAGGAAAGTATACCTATACCCTTTTTTTTCGGTATGGGGTAATGGAAATTCCAGTGTCATCTTTGCTACTACACCCTGTTACCAATAAAACATGCACAATGTAGAAATGAACCATAAATTATCAACCATATATATTCTAACACCTTTTCATTATGGTTTAGATTGCTCCAATTGTTGTTTCATGTTCTTTTCTTTTTCAGTTATAAGATTTATTAACTCCATTTCTCTATCATTATAATAACTAGTTAGTGTTTCAAATCGAAGCTTAATAAGTTTTTCAAGACTGAGCTTTTTATGATTATCAATGATTTCTTTCTCACTTAAGTAAGAAATATTATTCTTTAAATTATAATGTTCTTTATTAATTACATCATTAATTTCCATATGAGCCTTTTTAATATTCATAAATAAATCTGCCCACTGCGTATTCAGACTGAAGTATTGATTGATCTTCCATTTTTCCCATTCTTTATATAGTTTTTCATACTCTTTATTAAGAGTTTGATATAATTCGTCGGCATTACTTACTGTCGCATAATTCCCTTTTCCTGCTTCTGCAGTATTCTTTAATTGCTGTTGTTCACTATTTTTCACATCAAATCCAATAATATTTACAACTGCATGAGTATTGGATTGATTGAGATTTTTGGCAGCATTAACTGGATCTCCCCCACAAGTCTCTTCTCCATCACTCACAATATATACTACATTTAAGTTTTCATCACCGGTATACTCTTTAAAATCATCATTTACAGACTCTATAGCTGATGCTAACGGCGTCCACCCCTTCGGACCAAACTTAGATAAAGCAGCATTAAATTGTCCCTTATTATAAGGCTGTAATGGGTACATTACCTCCGAAGATCCACAGGATAAACTTTTATCATTTTCATTATTACTTCCTTTATGTCCATAAACTCTCAACATTACATTTGCATTATTCGGAATCTTATCGAGATAGTTATAAATAGCTTTCTTAGCGGCTTCCATTTTAATTTGACCATTAACTTTACCAGCCATACCACCGCTCGCATCAAGTAAGATCTCCACATTCAGGGATTTATCTTTTGGTTTTATAGAATTTACGTTTCCATTATTTTGTTCTTTAATCGCCAATTCAGGGATAATTCCCTCCAGTTTACTTACGGCTTCTTTATAACTTTGCGCCTGTAAATTTAGTAATTGTACATATATTTGTTCTGCACTTAAATCCTTTGGTAAATTCATCAATTCCTTATTAAGTTCATTAATTTCTTCTGACGAGAGTGCTATTTCCTTTGCGTATTTACCTGATCCTTCTTGAATCATTAAAGGGGCATTTGTAGCAAATAATGATTCATATGTCTTCGTATCTTCTTTTTTAATTTCTTTTTTGCTAATTTCCTTTTCAACTACTTCACTTTTTAATTCACTAGATTTAGAAGGTATAGTATCAGATTTTGAACACGCGGTAATAAACACACAGAATACCAGTGTTATTCCAATTACATTAAATAATGCTTTCCCCACTTTAAAACCTCATTTCTTCCTTTTAAACAACTTGCTCATTATTTTACACTTTACTCATTGGCATATCTTTTTAATGCACTTTCAAATGCTGAAATCCCCTTACTATTTACAAAGCGAATAGGAGTATTATAACGAGCTGCGGCCAGAATAATTAATTCATGATATATATGACTCAATAATTCTGTTAGGTAATCCCCCTAAATATTTAAATGTTATCCGATTTTTTTGCTACCTGCTCTAAACTCACTTTTAAATGTAACCCAATTTTTCGTTATCTATTACTCTTTATTTTATATATACTTTTCTTTAGCTTTGGCTTCTTGTGTAACCGTACTTTAGTCCCATTAATATCTAAGTCAATCGTTTCTTCCTCTGAAGCCTCCATTTTCTCTTTATGTTCTTTTTCAATTCTATCTCTTTCTTCTTTTCTCTTAGTCGCTTTGGGACCAATTACAAACAGAATTAAGAATATACTCACCATTACAACAAAAGTAGTCACTAGTACCCTCCCCCTTTGCCAAAATCTCGTACATCAAAAACCTTTTTAATCTATTCCTCCTTCTCCTTATATGAATCAAAATTATAAATGGCGCAGTAGGGCCGGTACTAACAATGTCATTACAAATATAAAAATTGAACTATATCTCAAACTTGAACTCCATTTTCCATATTTGGGATGTTCAAATTTCTTATAAAGCATACCTAATGCTAGCTATATTAAAAACATTAATACAGCTGTCCCTAAAATTATAGAAGTAATTAAGCCTACCATATTACTCATAAAGGTTTGAAAATCAAAAGAACGTGTTGTCAACATTAACACTGGTAGAATCCTTATTAATAGAATGAGAATAAACGAACCTACTCCAAAATATATAGATCTTTTTTTCCACTTTATATGTTTAAACCATAAAGAAGCTCCAAAAACTAATAATGAAATTAAAATTACTACAGAAAGAATAAGGAAAATAACATCAAAAAATACAGGCACACTCGCATGGACTACACCATCTACTTTATTTCCCCCATCTTTTATTACATCACTGCCGCCATTAAACAAAGAACCAAACCAGTCTACAATCCAATCGGTCATCCAGGAAATATCAAATGGTAAATCTTCATTTTTTGTTTGTTTAGGAGCAACTGAGTTGAACATTTTCAAATTCTCCTCCCCCTTCATTAAAAATTACCCCCTTTACTTTAAGTATATAAATTTCCTTAACCAAAACTAAGAAAGTATTAAATCATACTTGATTAAATAGCAGAACCACACTTATGAATAGAAATTTCATTTGTTACATTTGTACACTCGCGTTTTGATAACGATCCGTTGCATTTAGCTTTGTCCCTATTTTGGAATAAGTAAAAAAATACCCATCCAATTGTTATACACATAATAATTGGATGGGTACTTCATTACACATTCTTTATTCTGTTTTTATTGACATAGACGAGTTTTATACATTTCATGGTGATACAAACTATAGTACCAAATTAAATAATTTTAAAATATTACTACGTAATTCACTCAATTTAAGAAAATAAAATTTCACAAACCTTTGATGATAACTTTTTGGTTTATCGGACAGAACATATGTATGGAAAAACGCAGCATAATATCGGTTTTTCTAACCTTGTAAATGACTTAACATATATCTTTGCGTATTTATGTCTTGGCATTTTAATGCCGTTACTAATTCTCGATTAACATCTGATACAGGTAATGGTTCTCCATATGTATCAAATAATCTTATACCCAACTTACTTAAAATCCGTATATTATTAAGATTCCTACTCTCTTGTGTATAACTAATAATAGTGCGTAAATTAACCCCAAAACTTATCATAAACCAACGCTCCCTCTTCAATGTAAATAGATATGGATATACTTCTATTTATTTTCGAGGAATCCCTTGATGCTTAATAAGCCCTACGTATTTCTCAATACCATAACAGTATAAGCTCTCTCTTTTTCTACTATAGTGCTACGCCACCTCTTATAAGAAGTATTCAATAGACAACAGTTAATAAATCAAAATCAAAAAAAGCATTAACAAAACTTGTACTGGCTTAACCATACTTTTTCAAATTTAAAAGCATGGACATTATTTTAATTCAGAATATTCTTTATATTAGTGAAAAAAATCGTAGTTAAATTTAATTTATCTAATTCCTGTTATTATCAGAATAAGCCTTTACAGAGAAATGGGGGATATTATGACTGTTCAAGAAAAAAGTAATAAGCAATTGATGGAATTATTACATGAATGGTATGAAGAAATTCGTTTATATCATGTAAAAGAAGCAAAACAGACATATCTACAAGTAAAAGAACGTTTAAAGGAAATAGAAACAGACCAATATGTATCATTCTATTATTCCCTACTGAATTTTAGATATAAAGTCTTGGCAGATGGAATGAGTATTACAAAAGATTCTTTTAATCAAATAGAAAAACTCCCTAATATCAAAGAGGAATTTTCATTTTTAGCTTACTATTATTATTTCTTTAAGGCAATCCACTCTACAATTTTAGCTAATTATACTGAAGCGAAAACACACTATGAAAAGGCAGAAGAACTTTTAATTGATATGCCTGATGAAGTAGAAAAAGCCGAGTTTGAGTATAGATTTTCAACTTACTATTATCAATCTTATCAACCATTTGAAGCGATTCAACATGTAGTAAAAGCCAAAGAAATATACCTGAATCATGTAGGCTATGAAATTAATATTGCTTTATGCGACAATGTATATGGACTGGCTTGTTTAGATCTAAGAGAATTTGAAAGAGCGGAAGAATGTCTCAATACGGTTATTGATGTTTTTAAGAAGTATGATGAAGAACAATTATTATTACGAGTACGATCCAATTTAGGCTGGTTATATAATATTCAAGATTTATATCCATTGGCGATTAGACAGAGTTCTGAAATTATAAATACCATACCGAACCATTTTAAAGCATTATTTGTCTTAGCAAGAGCATATTATAAATTAGAAGGCGTTGAAACAGCAAAAGCATATATCGAGCAAGGAATAAAGTATACAAATGAATCAGGAAATGAGGAATATAAGCATCGTTTCGCAGTTTTAAATGAACTAATCACAGAACTACCTAGCATTAAATTAGAAAAAGTAGTTACTGATGCAATTTCTTATTTTGAAAAAGAGGACATGTGGGATTGTGTAAAAGAATATGCAGAGATTTTAGCACTCCAATTTTACGAGGCAAATAATCATGTTAAAGCGAGCAAATATTTCTATATTAGCAATAATGCTGATAAGAAACATTTGAGAAAAGGAGCGTTAAAGTAATGAGAAAAATAAAAAAAGTGTTATTAAGTATGGTAGTAGTAAGTACATTAGCATGTAGCACGATTAGTTTAAATGTATCACAACACTCTTCGTTTAATGGCGGAGATACGCCAGCACCAACAAAACCGATTGTCTCTAGTGGGGTATCTATTGATTAACGTAATACATTTTTCTCACTTTAGAAATCAGAAAATTCAGCCTCTTAATCTTTAAAAAATGTTGAATAAAATGGATAAAATATTGAACCCCTAGTCCGAAACATATTTGTTTCGGACTATTCACGTTCTTCTTTCATCTTTTCTATATAATTGTGAGCAGAATGAAAAATATCAAAAAGTTGATTGAGAAAAAGCACTGCTAAAATCTTCAGCAATGCTTTTTTATTAAACGTACCATGATAATGAGCGTCTACTTTCTTTTATTCATGAGTACCATAGGTTCATATATATTTACTTTAATTTCAAGATACGTTCTATTTCCTCTACACTCAACTTACTTGCTTTTGCAATAGTTTCAAGCGGTACACCAATTTCATGCATCCCTCGAATCATTTGCATCTTACCTTGCTCAATACCTTTTTCCATACCCTCTTGTTCTGCATGTGCTAGCTTAGCTTGCTCATCTAGAAGCAATTTCTCCCGAGCTTCATATGCTGTTCGAAAAGAAGAATCGTGGCTCATATTTTCCCATTTATTTATTGCCTTTTGTAAAATTGGATCTTGATTCATCGCAATCTCCTCCAACGTTTGAGTTAAATGTTCATCTTCATGTGCTGGTAATAATAACATCCAACGAACAAATGTATTTTCCCAAGGGTTTACTTTTTCTTCACGCCATTGTTTTACCAATTTCGGTATCTCTACAAAATGGATTTCAATGTCGTCACTTAATAGCTGCTGCATTTTTGTATTCCATAATTGTCCGATGGTATGAAATGCATCATCCTGAGAAAATAAAATAAAATCTAGTAAGTTAATCGTAATTGTTTTTCGAAGTGAACGATATGGCATCCCTTCTTGCATTTGGGATGTATAAAGTTTGCTCCAATAATATAAAGATCGCTTCACCATATCATGTGTATTTCGAAGCTGAATTTCTATATTTACTTGTGTCCCATTATCTAGTGTTGCTAATAGGTCTAAAATCGATAACTTATCATCTTCATAAGATTTATGGAGATGTGGATCATCTAGTTGTAGCGATGTAATTGGTGCATCTAAAGATTCCTCTAGAATTGCATTTAAGAAACCTGTTAAAATTTCCTCATTTCCTTTTGTTCCAAATAACTGTTTAAAAGCAAAATCAATGCGTAAATTTACTAATTTAGTGGACATGGATTTTCTCTCCCTGTCTATATCATTTCTTATTCTTATTGTACATAAAAAAAGGTAGAACATGCAAACAGGCTCTTACGTTATCTCACATAAAAGCCTGCCTACATTGACAAAAAATTAGTGGTTCTGAGCAAAAACAATTGCAAGTGACATCGTTTTTGTCCAGAACCTTTATTTTCATCTATTCTTTTTCTGGCCAAATTTTCGCATTTGGTTCTAATAACCACTTGTGTTCTTCCTCCATGATACGATCATTCCATGGGTTATTCTCAAGATGTCGAATCATCCAACAAAAATACATTGCATATCCAGGCGCTGTTGCTTGTGGATGGTCTAGCTCACCCGGAATTGTAATAAAGCTATTATGTACAACGCGATGAGCATCCTCCCCAACCATTGCACATCCAAATCCCTGCGGCTTGTTAAAGCGATAATAATATACCTCCGGTTGATCATGGTGATGAGGTGGGTAACTGGACCATCGCCCTGGATAAGAAATAACTTCTCCTACTACCATATTAGAATATGCTGCATTGTTATAGTCAAAAATCGTACGAATAACACGCTGCGCTGTTCCCTCCCATACTCCATCTCCAGCTACAACACTTTGACACTCATTTGGAGTATACAACTTAGACGCAAATTCTTGATCATTATCTGTTTTTTGAACAAGCACTTCACTATCTGACAGAGCAGTAATTGTAACCTTCACATTTTTAGCCACATGTAAACACCAAGGGTTTTCTTCAAAAACAGACTGCCTTTGAATAACTTGTTCCATTCCATCCCACTCTAAACGTATTGCCCCTTCTAGTAAAAGTACTGCCGTTTCATTCTTATTATCAAATAGCAACTCTTCTTTTCCATTAGACATCTTATATATGCCTATATCCATTAACATATCACTGCATTGACCGTTCATTTCTGTTAATACATTATACCCTTCATTTAATTCACCTAATTTTCCTAACACGGCTTTCTCCCCCTTTTAATTAATGGCTACTCTATAATTCTCTATCTTTGTCAGCTAACTAAATTTCGAGTTTCTTCTCATATTAATGAAGAAAACCTTTCTGGTTATGCTTTGTTTTCACTTCCGAATATGAGCATATGATTTTTAACGTTTTCGTATGCGGCCTCAATTACATCTTGATGATACGTAAAGTAATCTGAATAAGGAGTATTTAGGATTCTGGTGCAAAAATAAAATATAGGAGAATAAAGCACATATATTCCTAACGGAATCGTATCTTATGCTGCAAGTCCAAACAATTGATGGATGAATTCTTTCTGATTTTGGACAGACTGGTCCCGTAAATCAAGCTGCTCTTTTTTAATCATATGCATGGCTTCTACTCCAGAAAGAATGGATGTAGCTGTGTCAAAACATTTGAACCCTAGCATAGAACGGATTCGCTTCTTTATAAAGCGATGATCTTGTTCTACTATGTTATTCAAGTACTTTTGTTGTCTAAGTTGCATACCATCAGGTATGCTTTTTTCTTTTTTCAACTGTTCAATTGCTATAGGATAAGCCGGGTTCTTATCGACTGTTATAACACGTGGCTTTGAAACATGAAAAGACCGCAAAGCTTTCTTGAAAAAGCGCTTTGCAGCCTTCTGGTCTCTTGTTTTGTTTAGGAAAAAATCAACTGTGTTTCCTTTCGAATCAACAGCACGATACAGATACATCCATTGACCTTTTACTTTGATATATGTTTCATCGACTCTCCAAGAGTCATTTGTTTGTTTGAGGTGACGGCGGATTCGTTTGTCCAATTCAGGACCATACTGATGAACCCAACGCATAATCGTTGTATGAGAAATGGATAAATCCCGTTCTTCTAGCATTTCCACCAAATCACGAAAACTGAGGTTGTACCGTAGGTACCATCTTACCGTTAACAAAATAATATCAGGCTGATAATGCTTCCATTTGAATAAATTTTCCTTTTCCATACCAATCACGCACCCTTTTTAAAGTAATAGTAACAGTATGTCCAAGATTTATAGATTCATTGCAATTGTCCTTAAGTTTTTGCACCAGAACCCTTTTTCCAAAATGAAGTGCTTGCGACATTCCTTTCATGTTTAGATCTTCAATAGCTACAACATCAAAATGAGTAGCCAACTCTTTAGACTCATGATGAAGGAAATTCTTACGTTGGTTCGCTACTTTCTCATGTAACTTAGCTACACGAATACGTTGTTTATTCCAACGCTCAGAACCTTTATTGCGTCTTGCTAATACTCGTTGTGCCTTTGCTAATCGGTCTAACATTTTACGATAGAACTTAGGATAATTGGCTTTCTCACCCTCAGAACTAACATATAATCCATCCATCGCAAAGTCTAATCCAACAACTGTTTCTACTTCTTTTTGTACAATCTCTTTTTCGTATTCAGTCAAGATGGACACATAGTATTTACCAGTAGGTGTCATAGAAATCGTACATGACTTGATCATATAATCTTGTGGTATCTCTCTATGCTGTTTGATACGTACCATTTTCAGTTTTGGCAATTTGATATGACTATTAAGCAACATAATATTTCCGTTTACTACATTCGTTGTATAAGACTTTCTGTCTTTTTTACTTTTGAATGTTGGGAAGTCATTTTGACCACTAAAGAAATTCTTATAGGCAGTTTGCAAGTGTAGTTGAGCATTTGCCAGAGCTAATGAGTCAACTTCTTTTAACCAATCAAATTCTGCTTTATATTTCGCGGGAGTTGGAGGCTTTTGTTTCCTTAGTTGTTCCTTATCATCTTTGTATTTTTCGTACGCTTCTTTCCGTTCTGCTAACATTCTATTATACACGAAACGTACACAACCGAAGGTTTTACGCATAAGATATGCTTGTTCTTCTGTTGGATACAAACGGAATTTATATGCTTTATTATGCTTTGTCATATCATTTCACCTCACTTTTCATCTTGATTTTCAATATATTTCTTTACTACATCTATTGGCGAACCACCAGTAGTTAGTAAGCAAAAACTTCTTGACCAAAACATCTCTTTCCAAAGTTTCGTTTTCACTTGTGGAAAGTCTCTCTTGATTAGTCGAGAACTTGCACTCTTATAAGCATTGATGAATTTTGTCATTTCTGTATTCGGATGTGCCTTGAACAAAATATGAACATGGTCTACATCATGATTCCACTCTACCAGTGTTATGTTGTAATTCTCGGATAACCTGATAAACATGTCTTTTGCATAATCTGACATATCATCATCAAACACATTTCTTCTGTATTTTACGACCAACACAAGATGATAATACAACAAGAACACTGAATGATTATTGCTATCTAATTTCATCGATATACCAACCTTTTTACTTTATAAGACTGATTATATCAGAGGCAAAATAAAAAGCAAAGCCTTTTGGCTACGCCAAACCGAAATTCATCTCCCACCTACCGCTGGGCTACGCCCTTCACGCGCTTGAGGAAGGAGAATTCTTTCGAGGAATTCGTTAAAATCTTAAGTTGATGGATGTGTGAACGTACCCCTACTAATATTCTTGCTTTTAAATCATTATTACTGTATTATATTTACGTAGTAATATAAGGATTATGGTATATAAAAAGGAATCAAATCTATAAGTAAGATTTAAATCCTTTTCCAAGGCAAAAAGATTTTGCTAAAATCTAATATAATTTATGCTTGTCTTTTTAATATGTATCTAGTAAAAACATATTTTTTATCAATAGAATTCTGTTTTCAATATAAATGGAAACTTTAAATAGAAGTTTATTAACTCTCAATGATAGGAGTTAGTGTTCTAGAATATAGAGAAACAAGGCACGATACAAAGTAATCTGACAAACCTAAGAAGTATTGTATATTGTTTGCCCATCTCCAGGTACTACAATAAAAGAGCCTTACCTCTCTAGGCAAGACTCTACTAGTTTAGTTGTATAATATTTACATGATAACTAAGAAACAGAAAACATATAACACCAAATAGCAGCACCCTATTACTCCTCCTACAGCTAATACCTGTTTAACCCAACTCTTAAATTTTTGATTACTATAAATCGCCTGCACTCTTTCCATATTTCCTCCTATTAAGGAGAACCCTTAAAGACTCTCACCTCGCTATAGTACCATTAAAAAATGAATAATAGAGATCTAATGTATAAATATGCAATATTGCATAAAAAAATTCATTGTTATAATTGTAAGCGCTTACTATAATAAGATTATAAAGATTTATCACATCTTAATACGAAAAAAGAGGAGAGCATAATATGGAAATCGCAATGGCAGTTTTAAAATTTATAGGTGGAGCAATCCCATTAATTCAAGAACTTCTAAAAGCATTTATGTAAGTTCACTATTTAGCAATTATTCACAAAAATTATGGTTCTGGTGCAAAAAATCTATAAAACTTGGACATACTGATATTACTACTCTAGAAAAGGTGTGTGATCAGTATGAAAAAGGAAAATTTATTCAAATGGAAGCATTATCAGCCTGATTTAATTTTGTTAACGGTAAGATGGTACCTACGGTATAACCTCAGTTTTCGTGATTTGGTGGAAATGATGAAGGAACGGGGCTTATCTATTTCTCATACCACGATTATGCGTTGGGTTCATCAGTATGGTCCTGAATTGGACAAACGAATTCGTCGTCACCTCAAGCAAACCAATGACTCTTGGAGAGTTGATGAAACATATATAAAAGTTAAAGGGCAATGGATGTACCTGTACCGTGCTGTTGATTCGAAAGGAAACACAATCGATTTTTGTCTAAGCAAAACAAGAGACCAAAAGGCTGCAAAGCGCTTTTTCAAGAAAGCTTTGCGGTCTTTTCATGTTTCAAAGCCACGTGTGATAACAGTCGATAAGAATCCGGCTTATCCTATAGCAATTGAACAGTTGAAAAAAGAAAAAAGCATACCTGATGGTATGCAACTTAGACAACAAAAGTACTTGAATAATATAGTAGAACAAGATCATCGCTTTATAAAGAAGCGTATCCGTTCTATGCTAGGGCTCAAATCTTTTGACACAGCTATATCCATTCTTTCTGGAGTAGAAGCCATGCATATGATTAAAAAAGAACAGATTAATTTACGGAACCAGTCTATCCAAAATCAGAAAGAATTCGTCCATCAATTGTTTGGACTTGTAGCATAAGATACGATTCCGTTAGGAATATATATGCTTTATTCTCTTTTACTTTATTTTTGCACCAGAACCCTTCCTGTTATTCTTTCCTATAATCTGAACTTATACCTTAAATCCTCCAATTAAATCTTGAAGTTCTTCGGCCATTTGTGCTAATTGAATTGCTGAAGAATTTATCTCTTCCATGGAAGCATGTTGTTCTTCGGATGAACCAGCTATAGTTTGCATACTTGTGGTGTTCTCTTTTACAGCTACTGCTATTTGATTAATAGATGTATCGACTTGCATTGCATCAGATGTCATCTTATTTGATAGCTCCACCATACCATGTACTTTGGAAACGATATCATTCGCTGCATTTGAAATTTCATAAAAACTTTGTTTTGTATCATTCGCGACCTTAATTCCCGACTGTACTTCTATTCCCACTTCATTCATAGCTTTTACAGTCTCGTGTACATCTAATTGTATTTCCTTAATTAAACTTCCAATTTCCATTGAAGATTGTCCTGATTGTTCCGCTAATTTCCCAACTTCATCCGCAACAATTGCAAATCCTCGTCCCTGTTCTCCTGCCCTAGCGGCCTCAATCGCCGCATTTAGTGCTAGTAGATTTGTTTGTTCAGCAATATTCTGAATCGCTTCTAATATAGTGCCTATTTGCTGCGATTTCTTATCTAATAATTTAATTACATTATCGGATTGGGAAACAGAATTATGTATAGACTGCATTTGTGTTACAGTTTGTTCTACTAATTGTTCCCCCTCATTTGCTTTTTGTTTTGTGTATAAAGATGAGGTCGATACTTCAGAAGCATTATCAGCTACACATTGAATATTTCGTGTTACCTCACCTATTAATTTAGCTCCAGACTCAACTTCATTATTTTGAACTTCTGCACTATGTGAGATTTCTTCCATTTCTTTTGTAATTTGTTCTGTTGCAACACTTGCTTGCTCTACACTAGCAGTTAGTTCCTCAGAAGAAGCTGCTACATGTCCTGCAGATGTGTTAATTTGTGAAATAATATTGCGTAAAGACTCTGCCATTGCATTGAAACTATCACCCAATTGACCAAGTTCATCCTTTGAACGAATATCAATTTTCTCCGTTAAATCTCCTCGACTAATTCTTTGAGCTGAAATAACTAATTGTCTTAGTGGATTAATAATAGATCTAAGAATGAAGAAAATTATAATTCCACCTAATAATAATGAAGCTCCTATTATAGCAAATGTTTTATAAAAAATAGGATTGGTAGCTTCTTCAATTTCTTTCGTAGGCATTACACCAGCTATTTTCCAACCTGTTTTTTTATTTGTCTTAAAGCTTATGCTTCGATCCTCACCATTGAGGCTATACGTAATCTCTCCATCTTCTTTCTTATAAAGTTCATCTGCTAAAGATTTCTCTAATTTTTCACCAGGTTTTAATGTTGGATGAACAACTATAGTTTTATCTTGCCCCACTATAGATACAAAACCTTGCTTTCCTATTTTTATCATTTTAGATGTTTTTACGATATCATCAATATTCAAGTCCATACCAATGACACCACTTTTATCTTCATTTTGTTTAGCAACTGCTATTACCATATTTCCAGTAGCCTTTGATTTATACGGAGATGAAACAATAATTTCACCATTTGCTTTTACTGCATCCTTATACCAACTACTTTCTAACGGATTAAATCCTTCTGGTATTTCTCCAACAGGCGCATGAATAAATTGATTGTTACTGGATGCGGAATAAATTGTTTCTATCTCTGGATGTAACTGTATATATTGTTCAAATTTACTCTGTACATTTTGTAATTGATCAGGATTATAATTGCCTTGTGTGAGTAATTTTGCAAAATAAGTTACATCTATATATTTATTTTCTAATTCATCATCAACAATCTTATCTAAAATACTTACATTATCTTTTGCTGTTTGTAGAATTGTTTCATTAAGATCTGTTTTCGCCTCATCATAAGATGTTATTCCTACGATAAGACTAGGTATAATTAATATTGCAATAAATGCCATAGACAACTTCGTTTTTAGCTTTATTTGTTCCAATTTTTTTTTTATATTAAACACGATTTACTTCTCCTTTTCATTCTTACAACTCATATTATTTATTTAAATGTTTACTCCTTTATCTTTTTCTACAATTATTTATGGTATCATTTGAAATGAAATTACTACTATATTCTTTTACATGCATCTTCATAGATAGCGATATAGCTTTCACAAGCGGAGTTTTATTTATCCCCCCTTACAAATATGTTATTTTTCTATTTTAAGCAAATATAAAACTAAGAATTATTCCAAATAAACCGTATTAAATATATACTTCACTCTATTAAAATGGTTTTTAGTTTTGATTGGATAAAAGGTTTAATTTAGGCCTATTTAAATTGTATGAAATCCTTAACATAAGAAATCCCCTAAAACTTAACTAAGTGAATATATCCCCTGGATAATTCTACTTAATGGCTTTTTAAACTACTCTAAATTCTTCACTTCATTAACAAATCTAGTTACTACAGCCGCTTTTTTATTGGATTACTGAACCATAAATTCTAAATAGAAGAATAAAATAAATTGGAGGACTATATTGTAACATGTATACATAAGTTTTAAATATTAAAATGAAAAAATATTTGGTAAGGGGTTTTGAAACTGAATTTGACTAGTAGATTTCTCTATTTGGATAGAAATAAATAAAGTCCCATAAACGGTCATTTTTGGCACCTGGGTGTTTACATGAATTCACTAAATATATCACCTTCCATTTGTTATGGTTTTCAAAATAACTATTTACATATAATTTACATTAGTGTACTATTTGTCTAGTACACTAATACAGAGGAGGAAAGAAATGAAAACTGAGTTTTCTCCTAATACCCCTATTTATGTTCAGGTAATGGAATACATCAAAAAAGAAATTGTAACAGGACGTTTGGCGCCAGGTGAAAAAATTCCTGCTGTACGTGAATTAGCGGGTGAATTACAAGTGAATCCAAATACAATTCAACGTACGTTTCAAGAGCTAGAACGGGAAGGTATTGCTGAGACACGTAGAGGAACAGGAAGATTTGTAACAATGAATGAAGAAAAAATTACAGAGCTACGCAAAGAAATGGCAAAAGAGTTGCTTGATAATTTTATAAATGGAATGAATAACTTAGGATTTATGGAAGAAGAGGTTCTCTCAATACTCCGTTCTTCTTTGGAAAAGAAAAAGGAGGGAAATGAATGAAAGAATTATTGAAAGTTGAAAATCTGTCGAAAAGATATGATTTAAAAACAGTGATTCAAGATGTAAGCCTAACAATCTCAGAAGGAAAAATTATCGGTCTTGTTGGTGAAAATGGTAGTGGGAAAACGACATTATTAAAAATGATTTCGGGTTTACGTTTTCCTTCTAAAGGAAGTATTACAATTAAAGATAAAAAGGTGGGATTAGAAACGAAAAAAATCGTTTCATTTATGCCTGATAGTCCTGTTTTTGAAAAATGGATGACCGTAAAAGATGCTTTGTTGTTCTATCGAGATATGTATGCTGATTTTAATCTACAACAAGCAATAGATTTAATAGCTAACTTTAAGATCCCGCTAGAGGAGAATATAAGCATCTTATCAAAAGGGAAAACAGGGATATTACAGCTAATATTAACTTTTTCAAGAAAAGCAACGGTATATGTATTAGACGAGCCATTAGGTGGAATTGATCTTGTTTCTAGAAAGCATATAGTAGATTTAATTCTTAGCTTTTATCGTGAAGATAGTACCATTCTTATTTCGACTCATTTAATAGAGGAAATTGAAAATATATTTGATGAGGTAATCTTTTTAAAAGACGGGAGCATTGTATTGCATGAAAATGTAGAAGAAATTCGTTTTCACCATGGAAAAGCAGTACATGAGTTATTTAAGGAGGTTTTTGAGAAATGAATCCACTTTTTCGCTATTTATTTAATTGTAATAGAAAAAAGATAGCCATCCTTTATTTTGGATTTATGACTATTTCATTACTTTTTTTATTTAATATGAAGGGACTATCAAAGCTAACAAATCAGCTTACAAAGGATATAACATTAGGTATATATGTATTAATTATAGGTATCACTGCATTTTTATTGCTTTTAATAGCTTTGCCTTCTTTCAATAAAATGCTAAAAAATACTATGATACGTTATACAGCCATCTCAGGAAAAAAAAATATATATGCAAATTTATTCTTTTTCACGTTAATGTTTATTCTTTTACTAGTAATAGGCTTAATTTTTCTATACTATTTCTCCCAAAGTACCTACGGAGGAAAAGTGGTCGGGGGATACCAACAAGAATTTCATAAGTTATATGCATATGGATTTCTTCATCACATACTTTCTGTTTTATTATGGGGAATCGATTTCATGAGTATATTAATCTCCTGCTATTTCACCATGGTAATTACAAAGCTGATTCCTATAAAGTCATCAATGAGTAAGATGGTTTTATCAGTTATTTTCCTTTCTTTATTCTTAATAATCCAAACATTCATACTGGACGTTTTAAGTAAATTAGAGAAATATGTAATCACCATAAAGAGTACGGGGTTCATAGATAACAATGGTTTTATTGACACATCACTGTATCCGAGTGAAGGGTTCACTATTTTAGATATTTGTTTCACTTGCTTATTCATAATTGTCCTAACAGCTATTACAGGTCGTATCATTGATAAAAAATTAGAAATATAAAGATCTGCTTCAAAGGTAGAGTGTATTTAGGAGGAAAAAATGAGAACAACTAATCCAATATTAAAAAAAGAAAAATTTCATAAAGAGAATACAAATGCTTCTACGATGACTATTGGCGGAACGATAGCAAAAACATTCATTTTGCTTATCTTACTTCTTGCAGCGTCTGTCTATTCATACGTACAGATGACACAAGGAACAATGAAAATACCTGTGTTAGTTGGAATTATAATAGTTACTCTAATTGTCGCATTTGTAGTTATATTCATTCCGCGCATATCCCCAATTTGCGCACCGATTTATGCAGTATTACAAGGGATTTTATTAGGAAGTATTTCAGCATATTATACAATGCGTTTTGGTAATTCTATCGCTTTAACTGCCGTATTACTAACGATTTCAATTTTATTTGCCATGTTAGTGTTATACGCAACTCGAATAGTAAAAGTAACTAAAAAGTTTCGCGCGGTTGTAATGGTTGCAACACTTGGAATTTTTATTATGTATTTTATTGTTTTCTTACTGGGCATCTTAGGGGTGACTGTTCCATATATACACCAAGGTGGGACAATTAGTATCATCATAAGTACAATTGTAATTGTTGTTGCTGCATTAGATTTATTACTAGATTTTGATTCAATTGAAAATGGTACTCATAGTGGAGCGCCAAAGTATATGGAATGGTACAGCGCAGTAGGGCTTATGATGACATTAGTATGGTTATACTTGGAGATCCTTCGTCTGGTTTCTTACATTATGAAAAACAAAGACTAGAAAACATCCTGCATGCTTCAAACATGCAGGATGTTTTTGAATGCCCATCAACCTAAAATTTTGAAGTACCCCCAAAACAAAAAATGTACATTTTCACCTGAGGATGCCAATTTTCTCATTTTGGGGTATTTACTTTTCTTAGCTTGATAGGTATGGGGTCACCATACCAAAAAAGAAAATTGTACGTTTAGACACAACTTGGACACATTTTAAGGTGTTTGCTGTACGTTAAGGAATTAGTTTGTATATTTGAGGAGATGTACAAGACAGGTGTGAATTTAGGGGAATCCAATATTTTCTATTCAAATATGATAGAATGGAAATATATCCAAAACGGAGGAACAACAAATGAACTCAAACACAAAACAGTTTATTTATGATATCCAGCAAAGAAAGAACAATTATATGGAAAATGTATTAAAGGCAATACAACACCCTAAAAAAGAGCAATCTAAACAGGTCATTCAAAATATAGTAGAGAAAATGGATATGATGATCAGTTTAGTTACTACTTACATGGCTATTGAATCAGAATCTATGAAAGAATTAAAAGAGCTTCAGGAAGAAATTATTCATGCTCAAGCATATATTCAAAAACGAAAATTTGAAGAAACACAGAGATAAAACCCTGTGTTTTTACTTGGTCGTCTATGACGCTAATCTGTTATAAATCTAATTAGATGTAATTTGATTATTGTTTTGGCATAATCCATACAATTTGTTGAATGCGTACAAGATACGGTACCGTATCTTCAATGAGCAAATGATCGGGTTTCACATCCTTTAACTTTCCTCTTACATTACCTCTTACAGTTTCAATAACCACATGTTTACCAATTACCGATTGTAATGTCTGATATACGTAGGGATTAGGTACACTTACCATATTTTGTTCACTAAAGTCATTTCCCTCCAAATAACTCATTCTATAAGACTCCTTTCTAACTTACATTCTTTCTCTTAATATATGATATAAATCTTATAAATATGCTAGAAGGATAAATCATTATGTGAACGAAAATAACATTTTAATAAGGTACGTTTTCTATTTCTAAATTGCTAAAAAATTATTTATATAAGGTCACTTTTTCTAGTTAATAGGTGATGATATCGGGATACTTTGCATGTACATCCAGGTTGTTCCTTTCAAGATATGTATCATTTTAAATACGCCCTTTATTAGAATACTGCTCATACTTTTTTTGAGATTCTTTAGTAATACGTGCGTTAAGTAAAATTGCTAACAACAAAAACACTCCATATGTTCCCCCTGTAGCTCCTATGATAATTACACTACTACAAACAAGTACAATTAATAGGAGAAACGAAACTAAATAAATACGTTCATAGTTCTTTGACATCTTCTCGTATTTTATGCGTTCTTTCCTTGCATCCATCTAAATTCCTCCTTTACACTATCCATTTCACTATCAAATAAATCTCGCTCTTAAAAAGGAAACAATATCTCGCTCTAAATAATTAGTTTGTTTTTTTATCAACTAATTTATATAACGTAAAAAGAAATCCTACCAATATTAAGCTTTCCACCATGATAATCCCGACCCCTCTCCTTCCTTTTAACCCCAACACATCAGATAAAAGTTATGTATATCCCATATTAGCTGCAGCAAACAAAAAGGATCCTCCCTTCTCTTAAAGGCTGATCCTTTTCTTCGTGCATTCAACTATTTTTAGCTATTCTTGATTAATTAGAATAACAGCTGGTCCATCTACACGAATTCCACCAACTTCGATTTTTTCATAAGGCTCAACTGTAATAGAAATGACCCCTTCCCGCTTCTTTAATTCATTACTTAATTCTTTTGTTAACATTTTTTTCATGTGTGCACTCCTTCTTACTGCTTAATTTATTATTGTTATGTAAATGAAATTAAAAATGGTTTCCTGGTCTGGAAACCATTTTTTGTAGTTGACCATATGGTGTTACCAGTTCGCTTATCAATTTTACGTAATTACTCGATATAATAAAATAGTAATCTTATATTTAAAACAAATAATAAATTATCACTATGCTTCTTTAATAAACATTTCGTCAATACTGCAGATAGGCGATATCCATAACCCATTTAATTGACCTCCAGCAGTATGAGTGTATCACCGGACCTGAGCAGTTAGCTTTTGCTAGTTGCTTTTTTTATTTTCTACATAAAATTTATAGTCATTCTATGTTCAAATTAATATTTCCCCATAACATTAACACCTCTGCACTATTCACTATAAACTTTCATATATTATATTATGCTTGTCCATAACGTGGGATTATCACTCACGTTATCTTTATTAAAGAAAGGAGTGATAATATGTTCTCATCTAGTCATAGATTTACTAACTTTAATTGTGAAGCACAAGCCCCCAGTACACTACCTGCCCTCGGTTTTGCTTTCAATGCTACTGCACCTCAATTTGCAACATTATTCACACCACTACTATTACCTAGTACAGGCCCAAATCCTAATATTACTGTCCCTGTAATAAATAATACAATTAGTATTGGAACTGGTATTAGAATTCAAGTTGCTGGTATTTATCAAATCAGTTATACATTAACGATAAGCCTTGATAACGTTCCCGTAGCACCGGAAGCAGCGCGCTTTTTCTTGACGCTAAATTCACCAACTAACATTATTGCAGGATCAGGAACCGCAGTTCGTTCTAATATTTTTGGTACTGGCGAAGTCGATGTATCCAGCGGTGTCATTCTAATTAACTTAAACCCTGGTGATTTAATTCAAATTGTACCAGTTGAAGTAATTGGTACAGTAGACATTCGTGCTGCAGCATTAACAGTTGTACAAATTCGCTAATAGAAGCACAATGCTAGCCAACCAACATTTAATTTTTCTCCTGCACATCAAAATATATTTTTGCAGTTTTATCACACATTTATATCAAACAAGCATATTTTATTGTATGGTGACCATCAAGTCATACAAATTTAAAGCTTTCATAAGAGCACACTTATATGTGTGCTTTATTTTTTATTAACTGACAATCAAGCTTTATAACTATAACATTCTAAAACAGTATACATATAATATCTAGATTCCTCTCTCAAATAAACTTGTTTCAGAGCGCTTAAAAAGCGCTCTTTAGTTTTATAGAGGCTGTTCACTTCTCTTGAAAAACTTGTCACCCTTTGATACGTCCCATCATTAAGCAAGAAGAAATGAAAAAAGTACCTATTGTTGAAAAAATCTATACAGTTGATGGTAACATAAAAAAGACCGCGCATAACAGGCGGTCTTTTTCAAAAAATCTCTAATTATCCATATATAGCTGGCAATAAAAAATACATTTTAATACCACTCTAATATGTATTTTTCTATTTGCAAACTATCTCTAATGTTGCCACCACTTCTCTGTACGAAAACCGATGTTCTACTTAAATATTACTTTCCTTGTACAGCAAAGTGTAATACATAGTAATTTTGATTTTGAGGTATTACAGAATCCCCAGAACTTATACCTATTTCTACTTTATGATTATCTTTTTCAAAACGTTTGATATAATCTTTATTATTTTTTACAAGACTATCAATTTCTTTTTTCAATTCTGGATCTTGATTTACTAATCTATCAATCTCGTTATCAAGTGTGAAATTTGGATTTATCATATGCATCCAGTTTTTCGCTAGCTCAACAGTTGATTTATCAACGACAAACATGAAATAGAAATTATCTTCATCCTTCCCTTCAAACCCAAATGAACCATATGAATCAACCATTCTTGGCAAAGGAGGGTCTCCCCAGTTCCAGACACTACTTTCTCAACATACCGCCCTCCATACCCCGAGGGATTCTTCGATGTCGTACTTTCAAAGTTCTTCACATCTTCCATGGTCTTCGCCTATATTCTCCAGGCTCGACTTCCCTTTGTCCTATTGCTAGGTTGCTTTTAACGAGGCGGCAAGGTTCACTTTATGTTACGGTCTGTTGATTCGCTCGCACTTCTAAGTAGAAGTTACTTTATCACAGGGCTTCAACCTTAGGATTTCTCTACCAGCTGCCTGTCAGCTACTAGGCGACTTGGCTCTTACCTGGCCGGACTTTCACCAGCAAGCAGTGCCCAGCTTAGCTGGAGCACGCAAAACAAAAAGAGATGTCCTAGTAGTATACCTAGGACATCCCATTCATTTTATAATTTCTAGATTCTATACATCACTAACAATTGAATATGCCTTCTGCCTAAAACATAGTATTATCATTAGCTGTCTCACTTGGAATCTCTTGAATTACATCCCAATGCTCGACAATCTTACCATCTTTTATACGAAATATATCCACTATTGCAACTCCCTTATCTTGAGAATTAGCACGAGAATGTACATGAAGAGCAACTGTATCTCCTTCTACTACTACACGTTTGATCTCTGCAGAGGAATTAGGATTTTTAACAAAATCCTCCTTAAAGAAATCCATGAAGGCTTTTCGTCCATCAGCAACAAAAGGATTATGTTGCTTATAATCTTCACTTACATATTTAGGGATAATATTGATATTATGTTTGTTAAAAACTTCATTATAGAAATCAACTACCATCTTTTTATTCTTTTCATTTTCTGTCACTTCTTTTGATACTGAGGCAACATTCTCACTCTTTATTGAGTTAGCTTTGTTATTACCGGTGGAAGCTTGAAATATCAAAGTCGACACAATTCCTAAAATAAACACAGAAATAATTATTACTATTAAATTTTTCTCTAATTTCATTTATGCCTACCTCTTCTAATTATATAAGTTATCTTCCATAACACGCTTGAGAAATAGAAACCTTCCCAAAAATGTAATGTGAGGGGTAATGTTAGAAACGATTAACTCTAACTTAATACCTCATTAACAGTTGCACTGTCCACAATTTGAATAAACTTCTTAACCTTATCGTTCTCATCAAATTCATAAAGATGACAAAAATCTGCTATGAACGATTTCCCTGTATCTTTATATGTTCCACTATATTTTCCATAAACGATAACAGTATTGTTATTAAATGCATAAATTTCATCTTTAGCGCTATAGTTATCCCATTCCGTGCCAAGACGTTCATGTACATTTTTCACTACTTCATCTGGACCTATATAAGTACCTGCATATGGAAACCCAGCAGCTTCTGTCCATGATACATTTTCACTTAAATACGTTTTGAAAGCATCCAATTTTCCTTCGCCAGTTAACACATACGTTTCATGTAATAGTTTCTGATATTTATTCATAGCATTAACCCCAAGGCATTTCTTTTGTTACAACTTTTGCACTTAATTCTAATACACCTTTATTTGTATAGTCTGGATATGCTGCATCAAGTTTCGCTACAAAATCTTTTGAAGTTTTACTTTCCTCAGAAGCTTGAATCGCAGTTCTTAGATAATCCATTGTCGCAGTAAGGGATTGATTATTTAAGGATTTTTCGATTGATCCATGGCTAGGTATAATTATGTCAGCATTTAATGCTTGTAATACTTTCAAGTTCTCAATCCATGCCTCCATAGCCGCTTTTGAGCTAGTATCCGCTAAGAATACATGTATTTCGTTAAATACATCAATACCACCAATTAATAATTTTAGCCCTTTATTAAATAAGCTAGTTCTGTAATGATCTAAGCCTACTAGTTCAAATGTTAACCCCTGAAAATCAATCGTTTTTTCTTTAAACACTTGAGGTAATACTACGTTGCTTGGTGCGTTTTCTCCTAGGGCGCCTTTCCAAACTTTTAATTTACCTAAGACAGAATGAACAATATGTTCAACAGTAGACTCTGTAGCATACGCTATGGCTTCTGGGTAAGCAGCTTTAATAATCTCTAATCCAAAGTAGTAGTCTGGATCTCCATGAATAATAAAAATTTTATCTAGAGATAAGTCGTTTTTTTTCAGATACTCAACAATTTCTTTCGAATCAGATTGAGTAAATTTTGAGTTTATTAAAAATGCATGTCCCGCTTTCTCAACTAAGGTTGCAGTGACCATAAAACTTTTTTCGTCTGAACTAAACACCGTCAATTTCACATCTTTTTGATTTGTATCGATTGTCTTAAACATAGAATGTTATTCTCCTTTTGTTAAAGTTATTAATTAGTTAACATATTTTCATCTTGTTCCGCCAGAAGCTCCCTCTTCAATTTACCTGAAAGTGTGATAACACCAGCAAATAGGCGAGAGATGAATGTCCGTTGGCGTAAGCTAACATGTTTGCTACTATAGTCTATAGAAAAATTAAAATTGGATTCTTTTTAAAAATAAGTTGAAACTATGACTGTTATAAAAAGGTTTAAGTCCATCCACTTCTAGCCTTTTTTAAAACGTTAAATGCTATATACTTTATCTTAAATTTTTTTAATATAAATTTTTAAAACGTGCTTCGATTTTATCTGGCGTCATTACCCCGCCACCAATAGGGATAATTTGATTATCCTTTTGTAAAAGCAAAGAAGGATAACTATTAATACCAAGCTGTCGAACTTTATTGAAGTCGTTTTGGGCATCTATTATTGTTTCTTGAGAGTTTAAACGTTCTAATACTTGTTTAGGATTCAAACCAAGCTCAATTGCAATCTTACGATATGTTTCAGGATCACTTAGACTTTGTCCCTCATAATAAAACGCTTTTTGCATAGCCGCAGTGAATTCTAACAAACGGTCTGGTGCTAATGAGCGTAAAGCTGAAAAGCCAATTGCAGCATCTTTCGAATTCATTTTAAAAGTACCTTCTTCCACCAATTTTTGATATGAAGGACCGAATTCTGCACCTGTAAGTTGATTAATTCTTTTATTTCCCTCTTCTATATATGAGAAATTTTTTATTGGTAAATCATCTAAAAATAATCCTCCACATAAAACTGTTAACGGCACTTCAGTGTGTTCTTTGTAAAATCCTTTAATACTTTCTGAAAATCCATAGCACCATCCACAATATGCGTCCCATACGTATATAAGATTATCTTGTTTCGTCTTCATTTAAATCTCCTACCTTTATTTTTATTAACCAGTCCAGCTATCACTTAAAATTCTCAGCTAACTTTTTGGTTTATATAAGTACATCTTTTTTATATCTTGTTTTTTTATGAGCTACCTTACTATATTTCCCCAAAACTAACCCTTTCAAAAAAATCAACTAAGATTTTTAACAAAAGATAAGGCTACACATTATTGCCCCAAAGCAGAAAATACTATAGTTTGGAATATGCATTACCTTTAATCTTTTAGTGACTTTCTAGACTGAGCGACAATGTGTGGGCCACCTTCCTTAAATAAATATACTAACCGTATTTTTACATAAAGCAGAATGTATTGTAACCACTTCAGTTACAACCTTTATGTAACTATAATAGTTACAACTAAAACAGAAGTCAATTCTTTTTTTAAAATTTAATAACATAAACATAATTATAAGCTCTATCGAAAATAAATAAGTAGACCTTATCTCATTACACTCCATTCAAATGTACAGAAATTCTATGAGCAATATTTTCTTATTTACACAGTAATCCTCACAAAAATAAAATTACTATATATAAATATAAAAAAGCCTCCTGCTTTATAACAGGAAACTTTTTTGCATATTATTAACCTACAGACCCAAAATTCCTACAATCTGACGAGCTTTAGCATTATCAATATAATAATGCACCTCTAATCCTCTTCTTTCTGTACGGAGTACGGTTTTTCTCAATTTTGATAAATGCTGTGAAACAGTGGATTGAGGGAGTCTTAATATTTCCGTTAACTGTGTAACATTGCATTTTTTATGATGCATTAATTCATTTACAATTTGTAATCGTACTGGATGCGCCATAACCTTTAATAAATCTACGTTCTCTTCCGAAATTTCTTTTACATTTCGATCATTTTTTAATGCTATCATTTCACATTCCCCTTTATTATTTATTTCTATTTTCCTATTATCCTTATACATAGTACTTATAGATGAATACCTTTTATCCTGTTGAGAAAATATATTTCTTATCTGCTTTATAGCTTAAACAAGAGATTAACCATGTTAAATTGTTTGATTCATTGAGGAATAGGGTTCAAATTTGGGTTAGCATCACATCGCTAACATACTAAGGTTTTATGCTACCCAAAAACAATGATTTTTACTCTGGGGATCTCAATTTTACTTTTTGGGGATTTCCTTATTCAATGTATATGGATACCTATAAAAATACAAAAGCAAAAAAAAGAGAGTCGTTATTTACTCTCTTAAACGCTCTACGACTTGTGGCTATTTTTTTCTTCTATTTATAAATTAAATGTTAGTTTTACAAAACATTCAAAATGTTAAACTTACAAAAGCCATTAATATCATGCGCAAATGCTGATATCAATGGCTTTTGGTATAGATATGTAGTAATCATTCTTTTAAATTATTAAAAGGCATAAGCTCAGTTTTACTTTTTACCAGTATTATGCTCTTAAATTTATCTTTCTTGTCCATCTGTTTGATTGGCTTGGAACTCCATTTTTAGCGCAATACTATCCCCTTGGAACACGTTTTGATCTGTTCCGTTGTCTTCAAATATAAACTTTATCCAAAACCAATCCATTTTCCCAGGTTTTAATCCTCCTGTTTCAGTCCACTTAGAATGAAATACTTTTTTGGAGGCAATCTATCATGCCCATCAACTTAAGAATTCAGAATTACCCCAAAACAAAAAAATGAGCTTTTTTGCTACAAATTAGCACAAAATTTCGTTCTGGGGGTATTTACTTTTCTTAGCTTGATAGCGATGTGGTAGGGCCCTATATTTGACTCTTTTTCTACACCTAGATATTCTAGAGTTCGTTCTAACATAAGTGCAGCCTGTTGACGTGTGAGTGTGCCATATGGCGTAAACTTAGTAGCTGAAACACCTCGGATAATTCCTGTATCGTATAGGGCTTGTACATCATAATACCGGCTGCGAACGTATTTACACCGAGAAGGTGAGTTGGGCAAAAGATGATTACCCAGAACTGGTATGCTGGCTGTTCTTGCAGAGTTTGAGCGTGATATTATTCATGGAAAGCCTCTTCGTCTAGATCATACGTAAATACAAACAAAACCAGCAAAACACCTCTTCTGTGTCGTACTGGTTTTGTTGAAGTCCATCTAGAATTGTAGCTAGTTCAACGTGATTGCAAATTCCGAGTTCGGCGCGCCAGCAAATACAACCGTTCCGTTCTTCGGCAGTTTTACTTTGTTATTGCCGCTCACAACGGTAAAATTGACACATACTCCCTTCTCATCATACACCGCGAACGAACTCTTCGATGGCAACGCCACGGTCATCGTTTTCCCCGCTGCCGCTTGTGGGATCGTAAACCATTTCGCATACCCATTTGCTTGCAGCGTAACTTTGGATGATTGGCCTGCATCAAGCGGTTTTACGCTGGATCCACTTACGTATAACAATCCGGCCATTTCCATATATTCATTGCCGCCTTCTGTATAGAAATGCGTTTCCGTCGTATCACGGCCATTCATCACGGGGATCTGGAGCTGATGCGTCGCGGTGTTCGGACCTGTAATTTTTCTGCCCTCCCAATAGCCCGCCAGGCCTTCCTTACGAGTAATTTGTGTGGTAATAAGTTTCGGTTGTACGAGATATTCAATAGAACTAAATTTCTCATTCACGAGATAGAACTTGACACCTTCCCGCTTCGCCCATGCGGCAGCGGTTTTCTTCGATAGCACATTGTCTTCTAGTTTCTCGGCCAAATAGTGAGTCATCGCACCTTGCCCTAAGTCTGGTGTCGATTTATATGTGCTCTCCCTCAAATAAGTTCTTCCATTCTTCTCGGTGACAAAGTTGAGCTTAGAAGTACCCTTCTCATTAATAAAGCTTCCATCCGCAGTATATACATATTTTTCTTCTCGATTAGATGGTAAGAACAGTTCTCCATTCTTCGTAATTTCAATTTTGAAATGAGTTTCGCTATTGCCATAAAAGCCCGCTTTCTTTGCCACGTCTTGAGGCATCTTGACCTTGACCGGCTTGCCAAAAGATTTGTTCGGCTTGATGTCCTTAATTGTACCCTTCTCTTTAAGCACGGCGAGCAGCAATTCAGTTGCCAGCAGTTGATTTGTAGAGCTTCGTCCACCGGATGACAACACAGCCGCTGCCATTTTCTGTTCCGGAAGCACGACCAGTATAGCATGTTGCAGTGCCGTGTCGCCGCCCTTAGCCAAGCCTTTTATCCCATATTCACTAAATGGGTATAGTTTCACACTATCCCAGCCAAGACCATAGTTAAAAATATTATCTCCATCCCCCGGCCACATTCCTTTTTTATATTCCTCTTGCTCCATCGCCTTGACTACCTTATCAGAGAGGATCCCTTTTCCCTGTCCCATAAATAATTGTGAGAATCGTACCATATCTTCTGCCGTGGAAGAGACCCCTCCCGTACCAATCACATTCACCGATTCAATTGGAAGCTGCCCTTGGTACGCCGGAAAATAAAGTCCAGCCCGCTTTTCGTCTCTCCATTTGTCCTGCGGCGTTTTTGTATGATTCATCTTTAAGGGTTCTGTAAACCGTTGATGTAGAAATTCGGTAAAGCTCATACCGCTGACTCTTTCCACCAAAATTTCGGCCAGCGTAAAGCCATCGTTGCAGTATACCGAAAACGCGCCAGGGTCTGCTTTCAGGCTCTGGTTGGACAATTGCTGCAACAAGAAATCATGGGAATAGGTATCATTATCGTTAAATAAAAATGCATTACTTAACGTGGAACCTTGCAAGCCGGAGGAGTGATTCAACAACATACGCGGGGTAATGCGTTTGTACCGCCCATCTTTCATCTTAAAATCAGGAACATAGTTGACCACAGGAGCATCCAAATCGACTTTTCCTTCGTCGACCAATTTCATTACAGCCGCTGTTGCATACATTTTACTGACTGAACCAATCCCGTATAGAGTATCTTTGGTTAGCGGCTGTTCCCCTTCCATATCGTTCTTTCCAGCCTGCCCCGACAAAGTAAGCTTGCCATTATCAATTAGCGCATACTGCACGCTAGTCGTCCCATGGGACTTCGTGAGTAGCGCAGCCTTTTCTGCTGCAATCTTCTTCAGTTCTTGGCTAGCTACTTCTGCGTTAGATACAACTGTAGTCTTACCGTCAGAAAATGCTTTCGCCCCTGTTGGTAGAATCATAGTTAGCGCTAATGTAGCGGCTAATACACCAGTTAGTTTATTTTTCATGAGGGAATTGCCTCCTTAGATAAGTGATCAATTTCATCATTTATTTGTTTAACTATGAAAATATGATAAAATTTATCCGTTCTTCCTTTTGGCCTACTTGCTAAATTCAGCAAGTAAAATATTTTTAAAAGGATCATGATTATCAGCATTAAGGCTGTTCAAATTGACAGCTAATGTATGCTTGCCTCCAAGTGTGCCTCCAGCAAAAGTAACAAACCCTGGAATGCTACCTCCGTGTCCCCATATTGAGACACCGTTTGGAAGCTTAGTTTCATAGATTCCAAGACCATATCTGCCAAATGCAGCTTCTCCTGTTGGAACTGTAGTAAGCATTTGTTTTAGTTGCTGTTCTTTTAGTAATTTACCCCCAAGTAAGTAAGAGAAGAATTTGTTTAAATCATCAGCAGTAGAAATCATATCTCCAGCCGAGCTCCCCATACTTGGGTTATAATAAGTAACATCTTTTGGCTCACTTGCTCCGTCTAGTTGGATATATCCACGGGCATGCTTGGTTCCTGGAATCACGCTTGAATTGCCAGGTAAGAATGTATTCGATAATTCAAGCGGTTCAATAATCCGATTTTCAATCTCTTCCGCATAGCTGTTCCCGGTTACTGTTTCAATAAGGATCCCTAGTAATACGTATCCTGTATTTGAATAAGACCAGCTCTTTCCTGGAGCAAAATCTGGGGGCATCGAAATCCCCATCTTTACTAATTCTTCAGCCCTATACGATTTTTTAGTATCCATAAGATTAAAGCCTTTTGACCTTGTGTATTCAGCGATACCACTTGTGTGGTTCAATAATTGCCGGATAGTAATCTGTTTATCATCATACCCGTTTCCTTGAATGACACCAGGCAACCATTTTTCAATAGAGTCGTCTAGATTCAAGCTGTTCTCTTCGGCTAATTGAAGTACAACTGTTGCCGTGAACGCCTTCGTCACGCTACCAATGCGAAAGCGAAAATCTGTTTCCATTGGTTTCTTGCTGCTCCGATTCGCTACCCCAGCGGCATAACTCCATGTTTTTCCACCCTCAGAAGTTTTAGCAAGTACCCCCGGGAATCCAAGTTGCAATGTATCCCGCACTGCTTGCTTGACAGAATTACGATCTCGTTGAGTACTTGTTTGTAACGAACTAGATACACGTTGAGTAGGTTCTGCTTTTACAATTAAGGTTGGCGTTGTGTATAACAGGGAACTTCCAGCTATTAAAAGGGCAAGACTTGCACATGTAATTTGACTATGTGTTTTCATAGGGCATTCCTCTCCTCTATTCATATTGTATAGGTGGTTTCTTGCTATTTCGTATTAACCACACAGCTACCATCTCCACCAATGAAAAAAGGTCAACATTGAATTCGTAATCATCTTCATAATTATTATTTTTACAAACGCCATTCTGTCCTGGGTAAATCCCTCTTTTTCCACATATATGTTAACCACAGAAATTACTTCTTTTCTTTGAAATACTCTTGTTACTGGTCTGTTTTTCATATATAAGTCATATCTGTTCCGCCTTTCACGCCTCTTTATATTTTTATCATACACAATGAAAATTTCTTTTTTCTTACCCATTTCTTACAAATTACTTACGTTCAAAATCGCTTTTATACTAGGGTAGAAGGAGCATCTGTGCCGGAAGGTTCAGTAAATATATTAATCAAAAAGAAACACAGAGGTTTTTTACTTCTGTGTTTCTTTTTTTCATCCTTTTAAATATTAAGAGCCGATTTACCCTTAACAGGATGAATTCTGGCTCTTTTCTAATGTAATTTTTCTTCTTGCAATACAACACAAATGACATTGTGCTGCATGAAACACTCCTAACGTTGTTAAAATCACTTGTTTTTAAGTCAAAATTTATTTAACTTAGGGCAGATACTCCATATCCATCAGCTTAAGAAAAATAAACGCCCTCAAAACGAAAAAATAAACTACCTTCTCAAAGTAACTGCCTGTAGAAAAAGAAAATGTTCATTTAGGAGATATATTAAAACCTTAGCTTGATAGTAATGTGGTGCTACCCCACATCCGTCAACTTAAGGAGAATAAACGCCACCAAAACAAAAAAGCCCCAAATTTTTCATGAAAATAAGTTGGGGCTTTTGAACCAGAAAAGTATATTTTTAACTATGAAAACTACGATAAATTTTTCCTTTTTTCCTACTTGCTAAATTCAGCAAGTAAAATATTTTTAAAAGGATTAGGACTGTCAGTTCTACCCAAACTATTCCAATTGACGACCAACGTATGCTTGCCTCCAAGTTTACCTCCAACAAGAGTTGTAAACCCTAGAATGCCACCGGTGTGTCCCCATATCGAGACACCGCTTGGAAGCTTAGTTTCATAGATTCCAAGACCATATCCATCGATTCCTTCTTTTCCTGTAGGAACTGTAGTAAGCATTTGTTTTAGTTGCTGTTCCTTCAGTAATTTGCCACCGAGCAAGTAAGAGAAGAATTTGTTTAAGTCGTCAGCAGTAGAAATCATATCTCCAGCAGAGCTACCTGCACTTGGGTTATAATAAGTAACGTCTTTTAGCTCACTTGCTCCGTCTGGTTGGACATATCCACGGGCATGGTTAGTGCCTGGAATAACACTTGAATTGCCTGGTAGGAATGTATTCGACAATTCAAGTGGCTCAATAATCCGATTTTCAATCTCTTCCGCATAGCTGTTTCTGGTTACTTTTTCAATAAGAATGCCCAGTAATACGTATCCTGTGTTTGAATAAGACCAGCCATCTCCTGGGGCAAAGTCTGGAGGCAGAGAAACCCCCATCTTCACTAACTCTTCAGCCGTATACGATTTTTTTGTATCCGTAAAATCAGCGTCTTTTGACCTTGAGTATTCAGCGATACCACTTGTATGGTTCAATATCTGCCGGATAGTAATCTGGTTACCATCATATCCATTTCCTTGAATGACACCAGGCAACCAGTCTTCGATGTAGTCGTCTAGATTCAGGCGATTCTCTCCAGCTAATTGAAGTACAACTGTTGCGGTGAACGTCTTCGTCACACTCCCAATGCGAAAACGAAAATCTGTTTTCATTGGTTTCTTGGTGCTCAGATCCGCTATTCCAGCGGCATACCCCCACGTTTTTCCACCCTCAGAAGTTTTAGCAAGTATCCCCGGGTATCCAAGTTGCAATGTATCCCGCATTGCTTGCTTGACGGAAGTACGATCTCGTTGAGTATTTGTTTGTAACGAACTAGATACATTTTGAGTGGGCTCTGCTTTTACAATTGAGGTTGGTGTTGTATATAACAGGGAACTTCCAGCTATTAAAAGGGCCAGACTTGCACATGTAATTTGACTACGTATTTTCATAAGGCATTCCTCTCCTCTATTCATATTGTATAAGTGTTTGCTTACTGTTCCTTACTTCCTGACAAGACTTAGGGAAAGGCCCTCACGCATATAGATTAAAGCCCCAGTATAAAGGTATCTATCAATACCAACAATTTGAGCCAGTTAAATCTCCATCCCTTCTATAACAAAATTATTCAAAGGTATGAAAGCATATTATGTACCCTTAGTTATTGTTAGGATTAACACAACATGAGACATAGCCCCAACCCATATTTTACTTTATTTATCCATGATATGTATTGAGAAAGAATGTAAATTCGAATCCTTTCCGTACCCCAACTATTGATCGTTTTTTTCACCTATTATAATTAGTTATTTAGAATTTCATAATAAAAAACTGTAAAAAAATAACGAGTCCCTTAACGTACAGGAAGTGGTTGAAAAATATGTCTAAACGCACAATTATCTTTTTTTGATATGGTGACCCCATCGCCATCAAGCTAAGGTTTTGAAGTACCCACTAAATGAAATTTTTATTTCTCTACAGTTAGTTATTTTGAGAAGTCAGCTCATTTTTTTGTTTTTGGGGTGTTTACTTTTCTTAAGTTGATGGATGTGGGGCAGCGTCAGGAAAATGCGGATTTACAATGCAAAGCAAAACATCATAAAGAAAAGGCCGATTTCCGGTACACTAAGAGAATAATTGGCTTTTTACTGTTAACTTGTTTTTAGTGATCGTAGGGAGTCTAATGATGCAATTTCTTTTATACTAAATCGGTATTTTCCTAGAATATTAATGTATTCCCATTTTAATGGAGAAATATGTTTCAATAATTCTTCATTAAGATGGGAATTAAATAACTCAACTTTCGCACCTATAAAATAAGCGGGGAGATTTAGCTATATTGAATTTAGAGTCTATCAATTGTGTACTGAACAACTTGAGTAAAATGAAAAACACCTCGATCCTTGGTATAGTGAGATTACCTAGAAATCACTACCACAGAAGAGGTGCCTTAACTACAATAGATCAAAATAACCACTATCACCAACTACCAAAAGAACTTAATTCTATTTTTTCCGAGCTTGAAATGAATATCCAGCTAAGGATGCAGTCTATCGCTTCTAATAAACTGTGCCAATGTTCAATTCGCGCCGTTTCCTGCTGCTGTTTAAAATGCAAATACCCCAGAACGAAATTTTGTGCTAACTTGTAACAAAAAGCTCATTTTTTCGTTTTGGGGTAATTCTGAATTTTTAAGTTGATGGGTATGTTGCCGTGCCCCTATTAGACTAGATTATGAAATAAATTTTTAGTATATTAGAGTAAGTAGTAAAGATCAATCTATTGAGAGACGACTCGCGACCGCATCAGAGATAAGTATTTCTGAAGATTCCCCCATGCATCATATTCGTAATTCGCAATAAACTCAACAGAAAACTATTCACTTACGCAAAAGTACATCAATATCCTCCTTGAATTTCAAAATACAAATTATTAATAAAACAAGTAAAGTAGCTATATTAAGAATATTGAAGATATACAAAACATACTAAGATTAGTAGTGCAGACCAAGGCATTGGTTCGCACTACTATTTTTTATATAGTAGAAGTGAAGAGGAGGTCGTGGGTGTTTTGGGATCCTGAATCCGTATACAAAACTGACCTTCTTCACTTACCTTATTTGAATCAGTTTTTAGTATGTTGGTCTTCGAGATCGTGTATAAGAAATGAGAATCGATAAGTGTAAGTTGAAGACTTCAATTCCACCTGAGGAGGCGCTATATGAAACACGTTATTGCATTTGATGTCAGTATGGGTAAAAGTTATATGGTAATTTATAATGCACAAAAACAATGCGTATTCGAAAGTGAAATCAAGCATTCTAAGCCTGATTTTAAAAAGCTACAAGAAAAGATACATAAGCTTACAGATGAAACCGGCGAATCACCTGAAATTGTGTTCGAAGCAACAGGGATCTATTCCAGACAGCTAGAACGATTTATGCAAAATAACCAGTATACATATTGTTTATTAAACCCATTAGAAGCCAAAATACAATGTGATTCCTTGCGGATTCATAAGACAGACCGAAGCGACGCACACCGATTAGCTCTCACTCATTTTACAGTTACCCGAAGGGTATCTACCGGAACTGATAATTTATTCTATCAGTTAAAATCTCTTTCTAGATTATATAGTGAACTGGATGATGAATTATCAATAATTCGCGGCCGTATGCATAAAGTAATCCAATTAACATTTCCAGAATTGGAAAGAATATTTACTAGTAAATCTGATTTGTTTTTAAATTTTGTTCAACTATTTCCCCACCCAGATTGTGTTTTAGGTCTTTCTAAAACCATTATAAAAAATCGTATTCGTGCCAACACCAATAAAAAAATATCAAATATTACGGCGGAGAAAAAAGCGATTCAGATACTTGAAATAGCGAAAATTTGCTATCCTGCTGCTTCTCAGAACGATGTTCTGTGTGACCAGCTCAAATTATACGCAAGGCGCTATCAAGAGCTTCTTCACCAAAAAGAAAGCTGTATTAGCAAGATGGTGTATGTAGCTGAGCACCGCGCAGAATACGATATCATTCGCAGTCTCCCTGGGATTGGACCGAATACTGCCGTACGCTTGATGGCTGAAATAGGAGATATTAGGTTCTGGTGCAAAGATTGTATTTATTTGAAAGAGGTATATAGATTCCTAATGGAATCTATTCTTATGCAGCCATTCCGAATAGTTGATGAATAAACTTTACTTCATTTTGGACAGACTTGTCCCGTAAAATAAGTTGGCCTTTTTTAATGATATGCATCGCTTCTATTCCTGAAAGAATAGATTTAGCTGTACGAAAAGATTTCAATCCTAACATTGAACGAACTCTCCTTTTAATAAAACGATGATCCTGCTCTACAATGTTATTAAGGTATTTTACCTGCCTTATTTGGATGCCTACAGGCATCTTTTTCTCTGTCTTCAACTCTTCAATCGCTATAGGATAGGCCGGGTTTTTGTCCACTGTAATCACACGGGGCTTTGAAACATGAAAAAACTGCAAAGCTTTCTTGAAAAAACGCTTTGCAGCCCTATGATCTCTTGTTTTACTTAAATGAAAATCAATTGTATTTCCTTTTGAATCAACAGCACGATATAGCATCCATTGACCTTTGACTTTCACATACGTCTCATCGACTCGCCAAGAATCATTGGTTGACTTAAGATGACGTCGTACTCGCTTATCTAATTCGGGACCATATTGATGAACCCATCGCATGATAGTTGTATGAGCAAGGGATATCCCGCGTTCTTCCATCATTTCGACTAAATCACGAAAACTGAGGTTATACCGTAGGTACCATCTCACAGTTAATAAAATAATATCCGGTTGATAATGTTTCCACTTGAATAAATTTTGCTTTTCCATACCAATCACATCCTTTTTAGAATACTAGTATCAGTATGTCCAAGTTTAGGAGGTTACTTACAAGCGTTTTGGAGTGTTTGCACCAGAACCCTCCAGGGTGTAGTTGGTTTAAAATCTGTTTTATATCAACTTGTATGTATTCCGATTGTTTTTTTATTGCACCATTTTTAAAGTATTCCGGGTTTGGATTTTTCACATATACATTTGTATTTAATTTTAAACGAGAAATATAGTATGTACCTCGTTGATCCATTTGATCTAAGTCTTCCAATGAAAAATAACCCAAATCACGAATACATAAATCTCCTGGTCGTAAGGTATCTAAGCATTCCGTACCAAATGTTTTGTCATTATTTTTCCCTGGCCCAACTTGAAAGTTAAGAAATTCTCCACTGTGCAGATCATATTCTAATTGAATTTTGATTCCAGCTGTTTGGGCATACCCTCCAGAGCCTGGATATACATTCTCTAAAGCATTTGGCACTTGAAATACGGTGGCATCTAAGATACGGATTCGTTGAAAATAAGAGAAGAGGTGGTTAGAAATTTGTGTTTGTTCACATACCTTTTGTTCTAACAGTAAAGAAAAAATATGTTTTAAAAACAAAACTGCTTTAGCATTTAAACGTTTATTTAAGCCCTCAGGGCTAAGTAAAGTGCCTGTCGCTGCATGAAGCCTACTACATAATCGAACCAAGGAATCACTTGCCAACCGTTGACTAATCCAAATGCAAATAGCAGCTAAGTCTGATCCAGAAAACTTACGTTTTCGCTTTATAAATCCTATTTCTCTTGCAAGTTCTTCTAAGAATACAGGTGTAACATATCGTTGTAATTCTTCTGCAAATGGTAGTAATTCATCTTGAATCGAGAGATTCATAAGAAAACATCATCCTTTCTAATTTAGCTTGTTTAGAAAGGATAACGTTTTTTGATATTTGAGGGTATTAAAATCTCCTGAGTTGATGGTTATGTATGGTGACCCCATAGCCAAAGAAGTAAGAAGATATTTAGAAGTGCATCAAATTTTGAGGAAGTGCTTGTGAACCGTATCATAAATAAATGAGGTTTTGTATGTTCGATTTTTAAATAATACCCAAGAAGGAGTGGGTTGCAGTTATAGAAATACTCTATCTTTTGTATTTCTATAATAGATAATTTTTTAAAAAAACAGAATTATCTTGACAGTTATTGAATGGATTGATAAGGTTATAAAAAAATATTTCTTATCCAGAGAGGTGGAGGGACTGGCCTTATGAAACCTCAGCAACAGGTCTGCTTAAGTAGACACTGTGCTAATTCCAGCGGGTGATAATCCTGATAGATGAGAGCTTCCATTTTTATTTGTCAGTAGCGCCCTCTTTTTTAGAGTGCGTTTTTGTTTTTTCTGGATAGTAACTAAAGGAGAGTAGAAATGGAGAACAAAAATGGGCAAGAATTTCAAAGGAAAATGCAAGCACGTCATTTAGTCATGCTATCACTTGGTGGGGTGATTGGAACTGGCTTATTCTTAAGCCCGGGTTACACTATTCAACAAGCTGGCCCGTTTGGAACAATTCTATCCTATCTGATTGGTGCGCTAGTGGTTTATCTAGTTATGCTATGTTTAGGAGAGCTTTCCGTACATATGCCTGAAACGGGCGCATTTCATAGTTATGCAGTTAAATACATTGGACCGGGTACAGGGTATACAGTAGCCTGGTTGTATTGGTTAACTTGGACTGTTGCTTTAGGTTCTGAATTTACAGCCGCAGGATTACTTATGAAGCGATGGTTTCCATCAATTAATGTTTGGGTATGGAGTGCTCTTTTTGCCATTTTGATCTTTGTATTAAATGTCCTGACTGTTAAATTTTTCGCCGAATCCGAATTTTGGTTTTCATCGATAAAGGTTATAGCTATTGTGATTTTTATTGTTTTAGGAGTAGCGGCAATGCTAGGGTTTCTTCCGATGACTCATTCAAAAGCAGCACCATTCTTTTCTAATTTTACAAGTGGAGGTTTATTTCCTCATGGTGCTACGGCCATTATAATGACCATGCTTGCGGTTAATTTTGCTTTTTCGGGAACAGAATTAATAGGCATTGCAGCTGGAGAAACAGCGAACCCGGAAAAAATGATACCGAAGGCCATTCGAACTACTCTGTGGAGATTGATAATCTTTTTTGTAGGAACGATTGTTGTTTTATCTGCGTTATTGCCTATTTCCGATGCAGGGGTATTAGAGAGCCCTTTTGTTGCAGTTCTAGAACGAATTGGGGTGCCATATTCAGCTGACATAATGAATTTCGTTATCTTAACAGCCATTTTATCTGCGGCAAACTCAGGCCTTTATGCCTCTTCTAGAATGCTTTGGTCGCTTGCTAATAAGAATACGATATCCCCGATTTTTGGAAAAATGACGAAGCAAGGTATTCCAATCAACGCCGTCATTTTCAGCATGGTGGGTGGAGCCTTGGCTTTGCTCTCAAGTATTGTGGCACCAGATACTGTCTATATCGTACTTGTTTCCATTTCCGGTCTAGCAGTAGTTGTAGTTTGGATGAGTATTAGTGCTTCCCAGTTCCTATTTCGCAGACAATTTTTGAAAGAAGGAAATTCTGAAAAGGACTTGATTTATCGCACACCACTATATCCATTAGTACCAATTGCTTCTTTTATCCTTTGTCTGGCATCGTGTATTGGAATTGCATTCGATCCAACACAGAGAATTGCCTTATATTGCTGCATACCGTTTATTTTGTTTTGCTATGGAAGTTATTATCTAACAAAAAATCTAAAAAAGAGGGGCGTAGATTATGTCGAACAAAATCAACCCAATTGATGCTATTTTATCCCAACATTCCATTATGCTTCTTGACGGAGCATTAGCTACAGAATTGGAGGCGCATGGATGTAATTTGGACGATCCCCTTTGGTCGGCACGTGTGTTACTAGAAAATCCGGAACTAATTTATCAGGTTCATTCGGACTATTTTCGTGCTGGAGCGGACTGTGCCATGACAGCAAGCTATCAAGCTACTATTAGTGGTTTTTCCGCACGTGGAATACAAGAACAGGAAGCTTTGGAATTAATTAAGAAAACGGTGTTACTTGCAAGAAGGGCAAGAGATGATTTTTGGAAGGAAAATACGCAAACGAATAGGCCTAAACCATTGGTTGTTGCATCAGTTGGGCCGTACGGGGCTTACCTTGCAGATGGTTCAGAGTATGTAGGCAACTATGGTGTGACAGATAAAACATTAGCAGACTTTCACCGTTCGAGAATGTCAGCGTTAATCGAAGCAGGTGCAGATCTATTGGCATTTGAAACGATCCCTTCCCTGCAAGAAGCAAGAGTATTAGATACATTATTGCGTGAGTTTCCAGAAACATATGCTTGGCTTTCCTTTTCGCTAAAAAATGAGAAAGAGATTAGTGAAGGTATGAAACTCGTGGAGTGTGCACGAGCTTTTGAGAAAAGTGAACAAATTGTAGCGATAGGCATCAATTGTGCGCCAGTAACCGTTGTGACTGGTGCAATCCAAGAGTTGAGGGCAAACACCAAAAAACCGATTATTGTTTATCCAAACTCTGGTGAAACTTATAATCCAGAAACAAAAACATGGCATGGTCATGAACAATGTAACGCGTTGGATATTCAATCTGAAGAATGGTACCAAGCAGGTGCACGTTTAATAGGTGGATGCTGCAGAACGACACCTTATCACATTGAGGAGATATCGAACAAGTGGCGTTCTTCCGAGTTTTTCTATTCGAACGAAGCAAAACAGTAATGTAATGGATGATAATCTATCTTTGTGTGTATTTTCATGATTTTGCTTGTTCAGGAATCTACAGTTACGTCTAGTGGCACAAAATGTCTTTTCAGAGACACAAATGTGGATGGTAGCCTCGGGAATCCAGTGGACTTTTGGGTACCTTAGGTATGGAAAGGAATCAGAGAAAATAAAAACCGCTAGTTTAATAGATATGGTAGACAACATGCTGAATCTTTTAATGAAGATGTAGTTGATCCAATTGAAGTTGAAGGGGACCATTTATTCGTAATTAAAGTTAACGAAGAGGTTAATTTAGTTATTCAAAAAATAGTTCAATAACTATATGAAAATTTGTTGTGGTAAAAATCCTTGTTGTAGTAGTAAATGTGGTCATATTGTTGTAAAAAAGGATAGATGTAAACAGGTATACTCTCCTGTTCATCTATCCTTTCCTTTTTACCTTATAAAATGTGTGACATTATATTCAATCGCATAAATATAGGATTTCATTACTATTTCCTTGACTTTTAATAAAACGATAGGGTTTATTTGGTATGCGTATTATTAAGAAGTATGCTTCTATTTTAGGAATGCTTTACCCCACAAAATGAAAGTACACTTTGTTTCCATTCTTAAGTTGATGGGTATGGGTTCTTCATCCCATGCACAAAATAATTTAAATCATCTTGTCATAGACAATAACGAAGTAACAAATTTGAAATTAGGACTAAGTGAAGCAATTGCTGTGAATGGGAATTTAGATTCTTTTGAAGTTACCAATAACAAAGTGCATGATAACAACATTGGAATTGTTCTTATTGGACATGAAAGCATATCTCCAGTAGCAGCTTTAGATCAAGCGCGGAACGGAATTATTCGTAACAATATCATTCATTACAATTCATCTTTCAATAATACTAGTTATAATGAGTATTCAGCTGATGGTATTTACGTGGATGGTGGGAAGGAAATTATCATAGAGCAAAATCAGAACTATGATAATGACCTTGGTATCGAAGTAGCATTTGTGAATGTTTTGTGGATGAATTACTCTTCTTTCAAATAAAAGTGTTTGACCCACAAAATAAATAACCCTCAACACGTTGTGCGTCGAGGGTTTGAGGCTCTTAATATAGAAACATATATTAATTGCGTTCCCATTTGTGAACTTGTGTGCGGAATATATACAGTCCGCTTACGCCTCTTAAACGTTCAATCATACTTGGTACTTCTTCAAAATCTATACTTGGATACTTTTTCTTACTCGATATAAAATACCCTCCTTACTGGCTTTATTTTGTTCTAGATACTGCTAATTCTTTTCCTAATTGTTCTGCATCAGACTACAAGAATAAACGCATATTTTTTGTCAGTTTCAATGGAATAATCCGTCCACTTTTAATTAATACATTTAGTCTAGAACAATTCACATTCATTACTTTCATTGCTTCTGAAGTTGTTAAAATAAAACTCATTATATATAGAATCACATCTAATTAACCTTAATCCATATATAGTCATCCTCATACTTAACATTTAATTTTAATCGAATCCCCTTCATATAAACCTCTAATTGTTTTATAAGATCCTCATCATCAGGGGTATCATATCTATCTACATCTAAATATAACTTAAATATATTTCCCTTCGTTAACTCAAACTCCCATTTTAGAAAGTTATGTAGCATATTTTCTTTATTCATATAATTGTTTGCTTCCATATAATCTAGTAATTCATATAAATTATAGTATACTAAGCTACTTGGTCTAAGCCCTTCACATCTTGGGCAAAATTCTCTATATCTGTCTTGTAATTGCATAATCATTTCTGTTCCACATTGATTACAGTTATACATATAACAACCTCCTTTACTAGATAACTCAATTTCTCTCCCTTATTTCCCGTCCTTGAAATTATAAATCATACTATTTTGTTTAACAAATATTTCCCTTATGCAACTTAAAGTATAATTTATTATCCAGATGAATTTCTATCTTAGTTTTTGGTTTTAATCCAAATATCAATACCTTTTTTGAGGTTTAGGTTAATGTGGTATATAATTATCAAAAATTCTAAGGAGTTATATATATGGTTAATATAAAAATAATAGCTGAGGTTTTGAGGATAGGGTTACAAATTGGTTTATTTTCAAAAACTGAAGTAATTGAGTGGGCTGATCATACAATTGAAACATTTGATAGTCCTTCTATTGAAATTATAGAAGTTTCTTTATCCAGTAATGATAAGTTAGTTGATATTGTATCTAAATTAAAAAACATAAAAGGAACGTATGATAAAAAATTACCCGTAAAAATTATACTGGGACTGTTATGGGAGAAATTTATGATAAATGAAGAAAATGTATTGAAAATAAAACTATTTATATCTAATTTGGTACATAATAATTGCTGTGAGGGATTCGATTATGTAGATGAACAGCTGTATAATTTTAATGAAGAAATTAATTTAGCCGCAGATAATATATATGGGAATCTAGAAGCTATTAGTCAAGAAATAAAAAGCTTTTTATCTATTTACAAAGATTTTAGTATGTAGTTTCGTTTACCTTATGGTGGGCTGGATGATGAATAAAAACAACAGGTCTCAAAGACTCTTAAAACTTCTTGAAGCAAATAGAAAAAAGCATAAACCTACTCCTTCACCATTTTCAAAAATGTATCCAACGGCATAACTACCAACCACGGTTTTCTATCCGCTTTTATCGCTAGTGCATCTGGCTGTTCACGCTCATCCTCCAACCAGTTATATAACGTCTTGAATCCTTCTTTCCTCGCTTTTACATCCCATTCAAGACCTAAAAACCCTTCACATCATTTGAATACCCGTCCATTGCACCAGAAAGCGGTACACGAGCACCACCTATCAAACTAGCAAATTCCCTCTCCCGTCTCATTCCTTTACTTCTTTGACTTTTCCCCATTTATTAATCTCCATTTCTTTAAAAGGTTTATTTTATTAAAATCTTCATAAGCCATAACTTCAAATTCTTAGATCCAAATGAACCTCTAGACGAATACACCATATGCTAATTTAAATACTTTCTAGGAAAGCAGGTGAATACTATGCCAACAGTTGTAGCAAACCTTGTCGTACAAAATAGTGCTGGTTCTTTCAACTTAGGCGATTTTTATAACGTTTCTCCAAAAGAGAATACAAAATCTTATAATGGTTCAGGGGCATCAAATGTTGGTTTTGTTGTCAATACTTTTAGCGGTGTTAGTGCAACAAACACATTTGATGCTGATGTTGCAGACCAAAATCAAGTTGGGACAGCTTAAATTTATTCACTTCCTTCTCCCCCCTGAATAAAACTCAATATCCCGTCCATACTATAGATAACCCATCTTTAATGTACTGTAACCATTTAAATCTTCTTCAAGACTGAGCAGTTAGCTTTTGCTAGCTGCTCTTATTCTGTAAGTACATCTCATCTATAATTACATCTTTTTCAATTAGTTCTTCATCCTCCACAAGACCATTACGTACTTTATCAATTGCTTTATCTAAATCAGGTGCCTCCACAAATGCTTCATAAGATTTAGTTTCAGTAAATTCAACGCGATATCTTTTCAAATCCATTCCTCCTGAATAAAATTTAATAATTCGCAAATACTATACACAGGCGATAAGCCAGAACTCATTTAACTGTCCCTGTAGTTCTTCTCTTCTCTGTATTAAGCAGTTAGCTTTTGCTAGCTGCTCTTTTTACCGTCTTCGTATGCAATAACGCCTATACCATAACTACATATGAGCGTTAGCGTGAGTACAGGGAATCCTGTTTTATATACAAAAGCCTGTCCGAGTAATGCTAGGATCACAATAAATGTACCTAACGACCTCATATCCAGTCCCCTTTTCTCTATAATTTAAGCTCATTTTCACTTCCACATAATATTATTAATTCTGCTTATACTATAACTGTAACTTAAAGTTACACATCATTACTTGTAGGGCCTAATTTCTTTTGTACAACAAGTAGTTAGTTAATTGAGCTAGCTGCTTTGTTGTGCCCAATGTAGTTTTTATTAGATATTTGCACCTCCATGAATAATCCCCATATATTATCATGTGTGCCACACTACTCTCTGAGGGACCTAACCTACTAAGAGCACTACTTATAGGTGCTCTTTTTAATTTTGTCTGAATAAATCTTCAAATTTTGCCCATACTTTAAATACACCAATTTGCAACAATTGATTTCTCCTTTAAAACGGGCAGGTAGCTTTCGCTAGCTGCTCTTTTGTTTGAGATTAAAATAGCTTTTTGTTCAAAATGACTCCCCATTCATTTGGACACATTTACCAGTATTTTTACCAAAAAATTCATGATATGGTTATTTAGTCGAGTACGTCATTACTTGACGATTACCCTTAGAAGCCCCGCAGACAATCGGGGTTTCTTTTATTTAAATAACGATTTTGTTCACTTTTATAGCTTACTATTCCTCATAGTTGTGTTTTTCTTCTAGGACTTTTATAAAGTTAAAGTGTCCATCGAGATAACAATCATTGATATAACACCCAAAATATATTTCATTAACTTCGCTTAAAGTAAAATTTTCATTTTTTCATTCGACCAAGTTCATAACATATTCTTTTCCCCCGATAAAATAATGATTAGGTGTCCCATGCGCATTTTATCCACTGGAAATAATACCTTTCACGTACTTACGTATTAGAAACTTCATTTCTGCTTCTTCTGCAATAGCAATTTTGTTCACTTTTTTGATACATTTATGAAACATTCACATGTTATCTTCAATATGTTCTATTCTTTTTGAAAAACCATGTGAGAATACCAAAACAAAAAGCCCTAGAGCCCTAACTCTAGGGCTTCTTGTTTTCAAATAAGGATTTTGTTAAATATTCAATTGAACCTTTTAACACTCTCCTTATTACTAGGCCACAAGATATTCAGAAACCTTATAAAATTGTAATACTAATGTAAGGTTTCTCAATATGAACCAATGTATTTATGTAGTAAACTATTTATCGGCAATACATATAAAAGGAGAAACATTTATGACTTTTGAAGACAATCGTAAATTAGGCATTCAACAAGGGTGTATAGTAATAACAGATCAATCGCAATATCTTGTTGTTAAAAAGAATGAAAATTATTCTTTATTAAGCATCGCAACTGCGGAATGCATAAACTTTGAAGTTTCACTTGAACATCTTGAAGAAATGGTCCAAGTAGATTTAAAAGAAAAAATTCAAGATATCATTCCACCAGAGAATATTAAGATCGTAGCTCAAAACAGAATATAAAATGTATTTTCTAAGAGCACTTTCGGTAGTGCTCTTGTTTCATGAACAGTTTCAAATAACGCTTTTGTTTAATTTAATACGTGTTCTTTTCGATGCAGTATTCTATTACAATTAATTTTTATGTTATAATTATCTACAGCATATATATTAATAGGCACAACAAATCTCATACATATAGGAGGACCTTAATGATCCTAACTCAAGAAAAGAACATAAAATTAATTATGCATTTTCTTACCCTATTATCTTTTTTTATTCTTATTTTCTTTAGCGTCACAATTTTTTATATACCATTGATTTTTTATTTCATATGCAAATCACAAGACATTCGAAAAAATATCCTTGAAGCTGTTTTTTACCAACTATTCATTTGGATAATTACAATGATTTGGAATCTATTCATAATAAGAATCTTAATGTTATCTTTGTCTAATTTAGACTTAACTTCAAATAACGCTTTGATTATTTTCGGGATAGCTCCTTTATATCTAATACTGTTTCTTTTGTTAATTTTCGGACCTATAAAAGGAATTTTATATGTGCTACAGGAAAAAGACTTTCATTATCCTATTATTTCTAAATGGATTAACAAATAAAAATACGTGTAGAAGAATTCAGAGTTTTACTGAATTCTTTTTTTATGGACCTTTCAAACTCTTTTACATATTCCTCTGTTCCTTCTTTTTAATAAAATTCAAATTTGATTAATATCCGTTATCCTGTCTCTCGAAGTTTTCCGCATTCTTCTCCTTATACGAATCAATAACGTCCTGATAAGTAAATCCATACAAATAGCAAATTCGAAAGAAAATGCCAAACGCTCTTCTCAAATGTCCCATCGTTGTAGTTAAATCTCTGTACTGACACCATGCCCTTTTTGCAGTCAACACATCTTGCATGTACCATTCAAACAGCATATTTACATTGCTCGTATCTTTTCTCATAATTGATTGCATACTGAACGATGGAATAAGTTCATGTCTCCATGTGCATTTATCTAATTCAATTACAATGTTCATGAGAAAGTGGAGACCATCAATTAACTCTTCTAATAGTCCATTCTTTGGAACTCCAAATCCTGTACTCCACATCTTAAACGCTCGAGTTTCGTTCCACGCTTCACTGATCTCCACCAGTAATGCACGAAACAACATATCCATTTTGTCATTCCCTTTATATCCAATTCGTTTATCCAGTTCTTTTTGCATTTCAAATAGTTCCGTAATATCAAAGTTTTGTTTCTTTTCTTCTGATGTAATTGTGTGTAACTGAATCATTATAAGTTCACTCCAAGTTTGTATTTTAGTAAGAATATAGTCACACTGATTAAAAGCCAGCTGACTAAAATGATTGCCATTTCCTTTTTAAAACTCACTCTTCTCCCTCCAACAATTCCACTAACTCCTCAAATGAGCATTCGAACAAATCTCGAAGCCCGTCCTTGGATTTATAAATACCTCTATCAATCAGTTGATTTATGATGTGTTGATGCAAAATTACCCCACCATGTCCTCGACACAAAATTGTAGTTCCATAATTTTTGCAGGAAAGTAATTCACTGGAGCATCTTTCTCATTAATTGCTACACAGCCTAAAACACCCTCAAATTTATTATCTTCAGTCTGAACATAAACGAATGTAAAGAATGGAAATGCACACGGTATAGCTGTCTATGGTACTTCTTCTCATGCACAAAATAATTTAAATCATATTGTCTTAGATAATAACGAAGTAGCAAATTTGAAATTAGGACTAAGTGAAGCAATTGCTGTGAATGGTAATGTAGATTCTTTTGAAGTTACCAATAACAAAGTACATGATAACAACAACATTGGAATTGTTCGTAACAATATTGTCCATCACAATTCATCCATCAATAATCCTAGTTATAATGAATATTCAGCTGATGGTATTTACGTGGATGGTGGGAAAGACATTATCATTGAGCAAAATCAAAGCTATGAAAACGACCTCGGTATTGAAGTAGCTAGCGAACATGCAGAAAAGGAGCAAGTCAAATTACTGTTAGAGGAAATACAATATCCAACAATATAATGAGCGGCATTGCAATTGGTGGATATGACAGCCAGCAAGGATATGCTGAAAATAACACAATTACGAACAATACTATTTATAAAAATGACACAATAGATCAAGAGAGTGGCCAAATCGAATTAAATTAAGATATCCGGAACAATGTAATTACTAATAACCACATTTATGCAAGTAATATCCGTATTTTTATTAGCAATAATTTTAATAAAAACACTGGGAACAAACTTGATTACAATCATTACTATGGTGAATTCGATCAAAATAATGGCTTATGGCAATGGAAAAGAAAAACGTATAAAGAATTTTCATCTTATCAAGCAAGTATGAATCAAGAAGGAAATGAGCAACATAGTGAATTTAGCAAATTCCCCCTTCATTCAAACTAATTTCAAAATAAAACAAATCTACTAAAACTTCTCTATTTCCGCCCAGTATCTCCCCCCTATAAGACAGAAATTAAATATAAGCCAAAATCAAATGAGTAATTATGTAACTGGTAAGTCTTATCCTCCAGTAGACAAGCATTTGAGTTAGCCAAATCATTCGATTGTAGGGTCAATGATTTAAACGAGGTACAAGATAAAGACCCTGCTTATTAATTACTAGCAGGGTTTAGCACGTATTGAGGTAACGGTTGTCCCTCAATAGATTCCATATACATTTCAGCCAATCTCGATCCATCAATTAGCTGTACATTCAGTTCTTCAGCATAGTGCTTTGCATTGTTTGAAAAACCACCAGTTGATACTACATAGCCGCCTTTTGCCCCTTTTTTCGTGATATTACTATGCACCAGGGCAATTGCTTTATAGGACATGTCGCTACACATACACTTCACCTGACCAAGATATAATTCACCGTTTACCGTATGTTCAAAGTCTACACCATAATCACCTGTAGCTACCGTTACTAATGCAGAACCACCATAATACTTTTCAATTACATCAGCAACAAATACTTCAAATTCCAATGGTGTTTGACGTATAAATACTGATGAGCACTTTTCATTTTCTAATGGCTTCATAAATCGATAATAAAGCCCCATTGCTAAAGTACGTTTAAACTCTTCATCTTTATTAAAACGCGCGATGAGCTGGTATAAATGATGGTCTTTTCTTCTTTTGTAGACATACCATGAAATGTAAAGTACTCCTGTTATGATTAGAAAAACATATAACATAGACACACCTCCATAGAGATAGTGTTTCTTACAAAAGTTACTTTTATCAATAAACTTTATGTAAAATCCCCTTTCAATATCTGATATACTAAATGTTGAATTTACAGTACATAGGGGGATAAAAATGGCAAAGTCAGCAAATGAGAAAGAAGAGAAAAAACGCCGAGGATGCGGATGCTTTGGGTGTTTAGGTATTATTATTTTATTAATTATTTTAATAGGTTCTTGTGCTAAAGGTTCAGATGATGATAAAACTGAAAAAGCCACTACTGTTACTAAGCAAGAGGAATCCAAAAAAGCAGAGGAAGTAAAAGAAGAAGAGAAAAAACAACAAGAAGAGAAAAAGAAAGAAGAAACTGAACAAAAGAAACAAGAAGCTGAACAAAAAAGACAACAAGACCTTCAGAAGCAACAAGAAGAACAGCAAAAACGACAAGAGTTAAAGAAACAACAAGAGCAACAAAATCAAAATAAACAAAAAGAAGCAACTCCTCAGCAAAAAACAAATCAATCATCAGAACAGAATGGTACTTGTAATATTAAAGGTAATAAAAATAGTAAAGGCGAGAAGATTTATCACATGCCTGGTCAACAGTTTTATGATAAAACGAATGCTGAGGAAATGTTCTGTTCAGCAGCTGAAGCACAAGCTGCAGGATATAGAGCATCAAAAAGATAGCGCTAAAAAAGCCGTCTCTATTTGAGATGGTTTTTTCTATTCACTTCTTCCCTCCTCACTATCTACACAAACCCCATGTTACTGTCCAATCCTGACTCCCACTCTTTGCATAGCATGCACTAAAAAGGAGGTTCATGCTTAATATGTCAAACTATTATTACGATTGTTCACATAAGTGCTACTGGAAGAAGCGTAAAAAATGCGACTGTGAATGTCATTGTGAGCCTCGCTACCAAACGTATACATCAGGCCTTTATTCCGTAATGCGAACACGGACTTCATTCAAATTTCTGCACTTAATCAAACAGACGAACCGCAAACCGTAACTATAGCGGTACAGCATTACCAAGACACTTGCGATGGTGACGTATACCCTTCTTATGGATATCTTTGCTGAGAACTAGTTAACGACGGAGGTTCGGACGATGAAGTACGCAATGGTGACGACTCCGGGCGATCTTTTTACACCAGCCGACCCTGGATTCCCCGTCAAAATAAACACATGGGGCATTAACTTTGCGGGGGTGATTCAGCAAGGAAATACAGTGCTTCATCTGGAATTTGCAAGGTATCCAGCTGATCCACATATTCCAGGTGTCCCCCTTTAACCTATAAAAAATAAGAGCTGCCCAATTAAGGACAGCTCTTATTTTACTTCACATACACAAAAGCTTCATTTGCTGTTACATAATATGTTTTTCCTTTACTATTGTGAACTTTATATTGTATTGAACTATCTACACTTACTTTCGCATCAATAGTAAACCCTAAACCTGCATCTACAAAAACAGCCACGTCTTTATCCTGCCAAGATGGAGTATTGTAGAAACGTAGATTGTTAACTTTAGAAACAACGCGCTTTCCAACAATCGAAGAATCCACTGTGCTTTCTTATCGAGTAGCAACAGATACTTCCGAAAGATATGAACTAAATCGTAGTAGGGGTTATATTCACAGCTGTAATTTTACAAGTTGAAATAGCAAACCTAACGGTTGTAGTTGTATTTATAGGTAATGTCCCTAGTACTATACCAAGTCCTGTTTGTTCCACGCTAAAATCTGCTGCAATAGAACCATTACTTGCTAAAAGACTTACTGTAGATCCGATAAACGCATCCAGTAATTGTCTAATTGGTCGTTCACGACATTCACACTCGCATCCTACATCGACGGGTGGAAGTAATGTTATAGGTGGTCCTGGTGGTAAAAAGCCTACCCCTGTTACATCAGAAATATTAACCACGAAGGTTGTGGTGCCATCTGTAACTGTAACTAAAAAATCATTCACGGAAGTGATAGTAAATAGAAAGAAAAGTGGGGGCGTGTTGGGTGTGTCTGCAATAGTGCCAAGAATCACAGTTTCTCCAATAAGTTGTTGTAAGACGCTTTGCATAGGTAAAACACAACAATCACAAAGACAACCTTCAGTTGCACCTGTCGGACCAGTCATCCCTGTTGGGCCTGTCTCTCCTGTTGGGCCTGTTCCTCCCGTTGGGCCTGTCTCTCCTGTTGGACCCGTTCCTCCCGTTGGGCCTGTCTCTCCTGTTGGACCCGTTCCTCCCGTTGGGCCTGTCTCTCCTGTTGGACCCGTTCCTCCCGTTGGGCCTGTCTCTCCTGTTGGACCCGTGGGACCGGTTGGTAAAGTAAATGGTGGGATTGGGGGAAGTGTAGGGCCAATTAAATTTGGATTTAATGCATTAACTTGAAGTATCCCATTTATTTTTTGTATTTCATTTTTATCAAACACATAACTACCTCCTATGAGTGTACTACACTGTAGTAATACAGTTATCTTACATATACATAAACTTCATTTATCGTAATATAATATGTTTTCCCTATACTATTGTGCACCTTAAATTGTAGTGAACCGTCCACATTTAACTTCCCATCAATTGTCTCACACAGCTCAACATGAACGAATCTTGCATTTGCTGCCGGACCTGCGCCCCATGCTCGATATTTTATAGATGCTATTTGAACCTTTTTATCCCAATCAACTGCATAGTGAACAAATGCTGACCGAAAAAAAGAGCATGCTCCAGGGATAAGCAAGAACAAAAAAAGATGTCCTAGTAACACCCCTAAGACATCTCCTTCATTTTATTTATCTTATACATAAATAATCTAAATTTCCAGATTCTATACATGTCTAACAATTAAACAATCATTAGATAAATCTTCTACCTAAAACATCGTATTATCATTAGCCGCCTCACTTGGGATCTCCTGTATTACATCCCAGTGTTCAACAATCTTACCATTCTTTATACGAAATATATCCACTATAGCAACTCCCTTATCTTGAGAATTAGCTCGAGAATGTACATGAAGAGCAACTGTATTTCCTTCAGCTACTACACGTTTAATCTCTGCAGAGGAATTAGGATTTTTAACAAAATCCTCCTTAAAGAAATCCATGAAGGATTTTCGTCCATCAGCAACAAAAGGATTATGTTGCTGATAATCTTCACTTACATATTTAGGAATAATATCGATATTATGTTTATTAAAAACCTCATTATAGAAATCTACTACCATTTTTTTATTCTTTTCTTTTTCTGTCACATCATTTTTTGATACTGATGCAACATTCTCGCTCTTTATTGCGTTACCTTTGTTTTTACCTGTGGAAGCTTGAAATATCAACGTCGACACAATTCCTAAAATAAACACAGAAATAATTATTATTATTAAATTTTTCTCTAATTTCATATATCCTTACCTCTTCTAATCATATAAATTATATTCCATATCATACTTGAAGAAGGAGAAACCTTCGTCAAAATGTGATATAAGGGGTAATGTTAGTAAAATCTGTTTATCCTTACACTACTCCTTATACAAGGTATGTTAGAAACGATTTACTCTAACTCAATACCTCATTAACAGTTGCACTGTCCACAATTTGAATAAACTTCTTAACCTTATCGTTCTCATCAAACTCATAAAGATGACAGAAATCTGCTATAAATGATTTCCCTGTTGCTTTATATGTGCCACTATATTTCCCATAAACGATAACAGTATTATTATTAAATGCATAAACGTCATCTTTTGCACTATAGTTATCCCATTCAGTGCCAAGACGTTCATGTACATTTTTCACTACTTCATCTGGACCTATATAAGTCCCCGCATATGGGAACCCAGCAGCTTCTGTCCAAGATACATTTTCACTTAAATACGTTTTGAAAGCATCTAATTTTCCATCGCCAGTTAACACATACGTTTCATGTAATAGTTTTTGATATTTATTCATAGCATTAACCCCAAGGCATTTCTTTTGTTACAACTTTTGCACTTAATTCTAATACACCTTTATTTGCATATCCTGGATATGCTGCTTCAAGTTTCGCTACAAAATCTTTTGAAGTTTTACTTTCCTCAGAAGCTTGAACCGCAGTTCTTAGATAATCCATTGTCGCAGTAAGTGCTTGATTATTTAAGGATTTTTCGATTGATCCATGGCTAGGTACAATTATGTCAGCATTTAATGCCTGTAATACTTTCAAGTTTTCAATCCATGCCTCCATGGCTGCTTTTGAGCTAGTATCCGCTAAGAATACATGTATTTCGTTAAATACATCAATACCACCAATTAATAGTTTTAGCTCTTTATTAAATAAGTTAGTTCTGTAATGATCTAAGCCTACGAGTTCAAATGTTAACCCCTGAAAATCAATAGATTTTTCTTTAAACACTTGAGGTAATACCACGTTGCTTGGTGCATTTTCTCCAAGTACGTCTTTCCAAACTTTTAATTTCCCTAAGACAGAATGAACAATGTGTTCAACTGTAGACTCTGTAGCATACGCTATGGCTTCTGGGTAAGCAGCTTTAATAATCTCTAATCCAAAGTAGTAGTCTGGATCTCCATGAATAATAAAAATTTTATCTAGAGATAAGTTGTTTTTTTTCAGATAATTAACAATTTCTTTCGAATCAGATTGAGTAAATTTTGAATTTATTAAAAATGCATGTCCCTCTTTCTCAACTAAGGTTGCAGTGACCATAAAACTTTTTTCGTCCGAACTAAACACTGTCAATTTCACATCTTTTTGATTTGTATCGATTGTTTTAAACATAGAATGTTATTCTCCTTTTGTTAAAGTTATTAAATAGATAACACATTTTTATCTTGTTCCGACAGAAGCTCACTCTTTAAAAACAAATTGAAACTATAACTGTTATAAGAAAGATTTAATTCCATCCACTTCTAGCCTTCTTTAAACATCAAATGTTATATACCTTAACCTAAAATTCCTTAATATAAATTTTTAAAACGTGCTTCAATTTTATCTGGCGTCATTACTCCACCACCAATAGGGATAATTCGATTATCCTTTTGTAAAAGCAAAGAAGGATAACTATTAACACCAAGCTGTCGAACCTTATTGAAATCATTTTGTACATCTACAATTGTTTCTTGAGCGTTTAAACGTTCAAGTACTTGTTCAGGGTTCAAACCATGCTCAATTGCAATCTTACGATATGTTTCAGGGTCACTCAGACTTTGTCCCTCATAATAAAACGCTTTTTGCATAGCCGAAGTGAATTCTAACAAACGGTTTGGCGCTAATGAGCGTAAAGCTGAAAAGCCAATTGCAGCATCTGTCGAATTCATTTTAAAAGTCCCTTCTTCCACCAATTTTTGATATGAAGGACCAAATTCTGCACCTGTAAGTTGATTAATTCTTTTATTTCCCTCTTCTATATATGAGAAATTTTTCATTGGTAAATTATCTAAAAATAACCCTCCACATAAAACCGTTAACGGCACTTCAGTGTGTTTTTGGTAAAATCCTTTAATACTTTCTGAAAAGCCATAGCACCATCCACAATATGCGTCCCATACGTATATAAGGTTATCTTGTTTTGTCTCCATTTAAATCTCCTACCTTTATTTTTATTAGCCAGTCCAGCTATCACTTAAAATTCTTAGTTAACTTTTTGGTTTGTAAAAGTACATCTTTTTTTATATCTTGTTCTTTTTTGAGGTACCTTACTACTTTTTTCACAAACTAATCCTTCCAAAGAAAGGTTAACTAAGATTTTTAACAAAAGATATCGCTGCACATTATTGCCCCAAAGCAGAAAATACTACAGTTCAAAATATGCATTGCTTTTAATACCTTAGTAACTTTTCTACACCGTGCGGCAGCGTGTGGACCACCATCCTTAATTAAATATATAAATCATATTTTTATTTTAAGCAGATACCAGATGTAACTAACTTAATTACAACTATATGTAACTATTCTAGTTACAACCATGGTGGAAGTCAATTCTTTTTTACCAAAATCATTAATTTTCTACCTTTATGCTTTTAGAATTCTAGTATTAAAAACTTTCTTCTTATTCTTAAATTTGTCCTCCCCATCTTTCTAAGAATACTTCAAAGCTTGAATAGAATACCTTATGTATGCAGAATTACATATCAATCTCCATTGAAAACTATTCTCATTGTAACTATAATGGTTTCAGGGAATGGTATTTTCATTTCCTTTTCAAATCTCGCAATATATTAAAGGAGGAACTAGCATTATGAAAAAAGTTATTTTATCAGGGGCATTAGGAATTGCAGTACTATCAGGTATGAACTTACCAGGGGCAGAGGCACCAAAAGCGAGTGCAGCAACTACAAATTTAGAAATTCAAGAAGTTACAAAATATTACTCTATGAGTTCTTATGAAGTGTCTCAAAAGGAAACATTTAATCTCAATAAAGGAGAAGAACTTACAGTCTTTGTACAAAATTCTGGGTTCCCAATTTCTTATACGGTCTTTGATGCAGATAATCAAATAATCGGCACCTACAATGCTAATTCACCATATGGTCGCGTATTCAAAGCACAAAAAGATGGTAATATTTCTGTACAATTTCAAGCAGGTGCAAATTCTTCGTACATGAAGAAGATGAATTTCACAGCTAAATTTGCAGTTTCTAAGCTTAACTAACAATCAAAATTTCATTATCCTCTTTCAAAAAATTAAAAAGGTATATCCTTTCAACGGGATATACCTTTAACTTTAGTGAATTTTATATTGACCTGATAATTGTTCTTGCGCCATACGCATTAAACGTTTGGTAATTTCTCCACCTACTGAACCATTCGCTCGTGCTGTTGAATCCGGTCCAAGGGTAACACCAAACTCCTGAGCAATTTCATACTTCATTTGTTCAATTGCACTTGCTGCAGCTGCTACTAAAATTTCATTTGAATTATTATTTTCACGAATTTGCATTCCTTACACTCCTCCACTGATTTTAGTAATATTATGTTTCATTTACGAAAAAATATGTAATAATCTCCAAAACAAAAAAAGACACCTGAAGATGCCTTTTTTCAATATGTTCATGTAACGCTTAATTTGTTTTTAACGAATTCCCCGAAAGAATTCTCCTTCCTCAAGCGTGTGAAGGGCGTAGCCCAACGGTAGGTGGGAGATGAATTTCGGTTTGGCATAGCCAAAAACTTTTGATAAACTAGCTATATGAAGTTCTTTGATAACTTGATATATGAGGTTGCAGGAAGAAAATAGAGTGCGAAAACCAAGCCATTCGGTTCCTGCGTAAAATATCAACCGTACCAAAAGAGCGTCCAACCTTTGGACATCTAGGGATGGAACACCCCGAAGTAACGCTCAGGGAGACGAAAGGTTGCTTTCATCGTGGAACTGAGAAACTCCCACTTCAAGCTTTGCTAAGTGGCGAGTAGTTCACTTGTTAAAGCAAGTAAAGGGTCCACTGAAGTACTTTCCTCCTCATGATATACAAGTTACTACAATGCTCTCCAATGTAATCATAGTTCAAAGATCTGTGCTTTTATAAGTCTAGAATTCCCATAACTTCTTTCGTAAATAGCTTAAAGTCTTTTAGATGTTTTTCAATAATTTGACGAACAATATCTAAGTTTACACTTTGATAATCATGAACAGCAATATTTCGAAACCCAACCATTGCTTTTAACTTACTTGCCAGTTCTGTACTAAGTAGATCTGCATCAACCAACAAATCAAATGCCTCTCTACTAGATTGGGGTAGTCCCAACTTCTTCCCTGCAACAATATGCATTGCTAAATCAATACTTGCTTCGCATGCTCTTTGAATATTTAATATTATAGAATCTTGCTTTGTATAATCCTCTAAATTATCAGGGTTATTTCCATATACCTCTTGAATTCTTTTTATACAACGCTCTATTGTAGAAATTTTATTCAAAATAACTTCATTCTTCATATATAGAACCTCTTTTCTTTATATCCTCAAATACGATTTTGCGTTCCTCATTCAATTTTGAATACATTTTTAAAGTTTTCATTTCAAAAATTGTTTTTCGCTCTTCATCCGAACAAAATATTGTCTTTCCTGTATGTATAATTTGAGCTTGGAAAACTGTAGAAGCTTCTGATAAATCAACTAAATCAACATCTCTATGAACAATATCCGCTAACTCCTGTGCTAATAAAAAACGTTCATAATTCCCTAATTTTATGTCACTTAAATAAGCTATATCAATGTCACTATCATCTCGTTCTCTGTTTTCTGCTGTGGATCCAAATACAATTATCCAATAGGGATTCACGGTCTCTTGTAATTTTTCTATAATAGCTGTAATCATGCTTTGAAAAATCATTTTATTCATCCCCCCTTATTATACTTGAATTTTATTATATCATAACCATTACCCAATCTTTTAAGCTGCACTACTACATAATTAAATTAAACCTTCTTGACGCTTAAAGCACTTTAAAATTATAGATTTTTTTGCTAGGAGAATCCCCTTGCAGGACTTAGTCCGCTTTTAGTGATAGGATTAAGACCTAATACTGTAAACAGAAAATTTAAAGTTCTTGTAGGTATAAATCTTATATCATTATTTAAAATGCTATAACTGCACAGATTTATAAACCTTTATATTTTCCTCATTTAAATACACCAGAAAGGTGTTAGAATCATATCCTCAATTATATATAGAAATATAGTATGTCATAATGTTATTTCATTTTTGAAGTTTTCTTTACAAAATTCTTAATTTCTTTTAATGTTTTTCCACTAATATTATCTTTGATGGTTGAATCTATTTCATTTTCAATATAAAAAGTTTTCTCTTTAACCTTTACCTCAAATTTATATTTATTTTTATCCCAATCTATTAAATTGCTTTTTAGTTGCGCAATATCCCTTAAATCAAACTGAATCATAAAAGGTTCTAAAGCTGGATAAAAATGTCCAAGTTTACTATTCTCTTTTAAAAAAACTATATATGTGTCACCAGATTTAGGTTTTATATACAATGGATCTTTGTTTTTTACTTTTTTTGTAAACACTTTCGTAGCACCTTTCAGAATTATTCCATTGTCATCAATAACTTCATTACTTTCCTCTAATACGAGACTTTCTGAGTATCTATGATTTATTAAAATTTTATTCTCTACAGAGTCCCCTTTTAAAATTTCTTTAACATGAAAACTAAACAGATGGCCTTCGACATCTTCATCTTGAATCTCATATGATGAATTGTTTGCCATATTCCATTTAGAGTGTAAACCGTCATATTTACCTAGTACAATTACATCTGCTTCTTCTACCATTTCACTTAAATGATTTGTAGTTTTGAATGTCTTACTTAATACTATAGTTTCAGAATTCGATGAAACATTAGACACTTCTGCTATGTCTGTATTTGACCAAATTGTTTTACCAATAATAATTAAAAAAGTAAATATTAATAAACATAGACTCCATTTTATTACTTTATGTTTATACATTATAATAACGTCTCCTTAAAAGATATTTTATACCATTTTCTCAATATAAATATTCCGAATTTTTAAAAAATATTAATTCAAAACAAGATAATGATGCTATAATTCTCTTGTTAAAAATAATCTTTGGAGGGATAATATGAATTTTAGAAAAGGGATTACTGCATTTTTATTAGGTAGTGTGTTTGTCTTTTCCAGCGTTGGAGTTTCAGAAGCTTATGTAAAAGAAGGATGGAAGCTACCTTCAAAATCAGCTACATATAAGTGGGGAGACAGATTAGACGATGGCTCCAGTATCATTAAATCCGGTTGGCAAGCTGCAGATTCAGCCTGGTACACTGCTTCTCGTATTAACTTTACAGTTTCTTCTTCTTCTGTGAACAAATTAAACTCTTGGTTTGAAAGTTCCTCTACTTATTATGGAAGAATGAACACAACTTATAATACATCCACTAAAAAAGTAACGAAATTCGCTGGTGATATTAATGCAGGGAATACAAATATTACAAAATCTAATGTTGCTAAAAGTACAGGAGTACATGAGTTTGGTCATGCAATAGGAATAGGTCACAACAGTGGCACTTCAATTATGAACAGCAATCGTAATCGTACTACTATGCATGTCCCTCAAACTGACGATAAGAATGGTGTAAATGCAATCTATTAACAGAAAAAGGAGATGATTTCTTAATGTTAAGTAAAAAAGCAAAAACTATAGTAATTGCAATTCCTTTGGCTGCAGTGATTGGTTTTGGAGGATATTCAGCATATAATAGTCACTTCTCCAATGTTGCTGGCGAAGATAAGAATGCTGAAACTGTCATTCTCAGTAAAGATTTCCCTGCTACAAGTGATTTAAATCAAATGATTAATGAAGCCGATCTAGTTGTAATCGGTGAATATGAAGGTCTTGACTCTAAGTGGAATATGGCACGTAATCCAAGTAATCCATCGGAAGAGGACAAAGAAAACTATGTTGAAGGACATCTATATAATTTCAACATTTCCGAAACAATTAAAGGTGTGAATGAAAATAAACAAATAAAAATCAATCATCGTTTCGCTGAAACCGTAAAACTTGAAGATTCTAATGCAGTTGTTGCACCAGATGGCACAGTTACAAAACAAGCTACTAAGGTAACTACTAAAGAGGTTCAAAATAAGGATCCTTTATATATCGAACCTAAAGTTAATAAAAAATATATGATGTTTTTAAAGAAAGATCAATTATTTGGAAACTACTACGGAGCAATTGAACCATTTGCAATTACTTTTGATGAAAATAACAAAGCTGACCTTCAAACAAACATAGAAACTATTAATGAAAGTAAGATGTCTTCCAAGGCAGAAATTGCAGGTAAAACAATTGTATTGAAAAATGAAATACATGAAACTATTACTGACAATATTAGCGGTAAGACCCTTAATGAATTAAAAGATCAAGTAAAACAAAATGTTAAGTAATAACCATAACTTATAATAATTTATCCTAATTCATACGATAGTAAGAATTAATTTATTAAAGTTGTCAAAAATTAAATACAAATTATCTTGAACTACCCCTACTTTCACATCGTTTAGAATTTTGGGATGAATGTCATGAAATAATAAAAAAGAAAGGGCTTATCTTTAAGTAATCCTTAACATAAGCCCCTCATTCTATCTAATTATTTAAACACCATTCGTTTCCATCACTCTATACAGCAATTTCTATAACAATGGATTACCTATTTCAAATAGTGAAAACTAAAAATTAGTTGAAAAATTAAACGTTTATGCAGTTGGTTGGACTGCACTATTACCACCAATTGCCGTTATGCATATAATTGAAAAAATAGTTCATTTCTAAATTTATAATGAGTCTACACTGAATATTATATAAATGTAGATATAAGACACTTCACTACACTAAAAATATCCAGAAGTACTTTCCTCCTCATATGGTTATAAAGTACAACAGATAGGCTCTTATGCTATTACACATAAGATCCTATCTGACTAGTATTATAAACAACTAGTTATATAAGATTCTTTCATACTAAATAAAAGGTATCTCTACAATTATTCTGGGAAAATGAAGCTAGAGTTCCCTTCACTATTAGCTGAATCCTCTTTTGGGAATGTAATAGTAGATCCTTCATTTCCCTTATTTCCATTATTTATTTCTTGTTCCTCAGGAAATACAATGGAAGAATCATTACTTAAGTTTGGTGAAAAACCAAGTTTAGATAAAATGGCTTTTAAGTCAGGTAAAACACCAATTTTATCAGAAGTTGGATCATTAGATTTCGTTCCGGTGCTAGAATCACTTAAAATATCCCTAAGCTGGCTTGATGTATATACTTTTCCCTGATTATTTTTCGCAATTCCTTGAATTGATACAGCAGCACCCGCAATAATAGGTGATGCACTAGACGTTCCGCTAAAGCTAGATGTATATAGATTTGTCATAAATTCACGTGGTTTGGCATCTGTTGTGTCTACTGCATTACCCCATCCATAAACATCTACTCTACTACCGTAATTAGAGAAATATGAACGTTTATGAGGGACCCTTGCAGAAGCTGCCCCAACCATAATTGCCCCTGAATCTTTAAAATCAGGACTATTACGATTTAAAACTTGTTTACCATTACGGTCTCTAAATTGATCCAAATCATTTCCGCCGTTTGCACCTGCTTCAATAATAATAATTCCCTTATTTGCTCCTATACGAATTGCATCAAATATATCCGGTTTTACTTCTACAGGAAGATAGTTCTTATCTCCATATCCATCGTAAGTTGCTTGAGCTTCTAATAAAAGGATATCCCCAGCTTGTATATTGTTAACTGCACTTAATATAGCATCTGCTGTATTATATCTACCGTTATCTCTAATCTGAGATACAACTTTCACCTTAGCTTTTGGTGCAATCCCAATTCCGCCTATGTTATTATCTTCTGCAGAAACAATCCCTAAGACCGAGGTACCATGATCATGATGTTCACTCTTATTCTGGCCGGATATCAATTCGATATTCTGATTCACTAAATCTTCATGACTAAATAACCAGCCATACTCCATATCTACAAAAGTTGTTCCTTTTCCATCTCCACCTTTTATACCCCAGGCATAAGGTGCATTGATTCCTAATGGTGCTGGTTCAAGGTAACCTTGCCTTGTAAGTCTAGGCTCATCATATGGATTAACAGATAAATTTGGTAAACGCTCTTCTGGTGGAGCTTGTTCTTCCTGTAAATATGCCGTTTCAACAAGAGATGATTTCTCAAATTTTACAAGCAATGCTTGTACATCAATATTACCTTGGGTTTCTACAATATAATAGTTTAGCAAATTAGAAGAAATATGATCAGAGTCTTTTATTTCTTCACCTAAATTTTTAATTTCTGTAGGGTTTAAAGAACTAAAAAGTCGATTTATAGTTATATTTGGGTATTCGGCTAAAATTTTAATTAATTCAGGGTCTTGTTTTTCTTCTTTAATAAATTTTTCTATCCCATCCTGATATGGTAAATTTGCTTCATTTTTAAATTTCAAAATTAATTGTTTAGTAACTTGCTTATGTACAGTAGAATTCAATTGCTTATTTGAATAATTATAAGTAGCTGCGTAGGCAACTTCTGATTTTTCACTTGGAAGTATACCACCTACCCCATTAAATGCTGTTAATGCAATTGAAGAAACTAGAATTCCCTTAAAAATTTTCAAATCGTGCACCTCTTTTAATTTATATATGATTATAAAAAACTATAGATTACCTAACTTCTTTTTTATACAAGCGTCTTATATTTAGGGTTATATTTTCAACTCCATTCATTTTTTTATATTCACTTATATATCATTAATACAACTAGTTAATACCATCAAATCTATTACTTTAATTGCATTATTGTAACCAGTATAGTTACAACTATAATAAATAGTCAACCTTATTTTTTATGCAATTTCGCATTTTAACGAATTCTTCGAAAGAATTCTCCTTCCTCAAGCGCGTGAAGGGCGTAGCCCAGCGGTAGGTGGGAGATGAATTTCGGTTTGACGTAGCCAAAAGGCTTTGCTTTTTATTTTGCCTCTGATATAATCAGTCTTATAAAGTAAAAAGGTTGGTATATCAATGAAATTAGACAGCAATAATCATTCAGTGTTCTTGTTGTATTATCATCTTGTGTTGGTCGTGAAATACAGAAGAAATGTGTTTGATGACGATATGTCAGATTATGCAAAAGACATGTTTATCAGGTTATCCGAGAATTACAACATAACACTGGTAGAGTGGAATCATGATGTAGACCATGTTCATATTTTGTTCAAGGCACATCCGAATACAGAAATGACAAAATTCATCAATGCTTATAAGAGTGCAAGTTCTCGACTAATCAAGAGAGACTTTCCACAAGTGAAAACGAAACTTTGGAAAGAGATGTTTTGGTCAAGAAGTTTTTGCTTACTAACTACTGGTGGTTCGCCAATAGATGTAGTAAAGAAATATATTGAAAATCAAGATGAAAAGTGAGGTGAAATGATATGACAAAGCATAATAAAGCATATAAATTCCGTTTGTATCCAACAGAAGAACAAGCATATCTTATGCGTAAAACCTTCGGTTGTGTACGTTTCGTGTATAATAGAATGTTAGCAGAACGGAAAGAAGCGTACGAAAAATACAAAGATGATAAGGAACAACTAAGGAAACAAAAGCCTCCAACTCCCGCGAAATATAAAGCAGAATTTGATTGGTTAAAAGAAGTTGACTCATTAGCTCTGGCAAATGCTCAACTACACTTGCAAACTGCCTATAAGAATTTCTTTAGTGGTCAAAATGACTTCCCAACATTCAAAAGTAAAAAAGACAGAAAGTCTTATACAACGAATGTAGTAAACGGAAATATTATGTTGCTTAATAGTCATATCAAATTGCCAAAACTGAAAATGGTACGTATCAAACAGCATAGAGAGATACCACAAGATTATATGATCAAGTCATGTACGATTTCTATGACACCTACTGGTAAATACTATGTGTCCATCTTGACTGAATACGAAAAAGAGATTGTACAAAAAGAAGTAGAAACAGTTGTTGGATTAGACTTTGCGATGGATGGATTATATGTTAGTTCTGAGGGTGAGAAAGCCAATTATCCTAAGTTCTATCGTAAAATGTTAGACCGATTAGCAAAGGCACAACGAGTATTAGCAAGACGCAATAAAGGTTCTGAGCGTTGGAATAAACAACGTATTCGTGTAGCTAAGTTACATGAGAAAGTAGCTAACCAACGTAAGAATTTCCTTCATCATGAGTCTAAAGAGTTGGCTACTAATTTTGATGTTGTAGCTATTGAAGACCTAAACATGAAAGGAATGTCGCAAGCACTTCATTTTGGAAAAAGTGTCGCTGACAATAGTTGGGGAATGTTCACTTCTTTTTTAGCTTATAAACTATACGAACAAGGAAAACAACTTATGAAAATAGACAAATGGTTTCCTTCCACAAAAACATGTAGCAGTTGTGGGAATGTAAAAAATATGTCATTGTCTGAACGAGTATATTCTTGTATATGCGGTGTAAATCTCGATAGAGATTATAACGCAGCTATCAATATCAAAAATGAAGCAATACGTCTATTAGCGTTAGCATAAATAGCAATAAAATAACCTTTGGAACAAGGGAGTTAGCTCGGCTGTCTTAGGACGAATTCGTTAGCTATCAAAAGTAACGACTAACCGAGAAGCCCCCACTTCAAACAGTCCGTTAGGACGTTAAGTGGCGGGTAGTTCACAGAGTGTATACTTCTATCAACTTACTCCTAATTATTTTAATTTGAGTCTTATTCTCCTCATATTAAACCGATCTCTTATTTAAGTATAAAACCTTTACATTTTAAGAGAAGTTGGGCTTCTATCATTTTAAGTAATTGCATATATGTAATTAAAGGCATATAAGGGGGATTGAAAAATGGTAATTTCAAGACAAGATTCCTGGACTAACGATAACGATTCACTTCTCGCAACAATAGTACTTCAAAATATTCGTGACGGTGGAACACAATTAGTTGCATTTAAAGAGGTAGCTAAGCAATTAGCTAGGACACCTGCTGCTTGCGGATTTCGTTGGAACTCATGCGTACGAAAACAATACGAAGAAGAAATACAACAGGCTAAACAAAATCAAAAAACTGGAAATAACAAGTCCCCCATCCAACAAACAAAAGAAACAAGCTCTTTATCTATTACATTAGATGACATTATTATCTTTCTACAAAATTATAAAGCAGTGAGTGAAGTGAACGATTTACAACAGCAAATTGAATATTTAACGGCAGAGAATAAATCCCTTCTCCAACGGTTAACTACATACGAAGAAGAGTATCGTATGTTACTTAACCATATCGATAAGGCAAGAAATCTGATTGTAGTCGACTAAGAAGAATCAAATTAATTTTTATCATATTAAAACCGTAGCCTGTCAAAATTACTATGTATGAATTAATTTCAATACATTATAAATGATAATAAGAAAAGCGCACGTTTATTGTTAATAAACGTGCGCTTTTCTTAATTCATAAAATAGAAATTTTTTTCAACTCGATAACACTTTTAAAATTAAGATGTTTGTTTTATAGGTATCTGTTTGCTTCTATTCTCAACAAGTTTATCTAATAATAAGTAAACAAATCCAGACATAACACATCCCACACCTAAGATTGTAAATAATATATGCCCTAGAAGATGCTCCAGTAATAAACCGCCTAAAAGAGGCCCTAATATATTACCTGTAATCCACTGCAGATTAGCGGCTCCCATATAAGTACCCCTCAAATGTTCTGGAGCTAAATTAGCAACGAAAGTCATTTGGACAGGTGACATAATCATTTCTCCTAAAGTATAAACTGTATAAGCTATTAATAATGAAACTAAAATAACTAAATCGTTTGTGTTTATTACTTGAAACCACTTTGGTAACCATCCTATTGCCAAAAGACCAATACCAAAAAGAATTGCGCCATATAGCATTGATTTCCCAATCGATTTGTGAGTTAACCATTTTGAAATGGGAAATTGAAAAAAAACAACTAATAGGCCATTTAACGTCATTAAATATGGGAATGGATTACTATTTCCAAAAATCATTGTCTTCTCATTACTAAAATGAAGCGGTAACATACCTTCCGATTGCGAGAATCCCATAAATATAATGATTCCTGTAACTATATAGAAAAGTAATATCCTATCCCTTATAACAACTCTTAATGTGGATCTTATTGAATTTCCAGGTGTTTCTTTATGTATCATGACATTTTTAGGTTTTGTTTCCTTTAAAAACAGTACCATTAATATTGTATAAAACAGCATGGTTCCAGAAGTAATCAAAAAGATAACATCTTTTGATACAACTACAACTGCTGCGCCAATTATAGGACCTATCGCTGCTCCTATATTATGAGCCATTCTAAGTAATCCATATGCCTCAGTTCTTTTTTCTGGTTCTGTTACATCCGTAACCATTGCAGATGCGGCTGGTTCAAAAAAAGAGTTACATAACCCTAAACCGATAGATAAGATTGCATATGCTATAAAACCATCTATGAACAAAAAAAACAGCATTAATAACCCATTACTAGCCATAGAGAGTACCATAGTTGGTTTCCGGCCATAAGTATCTGCTATATGTCCTCCAATTAACGAGCCTATACTTGCTGCAATTGGAGATAAAGCTATGATCACACCTACCTCAAGCAAAGAATCTACTTTATCCTTTAAATATAATGCGAAAAATGGCATTAACATCATCATTGCAATACCATTTAAAGCTTCTCCAATAAAGCGAATCCATACATTAAGGTCCATCCCCTTGAACTCTTTCCATGTACTTCTCATATATACCTCACCTATGCTCACTGTATATTTTTTATTACGTAAAGAGCTTTATAACACTTTTACCAAAATCTAAATTTAGCAAAATAAGCTACCAATTCATAAAAATACTTATCTTTTGATAAAATAATATAAACTCGTACCAATAATCTCCAGTGCATCTTGCATACGTTGAGCCGAGATGTTCTCTAAAACGGTATCTTGAGGTGTATGGAAAACCCTTTCAACATGATAAATAAGAGGATCCCAACTCTCTACATCCATCCATATAAATAAAGCAGAGGGAATTCCAGCTTGGTTAAATGGTACATGATCACTAGAATCAAACTTTCCAGTTAACACAACCGATTTCCTCAATTCTTTACTAGTAGCTACAGCAGTATTTGTTACTTCATTTTGAGAGCCATCTAACGTCATTGCATATAAATCCTTAGCCTGATGATAACTTGTTGCAATCATATCTGCATTAAACACTCCTCGAATACGTGTTTTGTCTTTAGCAGATAACTGATTAACATAATGATAAGCTCCTAAAGATTCATTTTCTTCCGCTCCAAAAGCAATAAATTGAATTTCTTTATTAGTCTCTATATCCTTAAAATTGTAAGCCAACTCTAATAAAAGCCCTACTCCAGAAGCATTATCGTTTGCTCCAGGTGCCCCGATAACACTATCATAATGAGCACTCATTATTGCTACTTCCTCATCACCTGTCGTATGTTTAGGCTTTTTTTTCGCAATAACATTTAATGAGCGCAAATTTACTTCTTGCTTTGCCTTTAAACTGACTACATTTTGATTATGTAATAACTTTTCTTTCATTCTAATCCCCTGATTATAGGCAAGTCCAAATACAGGTATCGATTGTTCCTTTTTTAAAATTGGATTAAAAGCTTCTCCATAGTTCCCTCTATCCCCAATCGTACTATATAACAACACACCTTTTGCTCCCTTTATCGCTACATGCTCAACCTGTTCATTATATTTTTCAATAGTATCGGCTTGTTCTAATAATACTATTTTCCCATGGATTGACTCAGATAAACTATTAATATTGGTCTCTTTTCCTATAAAAACTACCGAGCCAACCACCGGATTTTTAGATATAAATGCATTAGATGCTGCCCCAACCTGCCAATCTTTTTCCCCATACATACTAAAAGAAATACTTCCAATATATTGATCAGGTACAGGAAGTGCTTGATATTCAACCTCATACCCTAATTTCTGCAATGTATCTCCAATGTATTTAGCTGCTCTATGTTCTTGCATAGTCCCACTTGGCCGTGGACCAATTTTTTCAGAAAGAAAACGTATATGTTCAATGGCACGACTAGCACGAACTTGTTCTGTCACAGGAGAATACAGATTATTATTAACCATAGCATTTACTTTTACTGGTTCTCCATATGGATTACTAAAAAAGAAAAGCAATAGAATTCCAAAACTTACAATGATTTTTTTTGTAATAGCTAATTTTTTCATTTGTCCTCCCTTTTATTAGAAAACATTAATAGTAAAACCTTCCCTTCTAACATACTTATTTAGAAGAAAAGGTTCACTAAAATCATCTCTAACTTAAATTACTTGATATGATATTAAACCAGTAACTCTTTTTATATCTTTAAAAAATTCGAGTTTGCTTGTATGCCAGTAATATTCTTTTGGAACCAATTAAGAGTCTCCCATGATTTCACTCTATTTGTATAATCAGTCTCCTGTACTTCGAATACAATTCCTATATTTCTACTTGAAACTTGATTCTTTACTTTTAATAAAGTTTCATGTAATAAATGTTCATTAATAGAACCATTAGTCGGACTTTCTCCCTCAAAGCAGCGTACCTCACTATAAGGAATCGTCAAATGTTTAAAAGAACTAAAATGTAAATGTTTGATATGATTCATTAAATTTATATACTTATGAAAGTCTTTATACTCAATTTCCTCTTGTCTTAATAATTTAGAAATACCTAGACGTGTAAGATAAGTGATAGACCAATGGCATATATCCCACGTTATTCCAACATTAGATAAATCTAAATTTACCAAGTCATTAAAATCTTCTGGGTATACAAATATAGGATCAAAGTCATCACCTAAGTTTCCAATGATGGGTAAGTTTTCAACACCTATCCATATATTGGTTCCTTTTATTTCCTCATCTATCATTTTAAAGAACTCTATAATTCTTTTTCTATTATCAATAAGATTATAAGTTTGAAATTCTGCTATGTTCATAAATTGATTAGCATGAACTGTTATACCTGCTGCGTTATATTTTATAGCAAGATTAATAAACTCATATAACTGTTTTTTTATAAATTCACTATTTAAATAGTCTGCATTATCAGTTGGAAAATGCAAGGTTAATAAAGATGGATTAAGTGTTTGAACAAAAGAAAGTACATCTGAAAACTTTGTTGTATATGACTTATCATGTAAAGATTCTCCATCAAAAATATTTGCTTCTAATCCATAACCTTGTTCAACCCATTTTAAATCAATTTGTTTGCTATCTAATCCAAAGAATGGTACCTGCGGTATTAACATATTCTCTTCACCTACCATGTTCCTCTTACTAACATAAATGCTTCAGCCGCTTTATATCCTGACTTTGCTCCCCATACAAAAGCATTGTGCTTCATTGCTTCTATTGAACGTGGGTGAGGAAATTCCCTTAACTCCGATTCATAATGTTTCATCGCATTTAATTTTGTCTCCAAATGTTCTTCAATATTTACGAAATAATTGGGAAGAAACTTATCTTTCTCATTATAATTCCACTCAGTAGAAGATAAGGTTTCATATGCAAACACCCATTTAATATTACTATTTGGTAGAGGTCGTGTAGCTGTCATCACTGCTCTATAAACAACAGTATGATCGATATTTATATCTCCACCGTATTGAGTATAAATAATCGTAGGGTTTATTTTATTAATGTGCTCTTCAATTTCTTTTACAACATCTAGTAATGGCAATGTATCAAGACGATTATCAGGAAAATCTAACCTCGCAAAACTTGTTACACCAAGTGTAGTACATGCCCCCTCCGTTTCTTTATAAGACAGGCTCTTAACCTCTAAATCTAGTTCTCTGTATTCTTTAGATCTCGAAGATTTCCCCTCTGCAAGGATTACAACATGTACATCATCACCTTGTTCCACGTGTTTTGCTATTGTTCCACCAACACCAATAATTTCATCATCCGGGTGCGCAGCAAATACAAGTACATTCATATGATTTTAAACTCCTTTAATTAATTTTTCTGTTTCCTCTGGACCACAATTTAATAAAACATCTAGCATAGATAAATGCGGTATAAACTCTCCAAATAACTGTGGGTAAGAATACTCTCTTATCCTTTGGTATATGATTTCTATATTTTCATGCTCAAAATCACTTTCTATTAAATAATCTTGACCTAAACTTCCAGAATAATAAGTATTGGCATTAAACTTTTGACAAAGCTCTAATACAAAATCACTTTTTTTCCCTGTAATCCCCTCTAGCTCTGATGCATAATATAATTCCGTATCAATATTTAATTCTTGAATAATAAAATGAATAAAGTTCATATTCATACTATTGAGATTATCCCATTTTTCTGAATAAAAATTTTCTAGATAATCCTTGTATACATTGAAATAGGGCGCATTAGAGTAATTAATTCTTATTGTCTTCCAATGCTTTCGCTCCCAATCTTGTGTATTGTCTATCTTTAACTTATTCAATGGGATTTCTTTATAATTTTTCATTTGCATCGGAACCGTTAACCAGGATACTCCTTGGGAAGTTTTAATACGATTTCTATTTAAAAAACCTTTCTTTTCAAATTGTGCTATATCATGAAATACAAACACATCCGATTTATGAATTTTTTCAAAAAAACCATACCAAGGTAAATAACTTGGTTGGTGGCCACTAATAATCATAGTTTAAATCCTCTCTTTTAAACAAAAACATTTTTTCAAAACTGCTCCCCAGTATATCTTTGGTCTAGCAATCCCTTTATTATGTGAATATCCTAAATCCGCATACTTTAATTTATTATGAATTGCTAATTCAAACGCAACATTTAGTAGTAAGTATGAAGATTGTGTATTTTTCCCTTTGATATTATTAATATTAATCCAGTAATATAAAACTTGTTTATCCATTATAAATATACTGGAACTAATTAGTTCTTCTTCTAAGAATGCTCCTAAGAAAAGGATCCTTTCTTTTAAATTAATAAATAAATAATAAAAAAACTCTCTACTAAATGAATAACTCGCTCCTATACTGTTATTATGTTCCTGATATAAATTGTAAAATTCATCTAATTCTTCTAAGGCTATAGGCCGAATTTCAACATTCTGTTTACGGGCATATCTAACACTTGTCCTAGCTTTTCCTGAACACGATGTCCATAAATCCTCAAAATTATTTGGTAGATCTAACATATAAGTTTCTTTATACTCCCACTTTTCATCACTATAACTTTGAAAAGGATTTATTGTTATAGGTAATAAAAGTTTTTGAATTTTATTTTCAAACTTCCTATTTATTATCGATTCATAAAATGCAAAATCTATTTTATCTTGGCCAATGATTACAGGGCCTCCATAACCAATTAAACTTCCCAGCACCCTACCATCCTGTACATATATAGGAGATAAAACTACTGTATCCCTTGTTTTAATTAATACTGGAAAAAATTGAACACCAGGTAATAATTCCATTAATTTTCCCCATTCATAACAATGGAATACAGAACCATTATATTCTTCCATACAAGCATCCCAATATTGGGCATCAGTACATATTTCGATTTCCATATAATCACCTTTTACTTCTTTTTCTCTAAATATATTAGAATTTGACTACATATATACTTAAGGTCTTTTTTCCTTAACGGATATTTAAAAGGTATTGATAATACTCTTGACCATAAAAATTCTATATTTTCTGACTCAGTGGCGTACTTGGAAAATATAGGGATTTCACTTAGAGGTAGATAATTCCAACAAGTTTGTATTCCTTTTCCAGCCAAATATACGGAACATTCATATCTATCAGATGGTTCTTTGAAAATAATAGTGAAATAGTTCAAATATACATTCTGAGCTGAAAATATAATCTTTACCCCGTACTTTTCTTCAATTGATTGCAGCATCGTATAACACAAACTAGCATTATATATATTAATTTCTAAAATCTTTTTCATTCTATTTAAGTGTCTATCAATTAGCAATGAACGTAATGTGGACATTGTTTTTGGATATATAACTTCCGTTTCCTCTGGCAAAGAATCCAATTTGCTATCATTATAGGAAGGAAGAATTCCTAACTTTTCCCAATAATCAGTAAATAAACTCAGTAGCCTATTCTTCTTGATTCTTAAAGCTAATTGCGTTTTGAGGTGGTTTTTATAATCTAAAAACACTTCTGCCTTCTTTTCTTCATCCATGTCACACAAGTCATTTACCGTACGATTAAGAAGTAACGCTCCTCCCCCTATACTCGGGATGGGTTTAGTTCCCCCAAAACTTAAAATTCCAATGTCACCTAAACTACCAATTGATTTTTCATTTTGATAAGAGAACATTGCTTGTGCTGCATCATCAATTATATAAATATCATTGTCTCTGGCCCAATTAATAACTTCTAAATCTTCATGACATCCATACACATGTGTAAGAATAATTGCTCTTGTATTTTCATTTGAATATTTTTTTATTTTATTAAGAGAAAGTGAGTAATCAGTAGTCAAATCAATTAATACAGGTTTTGCTCCTACTGTTAATACAGCCTCTATTACATTAGGACAATTAAAATTTGATAAAATTACTTCATCCTCTTTTTTTATGTTTAGATACTTTAACCCTGCTACTAATGCCGACGAACCACTATTAGTTAATATAATTTCGGAATTAGGGTAGAGAGTTTGTAAACTCTCTTTTAGATTAGAATGATTGGATCTATATATACTTTTCAAAAAATATATATGATCAAATACACTCCAAAAAGAAGGATATATTGGATACTTAATTTTTTTAGGATTTTTAGGATATAGATACTGTGTTTCCATATTTCTCCTCTATTATTTTCTCTAATCCTCTATTTAATGAAATAACCGGCTGATAGTTTAATAATAATTGAGCCTTCTCTATTGAAGGTATTCTTCTGAATATTTCAATATTAGAATCTCTTACTCCCTCATCCCCTAAATTAAGAAATTCAATTTCACTTTTGTTTCCCATTAACTCATTGATTTTCCCCGCTAATTCCTCCATAGATATAGGCTTGTTATTTCCTATATTAAAATCTGCAAAATTCTCTCTTTCATATTCAAATGCTAATATCGTTCCGTTAACAATATCGCTAATATAACTAAAGCATCTAATTTGCTGCCCGTCCCCATAAATAGTCATATTTTCGCCGTTATGAGCTTGTTTTAAAAACTTAGAAATCACAAAGTTTTCATTTTGTTGTGAACCGTATACATTAAAATAACGTACCACTCTGACTTTAAAACTATTATTAGCATATTCTTTCAAAAAATCTTCTGACATTAATTTAGCTTTTCCATAAGCTGATTTGGGAATTTTGACATCATTTTCTTTAAACGGAACACTCACACCATCCCCATACACCTCAGAACTAGAAGAAAATAATAACTTACCTATTCCATTTTCTATACAAACTTCTACAATATTTTTCGTGCCTTCAAAATTCACCCTTACTACATCTTCTTCATTTGAACGACAATTATCAACACCTACTAATGCAGCTAAATGTATGACCCCATCCACATTAATAAGCTTTTCTCTTAATGTCGCAATATCTAAGATATCAATTTCTTCAAAAGGAACATCAATACTTGGTTTAAATTTATCAAATATAATTACTTCATAACCTCTTGCTATTAACTCCTTTGTAACATGTTTACCAATAAATCCACCGCCACCAATAACTCCTATCTTCATAAATATTTACCTCCCTACCTTTAATTGGTATAAACTTTTTAAAGACGTAACGATATGTTCAACCTCATTTTCTGTAAGTGCACTATACAATGGTAATGAAATAATTTGATCAAATACTTCTTCTGTTTTGGGTAAATGTACATTAAATCTCTCTTGATAATATGGATGCATATGAACGGGAATAAAGTGAACACTCAGCCCAATATTTCTCTTTTTCATTTCTTGAATCATCTGATCTCTACTGATAGGAGAATTAGGATTAATCTTTATAACAAATAAATGCCATGCATGTTTTATACTTGGATTGTTTACATAGTTAGGTAATGTTATATACTCTTGGATTTCTTTTAATTCCTTTTGGTATATTTCCGCTATTCTCCTCCGTTTTTCAATCATTTCATCAGCTCTTTTTAACTGACTAATCCCTAAGCTAGCTTGCAGATCCATCATGTTATACTTAAATCCAGGTAATAGAACATCATAACGCCAACTTCCTTTTTCGCCATAACGATTCCATGCATTCTTGGTGATACCATGCCAGCCATATAATCTAGCTTTTTCAGCAATCTCCTCATTTTTAGTAACTAACGCTCCACCTTCACCTGTTGTTATATTTTTGGTAGCATAAAAACTAAAACAAATAATATCTCCATGTGTACCAATCAAGGTATTATCATATTTAGTCCCTAATGCATGCGCCGCGTCCTCTATCAAAAATAACCCGTGTTCTTTACATAGCTTTTGAAGTTCTTGTAATTTGGCTGGGTATCCAGCAAAATGAACAGCAATAATTGCTTTAGTTTTTTTAGTAATTTTTCTTTTAACATCATGAAGATCAAGACATAAATCCTCTTCATCTATGTCTACAAATACTGGTTTTGCACCTACATGCATAATAACGTTTACACTAGAACAAAAAGTAAAACTTGGAACTATTACTTCATCTTCTACTCCAATTCCCAAAGACAATAATGCTAAATGCAATGCGGCAGTCCCTGAATTGCAACTTACTACATGTCCAGTATTTAGATATTCTTTTAAACTCTCTTCAAACTCTATCACTTTTGGCCCCTTTGAAAGCCATCCAGACTTAAGAGCACGAATAACTCCCTCAACATCTTCATCATTTATTTCTGGTCGATAAAAAGGAATAAATTCTACCATATAATCACCTACAAACATATAATATTTTTTTTATATATTGACTGATCTTTTAATATGTTTCTTGTATCTAAAATTAAGCAATTTACTCCATTGAGTAAATTAAAATTAATGCAATCATGATCCGTATGAACAATAATTAAATGGTATTTATTTAATGCATTCGTAGTTAAATTAATAGATTTTTTTACTTTATGATTGTCCACAATTAGCTCCTCAATAAATGGATCATGATAATCGACGTTATACCCTTCTAACATTAAACCATTCATAATATCCAAAGCTGACGATTCTCTGGCATCGTTAACATTTTTTTTATATGCTACGCCAATCATAAGAACATTCTTTCCATCTTCATCTTGTAGTAACTGTAATGCCCTTTTAATAATATAATTTGGCATATTTTCGTTAATCTCTTGTGCTACATCAATCATTCTTGTTGCCAAATCTTTATTATTTGCAATCCACTTAAAATATATAGGATCAATTGGAATACAATGTCCTCCTACACCAGGACCTGGATAGAATTTTTGAAATCCAAACGGCTTAGTCCCAGAGGCATCAATTACTTCCCAAATATTAATGTTTAATTCATTACATATTTGTGTCATTTCATTAATAAAAGCAATATTTATAAAACGGTAAGTGTTTTCTAATAACTTCGCTGTCTCTGCCACTTCTGGACTACTAACCTTATGAATCCCCTTAATTAGGTTACTATAAAAGGCTGCAGCACAATCTGTACAATTAGGCGTAACTCCACCTACAATTTTAATAATATCTTGGATTGAAAATGACTTATTCGCAGGGTCAATCCTCTCTGGAGAGTATGCTACAAAAATATCTGTACCAATTTCAAAATTAGTTTCATGTTCTAATTTATATAAAATCTCTTCTCTTGTTGTACCTGGATAAGTAGTACTTTCTAGGATAATTAATGTACCCTTTCTAATGTATTTGACTAATTCATTAACTGCTGAATGAATATATGTTAAATCTGGTTGTTTACTATCTTTTTCTAAAGGAGTAGGAACACATATAACAACAACATCACATTCATTTATATAATTCATTTCTGTACTAATAAAAAATCTATTTGTATGTAAAGCGTCTTGAATTTCAGTATCCTGAATATCACTGATATAACTTGTTCCACACTCTAATTTTTCTATTTTAGTGAGGTTTTTATCGAATCCTCTTACCGCATAACCTACTTCTAAACATTTAAGAGCCGATGGTAGTCCAACATATCCTAGACCAATATACCCAATACACGCACTTTTATTTACAATTTTTTCAACTAATGTTTTTTTAATTTCATTATTTAATACAGTGACCATTACTTATCACTTCCCTAGAAATTTGATATTAAAATTCTTACCAGTAAAAGATAATTGCGCGTTATGAAAGCCCATAGATGTACGTAAATGATTGAATAATGAAACAAACTAAATTATTAACACTATCATTCCTCCTCATTAGTTGCACATTTAGATTTATAAAAATGATCTAGAATTTCGATGTATTTTATATATCTATAATATTCACATGTTATTTTATGGGATTCAATCGTTTTTTTCCTTATTTTCACTTTCTCAATGTAGAATAAATTTTATTTTTATAAAAATATTAATCTAAAAAAACCTATATTCTTATATCGTTAAAACAACATAACACTTGTTATAGCTGCATTTATTAAGAACCTCCCTCAAAAAAGAAAGAATTTCCTCTCTTTTAATTCGAAAAATATAACTCATCAATTTGTTAATAAGAGTATTAACTTATTATTAACTGTAATAAATTTTACTGTTTTTACTTTTTATTGAAATTAATAGAAAAACATCTATCTGAATAATAAAAACATTTTGAAATATTTTAAATTCACACTATAAAAGATATACCTTTTCTAAATATAAAGTTGCATTAAAAGAATTTACAATTCGATTCCAGCCGTCTCACATACTTCATTTTTTAATGAAGGGTTAAGGTTTACATTATTCAAAATAAAAAATCGTAACATCTCATCAATCAACTGAGAGTTACGATTTTTGATATATGATTACTTTTTAATTTTTTTATAAATATTGCGTTAACCTAATCATATCTATACATTGAATACCGTTTTCATATATTTCCTCTTCATAATTGCGTAAGAAAAAATCCCTATCCACATTTGTTATTCTAAACCCACATTTTTGATAAAGGCCTAATTGCATTAAGCTAGAATTTCCCGTCCCTATTTCTATGGTTTTATATTTCTCTTTTTTAGCATAGTCTATAGCAAACCCAAGCAAATATTTCCCATACCCTTTTCCCTGTTCTTTTTCAGAAACTGCTATATTTATAATTTCAATTGTTTCAGGACGAGTAGGAATTAAAATCATAATACCTACAGTAATAGCATCCTTTTTCAAAACAAAACAGTCCCCTTGTTTAAGGTATCCATTAACTACTTCTGCTGAAGGATCAGCTAGTAATAATAACTCCAGTTCGTCTTTACTAATGCTTGTACTTTTTTCAATACTAATTTCATCCCAATTATTTAACTTCATTTTCAATAATCCCCCTTTTAACTACTATATTAAATGAATTCATTCTCACAAGACAATATCAACAGTCATTATAAAGATATTGCTAGAAAAAATAAGCTAACAGCTACAGGGAAAAAGCTGTATAAAGTACGCTGTTCAACTATAGAGCGAAGCTTTGCAGACGCTAAAGAACTACATGGCTATCGATACGCTCGGTTTCGAGGGCTGAAGTCTGTCCAAATGCAGGCTTACCTCACCGCCGCTTGTCAAAACATGAAAAAAATAGCCCTCCACTTAACCAAAAAGGAGTTGGTGGAGGGCTATTGTTCTAAATTTTATTATTTTATGTTGTTTTCTTTCACTAAAACCAAAAAAGATGCCAGAGTGTTGGGAACCCTAAAGGGTTTCCCAACACTCTGTAAAATACACATACATAATGTATGTGTATTTTCATTTTCTCTATTTCTAAGAGTAGTTTTTAGTCTACATTACATTTTTTCTAGTATTTCTTGTCTCTCACACCATTTCGTTAACTTTTCTAATGCTTTTTTAGACAATCGTTTTGTTTTATGATTACAAAATCTAGATAACGTCGATGGAGAAATACTAACTTCATCAGCTATTTCTCGAATACTTACATGTTTTTCATTATGCACTTTCAATATTTGATCACGGATTTTCTTCTCTCTTTGTTCGACTGGTTCTACAGTCTCTTTAACTTCTTCAACAACTGTCACTACAGGTAATTGTTCTTGTGGTTCCTCTATAACTTTCTTTCCTATTCCCCTATCCATTGACTGTAACATTTCCTCAGGCGGTAAAATAGTTATTCCTAAGTTAGAGTAATAATTTTTAAACCAGTTACGTTTCCCAATTTGTTGTTCATCCAGAGGATCACTATACTGCCAATGAGAGATTACTTTTTCATTTTCTAAATCCATTAGAACATTTTCTAACTGTTCTCTAATACGATTCGGCTTCCAATCTTTTGGAATATCCATTACTGATAGTAAACCCTTGTCCCCTCCTATAGAATATGGCTTTTTCAATGATGAATACATTTGTCTAATTCTCCATTGCCATGTTAAATATCGAATTAACCTTTTATGATATTTATGTCTATAACTATTGTATTCAAGTGCTTTTTTTGACAATAATGCTGTTGTATTATTTGATCCGTATAAATAATTCGTTAAAAAACTACCTGGCTTAATACGACAAGATTCAATCCCCATATATTCGTTTGTAACACTATGTCTCCACAATACAACCGAATCTAAAACAAATAACCTTTTAATAACCTCACGCTTTAATTCTACTCGTTCTCCATCGTCATCACGATCGTTTAGTACTACGACCTCATTATCATCATTTAAATAGATAAAAATACTTGCTAAAGCCGCAATTCTCTTTGCTATTTTAATTTTATCTTCCGCTCGATAATATTCTTTATTTTTGACGACTGTCTTTGGAATATTGCACATCTCTAAAACTTGCTCATATGAAAAATCAATGAATTCATCTGGAGATTTTGCCTCATTTATCCACTGTATTGTAATTGCATCTAAACAGTCTGCCGTTAAATCATCCATATTACTCATTACATCATCAACAAGGGTATTCCATCGAGCTGATTCTTCAGTGTTTGTAAGTCTTAAATCCTCGTCTTTGTGTGAAGAAAGTTGAGCTACACCATTAGAAGACTTCGTTTCAATGGGATACTGTAAGACTTTACTTTTTTCATCTTCTTCAAATTGATTCTTTGCAATTCCATCTCTTAATTTATAGTAAACAGCAGAATTATTTACCTCGTAATAATCCTCATGGTTCACTGTATTTAGCTTATCTGCATTTTGATCATTTTCTAATATTATGGAATTTGAAGGTGCTACATCTTGAAATTCTTTTTCTATAAATCCTTCAATTTCTTTATATATTTCTTCCTTATAAGAATCAATTTTTGCATAAATTTGTACTAATGTAACTCCGGACTCTTGCTTTTTCTCTAACCAAGATACTAATGCAGTAAATGATGGAGAAGCATAGGGTGAGGTTAGTACTTTATTATTATTGTTTTTAACATCTTTAAAGTATGCATTCCATTTATTCCATAATGGCTCATTCGTTTTATAAATTGGCTCAGAGATTAGCAATGCATCTCGGAACATTTGTAATAAGTTATCCACTTTATATTCCTCCCTAAACCATGGATCACAACAAAGTAGTTTTCATCATAAAAATCTTTACTACTATTATATTTAATTTATTGTAACAGATAATTAAAAGGTTTTGCTGTTTCTTCTCCTTAATTCTACAACCTGCAACATGTTTGCTCTTTCTTTTCCCTATTCCTCTTTACTTGCATTCCTTTTGCGCTTTTCTTTCCTTACCTCTACAACTTGCAACATGTTTGCTCTTTCTTTTCCCTATTCCTCTTTACTTGCATTCCTTTTGCACTTTTCTTTCCTTAATTCTACAACTTGCAACACGTTTGCTCTTTCTTTTCCCCTATTCCTCTTTACTTGCATTCCTTTTGCGCTTTTCTTTCCTTACCTCTACAACTTGCAACACGTTTGCTCTTTCTTTTCCCTATTCCTCTTTACTTGCATTCCTTTTGCGCTTTTCTTTCCTTACCTCTACAACTTGCAACACGTTTGCTCTTTCTTTTCCCTATTCCTATTTACTTACATTCCTTTTGCGCTTTTCTTTCCTTACCTCTACAACTTGCAACACGTTTGCTCTTTCTTTTCCCTATTCCTCTTTACTTGCATTCCTTTTGCGCTTTTCTTTCCTTACCTCTACAACTTGCAACACGTTTGCTCTTTCTTTTCCCTATTCCTCTTTACTTACATTCCTTTTGCGCTTTTCTTTCCTTACCTCTACAACTTGCAACACGTTTGCTCTTTCTTTTCCCTATTCCTCTTTACTTACATTCCTTTTGCGCTTTTCTTTCCTTACCTCTACAACTTGCAACACGTTTGCGGTATCCTTACCCTACTTCGTCCAACTTGCAACAGTAGAATCTTTTCTCAACCTAATACATTACACACAAAATCGTTCTAGTTTAAAATTTTTAAGTGTGTTTTTTATATTTACAACAAGTTATACAAATAAAACGCAACATATTTGCGGTATCCTTACCCTAACTTTTTTGGCATTTTCACTCGAATCTCTTATATATCAAGGGATTAGATGTTTTTTACTTATTCATTTACATATAACTCAACTTGCAACACGTTTGCGGTATCCTTACCCTTATTTTTTCATAAGATGCAACACTGTTTGCGGTATCCTTACCCTATCGCAATTCATAAAACTCTAATAAAACCTATCATATCAACGATAATCGGTATAATTTACGGTTAATAGGCGTACTTCTTAACTTGCAACATGTTTGCGGTATCCTTACCCTTATTTTTTGGAATTTCCACTTAAATCCCTTATATATCAAGGGGTTAGGTGTTTCTTTACTTATTCATTTACATATAATTCAACTTGCAACACGTTTGCGGTATCCTTAACACAAAAAAAATTAGTAGAATTCTCCAATCCCTTGATACACTTGCCTTTAGAGGCTGTTGCAAGTTGCTATTTTTCTTCTTAAAGGAGCACCTTTCACCATTTTTCGATTTGCTATAATCATAATTGGTATATTTTATAGTCTTTTAGCATATATTTCTGAATTTGTAGAACGGAGGTGAAAGATGGGGAAATCATTTATTATTCAAAATCAGCGTAGCTTAAATGGTGAAACAACAAATGCAGTTTTAGTAACACTAAAGTCTTGGCAAAAGTTTGTAGAAGCATTTGAAAAGAAGTACTACATATAAAGATACATATTTAGAAGATATTCTGCAGCACATGACATACGAAGAACGTATTGCGGATGTAGAAGGCTTTGTCGAACAAGCTAAACCATCTTTTTCACGTCGTGCAATGTCTGCATTTGCAGAGAAAACAGGAAGAAAACATAAATTATATGGTATTACGAATGCAGATCTTGAAGTGTTCTTATATCTACATAAGAAATGTTATACAAATGGTGTCATTCCAAATGTAACGATACATATGATGTGGGAAGATTACAAGCAATATAAAGAAGAATTTGCTTATATCCAGCACTCACAATTCTATATCGCTCTAAAGAAATTAAGCATACATAACATAATCGCTATCGAAAATGGCGTAGATGGCCGCTATACAATCAAACTTACTCATTTTATGAATGAAGAAACAGAAAAGGCAAATCCATACGTATATATTAGTCCTGTTGTATTTAAAAAGGCTTTCTTTAAGCTATCTGTAGCAGCTAAGAAACTATTCTTAGACATTGCTATGCAACAACATACAGAAACAACGTTAAAGCGTTCTTTGGACAAGCAGGATGAAAGTCAAAATATCCGCACCAGATCCGTGCGGTTATCGAAGAATTAACAACTGCATTACCGTGTACGGGAATCCCCTATTCAAAATTTGCAAAATGCAAAAAGGTGTAAAGCATACAAAGCGATATACAACCTTATATCTATCTATCCATTCGGACTTCTTATGTACGAAAGAATCCGGAGAAGAGCAACACAGGGATCCATTTACACCAAAAGCTACCTATGCTCGTAAAGCGAAATTTATTGAATCAGTCCTACAAGAAATGAATATCGGTGAACTTTCTTCAGACATGAATAAATTCATTCATGTTTTAAAGCATACTTGTCATCGTCAAATTCGTGGTGTGATTCGTGGACTTCGTGACATGGTTGATCGAAAAGAAGGATATCCAACGAAAATTGTATATACATTGAAAAAACTATTGCATCAAACATCTCAATATCAAATTCTTGATACAGCAGCGAAAGAAGGTATCTACCCTCTTATTGCACAACATATACCAAAAGAGAGAAATAGTGACCGTGAACAAGCTGTCTTTAATTTTGGTCTACATTATTCAATGTACTCACTTCGTAACATTAAGAAGATGTTTAAAAATGTGCATGCACTACTGAAACAGAAGTTTGCGGTACCAGTGACGGAAGAGTCTTATCACCGTAATTACCTAAAATACCAGGAAGAAACGTTATTCAGAAAATATGCATATGATCAGGGTGTTAATCTCCATGCATATATCGCTTTAGAAATTGAAATGCGTGAAAAGTTAAAAGTTCGTGGCCATAAAGAACGCACAATTCCAAGTGATGTACGTGAATGGTTTATCGAAGCAATTGATAAACTACCACAAGAAAAACTTCGTGTAATTGAGCTGCCAAAGCAATTTAATTTACTAGAGTTTATGCGTACCTTTGAACACTTAATACGTGCTGGTGCAACAATAACAGCTCCAGATCAGGTGCTAAGCGCAATGGAAATAAAATAATAGTAACAAGCTCTCTATTTTTGAAAAAATCGAAAGTAGAGGGCTATTCGTGTTTGTTTTATTAGTAACCCTTTTCTAATACTCTATTTATAAATACCAAATCAGAAGGACTTCATGTAAAATGGAGTCTTTTTTTATGCGCTTCTATACAAATTCTCTTCTATCTATACATAACTCTCCACATAACACTAGGGAGTATTCTTCTTCTGAAGTAAAACCTATCCTACTATACCTACAAAAAATCGGAAGGAAAATTATAAAAACAGTGGATATGAGGACAAATATGATCAAATGTGAACAATATTTTCCCAATAGCCTTGAAAATACTAGTGCCGTTCAATCCATCTAATAAAAATCATCAATAATAGTGTGGATTATGTGTAAATACTGAATAATGTTAACAAATAGCAGCTTTATCTGGACAAATTGTGGATATTTCTTCGATGAATACTACTCCATTTACCAAAATAATGAAAATAAGCCCTGTTTACATGATTGAATAAATATAATGTAATCTGTATCAATTTCTTTCCGATTTCATGTAGAAACATGTAATTTTCTTTATGCTTTTTTGTAGAATTGAAAGTCTATTAATCCTTGAATCTACGAAAACATTTTCTACAATTTATGATTTTTTATGCTCTTATATCAAATTTTCCCTTGTGGGAGTAAGTCTATTCCCTATTTTTGATAACCTATAAAAGTTTTATCTTTATTTCTTTTTAATATATAAGATATATATTTATAATAGATTTTAATATTACTAGTATGCCTGTTAATAAGATGTCAGACCTAATTGAAAATATTTGTAAATTCAGTTATAATAATGGTAATTAAACATATCATTACCCCACATACTAAAGGACAAACCTATATATCCCTAACAGGACTAGGTTTGTCCTTTTTTCATTATATTAAACAATTAATAATTGGAGGATTCAACATGGTTGCCTTAAAAGAGGTTCTGGTGCAAAAACTTCAGGACAATTGCAATAAATCTACAAATCTTGGACATACTGATACAACTAATCTAAAGAAGGTGCGTGATTGGTATGGAAAAGGAATATGTATTCAAATGGAAACATTATCAGCCTGATATTATTTTGTTAACGGTAAGAGGGTACCTACGGTACAACCTCAGTTTTCGTGATTTAGTGGAAATGATGGAGGAACGGGGCTTATCCATTTCTCATACAACGATTATGCGTTGGGTTCATCAGTACGGTCCTGAATTGGACAAACGAATCCGACGTCACCTTAAACAAACAAATGACTCCTGGAGAGTCGATGAAACATATATCAAAGTAAAAGGTCAATGGATGTACCTGTATCGTGCTATTGATTCAAAAGGAAATACAATCGATTTTTACCTAAGCAAAACAAGAGACCAGAAGGCTGCAAAGCACTTTTTCAATAAGGCCTTGCAGTCTTTTCATGTTTCAAAACCTCCTGTTATAACAGTCGATAAAAATCCAGTTTATCCTATTGCAATTGAACAGTTGAAAAAGAAAAAGCATACCTGGTGGTATGCGACTTAGACAACAAAAGTACTTGAATAACATAGTAGAACAAGATCATCGTTTTATAAAGAAGCGAATTCGTTCTATGCTAGGGTTCAAATGTTTTGACACAGCTACATCCATTCTTTCTGGAGTAGAAGTCATGCATATGATTAAAAAAGAACAGGTTGATTTACGGGACCAGTCTGTCCAAAATCAAAAAGAATTCATCCATCAATTGTTTGGACTTGCGGCATAAGATACGATTCCGTTAGGAATCTATGCGCTTTATTATCTTTTATTCTATTTTTGCACCAAAACCGACGGTATCATTATACAGCTTATTTAGAAGAGTCATGTACATTTCGAAGAAGTTCTTCAATAAGTATTGTTTTTTCATTCACCTTTGTGGCATATGTGAAATCACCATAACAATATGGATACCTAAAATTATTTTTATTTCCACCACAAGTGTACATCGCTGGGTTTTGATTAACTTTCATCTTAGAAAACTTTTTGGCCGAATCTTCCGAGTGTTGTTTAACTTCTTGACTAGCAATAAAATCAATATACCCTGGCCCCATATTATAGCTTTGAATAATTGTATCCATGCTAACATCTTTTTCCGTTCCATATTTGTACATTTTAGCAAAGTGTTTTACCCCTTGTTTAATGCTCAAGCTTGTCTCTTGAATTTCATTTGGCTTTAATCCAAGTGATTCAGATGACTGCATAGGGTCGTTTCCCTCACCTCTACTCTCTTGGTACATAATTCCTAATAAAACTGCTGTTTTCCCTCCTAAATTATATTTTTCTAATTCTTTTTTCAAGGTAGGCTCATATTGCAATACACGTTTTTCGGTAGCGAGCGCTTTATTTTGTTCAATATTAGTTTTATGATTAAAATATAGTATTCCAAGCATTGTTCCTAAACCTAAAATACTAATAAAGAATAATATAATAATTTGTTTTTTACTCGTATTCTTCATATATTCCTCCTCGTATAAGAAATTCCATTTTTCAATGGTGGTTGGTTATTTACAAAAGATGTAATAATCATCTATTTCCCTGCCCCTTTTTAGACTCAAATTCATTTCCTTTAGGTTTAAAGTTTAATATAGAAATTTAAAAATAAAGTAAAGATAAGATAAAGTGCATTTTTTAGAGTACTTTAAAAAGATATTGGTACAAACGGATATGTGGGACAACTTGTTGATATGAATGGATATAGTGATAATGGAGAGGTTATTGTACAAATTATTAATTATGGAGATATCATTCCAGAAGAAGATTTACCACCTTCTAACAATCAGCATCACACATGGCTTAATAGATTATCAAAAAGAAAAAAGCTCTGCACTATGCAGGCTTTCTTTATGATTTCACTGTTAAATTATTCATAAAACTTTCTATAGAATTCGCCTGGAATATACGGAAATAAGGAGATTGAACGTCGTAATGTTTGTCAGTAATGATAAGGATTGAAGGAAAGAATTTAGAAGCTTTCGGTTGCCAATATTCATTATGCCATTCTTGGTTATGGAAGTATAACTCATATCTATTTATCTTATCTTGCATTAGCTTTTTACTGTACACTGACTTTTGAACTTCAATAAAGAATGGCGATCTACGCCATATTGTAAAAGCATCCGGCTCCATATATTCTTTCCTATACTTTGGTTCAACTTCGAATAGTTTAGGATTTTCATAATGAACGAGTTGTTTGTATACGTCCACAATACCAAGGAAATGAGGAATTTTTTGACTCGTTTTTCTGATAGAACTGGGTTGTGGAAAATAAATGTATGGGTGCTGCAATACGTTAGCATCAACATAGCCGTCTCTTCTTAATCGTTTCATAACCGTATTACAACAAGTTACCGCATTCTTTAAGCCTTGAAAATGCAAGTCAATAATATCGTCACGGGACATGCATCTAAATCGATTCAAATCATTCAGGATTCCTTTATCTCTACTCTTCATCATCTAACACCCCAAATAGCGGCATTTCTTCCTGCAAAGAATTATGGAGTATCCTCTCTCCTTTAGACATGCGATACGGTTCAACAATTTGTTTCGCCTTACTTAATTCCAAATAAGGAGCTTGCACTTTCTTTAATCCATTTCGTTTTAAAATCATTTGGCCAGATTGCTCTAAATGCTCTGAACCAGGAGTACCCATGATATTACTATTAATTGCACTATCACATTTAAAGCCGATTCTAACGGTCATATTTAGCTTTAACTTACCATCCAACACTTTCGCATCTGGCCGCTGTATACTAAGCATAAGAAACACCCCAAGTGATCGGCCGACTGCTGAAATCTTTTCAATTGTAGTCATACACTCTTTTTCATCTTTTAGCATGGCCACTTCATCAATAGCAAGTAGAATATATGGTTTTTGATGATCTGGATTTAACTTGTTGTACGCATCAATATGATCAACCTCATATTCTTCCATAAGTTTTCTTCGTTCTCTAATTTCCTTCCACATCTTTTGAAGCATTATTTTCATTTCAATTTCTTCCATACAAACTTCTTTTACATGCTTCACTCTTCGCAAGAAATGAAATTCAGAGTTTTTTAAATCTCCAAGATACAAATGCAACGTATCAGGAGACATATATTGAATGAGTGTGGATAGTACAACACGTACCATACTACTTTTCCCGCTTCCCGTTTCCCCTGCTACTAATAAGTGTGGTGTATTGGAATCAACCATATCGTACGTAATCGTTTTTCCAAATTGATCCCGGCCAACCACAACAGGAAGACGGTACCCTTTTAATAAGGGCTGCCATTCTTTATAACAGTAATTGTATGGTTTTAGTCCAGCATCTGAACGGAATACATGTAGTACAAACTTTTTCACATCCCCTTCAATCGTAATATTCCGTCCTAATATTTGCTGAAAACAAAACCACTTCTTTTCAATCTTCTGTGGATCTAATCCGTTTGGTATGGTAAAAACATACCTCACGCTTTCTGCTGAAGAAGAAACATTATGCACCTTTGGATAAATAGGCACTTTTCCCCCACGCGTTTGATGTTCCGTATATAAACCTGCTTTTCCGAACACCTCCATAAGCTGATTCCTTAACCTTTGCGTACGAACCCACTCCTTTATAATCCACATTACTCCCTTCCCTCCTTAAAACATGATTACGATACGAACAAATACATATCCAATCAAACAAACTCCACCAATTCGCGTTCCGTGATAAATACCTTCACTTACAAATTTAGCTGCTGATATATAGTCATGTCGCACCAAGTATTTTTCTAACATGACTGCTCCGATTAAAATCGTTCCCATAACTCCTAATGCAATGTAAGTATGTAATACCTGATCCGACATATGAAGGAATGCGAAAGGACTTAATGAATTGTATTTACGAATTTTCTTTTCTTTATCTTTGTATGACCGATCCATAAACTTGCGAAAAGGAATTGTTTCTTTCCTAGCACGCATTTAAATGCCCCCTTTATAAACAGAATTTAGAATGTAGATATTACATAGCTTCATCTACTTAATACCGTGGTAGTTTTACCTTGGTAGAAATCTTGATAAATACTGTGGTAATCATTCGCAACTTACTTTGGTAACCTCGTATTCTTCTACCTTAATAAATACCGTGGTAGCTGCTTTGATACATCATATTGTGGACAGCTTGTACATTATGTAAAAAACTTTTGCCGTCTATGCGAATAGTTTTTTACATTTATGTCCACAATGTTGAAAATAGGTTCAGGAGGGATTTAAGTGTTTTGGAAATTCGGAGGGAAAAACCGAACGAAATTAGGTGATTTTTTAGATCGGAATGGCTTCACCCAAAATGATTTAGAAAAGACCGCGAAATTAAGTCGTCCTACAGTTTCAAAGGCGTGCAATGATAAAGAATACATACCTAGTCCAACTGTAATGAAAAAGATTTTAAAAGTTATTAGGCAAATAAAACCAAACGTTAAATCTACCGACTTTTGGGATATGTAAAAACTGGCTAACTAGAGTCAGTTTTATTTTTTTATAAAAACTCCTTCATAAGAGAACGTATATTCGTGTATAATAAGAACAGATGTTCTTGTTGTTAAGGAGGCGTAAAGGTGTATGACTACTCAATTTTGCCGAATCGAATTGTTTTATGTGTAGATCTTCGAAGCTTTTATGCTTCAGTTAGTTGCATCAAGATGGGATTAGACCCACTACATACCAAATTAGCTGTAGTAGGAGATGTGAACAGAAATGGCTCTATTGTTTTGGCTGCAACACCACCATTAAAGGCATTAGGTGTTAAGAAAATGGCAAGGTTGTACGAAATACCACGGCGTAAAGACATTCTTGTGGTAAACCCAATCATGGGAACTTATATAAAATGCTCAAATTACATAACGAAATTAGCTCTACAATACGTTCCTATTGAAGATTTTCACCAATACAGCATAGACGAATTTTTTATGGACATTACAGATAGCATCCATTTATTCGCCCCAGATCCATACGAATTCGCTATGAAATTCAAACGTGAAATATATGATCATACACGAGTTGAATGTACCATCGGAATTGCTCCTAACCCACTCATGAGTAAGGTTACTTTAGACATTGATGCTAAGAAGAACAAAGACGGGATTGCATTTTGGAAGTACGAGGATGTACCTGCAAAACTATGGAGCATACGACCACTTAATAAATTTTGGGGCATATCATATAAAACTGAAGAAAAGTTAAATCGAAAGGGAATACATTCTATTGGAGATTTAGCCAATTATCCCCTTAAATACTTAAAGCAGAGCTTCGGCAAGATTGGTGAAGAATTACACTTACATAGCCACGGAATTGACTTTAGTCGTATTTCAGAAAAATATGTTCCTGCCACAACTTCTATTGGTAAAAGCCAAATTCTAATGCGTGACTACACAATAGAAGAATTTCCGATCATCCTGCTGGAACATATTGAAGAAGTTTGTTATCGACTTAGAAGACAAAACAAACTTGCTCAAACTGTTCATTTTTCTGTCGGTTATAGCAAGAGTTATACAGGTGGTATTAGAAAAACACATACTTTAAACCGCCCAACAAATCTAACGATGGATATTTATCATATCTGTACATACTTCTTACATCAACAATATACTGGCGAACCCATTCGCAGCATAAACATATCCTTAACAAACCTACTTCAAGAAGGGGAAGAACAAATTTCTCTTTTTGATAATGTCCCGAAACGAGAACAAGAAGTGAAGTTAACAAAAGTAATGGATGAAATACGCACAAGGTTTGGGAAGAACAGTATTTTACGAGGGATTTCCTACACGCATAGCGCTACAGCTAGACACAGAAATACACTAATTGGAGGACACAAATCATGATTAACGCTAATATGCCAAAAGGAAGAAGAATGGTGAAATTCACTCCGTTTGCAGCAATGCCTGAACAGTTTGCTGGTATTCGTGAAATCATCAAGGAGAAAAACAAAGTAACTCGGCCGATCTTAACAGCTGAAGAAAAAGAGCTGATTGAGAACATATTGTTATGTTCCTTATTATCTGAAAAAGAAATACTAATTACATATTATGAAGATGGTTATATACTCTCTAGCTATATGACTGTTGTTGGTATTGACCAGCAAAATAGTGCTGTTATATGTACCGATGCTTTTTATAACAAGATGAAACTGCAATTTTCTAATATAATAGATGTGAAATAATTCATTTAAAAAAGCCAATTCTCTAAAGGAAATGGCTTTTTGGTTTTCTTCTATAATACCAATATTATTATCATTATTCTCATGAATTTTTAAGCTTTAACAATGTTCTTAGACCCTAAGATTTCTAAACATTTCTCTAAAATTTTCTCATTATCAATGATAACAATATGCAATTTTTTTCTCGCTCTTGTCATTATTTGATACAGCATTTTTATATTATCATAATAATAATTGACTTTACTTGTTAGTAGATTTTTATTATAAACAAAATTGGAATCAATCACTACGACTACATTATCAAATTCCTGCCCAACAACCTGATGTGCGCTTTCGTTATCTCCATTTTGAAACGCTTCATATGGATAATATTTATTACCGTAAGCAGGCGTATAATTTACAGCCTTCCATCCCCTATTTATCATTTCTTGAGTGTAGTCCATTACTCTAGTACGATCCTCAAAATACTGCATGCTAATATTAGAATAAACTTGATGTGCATTACTTTTCGATGTATCAAATAAGTTATTAGTAAAAGAAATTATCTCCTTATTAGTTCTAATTCTTTTTGTCAATGGATAATGTCTTGGAGAAACCTCATCTTCTAAAAATCCAGGAATATTGTTTTCAACTTCCCAACTAGCAAGACATTGATCAGGATCATATGAAAAAATACACTTTACATTAGTATCTTTAGTCCTTTGTAAAATGTCCTCTAATTGGTCTTTGCGTATACGTTGAGTTTCATCTATAACAATAAGATCATATTCATTGAAACTGTAACTCCCATAGCCTTTAATACCTGTTACTTCCCAATCGTCAAACATTAGTCTTCTATGACCGGCATTTAAAGTTCCACAATGAATAATAAGTACTCTTTTGGATTTATTTCTATATTCTTTTGCAATATCATAAGCTAGAAGGGTTTTACCTGTTCCAGCAGCCCCTTCAATTGCAATATAAGACGGTCCTGCCTCTGTACTTAAGTTTATAATCTCAGTTTTATAGTTATCTTGATGTTCAGTCAAAAAATACTGATTTTCTATAAAAGCTTCTGTAGAATTAAATGGAGACACTAAATAATTACAAGGATCAAATTCCTTCTGTATGTCTTCAATTTCAATTAGCTTTTGTTTATTTATTTGTTTAAATAAAAATTCAATATCACTTTCTTCAAATTCTTCCTTTTCATTTAAGTAATAAAGCTTTTCTTCCGAAGCAACGTAAGTGAACTGTAAAACTTTCTTTCCTAAAAAACCGAGATAATATTTATTACTTAAAAGTTGTTTTTTCATTCTATCCCCAGTACTTTTTCTTTTCAATTCTATATTTATAATAGTTTCTTCTCCAAATCTTAAAAGATCAAACTCTTTATTAATTTGGTTAATTTTATATCCTACATAAAATCCATCTACTATTTTTAAAATATCGACAAATGATAGAAGCTCTTCGACTAAAGAACTTAAATCTTCGATTTCATCTTGTTTAACTTTAATATCAAAATGTTCTTTATATAATTCAAATACGGAAGGTGCTAGTTTTTCACTTGCATCAACTAAAGACACTAAATTTATAGGTTTCACATCAATCTTTCCCCTCAAATTAAAATAAATATCTAAACACTAGTTTGTTCTATTAATAAAATACCATATTTAAATGAATCTGGTAAAAATAACAAGATGAAAATATCTAGCTTGTTCAGAAAAGGACAATTTTTAAAACATGTTTAATGTTCATTTAGTGAAAACGAGTTTTACAAAAGTATGAAAATAGCAAACTAATAAAAACAAGTTGTAATATTGCCTTCAACTCAAAAAGAACAGGCAGCTTCTTTGCCCCCAGTTGTAGGAACGCTGGTACTCATCCAACTAAAAAAGAGCAAACTGTATAAAAAATACGGTTTGCTCTTTTTTACGTTAGATCATTTCTTGTATTATCATTATCAATAATGAAGACGTTGGATAAATAATAAAGTAAATACAAGTGTCCTTGTGACCTAGTTATACATATATCTTGGCTGAACCCTAATTACTCATTTTCTCTAAAATCACTAACAAAAGTATACATTCAAAAACTTGTAAATAAACAAGTTAAGGATACATACTACTAGTTCACATAAATCTCGTTATCGACAATCAAAAACATTCGAATTCTATTATGTTGCCTTCAGGATTTAGCTCATGACTTCTAACTTTCTTAAATAGAGGTAATACCAGTACACCCACATATAAGGGATGATATAGGAAAAAAATGTCCAAATAATATTCCAGCCGTTACCATATACGATTTCTCCACTTAAAACTAATGTCATTTCAAGAAGAGTAGTAAATAGGGATATGAAAAAGACCATCAAGTAAGGTCTTTTGGTTTTCTTTATAAAAAATATCAAGTAACTTGCCAAAATCGGATAAAGTCCTATATTAAAGGGTAAAGCAGACAAAGTTTTTTGATCAAGGAAAGGAGCAATTCTCCAAAAACCACAATAAAAGCCGAATTCATTTACAACAAAAGCAACGACACAACAAAATGATCCAATCAGAGGTATAATTCTTCTCTCTTTTTTGTAAAGGTGAAAAATCCCAACAGTCCAAGGTAACACAAATGCAATTAGAATATTAAATAGCATTTTTACTCTACCTTCCTTTCCTTATAACCATCTTCACCTTACTCCTTATAATTTAAACTAAAAAAATTTTCCAAACCAACGCAACATGATAATTACAATCAACTGAGTTATGATTAAATTATAAGGCTGCTTAACTCTTATTTTGTTCTCAAAAATATAGCCCATATACACATCTAGTTTACATAAAACCACTTATCGGTAGTCCATGTATTTAAAAATCTCAAAAAGTCCCTTCACATCTTCTGAAGAGACTTTTTATTCATAAAACTATAAGAAAAGTTACTTAAAAGATTATTTCCAAATGGAATATTTAAAAATGAATCGCCTCAAAAAGAACATGTAGTAATTTCTACATGTTCTTTTTTTTCTTATTAACCGACCAAGGTTATATTGTAAATGTTCATAGCATTGTATGCTGAAATTTCAATTGTAAGTTCTAATGTAAACTTTTTATCATTAGTTTACATTCAAAATATGAAAAATAAAGAGATTAGAACATCTAAAAAAACTAGATCTATGCTAGCTTTTTTACATAGTTTTCTTTAGAAGAAATCACTATATCTAAAAACCTATAAAAATCCCCTCAAAAGATTTAAAGGGACTTTTATAACATTTTCCTTAACTTGATAGTTATAGCCTACAACCTATGCAATTCTATTTTTCGCTTTTATCTAAGTCGCGTAATAACAAGATGTGCTGAAACAGACTCTGTTCCTCCAGCCAGAGGAGTAATGGTTAGTGCTGTGGATTCGCTAGCAGGATTTCGTACAGTAAGTATTGAATTGATGACTGATGTTTGCACAAGAGCCATTCCTACTATCTGAGAAGTACCCGTTGCTCGACCAACTACCGTATAAGCTAATTCAACAGCTCCTGCTCCCGAATTAAGAGTTAAAACTAGTTGACCCGCTTCGGTCACACTCACCTGAAACAAGACCTGATAACTACCGATTGCAGACAAATTAAATGTATCAGCACCAGTACGTGCAATCCCCGCCCCACTAAAAGGTCCGTCTCTTGGAAAATCTACGTCTCCACCGACTGCAACTGTTGCAGCATTATCAGGGGGCATCAACGCATAAAAATCCGCAAAATCTAATACTCCTCCTGTCGGACCTGTTGCTCCCGTTGGACCTATGTCTCCTGTCGGACCTGTTGCTCCTGTTAGACCTGTTACTCCTGTCGGACCTGTTGCTCCCGTTGGACCTATGTCTCCTGTCGGGCCTGTTGCTCCCGTTGGACCTATGTCTCCTGTCGGACCTGTTGCTCCTGTTAGACCTGTTACTCCTGTCGGGCCTAACTGAGCCAAGGGCAAAATAATCTTTTGTATTAATTGTATTTGTGCCTGTCTTGTAGTGTTATCAATAACAAATAAATTAATAAGGGATAATAAATTATTTACTAATGTTTGTAATTCAGTTGTTAAAACAATAAAATTTAGTTGAGATATATTTAAAATAGTAATTAAGTTCTTAGTAATAGATATAAGATCTGCTTGTTGTTGTTGATTTAAAAATCCCGCTTGTGCAAATGCTAATAATTGATTTAGAATAACAACTAATTTCCCTATATTTTGCGGTGTGGGTACTGTAAGTACTGCTGGTATTGATACAATGAGCTCATTAAGAATATTGGTCCAATTAGTCAATGCTGTTAATGTCAAAGGAATTATATCTTGTCTTTGAATTGGAGGACAATTACAAAAGTTAGGTTGGCAACCCCTCCTGCAATTTACCATATTTATCACGTCCTTAAATTTATACATACATATACAATATATTTAATGAATCAATAATTTCTTTTGAACCTATCAAACATCTATAAATTACAAAAAAGGCTCACTCCTTATCTATTTTTATATAGGAGTGAACCTTTTTTATTATTAAGTATTTAATGTAACACTTTCTATATCTTCACAACTTATGAAGATATAACTAGAAGATGCCGGTGTTATTATACCTTCCTCCTCTAATATAACTATACAAAGTGTTGAAATGAATTGTTGTAATATAGCAGGTCCAATAATTTGACCGGATCTAGTTGTAATTGTAACCACAGTTCCCAATGACCACTAAGTAAATCATATTCCAATTGGATTTTCACGCCTGCCTTATTACTACTCCCACCCCTAAAGGGGATGGGCTTTCCCGTTCGGAAAATCTGTAAAGAAAGGTATTACTTTTGAATTGTACAAATAGGGAGAGTAACTTCAACTGTTGTTCCTTTATTTACTTCACTCTCAATAAATACCTTTCCTTGATGTGTTTCGATAATTTTATAACAGACCATTAATCCTAAGCCAATCCCCTCTTCCTTAATACTGTAAAAAGGTTCTCCTAGATATGGTATACGTTCTTTTGGAATCCCACACCCTTGATCTATAAAGCGAATGCTTATCTGATCATTATCAAGTTTATCAATTTGAATCAAAATTCCTCCTCCCGTTGGCATGGATTCAATTGCATTTTTTAAAATATTAACAAATACTTGTTTTAATTGATTTCCCTCACATGGAATCAATGGAATACCAGGTGTAAAATCGATTCTAATTTGTATATTATTCATCATTGCTTGAGGTTGCAGTAGCATTAAAACTTGATCCATTAGCACACTAATATCATTAGGTTGTATCTTTACCACCTGTGGTTTAGCTACCATCATAAATTCATTTGTAATACTTTCTATACGCTCAATCTCTGATGATACTATATTTATATACCCCTGATTATTCTCATTTTCTGTTGATTTTAGTAATTGCATAAACCCTTTCATTGCGGTTAATGGATTATTAATTTCATGAGCCATTGCAGTCGCTAATTGTCCTACAACAGCAAGTTTTTCAGATTTCCGTAGTAACTCTTCTGTTTTTAACCGTTCAGTGATATCACGAGAGATACTTAAGAAAACTTTTTTGCCATTCAAGTTAAAAATACGGACACTAAATTCGGTTGTTATTGTTTTTCCGGTTGGAAAAATATGTTCATCTTGCAAAGTGAAAGAAGTCTGTCCCTCTCTAATTTTTTCTAACAACTGTATGATAATTGGAGAATCTTGTGGTACATTATTGGGAAATGGCATCGAGAGAAGCTCTTCTCTACTATATCCAAATCTGTTACATCCAACAGGATTTACCTCAATAAATCGACTTGGAAATTGATCCTCATTCAACTCTACAACATATACTGCATCAGTTGCTTGTTCAATTAGTGCACGATATTTCATTTCACTATCTCTTAATTGTTGATGTAATCGTTGCCGTTCTCTTTCTGCTTGTTTTCTTTCGGAAATGTCCCTACATATTGCAGATAAAGCTATCACATTTCCCCTTACATCTAGAATAGGTGAAACTGTCAGACTGACATCAAGAAGGCTTCCATCGTTACGTTGTCTAACTGTTTCTAATCTCGTAACTACAGATTCTCCAGTTAGAATTTTCTGTATATTTCCGAGTGATTCATCCATTAAGAAATCAGGCACACAAGGTAATCTTTTACCTATGATTTCGTGTGATGACCAACCAAATATCTTTTCATAAGCTTTATTAGCTTGTAAAATATGTCCCTCCCGATCAGATATGGTAATCGCATCTACATTATGTTTTATAAATGATTCCAGTAATTCTTTAGTTGCCCTTAATTCTGATTCTACCTTTTTCCTTTCGGTTATATCGACTGTAGAACCAACAACTTCAATAACTTGTCCATTTCGTTTAATCGGTCTAAGCGCAATAAGAATAATAGTTTTATCATTCGGCCAGGGTAATTCAAATATAATTTCTTTCCCTTCCCACGCCTGAAGATAATACTTCATTAATTGTGGAACTAAATGGGGAGGAATAATAGAAGCATCAATAGTACGTAAGCTTTTTCCTACCACCCGTTCAGAATAAATTCCGTTTTGATAATAAAACTGTCCATCACACAAAGTGTGTATAAAATGTTTATCCGTTTTTTTGAATTTAAAGATACCCCCTTGAAGCTCATGTACGGTATCTTTGAGTTCTTGCTTCGATTTTTTTAATTTTTGATTCGTTTTAGATAAGTCCTGTGTTAAGTAATATAATCTTTGGTAAGCTTCCATAAGAAAAACACCGATTAAAAGTCCTAAAGCTATAAATACTAATCCTGGAGTGTAAAGCACTGTAGTAATAAAGAATACACCTACTAACCACTTCATACCCACAAAAACAGAAAAGTATAGAGGTGCACTTTTAAATGGATGAAGGCTTTTGAAATAAGTTTTAAAAATAGTAAATAGAATACCCATACCGAAATAAGCCATCACAGGTGGTTCCCAATACCCACCAATGTAAAAGATGCGCATTATAATAATACTAATTAATGTAATCCAACCAGCAATGCGACCAAAGTAAATAAAAGAAAGGATAAGAGGAACAGCCCGGAGATCGTAGGAAAATCCCATGTACGGAAACGAAAAGAACATCAAAGTAACTGCGATGATCCCTCCATAGAATTTTTCAAAATATCGCCTGGAATGAATCGTAAACACTTGAATAAATATTGCTGCGCTAACAAGTAAAGAAAAAATAGAAAGATTGATGAAATAGTCTTTAATAATCATGTAATGTCCCTCCTTGCATTAAGTATATTCGACAAAAAAGCAGAAAATCCTACAAATAGTATAAACGGTTCAGGTACAAAAACTTCAAAATACATGTAAGTAATCTTTAAATCTTGGACATACTGATACTATTACTCTAAAAAGCTGTACAATCGGTATAAATATTGAAGAATTAGTACTTCATACAAAGAAATTCCCCCTAAAGGATATTAACATGAGATTAACATATTGCAAAATCGAATTGAAATACAGACAAGAAATGAGATTAACATATCAACAAACATTAACATGTTGACATTAGGAAGAATTAAAATGTTAACCTCATGTCAACTCCCCTTACTATTACTAACAATACATCGATAAATCATAGGTTTACTAGAATGAGAATTGAAATACAAAAATCCAAAGCATTTAAAAACCCTCAATATATAAAGAATGATTCCTTATCAATATATAAAGAAACATTCTTTATATATTGATAAAAGAATTTCGAGCGGAAGATTAATAGAACATATAGACTGTAAAGTAAAATTACATCCAGTGTATCTGATTGTATTTAATAAAGTAATATCAGAATTACTTTGTAACATGCAACTTAGAGATTCCCGATTTACCATTAGATGCATAATTGAAGATTTAGTACTTCATATAAAGAAATTCTTCTCATGGAGTATCGATATGACATTAACATTTCGCGAAGTAGGATCTAAATACATACCGAGAATGGGATTGACACATCAACAGACATTAACATGTTAATCCTCAGAGAATAAAAAATATCAATATTATGTTAACTATCATTGGTTTTAATAAAGACAAGACATTAACAACAGATCTATAAAACTACAACTTTATTAGGATGAGAATTAAAATGCGAAAATCCACACTAGTTAAGAACCACGCTTTATAAATCGCTAGAAATTCCGCGCTGAAAATTATTAAAAAATGCAGACTATCAAGCAAATTACTGTCCATTATAGTGAATTCATATCAATAGAATACTATCTTAATTTGAGAAAAATCACTTTGTAATATAAGCTTTAGAAGTTTTAAATCCACTCTTGGGTATGTAATTGAAGGAACAATGTTTTAATTAAAGAAATTATCTCTACGAGTATTGACATAAGATTGACATTCTACAGAAACAGGTCCGCATACGTACTAGAAATGTGATTGACATATCAAGAAACATTAACATGTTAATACTTAGAACAACACAATTGTTAATCTTATATCAACCATACTTAATTCTATCAATGACAAGACATTAACAAAACGTTGATTGATGTAGATCCTTATTAGTAGCGCTATTAATATACCAGGTTCACAACGATTGAATATTATTTACAATTAATAAAGGCCGCATAGATCCTATTAGTAACAGCTTTTTCTTTGTGATTTACACTTACAAAATAATCATTGAAGCTAATCAACAAAGCGAATAGTACTTTATAGTGTTTCAAACGACTAACAACCAATAAATTAACTATCCTATACAGTCATATAATTAGAATTTAACGTTCATATAGAGACCTATAATAGTTATTATCGAAAATTGCTTTACTAGTCTTGGGATCAGTTAAAAAGAGACACTGCCTCTATTAGTCAAACAGATATCCGTTCTATACTCTCAAGTGTTATGAATAAAACAGGCTCATACTACAATTATTAATAATATGGACTCTTTTTATCATATTTATACCTATTATTTTTGAAAGTTCAATGCTATATCCTCATAATTTATTTACAAATCGGTTATATTTACTTATCATTAATATTAAGTGAGTAAAAATGTCAATCTCATAGCAACAATTTATAAGGATATAGGGGGCAAAGTTACCTAATTAATCCTATATAATATTGATGCATTTTAAGTCCCAGTTAACAAAACATTAACATTTAGCAGGAATAAACCGCACTTTGTTAATGTGCTGTTAACACTTTGAATGTAACATGTTAATGTTATCTTTCATGTTAATACTAGATAAGGAAGGGATTCCTATTAATATCGTCGAAAAACACTTAACATATCAATCTCATATTTCATGTTAATGTCATTTATCAGCACAATTACATACTGTTAAGGAGGTAAGATTATGATTAAGCAGGAAAATCAATCAGAACAAACCATGGTAGATGATGAGAACTCATTACACGAAGACGCTTTTGAAAAAGCCTGGCGAATAACAGAGTTTTCTAAGTTAGTAGGTAGACACCATAATACTGTTTATAATTGGTTCAATACGTTAGAAGAGAAGGGATTGCACGGGACACTTAGAACCAATAATACAAATGAAAAGCTATATAATTCATTGGATTTAAATATAGCTCTTTTCATAAAACAGAAAAGGGATGAAAAGTGGTCTTTAGATGCCATAATCGAACTTTTGCCGCATCAATTCGAACTAAGGCCAGTATCTCCTGAAAACCACTCTAATGAAGTATTATCTCAAATTGATTTTCAAGACGCAGCTGAGACAATTGAAAAATTGGTGGAACAAAAAGTTCAAGCACATTTACAAAACATCGAAATACAATTCCAAGAGAAATTTGAAAATGTATTAAAAGCATTGCCTCAACCTGAAGATCCAATTGCTATGAAAGAACGTCAAAGACAAGAGAGACTTGATAACATAATAATTGAACATAGAGCTCGTAAAGAGTTAAGAAGACAAGCTGAAAAACTCTGGAATGAAAAGCCTGAGGAAGAGCGTGTGAAAAAAGTTGGTTGGTTTAAAAAAGAGGAAGATCTAGCAAAAAAACACCTTTTTATAGAGAATTATTTAAACGAAAATATGATAGAGTATATGCAATCTATTATGACATCAGAATAAAAAAGAGGCCCGGGATATTCCCAGACCTCTTTTTTTTATTTTGATGTACCAAACATTTTGTCTGGATCCATAAATGCAGCTAATTCTTCATCATTCTCAGCATCTGCTGATGGTTCCTCATTACTAGTTCCCATATCGATGTAATCACCAAAATTAATACTGAAATCATCGTCTTGATCTTGCATTTCAATTGTACTAATTTGAGATTTTTTAAACTGAATTTGATTTTGCTTCTCTTTAAATTCATTGAATTCTTCAACTAAACCTTTAGACAAACGGGACGGTAATGCATCAGTTTTATAGAACGTATACACACTGCCCATAAAATCATTTTTACTAATTAAATACCCATTAAATACCGTACCGTTGATTGGTAATGTATTCGTAACTTCTACTTTTGCATCATCCATAAATGAATCATCAATATTCTTTTGTTCGTCTAGAATTGCAAGCATTCCAAAATGATGCACCTTAGAAGCCTCCAACTCACCATCATCGTTCTTTTTCATTAATTCTATAGGAGGGTGGAAAGAGCTTCCTTTCAACGATTCTGAGAACATATCTACTATTTCTTTACTATTTTCAATTTGATTCATATTGCGAGAAATTTTATTAATAACTAGACAGCCAGTTTTCTCTAATAAAATACGTTTAAAGTCCTGAGAATCTAAAATAACAGATGTTCCTGCGCCATTAGAAGCTGTATTTAATTCATGGATGATTTCACCAATGCGCTGATTAGCATAGTCTCGTGAATTAGCAATACCTTTTTTCTCATTTTCGTTTAATCCCTTAAATTCATCATAGAAATGTTGGTTATCCGCGAAAACAACGAATGCAACACCTTTTGCTGGTTCATTTGCTAACTTCCAAATCTCTTGAGAGAATTTATTTACTTGTCTTAGTACATCAGGCCCATCGGCTCTTACAGGGAGTGTCACAACAATACCCATTTTAATAAAATCTTTACGCTCAATTGCATTATTGAATGCAATTCTTGCATACTTTTGTTGATTTGCTATTAATTCCTCTCTAGAAATTTTCATTGCCATACTTTTAAGTTCTTCAGCGATTATAGGTTTATTATGAAAAGCCGAGAATTCTTCAATTGCTTTAATGATTGTAGAAGTACCTGTTCCACCGCCTAATCCAGCAAAAAATAGTACCAATTCATCTGTTGGTCTTACACGCTCTGTGATGAATTCTTTTAACTTTTCTTTCGCTTCATCATTTGATTCTAGTACTTTTACAGCACGTTCTGGATTCTTCCCTAGTCCGCCTAATTTTAGTGATACTTGGTTACTTTTAGGCACATTTTTTAATTCGGCTAAATCACCATCGTTACTATTTAAAGCAAGACAGTTGTACACAGATGTTCCATCCGTATGCTTATATTCAGCAAATTTATCTACCATTCTAGTTCCAGCTTGACCAAAACCAACCATTGTCATTTTTACTGCTACTTCGTTTTTCAGAAAGTTCTTCGCCATTATTTTATCTCTCCTTTTTCTTATTTATTGGTGTGTTTACGTCTTCCTAGTTCAATTAACACCTGCTGTCCTCTAATTGTTGAGATTAAAAATTTATAAGGATGCATAATCTTTTCAGTTATTAATGACATTGAAGATAATGTACTAACACTTACTTCAGCTGATCTTCTTGATATATTGGTTCGTTCAACCTCTAATGAATACGATTTTCCCTTTAATTTCTTAACTCTCCTATCAATTACAACATTACCTACTATTTCATTTATTGAGATACCCCTCATATATTTCGTCTCTTGGTATTGTTTATTTACCTCAGATCCTATGTAATGAAATACATTATAAAGTATTTCGTCTTCTTCAAGAATATCTGCAAACATGTTCACAACTTCGTCAGGAAATTTAATTACTTTATACTTTTCGCTCAATACCTCGTTCAAGTTGCCTCCCCCTTAAAACGTTGGTTAATTATTCCTACGAATATATTACATTATTATAAAGCGTATATCAAGTCATTATATATAGCACTTATATATAAAGCGTATAAGTCTTAAGTTGGGCCGAAATGTTGATATATAAACATAAATATATACGACGTATATGTACGATGTAAGCTATACATGTCAATTATAGGTTTCATGTAATTAACAATACCGTCTATAAAACTATGAATTTATTATTTAATTTGACATTCTTTTGAATAATCCTTTATAAAAAATATCAAATCACAAACATATCAAGTTAAAAAACTTCACAAATCATCTATACACTTTATATATAAGTTGCATTTATAAGTCCTATTTATAAGCTGTATATATAAACCATTAAAAACAAAGGTTTTGTGGCTCCTATATCAATTTCATATCAACATATTTAATACATTTTATTTCTGCACAGCTTATATACAAGGTCTATATATAAGCTGTGCATGTAAAGGGTGTATATAATATAAAAAAGTATTGCTCTTTTCATATCAAATGGTTTGATATGAACTTACTAGTTTAATAAAGAGATCTTCCTATTCATTTTTATTTATCAACATTTTTCTACCATTTATATCTATTGATAAAGAAGATCTGTCAATGTCATGTTATAAGTTCTCTTCTCTGTTATTAACTCACATACTTGCAGATTCAGTATCTCTAGTGTTAGGTTCTACACATTCACTTGTTAATCTCATATGTACACCATCTTTATAATTAACATGTAGAGTCATAATATTAATAAATTCAACTAAATTTATTATATTTTTATTTAAGTATAGATTTACTAATTGAATTATACATATTACTGTAATACAGCTATCAACTTAACAAAGCAATAGATACATCAAATGACGATTAGTTCTGTTCAAGAAATTGGACCTGTTGTTTATTCTGGCAAGAAAGAGGAAGGGGGGATTGCTGACAAAATGGAAAGTAGCTCAGGATACATCAGAAAGTGAAGAAATGTTGTCGCTTTTAAATAAAGTCACGGTGTTTATAAAAAAGACGCGACGTTTATAAACAAGTTGCGATGTTTTGCCCCTTTGGATCTGTTTATCTAAAGGGGTGTTTTTATAGTGAAAAGAATGTCTGAATTGAAAGGAGGATTAAAGAACTGTTGAGTAGTAATAAAGTTACTCCACTAAAGGGCCAGATTGTTGAATAACACCCCGTTCCTGCTAGAAACTAAATGGTATACTAATCATAAAATACTTTAAAAAGGGAGGATATACAATGGTTGCAAAGACTGAAGAGGATTTTAATGGATTAAAAGTAATTGGTGAAATTTGTGGTGCGATTCGAGATGAATTAGTCCATAGTACGAAACCTGGAATTACCACAAAAGAACTCGATGAAATTGCGAGAGAGATGTTTGAAAAAGCAGGAGCTCAATCTGCCCCAAAAAGTGAATACGATTTTCCTGGATATACGTGCATTAGCATAAATGAAGAAGTAGCGCACGGGATTCCAGGGAGACGGACCATTCAAGAAGGGGACATTGTAAATATTGATGTTTCAGGTTCAAAAAACGGATATTTCGCAGATACCGGAATTTCCTTTGTAGTAGGGGAAGGAGAGACAATTTTACAGAAAATATGTGACGTTGCTAAAGAAGCATTCGATGCTGGACTTAAGAAGGCAAAGCCAGGTTCAAAAAAAAGCGCGCTCGGAAAAGCTGCACACAATGTAGCAAAACAGCATGGCTTAACAGTCATAAAAAATCTTACTGGACACGGTGTTGGGCGTTCGATTCATGAAGAACCAAAACACATTTTCAATTACTTCTCTCACTGTGATGACGAAATTTTAAAGGATGGTATGGTAATTGCCTTTGAGCCTATGATCTCTACATTTGAAGAGGAAGTTTTCCAATCCGAAGATGGATGGACCTGCCTAACCGATGAAAGCTTTGTGGCTCAATACGAACATACGATTATCCTTACCAAGGAAGGACCGATTATTACTACATTGTAAGAGCACTAATACCACAATAGGGCGCGATTATGGAGCAATACAGGCAGAAAATGATCAAACTTTTTTATAAAACCGAAACAAAAATCTGCTGGAGAAGAATCCATTTTGATCAATCTTTTTTCAAAATGGATTCTTTTTATTTATCTTAAAACTTGGGATTGCGAGGTATTTTTGATTAAACTTTATTTCAAACCAACAAATGTTAAATGGACTAATTTTGTACATTGGAACCGGTAAACCTAGCAATCGTTATTAAGATTCATAAAAAAAGAGGAAACCATTTCCAAAGTGGTTTTCTCCTTTTTTGCTTACATAGACTCGATTATCAGTTGTCTTTCATACCATTTGGTTAACTTATCATTAACACTGTTTGAGATGCGTTTCATTTTCTTATTACAGAATCTCGATAGTGTAGCAGGGGATAAGCCTAACTCATCTGCTATTTCGCGCATCGTTCTATTTTGATGCATATGTTGGTGCATAATTTTCTCTCTAATTAGCTCCTCAGTACTTACTACACTATGAGCTACCGTATTTGTAATCAAATTATTTTCTTGCTTATGCGGAGTATCAGTTACTTTTTTCTTCACTAAACTCCCAATATTATCCATTAATTCTTTTGGTGGTAAAATGATGATTCCTAATTTTGAGTAATAATTTTTAAACCAGTTCCGTTCTCCAATTCTTGATTCATCAATTTCCTCAGCGTACTCCCAATGTGAAATAACTTTTTCTTTTTCTAAATCTATTAATACATTTTCTAATTGCTCACGAATACGGTGCGGGCGCCCCTTAGCTATATTAATCCCCATAACAGACAGTAATCCTTTTTCTCCACCAATTGAATATGGTCTTTTTAAATTACTGTACTGTTGTCGAATTCTCCACTGCCAAGATAAATAGCGAATTAGTCGCTTATGGAATTTGTGTCGATAACTATTATACTCCAATGCTTTTTTAGATAATAACGCTGTTGTGCTACTAGATCCGTATAAATACATTGACAAAAAGCTACCCGGCTTTATTCTACAAGATTCAATACCTACGTAATCATTGGTATTTTTATCTCTCCAAAGAACTACAGAATCTAAAACGAAAAGTCTTTTAATTATTTCACGCTTCATTTCAAATTGCTCACCAGTTTCTGCGCGATCATTTAAAACTACGACCTCATTATCATCATTTAAATAAATAAAGATACTTGCCAAGGCAGCTATACGCTGTGCAATTTTTATTTTATCTTCTGCGCGATAATACTCAATACCGTTTGCTGATGCTTTTGGTATATTACACATATCTAGTACATTTTCATAGCTGAAATCAATAAAATCATCTTGAGATTTCGCTTGATTCAACCACTGTATTGTAATTGTATCTAAACAGTCTGCGGTAAGATCATCCATATTACTAATAACACCATCGACTAGTATTGACCATCTTTCTGCTTCATTAGTATTTACTAGCCTTAAATCTTCATCCTTGTGTGACGATAGCTGAGCAACTCCGCTTGTATTTTTAGTTTCTAATGGTAAAACAGATACTGCTCCTACTTCATCTTCTTCAAAGTGATTCTTGGCTATACCATCTCGTAGTTGATAATATACCGCATCATTACTTACCGGATAGTAATCCTCTTGTAGATCAATTGAATGCTCTTTTAACTTTTCATCGGTTGTATTAGATATTATAGACGTTTCAACTTCTTCAGACGTACCTCCAAATTCTTGCTCTATTATTTTATCGAGTACATTTCGAATCTCAATTTTATATTTATCTAGATTTGCGTATATATGCAATAATGAAATCCCTTGTTCTTGTTTCTGGCCTAACCAAGAGACAAGAGCTGAAAATGAAGGGGATATATTAGCTGAAGTTACTACTTTGTCATGATTTCCCTGTACTTCCTCATAATATCTATTCCACTTTTCCCATAGCTGTGTGTTCTTTTCATACATTGGTGCAGCAAGTAAAAGGGCATCGCTAAACAACACTAATACTTTCTCCATATTCAAAAACCTCCTTACTAAGTTCCCACCAATTAGAATTATAAATTATAGAACTTGAGACGTTATAGCTATATGGTGGCAACATAGCATATAAGTTGAAACGTTATCAGAATAATCTATATCGAGAAATGATTTATCGAACAGTATTTGTCCTATCAAGTAAACATTCTTGTACTTGTATTATATAAGACTGTACTTATTTGTAAAATTACTACTTTACACTACAATCTCCATGCGGGAAACCCATTCGGTATTAAATAGTGTAAATCATACTTTTAAAGTGAAACGTAATTGTCCCTTTTCTTACAAATGAAATAAAACATTATAGCGTTATGATAACAATTACTTTCTTACCAAGAAACATCGATGATTTGCTGGTTTCATCTAAAAAATTATTCGCATCATTCTATACAATGATACAAATACCCTTACTTTTATGAAACGTCATAGCTACATTATGGCAATTACTCCTTAGAACTTGAAACGTTTTAGCTTTATAGTGGCAAGTTTATTCGAAACAAAAAATACCGATAAACTGTTGATTTCCACTTCACAAGCATTAACGTTATTTCATACTTCGACACAGATACCTCTACTTTTATGAAACATTTTAGCTGCATTGTGGCAGTTACTATTGAAAACTTGAAACGCTTTAGCTTTATGATGGCAAGTATATTCTGAACAAGAAATACCAATGAATTTTTTAATTTTATTTAACAAGAATTAACGCTATTCCATATATCAGCACGAATACCTCTACTTTTATGAAACACCATAGCTACATTGTGGCAATTACTACTTAGAACTTGAAACGTTTTAGCTTTATGGTGGCAAGTTTATTCTGAACAAAAAATACTGATGAATTGTTGGGTTTCATTTAACAAGAATTAACGTTATTTCATACTTCAATACAAATACCTCTACTTTTATGAAACATCATAGCTACATTGTGGCAGTTACTATTGAAAACATGAAACGTTATAGCTATATGGTGGCAACAACTCTTTAAATATGAAACATAAACACACTAAAATCGTTTCATATAAAAAAATTTTTTTTTATTTAAATTAGTGATAAACATTGATATACAGCCATCCTTTAAAAAAACTAAAAAATCCTAATGAAATGCTATAGCTATATGATGGCAACAACTTTTTTTTAAAAAAACCTATGAATCCATATGTAACAAGGGTTTAGGTACATTTCAAGCGCAATGAAATATTGATTTCAAACATGAAACGGCATAGCTTTATGATGGCAACAATCTAAAAAAAACATGAAACGTATATAGCTATATGATGGCAATAGTCCCTTGACGTAAATTAACATGAAAACGCTATACGACAACATTTATGAATGAATTCTACACATTATTTAGTCATTTCAAAACATGAAACGTTATAGCTATATGGTGGCAACAACTTTTAACCCAAAGCACTAAAAAACCTATTATATCAAGGTTTAGGTGCTGTTTCATTCATTTCAGATACGTTTCATATTCAAAATACCTTATAGCTATATGGTGGCCAAAAGATTTTTTTTGTGAAACGTTGAATCCCTTGTGCCTCTAAGGCTGAGGCTGCGTTTCACATTTTTGATTTTCCTCTTAAAGAGACACATTTCACCAAGATTCGATTTGATATAATCAAAATTGAATTTTTATATCCTATTTAGGTAAAAACTGAAACTCATAATAAGAGGAGGTGAAAAAGATGGCTAAACCTTTCGTTATAAAGAACAAACGTAGTTTAAATGGTGAAACAACAACTCCAGTATTAGTAACAATTAAAGCATGGCAAAAATTAGTGGAAGCTTTAGAAGGCAAATACTATAGCTTTAAAGATACATATCTAGAAGATATCGTAAATTCAATGTCTTACGAGGAACGAATTGCAGATGAAGAGGGGTTTGTTGAAAAAGCCAAACCATCTTTTTCACTTCAAATGAAAAATCTCTTCACTAAAGCAAATGGTAGAAAGCATAAGCTATATGGTATTACTAATGCAGATCTAGAAGTATTTCTATTTCTACATAAAAAATGTAATACCTATGGTGAACTTTCTCATGTTTCCATTCACATGCTTTGGGAGGACTACAAAAACTATAAAGAAGCATTTTCACATATTCATCATTCACAATTCTATGTTGCGTTGAAAAAGCTTAGCTTACACAACATCATTGAAATTGAGAATGAGTACAGTGGTAAATATAAAATTACATTAACTGATTTTATGAACAAGGAAACGAATAAAGCGAATCCTTACACGTTTATCAGCCCAATTGTATTTACAAAAGAGTTCTTCGATTTATCCATTGCTGCTAAAAAGCTATTTATTGATATCGCAATGCAGCAAAAACGAGAAACTACTTTGAAACGTTCACTATACAAATTTGATGAACAGGGACAACAGACTCATTTGGGCGGTATGTATCGCTTCTTACATAAGAAATACCCACATCAGATACGTTCTGTAATGGCTGAATTAACAACTAAATCAACTGCTACTGGATCTTCTTTGTTTAAAATTTGCAAATTAGAAAAAGGGAAAAAGAATAAAAAGCAGTATACAACACTGTATTTATCTGTACACCCTGATTTCCTGTGTAATAAGGAAGTAGGGGAAGAATATCGCGATCCATTTACACCAAGACTTACATATAAACGTAAAGCTAAGTTCATTGAAGAATCGTTAGTTGAAATGAATATTGCAGAATTTACAAAAGATATAAACCAATTTGTAAATGTCTTAAAACATTCTTGTCATCGTCAAATTCGCCAAGTGATTCGTGGATTACGCGAAATGATTGATAGACAAGAGGGTTTCCCTAAAAATCTTGTTTATACACTAAGCAAATTATTAAAGCAGTCTTCTCAATATCGCGTATTAGATACAGCTGCTAAAACAGGTATTTATTCTCTGATTACACATAATGTGCCGAGAGAGAAACAAGAAGATGCGGTATTTAAATTTGGTACTCACTTCGCTATATATTCATTACAAAATGTTAAGAAGTTATTCTGTAAAGCGCATGACCTTCTTCATGCTACATATGCGGTTCCTGTGACTGAAGAAGCATACCATCGTAATTATATGCAGTATCAAGAAGAAACACTATTTAGGAAGTATGCTTTTGAGCAAGGAGTAAATGTTAACGCATATATTGCATTAGAAATTAAAATTCGTGAATTATTAAAATCTCATGGCCATAAAGAAAATCATATTCCAAGTGATATTCGCGAACTGTTCATTGAAAAAATAGATAGATTGCCTAAGGAAAAAATCCGCGTAATTGAAGTTCCTAAAGACTTTAATTTAATCGATTTTCTTCATTCCTTAGAAGCTTATTACCGTAAAAATAGTGAAACACCATGCACGGTAGATCAGCTGCTTCCTGCAATGTAAAATTACATGCTCTCCTTTTTTGAAAAATCAAAGAAGGAGGGCTATTCGTGCTGAAATTAGAAATTATATTCGTACTATCCAAACATAAGAGAGAGAGATTCTTAAATTCGAGTTAGAATACCTCTCTTTTTTTATACACTTCTATACAAAATTCCTAAAATATAATCAGTAATTCACAATTTCGCTTTACTTTTTTCTGAACATTCGTTCTCTTACTGACATTTAATCTACTAAAAATCGTAAATATATATATTAATTCAGTGGATATCTTAATAATATTGTCCAAATGTGTACAATAAAATAGCTCAAAGATTTATATATAAACGTTTTATATATAAATCTACTTAAAATCAGAATGTTTTTTGTTAATAATGTTGATTTACTGAATTATGTCTATAACTTACTTCTAAATGTTAATAAAATGTGGGTTATTTTATAGCGTATGTGGAAATCATGTTATTAATTTAAGCTAGACTACCATTAATCTTATATACACTTTTACGCATCAAAATGATGCTGATTATATGTAGGTTAAGTAATTCAACTTTATGATATTTTGTATATTTAGAGCGACGTAAAACGCAATAAATACATTTCCAATAAGTGTTTTTTTCGATTTTTTATGGTTCTATAACTTTGCAGACACTGTTATTACTGAGTTTGTAGGCCATTTTTCATAAGTATAATAGTTTTATCTTTATATTCTTTTTATATAAAAGATATATATTATATTAGGTTTTAACGTACTATCCGAAAAATGCGCATCTCTTGATTATCTAAAAGGTAATAGTCTTTCACTAAGTAAAAATAAATTTTAATACTTGAAGTTACTGATAGTATTATTTTATAAAAGATATGTAATCAGTATGAAAAGGAAAATTAGTTCAAATAGAAGCATTATCAGTATGAACTAAAGGGAAGAGATGTATTAATTGCTCAGACAACAATTATACGCTGAGTTTATCCATATAGGCCTTAATTAGAAGAGACAATACAATATCATCTTAAAGGAACAAACAACTCATGAGGAGTCGATAAAACCTATATTAGAGTAAAAAGAAAACTTATTTTGTCGAACAAGTCTGTCTAAGATCAAAAACACTTTATTCATAAAGTGTTTGGTTTAGTTTCATAAGCTAAAAATGTAGAAAAAATTTCTACTCTATGTTTTTATAATTTAATTTTGTATCAGAACCATAATTAAATTATAAAAATTATGGAAACCATCCAATTGAAGTTTACAAGATTCCCTTTGTATATTGAAAATATGCCAAGCTTTCTAAAGAAATGACAAAAAATATAGAATACTATATTTAATAAATCTTGTTTTAGAAATTAAAATAAATAAAAACATTAGAATTAATTTTTGATCTTTCATACTTACTGCAGCAAGCTATTGAAGATTTAAGCTTAGTAAATTTCAAAGTTAATCCATTGGTAAATAAATGAATATTTAGTATCTATTAAATGTAATTTCTATAGTAGAGTTACCTGGAAACTGATAACAGTTCACAGAAAACGAGTACGGCTATTGAAGATTTTTGTGTTGAAAAATACTAAGATTTTAGAAAACTATAAGAGGACATGACAAATAACCTTGCTGTATATGATTATTTTGAGCAAGGCTATTTGTCATTGGATTTTTTTAAAAATTTAGCTGTTCTCTTCTAAAAAGTTAAAGAAAATAAACTTACGATTATTATTTGCACCCAAAAACGAGTTTGTTTTTTTGGTATGACGTTTTCTACGTTCTTGATTCTGTTTAGATTTTTGATTAAACATCTTTATGAAATGCGCAGGATTGCTGATTTCAGCTGTATTAAACTGAAACCATTGCACACATTCTTCAATATCCCATCTTGTGTAGCGATCGATATCAGGTGGCAGTCTTAAAGCAATTATGTACGCATCATTTTCGGAAAGGTATGTTAATTCTTGACTCAAAATGTAATAATATGCTTTTTTCTGATCATCACTTAAGTAATCGTTTAAGTCTTGCAATCTGTTTTTATCTTCTTTTGATTGAATATCCGTGGAAATGGCTCATCACTTTAGCTCTAATTGTGATGGGTCTTTTTTCTTTTCTTTTACTTGGAGTTATGAGTATTTTTATTGCGGCAATGGGTGGAGAGAGTGGAACGGACGCAGGCGATATTACGTATACAGGTGAAGGGCAAGTCATGAATGTTTCACCCGAAGTTTTAAAATGGGAACCTACGATTCGGAAGCATGCGAAAGCCTTTGGCGTAGAACCGTTTGTCGCTTTAATGCTTGCACAAATGATGCAGGAAAGCGGAGGACGTGGCAGCGATCCGATGCAATCATCAGAGGGTGCTTTTAATACGAAATATTGTAAATCACCAAACTGTATTACAGATCCAGATTACAGTATTTGGGCTGGTGTACAGGAGTTTAAACATGCGATAGAAAGAGCCGGAGTAACGAGTCCAGGGGACATGGATCATATCAAAACAGCCCTCCAAGCGTACAACTTCGGAACAGGTTTTTTTGATTTTGTTAATTCAAATGGTGGTAAATATACAAAGGAATTAGCCATAAAATTCTCACAGGAGCAATACAAAAAAGTAGCCCACACGGGTATGTATCATTGCCTTAGACCAGAAGCCGTACCGTATCAAGCGTGTTATGGCGATATATTGTATGTTGATGCGGTTTTAAAATATTATCAGCCGGGTTCTGTTGCTTCTGGTGGAGGAGGAAATCCAGGCAGTGGAGGAAGTAGCGGTTCAAAAGTTGCCGATGTAGGTCGCCAATGGATAGGGCGTTCTACCTATGTATTTGGTGGAGGACGTAACACAAATGACATCGCAAGAGGGATTTTTGATTGTAGTAGTTTTGTACGTTGGGCATTCGAACAAGTAGGGATGTATACCAGTCCGATAGGAGCTGTAAGTACGGAAACATTAAATAAAATCGGTACAAAAGTATCAGCAAATGATATGAAACCGGGCGATGTTATTTTCTTTGATACCTACAAACATGACGGACACGTTGGCATTGTAATTGATAAAAATACTTTCATTGGATGCCAAACAAATAAAGGGGTTTCCATTGAAGATTTAAATAATCCGTATTGGCAAAAAGTCTTTTCTGGTCATGTAAGGCGATTCTAGAAAAATAGGAGTGTGAAAAAATGTTGTCGTTAAATAGATCGAAAGTATATCTGTTCTTAATGGTTATGGCTGTCAATCTAGTATTAGGTCTTGTAAGTGTAAATATTGATTTAATCGTTGCGGTTCCGTTCTTAGCACTTACGGTATTTATTGCAGTTAATGATGAAATTTTAGAGGAAGCTACAAAAGGGAAAGTAACCACATTATTTAAAAAGAAGACAGAACTAATGCTACTAATCTTGTTATGTCTTCTTTGTTTTTGTTCAGGGATTTTAATTTATAGAATCATGTAAAGGAGGAATTGATATGAAGGATAAACGGAAATTTTTATTTATTGTGTTTGTCATTTTAGTTGTAGGTGTGACAGCTTTTAATATCTATTTGAGCAAAAAATCAATGAGTGATGGCAAGGAAAAACAGTTAAAACTTTCAAATGAATTACTAACAAAACAAAATGAAGACTTAAAAAAACGACTTGATAAGGTGCTTCCTTCCGCACAAGAACAACAGAGAAGGACGTACTTATCGACAGCCGAAACGTTCATTCAATTATCATTTCACCGAGAAAAAGAAGGGTACAGTGAGCGAAAAGAAAAGGCAAAATCCATTATGAGCGAAGAACTTTTACAACAATTCTATCCCACTGACAAATACGAATTAGGAGATACGTATAAAACAAAACCAATAGAAATGAAGTTTTATTTACAAGAAAATGAACCCGATAAAGAAGAAGTAAATGTGTTAGCTGAATTTATAAATGTCACGACAGATTCAACGCAAAATCGAGAAGAAAAAGTAAACAATGTGTTGCGGATTATTATAAAAAAAGAAAAGGAAACATGGCGAGTTACAAGTGTAGAAGAGTTAAATATGAAAGTTTTATAACGAAAAAGGTGGGGTGAGAGTGTGATAGGTGCAATTGGTAAGAAAAGTGAAAGAATCAATCTAAGAAAAAATAAGTCGTGGGTCTACCTAACAATTATCAGCTTTCTATTTTTGGGTTTTTTCGCTTTTTTGACGTCTAAAATTTACATGCCAAATGATGAAAAACTATTCCATACGGAAACAAATAAAGTAGTCAAGTTATCGGGAATGGGAAAATTGATTGTAGAACAAAGGGAATACAATCCACACAAGAACTTTATACAAATTCGCTTTCGGATAGAAGGATATGAGGAAACAGGATTTACATTTAAAGCACAAGAAAAAACAAAGTCTGGTGTTCAATTACCTGTCAAAGTGTTGTATGAAGAGAACGGAAATTATGTGGTAGAAGTAAAAGAGTTATCTCCGAATTGGGGAGCGTTAGCTTTCGATATTTACAATAAAAATGGTGAAAAAGAACAAATGGATATTCGTAAATTTACGCAAGATGTTAACGAATATGAAGAAGAAAATGCAGCAACAAAAAGTCCGAATAAACTCGTTCAAACGATTTTTACCGATCAGAGAAAAATAAAAGCAACTGATGAATTATTAGCTGAAGATAAAAAAACATATGAGCTAGATTTTATAGAAAGAGACAAAAAAGATATCGAAACAAAAATCAAAAATTATGGGAAAGCAATCAAACTGGAAGAAGAAAATGCGAAGACAGTCTATGAAAAAGTAAAAGAATTAAAAGATGAAATGAAGTACCAAACTGAAGCGGAAAAAACGGAAATACAATCAAAAATAGCATCCTTAGAATCTAAAATAAAATCATCAGAAAAGAACGTTGAATTGTTTAAAGGGGAACAAAAAATTGCACGAGATAAGATAAAAAAATTAGACGAAAAGGCACAAGGAATTAATAAAAAGTGAAAAAAGATGTAGGGACATGATGGAGACATTAAGGCGAAATAAGGGGACATGAAAGGGACATTTAGAAAAAGTAACGGGACGTGGTGGAGACATTAATGATAAAGATAGGGACGTAATGGGGACATTCAACTTCTTTTCTTGTTCCCATCGTTTTGCTAGGCTCCGCCTAGCTTCACACCTTAGGTGGGAACAAAAACCCCTTATGCTCTTCTCACTATTTTTTGATCTCTACCCAGAATTACAGAAAGGAGCGGAAATTGTGAATCTAAAAATAAGAGATATAGATCCAGTTGCCTTAAAGAAAATAGATGAAATCGCAAAAAGGAAAGGAGTATCAAGACAAAAATTTTTGAAAGCTCAAATTGAAATGTTGGCATTTTTTCAGCAACAAAATAAAAGGGAAATGGAATTAGAAAATCTCATTGAAAAGAATATCCATATGATGAGTGATTGTTATAGCGCAATGGAAAAAATGAATGAGTTTATTCAAATGATGATGCAGGATGTTGAAAATGAATAATGCCGTTCCTATTCAGTCTTCCGTCACACCAGGTGTTGTTTTAAAAACGAAATTTGTGTTGCCAAGTTCGGATGCATTTCAGAACTATATTGATTATGTAGATCGGGAGGAAGCGAAAAGTGAAGTGAAGCTGAATCCGAAAATGTTCGAAACGTATCAAGACTATATGGGGAATTTAGAAAAGACATCGGCACTATTTACGGAACACGCAAATCGTTTAACAGAAAGTGAAAAAAAGTCCTTAAAGGAAATGTTTAAAACCGCTCATGAGAATGGAAGTATCATGTGGCAAGATGTCATTTCTTTTCATAATCCCTGGCTAGAGAAACAAGGAATTTATGATGAGAAAACAAAAACATTGGATGAAAAAAAGTTAATGGATGTAACACGGCTTGCAATGAAGGAAATGCAAAAAAAAGAGGGGTTGGAAAAAAGCTCTATCTGGTCGGCAGCCATTCACTTTAATACGGATAATATTCATATTCATGTAGCAACTGTTGAACCATTTCCAACGAGAGAACGTGGTAAAAGAAAACCAAAAACGTTAGATGCGATGAAGGGGAAAGTCGTAAATAATTTGTTAGATCGTAAGCAAGAGCAAAAACAAATTAATGATCTGATTCGAAACAATATGGTGGGAAGTAAAAAAGAGGATTCCGTTTTTGATTGGCGCAACCAACATTTGAAACCACTGTTTTTACGAATTTATAAACAGTTACCAAGTGATAAAAGACAGTGGCAATATAGCTACAATACAATTCAACCATTGAAGCCGGAAATTGATGAATTAAGCAGTCGATATATTCAACATCATCATAAAAAAGATTACGATCAATTTCTCAAAAAGTTAGATAAAGAAGTGCAAGTTTTTAAAGAAGCATATGGGGAAGGAAAGTATGATAAGAAGCAATATGAAAATTATAAAACGAATAAAATCAATGACCTATATAAAAGAATGGGGAACGCCTTTTTACAAGAAATGAAGGCATATGATAAAGAACAAAAGAGAATCCATCACATGAAAAAGTCAAAGCCGTTTCAAAAATTTCAACAGAATGTATCTATTCAGTATTCTATGAGGAAAGTGGAACGTGCTTTTAAAAGTGAATATGAAAGCTGGAAGAACCAAAAGTATTATGAGCGTTTGCAAAAAGAAAGTGCATACCAAAATGAGAGGGGTTATTAAATGAGTACAATTAGAAGACAGGTAACGATGGATCAAGAGACAGAGGATTATTTAAAGGATTACATGGAGGAACACGGAATTCGATATACAGGGGAAGCAATGGGAAGAATTTGCAAGGAACATGAAGCAGCCAAAAATACAGAATGGTCATTAAATTATATAACGGAAGTGGTATCGAATAACTTACACGATGTGTTAAAAAGTGAGCTAACAAAAATTCGTCTTGGTGCCAATAGTGCGGATAGAAATACGCAAATTTTAATTGAGTTATTAAATGGTTATTTCTTTTTAGAGGGCGTAGATAGCCTTATTACAACTGATAAACAAGAGATGGGAAGTGTGAAGATAGCAAAAGAAGTCGTAGCGGAACGAATTAGTCATGCGAGACAAAAACGCATAGATCATGAGGCATCAAAGAACAATGTAACGTAAGCTACATTGTTTCTTTTTATAAAAAAACAGGAGGTTATTTAGATGTTATTATTTCGTGAAGATATCGCATTAGGAGTCATTAAAGAAATTGGAGAAGATGAAATTGTGTTACTTGTAAAAGAGGAAGAACTAACAATTAAAATTACAAGAGAACAAGTGAGAGAACTGGCAATCCATGTCATGAATCAAGAAAATATGTTAGTTCCGGTTAATGTAAAAACTCATGAGCTTTTCTTTGATACAGCTGAGAGATGGAATGAAGAAGAAATGGAGGAATTGCAAAGAGCGAGTGAAAGAGTAGGAGAAGATCATGAGTAACAGTTATAAGAAAAAGTATCAAACGAAATCACCGGAAGAAAAGAAAGAAGCGGTGCAAGCTTTAACAAAAAAGATGGAAAAAAGCGTAGAAGGTTATTTTCGTACACCAGGAGATTTAAAAGAGTATTTAACGTTTATGGCAAAGTTTTATCGCTATTCACCATCTAATATTTCATTAATACAGAGTCAATTCGAGGGAGCCAGGGCAGTGGGTTCCTTTTCTTTTTGGAAAGAAAAAGGATTTCCGGTTAAGAAGGGTGAGAAAGGAATTAAAATCCTTGTTCCAAACCGAACTGTAGCAAAATTTAAAGACAAAGAAGGCACTTGGAAAACAGTAACTAAAGCAAGTGAGGAAGAGAGAAAACAAATCGAATCTAAAAGTGTAGAAGTGATACCTGGTCGCTTATATTTTGCTGTCGGTCATGTGTTTGATGTGTCCCAAACAAACGCAAAAGCGGAAGATCTCCCTCGTATTTTTCCGAATCGTTGGCTAGAAGGAAGTGTAACAGATTACAAGAGTTTGTACAGAGGAATGGAAGCCATTGCGGAAAAGAACGGTGTGAAAATTATTGCACCAAAAGCAGAGTTGGGTGTTTCAAAGGGTGTAAGTTACACCTTAACAAAAGAGGTCGCTTTGAATCCACGAAACAGTGAATTACAAAATGTAAAAACTCTTCTTCATGAACTGGCACACGCTAAACTTCATACAGCAGAAACACATATGAATTACACAGCACCAGAAAAAGAGTTTCAAGCAGAAATGACAGCTTATGCCGTTTCTTCTTATTTTGGGATTGATACAAGCGAATATTCCTTAGGGTATTTAGCAAGCTGGACACAAGGGAAAGAAATGAAAGATAAAACGAAATTATTGAAAGAAGTACATGAAACTTCGATTGAATTTATTGAAACAATTGAAAATACGTTAGAAAAGGAAAAAGAAAAAACATATGAAAAGGGAGTAGATAATATGTCAAAACAAGTGTCCGAACATGAAAAAGACAATTTTGAAATTTTAACAGGGATTCAACAAAATGCACAGCGCAATATTAATGAAAAGTTAGGATTAAATTTCGAAAGACAATGGGAAAACTACGAAATTCAATTGTCAGAAGATGGACGGATAATTGAAGGGATTTATCCTAATATGCGATTAACTGTAGGGGAAATGCATGCAATTGTTAATCAATATGGGACTGAAACAGAGAAACAAAGTATAAATAAAATTACAAAGACTTTGGAGTTTTTTCACGAAATGGATGAGTATGAATATCCGGAGTTGGTAAATAAAGAAGTATTAAAAACCCCAATTGCGAAAGTTACTTCTAACTCAAGAGGGGATATGAACGTAGAGTGCCTTTCTGGGCGTATAGAAGATAAACGTGGGTTATTTAAATTTGATAGTGCAATAAATCAAACAGTGAATCAAATCAATCATTCTATTGCAGAATCACATAAGGATATTATGACAACTAGAAATGAAGAACAGGATGAAAAAAATATTTTGTTGGTCGAATATATGAGTTTAAGTAACACGACACAAGAGCTTGTTTCCGTTGCAGAGTTAAGGGAACAAGCAGATAGGAATCGTGCGTTTGAACCTGTAGAAGGTGCAGAAAAATTGAGTGATAAAGAATTTATTGATGCATTTAACGTGGCAAATCAAGAAAAGTATGCAGCACTAAATCAAAATGAAATTAATCGTCCTACTATGTTAGTTCAATGGAGCGACAACGAAAATTTTAAGAGTAATCAACTAATCCCATTTGGAGAAGCCAATGAAAAAATGGCTGAAGTCATTTCAAGTATTGAAAAAGCAAGAGAAGAAGCTAGAGAAAGAGGTCAAACCATCCCTTACGATCAAGCTCGTTATCATATTGCCATTCCAAAAGAAGTAGATAGGGATTTTGGGAGAATGGAGCTTGTGAGTATGGATCGCATGAATATGGGTGATGGGGACTACAAAACGCCATATGAACAAGTATTAAACGAGAAAAGGTATCTATCGGATGAAGTGAAACAAGCGTTACGAGATGAAGTAGTGAATTATAGAAATAATAAAGAAATACCGATGGAGAAAACACACGAAAATACATTAGAAAGCTTGAAAGATGCACCTACTCATTTAGTTACAATTGAAGTGTTGGCGAAGGATATGCAAGATGAAGAAGTTGCAAGAATCCACATGATGGATGGCGTTACGAAAGATATTAATTATTTATCGGTATGGAACGGAGATAAAACAAATCCAGAAGATTTATATGTTTCCTTAATGGAGAAAAATGGAGAACGAGAAAATGTCTATTTGGATAATATTTTGAAGTCAAATTTATATGAAAAAGTTCAAGACTCTATTTTTGATGGAAAAGGGAATCAATCATTTGTAATTCATGAAAAGGATGCGAATATGAGCCTGGATGAAATCGTAAAAGATGAACGATATGGAATTTTAGTTGATAAGGCAGAGGAACAAAAAGATTCTTCATTTAGTGAAAAAGAAGTGGAATTGTATAAAGAAATGAAGAAAGAGGGCTATGCACCTATTGCCTCTTTAGATCAACAAATTCAGCCTTTAAAAGAAAAGGAGCCAACTACGTTAGATAAGGATTTAAGCCGAAAATTCGAGGCATACAGACGTTCACAATATGAAGAAACACCAGATAATATTGATAGTATTGTCACTCGTGTAAAAGCTGAAGAACGGTATTATACAACGAAATATGTTTCGATTGATAATGAGCTGGTAAGCCAGGAACACGTAGTAAAATTAGAAAACCAGGTGGATGAGAAGCTTGGGAAAGAAGGAATAATGGTGAATCAGTCTACAACTTCAAAGGAAATAGATGTAGGTAAAAGATTTCAGCCATTGAACGGAAAACAAACGAATCATAAAGAAAAAGACAAAGAGCCAGAGCCTGGTAATGTAGAGCAGTCGAAGGCTACAAAGAAATCGAGTAGAAAAAAAGAAACAATGGAAATGGAACGATGAAAAATTGTATAGCAGGAACACCAGATTAAATCATTTTTTGTTACTCAATTGAGAAAACGGAAAGTGATTTTTTTATATCTAGAAATGAAAGAGGGTAAAAGGAAAAGCCCTCTTTCTTGTTTATAGAACGAAAGGAGTGAATGTCATGAATGTATGGCTGTTTGCAGGCTGTATGTTCCTTGTAGCGGTCTTTTTGAACATGTTTCTATTATTTGGTCACAGAATGATAAAAAAGCGGAGAAACAAGAAATGGAAGCGTAAAACTGAAATTATAGATTAATAGGAGGTACTACTTATGGGAAAAACATTATTTATTGCAGAAAAGCCGAAAGTAGCTGTTGAATTATTAAAATCACCTAGATTTAGAAACTCACAAAAACATCCAGGAAGCAAACCATATTGTGGCTACTATGAAAATAAAAATTACATTATTAGTTGGTGCCGAGGGCATTTATTAGAATTAAAATATCCAGAGGAAATGGATGAGAGATACAAAGAGTTCAAATTTGATCACTTGCCAATTATTTTAGAGCCGGAATATAAAGCGAAATCGGATAGTCTTGAACAAATTGAAATACTGGTTAAGTTGTTAAATCGTCCCGATGTAGATCATGTGGCAAACGCTTGTGATGCGGATAAGGAAGGTGAGCTTATCTATCGTGAAATAGTTGAATATGCAGGTGTGAACAAGCGAGAATCACGCCTATTTATCTCTTCTTATGAAGCCGCAGAACTAGAGGGAGCCTTGAACCGATTAGAACCAGGAGCAGATTATGATGGGCTTGCTCAATCCGCTAAAGCCAGGCAATACCTGGATTATATTCTAGGGATTAATGTTACAAGGGGCTGTACATCAAAACTAGCTAGAAACCAATTCTTATTAGCTTCTGGTCGTGTTCAAATGTGTATCTTGAATGAAATCCGTCAAAGGGAAATTGCAATTCAGAACTATAAAGAACAAACCTACTACAATTTGAAGCTACTAACTGAAAATGGTTTATCACCGGTGATGAAAACAGAAGATCAACTGATAGATTCATCTCCACTACAAAAACTTGGAGATAGCTTGAAGGGAACTGATGTAATCGTAACGGAATTTAAAGAAAGTACGAGAAAAAAGAAACCAAAATTATTGTATAACTTAACTGACATCTACAAAGATGCTCACGCCAAGCTGAAGATAAATGCAGAAACAGCAAAAAAACATATTCAGAGTTTGTATGAAGAAGGTTTTATTACTTACCCTCGTTCTTCATCCAGGCATTTACCGACTGAGCAAGTGGAACGAGTGAAGGAAGTAATGGCAGCATTAGAAAAAAGCTCCTATGCAAATCTCGTACAACAAGTAATTCCATCTTCTATTACGAAAAAACATTCTACTTTTAATGATGAATTAGTTAGTAGTCACTTTGCCATCATCCCAACAACAAAATTATATGTCGGGACCAACCGAAATCCATTAGAAAAACAGTTATATGACTTAATTGTAAAACGATTTATCGGGAATTTTATGAAACCAGCAATCTACCTGGTGAGAGAAGTACATTTTATAGATCAAGAGGGCAACACATACAATACAAAAGAAAAGATCCTACAAGAGAAAGGGTTTCTAAGTGTGTTTCAAGAGGATATAGAAGAAGGATCAGTTGAAGCATTTCAGATACCTATTTTACGAGAAGGGGATTCTTTCAGAATCGTTCAGTATGACTTGATTGAGTCACGGACAAAGAAACCAGCTTTTCATACCGAAAGCTCCATTTTAACCTTTATGGAGACAGCAGGACGTAAATTAGATGATGAACATTTGAAAGAACTTATGAAGGGGAAACGGATTGGGACAGTCGCAACGGAAGAAACGTTTATTCCGAAACTGTTAGAGCGAAGCTATATTGATGTTACCAACAGTCAGATTCGAACCACTAATATTGGTCGTGCGTTTATAGATGCTTTTCCGGTAGATGAAATCAAAAATCCAGCTTATACGGCTGAAATGGAAGGGATGATCTACATGATCGAAAAGAAAGAAATGAAATATGAGGAATTCGTAGAGCAAACAAATACGTTTGTAAAAGACACGGTGGAACAATTAGGCGCAATGGATGATAAGGTGTCGGATAGCATTATTAATACTTGGAATCAACAAATTGAAGTGTGTAAATGCCCTTGTAGAAAAGGAAAAATCCTTCATAAAGGCAATTTTTACGGGTGCAGTACTTATCCAGAATGTGAAATCTCCTTACCGAAAAAAATTAAAGAAAAAGCGATTCCGGAAGCGCAGGCGAAAAAGCTGTTCGAAGATAAGAAAACAGATCTTTTAAAAGGATTTAAGTCCAATGAGAAAGAGTTTGCCGCTTATTTAGTGTTACATGAAGGAAAAGTAAAATTTCAGTTCCCAACACAAGAGGAGCTGTCATTTGGTAAATGTCCAAAATGTAAAAAAGGGGATATGCTTCATCGTAAAACATTTTATGGATGTACGGAGCATAAAAATGGATGTGATTTTATGTTACCAGCCAAGATGAAAGGGAAAGCAATCCCTGGTAATCAGATGAAAAAGTTAATTCAATATAAAACAACGGATTTTATCAACGGCTTTCAAGGAGAAAAGGGAGAATTTACAGCAGCTATCTATATGGAAGCGGACAGAAGTTTGAAATTCCGTTTTCCAACGACTGAAGATCGTACCATTGGTAAATGTCCATTATGTAAGAGTAGAGTTCTTGTAGGGAAGAGTAACTACTTATGTGAGAAATACAAAAAAGGCTGTGACTTCATTATTTTTGGTACATTCTCTGGTAAAAATCTAAGTAGTAACCACGTGAAAAAGTTATTAGAAAAGAATGTAACGGATCAGATTAAAGGGTTTATCTCGAACAAAAACGGGAAAAAATTTGACGCTCGTTTATCATACAGCGTACAGGAGAAGCGATTAAAATTCTTATTTGGCAAATAAAAATTGAATGTATGTAAAAGAGGACTAGGAAACGGAATAGTCCTCTTTTTTATTTCATTTTATAGAGTAAAGGGGGGATTCCGTAATGGCACGTGTCAGTACGGAGGATGCGATGAAAGCAAGAAAAGTTGACTTGATTTCATATCTGGAAGCAAAAGGAGAAACGTTTAAGAAAGAGGGAAACTATTACCGTCATACGGAACATGACAGTCTCATCGTTAAAGGGAATCAATACGCCTGGAATAGTCGAGGGGAAAAAGGATATGGAGCGATTAGCTTTGCGATGATGTACTATGAAATGACATTTCCGCAAGCTGTATTAGACATCAATAACGGGGATTACAAAGAGCTTGATCGTTCAAAAGCTGAAGAGGAACGCAAAAAAGAGCAGCAGCCTTTTAGTTATCCAAAACACTTAGAGGTGCCGAAACAAACAGAAATCAAGCAATACTTAATTGATGAGCGGAAAATAGATCCTCGCCTGGTGAACTGGCTGATTAAAAAGGATCTTATCGTCCAGGATAAGAAAAATAATGTCGTGTTCAAATGGAGAGAAGAAGGTGGCAAAGGGCAAATAATTGGAATGAACCGTCAAGGCACTGTAAAAATGGAGAATAAAAGAGGCAGCTTTAAACAAATCGTCCCGAATTATGAAAAAATCAATGCAGGTTTTACGGTTGATGTGGGTAAGCCGGATAAGATCTATTTTTATGAAGATCCAATCGACATGTTATCTCATTGGAGCATTAAACAAAATAATATCCAAAACGCTCGCCTGGTTTCTATGCATGGATTAAAGTCAAAAACAGTGATTCAATCTTTAATGGATGCGAAAAAAGAAGGGCACGATATTAAAGAGGTCATAATGGCAGTTGATAATGATAAGGCTGGGAAAGAATTCATTCAGACAATGAAATGCTTTGTAGATCTTAAAGAGGATATTCCAACGAATGAAAAAGATTGGAACGATGTCCGGAAGAAACAAGTGAGTGAGCAACAGGCAAAAGAAACAGCCCAACCAAAGAAAGTAAAACCAATTAAAGAGGTGGAGAGAAGTGTCTAATCTACCAGAAATGCCAAACATATTACAAATTTTGATGTATGGTTTTATCCTTTATGTTCTTTTCCGTATTTGTAAATTTATGTACCGAAAGTTTCGGGAGCGAAGAATACTGAAGCGAATAGCTAAGTCCGGTATTCGCTATATAGACAAAATGGATGGACGTCAATTCGAAGTGTATCTGAAGGCTCTCTTTCGAGAACTTGGGTACTCACCGATGGTTACAAAGCAGTCAAATGATTTCGGAGCGGATCTGGTATTGAAGGGGAAAAATCGTATTGTAATCCAGGCGAAACGCTACGGGATGAAAAATAGAGTCGGCATCAGTGCCGTACAAGAGATATATGCAGCACAAGCCTATTACAAAGCACATGAGGGCTGGGTTGTAACAAACAGTGTATATACAAGACAAGCAAAGGAATTAGCGGAAGCTTGTAATGTAAAACTAATAGATCGTGTAGAACTTCAGAAATTGATTAATAAAATTAATCCCGAATATTCGGCTGAAGTTGTATATCAAGGGGTAACACCTGCAGAACGGAAATGTCCAACATGTAAACATGATTTAGTCATTCGAAATTCGAATAAAACAGGAAATAAGTTTTTTGGCTGTTCTCAATATCCCACATGTACACATACAGAACCAATTAATACATGAGCTGTGATGAAAATCCGGCTCTTTTTCATTTGTTTAAAGAATACATGAGAAAAATCAGTTTAACACAAAAATGACTCTTCAGATTTGATTGTATGAGATTTTTAATTAGTTGTTAATATAATAAGTCGTATTTGTCATAAAAACGTATGTAAAGGGAGAAACGGACTTTAAATGCGTTTTTAGGTTTTTTAGGAAAAATAAAAAGGGTAGCCATTATTTACGACTTAACCCTTTGTCTACAATCTGACGAATTGCTTCGTTTCGATTCTTCAGCTTATTTTCATGCCAATAATTTTCTATTTGTTCTACTTGTTCTTTTGTAAAAGTAACTAAAATTTGAGTGTACTTATCTTTATTAACAGCCATATTAAAACCTCCTCTATAAAAAATATTATAAGTTATATAACTTATATTAACAACTAGAAAAATGAGTAATAGAATGGTTATATAAGTTATATAACTTTATTGAGGAGGTTATTACATGGAACGGAAAGTTAAAAAGATGATGGCTGATCTTCAATTTATTATGAATCATGGTCAAATCAGTGTAGATTTTATGGATCAAGGATATAAAAGAATGCTTTTTAGTGCATTAGAAGCTACGGGAAAACAGTTTAATGTGCATACCAATGAACATAATGAAACAACCTTGTTCTTAGAGTTAGTTTAGTAAATTTACGCAATGAGGAGCTGTTAATAGTGGAGCAGTTAACTATTTTTGACGTAATGGATGAAACTAAAAATAAGCTTTATGAGGTATTAGAGAACAATGGATTAACTTATAAAATTCATAAATACTATTTATATTCGAATTATGAGGGAGCTGTTCAATATTACTATATAAGAACAACTGATAATACAATTATTGATTTGTGTATCTCTGATTTTCCAGAAATCTTCGCTGTCCATGAAGGGTTTAGCGATAAACAAATTTGAAAGATTTACAACTGGAACTTATAAGCTATATAAATAACAAATTAAATTATTGGAGGAATGAAAAATGAAAATTGGTGTATCTGAGTGGAAAGCATTGAAAAAAGAGACAAAGTTAAATCTATTGCGCTATGCGATGTTAGAAAGTAAGTATAAGTATGCAAAATAAAAGCTCTTCATTTGCAAAAGCAAACAAAGAGCAAAGTCATGAGTGACCGTCGAGGAAAGAAATTGGCACATTTCTTTCCTCTTTATTTTAACATATAAAAACATGTAGAGAAAAGGGGCGTGTAGAATGGAAGAAGGTCATATTTCCTTTCAGCAAAGGGTTAAAGAAGTACTTATTATGATCGTTAGTTTTTGGATCATTATGTTTCTCATGTATGGTGAAAGCCTGTTACAATAGTAAAGAATAACTTGGGTACAAATTGATAATGAAATGGGGAAATATGCTAGATGAAAGCAACCGGAGTAACTAGAAAAATAGATGAATTAGGGCGTGTAGTAATTCCAAAGGAACTTAGAAATACGCTTGGTATAAAAGAAAAATCACCATTAGAGATTTTTGTAGAAGGGGAAGACATCATTTTACAGAAGTATCAGCCTGGTCATGTTTGTGCATTAACAGGAGAAGTGTCAAATCGTAATATAGCATTAGCAAATGGCAAGATAACATTAAGTCTAGAAGGTGCAGAACTATTACTAAAAGAAGTAGAACAATATCTTGTAAAATAAGTGCTCCTTTCAAGGGGCTTTTTTGTAAGGGGAATAAATAATTTCACGTACCGTAATGTTTAATAAAAAACAAACTACATAAACAATAGTCTACATTTAATTTTGTGCCTAATTAATCCGCTTAATGAATTCCGTCTCGTCTGTTTTGGATACTATTTTATGTGAAATGGAGATATTATTTTTATTTCGTATAGATTTCTTGCGAAATATGTACCTAGAGCATATTTCGATTTAAATGTGATACGATAGTGATATATTCGTTTTGCTAGTAAAAGGGGATGAGTGTCGATGAAAAACCACATAAAAGTAAATGGAAAAATCCTTCAAACAAATAAAAAATGGTCACATCTCAAGCAAAGACAAAGACAACATATTTCTAATTGGTTACGTAGAGAATATACACAGTTTGTAAAAACACATTATAGAAAACCTAAAAAGTATGAACATGATGAGATTCTTCATGAAGTGATGAATCAAATACAGGAACGTGAAATTTGGATTCCTAATGGTGAAGTAAAAAGATATTATCTAAGCAAAATAGGAAAATGGTTTAGAAAAATAGAAAGTGAATGGGAATCACAAATATCCAACAGTGAAAAGCAGCAGGTATTAGAAGAAAAGTAAATACAAACAAACCAGGGGGCGCATTTTATGTTTAATTTACAAGAAGATATGTATGAACAATTAAAAGAGAAAAAAGAGGCAGTTACAGTATTTTTAAAGAATGGCGTTCCAGTACGTGGGAAGATCCTTGCAATGGATAAATTCACCGTTCTTATGATAGTTCATGGTAAGCAACAACTAGTCTACAAGCAAGCTATTTCCACAATTCTTAAGTAATTCTTATTCCTTTTTTCGAGGGAAGAGGAACAAACAAACAAAAAAGAAGATTGAGATCAATCTTCTTTAGAAAAGGGAACAGATGACAGATTACTACTCCAACTCGTAATCAATTATAAATAAGCGCACATAAATATTCAATACGTTCTGAATTTTCTCAATGTATTTGTCTTATTTTTAAATTATAATAGGCGTACCGCCCGCATTTTAACAAAAATATACGCTAAGCACAGCATTTAATCTCAAAAAGGGGTCTCGCCAACATAACGCTAATTTCGTACGCTAAGGAATTTTTAAGTTGAAAAACTTGGTTTTACCATACGTTAACAAAGTACCATAAACGACATTTAATGTTTGTTATGGTACTTTGTTTTTGATAATGAGTTTTGGAACTGGTTTTTGACTGTATTTCTTTCAGTTATATTAGAATTAAATAGAGTTCCTTAAACGATCGTTTTCGGTTCTTATTATACAATCCTTGTAACATCAGTGGTTGTAGCCTTAGCGTACAGAATTTGCGATTGGTGCTATCCCATAATGAAAAAAGCCTTAATATTTAAGGCTTTAAGAAATCACTTCGCTATCAACTCAAAGGCCTACTTTTATAGAAATATATTAGGCTTTTATATACTACTTATTAACCGATTCATCAGTTTTATTATAAACATATTTGGCTTCTCCAAAAAGACCATCTGTGTCCCATTCTCCACCATAATACGCATGCTTCCTAGGTGAACCATTGTTCGTATACTTGGATATAATTTCAGTTTATAGTCATAAACTGAAACCATAAAAAGATAAATATATCCCCCCGATTAAAAGTGCCGCAGCAACGATTAATATTATTACTCCATCCGGACTATTAAGAATTTCTTTTATATGTTTTTTTGCTATTTGCTTAGTTTCTCCACTTGAAAAGAGATAAACAATGGAATGGAGAATTAGTAAGAAAAATGCCGTAATTAACTCTATCATGGCTTATGTACCTCCTAATATATGTACCTTTAATTAAACAATAATTGCCTTATACATTATATCAGCTAGGGTACATGAAAGTATAACGAATTATTTGTATAATTTATTTTATTAATCGATATGTTAAAAAAAGACACTGAATAATTCCTTAGCGTACGAAATTCGCGAAATGTTGGTGCTACCCCATGCCCATCAAGCTAATATTTTAGAGTACCCCCAAAACGAAAAAAATGAACTTAATTCTCATAAATAAATAATAGAGAGAAAAATCCGTTTTAGTTTATTTCAAAACCTTAGGTCGATGGATGTGTGGTGCTATTCTCTATAATAAGAAGTATAATTTCATTAGAATTTTACCATTCTTTTTATTCCTCACTTAATATTTTCACCAGAACTGAAAAAGCTGTCCCAATAGGGATGTTATTCAACAAACCTTTAGGACAGCTTCATTTTGAAATCTTAATCTTTTTTTGGAAGAACAATTCCTTTATATAATTGAACTGTAATGAAGTAGTAAATCACGTAAATAACTACAAAAATAACGATTGGAAGCCATACACGGTAGTACGGATTAATTAAGAAATACGAAAACATATTCATACCAACTAATACGTGGACAATACCAACCATTGCTGGAAATAAGAATACTAAGAATAACTCTTTATAGATTGACATCGTTAATAATTCACGGCGAACACCGATTTTACGAAGCATTTGATAACGTGTAATATCGTTGGATGCCCCAGATAGAACTTTAAACATTAAACAACTTGCCATCATCGCTAGGAAAGCAATGCCTAAGAAGAACCCCATAAATACAGTTCCACTTGAGATACCGTAAATTACAGAATACCCAGAGTACTTACTGAATAAATTCAACTCATCTTTTACATTGTTATATTTAGCTAGTTGTAACTCGTCAAGTTTTTTCCATTCTTTTGTATGTGTTACAAAATCATCAGATTCCCCAATTAATACCATACCTTCTTCACCTTGTAGGCTATCATACATTTTTTGATTTACAATTTTAATGGTATGATCAGGGTGAACATACTCAGGTTCAATTGTACGGAATCCCTCATTCCACATTTGTGGCATCTCTTTTACATCAGGCCCTTGTTCTACATTTGTTCCTGAAATCGCTCCTATTGGAAGCTCTTCAGAAATACGTTTGAATTTACCTGCACTTTCTTGTCCTTCGCCGTCTCGTACAAGCGGGCGATTTTTATCTAAGTCTTCTTTTAAATAGTAAACAAATTTATCATCTGTTTTGTAACGATATTCATTTTTCTCTTTAAATATAATACCATCTAAAATTTTCTTCTCTTCTTTGTTTGGATTATGAATCACTACATCATAATGATTAAAACTGTTTACTGAAAGCATAACGTTATTTTTAAACGCCATACCGCCAGCGATCGCTCCAGCCCCCAGAGCTACTAACATTGTGACTGTTGCTAGTACTTTAGTTAGGCTATTAATACGGAAGTTTAACTGTGCAAAAGTAAAGGCATTCAGTCCTTTTTCACTACGTTTTTTATTACCCTTTAATTTTTTAATAATGAGCGGTAGGAATGTTCCAAATAACATGTAAGTTCCTGATGTTACTGTGATTAAAGCGATAATAATTCCATTTTGCTTTAACTTATCCATGTAAATCATAGAAGCATAGCCAATTGCTAACAAAATAATTGCTAGGACTGCAATAACAACTGTTTTCGCTCCTCCTACAGATGTACGTTCTGTCTTAGAACCTGCATGAACAAGTTGCAGGACGGAAATACGTGATAGTTTAAAACTATTCATAATCGCGGAAAAAACAAATAATACAAAAAAGAAAAGACAAGTAACATTTACTGATGGAATATAAAGTGCTTGATAACCACTGGCAGTAAAATCAAGCTGTTTCATCAGTAACTGACCAACACCTTGTGAAAGGCCTATACCCATCGTAATCCCGATTACAAGAGATGCGATCCCTAATACAACTGTTTCAATAAACATAAGCATTGTCACCTTATGTTTTTTTGCGCCTAACATCATATACATACCGAACTCTTTTTGACGGAGCGATAATAAGAAAGAATTCGCATATAAAATATAGAAGAAGGTAATAATCGCAAGTAAGACTGAACCTGCATAAAAGACGAAAACAATAGGGCCAAGTGTAGAACTTTCTTTAAGAAAAGATTCATTCAGTGCTAGCGTTTGGAACATATAAAAAATAGAAATCGACATGATAAGGCCAACAAGTAAGACAATATAATCTTTAAGCTTACTTGTTAGACCTGACATAGATAGTTTGAATAACATGGTTTCACCTCCGTTTTTATGCTGTTTGTGTACCTAAGTCTGCCAGTACATTTAAAATTTCTTTATAGAATATTTCACGATCAGTTGTACGATGAAGTTCCTTATATAGCTCTCCGTCTTGAATGAATAAAATACGTTGACAGTAACTCGCACTAAATGGATCATGTGTAACCATCATAATAGAAACATCTTGTTCTTCATTTAAGCTTGTCATTGCATCTAATAGACTTGTTGCATTTTTAGAATCAAGCGCTCCTGTTGGCTCGTCTCCTAAAATAATCGCTGGCTCATGTACAAGCGCACGCGCTGCTGCTGAACGCTGTTTTTGTCCACCAGATACTTCAGATGGATATTTTTGAAGGATTGCTGAAATCCCTAACATCTCCGCTACCTTTTCTACTTTTGGTCCAATTTTACGTGATGGAACACCTTGAAGTGAAAGTGGTAGAGCAATGTTTTCATAAATTGATAGGTTTTCTAACAAGTTAAAGTCTTGGAAGATGAATCCTAATTTTTGAGAACGGAAATCAGAAAGTTCTCCTTGCTTCATTTTTGTAATATCCGTACCTGCAATTTCAACTGTACCGCCCGTTGCGTTATCTAATGTTGAAATTACATTTAATAACGTTGTTTTTCCTGAACCCGATGGTCCCATAATTCCAACAAATTCACCCTCTCGAATTGAAAATGAAACACCTTTTAATGCATGCGATTGGTTCTCCCCCTTTTTACCGTATACTTTTTGAACATTTTTAACATCTACAACTGGTTTGTTCATAATCTTATCCTCCTACGCTTTGTTTGTTCCTTCGTCATTTTGCTCTACTTCGACATAATCCGCTATCAATTAACATTACATTCACCTTACATTTTTGTAATATACTAAAAATCATCCGAAATAATTTGAATTCCATCCCTTTCTGTAGTCAACATTGAGGGTTAAGAATTTTTTATTATTTGGGTCGAACTAGTTTTTGCATGAATAGTAGTGTATCCACACTATCTAATGGACATCATTGTATGTATCATTTCTTCATTATTTGCAGAAAAAGGTACAGCACGCTGTGTCTTTTTCATCGATATTATTTTTGATTTCCACTTAATTTTTTTCAATATATTTTCTGGAATATCTTCTTTCTTAATAACCGTCACATCATGCATTCTTGTATCGCTGCCTTTTTTCACTGCTTTGATATATGTCCCAATTGGAAAATTTTGACCAGAACTAAAGCCTAAGTCAATTTTGTTTAAATCTTTATCATATCCAATTAAATCATAACCATAATGTTCTACATTTTCAGGTGCATTAGAATCTCGTTGTGCATCTTCTTTGACTACACCATACACGTCTGTTTTACTTGCAAAAGGACTATAACGATCCCATTGTCCACAACCAGCTAATCCAATACTAAATAAAACAGTTAAAATTAATAAACAAAAACTTTTTTACTCCTTCTTTGTCTGTTTTTCAGTGCTATGTTAATATAACATCTATACAAAGAATCTACTCTTACAACAAGTGCAGTCTAACCTTACATTTTTGTAAGATTGTCGAAAGGTTTATCGATAGTGACAAAATGGATTTCCCTGTATTTTATTAGTGAAATAACAAATATTATGTCATGAGGTGATACATATGAATGGAAATAGATTATTAGCTGCTTTTTCATACTGGAGTGTTCTATTTGCACCTATTTTGTTCCCAATTATTGTTTGGATTATTGGAGAACCTGAAACAAAAAAGCACGCTAAACGTGCTTTGTGGACACATATTATTCCTAGTATTGCTACTTTTATAGCACTTATTGTGTTAGGAATTATGGGAACCGGTTCCCAAGAGCCAGATGTAACACTGGGTATTGGGGCAATTATCGCAGTATGTATTTGTAGTATTATTAGTTTATACTTCTTTATTTGGAATATTGTAAAAGGTATTAAAGTGATTAAATCATAAAAAAAGAACGGTAAAACAATCAGGGATAACGAGTCAAGGAATCGGTTCCAAAACAACTTTTTATTACTTGCTCACTGTAATGATTCAGAAATATATTGCTAGTATTGTGATGAATGGTAAACGTCATAGCGTTGTGACAGTAGCGATATTAGGGTTTTCTATAATCTTAACAACTATTTTCTTTATATTAGTTTAAATTCTTACAAAAAATCATCCTTCAACAAGGATGATTTTTCTTATTTGTCAAATACGACCAATAATAATTTCTTTATTCTCACTACTTAAAACTTACATTTCCGGAGTTATCTTTCTATTTTTCAATAGGATAGTATTTCACAAGAATTAGGTTAACCATGTTTTATAAACAAGACACTATATCTAATAGAGGTAGCACCACATCGCTATCAAGCTAACAAAACAAGATTCCCCTAAAATAAAAAAATACGCTATTCTTTCTGTAGAATCATAGGAAAGGATGGCGTGTTTGATATGAACTTATCGATTTTTGATGAATTAGAATTGTTTTCTAGTGAGTTGCAACGATATATGTCACCTGATGCTTTAGAGCAATTAGCTAGAAATGTAGGATTTGTGAAACGAAAAAGTAAATACCGTGCACAAGATTTAGTGGCTCTATGTATTTGGTTAAGCGAAAACATAGCAAACACTTCATTGACACAATTATGTAGTCGATTAGAAGCTAACACAGGCATTTCTATGAGTCCAGAAGGACTCAATCAACGCTTTAATTCTCAAGCTGTCCAGTTTTTACAACAACTCTTAGCACATTTACTTCATCAACAATTTTGTTCTTCGAGCAAGATTCCAACCTTGTATACAAACTACTTTCGACGTATTCGTGTATTGGATTCTACGCATTTTCAGATTCCGGATAAATTCACTTCTACATATCAAGGTTCAGGTGGTAGTGGTCAAAATGCTGGCGTGAAAATTCAACTAGAATATGATTTGCTAAGTGGTCAGTTTCTACATGTTCATGTAGGATCAGGAAAGCACAACGATAAAACTTATGGTTCTACTTGTTTAACATCCCTTCAACCGAACGATGTATGTATACGTGATTTAGGATACTTCGACTTAAAAGACTTACATACGATAGAAGAGTGTAATGCTTATTTTATTTCAAGATTAAAGCTCAATACACGTATATATCAGAGGAATAAAGAGCCTGAATATTTTCAAAATGGAACAATAAAAAAGCACTCTGAGTACGTCCAATTAGATATGGAGCAATTCATTGACCAATTACAGTCAGGCGAAACATATGAAATTCCTGAGATTTATATTGGAATGTATCAAAAACTTCCTGCAAGACTAATTCTGTACAAATTAACTGAAACGCAAATGAAACGTAGACAAAAGGATTTAGCATCTAAAGAACATAAGAAGCAAATTACCTATACAGAACGCAGTAAGCGGCTTAGTGCAATTAACTTTTATATTACGAATATCCCTTCGGAATATCTACTAAAGGAACAAGTATATGATTTTTACTCCTTACGATGGCAAATTGAATTGATCTTTAAAACATGGAAATCATTTTTTCGTATTCATCACTGTAATTCTGTAAAATTAGAACGTTTAGAGTGTCATTTATACGGACGATTAATAAGCATCCTTCTTTGTTCCTCCACCATGTTTCAAATGCGCCAATTACTTCTCATCAAGAAGAAACGAGAATTAAGCGAATATAAAGCGATTTATATCATAAAAGATTATTTTTCACTCATCTATCAATCTTTACAAAAAGACGCCCACGAATTAACAAAGATATTGTTTCGTCTGTTCAATCTCTTACAGAAAAACGGACGAAAATCCCATAGGTATGAGAAGAAAACAATCTTTGATATCTTAGGCGTCGTATACAACTTTTCTATGTCTCACAATCATGTAGCGTAATCTAAAAAATTGAAACCCGATAGGGTTTATTTGGTATGCAAATCTTTAAAGAAATTACACTGGATTTTTAGAAAAAAGAAAAAATCTCACGTGAAATTAAACTTATATAATCTTAGCTTGATGGGTATGTGGCGGGACCCCAGAATGGAGTCGAAAGTCTAAATACCCTTAGGTAGCTCTCATAGGTGTAAGATCTATGGGGGCTTTTATAACAAGGAAATATAAAATTTCACGTACCGTAATGTTTAATAAAAAACCAAAAACATAAAATATAGTCTACATTTAATTTTGTGCCTCATTAATTCGCTTAATGGACTCGGTCTCGTGTGTTTTGGATACTATTTCAAATAAAATGGACATTTTATTTATACTTTATCTTCAAATCTATTTCATTAAAAGGGCTCAAAATTTGAATTACCTGGAACAAATAAATATAGACCTGTACCAATATTGTTTATTTCGTCTACAATTATAAATATAAGATTAAAAACTTCCTCCAGCATTTGCCGTTTTATGACAAAATATATTGTTAACTTTTTTAAAAATGAGGTTAAATTCGTTGACAACTTTTTTGAAAAACACTGTATTGACATGAGTTTTAGAATGTTGTTTCATAGTCATTGTATTTAAAAAAATCGGCGGTCTTGTCGAAAAGTAAAAGTTAAAAAAAGAAAGAATTTATACATATATCTTGTGTCTTATTTTGAAACGTAATACAATATTTAGAGAAATGAAGGGAATAAATCCCATCGTAAATGCAACAAATTCTATTAATCTGATTTAATATGACAGCCATTCAAATCGATGGCTAGCATCAGATATGATGGAACGACAAAAAAGCTTACCATCTCCTACAACGGTAAGCTTCATAAGGTGGTGAAAAATTTGATGGATACACAAACAATTATTGCTTTATGTGCAATCTTCACTGTTGTACTAGGAATAGTTAAGTTAAACAAGTAATCCTGGTCATTCACACATCTAGTAAAAAGTAACCTTATTTTTGGCATATCAAGTCTCCTACAACTTGGTATGCTTTTTTCTTTGTTAAGTAATGTATATTAAATGTGCATTCAATATACATTGATAATTTCTAAGTTCATTATACGTTCAATGCTTCCCTTTTTTCAAGATATCAACTCAAAGTTTACAAAAGAATTTGTAAAGCGACGTAAAGCATTGTAAACAAAAATCCCTTAGTATTAGGGGTAGCAACAACATTTCGCGTATTCTGTACGTTAAGGCGAAATCTCTTGATATGGTGACCCCTACATTTATTTTTTATACCTACTTATGCCGATAAGTGGCTATTGTCTCGTCTGTTTTGGATACTATCTTATGTGAAATGGAGATAGTATTTTTATTTTGGATAGATTTCTTGCGAAATATGTACCTAGAGCCGTATTTTAATTTAAATGTGATACGATAGTTGTATATATGCATTTAGATGGTAAAAGGGGATGAGTGTTGATGAAAAACCATATAAAAGTAAATGGAAAACTCCTTCAGACAAATAAAAAGTGGTCACATCTCCGGCAAAAACAAAAAGATCATATTTCTAATTGGTTGCGTAGGGAATACATACAGTTTGTAAGAACCCATCATCGAAAACCTAAAAAATACGAGCATGATGAGATTCTTCATGAAGTGATGAATCAAATACAGGAACGTGAAATTTGGATTCCATATAGTGAAGTGAAAAAATACTATGTAAGCAAAATAGGAAAATGGTTTAGAAAAATAGAAGGTGAATGGGAAATACAAATAGACAACAATGAGATGCAGCAAGTATTAAAAGAAAAGTAAATACAAAAAGGGGGCGCATTTCATGTATAACTTACAAGAAGATATGTATGAACAATTGAAAGAGAAAAAAGGGGAAGTTACTGTATTTTTACAGAATGGCGTTCCAATACGTGGGCAGATTCTTGCAACAGATAAATTTACCGTTCTTATGATGGTTCATGGTAAGCAACAACTGGTTTACAAACAAGCAATTTCCACTATTATCAAGTAATTCTTTTTCCTTCGAGGGGAGAGGCAAATACAAAAAAAAGAAGATTGAGATCAATCTTCTTTAAAGTGAAGGAATAGATGACAGATTACTACTTCAACTTCAAATCAATTATAATTAAGTATGTAATAATGTTCAAGTCATTCGAAATTTTCTCAATTTATTTGTATTATTTTTAAATTATAATATAAGTAATTCTTTTTATTATTATATATTTGTTCTTTCCTGTTGCAGAATCCTTAAGCTATTAAGGATTCCTTTTTTGTATCTAAAATCCACAAATAAAAAGATAAGATCGGGAAACACGATCTTATCTTTTAAACATGGGGGTAAACAAAATTGATAACCATCATATTTTTATTATATACTATTTTTTGATAATTTAGAATATTAATCCCGAAATTAACAAGTACATCTATATTGAGAAATTTATTACAAAACTAGCTGTAAATGATTCAAAAAGCGAATGTAAACTTTTACCCAAAAGTTTACATTGAAAACACCTTAAACATTGACTTTTATCTAATTTCATTGATATTATAAAAATAGACAAAAAAGTATACATTCAAATCATTGAAAATAAAGGGATTGAAAAGCAGATGGATAAAAAGCAACATTTAATTGATGTACAACCAATTCGGAGCATAGAACAGCTTAATGATATGAAATGGTCACTCAAACGTCATTGTTCAGATCGTGATTACATTTTATTTCTAATTGGTATTAATACGGGGTTACGTGTAAGTGATTTACTTAAAATGGAAACGAGTGAAATTTTAAAACTGAAGCGAAAAAAACGAAAAGAATTTAAAGTGAAAGAAGGAAAGACAAAAAAGGAGCGTATCATAAATATTACATCCATTTTTGAGGAAGTATTGCCATACGCTGAAGATCTAAAAAGTACCTGGTTATTTCCTTCTCGAAAAGGTGATAAACCTATTAGTAAAATTCAAGCCTATCGACAGTTACAAAAAGCCGGGGATTTTGCCGGTGTAGAATCTTTAGGCACTCATACAATGCGTAAAACGTTTGGGTATTGGTTTTACAAGCAGACAAAGGATATTGCTATGTTACAAGAAATATTGAATCATAGTACACCACAAATTACACTACGATACATCGGTATTAATAAAGAAGAAAAAGATAATGTACTAGATACATTCCGGATTTAACTAAGATGTGGGTGTGGACTAAACGAGGATTGTATTATGATATACAATCCTCTTTTGAGGTTAGTTATAATATGCACCTGTACAACTTGGAAGACAATTACAACTATCATATTCGCTCCCATAATGACTTCTCCATTGAATTTCATTAAAAATAATTTTACTCATTTCAATCGTTGGTTCCATTATAACGAGGGTTTTTTGATAAAAATACACAAAAACCCCGAATCATGGGGCTTTTTTTAAGTGTCCATGATTCATGGGTAGAGTTCAAAGGATTAAGGATCTTTTATAATACGATGCCAACAAGCAATATAGAAGATTGGTGACGAGAATATAGACAGAAGAGGCACGTCACCTACCAAATATCTAGTATGGTACATCATGAATCCTTATTTTACAAATCATTTCCTCCCTTTTTTCGGGAGGCTGAGGGGGGAACTTGTAGGTTTTGTTGCAAAATTTAAGCTCAATTTTAAAAACCTTGCAACAGAACCATTCTTAGCGTGGGGGTTTTTCAAAAATGCTGGCGATACCCCCTGTACCCTACAGTTACTTTAAGAATTTTGCGCTTGAAACCCTAATCTTATGTATAGAACACTATTATACATAACACATTACTTTACAAAGAAAATATTGAATCATCCTCATTTTAGGATTAATGTTTATTTATACCAATTAAAGAAGCGAGGAATAATTATTAAATTATCTACTATGGAAAATAATGAAAAAAAAACAATGAATACAGGATTATTGAAAATAAAACAAAATAAAACCAAGTTTATAAGTAATGCTTCCTTAATTAAAGGATTGGACTATCCCTTAGTTTGTACTGCTGCACATTGTGTCTTTGACTGGTATAAACAATTATATGCAAATGAAGTAACCTTTATAACGAATGATAATAAAGAATATGAAATTGGAGAAATCTACATTAGTACTGAGTGGGTTAATAATGGGATAGTAGATTATGATACTGCTTTTTTGACATTAAGGGAACCGCCTGTAGAAATGGACAATTTAATCAAACCTATATTTAATAACTTATCAAAAAAACAGAATGCATTAGTACCTTACATAAGGAAAAAATTCCTCAGAAAGAAAAAAGTCGAGGTAATAAGAAATATTACTTTTGAAGACCATATATATAATTCAACATTGTTAGGTTTAAAAGGAAAGTTGGGCGTGGGTAGTTCAGGAAGTCCTTGGATAATGAAAATGGATGATGAATATTTCCAATTTTCTAATACAAGTTTGTCATTTAATAGTGTTAAAGATATAATTTGGGGACCCTATTGGGGGGAACATATAGAAAATTTATTTCTACAAGCAAATAAAAAGGTTAGTAACTTGGAAAATATAAATATTTATAAACTATAAGTATTTATAAACTATATAAGCCCTCTTTAAAAATTGATGTATCCGCATGTTGAATAAGGTTACCAATTGAGGTGATACAGTAAAATTGGTACACAGTATAGAAAGGGGGTGATATCTATGTCTAGATTTGATGTTTTATCATTGCAAAGTTTAAAAAAACATAAAAATAATGATAAGCCCGTTGGTTCAAATATTAGTGTTAATTGTAAAACCCAAAGTGGTTTAAGCCTTTTTTTCTGTGTTAGTCCTAAATAATAATTTAAATACATAAGCACAAATCAATTTAGTTAATTTGTGCTTATGTATTATATAGGGGGGTTCTAATGGATAATAGGTATATAAAGTATATAAATAAAAATCCTTACTATAGTGTTGCTGATGAAATTAGTCAAGGGTTATTAAACGTAGACTATCCATTTGATAATTATGTATTAATTGATGGTGAGCATTGGACAAACCTAATGCCCAAAAGTGCAAGACTCCCTAAACAAGGATGGAAAATTCATGTTAGTACGGATATCAGAGAATCGCAAAAAACTTTAGATATTGTTTCCAAGTTAATGATAGAAAGAAACATATCGTTTAAATATGTCAGAAGTAATAAGGAGCTAGTACTGAAGGATTCTAAATACGGAGATAGAGGTTCGTCAGGGAAGTTTATAACTATATATCCTGAAAATACTGATCAATTTATTGATTTATTGAGGTTATTAGAAATCAACTTAGCCCATTTAAAACCTGGCCCTTATATATTAAATGACAAAAGATGGTATAACTCTAATATATATTTTAGATATGGTGCTTTCATGTCTAGGTATGTATATATAGATGGCGAGAAAGTTGATGCTATAGAAAATTTAGAAGGTGAACTTATTGAAGATAAAAGAGTTCCTTACTATTACTTACCTAATTTTGTAGAAGAGCCAATAGAAATTAGAAAAATGGATGAAAAGTTGAATCAAGTTGACACCTCATCTCCTCTAGATAATTTTGATATAAATGAAGCATTGCATTTTAGTAATGGTGGTGGCGTTTATATCTGTAAAAATAAAAGTAATAATATGAAAGTCATTCTAAAAGAAGGAAGGCCTCATGCTGCAGTAGACGCTCAAGGGCAGGATGCTTTTTCTAGAATTGTTAATGAAAGCGAGATATTAGATAAATTAGAAAAGGCACAATACCCAGTTAAAAAAATAAGTTCTTTCCGTGCCTGGGAACATTATTTTATTGAAGAAGAGTATATTGAAGGTGATTCTTTATCTGAATGGCTAGTGAATAACTACCCTTTTAGTTCTAATATAAAAAATGAATCTTATACAAAGTCCTGTATAAATATCCTCAATCAACTAATTGAGTCTATACACGAACTTCATAGAAATGATATAGGTATGGGGGACTTACAACCTGCTAATATCATAATCACACCAGAAGAGCAAGTTAGATTAATTGATTTTGAAACAGCAAGTTCAACAAGCGATTCTCTTTCTGGATTAATGACCCCCGGTTTCATAGGGAATCAAGAAATGAATAAAGAACAAAGTGATTGGTTTGCATTATTAAGGATAGCAAAACAGCTATTTGTACCAATTGGTTGTGTCCAAGATATATCCTGGAATATGGACACTATTCATAGTAATTGGATTCGAGTTGTATTTGGAGAAAGAGCAAATACAACAATTGAACGTATTGAGTCATTATGTGAATTTTACGGATCACGTCCTATGGAAGAGTTACTGACTACAAATGGACATATGAAACAAAAATTTGACCTATCAGTCATGAAATTAAAACTACGTAATTCCATTTTAAAGGACGTTAAAAATGAAGAGAGGCTATTACCTGGAGACATTCGGCAATATGAAATGGAGACAGGCATGCTAAATGTGTTAACCGGTGGTTTTGGTATTGCAATGGCATTACATAGAACTGGAGGGATAAATCAGAAAGTAAAAGATTGGGTTGGAAATCAAGATATCAATAAACTTATTCAATTAGAAAATGGTTTATTCACCGGTAAGATGGGAATAGCATCGGCTTTATGGGAACTAGGTTATCAGGAGAAAGCAAAGGCTCTATTCGACTCGTTTATTGATTTTAAACACATTGAAGATATTTCTTTTGCAACAGGTTTAAGTGGAATTGGATTCGCATACTTAGGATTTAGTTACGAAGTTAATGATCCTAAATATTTAAACATTTGTCTCTATATCGGAGAATTATTAATAAACAAGTTGAATGCTGATGCACCAATTATTACTTATGATTACGATGTTGTTAATAAAGGAGTTATGACCAGTTGGGCTGGGGTTTCCCTGTATTTTACTGCACTGTATAAGAAAACAAACGATAATAAATGGTTAGTATTATCAGAACAGGCATTGGAAAAGGAACTGAAACTAGGGATATTCGATGATACTGGCTTGTATCAAATTGATGATGATTTTAGGATATTACCTTATCTTGCCGGTGGAGGAAGTGGTTTAGCTTTACCGATTGTTGAATTAGAGATAAATGCAAAATTGAAGAAATGGAATAAAGAAATTGATGGTATTAGTAAAATATCAAAAAGTAAATGCTTTTATAATGCTGGATTATTTCAGGGAACTACTGGTATTTTAGCTGTTGCAAATTTATTAGAGTTATATACCCAAAAAAGTAGTTTGGTTAACTCGGCATTATTCACGCTTAATTTACACTTATTAGAGGATGCTGATTGTATATTTGTTCCTGGTGATTCATGTTTTAGAATTTCTGGTGATATCATGTCTGGCTCTTCTGGTTTATTGTTAACGATAAATGATATTTTAGAAAGTAAGAATCATTCATGGATACCCATACTCAATTTAGAAAAAGTATTTAGTTCTTCAACTTTTAAAGAAGAATGTTTACAAAATATAGTTGAACCCCTTTCTTCTGTCGTAAGGTGACCCTTCAACCATAAGGATACTGGGATTTGTAAATAATATAGTCCAAAGAAAAACATCAGATTTACTTTAGGAATTATTTACACGGATGAGGAAATTACTTTATATAGAAGGGGGTGATAAAAATGAAAGATGTTCTTGCATTACAAAAAATGAATAAAACAAAACAAAAGGGTAAGGGCCAAAATCCAGCAAAATCAAGCATAAGTCTGGGTTGTTCCCCATCAAGTAATACTAGCTGGTTCTTCTGCTAGGCATTAAAACATCAAATTTAGAAAGAACGGAGGAGTATTAAATGAATAAAGTACTATCTTTACAAAAAGAATCTATTTCTAAAGATGTTCAACTGAAGGCGAAATCTTCTAAAAGTGTTCAATGTAAAACAAGTAGCAATGCAAGCTGGTTCTTCTGCTAAGCTTTAAAACATCAAATTTAGAAAGAACGGAGGGGTATTAGATGAATAAAGTACTATCTTTACAAAAAGAATCTATTTCTAAAGATGTTCAACTGAAGGCGAAATCTTCTAAAAGTGTTCAATGTAAAACAAGTAGCAATGCAAGCTGGTTCTTCTGCTAAACATTGAAACATCAAATACTTGTTTCTGCATAAAGACAATAGAGTTTGATCAATCAAACTTTATTGTCTTAATTTAATGAGGTGAATATAAATGAATGCATATAAAGTGCTCCTTCTAGCAATTAACGATAGAAGAAAAAAGTTACTTCTAAGTACGATAATAATTGTATCAATTTTATTTACAGTAGCATCCCTAGTATTTCCACTTTTAGTGAAAGATATTGTCGATGAATTTTCAGTTAATAAGATCAGTCTATGGATGATTGGGGGGTTGGTATTATTTCTAATAACAAAGTCTATAATTGAATCAGTAAATCAGTATATAATAGCTAAATTTGGTAACATGATAATCCGTGATTTACAAAAAAATATATATACTAAGATGCTCCATTTCAAAGTTGACTTTTTTGATGAGTACCATAGTGGTGAATTATCCAGTAGAATTGTTAATGATACGGAAATTATAAAGGATCTAATAACGTACCACATCCCTAAATTAGTTACAGGTGTTATTATGATACTTGGTGGATTAGCATTAACAATTATCTTAGATTGGAAATTAACGATTGTTATACTAATAATTTCCCCATTTATATTTGGTATCATCTTTCCTCTTATGAGAAAGACGGAACAAACGGGGGATAGACAACAAAAGGAAATTTCTGTTTTTATTGCAAAAACTCAAGAGACTTTTAAAAATATAAAAATGGTGAAAGCTTCTACAGCAGAAAAGCATGAAAAGTCAATAATGTATAAGTGTATTGACAGGCTGTATAATGCAAACTTATATGAAAGTAAAATTTTCGCCATGGTAGCACCTTTAGTGAGCCTTTTACTTATTCTAGGTTTATTAATAGTGGTGGGGTATGGAGCTTATAGAATATCAGTAGGAACTTTATCTATCAGTACATTAATTGCGTTCGTAATTTATGCATTTCAAATGATGACCCCAATGAGCTCAATTAGTGGGTTTATTGGAGAGTACCACAAAGCAAACGGTGCTATCAAGAGTTTAAATACTATAATGAATAATAATGAAATTGAACAAACTAGCAATACTAAATATGCATTTCAAAACGAGATATCCTTTAAACAAGTTAACTTTGGATATAAAGATAACTTGATTCTAAAAAATATTACTTTCAATATAAAACGCGGAGAAGCTTTAACTATTATTGGGCCGTCTGGATCCGGAAAAACAACTTTAATTAACTTATTGGAGAAGTTTTACTTTCCAACAAATGGTGAAATAACGATAGATAATATAAATATCAATCAATTGAATACTTATGAGTTGCGAAAAAACATAGGTATAGTAAGTCAAGGTTCCTCATTAATTAGTGGTACTATTTTGGAAAATTTGCTGTATGGTCTTGATGAAAAGCATATTGATGAATCTAATATAAGAGAAGCTTTAAGATATGCAAATTTAGAAGAATTTGTTGAAAAGCAAAAAGATAAACTTGATACGAACATAGGCGAGAGTGGTGATAAATTATCAGGGGGGGAAAAACAAAGGTTGAATATAGCTAGGTTATTCTTAAAAAACCCGGATATAATTTTGTTAGATGAACCTACATCTAATCTAGATGTAGAATCCAGAAATTTAGTCTTAGAGTCCATAAAGACACTTACAAAGGAGAAGACAGTAATTAAAGTAACTCATAATTTAGAAGAAGTAAAACCGGATGATAATATATTATTCCTTGAAGATGGAGAGATTGTATGCAAAGGCTCACATGAAAGAGTTAGTGAAATAAATAAAAGATATAAAGAGTTTATATCTACAGTAATGTAATAAGTGGTTCTAGTATGGAAAACCAATATGTATTTAAATAGAAACAGCATCAGACTGATAGTGTTTTTACTTGAATAAGTTTTGATTTTCCATACCCCTCACGTTCTTTTTTTCAGTACGAGTATTAGTATGTCTAATGTTCAAAGATTTGTTATATGTTCCTTATAATTCTCTTTTAAGTAAAAAAACAAAAATGATTTGTTTTTTTACTTAAAAGGGAATTGTTGACTTTTTTCCCAATTAACTTTATACTATTATTAGAATATTTAAATAAGACTTAATTAAAAATGCTGGTGATAAAGTATGAATGCTCAGTTTAAAAAAGGGGTACTTGAGTTAATAGTCTTATTGATAATAAATAAACGGGATGAATATGGATATGCATTAGTAAAAAAAATATCGAGTAAAATTGTCATATCTGAAGGCACTGTTTATCCAATATTAAGAAGACTAGTCAAAGAAAAACATCTAACTACCTATCATCAAGAATCAACAGAAGGACCATTTAGAAAATACTACACAATCACAAAGGAGGGGATTGATAAACTTGAAGATTTGAAATTTGAATGGAATGAGTTTTTCCTAATAATTAATTGCTTTATCGAGGAGAATGATAAACTTGAACCAGAAGGATTTTTTGAAATTACTCAAAAATAGTTTGAAGTTTATGCCTGAAAAAGAAAAAAAAGATATAATAGATGAATATATTATCCACTTTACTGAGGGAAAACATGCAAATAAAAGTGAAGAGGAGATCTCTAAAGAATTAGGAAATCCTGTAGAGATTGCTAAAGAATTAAATGCTATTTATTCTATTAAGAAGGTTGACGAGCATAAAAACATTAAAAATATGCTTATAGCACTGTTGTCAATTATGGGATTAAGTTTAATAAATTGTATTATTATTATAATAAGTTTATTTGCACTGATAATATTGACACCATTTATATTAGCTTATATCATCAGTGTCCCTATCATGATCCTGTCTCCATTGATTTTAATTATAATGGGATTTGTTAATGGATTTAGTATAATTGGAGTTGGAGAAGTTTTCGATTCTATAAAAGGGCTTATCTTAGGTTCTTTTTTAGCATTCCTAGGGTATTATATAGGGAAGTCTTTTTTTAGACTATTCATTAAATACTTGAGATGGAATACGTTAATTGCCAGGGGGAATAAACTATGATGAGAAAGATTTTTTATAGCGCTTTCATTCTTTTTATATTAAGCGCATGTTCACAAGGGGAAAAGGAAAATGTTGATACTACAAAAGATGAAATTCCTCCTATGCAGAACGTAGAGATTCCTAGTAATATTTTTACCTCTGAAAAACAAAATAGAATAATAGACGAAGAAGAAATAAAATCAAGTATAAAAACATACTTGGATAGCTATGAAGAGTTATCTAATGCTAGTGAACCATTTCAAGAGATTATAGACGAAGAAAAAAAATTACAAGGAAATGAATTAGAGGAATTAGACAAAATTTCCAAGCTTCTAAAAGAAAATGATAAAAATTTTTCTAACTATATTTTAAATAATACATTGCCTGAAAGCTATCAAGAAGAATCTAAAAGAATTAGCCAGTACATCACAGGTGTAAATGAGACCCTTTATAAACTAGATGAAAGACTTGATCATTTTATAGATGACGTAAGTAACGGAGATCTTCCAAAGGAACCAATAATTGATCAAGTCGATGTAGTGAATGGAAGGGAACAGAAAAAAATAGAAAATTTCCTTAATAAGAACAATATTGATACTAAAGCATTTGGAGGGTAATGTTCTTTAGTTCAAGAACTTATAGGGGTCACGCGACCCAAAAAAGAAAATTGTACGGTAAGGAATATTTTTACATAAAAAATATATTCAAAGTGAAAAAATTAAAGAAGCTAAAAAACCTTTAATATTAACAGACTATCCTATATCCGATATAAGTAATTCCCTTAATTTTAGTACTCAAAGTTACTTTACTAAAATCTTCAATTGTTATACAAGTTTTACCCCTCTACAATATCGAAAGCAAAACGAAGGAAGGCTTTCTGTGTTTTAAATGGTAGAGATTGAAAGAGGGGAGATGAAAAAACAACACCTACAGTATTGGTAGGTGTTGTTTTTTGTTCATTACCTTATATTTTATAAGTTTTTTTCTAGCCAAGTATCAATTTTTTGTTATTTTTTCGTAGTTCTTACTAGGCGCAATTAAGTCGTAAGAAATTAAAAGTGAATTCATGGAATTGGTTTCTACTATCGAATTTTATGTTGCAAGGAATACCTTAACGTTCGATCGATTTTTGGTAAAAGAATAATTTCACCTACATATTAATTGAATTAATATAACTTAATCATAATAAAATGAAGTGTTCACATAGTGGATGCTCTTTTCTTTTCTATATATAATTTATATAATAAATGAGAAATTAACTAAGCATACCATTGAATACTGTAACTCATCGTGCCTCATACATTGATTCATAACTAAAATATTTTAAACAAATGTTTGTTTAATTCTCCTACACCATATTTCTTCATCACATAAATAAAAAATAAGAATACCCCATTTACATATATTCAAGAATTATAGTTAGTTATAACGTAAAATTCATTTTCTTATAGTTAATTAATCTTAAATATAAATATATATCTTTCTGTAAGAATGCACCATTCTTCTCTATTTACCTATACCTATATTTTTTATAATTTATTATGGGATAGATATTGATTTAAAGTGTTTTGTACGAAATGAACAATTGGTGTTTTTAGTAATTGACAGCCAATTGCAATATCTTATTTCCTTAATTCACATAATTTTCAAATATAAAAAGTATATATGTTAAGATTTGGTATATAATAAAATTAACCCGTGGTTATAGTGTTTGCTCCGATTCAAATTATGAGATAGTTTGTTTTAACTTTTTTACATTATCTAAAAAAGAACTTGTAGGAATTCCTACAAGTTCTTTTTGTTCTTCGGATTGACGAATAGTAAGTGTCATTGGGGATACCGCTAACATTTCAAGAGTCGTCATATATTCTTATGAAAAAATGCTGTAGAAAGCTTAAGAATTCTTAAGAACTTTTGCCCCTTTTTCTTAAGGTTTGGACTCTAGAGTATGATTATGAGTTCAAACCTGTGGGATGATTAGGTATGAAAACAATTCGCTTTCTTATTTCTGTATATAATGCACTAAAAATCAATTGGTGCAGCCATTCCAAGTTCAAGGTTTCTTGGAGACAAAATAATTGAAGGAATTGATTTGAAGAAAGTAAATTACATTGTCAAATATGGACTGAGTACAGGTGTATTCACAGAAAAATTAATTAAAAACAGAAATCTCAAGACAATTATTTTATTAGTGGAAAATAATAAGGAATTTTATTTTTTTACTAAAAGCAAAATTTAAAGAAAAAGGGAACTTATTAATTATATATGGTTCAGCAGTAAATATTGAACAATATATTAGGGGAACGATATTACTTATATCTATTATGTTATTTCTTTTCTTCCGTTTGCAAGTTTACAATAAAGAGAAGATAAAAATGTCTCACCTGCTTATGTCTTTAGCTGTTTAATACGAGAAAAAATATGGAGGAATCATATGGAGTCAAAAATTCTTATTGTCGATGATGATAAAGAGATTAGAAATCTTATCTCTGTTTATTTGGAAAATGAAGGTCTGAAAACTCAAAAGGCAGAAGATGCTATGGAAGCTTTAAAACTGTTAGCAGAAAAGGAGTTTGATTTGATTATTTTAGATATTATGATGCCAAATATGGATGGTATTGAAGCGTGTATGAAGATTAGGGAAGACCGCAATATACCTATCATCATGCTATCTGCAAAATCTGAGGATATAGACAAAATTCAGGGTCTAGCCTCTGGTGCAGACGATTATTTATCAAAACCGTTTAACCCATTGGAATTAATCGCTAGGGTAAAATCGCAATTAAGAAGGTTTAAAAAATACAATACGTCAATAGATCATAATAAAAGCATCCTAGAAATTGGTGATTTAACCGTGAATACAGATACACGTCAAGTATGGGTAAGGGGAAAGGAAACAAGGCTAACTCCAAAAGAGTTTGATATCCTCGAACTACTTGCCCGTAACAAAGGGATTGTCCTGAGTGTAGCAAAAATATATGAAGCAGTTTGGAAAGATGCTTTTTATAAATCGGATAATACCGTCATGGTGCATATTACAAAAATAAGAGACAAAATTGAAGAGGATTCTAAACATCCTATTTATATTAAAACTGTTTGGGGAATTGGATATAAAATATGAAGAATGTTAGTTTTAGAAATAAGATCATTATAAAACTTCTTGGTGCTGTTGCAGTTAGTTTTTTTATTTCATTTGGTTTAACAATCCCCATTTTGGTATACGTCATAGATCCATTTTTTGTAAAACACGAAGAATTTGGTATGTTTGAATTCAATTTGGCATTGTTGTTCTTATTCGCGTTCGCAATCTTTAACTTTATAATAATTTTTTTGATATTGGTTCGAAAGAAAATAGTATATTTGAAGCTCATTTCGGATAATGTAAATGATATTGCAAATGGAAAACTGGGTTTGACAATTGGGATTAAGGGGAAGGACGAATTGACCCAACTTGCTCAAAATATCAACTATATGTCCAAGGAATTGGAAAATACATTTGAACAAGAAAGACGATTAGAACGTACAAAAAATGAACTTATAACCAATGTATCTCATGACTTACGCACACCGTTAACATCTATTATTGGCTATATAGATTTATTAAAAAGAGGGCAATACAACAGTAAAACACAATTACAGGAATACCTTGAAACCACTTATTCAAAATCACAGAGACTGAAATATTTAATTGATGAACTGTTTGAATATACTCGTTTATCAGGCATAGATGCTAAGTTAAACTTTAATGAAGTTGATTTATCAGGTTTGTTGGAGCAAATAGTTGGAGAATACATTCCTATATTTGAAAAGGAAAGTTTAATCGTTCAAAAATCAATAACGGAAGAAACAATACCTATTTTCATTGATGTAGAAAAAATGGTACGTGTATATGAAAATCTGTTTATGAATGCGATAAAGTACAGCATGAAACCTTCCGAATTATCCGTATGTCTTGAATTAATAGGTAACAAAGCAATTTTGAAAGTATCAAATAAAGTCGAGAAGCCGCCTGTTAGCGACCCTAATAAATTGTTTGAAAGATTTTTCAGGGGTGATAAGGCAAGAAAAAATGATCAAGGAAATGGACTGGGACTTGCTATCTCAAAAAGAATTGTTGAACTTCATCATGGTAATATACATGCAGAATATAAAGAAGGTTGGATATCCTTTATTGTTGAACATCCAATCAAATAGATTGGCTTATGGAATTACAGGTTCCATAAGCTTTTTTTTATAAAACTTAAGAATTCTTAAGGATTTTACAGGGTGTTTCCTAATTTTCATAGTTTATCATGTATGTATTCAAAGTAATGAGGTGAGTGGAGAAATTAAAAATAAAATTTTTTTTACAGCTTTCAATTGGATACATCGTGACAGCCTTATGGAAAAGGTAGATGCAACATGACTATTTTGTTAGTAGCAAATATGAATAGCAACTTATTTTAAAGAAATGAAAAAACAAACGTAGGAGGATATATATGACGAAACCAGTTGTAGACGTGAAAAACGTCCAAAAAGTGTACGGTAAAAAAGGTGAGAACCAATCACACGCGTTAAAAGGTGTTTCATTCTCAATTCAAGAGGGTGAGTTTGTCGGAATTATGGGACCATCTGGTTCTGGTAAAACGACATTATTAAATGTAATTTCAACGTTAGATAAAGCAACGGGCGGCGTTGTTGAAATTGCAGGAACAGATATTACGAAAATGAAACAAGGTGAACTTTCTGATTTCCGTTCACAAAAGTTAGGATTTATTTTCCAAGACTTTAACTTATTGGAGAACTTATCTATTTACGAAAACATCGCTCTTCCACTTTCCCTTCAAGGTGTTTCATCACGAAATATTGGACAGAAAGTAGAAAAAGTAGCTGATATGTTAGGCATTTCAGCAATACTTCAAAAGTATCCATCTGAAGTATCTGGTGGACAGAAGCAACGTTCAGCAGCAGCGCGCGCGTTAGTTCATGAACCAGCAATTATTTTAGGGGACGAGCCAACAGGAGCTCTTGATTCTAAAAATGCAACGAGTTTACTTGATGCCATGACAAGCTTAAATAAAGTGCAAGGTGTATCTATTATGATGGTTACGCATGATCCTTACAGCGCAAGTTACTGTCAGCGTATTTTATTCATTCAAGATGGTGAGTTATATAAAGAAATTCATCGTGGTGGTACCCGTGAAGAATTCTATAAAGAAATTTTAGACGTGCTTGCAAACTTAGGCACACAAAAAGCGTAAGGAAGGAAGTTGAATCATGTTATTTAAGCTTTCTATGTCAGGCCTAAAAAGTAAGTTGCAAGATTACATTGTTTTACTTGTTGGTCTTATTGTCTCTATTTCAACTTTTTATATGTTTCAAACGTTATCACTAAATAAAGCGTTCCTTGAATCCAATCCACATGCTGATACGGTTGCAATTGCATTCCAAATCGGTTCCTTTTTATTAGCGATTGTAACGTTTTTCTATATTTTATATGCAAATTCTTTCTTATTATCTCTTCGCCAAAAAGAATTTGGTATGTACATGATGTTAGGGGCAAAAAAGCATAAAGTCACCTTACTTATGTTTATCGAAACAATCGTAATAGGTGCCGCATCTCTTGCAATCGGAATCGCAGTTGGTGTAGGGCTTGCAGAAGGTATTTGTCAGTTATTAATGAAGCAGTTGGAATTCTCTGGTGAAGATTATAAAGCATTTTATATTCCATCTATGACTGTTACTTGCCTCTTTTTCTTTGCGCTATTTATAGTATCAGCAATCATGAATAGTATGAAATTATCTCGTATTTCTGTATTACAACTTGTACATGCAGATGCAAAAACAGAGCGTATCGCTGTAAAAGGAAAAATGACAGGTGTAGTTGCATTCCTTGGTCTGATTTTGCTAGGTATTGGGTATGCATCACTGATCCATATATCACATTTACAGGAAAAAGAGCTATTAACCGTACCTAAATTCATGGGTATTGGATTAATCACAGCAACAGTCGGTACTTACATGTTATTTGGATCACTTCTCCCAGTTATGCTTAACAAGATAAAGAGTAATAAAAAACGTCTTGAAAAAGGGCTGAATGCTTTTACTTTTGCACAATTGAATTTCCGAATTAATAGCCTAACACGGGTGCTTGCAACGGTAGCAATCTTAGTGGCTCTTGGCGCTGGTGGAATTGCGTGTGGTATGGCATTTAAAAATAACGTTCTAAAGACGATTGATAAAGAAAAAATTTACGATTCAGTCGTTCATAATCCAACAGCGGAAGAAAAGAAAATTTTGAGTAGCATCTTATTTCAAGAGAAGTTTGAATATCGCTACAAAGTAGATGATCAATATGTGTATTATATAAAAGAAGATGTAGAGAAAAATCGTCCTTTAGCACAAGATAGTGAAAATAGGAAGAAGATGAAAGTTTCAGAGGAATTTCCTAAGGATGCATTTACATTGCCAAAACAACTGTATAAACTGTATAACGATGATTCGAAAACAAAACAATGGAAAGAAGCTTTCTTCACAATCCAGCCAACTTATATGTATCCTGACCATGAAATAAAAATTATAGACCCAAACATATACGATAGTATGAAGGGTAAAGAAAATACTGTGTTTATTGGGAAAACAGATGATTTTGGAGCAAACTTAAAAGAATGGAAAAAACTTGATGAATTACAGGTAGCGAAATATAAAAATGTGAAAGCGGAAGAATTAGGTAGTACGTATCAAATGTATAATCAGAGTCATGGTATGGCCAGTGGATTCATGTTTATGGGCTTCTTCGTTGGAATTGCGTTCTTAGCAATGATGGCAAGTTGCCTAATGTTTAAAATTCTATCTGGCGCATCGAAAGACAGCACACGTTATCAAATGCTTCGTAAAATCGGTGTCCGCCGGGGGGTATTAGCACAATCGATCTATAAAGAGTTATTCTTCATATTTTTAGTACCGGCAATTGTGGGTATTGCTCATATATTAGTTGGTATGAACATGTTCGGTCCGCTTTTGATTGATCCGTATTTCCGAATTTGGTTGCCACTTGTCATTTTCGTAGTAATTTACTTAATTTACTACTTGATTACAGTTCAATTGTATAAAAGAATTGTACTTCCGAAAGAAAAATAGTTTTACAAAACATACAAAATGTTAAACTCAAAAAAACCAGTGATATCCTACACATGTACTAGTATCACTGGTTTTTTATATGGAAATTTGATGGTCAATTTGACAAATTATAAAAAATTACAAGCTCAGTTTTACATTTTCCCAACGATATTTTTGTAAAATTATCTTTCTTTTCCCTCTGTTTGATTGGCTTGGAACTCCATTTTTAACGCAATACTATCTCCTTGGAACACGTTCTGATCTGTGCCGTTGTCTTCAAATACAAACTTTATCCAAAACCAATCCATTTTCCCAGGTTTTAATCCCCCTGTTTCAGTCCACTTAGAATGAAATACTTTTTTGGAGGCAATCTCTGGGCTTTGTGATTTTAGTTCTGCAAGAGTTGTCTCGTATACAGGGCTTTTCGCAGGATCCCAATCCAAAAGAAATTGTACTTTAATATGTTTACCGAAATCTTCTGTAGTGTTATTTTGTTTTAAATCGTTTACAGTATAGTCTATTTTCATCATGATATCTTTAATATCTAATGTACCACTATTTTTCAAATTGAATTTCTTTAAAATTTTGTCCCCAGGTTTTAAATTTTCTAAGTTAAGTGAAGTAGTTGGTTGCATAGCTAAATCCAATGTACCTACAGCAAATGAATTATTTGTCACCACTTGATCGCTAAAATATGCATATGTTCCCCCACCAATTAAAGATAAACCAAGAGTGGCTGAAACCACTCCAACAGCTAATTTCTTTTTCAATGACATTTTTTGTTCCTCCCATATCATTTTTATAATCTTTCTCCCTAATCAACCGAAAAGGTCCCCTTAATACAGATATACCATGAATTGTGAAAAAATTATATTTAAAGCATAAAATTCCTTATTGAGAAAATTATGTTATTACCTATCTTCTGTAAATGAATCGTCCCCAAAATAGAAAAGTTGGATTTATAATTATCAAAACCTCTGCCAAAACAAATTAATATTAACTGCCCTTTATGATTAGAATTATTTATTTCTTCAGGAGTGTTCTAATACTTCAAAAGGTACACCTTTTGGGACTATCAAAATTACATAATATATTAGTTCCAAAACCTCACAAATTCATTTTTGAAATGCTTCTTAAAAACTGACACCTTTTGAAACAGGTTTGCTCGTTTCAAAAAAAATCAACCTGTTAATAAAGGTAAACCTTTGAGGATGTAACTCGCATCCTTATAAAATCAAGGATTATCACGTTTATAAATATGTTCTAAAACATTTTTAAACGTATATTAAATACCGATGACATTTACAAACTCCTTAGCGTACAATTTACTCGGCTGTTCCCTATAAGAGGACGAGTAAATAGAAGAAAAAAAAGCGACCAATTTCAATTAGTTTCTTTTTTGTCTTTATTGTTCCACCAATCCTTATTCTTCAATTCGATTGCGCCAGTGTAAAATAATCCTATTTTATCATCAGTATGTTTTGTTTCAACTTTCAAACTATAAATGCTAGGAGCTACAATCTGTCTACATATCAAAATCTTTATATTTGTTAACTGATAATTTTGAATGATATCAAATTTTTTTGTTGTTAGATTAATAGAGATGCGGTGTTATTCCTATTAAATGATTTTTACTGCAAAACCGGACTTGAAATATATTTTTCCGAAAAAACAGAAAAATAATGATAAATAGAAGGAACAATTAATTATAGATATAGTTTTTCAGTGAGTGAAATATAATTTTGTGTTATCAAATATTTGCATAGGAGGCAATTATATGAATTAAAATCCCCGCGTAAGTTTTATTAAAAAATAAAATAATAGTTACTATTCTATTTGTTATAGAAAGGACGAAGAGAATGTCAATAGTTCAGCGTTATACAACGACTACAAATGGTGCGATGACGTTTACAGGTAATACACTAGGATTTGGTTCGAATAATCCTAGCTATAATGACATTGGAGCATTCATTACGTTGGATCTTACCCAACAAGTTCCAAGTTATCCAATAGGTAGTACGTTAAATTGGAAATTGAATGCTTCTCAAGCAGTTCTGAAATTTCCTGTAGCTAGTGAAGTGCTGTATGCAGAGTTGATTTGGGGAGGTACCTCAAAATTTAACGCAGTGGATGTTACAGGAGATATTAACGTTCCCATTTCCTTAACTAACCCACAAGGTTCAATACAAACAATATCTCCTGATGCTACAACGGCCCAAGTAGTAGTACATGAAAATCACACATTTTATATTCGTACAGCTGATGTTACTAAACTAATAAAGGCGAGTGGAGCAGGTTCTTATACTGTAAGTGGGGTACCTGCCACAATCCAACGGCCAAGTAAAAGTAATGCAGCAGGATGGACGCTTGCTGTTATATATAAAAATCCTTCTTTACCTTCACGAAATATCAACTTATATGTTGGTGTGGCATCAGTTGAAAGAGGGAATGTAGTGGATCAAAAAGTTATGGGTTTTGGGACACCTGAATCCAAACCGTTTCAGGCAAGAGCTTTATTGACTGCTATCGAAGGCGACAGTTTCATTTCTAAGGATCAATTTTTATTTGGTCCATCCCCAAGCCAATTACAAGCCATTTCTGGACCGAATAACTTAGTGGATAACTTTTTCGCTTCACAGATTAATGATGATGGTGGAAATTTAGATACTAGTGGGACAGCGGGAAATAGTAATGTAACCCCAGGGCAAAAACAGTCTACACAGCGCTATGGCTGGGATATTACGAATGTGGATATTTCAAACGCCATGGAAATCTCACAAACTGAAGCGATTGCTCGGTTCAAAACAGATATGGACGGATTCATCCTTTCTGGATTAGGGATTCAAATTGATGTGAATAGTCCGGAACTCAAGATAGACAAACAAGTGGATAAAGATATAGCAATAGTCGGAGACGAGTTAACTTACACAATTTTAGTAGAAAATAGTGGACTAGTAGAAGCACAGAATTCCATTTTTAAAGATATTCTTCCAGATGAGTTAGAATTTGTGCAGAACAGCTTAACTATCGATGGGCAAGCCAAACCCGGAGAAAATCCAGCTAAAGGAGTCCATATCGGATCTGTAAGCATAGAAGGGCCAGTCGAGATCATATTTAAAGTGAAAGTGATTGCAGTCCCTACAGATGGAAAGGTGACTAATACGGGTAAGCTGGATTACGAGTTCCAAAGTGCAGCGGGTTTACCTCTCACATCAGGATCTAGTAGCTCAAATGAAGTAAATACTATCATTAAGCATGTACAAGTCGATCTCGTGAAAAGTGAAGATCGTTCGGTTTACGATAAAAAGGGAGATATTATCACCTACACGCTCGATATTACCAATAATGGAGATACTTCAGTAAATGCACTTTCTATTAAAGATGTCATACCTACAGGAACGGTACTCGTTCCAGGGAGTTTAAAAGTAAATGGTGCACCGGTGCTTGATGATTTAACAACAGGAATTCCTCTTGGTACATTAATTCCTGGCCAAACAGCTGTGATTACATTTCAAGTAGCTTTACAAAGTCCGTTGCCAGTGAAAGTAGATAACCAAGCAGAGGCAATTTATCAATTTCAGCTGAAACCAGGTAGCAATGTGCGTGAGGAAATAGTAACAAGTAACCTAATTACGGCATGGTTGGAGACCGATTGTCAAAAAGCACAAAATCAGATTTTTGAATCAGTAGCACAACAAGAGCTTGGTTTGATGAAAATCCTTCAAGCAGAAAGTGTAAAGGTACAAGAAGCGGTAAAGGCATTTGAAGAAGAGAGAATCTCTGCCCAAGAACTTGCTAGGATTAATCAGAGTGTCGAAAAAGTAGTCCAAAAAGCTACACAGTTGGAGAAATTATTAAAAGATAAATTAGAAATTGCTAAGCAGATTTGTTGTTAGTAGATTAGTGAGAAAGAAGCACAAGAATTTTTAGCTTTATTTAGATTGAAAAGGGGGAAGAATATGCCATTTATTCATCGTTTCACCCAAACAACCAATGGTGCGATTACATTTACAGGAAATACATTAGGTTATGCAGATGGAAGTACAGATATCGGGGCTTTTTTGACAACAGATAGCTCTAAACAAGTGTCAGGATATCCAGCTGGAAGTACATTGAACTGGCAAGAAAATTCCTCTTTGGCTATGCTGAAAATCCCTGCAGACAGTGAAATATTGTATGCCGAGTTGATCTGGGGTGGATCGACTAAAGATCAATATACTGATGTTCGTTCAGCTATCAATACTTCGATTTCTTTTACCACCCCAGCTGCTACTGTATCCATCGCACCAGATGCCTTCACTGCACGAGAAGAGTCCGTCTTTGGCGGTCAAGTTTTCTATGTTCGCTCTGCGAATGTAACTGAATTTGTACAAAAAGGTGGAGCTGGAACTTATATAGTAGGTGGTATTGCCGGAACGGTAAGAGATTGTACTTTTTTTCTAGCTTCTACCAATACAGTGGGATGGACGTTGGCTGTCGCTTATAAACATCCATTACTTAAAATTCGAAATATGAATATTTATGTTGGGTCTCAAGTGATTTCTATGTCTAATCCTCCAGTGGATGAGTTGATTTATAATTTTAAAACCCCAGAAGGTGGGGATATCCAGGGACGTGTCATGCTTACCGCACTGGAAGGAAACTCTAATCTTCCTGGCGATCGCTTTGAATTTGGTCCCGATCGTTCGTCGCTTTCGGTGATATCTGGGCCGAATAATCCTGGAAATAATTTTTTTGCGTCGCAGATTAACGATGATCTAGGAAATTTAGATACTAGTGGAACTGCTGGAACGCTCAATAAGCCTCTTGGATCAGACGGATTTGGCGTACGATCTGGTTGGGATATCACGAATGTAGATATTTCTCACACGTTGCATCATAGTCAAACCGAGGCGATCGCCCGTATTGCGACGGCGCAAGATACCTATTTGGTGAGTGGATATGGAGTACAGATTGACGCCAATAGCCCAATCGTAAAAATGAATAAGTCGGGGGATAAAAAACAAGCTGTAGTAGGTGAAATAGTAACTTACACTTTGGAAGTAAAAAATGATGGCTATGTAGATGCGACTAATGTGATTTTTCAGGACTACTTAGATCCAGAACTTGAATATTTACCAGATAGTTTACGAATCAGAGGTTTGGCATGGCCAGGACAAGATATTGCTAAGGGTGTGAACATTGGTACTTTGGCTGTAGGAGAAACAGTCCTCATCACGTATCAAGCGAAAATCATGAAAGAGCCTGATGATAAAGTGGTGCATAATCAAGCATCGATGATCTTTGATTTTCAGAGTAGACCAGATTTACCTATTTCGACAGCGACGAGTATTAGTAACAAACCTGGGATTGAAGTGATTGAGCCACCTACCTGTGAAGAAGGGAAAAATCAGATTATCCAAACGATTGCTGAGGCGGAACAAAGCATTGCTAGGATTATGCGGGCAGAAGCAGAAAAAATTGAAGTAGCTGCTCGTGCGTTTGGAGATAAGAAAATAGAAGTCCAAGATCTCATCGCTGTCAATGAAAGCGTGGCGGATATGTTAGACAGCCTAATCGTACTAGAATCAGTGCTTAAAGATAAACTCGCTGTTACCCAAGAAATTTGTGATTTTTGCTCATAACATCCATATATAATTTGATTCGATGATGGAAAGGGTGATGAAATATGTCTCAAAGTCGGGGGTATGTGAATATGAAAACTGAGGCGAATAGATTAATGGAGGATAGTCTGAAGATGGAAATAAATAAAAAAGTAAACAAAAATGAGGCAAAAGTAAAAGATATTTTGACTTATACCGTTCTTGTAACAAATATGGATCTGGTTGACGCACAAAACACTATCTTGAAAGATATCCTTCCAAAAGAGTTGAAGTTTGTTCCAGGTAGTGTCTTTGTGGATGGTGTGCCTCAACCTAGTGTGAATGTAAATAATGGGATTAAGCTAGGAATGGTAGGAACAGGAGAACTGATTGAAGTGACATTTCAAGCGAAAGTAATCAATATTCCACCAGATGAGCTAGTGAAAAATAAAGCCACCTTAAATTATGAATTTGAAAGTGCTTCTGGATCGCCTATCAAAAAAGGAGAAGCAGCCAGTAATATAACAGAGACAAAAGTGATTGTGCGTCCTCCTACTAACTGTGAGAACAATCAAAGTACCATTGAATTTTCAATTAAACAGGAAGAGAAGGCCATTCAGGAGTTACTGGATGCAGAGGCAGAAAAAATAAAGACGGCAAATCAAGCCTTTAATAGTGGCAGGATTACAAAAAATGAACAGAATTTGATTATTCAGAGTGAAAATAGTGTTTCTCAAACATTATCTACATTGAAACAAGAACTACAGAACAAGAGAAATACGATTCAGGATTTATGTAGTGGTTGTAAGTAGAGAAGAAGAGGATGTCTTACTTTTCCTCATATGCTCTTGAAAAATAGGGAATCTGATTCATTACTAATAAGGTATGAATTACAGAAAAGAAAGGGAGAGGCACATGTCTAATTTTCCGAAAGTGAGTATAGAAAAGGAAGTAGACAAAATTGATGCGGTGGTAGGAGATATTCTAACATATACGTTTACCATTTCCAATGATAGTCTAATTGATGTTACTAATTGTCATTTTAAGGATTTTCTATCAGAAGAGGTGCAGTTTGTCCCGAATAGTGTGGAAATTGACGGTGAATCAAAACCTGGTGAAGATCCAACGAAAACGATTGTACTTGATAGACTATCCATTGAAGGGCCTATCATCATTACTTTTAAAGTTGAAGTGATTAAACCTCATTCTAGTGGAGTGATTAGGAATAAAGCTTACATGGGCTCTCAGTATTCAGGTGGTTATGTAGATGCGGTCAGTAACGAAGTACAAACCAATGTGCCAGCAGGACGAACAACCTGTGAATGGTCCCGTGACTTAATCATTCATTCCATCGCACAAGAGGAAAAAGGCCTAGCCACGATTCTTTACATGGAAGGCGAAAAGATTCAAGCAGCGATTAATTCATTCCGAGGTGGCCGGATTAAAGTGACGGATTTGCTAGCAATTAACAAGAGTGCAAAGGAAGCAGTTCAGCAAATTGCTAATCTGGAAAAAGAGTTGAAGAAAAAGTTAGACCAAGTTAAAGACCTATGTTGTGGTTGTAAGTAGGGATAGAAATAGATAAATAGAGAAAGGGTGAGAATCATGGCGTTTATTCAGCGATATTCAACCACGACTAACGGAGCGATTACTTTTACTGGCAACACACTGGGTCTAAGTAATACCAATATAAGTTATACAGATATTGGGGCATTTATCACATTAGATTTGTCTAGGCAGGTCCCAGGATATCCTGCAGGTACCACACTGGATTGGAAAGAAAATGCTTCTGCTGCACAGCTTCGGTTACCAACGGGGAGCATAGTATTATATGCAGAGCTAATTTGGGGTGGATCAACAAAAACGAGTACCGAGGATGTGACGAGTGAAATAGATCGGGACATTACGTTAATCTCGCCAAAAGGGAGCACCCTCATTACGCCAGATCCGACTACGAGTCAGCAAGTAGCTCAGGCGAACCAAATATTTTATGTTCGCTCTGCCAATGTTACTAGTCTTATAGATGCAGGTGGGGTTGGTAATTATACTGTCAGTGGTGTACCAGCGACAGTACAAAGATATAAAGGGAACAACGTGGGGGGATGGACTTTATCTGTGGTTTATAAAGATCCTACACTGCCTCTTCGAAATATGAATATTTATGTCGGAACTGCATCGATTGAGAAAACGGGATCAGTGAGCCAGAAAATTTCTGGCTTCTCTACGCCCGACCTTGGTGATGTCAAAGCAAGATTGTTACTTAACGCAATGGAAGGAGATTCAAAGATTCCAGGAGATCAGTTACTTTTTGGAAAAGATGCCTCTTCTTTAAAGCCTATCTCAGGTCCCAATAATCCGATTGACAACTTCTTTGCTTCACAAATTAATGATGATGCAGGAAATCTAGATACGAGTGGTACCTATGGGAATGTAAATGTTACACCAGGAAGTGCTGGACCAGCAGTTCGTTATAATTGGGATATTACCAATGTGGACGCTTCTGCAGCTATGGAGAACTCACAAACGGAGGCATTAGTTCAACTGACTTCGAAATCAGATGGTTATATCGTGACAGGTCTGGGTGTTCAAATTGATGTGAATAGTCCAGAAATCAAAATTAATAAAGAAGTAGATAAAGAAGCAGCTATCGTGGGTGAAATCCTTACTTACACTCTATTAATTGAAAACAGTGGAATGACTGAAGCACAAAAAACTATTTTAAAAGACACACTTCCACCAGAGTTAAAGTTTGTTGAAGGCAGCTTACAGGTCGATGGCGTGCCTATACCTGGTGGAGATCCGACAAAAGGAGTTGACATTGGTTCCATATCTATCGAAGGCCCAACGGAAGTTACCTTTCAAGCATTAGTATTAAAAGTGCCACCAGACAATAGAGCGGTGAATAAAGCTACTGTCGTGTATGATTTCCAAAGTGCCCCTGGCTTACCGGTCTCGTCAGGTACTGCAGATAGTAATGAAGTCATTACGGTCATTCGAAAAGTAGAGGTAGAGGTAGTGAAACGGCAAGACATGTCGGTTTATGTCAAGGCAGGTAACGTTATAACCTATACCATTGAAGTTGCTAATACAGGTGATACACCACTGACCGATGTCGTAATTGAGGATCAAGTTCCAAATGGAACGAAATTGGTTCCGGGCAGTTTACAGATAGATGGGCGTCCTCTCTCAGGCAATATAGAAAGTGGCGTGAATATTGGTACGGTAGAGCCTGGGACGACGACAAGAGTCACCTTCCAAGTGTTGATTGATAACCCAGTGCCTAAGAAAGTGACAAACAAAGCAAAAGTTGATTATAAATATAAGCTTATTCCTGATGGACAAATTTATCGTAAAGAAGAAATGACGAATGAAGTGACAGCTATTCACGAAAGCAATTGTAAAGAAGCACAGAAGAAAATCGTGACAGGTATTGGAGAAGCAGAGTTAGCGGCTGCAGGAGTAATCGTAGCAGAAAAATTAAAAATACAAGATGCAATTCGGGCCTTCAACGAAGGGAAGCAGAGTGCAGAAGAATTACTCAATGTGAATGAACAGTTGACCCACAAACTAACAAAAATAATTTTAGACGAAAAATTGCAACAAGATACATTGCAAAAAGCAAAAATACTTTGTTGCGATGGTATGGACGGGATTGACTACAGTGGTGTCTATATCATCAAAAATAAAGGAAGTCAAAAAGTATTAGATATATCTAGCGCCTCAAAGGATAATGGTGTAAACGTCCAACAATGGGATTATAACGGCGGAGATCATCAAAAATGGGAACTAGAGAAGATGGCAGATGGGTATTATAAAATCAAAGCAGTTCATAGTGGAAAATTGCTTACTGTGTCCGGAGCTTCAAACAGTGATGGTGCGAATGTAGAACAATGGGAAGACATTGGTGGAGATAATCAAAAATGGAAAATCGAAAAAAATTCGGATGGAACGCTTAAATTGATAGCTAAGCATAGCGGCCAATTACTTGATCTGAAGAGTAGTATACAAAACAATGGTGCTAATATTCAACAATGGCCAGACAATGGTACAGATGCTCAATGTTGGGAATTGACAAAATTAAAATAATATTTTTTATAAAATAAAGTATGAGTTTCGATATAGTAGCACAAAGTAGAAGTATTTGCTTTTAATAAAAACGGTAGAATAAACTTTAAAAAGAAAAGACATGAGTCATTGAGAAGTATAGACTCATGTCTTTTTTGTTTTATGGTGTAAAAAATTATTTAATAGAAGAAATCGAAAATACATTTGATGAGGTAATCTTTTTAAAGAAGCTACCATAATGTTATTACCAGGAAAAATCCAATCCCAATACTATTGTCGTTTATATATTTTCTTTTTGTACACGAATCAGACGCCCCTTTAGAGTTACATTGTTCCAATGATTACAATTGCCTTAATGATTTTACGTAGTAGAACACTGTTTAGTTCTTCCTGAAATAATAAAACCAATCAAACTGCCAAGTAAGGCTATTAAAATCCATCCCATTCCTTCATTATATAGAGGAACGTATTGCATGAAAGTAAGCAACGAGTCACTAGCAAGTTCTGCTGTTTCTAATCCTTGTACTATACTAATGAGTAATGCTCCTAAAACTGATCCAACATAGACAGCCTGCTTATCTTTTATAAACCGATCAAAAAAAGCGAGGATAATTAGCACAATTGCTACAGGATAGATAACAATTAGGATAGGTAGGGAAAGTTTAATTAGCATAGACAAACCAAGGTTTGATACCCCAAAGCTAAATAAGCAAATAATTAAAATGATTTTGTTATAAGAAATCTTTGGAAATAGTGTTGTGAAAAATCTCCCACATGCTGAAACGAGTCCTACAGATGTAGTTAAACATGCAAATAACATTGTAATTCCTAATAAGGAAAGACCATATTGACCAAATAAATGTTGTACTACATTTGTTAATAACACACTTCCGTTTTCAAATGTGCCAAATGTTTGAGAAGTAGCTCCAATATAAGCAAGTGATATATATATGATAGATAATCCAAGTGCGGCTATAAGACCTGCTACTATAGTAGATTTAGCAATGGATTTTTTATTTGTAACACCTTTTTCTTTTATAGCGTTAATTACGATAATTCCAAATACGAGAGCAGCAAGGGCATCCATTGTTAAAAACCCTTCAATAAATCCTTTGAAAAAAGGAGATTCCTGATATGAATCAGAGGGTGTTGAAATAGATCCAACTGGTGAAGAAATTGCTTTAACAATAATAATACTAATCATAATTAGTAACAGCGGGGTTAAATATTTTCCAATTCTATCTACCAATTTAGAGGGATTTAAAGATAGTAAAAATGTTATACCGAAATATATAAAAGTATATAGGAGTAATATATACCATTGATTTTGCATGGTGGTACTTAAAAAGGGGGCAACTGCCATTTCATATGAAACAGTGCCTGTACGAGGAATGGCGAAAAAAGGGCCGATTGCTAAATAAATGATAAGAGGGATAATAACACCACAGGCGGGGTGAATCCTACTAGCAAGGGTACTAACATTTCCACCAAAAAGGGAAATAGCAGCGATGGCTAATAATGGAAGTCCAATACTACTCACAACAAATCCTGAAATTGATATCCAAATATTCGTTCCAGATGAATATCCTAATAATGGAGGAAATATCATATTACCAGCACCGAAAAATATTGCAAACAGCATAAGTCCAATAGGGATTGTTTCTTTAAAAGTTAACGATTGTTTCATAGAGCACTCTCCTTTTTTGACGAAAAATGTCGAAATTTAAGTTTTTTTCATTATAACATATGGAATTAGAAAATACAGAAAAATAAAAATAAAAAAAATCCTTATTTTACTTGAAATGCTATTTGAATTGAACTACCCCCTCTTCTAAACGAAGTGAAAGTGGGGGTAGTTCAATAAAGAAGATAAATTATCGTTAATGTCGCTTTTAAATAAAGTCACGGTGTTTATAAAAAAGACGCGATGTTTTGAATAAAGTCACGATGTTTCAAAGAAAGTTACGATAAAAAAAGAAATTAATCTTTTTAAACAAAAGATTAATTTCTTTTTTTTATGATTTAAATGTATTTTAACTTTATTATAAAAGAGCCTAAATCATAGCCTGTTTTTATTATAGCTATAGCTGAAATTATGGCTAATGGATATTTAATAAATGGTTTTTTTGGGGATTCCTGTATATTTTTCATATTGTAAACCTCCATTGCGTTGATAATCTTAGTTTATATATTATCATAAATTTTTATATAATGATTAATAGTTATTATGTTTAGCTCTATTAAATATAATGGGAAGAAAGGCACTTAAATTTACAGAGAACAAAATGATCAAACTTTTTTATAAAAATTGTATACTAATTCACAAGGGAAGCATCCATTTTGAACAAACTTATTTCAAAATGGATGCTTCTTATTTACCATATAATATGTGTTTGCGTAATATTTCTGATTAAACTTTATTCCAAACCAACAGTTAATTCAATATTAAATAAAGTGGCTTTATTTAATATTGAAATTAGAAAAAATAACGTTTTTTATATTCTAATAACTTACAAACTTAAACTGAAATAGAAAAAGGAATGAAGTAATCTGATGGTAGTAATCACCTTAGTGATTTCAATGTATACATGACGAATCAGCTTGTATTTATTTCCTTGATAGGATTTTACATAATATTAATTTTTTGTGAATTATTAATCTGTAAATAATTTGATTTAAAGTATTATTCACACGAAATGAATACCTTTATGTAATTTATTCGATTTATATGATAATTAAGAATACCAAATCAAAACATAAAAGCGCATTATTGATTGATATTTTATAAAGTTGTAATAATATGTGTCATAAAATAACATCTAAATATAAACATAATAAAGGAAGGGCTACGTAAAAAGTAATAAATACGAGTTCATGAACTGTTTTAACACGTAAGCACATGCTAAAGAAACGAAAACTATTAAATTTATCAAGGAAATGAGAGGGAGATAATATGGGGAATAATTCAAAAAATAAAACTAGAAAAATGCTTGCAGCTACTGCTACAGTAACTATGCTTGCGACTGGAATGATTTCTTCATCGGATGTCTTTGCAGAGGAAAGGCAGCAGCAAAAAAAACTATCAACATCACTGCAAGAAGAAAAGTCAGTTAAATTAGAAAATAGAACATATACAGTCCCAGGAAAAGGGGATGTTGAGGTACTAAAACAACAGGAAAGAAAAAGTATGGCATTTAGTCCATATGAACCAACTGGTTTATATGCAAAACCAAATGAACAAATAACGATTAATGTAGAAGGAAATCAAGATATTCAAGCATACATTGGAACGTATTCGTATGATGCTTCTTGGAGAGAAGATTCTAAAATAAAATCATTTACATTAAAACCGGGGATAAACACAATCCAATCTCCAAATGGAGGGATGATTTATTTTTATAATAAACAACAAGGTGGTACCATTCGAACAACAGTCACAACAGGTGGAACGACTACGCCTTTCTTTGAACTAGGAAAGCATACGAAACAAGATTTAATAAACATGCTGGACCAATATCCTAATGCACATGCAGTAGAGTTAAAAGGAGAACGTGTATTAATTACGGCCAGCCCGGCACGTGTTAAGAAATATTTGTTGGGTTCTAATACAGATCCTGTACAACTCTTAAAAAAGATGGATGAAGCTACTCGAATTCAAGACAAAGTAGCTGGATTATCCGAAGAACAAGTAGATAAACATTATGTTCATTACGTAGAGGAAAATCATTCTCCTGATTATTATATGTATGCGTATCCTTATCGAACCGCTTATGTAGGAGATGCAATCCAATACGTGTTAGATATTAATAAATTTGTAAAAGATGGCTGGGGTCCATGGCATGAGGCAGGGCATTTGAGACAACAATGGCCCTGGAATTTTTATAATATGACAGAAGTACAAAATAATATATACAGCCTTTCTGTAGAAAAAGCATTTAATCAACCATCCAATTTTGAGAAAAGTGGAATTTATCCAAAAGCGTTTCAATATCTAGAACAAACGAATAAAAATTATGACGAAATTAGTGATGTTTTTGTTAAGCTTGTTATGCTTTGGCAACTACAGTTAGCATATGGAGAGGATTTCTATCCTAATTTGCATCAATTGTATAGAGACATGCCTTCAAATGAACTTCCACAAACTGATGAAAATAAAAAACAATTATTTATGATTTCAGCATCAAAAGTGGCTAAACAAAATTTGATTCCTTTCTTTGAGAAGTGGGGATTACGTCCAAATAACGATACCATTCAAAAAGTGACTGCATTAGGATATCCAATTTTAACAGCAGAAATTTGGAAGGGTACGGATTCTAATCCAATTAAACCAGATATGCCTAATGGAAATAATATTTTAGAAGGAAAACAGTTTGCATGGTCACTAAAAGGAATTAGCGATTTCGAGTTTGCTAAAATCAATTTCAATAAGTCGACAGAAGAAATGCAAATCGACTTAAAAGCAGGCATACCGCATCATTATTTTAATGAAACATACGCGAGTATTAAAGTACAAAGTGCATCAGGGAAAGTAGTATACAATAAAGATATTTATGGAAACGAACAGCAAAATGCTGAATCGCAAAAGGTACCAGTCAAAGTAGGAGATTTTATCGAGTTAACACATTTAGAAGGTGTGCATAGAGCTACTTTTATGAATGTCGATAATAGTAAACAAGAGAGCTTTGGAAAAAAAGTCATATACGAAGTTACAAAGGATGGCCTGAAAAAAGTAAATCAAATTGTTAATCCGAAACCAGATACAGAGGCTCCGACACAGCCACAAGAATTATATGCAAGCAACCTAACTTCTAACAGTGTAGAGCTAGAATGGAACCCTTCTACAGATAATGTAGGTGTAAAAGAATATCAGGTACTACGCGATGGACAATTGATTCAAACGGTACAAGGAACGACGTTTACTGATCAAAACTTAACAGCTAACAAGGAATATAAATATGCAGTGAAGGCTGTAGATGCAGCTGGAAATACATCAATTCAAAGTAACATTCTTCCGGTAAAAACAAAAGATCAAAATGTATCTTATGAAAAATGGGATCCGAAGAAGGCATATACAAAGGGTGACAAAGTAGAACATCAAGGGAAAGTGTATGAAGCTGTTCAAAATCATCAAGGAAATGGTGACCAGAATTGGATATTTGCATTATCGTTATGGAAACCAATTACAATCAAGTAATATGTAAGAATCAGATGTGAAGATAGAACAACATAAATTGGGGCAGTATTTTAAAGAATTACTGGATGTTGCTTGAATTTTGATAGATTTCTCTACTAAGTTATTATTCAATAATAAAAATTAGAAAAGGAAGTAGATTAGTGATTATTCAGAAAACTAGGAGAAGTTTTAATAAAGTTATTATAATTACCGCAGCATGTAGCATGCTTTCTATGTTTGGAACGTCTATTTCGCACACTAAAGCCGAGACACATTCAGCTGCTCCAGCAGTTTATGTGAGTCCTCAAAATATACCTGCCTCAGATATTATTAGTATAGACTGGTCACCAGTTCAGACTGCACCTTATACGTATTGGGCTGTACACAACTGGAATGCAGGTGGTGAAGCTGGAGGATATGCTGGTTTTCAACAACAAAGTGGGTTTGATGAAAATGGAAAACGCACTTTACATTTTGCTTTATGGGATCCAATTGCCTCTAAAGAAGCAATAAAGGCCGAATACTTATCTCCGAATTCACAAGCTGGACTCTTTGGAGGAGAAGGAACAGGACTGAAGGTTCAAACAACTTATGGTTGGAAAGACTACAATTGGTACAGAATGACAATGCGTTCATGGCAAGAAGATGGTCATACTAAATTTGGACAATGGATGAAAGATGTAACAAAGAATAAATGGCATCTAATTGCTATTATGGACTTTCCGGTTGCTAATGTTGCATTTAATCATGGATTAGGAATGTTTCAAGAAGACTGGGCTGATAGTGGACAAAATGTTCGAGAAGCGCGCCTAAAAAATGGTTATAGCCGAAAGTTAGTAGATAAACAATGGAGTTCTTGGAATAATCAAAATATTTCCGGAACGCATGATAATACTTATCAATATGATGGAGGAGCTACTTCAGAATATGTATGGGTCAAAGCAGGAGGTAATACGCAGTCTACCATTGGATCAGGAAAAATATTCACGCTAAATCAACCTACTCAACCTGAAATAGGAAAACTAGATTTTGATATCCAATCTATATATTATGAAAATGAAAAATTAAATGTATCTTGGAAACTAAAAGAAAATAGTACACCGCAATTTAAGGGGAAAATTGAAATTTATAACAATGAAAATATGACGGGCCAGCCTATTAACGTAATTGATGATATTAAATCTTATCAAAATGGAATCAGTCAATCTATATCATTATCAACAAATGCTTATGCAAAAATTGTATTAACGGATTTATTTGATCAAACTGTTGAGAAAAAGGTACAAATCAAAAATGAATCTCCAAACATTTTTAAAGGTAACGAATTTGCATGGTCGCTGAAAGGGATTGGAGACTTTGAATTTGCGAAAGTAAATTTAAATAAATCAACAGAAGAAATGCAAATTGATTTAAAAGCAGGTTTACCACATGACTACTTTGATAGTACATATGCAAGTATTAAAGTGCAAAACACATCAGGTAAAGTGATCTATAACAAAGAGATTTATGGAAACAAACAGCAAAATGCTGAATCGCAAAAAGTTCCAGTCAAAGTAGGAGATTATATAGAGTTAACACATCTAGAAGGTGTACATAGAGCTACTCTTACAAATGTAGATAATAGTAAACAAGAGAGCTTTGGAAAAAAAGCCATATACGAAGTTACAAAGGAAGGTCTGAAGAAAGTAGAAAAAATGCCAGAAGCAACAATTTTAGATGGAAATCAATTTGCATGGTCATTAAAAGGATATAGTGATAGAGAAATTGCAAAAATAGATTATGATAAAACGGCAGAAGAGATGAAGGTAAAACTAGAAGCTGGTGTACCACATTCCTACTTTGCTAGTACGTATGCGAGTATTAAGGTCCAGAATTCTTCTGGCAATGTTATGTACAATAAGGAAATCGTGGGAAATAAACAACAAAATGCTGAAAGCCAAACTGTGCCCGTCAAGGTAGGGGATTACATTGAATTTACCCATATAGAAGGAGAAGCAACAAAGGAAAAAACGCGAGCAACTTTAACTAACCTTGAAAATAACAAAAATGAAACCATTGGAAAGATAGCAAGGTATCAAGTTACAAAAGAAGGCCTGAAGAAAGTAGAGAAAATGCCAGAAACAACGGTTTTAGATGGAAATCAATTCGCCTGGTCATTAAAGGGATATAATGATCGAGAAATCGCGAAAATAGAATATAACAAAGCAACAGAGAAAATGCAGATTAAATTAGAAGCGGGTATACCCCATTCCTATTTTACTAGTACGTATGCAAGCGTTAAAGTTCAAAACTCATTGGGCAATATCTTGTACAATAAAGAAATTGTAGGAAATAGACAACAAGCTGCTGAGAACCAAACTGTTCCAGTCAAAGTAGGAGATTATATTGAGTTTACTCATATAGAGGGAGAAGCACAAAAGGAAAAGACACGCGCCACACTTACTAATCTTGAGAATAGTAAACAGGAATATATAGGAAAGAAAAGAATATATCAGGTTACCTCTATGGGATTATTAATAAAGTCATAGATTTCACTACAAAACTTTAATTATTGATTTATATATTATATTATATAAAAATCTTAACTATTATACGCATTAAAAAATGCTCAAGAGAAAATAGATTGGCGGGTATAGTATGAACATATTCAAAGGGTTTCTAATTTCATCAATTGCAATGACAACATTTGTAGGAACAGATTTAATACTACAAAATGATAGAATTCATAATAAAGTTTACGCTGAATATTATAATGTTACATACAAAGAAACAGATTCTAATAAAAGAGATTCACAGGAAGAACAATTAATTGTAAAGTTTAAAAATGAAATTGACTTACCTTATGAAGATGGTATTGAGAAACGAATAAAAAATGGGAATTATGATAACAATTTAAAAAAGTTATTTTCCGAAAATACGGAACTTACTTTGAATCGCCTGTTCTCATCTGTAGATCCGATAGAGATTGAAAAGTTATCATTACACTCTAAATCATTTGCTAATCAATCAGCTAACAATTTATTAAATTATTATATTGTACAAGCTCCTAATAACATAGAAATAGAATTATTACTGAAAAAATTTGAAACGTCCCCTCTTGTGGAGGAGGCTTATATACAAAAAAAACAAATTTTGACACCCCCTGAAATACAGTTGCCAAATTTATCTGTTAATCCGTACGATGATCCTAGATTTAAAAATCAAGGATATCTTGAAGCGGCACCAAAGGGAATTAATGCCTCGCATGCTTGGAGCATTAAAGGTGGTGACGGGAAGGGTACAACCTTTGTGGATATGGAATATGGATGGTTATTGAACCATGAGGATTTAGTCAATAAAAATATAAAGCTTATGTCTGGACAAAATATAAGCCAGCATAGAGCTCATGGTACTTCTGTATTAGGAATTGTTTCATCCGAAGATAATCAAATTGGAAATATTGGAATTGCACCAAAAGCAAATGTAAAAGTAATATCCCAAATCAGGGATAATGGAATTTATAATACAGCGGATGCTATTTTAAGTGCTGTACATAATTTACAAGCAGGGGATATTCTTTTATTAGAGGCACAAGCTTCGTATGATGGGTATGGGGATAAATATTTGCCTGTAGAAGTACATCCAGATATTTTTGATGCGATTCGTGTTGGTACAGATAAAGGGATTATTATTATAGAAGCGGGCGCAAATGGTTCAAACGACTTAGATAATTTTAAAGATCGTAATGGAAAAAAGATCTTAACTCGAAATAGTCCAGACTTTAAGGATTCAGGTGCTATTATGGTTGGGGCGGGATCATCAACTGTTCCACATAAACGTTTATGGTTTTCAAATTATGGAAGCCGATTAGATGTATATGGATGGGGAGAAAATGTTGATACAACATCTGCAAATCCAAGTCAAAATACTACAAATTTATATACATCAACATTTAGTGGAACATCAAGTGCTTCACCAATTATTGCTGGGGCGGCAACTTCGATTCAAGGTATTGCTAAAGAACATCGAGGTTCTTCGTATACACCAGCCGAATTAAGAAATATCTTAAGTAATCCAAATACAGGAACAAAATCCCAAGATCCGTGGAATGATAGAATAGGTGTCTTACCTGATCTAAAATCTATATTAGATAACTTAGGTTTTAGCTCAGATATACCGAACTCTTCTAATATTTTAGAAGGAAAGCAGTTTGCATGGTCGCTAAAAGGAATTAGTGATTTCGAGTTTGCTAAAATCAATTTCAATAAGTCGACAGAAGAAATGCAAGTTGAATTAAAAGCAGGCATACCACATCATTATTTTAATGAAACATATGCGAGTATTAAAGTACAAAATGCATCAGGGAAAGTAGTATACAATAAAGACATTTATGGAAACAAACAACAAAATGCTGAATCGCAAAAAGTTTCAGTCAAAGTAGGAGATTATATTGAGTTAACACATCTAGAAGGTGTGCATAGAGCTACTCTCACAAATGTAGATAAGAGTAAACAAGAGAGCTTTGGAAAAAAAGCCATATACGAAGTTACAAAAGAAGGTCTGAAGAAAGTAGAAAAAATGCCAGAAGCAACAATTTTGGATGGAAATCAATTTGCATGGTCGCTAAAAGGAATCAGTGATTTCGAGTTTGCTAAAATCAATTTCAATAAGTCGACAGAAGAAATGCAAGTTGAATTAAAAGCAGGCATACCGCATCATTATTTTAATGAAACATACGCGAGTATTAAAGTACAAAATGCATCAGGGAAAGTAGTATACAATAAAGACATTTATGGAAACAAACAGCAAAATGCTGAATCACAAAAGGTAGCAGTCAAAGTAGGAGATTATATCGAGTTAACACATTTAGAAGGTGTACATAGAGCTACTTTCACAAATGTCGATAATAGTAAACAAGAGAGCTTTGGAAAAAAAGCAATGTACGAAGTTACAAAAGAAGGTCTGGAGAAAGTAGAGAAAATGCCGGAAACAACAGTTTTAGATGGAAATCAATTTAGCTGGTCTTTAAAAGGATATAATGATCGAGAAATCGCAAAAGTAGAGTATAACAAAGCAACAGAGAAAATGCAGATTAAATTAGAAGCGGGTATACCCCATTCCTATTTTACTAGTACGTATGCAAGCATTAAAGTTCAAAACTCATCGGGCAATATTTTGTACAATAAAGGAATTGTAGGAAATACACAACAAGCCGCTGAAATTCAAACTGTTCCAGTAAAAATAGGAGACTATATTGAATTTACCCATATAGAGGGAGAAGCACAAAAGGAAAAGATAAGAGCTTTACTAATTAATCTTGAGAATAGTAAACAGGAATTTATGGGTAAGAAAAGAACATATCAAGTTACTTCTACGGGATTATTAATAAAATAGATTAAAAAAGAGTTAACTATTGATAATGATGTATGATGAATTCTATAGGCACATTAGATATTTTATATATTTACACCTATTCAAAAAAACAAGTTATAGCTAATGTTCTAAGGATTGACACATCTATTTTTGTTTAATCACGTTATACTTTTCACAAATGAAATGCTACAATATCAAAATCTAGTTTTATGACATCCTTCTGTTGCCACAGTCTATAAAAGGTCAATTCCATTGGGGTTGACTTTTTATAGTTTTAGTAGAAAGTTATAAACGTCCATAATTTTTGGTTCTGGTGCAAAAATAGTGGGATATGAAAGAAGAGTAAAAGATTCCTAGCGGATTTGAACGTTATGCTGTTAAACCAAAGAGGGTTCTGGTGCAAAAATAAAGTAAAAGAGAATAAAGCATATATATTCCTAACGGGATCGTATTTTATGCTACAAGTCCAAACAATTGATGGACGAATTCTTTCTGATTTTGGATAGACTGGTTCCGTAAATTAATCTGTTCTTTTTTAATCATATGCATGGCTTCTACTCCAGAAAGAATGGATATAGCTGTGTCAAAAGATTTGAGCCCTAGCATAGAACGGATACGCTTCTTTATAAAGCGATGATCTTGTTCTACTATATTATTCAAGTACTTTTGTTGTCTAAGTTGCATACCATCAGGTATGCTTTTTTCTTTTTTCAACTGTTCAATTGCTATAGGATAAGCCGGATTCTTATCGACTGTTATCACACGTGGCTTTGAAACATGAAAAGACCGCAAAGCTTTCTTGAAAAAGCGCTTTGCAGCCTTTTGGTCTCTTGTTTTGCTTAGACAAAAATCGATTGTGTTTCCTTTCGAATCAACAGCACGGTACAGGTACATCCATTGCCCTTTAACTTTTATATATGTTTCATCAACTCTCCAAGAGTCATTGGTTTGCTTGAGGTGACGACGAATTCGTTTGTCCAATTCAGGACCATACTGATGAACCCAACGCATAATCGTGGTATGAGAAATAGATAAGCCCCGTTCCTTCATCATTTCCACCAAATCACGAAAACTGAGGTTATACCGTAGGTACCATCTTACCGTTAACAAAATTAAATCAGGCTGATAATGCTTCCATTTGAATAAATTTTCCTTTTTCATACTGATCACACACCTTTTCTAGAGTAGTAATATCAGTATGTCCAAGTTTTATAGATTTTTTGCACCAGAACCGGGAGAAGCACAAAAGGAAAAGACACGTGCCACACTACTTAATCTTGAGAATAGTAAACAAGAATATATGGGTAAGAAAAGAACATATCAAATTACTTCTACGGGATTATTAATAAAATAGATTAAGAGGAAATCACGAAAATGTTATTCTTTCTAAATAAGCTAGAATAGAAAGGATGATGTTTTCTTATGAATCTCTTGATTCAAGATGAATTACAACCATTTGCGGAAGAATTACAACAATATAACAGAAGAAGTCATATTGGAGTCGTCTATTTGGAAAATAAATTAAAATTTCATAGCAAAAAAAGCTCACTCCTTATTTATTTTTATATAAGAAGTGGGCTTTTTTTACTATGAATAATGATAGATTATGATAATTAGAGTTATAAGAAACATGATTTTTAGTATATTTTTATCAGTTGGCGTATATATGTTCCATTGATTAATTGGGTAACACCCGCGGCGGTAGTTTCTGCTCGATCAGCTAAATCTTTGACTGATAATTCACCTTCCTAAGCTAATACTTTAAGGGTTCGGGCATGGACCATTGAAACAGCTCCTAATGTACGAGTAGCCCGCCCTCTTAAACGTCCATCGGCTGCAGTCAGGCTATATATAGCTTGACCAAGTACATCTATTGTAGTTAATTTATTTGCAGAATTTGTAATTAAATCATCACTCCCTCATTAGTTAAGTACTTAATTATATAAAAATAACATTAATATATAGAGAAGAATAGAGTCAAATTAAGTCGGAATTTACTGTTCTTTTTCCAAGCGATAGTATATCTCATTATCTGGAGTTATCTTATGAAAAGATAGAATATGTGAACTACTCGCCACTTAGCAAAGCTTGAAGTGGGAGCTTCTCAGTTCCACGACGAAAGCAACCTTTCGTCTCCCTGAGCGTTACTTCGGGGTGTTCCATCCCTAAATGTCCAACGCTTGGACGCTCTTTTGGTACGGTTGATATTATACGCAGGAGCCGAATGGCTTGGTTTTCGCACTCTATTTTCTTCCTGCAACCTCATATATCAAGTTATCAAAGAACTTCATATAGCTAGTTTATCAAAAGCTTGTGGCTATATCTCCCACCTACCGTTGGGCTACGCCCTTCACACGCTTGAGGAAGGAGAATTCTTTCGGGGAGTTCGTTAAAATCTCTGGGGATATATTGTAAAGAAGGCGGATGTTCAATGAGTATATGCTTATAAAAAAAATATTGTATGTTAAAATTTTATATGTTACATTAATGTTACAAAAGTATTACTTATTATTACTTTTATTTCGATTTATTTTCTTATTGTTTATAATTTGTTACAAAATATAAACTAGAAACGTTTTTTCTTTGTACATAAGAGTGTGTGTAGTAAAAAGTCTGAGTTAGACCTTCATGCATTTTATTAAAAATCCTTTCTGTCTTAAAAGAAGAAGAATACCAACTATTTAGGGGCTTTTAGGTAATGAGATTATATAAAATGTACTTCCTTTCCTACACAATTTAGTACTTATGTAAGGTTCAGTCTAATTGCTACACAGCCTCTTATGCATATGAGCGTATCGAAATAAATGAAGGGATTGGTATTTAAAACAGCATTAATCAAAAATGCCTAGTTGATATTTTTGATGGAGGAATTTTAATGTTACATCAGTATTTATTAAATCTAAAAATTAATACAGATGGATATTTAAATTTAATTTTTAAATGAATTTTAAAAAAGTGATTGAGGTATATAAAGTGAAAAATTCTTATAAAGTGTTTATATGTATTTGGATAATTATTTTATTATTTTTTGTAATTTATTTTGGATACAAAATGACATCTGATAATAATCAGATATCAATACAAGAAAAACAGGTAAAACAAGAAGTTCAAAATATGTCAGAAGAATCAAATGAGAAAGAAATAGAATCTTTTGAAATACTCTAAAAGAAACCAGTAATAAAAGTGAATTGAGGGGTTCTGGTGCAAAAAGATAATAAATAAAAAAAAGAATAATAGATTCCTAACGGAATCTCCAGTTATGCCGTTACTCCAAACAGCTGGTTGATAAAGATATTCTGCTTTTGAACGGACTGATCCCGTAAATTTATCATTTTAGCCAAGAAGACTCCTTCCTCAAGGAGCGCGAAGTAAGTAGGTGGGAGATGAATTGGCTTCGGACAAGGGATGGTAGGAAGCCATCTTAATTGTTCGACATACATAAAGTGTTACTTCACTACCTATCGAATGTATGTTCGTTGTATAATAGACGCATACCGAAATGGAGGTGAAATGAATGATGATTAATAAAGCATATAAATTTCGTATCTATCCAAATAAAGAAAGCAACAAATAACCCAATGTTTAAAAGTAGCTTTTTTGTTATTTGGGGAGAGAAAGATGAAATTGTTTCTCCGGCAGAAGGTATAAATTTTATTAAAGTTTTGAAGGAATATAATGTTAATACTGAATCTTTTTCTGTACCTGATCAGGGGAATTTTTGGTTATGTGTCGATAATATACGAGGTTCTTGCTCGATAGATGAATATCCAAATACAATAGTGTCCCCTGAAATTTTGAAGTTCTTAAAGGCAGAACTAACCTATTAGAGATAATTATAAGTAGGAGCTTCTTGGGAGGTAGATGATTGTTTATAGCCATCTAAGTTTACCAACCTATAAGGGGAGTTCCTACCCTAAAAAACAATGCCAATTACATTGTTAATTTCAGTGAATTAATACTGGTATTTACATCTCTATCATTATGCGTGTGGCACATTAAGCAATCCACTCACGAAGGTTTAGATATTGTATAACTTAGAAAATCAAATGCATAAATTGTGAAATTTGTTGTATAAATATAAAATGTTAATATCTAGCATTTGGTATTGGATTGACACCGAAAAGTGGAATAATAAGTTTTATATGTACTTGACAAGTCTAAAAATAGTGGATATTCTTTAACATGAAACAAGCAAAAAAATTTTAATATTTATAACCTGTTAGGTGAGGCTCCTATACAAACACAGGCTATTGCCCAAAAATATCGAAAGATGCCAATGGGTAGAACAGGAATTGTCGGATTAAGGCTCTTCTTAAGATAGCTAAGTGATGAATGATTCATCCTTTACGTTGTATAGTGCCAAAACTCAACTAGGGGGGAATGAGCTTTATTTAGCTATGTCTTTTTTAAATCAACCTCCTTTAGTTGAATCACTAGGGGAGGTTTTTTATATGCAAAATTTTATTTGTAATAAATCTCTTAAAAAAAGGGGGGGAAACTAATGATTGATGATATTGATCCCATATTTATTAAGAAATCTGTTTTCCCAGAAGTGGGAAAATGAATAAATAGTACTACTGTCCTTAAGGAGGAATTACGATGAAAAAATGTTTACAACAATTATTAACGACAAAAGACATACACCTAGTGCGAGAACTTTTAAAAACTCAGTCCTATGATATTGCAATGGGAATGAAAGATTTTCATCATGAAGATCAGATATCTTTAATGAAATGTTTTCCTATTGAAAAAGGAGCGAAAATTCTTAGTTACCTTACTCCAGAGGAGCAATATAATATTTGCACCAACTTGTCTGTGGATAAAGGGGAAAAGCTATTAGCTAGGCAATCCATTGATGACCTCGTTGATGTAATTCTTTCAATTCATCCACTTCAGGCTGAAAAATTGATACAACTTTTATCTGAAGAATCTCAACAAAAAATTAGAGATCTGCTGGTTTTTCAACCTGGAACAGCGGGCAGCCTGATGACAATTGACTATATCGCTGCCAGGGAAAATTGGAAAGTGAAAGATACGCTGTCGCATATTAGGAAAATTGGGGCAGGGGTAGAATCTATATCGTATATTTATGTTCTTGATACACGTGGCCAGCTTAATGGAATTGTTTCTATTCGTGAATTATTGCTAGCATCAGATGATAAGACTTTATCATCAATAATGGCATCAGATGTTATTTCAGTTTCAGTAGACTCAGACCAACAGGAAGCTGTACAAAAGCTAATGGATTATGATTTATCCGCTATACCTGTAACAACGATGGAAAATCGGATGATAGGTATTATAACCTTTGATGATGCAATGGATGTTTTCGAAGAAGAAGCAACCGAAGATATTCAAAAATTAGGAGGAAGTACCCCATTAGATAAGCCATATTTCGAAACCTCTATTTGGCATATATACCGTAAACGTATAGGTTGGTTATTACTTCTGTTTGTAGCAGAAGCATATACTGGTTCTGTACTTCGACATTATGAAGAAACTTTGACTCATGTAGTTGCACTGGCTTTCTTTATTCCATTGTTAATCGGAACTGGTGGAAATACAGGTACACAAGTTGTAACTACATTGGTGCGTGCTGTAGCTCTAAATGAGGTGAAATTTAAAGATATATTTCGTGTCATGAAAAAAGAGGCATTAGTAGGTGTTTTACTTGGGCTTACATTAGCCGTGGCAGCATTAATTCGTGCATACACTTTAGGCGTAGGTACTGAAGTCGCACAAGTTGTAGCTATTACAGGATTATTCATTGTTATTTGGTCGTCTATTGTTTCATCTGTATTACCTTTGATTCTAAATAAGTTAAAGCTGGATCCAGCTGTTATCTCGGGTCCGTTCATTACGACGTTAGTCGATGGGACGGGGTTAGTTCTGTACTTTACCATTGCAAAAATGCTATTAGGTTTATAAAAAATTTATTTTTCGTTTTTATACCTAAGTTAGTTTCCACAAAGTTTGCAAACAAGCATGTTGGAAGTTTAGAGAAAGAGAGAATAGAAATGAAAAAAGTATTAAAGTTAATAGATTATCCGTTGGATGTATTAATAGGAACTGTTTAAGGATTTTTATGGGCCTTAATAACTCATTATATAGTTAAAACTAACTTCAAAAAAAATAAATAAAGCGTCTACACTATACTAGCGACAGACCACATTATATTCTAAAGTTTTGCTGCTAATAAAAGTAAAACTTATAAATAAATATTACTTTTTATGGTGAAAATAATACTATTTAAGTGCAATAGCGCTTCTAAATTTGATTAAAAATTCATGGTAGTTAAAAAAATGTAGTTTTAAAATTATATTTTGAAAAACAGGGGAATTTTATTAAATGGATAGGAGGTAAAGTTGTTGCGAATTAATAAAAAAAAATCTTTTTATAATCAGGAAGTACTAAGCAAAAATTATAAAATGCTAAGTGAGATTGCAAAATGTGATGTTGAGTCGACGCTAGCTTTTTTTAAAACAACGTCTCATGGACTTTCTCAGGAGGAAGCTACTAAGCGGCTTGGAGTATACGGAAAAAATAAAGTGGTTTATCAACAAAGAATCAAATGGTATATAACATTATTTAATTCTTTTAGAAGTCCATTTATTTTTCTTTTAATCATATTAGGAATATTATCTTTTCTTACTAATGATAAAATAGGTACTATTATTGTAGGTATTATGGTGGCTTTAAGTGTGTTAATTCGGTTCATACAAGAAATTCGTTCTCAAAAGTCTATAGAAAAATTAAAAAATCTTGTATATGAAAAGGTAACTGTTCTCAGGGGAAAAAATGTTTCGTATAGGGAAAATAAGAGGGCGTTATTAGAAGAAAGTGAAAAGGTAAAAGTTATTCTTGAGGATCTTGTACCAGGAGATATTATAGAATTATCTGCTGGGAACATTGTACCTGCAGATGTACGAATTATCTCATCAGAAAATTTACTTGTAAATCAATCTTCTCTAACAGGGGAAGCATTACCCATTGAAAAATCAAATCAATATTTCCATATGTACAAAAAACGTAAAATTAGAAAAATCCAGAATTTAATTGAATTAGAAAATCTTTGTTTTATGGGAACACATATTATAAGTGGTACCGCAACAGCGATAGTTGTATGTACTGGAACAGATACTTACTTTGGTTCAATAGCAAAGAATCAGTTTAAACTGAACAAGAAATCTGATTCTAGATTCGATAAAGGGGTAAGCAAAGTTAGCTGGCTATTAATTAAATTTATGATTATCATGACACCTATTGTTATGATGATACATGGAGTTATAAATGGGAATTGGTATGAGGCATTTTTATTCGCTTTAGCTGTAGCGATTGGACTTACTCCAGAGATGCTTCCAATGATTGTAACCGCTAATTTGGCTAAAGGTTCTATTAATATGAGTAAAAAGAAGGTACTTGTAAAACAACTATCTTCTATCCATAATCTCGGAGCTATGGATATTCTCTGTACCGATAAAACAGGCACATTGACAGAAGATAAAATGGACCTGGTATGCCATACAGATACTAATGGAGAGAAGTCGGATGAGGTTTTGAAATTAGCGTATTTAAATGGTTACTTTCATACAGCATATAAAAATGAAATTGATCTATCGGTTATGCGTTATGTAAGAGATAGTAGTAAATTTGATATATCTCAATACTCAAAAATAGATGAATGCCCATTTGATTTTGATCGAAGACGAGTTTCTATTGTAATAGAAAAAAATGCTAACGAACGAATATTGTTATGTAAAGGTGCTGTTAGAGAAGTTACATCATTTTGTAGTTATATAAAAGAAAATAATAAGATAATTCCTATTACAGATGACATTCAACGTAAAAATAAACACTTAATTGAGCTCTGGCATGAACGGGGGATGCGTGTTGTTGCAGTTGCATATAAGGAGTTAAAGAGTGATAAAGTAGGGGGTTACTCTATTAATGATGAATCAGATATGACACTTGTTGGATATGTAGGTTTTTTAAATTCACCCAAACAATCTGCTATCGCTGCACTTCATACTCTACAAAAGAAAGGAGTACAAGTAAAAATTTTAACTGGTGATAATGAGTCCGTTACAAGAAATATATGTAGGAAAATGGGCTTGTATATAGGAGAACCAGTACTTGGTTATGAAATTGATAGTCTTCCTGATAAGGTATTAGTAAAACTTGCAAGTAATACGAGTGTGTTTGCAAAATTAAATCCTAGTCAAAAATTCCGTATTATAAAGGCACTACAAATGAATGGGCATACAGTTGGGTTTATGGGAGATGGAATTAACGATGTGTTTGCTTTAAAGCAGTCTGACGTTGGTATATCTATCCATACAGCAGATGATATTGTTAAAGAGTGTTCAGATATTATACTTATAGAAAAGAACTTATATGTATTAGAAGATGCTATTGTGGAAGGTCGTACAACGTTTGGGAATATATTAAAGTATATTAAGATGACAGCAAGTTCAAATTTTGGAAATGTATTAAGTTTATTAATTGCTAGTGCCTTTATTCCTTTTCTTCCAATGCTACCAATTCAGATATTATGTCAGAACTTACTATATAATCTATCCCAACTTTCAATTCCATGGGATAAAGTAGACAATGAATTTTTAGTAAAACCAAGAAGTTGGGATAAGAAAGATTTATTTCGCTTTATCATTTTTATTGGGCCGGTAAGTAGTATTTTTGATATAACCATTTTTATTGTAATGTGGAATATATTTGGTGCAAATATTCCTGAAATGCAATCCTTATTTCAAACGGGTTGGTTCTTAGTAGGATTATTAACACAATTATTGATTGTGCATATGATTCGTACTCAACATATTCCTTTCCTACAAAGTAGGGCTGCTAGACCTGTTTTGATACTTACAGGTTTAGTTATGATTATAGGAATTTCCCTTCCATTTACCAGGTTAAGTACCCAAATTGGCTTAACTCCACTTCCGTTGTATTATTTCCCGTGGTTATTTGGAATTTTAACAATATATGCTCTAGTTACTGAAATTATAAAGAGAATATACATCAGGAAGTTTAATCGCTGGCTTTAAAACTAAAACATTTTGTTGAAGTTCATTGTACGTTGAAAAGGCGGAGTCTCTTTGGAGACTTCGCCTTTTCGGTATATCATGAATTACAGGAATTACTAGTAGCCTCATAATATTTCCTCATATATTCATGCCTCTGTTTATCTCTTGAGAAACTTTGCACCAGAACCATATATACCCTAGAAACACATGTTTCCCTACAGAAAAGGTGGATTCATCTTCCACTTAACTTATTGGTGCTATGCACCTTCACACAAATTGAGGGGTAAGTTTTCTTGGCTAAAAATAATCTAGATAGTTTAATTTCTAATTGTTCCTGTATCTTTTATTTTAACATGTGTATTCACACGTATTTTAGCTTTTGAAAAAGCGCGCAACCAATCTTCTTTTACCTTTTTCCATTCTTTATATTGAAAAGCTCTAGCGTGTAATGATAAACCAATTGGATCAATTTTATTTCTCTGCATATCCTGTAACATGCCTTGTAATTTTTTATTGAACTCTTCCTGGATTTCATGTTCCAATCTACCTATATTCTTATTACCATGTAAACGAGTTTTAGTTAAGTTTCCGTTGGTTTTTTCAATTAAGGATACATTCATACTTACATCTATATTAAAAATAAATTTACCTTTTTGAAAATCAACACTAATTTTTCTCTTTGCATTTTGTACGAAAACAGACGTATTTGGCTTTTTATCAGATTTTTTTGGAGAAAGAACAAGGTGTAGTATCATCCGACCTGTATTTTTTGACTTATTAATAAGGTTGAAAAACTTCACATCGGTTTTAGGAATCTTCGTTAAGTACTTTCCTTGATGATTTAAAAATGCAATTCCTACCGTATCAATTTCATTATTTGTTTTCTTGATAATGGGAACAGTTTGCGTCATTCCCTGTTCATTTTTTTCTCTCATTAATTGTTGAATCGTGGAAGAGACGGATTGATTATTTTGAATAGACGATTCGATTACACCATTTATATAAGATGGAAGTGATGGCTTATCAGGCCTATTAACTTTAAACATATCTTCTGCCGGTCCATCAACAAGCACCACTTTAGCATTGATGGTAGCGTAAGGATCACGGTAAGAGGAATCGAGCGCCTGTATCCAATTTTCTTCTTGTGCTAATTTATCCCCAATTAAAATAACTTCAGCTTTGGATGATGTCACATACCCTGTTAATTTCGTATCCATTTTGCTAAATCCATCATATATGGTTGACGCCTGAACCCAATGCTCTACAGTACTGCTTTGCTGTTTATGATGAAAGAGTGGTATGCTTGTGCCCACTTTTATGTTTCCATTAGAAGTACTATCTAAGCCGATTAAAAGGATTAAAGAAACTTTTTCAAGAGGAATTCTCTGACCACAACCAATTAAACATACACAACAGATTACAATCCATATCCATTTTCGAATCAAAGCTGTTTCCTCCTAGTAAACCAAGTAAAAACAATGCTGTAAGCGAAAAAGAAGATTGGTAATAGAATAAAGAAAATGATATTTAAGATATCCATAAGAGAATATATAAATAAATATTGATCCACATCGGGATTTAGAAAAACGAATAAGCCGACTATTAATAGCATAAAACCAACCAGCACCCAATTGCGAACGGTTTTTTGAAATAAAATGGTCACAGATTCGAAACTGAAAAATAAATACGGATATATTGTAGTGGAAAATACAATCAAATAGTAAGCAATATATATAATTTCTAATCGTTCTATGAAAGAAAAACGAACCCCTTTTAACAGATGAAATACTGGCCAAATCACTTCCTTTATACCTTCAGGGCTAAAATATATATAAGAAAGAATAGTAGCATATAGGTAGAAAAACATGGTTCCTGTATTCGCTATAAGTATTCCTTTTATCGCTTTATGTTTTTTTTGTAAAAACGGATAAATAAAATATGCAATTTCTAAGCCGGCATAAGGGGTAATTGTTTCTTTAGTTGCCTTTACAATAGGATATATACCATCTTTTAAAATGGGTAGTAGGTGTATTGGATTGTAATTACTCTGTAATGAGAAAAGGAGAAAGATTGGCATCCAAGTAGTGAAGAGGAAAACAAGCATAGAGTAACTAGTAAGAGCCCTTATCCCACTCAGTGATAAAATAATAAAAGGCAATAGTAATAATATGGCAATTTGATAAGCAGGAGTGGAAGGGAATATCCACACTTTTACAATATCAGTTGCCTTTAATAAAGTATTAAATCCAGCAAAAAATAGATAAAAGGCATATAAAAGAATAAATATTGTCCCCAGCCATTTACCAAAATAAGTTGTTAAAATCTGTGAGAAATTTTTGTTAGGGTTTTTTTGTAACATTAATATAATAAATACGCCAATTATAGAAGTGATTATCCATCCCAGAATGATAGAAATCCAGCCATCTGTGCCAGCGGTAGTGGCAAGTGGACTTGGCATAATTAACATACCTGATGCTAGTTGTAGTGAATGGATAAAAATAATATATTCGAATAAAGTTATGTTTTGGAATTTAAGATTCCCCATGCGAACCACCTTCTTTTTTCTTTCTTTGTTTCGGTTGTCCTGTACTAGAACGGGTGGTGATCATAGAAATAGGAAATCTTACAAAAGAATCTTTTAATTCTTGGAAACGAAAAGGTGCAATTGGCAATCCATATGGTGAACCATAGGAAGTTAGTGAAACAAAATGAGCAAATAAGAGCATTAATCCACTAACAATACCTACAATTCCAAAAAAGTAGGCAAATAACATCATTGGAAAACGAATAAGCCGAATACAACTTGATAAATCATAATTAGAAACAACAAATGATGCAATGGCAGTAATAGATACGATAATAACCATAACATTACTCACAAGCCCTGCTTGAACAGCCGCTTGCCCAATTACAATACCTCCAACAATTCCAATTGTTTGTCCAATTGGTTGTGGTAGACGAATACCAGCTTCACGAAGCATTTCTAATGTGATTTCCATAATAAATGCTTCTAGTAAAGGCGAGAAAGGGACTTTAATTCTTGACGTTGCAATAGAAGTATATAGATCTAAAGGAATGATTTCAAAGTGGAATGAAACCATTGCAATATATATTGCGGGTAAAAATATAGCTATAATAAATCCTAAAAATCGTAATAAGCGAAAAGATGATGCAATCAGCCAATGTACATTATAATCATCGGGAGTCTGAAAAAATCCAATTAAATTCATTGGAACGATCATTGCACCAGGAGATCTATCAATTAACACTGCTACTTTACCATCAAGAATATGATTAGAAATAGCATCTGGGCGTTCACTTAAATAAGCCTGTGGAAAGGGAGTCCAATTTTGATCTTTTGTAAAGTTGGACAATTCTCCTATGCTCAATACTGTATCAGTTTTAATTTTACAGATTCTTGTCTCCACTTCCTGTACCACATCTTCGTTAGCTACATCGCCTAAGTAAAGTAAATATACAAAAGTAGTGGCCCGTTCTCCGATTGTCAATTTTTTGATTTTTAACTCAGTAGAAGGAATATATCTACGAATGAGACCTATGTTTTTAGTGGCATTCTCAATAAACCCATCATGAGAACCTTTAATGGTAACTTCTGAAATAGGTTCCTGAATCGATCTTTCTGCCCATCCCTTTGTATTTATGAGAAGGGCTTTCTTTTCTCCTTCCATAAACAGTACACATTGTCCCTCGAGCAGCCCTTTTTTAATTTCATTCCATGTATATACTGTTTTTGTATAAGTAGCAATAATATTAGAATTAAATACTTGCCTGTCTTCATTTACTTCTTGTAATAATGGTGTAACGACATTTCCTTTTAGTGCAAAACCATCTGTCAGACCTTCAAAATAATATAGTAAAACATTCGTTTTTGTTTTTAATTGTAATGGATGTTCAACTAAATCGGCACAAATATCAAAGATCTGTTCTAATGTATTCTTAAGTTCTTGTAAATTATTTGTCTGGATAGTTTCAACAATGGTATTTTCCATGGTTTCTAAGGTCTTTTCATTTAAAGACATGATTTACACCTCTTTACGTATAACAGTCGTGTTTTTATTATTTTTATATAATCAAATTTTATTCATGGGGATAGCAACACATCGCTATCAACTTGAAATTTTGTGGCACCCCCAGAACGAAATTTTAAAGCCTTCTTGAAACAAAGAATTTCATTTTATCATTATTTTTGTGGTGACCTGTTTGCTTGGTTTGATGGCCCCGTATATAAAAGTTTAAAGAACATTAATTTTACATATTACAAAATCGTACAAGCATATTAGCATATAGAACAATTCGATATTGTTGTAGCACAAGGGAAAGAGAAGTATGTTGGCTCAGCAGCACCTTCCGCTGAAGATTTACAAGCAAAAGGTGCAGAAATGAAGGCTGAACAAAAGAAAGAAATAATACACCTTTTAAAACATTTTTAAGAAAAATCGGGAATATATTCACCCCTTTAATTCCAGCTTTTGTTGGGGCTGGTTTAATCGCGGGTATTGCAGTAATTTTGTCAAACAATATTACTGCAGGAAATTTAGACAGTGCTACATGGCAGCAGTATGTAACTATTTTTAATGTTATTAAAAATGAGATATTTAGTTATTTGGTTATTTATGTAGGGATTAATGCTGCAAAAGAATTTGGAGCAACACCATCTCTTAGTGGATTCATTGGTGGTGTAACCCTTTTAACAGGAGTAACAGCTGATCTACCAATAAACAATATATTCAACAGTGAACCATTATCACCAGGTCAAGGAGGGGGAAACAAATTTAATTCATATTCTAATCTAGGTCTAAATTAAGGTAGTAACCAAATAAGAAATGGAGAAGATTTTATTATGAAAATAAAAAAACAAAAACCTAGAGGAGCATGGAAAAAATTCTTATATCTTTCCTCATAGTTTTTGGATTAAAAAAGCATTCGAAGGGGGAACGTTCATTCCGTCACTGGGTTATGAAAAAGCCCTACAAGAAACAAAAATCGTTAAGGATATAAGTTATAAATCTAACTTTCCAGATGGCACATTAGACATCGTTTATCCGAAAGAGGTTCTGGTGCAAAAAATCTATAAAACTTGGACATACTGATATTACTACTCTAGAAAAGGTGTGTGATCAGTATGAAAAAGGAAAATTTGTTCAAATGGAAGCATTATCAGCCTGATATAATTTTGTTAACGGTAAGATGGTACCTAAGGTATAACCTCAGTTTTCGTGATTTGGTGGAAATGATGAAGGAACGGGGCTTATCTATTTCTCATACCACGATTATGCGTTGGGTTCATCAGTATGGCCCGGAATTGGACAAACGAATTCGTCGTCACCTCAAGCAAACCAATGACTCTTGGAGAGTTGATGAAACATATATAAAAGTTAAAGGGCAATGGATGTACCTGTACCGGTGCTGTTGATTCGAAAGGAAACACAATCGATTTTTGTCTAAGCAAAACAAGAGACCGAAAGGCTGCAAAGCGCTTTTTCAAGAAAGCTTTGCGGTCTTTTCATGTATCAAAGCCACGTGTGATGACAGTCGATAAGAATCCGGCTTATCCTATAGCAATTGAACTGTTGAAAAAAGAAAAAAGCATACCTGATGGTATGCAACTTAGACAACAAAAGTACTTGAATAATATAGTAGAACAAGATCATCGCTTTATAAAGAAGCGTATCCGTTCTATGCTAGGGCTCAAATCTTTTGACACAGCTATATCCATTCTTTCTGGAGTAGAAGCCATGCATATGATTAAAAAAGAACAGATTAATTTACGGAACCAGTCTATCCAAAATCAGAAAGAATTCGTCCATCAATTGTTTGGACTTGTAGCATAAGATACGATTCCGTTAGGAATATATATGCTTTATTCTCTTTTACTTTATTTTTGCACCAGAACCGTTTTATTCGATAGGATGATGTTATCTGCATTACTAATATTGATAGATAGTGACCCCTACTAGTAAGCTAAGGTTTTGAAGTACCCCCTAAATGAAAACTTTCTTTCTCTACAGGTAGATATTTTGAGAAAACAGCTCATTTTTTTGTTTTGGGGTGTTTACTTTTCTTAAGTTGATGGGCATGGGGATAGTCCTTCTTGGCACAATCTCGTTTGTCAGTCTTCTTGGTACTCTTCAGCTAAGTGAGATGGATATGATGAAATAGGAGGACCAATTTTAAAGTAGGATAAGCTAGTTTTTGAAATCGGTATACAGTTCTTTAATAGATACAGTTTTTGTAACATGTCTTTATCTATTGGGTGAAGCATGCGATCTGTCATAATGAAATAATTGTGATGATAGATAAATACTTTCCCTTCAGGTAGAATCGTGTAATTAGATAAATTCGGGTAAATAGGTGGTCCATCTGAAAATTCATCTAAACTACGTTGCGAAACTTTAATAATTTCTTGAGCTGAAAATTTAAACTTGCGAAATGCTGTAGTGTTAATAAATGGACGTTTTTGATTATTTTCTATATAAAATAATTCTCCTTTTTCATTTTTTACAACACGTAAATTTGGAATGGGTTCTGTAAGAGATATAGGTGGTCCTTCTGTGTATTTGTAAATAAATGGTTCAGGAATTGGGACAATTTGATTTTGATTATATTTGAAGTAAGAAAGCATTTCTTTTGATAGGGACCTACGTTTATAATTATCAACTAAAAATACGTCACCTTGTGAATTTCTAAGCAATATACCATTTAAATCTTTAGATGGGAGGTTGGCATATAGATTTTGGAAGGAAAAAGGTGTTTTGAAAGTAATATCGAGCACTTTGTTAATAGGATAGAAAGGTTGGAATGTATTTAGACGTTTCCAAAACATTGCATCTCCGTTAAACCAATATAGAGAATCGGTCTCCCAATAATTACTGTATTTTTGATAAACCTTTAATAAAATTCTTCTTGTATGCATAACTGAACAGTGATCCACAACATTTGCAGCTGTATATAAAATTTCCGAGGCTTTTCTTACATATTCATGAGTAGGTTGTAGATTATAATCAACACATTTTACGTGCTGAGAAGAATACACCACATCTATTTCAGGACTTTTTTGTAAGAAAGATAACATTTCAGCTAATCTATTTGGAACGTACATAGTATCATCGGTTAAATAGCAAATAAAATCTCCGCATGTTAATGGAAGCGCCTCATTAATGAGCGTTGCATATCTTGTGGTTTTATATCTTTCATTACCTTGTATAAAACTATTCTTATAATAAATTCGAGGGTCATCTAAATACTTTTTTATGATATTTATAGTATCTGGATAAGAGTTATCATCCATAATGAAAAGTTCCCATTCTTTAAAAGTTTGCATCTGAACACTTTCAATAACTTGATTAATTAAAGAAGGTTTATTATAGCTAGTGAGGATAATTGAAATTAGGGGTTTCAAAGTTGTCACCTCTTGTGAGAATTTTGGATAGCTTAATATTTTCAGGTGGATATTAATTGAATCTTTGGAGTTAGTTGTTTCTAACTATTGATATTTTCTTTTTTGTACTTAAATAGATTATTACTTGTTCATAGATATGGTATAGACTATAGCGGATTATAAAAAAGATGCATGGACAAATAAAATAGCTACTTTATCATTTTATTACATATATAAATCTTTTTTAAAATTATCGGAACGGTTCGTCCTTTCTCTTTATATAATAACGTAACTATTTTTTATTTAATGATAAGGAGGAGAGTAATATTTGCCTAAAATTACAGTTATTATGACGAGTTATAATAAGCCCACATTTGTAGAAAAATCGATATTAAGTGTATTAAACCAAACTTTCCAAGATTTTGAACTTTTTATTATGGATGATGATTCTAACGAAATGACTCAGAAAGTGATTCAACCATTCATAAACAAGAAAAATGTACACTTTTATAAAAGTAATGTAGCCCATATTTCTGAACGAACAAAAAAAGTCAGATATGCTGCTTTAATTAACGAGGCACTTAAACATGCAAAAGGGGAGTATATTACTTATATTACAGATGATAATCAATACGAAAAAGAGCGACTTAAAATGATGTCTAGTTATCTTGATGAGAATAAAGATGTTCAAATTGTATATTCTGCATCAAAAACGATCCATCTAGATGAATCAGATTTACCTATCAAAACTGTTGAAAGGCCTGCAAAAAAAGTCACTAATAATGCGCCATGCGCAATTGATCATTGTTCTATAATGCATAGAGCATCTGTTTTGCCGATTCTTGAAAAAAGGTGGAGTTCTTACTGGGATGAAGATCCTCAGTTTTATCGTATTGGAGATGCACGCTTTTTTTGGAGATTAAATCATTATTGGGATTTTCATCCTTTAGATGAAGTTTTAGATATCAATTATATAACTTCACATTCAATCCATGCGCAGATATTTGCGGAAGAAAAAAATGAATTTGTACAATTATTACCACCACAAAGAACATGTAAAGAATTAAGAGAAGACTTAAGAAAAAAAAGAGGGTGAAATGTTGAGTGACATCTATTTGAAAAATTATTGGTTATTAAATCTAGAATATATAAATGTTTTTTCAGAATTAAAGCATTATAATGTTGCTTTACCATTACTGAGTAATTTCTATCAATATTTGGACGAAGATGTAAAAAATAAAATGAAAGAAAAAGATTTTTATAAACAACTGTTAATTGAACCTATAGAGGAAACACAGTTGCAGTTAGAGTTTGAAAAAAGAATGTCTTCATTTCAATCAAAGATAAAAAGAATAAATCAAAATGGAGTGATTCTCCTGAATTCAGATTATCTCCGTTTTTCAGTAAGTAATTTTACTCACTTTAATCCAAATCATACAAAGATATTAACTAGATCAAAAAAGACAGAACTTTATGGTCTTCCTACAATTTGTGCACCAGATTATATAAATAAAGCCCCTAATACGGCACATGTTTTCATCGAAAAGGCTAAAAAAATCTATTCAAAGTTTAATAAACATCCACTATTTTCAAACATGTTTTTTCAAAAAAAATTACTCAGCGACCTCCCTATTATGATTGAGAAACTTAATATGGCATATTTCATTTTTAAAGAACAAGTTATTTCGGGTGTGATTGTTGGCACAACGGAGGATATAGCAAGCAGAGCTCTTACTTTTCTATCTAAAAGTGAAGGGATACCGAGTTATTGTCTTCAGCATGGTGCGATAATGGGTGAAGAAGCATACTTTCCAGTTTTCGCTACAAAACAGGTTGTATATGGAAGATATGAACGAGATTGGTACCTTCAAAAAGGGGTCAGTGAATCTCAAATTGAGATTATAGGGCATCCCAGGTATGATGATATCTTTGATATGGTATATATGGATAAAAAGAATCTTTTTAAACAATTAAAAATAGACCCCTCTACAAAAGTGGTTTTTATTGCAACCCAGCCATTTAAAACTTCATTTTATATTGAATTGACAGAAAAATTAGTGAAAGACAAAAATATCACAGTTATTATAAAGCCTCATCCTTGGGAAAAAGGGCGTAACCTAGTGGGAGAATATGTTCGGTTAAGTAACGTATATCCTAATGTTAAATATATAACAAATGAAGTGAACATGTATGATGTTATTTTACATGCGAATCTTGTGGTTATTTCTAATTCAACAGTAGGGTTAGAGGCAATGTTATTAGATATACCTGTAGTTGTTTATAAATCGTTATTAGAGGATAGAGATTATAAGTATTATGATAAATTAGATTGGCTTGTAAATCAATCTATTGAAGATATGGTGAGCACGATTGAAAAGGTCCTAAACGATTCTTTGCAGTCAAGTCTAGCAAAAGAATTAAGACAACAATTTATTAGTGAAAATTATCCACAAGAAGTAAGCACCAAAAAGTTGCAAGGCTTAATTCAAAGCGCACAAGGATAAACATTATTTTAAAAAGAGGAGGTATTCATATCTATGTTTTTTAAAAATAAAAACGTTTTAATTATTGGTGGAACAGGAACAATTGGAAAAAGCATTCTTTCTAATGTTTTAGAGGGAAAGCCAAAAGTTATAAGAATTTTTAGTAGAAGTGAATATAATCAATTTTTATTACAAGAAGAGTTTAGGGGTGAAAATCAAAATATTCGCTATTTAATTGGGGATATTCGAAATTATGATCGCCTATATAGCGCAATGGAAAATATTGATTATGTGTTCCATGTTGCGGCGATGAAGCATGTTTCATTTTGTGAATATAATCCGTTTGAAGCGGTATTGACCAACATTTTTGGAACACAAAATGTAATAAAAGCAGCAATTGCCCAGAAAGTAAAAAAGGTGATTTTCACAAGCTCTGATAAAGCAATTTCACCAACAAATAATTACGGTGCAACAAAACTAACAGCTGAAAGATTGATAACATCAGCGGAATATTCAAAAGGATCTAGTGAAACAATATTTGCAAGTGTACGTTTCGGAAATGTTATGGGATCGAGAGGTTCTGTTATTCCCTTATTTGAAAATCAAATTAAAGAAAATCACAAAATAACTGTAACTGATCTTAGTATGAGCAGATTTATGATGACACTGAAACAAGCAACGATGTTAACCATTGAAGCAATGAAAATAGCAAAGGGCGGTGAAACTTTCATATTGAAAATGCCAGTTATTTCATTAAAAGATTTAAGTGAAGTGATGATAGAAGAAGTTACAAAGTTGTATAGTTTGTCCAAGGATAGTATTAAGATTGAAGAAATTGGATTAAAACCTGGTGAAAAAATGTATGAAGAACTTATGACACATGATGAATCTTTACAGGCTTTTGAATTACCGGATATGTTTATCATACCAAGTCCACTAAAAAAGGGTGCTCAATATGAAAATGCCAATAGAGCGAAGCCAGGATTTTATCGCTCTGATCATCAAGATGCGATTTCAAAAGAAGAACTTAGAAATTTGATTATAAACCAGCAACTACTAGCAGGAGGGGGGAAATTATGAAAATATTAGTAACTGGTGGTGCAGGATTTATTGGTAGGTGGGTTGTAAAGCGATTATTGCAAGATAAGCATGAAGTATGGATATTAGACAATTTAGCGAATTCAACTACAGCAAATATTATCGAGTTCGTTCATGATTTAAACTTGAAGCAATGTATACAAGGAGATATTAAAGATAAAAAATTGGTTGACCAATTATTTGAAAATCATTCATTTGACCTTTGTTATCATTTAGCAGCAAGTATTAATGTTCAAGATAGTATAGATGATGCTAGAACGACTTTTGAAAATGATACAATAGGTACTTTTAATTTGTTAGAACAATGTCATAAGCATAATGTCAAAATGGTCTTTATGAGTACTTGTATGGTATATGATAAAGCTACTAATACACAAGGAATATCAGAATTAGACCCCATTAAACCAGCTTCTCCATATGCTGGATCAAAAATAGCTGCTGAAAATATGGTTCTATCTTACTATTATGCTTATAAGCTTCCAGTTGTGGTAATTCGTCCATTTAATACGTACGGACCATTCCAGAAAACTGGAGGTGAAGGTGGGGTTGTTGCCATTTTTATAAATAATAAATTAGATAAAATACCAGTAAATATTTATGGAGATGGGAAACAAACGAGAGACCTTTTATACGTTGAAGATTGTGCAGATTTCGTTGTGAAAGCAGGCTATTCTTCTAAAGCAAATGGTCATATTATCAACGCAGGAACAGGACAAGATATATCAATTAATAAATTAGCAGAATTGATTTCGGGAAATAAAGTAAGGATTCAACATGTAACTCATATCCATCCACAAAGTGAAATTCAAAAATTATTATGTAACTATGAAAAAGCAAAAACAATATTAAATTGGGAACCGAAAGTTTCTTTAGAAGATGGAGTTATTAAAACAGAAGAGTGGATTAAATCTTTAAAAATTAACCCTAAGGAGAAAGAATAATGGCCAGGGAAATTCTCGGTATACATGGGGGAAATCCTGTTAGAGGAACATATTTGCCTTATGGTCAACAACAAATTGATGACCATGATATTCAGGCAGTTATAGATATATTAAAAGGAGACTTTTTAACGACAGGACCAACGATTCAACAGTTTGAGGAGGCTATAGCAAAATACGTTGGGGCAAATTACGCTGTTTCTTTTTCAAGTGGTACAGCTGCTTTGCATGCTGCCTGCTATGCAGCTGGAATCACAGAGGGAGACGAAGTAATTACAACCTCAATGACATTTGTAGCAAGTGCAAATTGTATTTTATACCAGGGTGGAAAGCCAGTTTTCGCTGATATAGACTATGAAACATACAATATCAGTACTAAGTCTATAGAGGAAAAGATTACAAACAAAACAAAGGCTATTATTCCCGTACACTTTACTGGGCAGCCTGTAGAATTAGATAAAATAAAAAAAATAGCAAATGAGAATAACTTGATTATCATTGAAGATGCAGCACATGCATTAGGAGCCACTTATAAAAACCAAAAGATTGGTTCAATTGGTGATATGACAATGTTTAGCTTTCATCCTGTGAAACATATTACAACAGGAGAGGGTGGAGTAATTACTACAAATAATACTTTGCTTTATGAAAAGCTTGTTCAATTTCGTACACATGGAATTGAAAGGAATCCTCAAAAACTTCTTGATAATCATGGGCCTTGGTATTATGAAATGCAATTTTTGGGTTACAATTACAGGATGACTGATATACAGGCTGCTCTTGGCTTATCACAGTTAAGTAAATTAGATTCTTTTATTAAGATTAGAAAGAAATATGTAGACATTTATAATAAAGAATTTAATAGTTTACCTGAAATCATCATACCAAAGCAATTGCCCCAAACCCACTCAAGTTGGCACCTTTATATCATTCGGTTAAATACTAAATTATTAAAGGGTAATCGAAAAGAAATTTATGAGGCATTACAAAAAGAAAATATTGGTGTGAATGTGCACTATATACCGGTTCATTTACAGCCGTTTTATCAAAATTTAGGTTATGGAAAGGGCCTTTGTCCAGAAGCAGAAAATTTATACGAGGAAATTATTACTCTTCCTCTATTTCCTAAAATGGCAGAGGATGATGTATGGGATGTAATAAAAGCAGTAAGAAAAGTTCTTTCGTTTTATAGAGTTGCTAAACATTAAATGAAAGGGGTGTTATTAGAATTGCGAAACAAAAAGTTGTTAAGAGCAGTAACAAAAGTTGATATAAAAAAAGGAGAAATCATTACAGCTAATAAAGTTGATATGGAACTAGGTATCGTTGAAAATGCACTGAACCAGCTTCAGTTTGAGGAATTATTACCTCAAGTAGCTTTATATAATTTGCAAGCAGGAACTCCATTAACGAATGAGGTTATTGAACCTCCTAAAGTAGTAATTATTGTACTTTGTAGATTAAAATCTACTAGGTTGCCTTTAAAAGCAATATTGCCAATACATGGAATCCCTTCTATTGAACGCTGTCTTATAAATGCATTAGCTATTCCTGGGGGACACCAAGTCATTCTTGCTACTTCAGATGTAGCACAAGATGATCCTTTAGAAAAATTTGATCTAGGTGGGAAGGTTAAAATTTTCAGAGGTGATCCAGAAAATACCGCAGATCGCATACTCCAAGCTGCAAAACAAGAAAATGCAAACATTGTTATGCGGATTACAGGAGATTGCCCAGTTGTATCACCAGAAATCAATAATTATTTACTAGAGCAACATTTGAAAAGTGGAGCAGATTATACACAAGCACAGCTAAGTACGTTACCTGTCGGAACAGCAGGCGATATTTTCACATTAGAAGCAATTGAACGTTTGCTACAAACCCCGAAAACCTTAACCTATACAGAATACCTTCCATTTTATTTTACAAATAATCCTCATTTATTCCGGGTCAATATAGTAAAACTCCCTCCTTCATTTTGTTATCCTTCTTGGAGGTTAACATTAGATGAACAACCAGATTTAGATTTGTTCAATGAACTTTATAAAAATCTTAATGTAAAAACCAAACCTATATATTTTCACCAAATAAAAGATTACATCCTTCGAAACCCTGAACTCATTCGAATCAATAGTCATGTGAAATTGAAATGGGCAAATCAACAATCATTAGTAGATGAGCTAAATAGAGAAACAAAATTATAAATCAATAAATTGTATTACTTTTAACGAGGAGGGAGTAACTTGGATAAGAAAAAAATTGTCTTTCGCGCTGATGCATCTATTGAAATAGGGACCGGCCATATTATGCGTTGTTTAACACTGGCTCAGGAGTTACAGAATAAAGGTGCGCAAATTTATTTCATTTGTCGTAAGCTACAAGGTGATCTTCAGCAATATATTTTAAGTAAGGGATTCCACGTATTTTTATTAGATACAAATGATGAAAATACTGAATACTCAAATGCAGTATATGGAAGTTATTTAAATTGGCTAAAATGTCATTGGTTTGTTGATGCACAACAAACCAATGATATATTGTCACAACTCCCACGATTTGATTGGTTAATAGTTGATCATTATGGATTAGATAAAAAATGGGAAACTGTTTTAAGAAAAACTGTAAAAAAGATTATGGTAATTGATGATCTTGCAGATCGAGTACATGATTGTGAGTTGTTACTAGATCAAAATCTATACGAAAGCCTTAATGAACGCTATAAAGAATTAATACCAGAGCACTCTTTAATAAAATTAGGACCTAAATATGCCATATTACGGCCAGAGTTCCATTCTGCTAAGAAATTTTTACGAAAAAGAACGGGTGCGGTTGAACATATTTTTATATTTTTTGGTGGGCACGATGTAACGAATGAGACATTAAAAACGTTAAGAGCTATACAAAATATTAATAGTGATACTTTAAAAATAGATGTAGTGGTAGGAAGCCAAAATCCTCATAAGAAAGATATTCAAAATTATTGCAAGAGCATTTCAAACGCTTCATTTTATTGTCAAATAGAGAATATTGAAGAGTTTATGATACGAGCGGATTTAGGGATAGGAGCTGGGGGAACAACAACATGGGAGCGCTGTTTTCTTGGATTACCTTCTATAACAATTACAACTGCACAAAATCAAATAGAAGTAACCAAAGCTGTGGCGGAGGCCGGAGCTACATGGAATATCGGTACAGCTGAAAGTGTTTCAGATGAAACCATTACGAAATGTCTAAACAAACTTTTAACAGATTCAGATAAAGTGAGAGAAATGTCTAATAAAGCTCTTGCCATAAAGTGTGCCAGTAATTCGGATGAAATAACAAAAATTATTTTAGGAGGATAGTATGTTAAACATTGAAAAATTCCATTTGAAATGTATAGAAAAGAAAGATTTAAATCTTATTTTAAAGTGGAGGAATACAGAAGAAATTCGTTCTGTTATGTACGAAGATCATAAAATAACAATAGACGAACACTATAAATGGTTTGAAAAACTAAAATATGATGAAACAATGATTGCAAGATTACTAATATATAAAGAAAAGCCAATTGGATTTGTTAATTTTACAAAAATAAATAAAATAGATCGAACTTGTAATTGGGGATTTTATATAGGAGACAAACAGAGTGTAAGGCGTGCTGGAACTGTATTAGGTATAGTAGCATTAGACTATATTTTTGAAACAAATGGCATACAAAAAGTATGTGCAGAAATATTAGAATCAAATCGTATTAGTTTAAACTTTCATCAGAAACTCGGCTTCCAGGAAGATGGAAGATATGTGAACCATATTTTCAGGGATAATGAATTTATCGACGTTATTACAATGACCCTTTTTTATGAACAATGGATGGAAAGGAAAGAAGCTATAAAAAAAGAAATTGAAGGTGAAAAATATGAGTAATTTATATATCGGGGGTAGAGAGATTGGCAATAGCTCGCCACCATTTATTATTGCAGAAATGTCAGGGAATCATAATCAATCATTAGATAGAGCCTTGCAAATTGTAGAGGCAGCAGCAGAGGCTGGAGCACAAGGATTTAAAATTCAAACATATACACCAGATACAATGACTTTAAATATAGAAAATGGTGATTTTTTAATTCAGGATACGAAAAGCTTATGGAAAGGTAAAACACTTTATCATTTATATAAAGAAGCATATACACCATGGGAGTGGCATAAACCCATTTTTGATCGCTGTATAGAATTAGGAATGATACCATTTAGTACTCCATTTGATGAAACTGCTGTAGATTTTCTAGAATCATTGAATGTTTCTTGTTATAAAATCGCATCTTTTGAAAATACTGATATTCCCCTCATACGTAAAGTAGCAACGACAGGAAAACCAATAATCATTTCGACAGGTATGGCTTCTATTGCTGAATTAGATGAAACAGTAAGAGCTGCGAGAGAAGAGGGATGTAAAGAATTAATTCTATTAAAATGTACAAGTACGTATCCTGCATCTCCGAAATCTACAAATATAGCTACGATACCTCATATGAAGGAGTTATTTAAATGTGAAGTAGGTTTGTCTGATCATACACTTGGGGTAGGAGTATCTGTAGCGAGTGTCGCCTTGGGAGCCACAGTAATTGAGAAACATTTAACGCTTTCGAGATCGGATGGAGGAGTTGACGCTGATTTTTCAATGGAACCTGCTGAATTTAAATTATTAGTAAGCGAAACTGAAAAAGCATGGGAATCTTTGGGGAAAGTATATTATGGCCCTACTGATTTAGAAAAAGATTCTTTAAAATTTAGAAGGTCATTATATGTTGTAGAAAACATAAAAGCGGGAGAGGCTTTCACGATAGAAAATATTAAAGCTATTAGACCAGGTAATGGCTTATTACCAAAACACCTATCCAAAATTATCGGAAAGAAAGCGAATAAGGACATTGAAAAAGGAACGCCTGTTTCGTGGGATCTTATTTGATAGGGTACAATTAGATACTACTAGGAATTCGTTGAATAAATTAAAATGCCTTTTCAATTTAATGAAAAGGCATTTTAATTTATTCAGAATGATTATAGAAGAAAAGATATTTTTAATTTAATAACCTAATGAAGTTGTGATTGTAAAATAGTCGTAATAAAATGGATTCTCTCATGAAAAGTATGTTGTGTAATAACTTTTGTATGAATTTTTTCGACCATTAATCTTTTCGAAATCGTATCATTCAAATGAAAAGATACTTTATTTAAACAGTCCTCAAAGCTATTATAGGATATAATTTCATCTTTATTGAAGAAAGATGAAAGGTCAGATTTTTCTTCTATAATTTGAAAGCCTTGGCAAGCTGCAATATCAAACGTACGATTATTAATGGTACTATTTTTCACTTTATTTTTATTTTTATTCTGTGAAAATAGATGACTACGATGAGGGTTTAATATAAGACTAGCGTTATTATAATAGAGTGCAACTTCTTGAGGTGGAATCCATTCTTCTATAATTTTAATTCTTCGGTGATTCCGCCATTTTTTAATTAACTTATTTCTCCAGTGTTGACCAATAACAGTATAGTGATAAGGGGTTTTTTCCAAAAGAAACTGCATCAATTTTACTCGGGTTGGATAAGGATATCCAATGAACAATATTTCACTTTTATATTTCGAATTTCTTAGACCAGGCTTAAATACATCTATATTAGTTGCTAATGGTAAGTGGTATACATTGGTATATCCTAAACCTGAATAATATTTAAGTGCTTCACTATCAATAGTAAATATAAAATCAAAGTTATTTAATAGAAGAAGAGAGGTATCTATATAAAATGGGTCCTCTGTTAACCAGACAGCTAATTTAATGTTCCTTTTTTTAAAATATTGAATTGCTTTTTGTGGTAGATGATTACCTAATAAGGTGAAAACAATATCAGGATGAAACGTTGCCGTAATGAAATCCAATTGCTCTATTAATTCACTCGGCTGTACTGCTAACAATTCGAAATTTTGATCGATAAGTGTTCTCTGTATGCTTTGATCTAGATATTGATAGATTTTTGAGTAACCAGAAGTAATGTATAAGAGTTTCATATTTCAATCCCTGCTTTAGGTTTAAAATATATTATGAGATAAATGTAACACTTTCTATTTCTTTACAACTGATCTTAGTAATACTTGTAGTAGGAGGAGTAACTGAATTTTCCTCTTCTAATGTGACGATACAAGTATTAGGGTTAAAATTTGTAAAAATAGCAGGTCCAATAATATTTCCAGATTTACCAGTCACAGTAACGACTTCGCCTGGTTGTAAATTTTTAAAAATACTACATACTCCACCTGAACAACGAAATAAATTACATAAGAACAAATTTATCCCTCCTTTAAACAATATACTATATCATATGAAAGTATGTAGAGGGATGTGTAGACAAGTAACCTTTAGAAGGGAAAAAATTCAGTTTAAAGCAACTTATTGAAATGATAGATACAATGGAATAATACATTTTGGAGCATTTTGATTAGATTATCCATAGTTAAGACATTCATTAGAATGTCTTAACTATGGATTGAACTTTAACCACCTGAAGCATCTTAAGGGGTGGTTAAAGTAACACTTTCAATATCTTCACAACTTATGAATATAGTATTGGTAGAAGAGGGGGTTATCACATCTTCTTCAACTAATACAACCGCACAAGTATTCGCAATGAACTGTGAAAAAGTAGCAGGACCAATAATTTGACCTGATCTAGTGGTAATTGTAACAACTGTTCCCTTTGGCCATGAAGAGAATATAACACAAGCTAAACCTGTACATGCTGCCATATTAAACCCTCCTAACTTTAAGTTTTGATTGATATAATACAGTCCAAACATTTTATATTGTATGTGGTAGCAATATGAACTGTTTGGACTAATAAAAAACTAGAATTATATAAAAACGTAAAAACAGTAAGTGGTATCACTAATATGAAAAATGTAATAAAAAACATGAGGAAGAACCTTGTGTTAATCTAAAAGTGGATTATTGTGATGATAAAAAAAATAAGCTTGTAAGAGCATCTGCTTTTAGAGCTGTGAGTAAAGTTAATCAAAATGTACCAGCAAATACTTTTGTTAAAGTCTTATTCCAAAATGAGTTCCTTCTTAAAGAAATGGGATAAAACAGGGAAATGGACAGGGCCGACTGATATGCGAGAAATATATAGGCTAGGAAGAGAAGTTTGGGATGCAACTCATTTACAGCAAAAAGAAAACTAAACAGAAGTGTTATCTGAAAACAAAAAAAGAGCGCATAGATGAGCGCTCTTAGTAAAGTAGACTATATGAGTCTTGGATTAGTATATAATAATATACGCTAATTTCGTTTAAGTGTGTAAACAAAATTAAATAAAAAGAGCACATATTTGAACTACTCACCACTTCAAATAGTCCGTTAGGACGTTAAGTGGTGAGTAGTTCAAGGATTTGGGCAGATTCTTATGTGAGATAGCATAAGAGCCTGTTTGCATGCTCTACCTTTCTTTATGTACAATAAGGATAATAGAACGTATTTTGAAATTAAAGTAAATATATATAAATATACAAAACTTATGTTAAATACAAATTTGTATTCTATTCATGAGCAAACATATAGAAGAAAGTAGACGCTCATTATCGTAGTACGTCTAATCGAAAAGCATTGCTAAAGATTTTGGCAGTGCTTTTTCTAAATCAACTTTTTGATATTTTTCATTCTGCTCACAATATATACAAGTTAACGAAAATTCAGATAGTTTTCAAGTGTAATCATTAATATTACTTTGTTCCATTCATATTCTTAGTCCTATCTTTTAAATGCTAAACTTCCATATCATTTAGATTTTAGCATTTCATTGTCATACGCAAACACTGTATATCGTAAATTGTCTTCCTCATTCCATCGATGCTAAATAAAATTAAAGAATTTAATCCCAATCCAACGGGAAGTTATAAACGGTAGCTAGATGTAATTGATGAATATTGTTATACCATAACCGAAAGACAAGATCGTTGTCCAAATGCAGGAATTATTCGATTAAACGAACCACATTATCGTTATTTAACACAACGTGAGTGTTGGAGATTACTAGGATTCAATGATGAAGATTATGAACTTATGCTAAAGGAGTTTCCAACAAAGCCAGGAAAGCGAAATGCAACGTTATATGCATTAGCTGGCAATAGTATTGTAGTTGATGTTCTAGAAGCGATATTTGAAGAGTTGCTTGATATGCTGCAGGGTCAATTGATAGCTAGTTAATTATAAAAATTCATTTTGTATGTAATAAAAAAGCCCTCTTTTAATGAGAGGGTATATGAGTGAACGTGCCTTATTAAAAGGTGACAAGCTAATAAAAAATAAGAGAGCAGCTAGCAAAAGCTACCTGCTCAACCCTCAGAGAAAGGGAAAAAGAACATTACAGAGGTCACTGTGAATTCAAGCTGTATCAGACCATTTATAGTATAGGACATAATTCAGAATTTTATTCGGACGAATAGAAAAGAGCACCTTCGAACAGTGCTCTTTCATGAAGGTTATGCGGAAATAAAATGAAGAGCTTACTCATAAAAAGGATGGCATAAAATAATATATGAACGTTTATCTAATGGGTGACAGTGAAATAAAAAGAGCAGCTAGCAAAAGCTAACTGCTCGCCTCCAAGGAAAGAGAGAAAGAGTTTGGGTTCTACAAATCGATTATAGCTGTTTAACAGCCTATCTATAGAGTGGCCGGGATTTATAATTTTATTCAGACAAACAAAAAGAGCAGTGAGTTTTCACTAACTGCTCGGTATCTCCAAAGGGGAACAAGGAGAAAATCAAGTGTCATATACAGTATTGACAGTATATTGAGTTTTATCCAAGTGGAGCTTATTTTTTGAATGTAATTTAGGGTTGGTTCCAGAAAAGTGACATACCGCCAAAATAGAAAATTATTAAAAGGACAATTACTATGAAAGCAATTAAAGAAACTTTCCTCCATAAATTTTTCATTAGTAGACCTCCTTTATGAAGAATATTAACACTTTTCCAGAATCTGAACAAAATAATCCTTTGTGCGACACGTTTCCTCATAAGTGTGCAAACACGAAGTAGGAGGGTTATTAATTTGATAACAACAACTGTTTGACTGAAAGTAGGAATGAAAGCCGTCAGGTTGAGCTGAAACTACTTATCTAATACTCCTACATGCAAGGCGTGATAGTAGTCACAAATTGTATGAAGCTAGGTGAAGTCGGCTGAACAAAACCTAAGTGAGAAATCATATGGTAATGGATAGGTCGGGATGCTACAAAATATCTATGGTGAGAATGTCTAAAATAACGGACTGGCGAACTTGCGAATGTACGGGTCTAAATTATTAATACAATAGAAATTTGTATGTCGTCAATGATGACGTTATCTACCGAAAAGTAAGAGTAAAGGATACGAAATTCGGAACATCTAACGATGAGGGTGTAAAGATAACAGGCTTAAAGCAAGCACCTAAGGATATATGTATAGCTAAGTCAATCGGAACGTGGTAAGCAAGAAACTGTCACCAACGCCTACTAGCGGACAGATGCATATAAGGTTCTAACGAACCGAAATTGCTTCATTCTTGTGAAGGTGGGGACAAAGTACCGACGAAGCATGTAACGAATGTGGAGGGATAGTCCCTAGTCTTGTTCTTTGAAAACTAAATTAACTAGATGTAACTCACAGGATCGAGTAAGATGATGGGACTTTTCGTAAGAAAGGGGAAATAATACATCGTTGAGTACAATATTACAACATGCAGAATATTACGATATACAAAAAGTGTTCGATGATTTATACCAACGTAGTGAAAATAACGCTACTAAAGGTGTAAATCTATATAAATACATCATATCAAAAGAAAATATTCTATTGGCATATAGAATTATAAACACCTTAGTTTCGAATATAATACAGCCGATTTACCCCTAAGGGATTAACTTAGCTGTTTTGTCTTAAATTTAACTAAATGTGTGTTGTTATGTTGTTTGCACTCTAATAGTAAACGTACAATAAACAAAGATATGTAAAAGCGGACAGATCTGGAACCAAAAAATTTTACTTACTGATGAAAAGGGAATAATGAGTTCTGTTGGATGAACATAAAAGAATTGAAAAGAGGATGGCGTAGATCCATCAGCATTGGAAGATACATTACAAGCAATTGAAGAAAGCATTCAAGATAAGGCGCAAAATATCGCTCTATTAATCCGCAACCTTGAAGCAGATACAGAAGCTATCAAGTTAGAAGAAAAACGATTAGCAGACCGTAGAAGAGCGGTAGAAAACAACTGTAAGAGCTTAAAAGATTACTTATATCAGCAAATGATCTTATTAGGGGTCACCATACATGCCCATCAAGTTAAAAATAAAAAGTACCCCCAAAACGATAAAAATGAATCTTGTTGCTATAAAAGACAAAAAAAATTTCGTTCTGGGGTCATTATAAATATTAACTTGATAACGTTGGACTAGTGAATATTCTTAAGTTGAAGGTGCAATTTCTTTCTAATTAAATCGGTATTCTCCTAGGAAATTACTATGTTTCCATCCTAATGAAGAAATATGTTTTAATAGTTCTTCATCAAAAATCAAGTCATTTCACTTCCGTCTAAATATATCTATTAAAATGGCATCAAAAACCTAATTGAAATTAAATAAGGAATGTTATTTTATTTTGTGCGAGTTTGACCTACTATTTTGTATGTGATCTACTTTCTATCTTATAACAATCCGCCAATATATCTTTTAAATATTCCTTATATTTGGAGCGTAGCATTTCTGGAGAAATGATTTTAATTTCTTTACCGAAAGACAAAAAATACTGAACTAGAAAATCTATCTCCTTTTCTCCAAAAGTCCCAATAATGTATTTATTTTGTTGTTCTTCTTCTTGAAGAGATATGTTATCGTAAATGCGTTTATAGAACTGTTCGACCCCTTTATCACTAAGTTTGACTTTAAAAGAAAAAGGGCGTTGTGTATTGAATTGTTTTCTAAATAAAGAACTAATTGTCTCTTCAGTAAAAGGAATGCTTTCTTTATCTTTATACTTTACGGATTGAATATAGTCACAACGAAAATTTCGAAATTCATTTTTGTCTAAATCCCAACTAAAGCAATACCAATTTCCATCCGTGATTAATAATCTTAGGTGTTGAATGACTCTTTGATTGTTGCCATAGCGACAATAACTGATTTTTATTACCTTTTTATTGAATATTGCAGAGAAAAGTTCTCCTAAAAAGGGAGACTCTTTTTTTGATTTGTTCCTACAAATTGGATGACTTGATCCGCCTGTTGAACCATTTCTTTTTGCTTCTTTGGCAGTATAGCTAATAGTTTTTCTTTAATTTCTTTGTAGTCTTTATCAAATGGAGTTTTTAGCAATGTTTTTAATAGTTGTAGCGAAAATAATATAGAATGTAATTCATTATTACTAAAATAAATTGGTGGTAGAAGTTGATTTTCTAACACGTGATATCCACCATGACTTCCCTTTTCAGAATAAAGAGGAACACCTAATTCTTCTAAGGAAGAAATGTCTCGTAAGGCGGTACTTCTAGAAATATCGAATTCTCCAATCAAGTCGTTAAGGTTAAAATTCTTTTTTGAATTGATATAGATCATTTCTTGAATGAGTCGCTCGTCTTTTTTCATAAAAAGCTCCTAATGGTATCATGTTTTGATACCATTCTATCATATACTGAAGGTATCAAAAATAAAGGTGTGAAAGTATTATGAAACAGTACTCTAATGCTGAAGAATTAATTGAATCAATCGATAAAGCCTATAAGAAATTTATTGAAGAATTTAAGGTGATTCCTGAAGAGTTGAGAGATAAACATATCTCTGAAGTGGATAAATCTCCTTCTGAAATACTTTCTTATCAATTGGGGTGGATCAACTTGTTGTTATCGTGGGAAAAAGACGAACAATGTGGACTTGACGTACAAACGCCCACTCCAGACTACAAATGGAATAACTTAGGTAAACTTTATCAATCTTTTTATGAGCAGTACGGTGTTTTAACTTTAAAACAGCAGGAGGAAGAATTGACAAAGTTAGTTCGAAAGTTAGTCGATTGGATAAATGATCTTTCTGAAAAAGAATTATTCCAATCAGAACAAAGAAAATGGGCCACAACAAAAGCAATGTGGCCTGTTTGGAAATGGGTGCATATCAATACAGTTGCTCCATTTACGAATTTCAGAACTAAAATTCGTAAATGGAAAAAAATAGTTTTATAAGTAATTTAAGAAAAGTAAGTATCCAGAAAGTTAGACAAAAGACAATAAAGTCCATTTCTTATACACTAAAAGAAATGGACTTTATTTATTTGGATTTTCTTAGTGTACGAAATTCGCGCTTTGTTGAAGGAACCTCATCGCTATCAAGCTAATAAAAAGAAAGAGAAATGATTATATGAAAACATCACTTCTCTTTCTTTGTATTTACGAGTGGCTCCAAAAAGAAGGAATGGTTGCCGTACCCCATAAATGATTACTTTTTCATCCATGTATCTACTAATTTTTTATTCTTTTTTATCCATTTTTCAGCGGCCTGTTCAGGGTCATTCGATTCATTAATCATGGTCATCAACGTTCCGAGTTGCTCATCGGTCATGTTCCAGTTATCAAAATACTTTATAAGCTCTGGATAATCTTTTTCAAATCCTTTACGAACAGAGTAATAAATATCATCTTTTTCTCCATACACCTTTTTAGGATCTTTTAAATATTTAAGATCAAACTCTGAAAAAGCCCAATGTGGATTCCATAATGTTACTGCAATGGGTTTCTTTTGATTATATGCTTTTTTTAATTCACTCATCATAGCGGCTTCTGAAGATTGAACAAGATTTAGCTCTATCCCATATTTGTGTATCGCTTTATCTGTTAAGCCCATTAAACTGCTACCAGGTTCAATACCAATGATTTTATTGTTAAATTTATCCTTATTTGCATTCAAATCCTCAATACTATTGATATCTGTCATGTATGAAGGAACAACTAAACCAAGACCAGTACCTTTATACCACGCTGATTTTATTACAACATCATCCTTATATTTTTCATATAATGGCTTATCAGTAATTGGTAGCCAGACCTCTAAGTTGGCGTCCACATCTCCTCGTGCTACCCCGGTCCAAACGGCTGCCTTTTCTAAATATAACAATTCAACTTTATAACCTTTTTCCTCAAGTAATACTTTCCACATATTTGCGGTAGCTATGTTTTCTTTCCAACTCGTTACACCAATTTTAATTTTTCCCTTTGCATTACTGTTCGCGCCACTACAAGAAGTAGTAATTATGCTAATTAATAATAGTATGCACAGAAGCCATATTTTTTTCTTCATCAAGCTCCTCCTAGTCTCTATGATTAGATATTTCTTCTTTAACTAACGTAGAAAATTATTTCAGTAAAGCTAAATACTTTATAATTATAAATAAATATTTTATAATTATAACTATGAATAATATAAACTAACTATTAATAGCTTAACAAAAAAATAAAAAAAAGTCTTTGATGAACTATTGTAATGTACTATTTGGTTTAGAAATAGTTACAGTATTTGTATAGAGTCAAAGAAAAGGAGTGAAAGAATGAAAGAAACGAAATTACGTGTTGAAAACGTTACAAAAGTATTTGGAAAGAATCCTTCTAAAGGAATCGCTTTACTAGAAGAGGGAAAAAGCAAAGCTGCTATATTAAAAGAAACTGGTATGAATATTGGCGTGAAGCAGGCAAAATTCGATGTTTATGCTGGTGAAATATTTGTCATTATGGGATTATCCGGTAGTGGGAAATCTACACTTGTTCGTATGTTAAATCAGTTAATCAAACCGACTTCTGGCCATATATATATTGATGGTGAAGATATCGCAACAATGGGAAAAGAATCTCTTCGAAAAGTAAGAAGAAACAAAATGAGTATGGTATTTCAAAAATTCGCCTTATTCCCTCATCGAACGGTTTTACAAAATGTTGCATATGGTTTAGAAATACAAAAAGTATCAAAAGAAGAACGAGAAACAAAAGCGTTAGAATCTCTAAAATTAGTAGGTTTAGAAAACAATAAAGATAGTTATCCGGAACAACTTAGCGGTGGTATGCAGCAGCGTGTTGGTATCGCAAGAGCACTAACAAATAATCCAGATGTCCTACTGATGGATGAATCATTTAGTGCGTTAGATCCGATTATTCGAAAAGAAATGCAAAATGAATTATTAGAACTGCAAGATAAAATGAAAAAAACGATTATTTTTATTACACACGATCTAGATGAAGCACTCCGAATTGGTGATCGTATTGCTTTAATGAAAGACGGAGAAATTGTTCAAATTGGAACACCAGAAGAAATTATGGTGAGCCCTGCAAATGAATTTGTAGAGCAATTTGTTGCTGATGTAAATTTAGGAAAAGTTTTAACCTCTGAATCCATTATGAAAAGACCGGAAACCTTATTAATTGATCGCGGTCCACGTGTTGCACTCCAAATCATGAAAAATGCTAGTGTTTCTAGCGTATATGTAGTGAATAAGAAACATGAGTTTTTAGGTGTCTTAACTGCTGATAATGCTAGTAAAGCTGTTAAAAGACAGGTTCCGATAGCGGATTTATTAGTAACAGACATTCCTCCTGTTTATTTAGATACTCTATTAGAAGAAATGTATATAAAAATGGTTAAGGCAAAGTTACCTCTTCCTGTTCTAGATGATAAACATAGATTACGAGGGATAATAAAGCGTGAAAGTATTATTCAAGCTTTAGCAGGAAATGTAGAGGAAGAGGTGAATGATAATGAATAGTATTCCACGTATTCCTTTAGGAGAATGGGTTGATACACTTGTTACAAGTTTGTATCAGCATTTCGAAGGGTTTTTCAAAGGATTTTCTTTTATTATCGGAGGATTTGTTGATTTATTAACAAATCTATTAATATTTATCCCAGCCATTATTTTTATTACAATCACATGCCTATTAGTTTGGTACACCTCCCGTAAAATTTCACTTATAGTATTTTCTTTAATTGGATTTCTGTTTATCCTTAACGTTAACTATTGGGAACAGACCATGCAAACACTAGCGCTTGTCTTGACGTCTGTTATTATCTCTATCATTATAGGTATACCAATTGGGATTTTGGCATCTCAGAACGAAAGGTTTTCCAAATTTTTAAAACCAACTCTTGATTTTATGCAAACAATGCCTGCATTTGTTTATCTTATTCCGGCAATTACATTCTTTGGTGTTGGAGTAGTACCAGGTATTATTGCATCTGTTATTTTTGCAATGCCACCTACTATTCGCTTTACTGAGTTAGGGATTAGGCAAGTACCAGAAGATTTAATTGAAGCAGCTAATGCCTTTGGTTCAACATCGTCACAGAAACTATTCAAAGTACAGCTTCCACTTGCAACGGGAACAATCATGGCTGGTGTAAATCAGAGTATTATGCTTTCTCTATCAATGGTTGTCACTGCATCTCTTGTCGGTGCACCAGGTCTTGGCGTAGACGTTTATCGGTCGGTTACACAAGTTAATATAGGTATGGGCTTTGAAGCAGGCCTTGCTATTGTAGTAATTGCAATTATATTAGATCGAATTACACAAGGTTTTCATAAAAAATAATTATAATGTACATACTAAAAGTTATCATTTGAAACCGCGAGAAATTTATTGATTAAAGCTGGTGCAAGTAAGGTAATATTAGTTGGTATTATCCCTTTTAAGTAGACAGTGTAAAAAGACTACATTCTTAATGTGGAATGTTACACTATACTTGAAGGGATATTTTAATGGCAAAAAAAGAACAACATTTCAAAAATATGCAGAGACATTTAAATTGAAAGCTGTACATTTGTATAAAAATGATGGACGGAGCTATGATGCGATTGCTAAAGAACTAAGAATGCCAATTGCTACTCCATTGAAAATGTGGGTAAAACAAATTCCCAATGGTAACGCACTTTCTCCATATTCACTTATCCAATGATAAAGAGTATTCGAATGGATAGATAATTCTTTTGAAACCTCTTTCACAAACATATTCTCTTCCAATAGTAATTGGACTGCAGCCAATTTAAATTGACGATTATAGACTTTTCTACTCATAAACTGAATCACCTTTTTCTTTTAACTTAGTGTGCAATTTATTGTAGCATCTCCAATCCTTTTTAATTCCAGTGATATCTATAATGATTAAGGTATGTCATATATTTCTTTATCTCTTGTTTCAACTCAGTAAAACACTCGTAAGGTTTTATATATGCTTTATCTTTCAGATGGCCAAAAAACGATTCTTGTGGTGCTTTATCCCAACAGTTTCCTCTTTTTGACTAATTTCTGGTAGGTAGGACTTGTGTAGTGGGAATCTTAATCAGATTACCATATTCATGAACAGATACATCCGATTATTAATATATTAATGAATACGAGATAGACGAAGAGTAATTTCAATTTCTATTAATGTTTCATGAAGTACTGGATATCTAACCACATTAGTATGGCGAGGATTTAATTTTTAAAAGTTAAGAATAGTCAGTCTTAATTCTATTAATTTACTATATATTACATTTATGTAAGTATTGTTATAAGGGCGTTTTTTAAAACTTTCCCCTAATAAAGTTTTGTGTGATATAAACCATAAGTTTGCCGTTTTGGCAAGCTTATGGTTCTTTTTGTTTGCGGCAAACTTATGCTTCCAGGATTTGAAGAATATTTTTAATGTCGCTTTTAAATAAAGTCACGGTGTTTATAAAAAAGACGCGATGTTTTGTCCCTTTGGATCTGTTTATCTAAGGGGATGTTTTTATAGTGAAAAGAAAATCTGAACTGAAAGGCGGATTAAGGAACTGTTGAGCGGCAATAAAGTTACTCCACTAAAAGGCCATCTAATGGAATTAAGGAAAGGTTTATTCAAAGGGAAATCGAAGTTAAGTTATGGCATTTTATTCGATAATCTAGAGTAACTATCTTATGTAAGGAAGGCACTAATATGAGTCTTGGAAATATAAGTACTTGAAAGTTGTACAAAGAAGGTTTAAAGGCATTAGGATAGTTGTGAATATATAATTATGAAACAAAGTGAGTTAGAACTTGTAGAGGAGATGAGAAGATGGCAATTAGTGCAGAGAGGAAGGCCTTAAGATTGATGAGGTTGCGTAGAATCTGCGGTTATAGTGCGGCAATAGCAGTAACACCTTACCTGCTGATCAAAATTGTATGGACTTTTGGTTTCTTCCTTCCAACCGAGCAAATGGGTGACGCCAGCTGGCGCATTATAAACGCAGTAACCGCCGTTCTCGCTGCGATTGGCATCCTTCTTGCAATGGCGTTTTGCAGGCCATGGGGGGAGCGGCTACCTGCGTGGTTGGTCGCTCTACCCATTTGGGTTGGTACCGGTTTGCTCGTTCCCATTTTGTTGATTGCACCGATTCTGGGCCCTGCAGCTATGATCCGGGATCAAGAAGCAGGTGCCGCCGACTTCTGGGTATACGAGCAGATCTTCGTCATGATCTCACTTTTCGGGATTGGCATCTTCCTGCCGCTTGCATTAGCGGGGTATGCAATGGCACGTTGGCCAGAGGCGCTGAGTGGCACAACCGACTACAAGGAGTTGCCGGGCAATACTTTACAACTACAGATCATCTTAGCTAGGATTGTCGCTGCCGGTTGCATTCTGCTCGGTGTCATCAAGGTGTTTTGGGCAGTTGGTGGCTCTTTTGGCATCAACCAGGCAACTATGGAGGGACGCGATGTATGGTGGTACCTGCTGTCATTGAGTACAGGTGTGTGGTCCTTTGCTGGTGCGTGGGGCATACTGGTGGTATCATCCCGCCGTGGATCAAGGTGGTTTCTACCTCCTATGGCAGCGACATGGATTTCATCGGGAGCGTTGTTCTCCAACAACCTCTATTCCGCCTTATCTTCAGTTCGACTCGATGCGCCACCCTCCCCAGAGTACCCATTGGCATGGTTGTTGACCACACAGGCCGGCATCGTCTTAGGTGTAATAATGGGGATGATTATCCTGCTGGTGCTGCACGAACGCCGTCGAGCCCTTCGAGATGAGTCCAACTGAAGTTGATTACACAGAACCACGGACTATTAAAATTGTGCAAGAGCTCATTTCGCGTGGAGAAGAGTTAGTGTACTTTACAATCGAAGATTTTCGAGAGCAAAAATAATTAGTGGTTTATTCGATTAAAGGGCGCAATTGTGGAGCAAACACAGGTAGAAAAATGATTAAATTTTTTATAAAAAATTATTCACTAGCAACAAATAACCCAAGCATTTTGATCAAACTTTTTTCAAAATGTTTGGGTTTCTTCTGTTGAAAAATCACTTTTTGTAGCATGCTTTTGATCAAACTTTATTACAAACCAACAGCATTCACGGCAAGCTTATGAGTTAATAATTTATCCACGGCAAAGATATGCTTCCTTTTCCCTCGAACAATCAACTAAATCTCCTCAAAAACATGTAATTTCCGGCAAAGATATGCTTCCTTTAGCGGCAACTTTATGGGTAAAGTCACATTTTGAAAGAGTTGTCTCAGTATTTTCCATGTTGTAAATATGCCAAGAAAAGAGAATCCATTTGGGTTCTTTTTTTCTTTTTAATTTGAGTCCTTAACCTCAAATTTAAAAGACGCATTAATAATTGTGATAATTTAACAGAAAAATCACCTTAACATACAGCAAATACAAAAAAGACCGGATATAATATCCGGTCTTTACTTATTATTGATTAACTGGATTTTCACAATATTTCTTTGCAATTGCACTTGCCATATCAATTGCCCTTTGTAGAGTAGCGTGTTTAGAACTAAAATCATAAGGCTCAAATCCAAATTCTTCATAAATTTCAAAGGAGATGCTTGTTACAAGTCTATACTTTGAAGGGATAGCTTCATTATCAATTGTTAAATGGAAATCATAACGATCATCAAAACATAATAGTTCAACTTTGAATGTATTATGTGTGCTTGCTTGGCGAAATTGATAATACTCAACTGGATATAAATAATCACCTTCATTTTTGTAGTTAAAGTCTTTAAAAAAAATCTTAATCAACGCCCCTCGTGTTTTTTTGGGGATATTCCCTATTTTTATCATAAACTCTTACCTATTACAAAGTACATAATTATTAGATTTATTATTTATAGGTGTTTCAAAAACGATGGTTTTTGATAAATGTAAAATGAACAAAATTTAATCTTTATAAATCGCTTAACTGTGTTATCAAAACTATTGTCAAAATCAAATTAACTTTAACTACCCTTTATGATAAAATTATCTTGTAAAGGTTAGGTGATTTCATGAATTCATACATTTATGGCTACGCAAGGGTAAGTACTCAACAACAAGATTTGATTCGTCAACTAGACATGCTTCAAAATTATAACTGTACTGAAATTTTAACTGAAAAAGTAACAGGTACGAAAAGTGATCGTCCAGAGCTTGCTCGATTAAAAGATAAAATTAGACCAGGTGATACATTAGTTGTTGAAAGCTTTTCTAGATTAGGAAGAAGTAACAAAGATTTAATTGAACTTGTTGATTTTTTTGAGAATAAGGGAGTTAAGCTAATTAGTATCAAAGAGCAATTTGATACTAATACACCTCAAGGAAAATTGATGTTAACAGTATTTCAAGCATTCAGCCAGTTTGAAAGAGACTTAATTTCTCAACGTACTCAAGAGGGACTTGAAAGTGCAAGAGCAAGGGGGAGAGTCGGTGGACGTCCTCGTGTTAAGGATAGCTTCATTCAAAGGGCATTAAAGTTATATGATTCTAAAGAATATAGCATACAAGAAATTGTAAACATGACAGGTATTAGTCAGGCTACGCTTTACCGATACATACGAAAAAATAAATAAACTGAAAAAGATGAATTTACTTATATAAAGAATTACATTATAAAATAGTAAGAAGAATAGAAAGACAGGGAGAGGAAACCCATGTCCACAAAATTAGTAAATTTACGTATTGATTTCGCTTTTAAACAGTTATTCGGAACGAAGCGATTTTAACTGGATTTCTAAACGCTATCCTAGAAGAATCTTTAGATGTACCTATTGTATCTCTACAACTAGAAGATCCACATCTTCATAAATCTTATGAAGATGATAAGTTATCCATATTAGACTTATTAGCAACATTAGACAATGGCACGCAAGTGAATATAGAGATACAGCTTCGAAATACACATGATATGGTGAAGCGATTTTATATTACTGGAGTAAACTCTATACGTCCCAAATGCAAGAAGGGATGCCGTATCGTTCGCTTCGCAAAACAATTACCATTAACTTATTAGATTTTATATTATTCTCGCAGGATGATTCATTTCATACCGTAGGACAATTATGGAATCCCAAAAAGAAACAGATACTAAGTGATGATATTGAAATTCATTTTGTAGAAATTCCAAAATTGGTCAAACAATGGCATGAAGAAAAAGTAAATCCATGGGAAAATGCATTTGTTCGCTGGATGTTACTATTACCAGCACATGAAGATGAACATTTAACTCAAACATTGGAGGAGATTGCGATGAATCAAGATCCAATTTTACAAAAGGCAATGAATAAATGGGAAAATATGAGCCATGACTCTTCTTTCCGAACAGCTTATGAAGCTCGTGAAAAGTTACTTCTAAGATGAGCAAGCTAAGTTAGCACATGCTCGAGAAGAGGGCTTAGAGGAAGGCATTGAAAAAGGTATTGAGAAAGGGAAAATTCAATTAATTCGTGGTATGCATAAAAATGGTATGCCATTAGAAGACATTGCAAAATTCACAGGTCTAAGTACAGAAGAAATACGAAAATTACTATTATAATACGTATTATTACAAAAACTTTACGAAAAATATCGCAAAGTTTTTTATTTAATCCTTTAAACATCAACTCCTTAAAATGTTTTTTCCTTTTTTAGACAGTTTACTTTTAATTTATATTAGTGTGATTTTAGAAGTAAGTTGTACCGTTTGTAAAAAGTTTGATTAAAAATCCTATATAAGGCCTCACCATACATGTCCATCAACTTAAGAAATGTATACACCCCAATGTTGATTTGAAATAAAGTCGTACCGTTTATATGAAAAATCCAACTTTTCCCTAGCTGTAAGAATCCTGGGATTTTTGCACTAGAACAGTATTATATATCGAGAAAAATAAAAGACAACTCTAATGAAGAGCTGTCTTTTTGTGTAATAAATTTTAAAAAATCTGAATATATACAAACGACTATAATGCGTTATGGTTATTATTATAACATGAACGAATAGTATTTTGAATAAAAAATATTTGAATGAGTTTTTGAGCTTTTTGTTAACAATGTTCAAAAATAAACTTTTTGTAAAGGTTTTCTTTGAATATAATTATTTATTTTAAAAATATAATCATGGTTATTGTATTTCAATGGTTTCCTTATAAACCTTAGCTATATATTTTACAAAATCAATAACGGGATAGTGTATGAGTGAACGGTGCTGCGCAAAACGAATCCCTTCTTTTTCTATTTCCGAAATAATTTGTTCGATTTCCAACTCTTTTTGTTGTATTCTATTATAATTTTGATATACAATGTTTTTCCATTGATAGGAAGAACCATGAAAATAACTCTCTCCTTTTACCGTGTGGCTGAATATTATTTCTATTTTTTCTCTACGTTGTTTTTCCTTCATATGCGCTTCCGTTGACTGCATGTTTATCGCCTCTTCCCTTTGTGTTGTATACTGTTTCACAAAATACGGTCTAAATTATCATAGTCAATGTACATTGTTCTTGTTGGGAATTGTCGTTTAAGGCTATCTCATCAACTGTATTTGTTTTTCAAGCGCTTAATCTAATAAATTGGATCTTATGTCTAAATAAGTTGATAGTGTGTATAAAATATTATCAATCTTTATTATAAAACGATTCTTTATAGGCATGCACCTTTTTACACTCACCAAGATTTACAACATGACGAGTATCTTCATCTATGAATGTTATTCTCTATTTACTGAAGATAGTTTTTTTATTTAGGCTAAGTAACATATCGCATGCCTCAGAACCCCTTTTTATATTATAAAATCATATAAAAATATAGCGCTCTTAAAAAGTTTTGTTACAAATTTGTTATGATTGACTTAAAAAAAGGAAAGTAATATTTATTTGTAGAAAATTTTTAAGGGTAAAAATAGAATGACTATTTATGATAAGAAAAGGGGGGCACTTATATATGCTAACAAATGATTTAGATTTCCGATTAGAACCACGTTTAAAAGAACTGTATGAACAACATAAAATAAGAGCGCAGAAGATAGACTGGGGTTATCATGAGTTTTTACCATGGGATAAGGGAATGGACTTTAAAAGAGTTCCTTGGGATGAAAGTCAAGTTACTCTTCCTTCTGGTGTAATTACGGCCATTGAAACAGCTTTATTAACAGAAGTGAATTTACCATGGTTTACAACGTATTTATCTGCGACTTTTAAAGGGTCCCTTTCTGTTATTACAGACTTTATTCATACTTGGACTTCAGAAGAGGATCAACATTCGAATTTATTGGAGACATATTTACTACTCACTCGAAGTGTGAACCCTAAACGATTACATGAATTAAGAAAGTCAGTCGTTGAGGGTGGATTTGAGCCCGATTTTCACACACCAATCGAAGCAATGACATATACGACGCTACAAGAACTTGCAACGATGGTGTTTTACAATAATGTAGCTAAGGTTGCAAGTAAGCATGATCCAGATCTTGCTACATTATTACGCCGTCTTGCAAAAGATGAAACTCTTCATTATGCGTTTTATCGAGACGTCATTCGAACACATTTGGAATTGGAACCTAATTATTGCTATCATATTGCCAATGTGATTAGGAATTTTAAAATGCCAGGTGCTGTCATGCCTGATTTTGAAAATAGAATGACTGTTATTGCAAAAGAAGCTAACTATGGGCCGCTGCAATATTTTGATCAAGTACTTGATGTAGTAGTTGATTATTGGGGGTTAAAAGACTTACGACCAATTGCACCTTTAGCTGAAAAAGCAAGAATTGAGATTTTGGAGTACCACATAAGATTGAAAAAAATACGGGATCGATTTGGTCGTTTTCAAGGGAAAACTGATCTATGTTAATTAATCGATATTTTAGGATGTATATGGGCAAATTGACCGTCCCTTTATTGAGAATCTGACACACTCCCTATTGTTTTGGGGGTGTTTTTTACTTAATTTAATTTTTATCAAAAAAGTAGTTGACTCCAAAAATAAATTTGTGATATTATAAAATATTTGATAAAAAATCACATATATGTTAAGGTTAAGAAGGTTACCATATATGGAGGTGGATTATATGTTTCAAATTGGCGATAACATTGTTTATCCAATGCACGGAGCAGGTATAATTGAAGCCATAGAAGAAAAAGAATTCTCAGGGAAAAAACAACAGTATTTTGTTATAAAAATGTCAATCAGTAATATGCAAGTCATGATTCCTATGGGTAAAATATTAAGTTCGAGTATACGCCCAGTTACTGATATACTTGCATTAAAACACATTATACACATTTTTCAGCATGGAGAATCAGATAAATTATTGCCGTGGAAACAAAGGTATAAAGTGAACACGGACAAAATAAAAACGGGTGAAATACAAGAAGGTGCTGAAGTTGTACGTGATTTAATGCGTATGAAGAAAGAAAAGGCACTTAATACAAGCGAAAAAAAAATGTTGGATAACGCACATGAATTTTTGATTAGTGAACTGGGTTTAATTAAAGGGATCACTGAAAATCAATTAAAAAGTTTCTGTTAAGGTTCATTATAGATAATGTATTACATCCCCCGAAAATATCCTGAATTTTTCGGGAATATGATTATTATTAAAAGTAAATCATTTCAAAGACATTCAACTTCTTCAACTCACTTTTAGAGTAGGAACCTCTTTTGTTATTACTTCAATCTAATCCATTTTTATTTTTAAATTTCTTTTACAAACGTTCGAAGTTTCATCAAATAACTCGATCAAATAGTCACTTGATTTTTGCAATCCTGATTCACACTGGCACGGACAAGGAGCCGTAAGGATGAAAGAGAGGTAGGGCTTTCATTGTTTTAGGTATATATATCTAAGTCATTATTTCTAGAAGAAAAAATAATCAATCTCATCTCTATCTTTAAGAATTTTCTACATTTACTGAGACAGTGAATAGTAATTGTTTATCTTCTTTTCATAAAAGAGATACGCGAGTTGGTAACATCTAAATATATGGTCAACGATAAAAATTGATGGAATTTCTAGAACTAGAAACCATTTTTATAATTCATTTAACATAATAAGATGAAATGAAACAATAAGAAGGAGTGAAGATATGAAACACATGCCGACGCAAGAATTAAGTAACGAGTTAAAGAAGCGGAAAGGGATTACTTCTATTAAGATTGAGGCCTATGAAAAAATTGAAGTTGGTGGAATTCTTGTAGATGGACCGGCTGTTATTTTAATTAATCAAGAATACCTAAAAATTGTTGAATGAACGAAGAAAAGGATGATCCTTTACGAAAAGGGATGATCCTTTTTGTTTTCTGTTGATAATAATAGGATATACATATCATCTGATGCGATGGGATTAAAAGAAAGGAGAGGGTCGGGATTATCATAGCGGAAAGCTTAATATTGGTAGTATTTCTTTTTACGTTATATAAATTAGTTGCTAAAAAAACAAACTAATTATTTGAAACGATAGATTGTTTTCTTTTTAAGGGCGAGATTTATTTTATAGTGAAATGGATAATTTAAAGGAGGAATTTAGATGGATACAAGGAAAGAACGCATAAAATACGAGAAGATGTCAAAGAACTATAACCATATTTATTTAGTTTCGTTTCTCCTATTAATTGTACTTGTTTGTAGTAGTGTGCTTATCATAGGAGCTACAGGGGGAAAATATGGAGTGTTTTTATTGTTAGCAATTTTACTTAACGCACGTATTACGAAAGAATCTCAAAAAAAGTATGAGCAGTATTCTAATAAAGGGCGTATTTAAAATGATACATATCTTGAAAGGAACAACATGGATATACATGCAAAATATCCCTATATCATTGCCTATTAATAACAGATTGGCGTCATAGACGCACAAATAAAAACACAGGGTTTTATCTCTGTGTTTCTTCAAATTTTCGTTTTTGAATATATGCTTGAGCATGAATAATTTCTTCCTGAAGCTCTTTTAATTCTTTCATAGATTCTGATTCAATAGCCATGTAAGTAGTAACTAAACTGATCATCATATCCATCTTCTCTACTATATTTTGAATGACTTGTTCAGATTGCTCTTTTTTAGGGTGTTGTATTGCTATTAATCCATTTTCCATATAATTGTTCTTTCTTTGCTGGATATCATAAATAAACTGTTTTGTGTTTGAGTTCATTTGTTGTTCCTCCATTTTGGATATATTTCCATTCTATCATATTTGAATAGGAAATATTGGATTCCCCTAAATTTACACCTGTCTCGTACATCTCCTCAAATATACAAACTAATTCCTTAACGTACAGGGAACCAGTTTAGATGTGTCTAAAAGTACAATTTCCCCGAAATGATATAGTGAGACCAGATAGGTGTTTATGAACCAAAATCTATATGTATTTCGATTTTTTCTTATTAAACTAACGGAACAGATTAGCATCAAAACAATATTTTGTGTTATTGCAGTAAAAGAACGTTGATTAATGGTTTAAATTAAGTAATGATTGAACCAGTTAAAGAGTAGATAATGGGTTTCAATGTTATTTTTATGTTTAAGGCTATTAAAACTTGAGAGGAGGGAAATTCAATGGAAAAGGAATTTCCTATAATTGAAACAAGAAGATTAATTTTAAGAGCAGTAACAACAGAAGATGCTAATGATATGCTTAAATATCTATCTGATAAAGATGTTGTGAAATCTATGGGGTTAATACCTTTCCAAATTGTAAAAGATGTATGGGATGAAATAGGGTGGTATAAATCTATATACGAAGAAGGTACAGGAATTAGATGGGGAATTACACTAAAAGATTCTGGTAAGGTTATAGGAAGTTGTGGTTTTCTTAATATGCTTACCAAACATTATCGAGCTGAAGTTGGATATGAATTAAGCAAAGATTACTGGGGAAAAGGGATAGCTAGTGAAGCATTGGAGGCCGTTGTTAAGTATGGCTATCATCACCTTCAGTTAGAAAGAATTGAGGCTTTAATTGAACCTGCTAATCTCCCATCACAAAAACTAGTAGAAAAGCAAGGCTTTAGAAGAGAGGGGTTGCTGAGACATTATGAATTTACTTGTGGTAAATTCGATGATTTATATATGTATTCAACCATAAGAGAAGATCATAATATTATTTAAAGTATAGTTTTGGCGAAAGAGACTTTTAATAAGGTCAAATATGGGTTTAAAATAAAGTTTAACTGTTTGTAATAAAGTTGCACCGTTTATAAATATGATAAACCGAAATTACAGATAGATTTCGGTATGCTACGAACAATAAAGTTCTTAAATGTTAGTTTGAAACAAAGAAGAACTGTTCATAAAAAGACTGATTAAAAGCCTGTATTATCAATACGGGCTTTTAATCAGTCTTTTTTCAAAACTCCTCTTTCTATTTTCTTTTAGATCAAAGTTATTAACATTACTTTGATCAATCTTAATTTTAAAGTTACAGAAAGTATTTCTTCATTTTTCACTACTCCTTTCGTTGGATATCTTTGTAGAAGATGATGTTATATCAATTACTAATTTTATATAAATTGATTTATAAAAGCGAAAGAGGATAAAAAAAGCTTGAAGCTGACGCTAGGTCATTTTATATACTGTTTAGTAACTACTTCGTGTTCTCGAGATAAATTAGATTAAAAAATTAGGAGGTTTTTAGATGAAAATGAGAGATATTATTATTTATGGGTGTGTCATTATAGGAGCAGGTATTGGATTGATAATGGATCATGGATTTCCAGGTGTACTAATTGGTTTGGGTGCAGGATACTTACTTCAGATTTTTTTTCGTAAAGAAGAATAAATGCATAAAGACTTGTGGTAAGAACAAGAGAGAAAAGAAGATGATAAGTTAGAATGGAGAAAACGGTTGTTAACGATAGAGTCTTAACGTAAAGGAAGGTAGGTTTATCAGTTGATACACATTAATAAGGTTGGAGAGCTGACAGGTGTTACAGTAAGAACACTGCGTTACTACGATAAAATTGGCTTATTAAAACCAGCATCTAAAACAGAGGGCGGCCATCGTTTATATACGAATGAAGAAATAAAAAAACTACAGCAGGTTCAATTTTTAAAAAAGATTGGATTTTCGTTACACGAGATTAAGAATATGCTTGCTTCCAGTGAGTGGGATTGGTCGGAGAGTTTAAAGAGTCAATTATCTTTTGTAATAAAAGAACAGGAAAATTTAAAGAAAATAGAGTTATCCATACGGGAATTGATACATGGAATTGCGATAGAAGGGACAGAAAACTGGACCGCGATTCAGAAGATTATGCAATTATCCAATAAAGATAAAGAAATACAGCAGTATTATCGTGAATCTTTATTTAAAGACAGAGATATAAAATTATGGGAAAAGGTTCCCAGTATGACGAGTGACAACCCTCAGTCGCTCGAATGGATTGCTCTGATAGGTCAGTTAAAGCATTATATGGGGGACGGCCCAAAAGCACCCAAAGTCCAAAATATCATTAGAAGAATGGATGAAAAACGCTTAGAGGAGTTTGAAGGTGAGGATGAATTTTTAGATAAGCTGTGGGAAATAAGGATGTCGCCAAAGCAATCAGAGAAACTGGGATTATATCCAATTGAACAGGATGTGCTTGAGTTTATGGATCAGGCATATGCCATTTTTATGGCTGAAAAGAATAATCTCCAACCGGAATAAGGGGGAAAGAATGATGAGTACAGAACTACTTCTCCTAATAGGGGGATTGGCCCTATTGGACACGCTAAGCCCTGCCACATTAGGGGTAACAGTATATTTGCTTTTAACAGATAAAGAGAGACTTACCAAACGTTTATTGGTTTATTTATTGACGATAGCAGGATTTTATTTTGCTGTTGGAGTTTCACTCATGTTAGGATTAGATTTCTTGCTTGAGATTATTTCTGGCGTATTTCAAAATCGAATCGTAAGCTGGACGTTCTTTATTATTGGGGTGATATTGTTCATAGCAAGTTTTTATGTTCCAACAAAGAAAAGTTCAGACCTACCTGCACCAAAATCAAAAAGCATTCTTTCAATGGTTGCGCTGGGATTCACTACCTCACTAATTGAAGTAGGTACTGCTTTTCCGTATTTTGTAGCAATTGGCATAATGACTACTTCTAATCTATCGTGGGTGGAATGGTCTTCTATTTTAGCTGGATACAACTTTATCATGGTGTTGCCTTCCCTCGTGCTGTTTCTCTTCTATCTCCTGTTTGGGCGGTGGATGCAAACATCTCTCGAGAAGCTTCGAGTGAAAATCGCTAATAATACAGGATCGGCTCTTTCGTGGATTATGTGTATAGTTGGACTCATCCTGATTTATAATAGCCAGGATTATTTGTAGGATGTTTGACCAGAGTATTAGATAAAAGTAGAATTATTCAACAATCGGGTACGATTTTTGAATAACAAAGGCAAAAAATGATTAAACTTTTTTATAAAAACCAATTTTAATTCTACTGAAGAAGAATCCATTTTGATCAAACTTTTTTCAAAATGGATTTTATTGATTTATCGTAAAAAATGGATTTATGAGGCATTTTTGATCAAACTTTATTTCAAAGTGTCACTTTAGGAGGTAATTTGCGCTTATTTTAAGCGTTATTTTGCACTATAAGTAAACATAAATAAGCCCAATTTCTCGCATTAAAATTGAGGAATTGGGCTTTTATCGTTACTCCGGAAAAGCGCCCGATTGTTGAAGATCGTTTTTCTTATTGAACTAACGCATCTGTTCGTTAAGTATAACTCTTCACAATTACTTGATATTATATAGGTGAATAGAAAGATAAATTAAAATTTAGTTTAGTAGTTGTAAAAGTAGGTTATTTATATTATTCTATTATATTTTTTCAAAAAGGAGAGTTTATGAAAAAGATTATTGTTTTTGTATTAACGATATTTATATTATTCTCAGGATTCGCAACACAAAGTTATGCGTTGTCTGATTCGAAATCTGCGGCAATACAAGCGTTGCTAGATGATGCCTCTCGTATATCAGGTGTGCCGGGAATGTCAATCTCAATACTTGCTGATGATGAAGTGTTCTACTTTTCTTCAGGGTATGCTGACCGTGATAAGGGGTTGTCTGCAAGTGAAAATACACTCTATGAGTTAGCCTCGGTCAGTAAAGCTTTTACCGGTATGGGTATTATGCTGTTGGAAGAGCAAGGGCTGCTCTCAATGACTGATCCTGTCCAAAAATATTTACCTTGGTTTACGTTAAAGTATCAAGGGAAACCTGTTGATATGCAAAGCCTTACACTAAATAACTTTCTTCACCATACCAGTGGTCTAACAAATATTAGGCATACTCAAAGTATTCCACAAGGCAATACACCGGATATGTTACAAAAGACTGTGGAAATGCTCGTAGATGCTGAATTGGCGTTCCCTCCCGGTGAACAGTATAACTATGGAACCGTTAATTATGACGTATTGGGTTTGGTTATTGAGATTGTGTCGCGACAAAGCTATGAAGACTTTATGAGGGAACAGGTATTTCAGCCGTTAGGTCTTCACCAGACGTATGTTTATAAAGAAGATGCTCAAGCCACTGGACAGTTGGCACAGGGCTACCGTTCTTCCTTTTTTATGACAACTCCATTTAAAGCTCCGGATTATGCTGGGAATAAGCCCGCAGGCTACATCATTTCTAATACAAAAGATATGGCGCGTTGGATGGGCATACAGATGGGTATTGTGCAGGACATACCCGAAATATTTCACACGGTTATCGAAAAATCACATAGGGGTGATATGTCTGTTTCGGCTGTCAACGATATGTATTATGCGGCAGGCTGGTCGGTAAACGCCGACCAAACGATTATAGAACACACTGGGGGCAATCCAAATTTCAGAACCGAAGTAGTCATACTGCTAAATGAACGAACAGCCGTCTGCTTGCTGAGCAACGGCGCAAATACCAATATAAACCTGGTACTAAAAGTTAAAGATATATTAGACGGCAATCTAACTCAGTCATATGAAATAAGCGGCACACAGCTTTTGGATATCATTTTGTCGTCTATCACTATTATTCTTTGCCTATTGGCCGTTCTCCTATTTCTCTTAGGATTACGCAGAAGGAAAACGAATGAACGGCAGCCAATGACAAAAAAGAGAATAATCGTAACAGTTATTTTCCTGATCGCTACGATTGCCCTGGGTATACTGTGCTGTGCTTTCGATTGGTCAACGATACTTATTTGGCAAACATATAGTGTTCTTACAGCTTTGATTTCGTCAGCATTATTAACAGCAAGCATTACATGGTTTGTATACACTCACCGATAAAATACCTAGCTCCCAAGATAAACATAATGTTAAGTAATTAAATTTCAATTTATCGGTATGCTTAATTTGAAAAACATAAGACACTTCGGTGTCTTTTTTAATATCATCGACAATTTTCCCAGTCAAACCTAATTACTATTGCTTTCACTAACCTGCTCCGTTCGTGGAATAAGGATTTTTAAACAACTAATATTATTTTTCAAATGACTTTATTGTAAATTAAACAACAATATTATTTTTGCACAAGCGTCGTTAGATAACATTTCTTAAAAGACTGTTATTCAAAAATCTGGCCCGATTGCTGAACAAAGTTAAAAAAGCACACATATTATTATTTGTTCCAAAACTCGTCGTTTAAGGAACTTTATTTACATCTATCAAAACTGACTGAATTATGTTTGAAATCTAGTTCTAAAACTCATTACCAAAAACAAAGTATCATACTAAACAATAAATATCGTTTCTGGAACCTTCTTAACGTACGGAGAAATCAAGTTTTTTTAATATAAAATTCCTAAGCGTACGAAATTCGCGTTATGTTGGCGGGACCCCATGCCCATCAACTTAAGAATTCAGAATTACCCCAAAACGAAAAATGAGCTTTTTTGTTACAAGTTAGCACAAAATTTCGTTCTGGGGGTACTATAAAATTTTAGCTTGATGACGATAGGGGGTACCCCTATATAAGAAAAAACTAACATCGACGGCAACCCTGATGATCACATATAAAAAATAAGAAAATTCGCATTATTCCCTTGCGGAAATAGGTGGAGCCGTAAGAACTACGTCATTATCTTTTAACTCTACGCGAAAAATATATACAGGTTGAGAAAAACCTTTTGTATCAGTGGCGTGCTCTAAATTATACTCTGTAATGACTAATGTCTCACCCTCAAATTCTTCACCCGCTCCGAAAGGTCCCATAGGATAAATGTCTCCATGTTTCAGTTTTTGAAATGCTTCTTTTGGAGAAATAATTTCGACGTCTCGCACTTTTTGACCTTTTGAATCGTAAACAGGCATTTTTTTACCTTCATTACTTAACTCTAGTGATGTTTTTATAGTGACATGAGACATATCTGTTTTTCCATAAGGATCAAATGGCATATTACCAAATTCCTTCATTTGATATGAAACAATTATTCCAAGTGCGACGAAGCTTACTGCAGTGGGTAAGATTAAATATTTGACTATTTGTTTGTGTGATTCCTTTTTTTCAAAAAAAATAAGAACTATATTTACTATACAATACCCTAGCATCATTCCTATGGTATTGTGAAGTAAATCTTCTAGTTCCGCACTTCCACGAAGTGTTATAAATTGAAGAGTTTCAATAAATAAAGATGTTGTAATTGAACTGATTAACATCCATTTTGCTTTTAAAAAAACTTCACTAAATAGAGGTAATAAAATCCCTAGCGGAAATAGCATACCTATATTAACAATGATATGAAAAAAAGAATTAAATGAAAATTGATTCCATGCTTGTTGATACTGGCTCAGTACATCGAAATCAATTGTTCTTACAAAGATATTCTCAGCTGAACGGCCAAATGTGGTAGCTATTATTACAAGGGAATAATAGCCTATTATTAATATAAGTAATATAATTTGTCTTTTAGTAAGTTTTTTTTCTCGTTCATTAATAAAATTCATTTTACACCTCTCTAGAATAATATATATTTTATCTGCCATGGAAATCCCCTTGATCGGGAACTCCATAATTAAAGGAGAGATATATCTCCTCCTTATTGCCCCACATATACGTGTACAATAGCAAATGTACTACTTAAAAAATGGGCCAAATCATTGGATGAAAGTTGATAAGGATTTTTACTATTAATGAATACACTGCCTGATATTGGCGAGTCAATGTTTCCTTATTTAAACTGTAATACTTGGTCGAATGTTTTAAGGACTAAAAAACTTGATATCGCACCACAAGTTTTTCATGAGTGTTTCTGTTACTTATTGTAATAGTAAGATGATTTTTCTCATATTGAATTACCTTTCATTTTACTTACATGTTTGTAATGATTCTGAAAATACAGTTTATAAGGTCCGCAGTAATGATTCTTTTTTTGGGAGATAGCAAAGAGGGATTTTTTATATGCACTTTACTATACCGAACTAGGGGTTACCATACATGCCCATCAACTTAAGAGATTTTAATACACTCAAATACAAAAAAACGTTATTCTTTTTGTAGAAATATACAGAAAGGATGATGTTTTTTATGAATCTTTCGATTCAAAATGAACTACAATTATTTGCTGAAGAATTATATGAACACCTTACTCCAGAAGAATGGTCGGAAATCTCATCGATACAATAAGAAAACAGTCTTTGATATTTTAGGTGTTATCTATGAATATAATGGATTGAGAAAGCCAAAGAAAACTACATAATTTTTAAAAAGGGCGCCTATCTGGGTTTGTTTGGTATGCTCATTTTTAAGGGCACAAAATATTTTAAGAGTTTTTTCGTTTTATATGAACGAAAGTTCACTTTGTTTCCGCTCTTAAGTTGATGGATGTGTGGTGCTACCCAATTGCCATCAAGTTAAGAAGTTCATTGTTCCCCAAAACGAAAAAAATGAGTTGAATCCTCATAGACAAGTGTGGAGAGATAAAATTTTCGTTTTAGGGTTACTCCAAAATATTAGGTTGATGGGCATGGGGTTCAGCCGAGATACGTGTAAAAATGGGTCATATACTGGATTTTATTTCCATGATATGACCCATTTATTTTTTATACAGGTATATTCTCTTCTATGGGGTACGGCAAGAATTCTTACTTTTTGGAGCCATTCAAGAATAAATTGAGAAAACCACCAATTTAAATGATATTTGCTGGGATTTTTTAACGTTAAATTCATTTAATCGAGTTATACGACACTTTTTCTTGATGTTAATCATTGTTAATTCATCATTTTTCATCAAATTAAAATGAAAAATGACACAGAACACTAATTCTACGTCATTTTTATTTGAGTGGCTCAAAAAAGAACGAATTCTTGCCGTGCCCCAACCATGAGTTACCTCCTCATTCGATTGTGATGCAGTTGACTGCAATAGTGTTATCAATGCAGCGCTGTTGATTGTTGGAGGCGAAGATGGTCTCGAAGGTTACGTAAAAGGAGCAGGGGTTGGTTAGCGCCTTCACCTATCCTACCCGAATAAAGCGGGAAATGGTTTAGTCCTTTGTTACAGAAGGCGGCTTTTTTATGACATCCGCATCATCACCTGTAACGTAAACTTGTGCTGTTTCTTTTTTCAGCTTTTCCTTTATTTGTTTTATTTCTTCTATTTGACGTTTTGTAACCAATACTTTATTTACTTGCACGGTGTGTTTGTTTATTTCAATTTCTTCTTCTTTTAGAGGAATTCGAAGTTCCTCCTCATTTCCTGCTTCTATTACTAATACTTCACGCTTAATAGGAACAGTAAACGTTTTCTGTTCTTCGACGACTTCTTTATGAACCTTTACCTCCCCCGTTTGTACTCGTTTTTTTTTTATTTCCAGCTGCTCTTCTCTTAATTGAAGCGTTTTTTCTTTAATTTCACTTGTTTTTTTAGTCGGTTTGTCGATGTTCCTTCTTGAATTCATTGTATAACTAATACCGCCTACGATTGCTCCTATAACGAGTCCTGTTACGATTGTAAAACCTGTTACCCAACCGATTATGCTACCGATTATCGCACCAATAGTAATATACTTTCCCATAGGACCTCCTGAAGTTCTTTTATATATATGAATGGAAAGAAACCTACTTAACTAGAAGTTAAGTAGGTAGGCACAATTAGTCCTCTTTGATAATATCTGTATTACCATGCGATTCAACATCTGCAACTTCTTTACGAAGTACGTCGCGTACTTGTTCTGTTTCCTGAACCGAACGTTTATGAGCAGAGACTTCACCAGTGACGACCGTATGTTTTTCTACATCAATTTTTTCAGCAGTTACTGGAATGTGAACCGTTTCTTCTTCTGTAATTGGTTCATCTGTTGGTTCGTGATTAACGGCTCTTTGTTCAATAACGACTTGATCATGTAAAACAGGGACATTCACTGACTGTTCTTCCTCAACAATGTCCTTATGAAGCGTCACATCACCAGTCTCCACACGGTGTTTGTCAATCTCCAATTCTTCAGCACGAAGATCAAGATGTACGTCTTCTGCTGCAAATTCTGTATCGGCAGTGCGGTCTACTTCACGTACCTTTTTTCGAGTTTCCTTTTGAGTTCCTTCTTCGTTAAATAAATCAAAAAAGCCCATGATGAAAACCTCCTAAGGGATGTGTTTGAATCGTACAAGTACTAATGTTACCTGTGTGAGTGAAAATATGCGCTTGATTTGGTGCTTGTTTCTAAAAAGGCTTTATTTAGCCATTTGGTATTTACATCCAATTTTTTATTAGGGATATTTAAAAAACCTCAGAGTCGTTAGCCTTCATCCTCGATTAACGCGCCCTATCGTACTATAAGGTCAATCGCTAGACCAGTTCAAGAAGACACCCAATTTCATGTAGCATCTGAAAGGAAAAGCTATATTGGGGTTCAGCCGAGATACGTGTAAAAATGGGTCACAGGCTGTATTTTATTTCCATTATCAGATTTCGTTGTAACAAAAAGGCGTTTTATTAATAATGTTACGGATTATTTTTGATACAGTATTTTGTTACAACTAATCCAATAGAAGAAACTCATTCAAAATGGAAAAGTGGAGAAATAACTGCTGTTATATTTATGGAAATGTTAGAACTTAAGAAAAATACGTTTTATAAAATAATGAAAGAATATACAGAAGCAAATTAGCCTCTCATTTATAGAGAATGTTAATTTTTCATCGGTTATCAGAAAGCTGGTATTCCCCTTTGTTAAAACAACAGTCATTGGGAATTGCGATAGAAGTAGATCAATGGTATTCGTAGTCAAATCTGAGTAGAAAATACCCTATGTTAATATTACACTTTTAGGTATTAAAAACTAAATTTTGTACATGATAAAAATGTTCCTGCTTACAATGTGGGTACAAAAGGAGGATTTTTAAGTGGACAAAAAAACAGAAAAGAAAATTGAAGCTGTAGCACGTAAGGCAGCGGATACAGAAATTTCTCAAGAATTAAGTGCAATCCAACACCAAGTGCAACATTTACAACAAGCTTTATCTCAGGTGTCCCAATCTTCACAAGGACAGCAACAACAAGGACAGCAAAATCAGCAAGGTCTTCAACAGGCCAATCAATTAATGCAACAACTGCAACAATTTAGTCAACAGTCTCAACAACAAATGCAACAAGCTGATCAGCAATTACAACAAACTATTCAACAAGCCATCCAAACTTTAAATCAAGGCTTACAGCACCTTCAATCAAATCAAACATTAAATCAAATCAATCAAGCTATATCTCAAGCTCAGCAACAAATTAAACAAATGGGTAACCAACAAGGGCAACAAATGGGTGGCCAACAAGGGCAACAAATGGGTGGCCAACAAGGACAACAAATGGGTAACCAACAAGGGCAACAAATGGGTGGCCAACAAGGACAACAAATGGGTGGCCAACAAGGACAGCAAATGGGTAACCAACAAGGGCAACAAATAGATGGTCAACAGGGACAACAATTTCATTAAAAGCATTTCAAACAAGCCAAAAAACAACCAATTTTATGTGACTTATATAACAATAAGCAAACTCCAATTTCTTTTCGTAAGTTATTATTAACATTAAAAAGATTTTGTCTTATCTTTTCACATTACAATCAATCAAACATATTAACTTATAGAATGTTTATACTTACAGCGCTTATTTAAAGCAGAGCACTTTTATAAAGTGCTCTGCTTTATTTGTGAATGATGATTCTTCTTTTTTTTACATATTTTTATAATCTTTACACAAACTATTTCTAAGCCGGTTGAACTAGCGGCTTCACTCTTGGAAAACAATTAGTTTTCCAATCAAGCTCATGAAACCCACAGGCAGACAATCTAAAGTATTGTCTGCCAAATCTTTAACTTTTTAAATAATGAATGAAATTTTTGTACATATCCTTTATAGGTTAACAGTAATGGGATTTCCCTCCAGTATACAATTGCTGTAATAGCAAGGCATTAATAAAGTTACTTGCTTTTTTTGTATAATTACATTGATTTTACACAAACTATCAATGATTCATTTTACCAATGTGAGTCATTTGGACATTTTAAAAATCCTCATGAATTGCTCCTTATGGGACAAGCTATTTAGCTTGTCCTATTTTTCATGTTTAGAATATGCCTCTTTTATTAACATTATCTTAAAATATAGGTACAGTGAAATAGCTATTAGCGTAGGTTTTTAATCTATTCCTAAAGAGGAAGAATTAAATATCACGCACAAGGCTTAGTTGCTTGATATATAGATTAACCAACAGGTTGTAAGTACCATCATTCATGCAATTATTTGGACATATGGAAGTATCTCAGATATCTTGATGATTAACTAACGATCTAGTACGGGTAGCATAGCTCTTGAACAAGTTTCATCTAATTAATAGTAAACATTAAGTATTCATACACTACAATTAAATCATTTACCTTCTTGAATAAAAAAACTAGCTCAAATTCATATTTTACACCTTTCATTAGTATTAATCAGTATGAAAGCCAAGTTAGTAAGGAGGAGACGTAGAATGAATCAAACTTATGAAGAAAGTGCATTGTTTGAACATAAATTTTGGCTGAGAGTTCTTGAGGATCATGCACAGTTTCTTTTAGATGCTTTAGCCCCAAAAGAGACTGAAGACATTCAGAGAGCCAAATATTTTGTAGGAAAATTTAATAAATATTTAAGTCTTATTAATACAGTTAGTTTAATCGAATTCGCAAAAGATGCTAAACAATCGGCAGAGGAGATCCGAAAATTCAAGTTGAGTATTATACAAAAGCAATTGGAAGGAAAGATTGTTATCCACTTTACCCCAACTTTCATTAATCATATGGTAAATGAAGTAGAAGAGTATATAACAGTATTAGAATATTTAATAAAAGGAGAGGTGCCACCTGTTTTTCATGAATTACATTATCATCTGGTTTGGTTAACAGATGCGGCCGGTCATGCTGGTTCAATTTCAGGTGAATTAGATCTTGTAGAGAAACGATTGAAAGAGAAGAGTGAGATGTACGCGAAACATTTTGAGCAGTTCTATTTAAAAGCTTTTGAAATGACGGGATATTTACGTACAGAGCTCAACCATTTTCCAGCATTGAAGAGATTTACGAAAGATGTTTCATTAGAACTGAAATTATTTTCGCATTTTCTTCATGAAGTAGAAGAATTAGAATTATCTGAGCAAATTTTAAGTTCGTTATCTGCGAGAATGGCAGACCACATGGCAAGAGAGGAATGCTATTATTTATTAAAATTAGCACAATCATCTGGTTTGGAGATGCCAAAGTGTAATCCTCTTTAAGAGTAGATAAAAAAGCCACAATTATGTGGCTTTTTGTTCGTTTATTTCTTCTTTTTTCTTGTCTTTTTGCTGTTTTACTTGTTCAATGCTAGCATTTAATGTCTCTATAATATTTATGATATTTGGATTAGGGTATATAGTTTCATTCTTTTCTTGTTGTTCGATTTTTTCTTCTATAAAATCAGTAAGTGCTTCTTTATATTCATCTACATATTCTTCTGGTTCAAACGGGGTGGTTAGATGATGAATTAGATTTATTGCTGTAGTTAATTCTTGTTTGTGAATAGGGTGCTCTTCATTATTTGGAAGATCGGGCATGTTTTTTATATTCCGAATCTCATCAGGATAATGGAGGGTCTGTAGAATAAGGCCTTCTTGAAAGCTACGAATAATAGCTAGATGTGGTTTCTTACGGATAGTAATATGAATAAGACCAAGTTTATTTGTTCTCTCTAAAGCTTCTTTTAATAACAAATAGGGCTTTTCATTCCCATGGGTAGGACCAACAAAATAGGAACGATCGAAAGAAATTGAATCAATCTCATCACTTTGAATAAAAGATGAAATGCCAATGATTCGCGGCTCATGTTTTTTTTGTAGTGCTTCTAATTCTTTATCTTCAACAATTATATATTTATGCGGCGCATATTCATAAGCTTTCACAATTTCTTCATCGCTTACTTCGGTATCGGTACAATCAGGAGCAATCTTTTTATATTTAATAGGAGTAAGACATTCCTTATGAAGACTTAAAAATTTAATATCTTTCTCTTCTACAGCACTATATAGCCTAATGCCGATATTTAATAATCCAAGTGAAAGAGAGCCTTTCCATACCGTGTGCATTTGAAACTTCTCCTTTCATAAAAAGAAAATGAATAGTTTTAGTATGAGTAATAAGAAAATTCATATGCACTTCTTATATTTTTTATATTTTGGGAGAGACTAAAAAAACTTTGAAAAGGAGGGTCAAAAATGCAATTAGCTACGCATGAGTTACGTGATTTAAGTGAATTAATTGCTGGTTGTTACAATACAATTAATACGATGAGTACATACATTCAGCAAGCACAAGATTTAGAATTAAAACAATTATTACAGCAACATTTTCCGCTCCATGTGGAAGACTATAATTTAAAAGTAGAATTTGTCCAAAGCCAGAGTACGCCCGATATTGAGCGTTTTCAGCCCTCTAAGTTAAATCCAGTATTGGTTTCTTATTTAAAAGCACCTAGTGAACAATATCCCCCTGTTGCACCTAGTATAAATGGAGCACCTCCAAACGATCGAGCAATTGCTACGGGATATCTTTTAAATCAAAAATCAGCTGCACTAAATTATGCTGGGGCTGTATTAGAGTGTGCAAATCCAAATTTGAGGTCATTTTTAGAAAAAGCTTTTTTAAATAGTAGTAGACATGCATATGATATTTGGCAATACATGGTGAAAAAGGGTTACTATCCTCTATCTCCAGCACCAGACTCTGAAATGCAAGCTATAGCAAGTATTTATCAGCCTGTTAATCAACCATTACAATAATATAAGAAATAGTAAGCGGCAAATTTTAAAAATATATATTAATTAGATGGTACCGGATAAAGCTGAACAGATTAATTATTCTTACTCTGCTCAGCTTTATTTTTTATTCGTCTTTTAGGAAGAGATTCAATAATTTATACATAATTACAGTGGTTTTTTACCATAAAAAGGAATAACTATTTTTCCATGATTCGTAGCATATTAAAAACATAGGAGGTGATACAATATGGCAAACAATAATAGTGGAAGTCGTAATGAACTATTAGTTAGAGGCGCTGAGAGTGCAATTGATCAAATGAAATATGAGATTGCACAAGAGTTTGGTGTACAACTTGGTGCAGACACAACAGCTCGTGCAAACGGTTCTGTTGGTGGCGAAATCACAAAACGTTTAGTTGCAATGGCTGAACAACAACTTGGCGGTGGAGTTAATCGCTAAGTTCAATTAATAAATGAGTGTAAAATATAGCAGATATTAAAATTAATTTCCTTTGTTCATTCATTAAAAAATAAACCCTTATAGTAAACGATTTCTCACTCAAAGATTATTGATAACCTTACTTAATAATCTTTGAGTATTTTATTTGCAAATTTCTTTACTAGACTACAAACATACATTGTTGGGAAGGTGTTTCCCATGCATGATAAAAAATATTTTGTAGGAAAAAATATACTTAAAAATTTATTTTCAATATTGAAAAATATACTTATGATGATATTTTCGAAAGGGAGGCTTTTTAAAATGGGTGTATTAAGTGGAAACCCTCAAAATGAACCTTTACATTATGGAGAGGTATTTGATATTTGGAGTTATCTTCTTGCCACACAAGGAGCTGTTGCCGGACATCAAGTGTTTATGAATCACACAGGTGATGAAGATTTAAAGAAGTTTTTACAAAACTTAATTGAGAATGATATGACCCCTGAAATAGAAGAGCTAAAAACCCTTTTAAAGGTAAATGGAGTGGCTTTACCACCAGCACCTCCAGAAAGGCCGGTTGCTTCTATTGAAGACATTCCTCCTGGCGCACGCATCAACGATGCAGAAATCGCAGCAGCCGTTGCAGCAGCTCTTGCAGCAGGACTAGTAACTTGTAGCCAAGTTATGGGAAAATGCCTTCGAGAAGATGTAGGCATGCTTTTTGGACAAATTCACATGAAGAAAGCACAAGCAGGAGTAACATTACTACGTTTAAGCAAGAAGAAGGGGTGGATAGTTCCTCCACCATTACATGTTCGAAATTCTGAACAAGCTTAAAGATAAAAAAGTGGCCAAGGGCCACTCTTTATTTCAATTTATCAGTTCCATCTTCTACTTTTCTAGATGTACTTTCTCTTTTTATTCTAGAATAATCTACATACTCGTCAGAAATCTCCATAGCATATTTATCGTGACCAATAGTAGTGGATTCTCGTGAACCCTCATTCGCATGTAAAACAACTTTCTTCATATAGATATGAAAGAATATTTCTGCCACACCAATTAGCAAAGCTGCAAAAAAAGCAGATGCTCCAATATTACGAGTTAAATTTATATTTGTTAAAAAGTATGTTAATGCCCAAACTCCTACAAAACTCAAACCAAAATCAGCAATGGTAGCCACCATGTTTCCATACTTAGGTAAAATAAATAAATCTCCTATTAAATAGGATAATCCAGTAATTAATAATGAAATAAACAATATTCTAGGAATCGAAATACCTTGAAAAATCCCTAGTATCATCAATAATACAGCACTAATAGCGGTATATTTAATTAATAAGGCAACAATATGTTTCATCTGTATTCCTCCAATTCTTTAATCAGTATGTAAGAAAAAACGCCTTAATAAAAACGGGCTGTGCCTTCATAAAGCACAACCCGTTTCATCGTGTTCTGGAGGTCTGTGATACTCCTATGGCAAGCACTTTTTATTTCGCTCTCCTACACAATACTATTTTGTGAAATATATGTATTATTTATGCTTTAGTAAGCTGAAAAAACAATACCCAAAAAAGGAATATATATTTTTAGTTGCTTTTTAGCATATTAAAAACATAGGAGGTGATACAATATGGCAAACAATAATAGCGGAAGTCGTAATGAACTATTAGTTCACGGTGCAGAGAATGCAATCGATCAAATGAAATATGAAATCGCTCAAGAATTTGGTGTACAACTTGGTGCAGACGCAACAGCTCGTGCAAACGGTTCTGTTGGTGGTGAAATCACAAAACGTCTAGTAGCAATGGCTGAACAACAACTTGGCGGTGGAGTTAATCGCTAACTTTAAATATGCATGGATAAAAAGGAGAGACACATCGTCTCTCCTTTTTCATTATAATCTCTAGTATGTAAAGTTACTAAAAATATTATCCTCTAGAAAATTCTCATAAATTTTCGTAAATAAGCCTAGATTCATTGATAAAAAGGATCAAAGGGGGAGGGAATTATTTTTATGGAACGATAGAGCATTTCAGATACCGTTACACATTTATAATCATTATTTTTTAAATACCTCATGATACTTTCTAATGATTTAACTGTCTGAGATAACTGAGAAAATTCACTACCATTCCAATCATGGAGTAGAATGATATTACCAGGTTTAATACCTTTGGTTATATATTTAGAAATTTTGCTAGCTGCTGGATTTCTCCTATCTTGAGGATCCTGATGCCATGACCATAGAATAACAAGTTTCCCATTTTGTATAGCTGTATTAATAATTAAATCGTTGTGAAGGCCTCCGACTGGACGATAGAGAGTTGGTTTATAGCCAGTAATTTGCTTGATAATTTCATCTGTCTGATCTAATTCTGCTGTTAATTTAGCGGTAGTAATATTTTTATCATATATATGATTATAAGTATGATTAGCAATTTCGTGTCCCTCTTTTACTTGCCTTTTTAAAATAGCAGGAAACCTTTTAACTTTATTACCTGCTACAAAAAAGGTTGCTTTCGCATTGTATTTAGTTAAAATATCAAGTATTTGAGGGGTAAAAACAGGATGAGGACCATCATCAAATGTTATTGCAACTATTTTTTCCTTTGTGTTTACTTCCCAAATTACTTTCCCTGTTTTTTCATACTCCTTACGACTATCTGTAAAAGCATATATGGGTATTTGTGTGGAACAAAAAGAAATGATTAAAAGAATGAGGACTATCCAATTTTTTTTCATGAATAATACACTCCCATGAGATACAAGTGTGTTTAGTTTATGTAGTTATTATCAAATTATTTGGGGTAGCACCACATCCATCAACTTAAGAATTTTATAAAACCCAAAAAATGAAAAAATTGAGCTGAATGGTCATAAATAATTGTAGGAAGATAAAAATTTTGGTTCTGGTGCAAAAAAATAATGAAGAGTAAAAAGATTGAGTCATTCCTAACGTAATGACTGTTTATGCGGTAAGACCAAAGAGAATATTAATCAGTTGTATCTGCTTTTGGACAGACTTTTTCCCATGGAAAGTCTGTCCTTTTCTAAGTTCAATTTAGAGCTAATCTTGAATATATACCTTTTGAGTTTGCGCATTTTGATTGGTATCAAGGTACATCATTAGACGATGAAGATGCATTTCTTGCGAAGAAGTATCCAAGTGCAGCTGTAAGATTTTCAAACGAAACGTTTGTGAGATTACAAGAGGAATTGAAAGCTGAATTATTAACAATTGCTTTATAACAAAAGCGTTATTTTATAAGGACTGGCATTCTTTTAGTTTCAAATCTTTCGAATTCTATAGGACAATATGCAAACGTTGCTATAGGTTCTGAAGTTTCGTTTGTAAAAAAAGTGTGGTTAATTACTTCACCAGAAGAAGAATAAAAAGTAATTTTGGTTTTTGATATAGGAGGAAGCGTTATTACTAGTGGTTTACTTGTCATACTGATCAGCTCCTAAATTATTTGGTTTTATATGAACTTAATATGTATTCAATACATGTATATGAATTCATTTTATAAAGTTAGTACTTTGTGAATTGAGAAATTCAACAAAATAGTTATTTGAATACGGAAGAATAGATGATTTTGAAGAGATGGCCAGTCGATTAATTGACTTAGGTTATGAAGATGCAGCTAAAGAAGTGCTTCATATGAAATACACTATCCAACAATCACTTGTGCGAGTTGGTGTAATGAAAGTGAGACTGGATGGAGTAATGAAGGCTGTTGAATGGTATGAAAGTGGTATTGAGAATGTTGAGTTGGCGATAAAGAAATACAGGGGAGAAACTGAATAAAATCCTTATCTTGCATAAAAAAAGGCTAGGATTTCTCCTAGCAATCAACAAAAGGCTATGTCGCATGGGAAATAAGAAAAGATAATAAGCGTACTTACTCGCTTATTTCAAATGTAGTATATAACGTTTTTAAGGGGAAAAGTAAAAAATACAGCAATGTTTACAAATGTTTTACAGGGGCATGAAGATTTTGATAAATAATAAAATCTTAATTTGAAAATTAAAGAGCGCCTTGGAAGAAAGGCGCCCTATGACCAAGGAGTGTATCGAAAATGATACTAAATGATTAATAATGAGATGATCATGATTATTGTATATATGTTTCTAATGTATGTGCAGTCTTTATATACAATCAAAAAGAGCACGCATATAAGCATGCTCTTTGACAAGAAAGGTAGATTTCTATGAGTGGAGAGTCTCCATACAATAACGTATGCTTGTCCGGTTAAAAGGTGAAATTTTTTTTAATAAAACCTTTATTTAAATAAAAAGAGCGCTTTTTAAGGCGCTCTATGATCAAGATTTATATAAAAAGGTGACTATGATTATTGTATGTATGTGTTTAATATATGTGCAGTTTTCAAATAAAATCGTTATTTGAGAGAAAGGGAGAATGAGGATGGGATTAAGGCAGGCATATGAAATGGTTCTGGTGCAAAGATTGCATTTATTTGAAAGAGGTATATAGATTCCTAATGAAATCTATTCTTATGCAGCCATTCCGAATAGTTGATGAATAAACTTCATTTCATTTTGGACAGACTTGTCCCGTAAAATAAGTTGGCCTTTTTTAATGATATGCATGGCTTCTACTCCAGAAAGAATGGATGTAGCTGTGGAGAAAGATTTAAGACCTAGCATAGAACGGATTCGCTTCTTTATAAAGCGATGATCTTGTTCTACAATGTTATTAAGGTATTTTACCTGCCTTATTTGGATGTCCACAGGCATCTTTTTCTCTTTCTTCAACTCTTCAATCGCTATAGGGTAGGCTGGGTTTTTGTCTACTGTAATCACACGGGGCTTTGAAACATGAAAAGACTGCAAAGCTTTCTTGAAAAAACGCTTTGCAGCCCTATGATCTCTTGTTTTGCTTAAATGAAAATCAATTGTATTTCCTTTTGAATCAACAGCATGATATAGGTACATCCATTGACCTTTGACTTTCACATACGTCTCATCGACTCGCCAAGAATCATTGGTTGACTTAAGATGAACGTCGTACGCGCTTATCTAATTCGGGACCATATTGATGAACCCATCGCATGATAGTTGTATGAGCAAGGGATAGCCGGCGTTCTTCCATCATTTCGACTAAATCACGAAAACTGAGGTTGTACCGTAAATACCATCTCACGGTTAATAAAATAATATCCGGTTGATAATGTTTCAATTTAAATAGATTTTGCTTTTCCATACCAATCACATCCTTTTTTAGAGTACTAGTATCAGTATGTCCAAGTTTAGGAGGTTACTTACAAGCGTTTTGGAGTGTTTGCACCAGAAATGTTTTTCATATAAAAGTCATATCTGTTCCGCCTTTCACGCCTCGTAATATTTTTATCCTATACAATGAAACTCTCTTTTTCCTTACCCATTCCTTACAAATTTCTTACGTTCAAAATAGATTCTATTTATTAATATTATTTAAAATCTGCGATAAGATTTAATCTTAATTTAGTTGTTTTATAGAAATATTTCTGGTTTTTAGAAAATAATAATCGGAATATTCATTGTTTTCTATATTATTTTTAGAAAATAATCCCATTAATAGGAGTGTTATGATTTAATTGTTAGTCAATATCTCACTTTTAGAGCGTTAGTGTCTTTGAGAAAGTCTAAGCAAGCTATTGATTTCATTACCATCACAAACGAACTGCAAAAAAAGAATAGGATTGAAGAGGCGGGAGAAGTCTCGTATCCCACTCAATTAGTTTCTATCGTCCCTATTTAGTAAACTTAAGGAGCTCGTTTTTATGAAAACTACCGAATCAAAAAGTCTATGGGGAAATACAATTTATTTACAAGTTTTCTCTGCGTATTCACTGCTTATGCTCGGAGTATTTATTGACATGTTAGCCATTATGACCATTGTTAGTTTTGAATGGGAAGTAGACCCCACCATGATTGGATTAATTCCCGTTGCGTATGCACTTCCTGGGATTATATTTAGTTCATGGGCAGGCGTGATTGCTGATCGCTTTAGAAAAATTCCAATTATGATGTTTTGTAATCTAATGGTTGGTTTATTAACAATTGTTCTTTTATTTGTCCAAACTATTCATTGGCTTTTGTTAGCATTAATGGTTCGTTCCATTTTCACCGTTTTTTATTATCCTGCACAGCAAACACTAACACGACAGATTGTTTCTCCTGATCTGCTTACCAAAGCGGTAAGTATCAATGGGATAGTTGAGCAAGGAACCAAGATACTGGGCCCACTTATAGGAGGAATGTTACTGAGCTGGTTTCAGCCAGAGTTTTGTCTGATTATAAGGGCAATATGCTGCTTACTAGCTGCTTTGGTTCTGTTGCCCACAATAAGGTTACAGGAATCTCTGTCAAGAGAACATATAGAAAAGAAACAGCAAAGTACTTGGACTGCTTGGTTACAAGGCTGGGGTTATGTATTATCCAATCGGATGATATTATCAACCATGATTTTCTTTACAATAGCTATGGCAGTATTACAATTAGTAGACTCACAGTTCCCTACTTTATTTAAAAGCTTGTTCCCAAATGATAAGAGTAAAATGGGATACATCATTTCTATTATTGGTCTTGGGGGAATAATTGGCGCATTCTTAACTCAGAAATTAAAACATTTTCAATATGGTTGGGTAATATGTGGAGGTATTGCTTTAATGGGAATTGGCTTCGGGGGTATTAGTCTGATAACTCTGATAAATCCTGGTGCATCCCTCATTTTTGCCTATCTGATTAGTTTTATAGCTGGTATTGGAAGTGGACTTATGCTTGTATCCAATCAAGTCATTCTACAAATAGAATCTCATCAAGAACAGGTCGGAAGAGTATTTGGGATTCAAAGCAGTTTAGCAAATGCAGTCCTCATTATTTCTCCTGCTATGAGCGGTCCACTGGTTCACTTTTTCGGAGTAATTGAACTCTATTTTTATGTGGGTATTGGGCTCATCATCATTGGAGTAATTGGGGTTTCACTACAGAAATATATATGGGTTAAACATAAACAAGAACCTATAAGAGTAAATAATTTTTGAAGGGAAGATTTTTTATGGCCAATGAAGAATGTTATCCGTTAAGTCATCCACAGAGGAGAATATGGTATACAGAAGTTATTCATTCCGGTAAAGGGATATGTAATTTAAGGTTTTTGTTTAAACTTCATAGAAAAATGGATTATTCAAAATTAAATCGAGTTGTGAATCGTGTTATTAGTGAAAATGATGGTCTTTGCATCAGATTAAAAGAAAATGGGCATCAGGAACCTGAACAATATTTTATTAAACATGAAGAACAAGAATTTGAGTTTTTCGATTTCAGTTCCGTGGAGGATTCAGATTTGCTTGAGAAATGGATTGAGCAGAAAACAAAAGAAACGTTTACATTATTTAATTCGGATTTATACTATTTCGCTTTAATAAAATTAAACGATAATGAATGTGCAGTCTTTGGGAATGTTCATCATATTATCATGGATGGTTTATCAATCCAAATATTTACCAGTCAGATTGCAAAATATTATTATGAGATGCATAACAAGACTGAGGAAGGCGAAATTAGAAATTCATATGTTCAATTTCTGGCCAATGAACAAACATACTTGAATAGTATTCGCTTTCAAAAAGATCAAAAATTCTGGTTAGAGGAATTTAAAACAATTCCATCTGTGACGGGATTGAAGCCTTATAATACGTACCAAGTTAGTACCAAAGCATCACGTGAAACGTTTATATTATCGGAGCATTTGAAGAGAAAGATAGAGTTATTTTCTGACGATTATAAATTAAGTGTATATTCTCTTTTTGTTGCTGCTTTCTCATTGTCTATGTGTCGGTGGACCTCATCGCTTGATATTGCATTAGGAATGGCTTATGGCAATCGTATGACTAAAATGGAACGGGAATTAATTGGAATGATGGTGAGTACGGTTCCTCTAAGAATGGATATCGATCCAGAAGAAGAAGTACTTTCATTTATTGGTAGGGTGTCCAGAAAACAAAGTAAATCATTACGACATCAGAAATACCCATTTGATTTGTTATTAAAGCAGATTAATAAAGAGAATAACAGCAATGTTAGACTTTTCGGAACTACGATTGATTATAGAGATCGTGATGAAAGTGGTGACTCACTTTGGATTCCAAATGGTGAAGAAATGCAAGATTTTGCAGTACATATTGAGAATTTGACTGATATAGACTCTTTACAAGTACATATTGACTATCGTAAAGAGCTATTTTCTAAAGAAGAGATAAACCGCTTTTTTAAAACCATGTTAGCAGTAATAGAAAATACATTTAAAAACCCAAAGCAAAAGGTTTCTGAGATTGAAATTATTTCAGAAGAAGATAAAAGAAAAAGTTTAGTAGAGTTCAACAATCCTAAGCTTGATTTTCCACCTCAAGTAACTATTCATGAATTGTTCGAACAGCAAGCGATGATTTATCCAAATTCTATTGCAGTTACGTATGAAAAAGGAAAAGTTACTTATAGGGAGCTAAATGAACATGCAAATCAGTTAGCTCATTATCTGCAGAAAAAAGGAGTAGGACCTGATACTTTAGTTGGGCTGTGCGTTGAACGTTCTCTAGAAATGATTGTAGGTATTTTAGGGATTTTGAAGGCTGGTGGAGCCTATGTTCCACTTGATCCAACATATCCAGAGCAGCGACTTCAATATATTTTAGAGGATGCTGGCATTCAGTTATTCGTAACGCAAGAAAGTTTAAAAGAATTGAAATGGTTACCAGAAAATATTAAATCGATTTGCCTGGATCGTGATAGAGATGAGATTGGGCAAGAAAGTAAGACCTTCCCGTTTTCTGATGTAAGTTCTCAAAACCTAGCTTACGTAATCTATACTTCGGGATCAACAGGGAATCCAAAGGGCGTTATGATAGAGCATCACAATGTCATTCGTTTATTTAAATCGACGGATTGTTGGTATCAGTTTAATGAAAAAGACACTTGGACGCTTTTTCATTCTTATGCATTTGATTTCTCAGTATGGGAAATTTGGGGAGCATTATTATATGGTGGGAAATTAGTTGTTGTTCCGTACTTGATTAGTCGATCGCCCAAAGATTTTTATCAATTATTGGTGGAGGAAGAAGTCACAGTTCTAAATCAGACGCCTTCCGCATTTCGACAATTAATACAGGTGTGTGAACAAGAAGATGAGAATAAAAACTTGAATCTACGTTATGTAATATTTGGTGGGGAAGCGTTAGATCCTAGTAACTTGTTACCGTGGTTTCAAAGATATGGAGATAAGGACCCACAGTTAATTAATATGTATGGAATTACAGAAACTACCGTTCATGTTACTTATTCTCCGATTACTCAAGATGAGGTCCGGCACTCTTCACGAAGTAATATCGGAAAACGGCTTCCAGATTTAGAAGTGTATGTGCTAGATGCCAGTCAACAGCCTGTGCCTATTGGTGTAGCTGGTGAACTATATATTGGTGGAGCAGGACTTGCACGTGGGTATTTAAATAGACAGGAATTAACTGCAGAGCGCTTCATCCCTCATCCATTTAATAGTGAACCGGAAGCAAGGTTATATCGGACAGGAGACTTAGCGAGATTCTTGCCAGATGGGAATCTGGATTATCGTGGGCGAATTGATCACCAGGTGAAAATCCGTGGCTTCCGAATTGAGATAGGGGAAATTGAATCTACTTTAAACGTACATGCATCTATAAAAGAAGCTGTTGTGATTGTTCGAGAAGATCAGCCGGGTGATAAACGATTGGTGGCATATGTTGTAGGGAATGGGAATGTAGGTGCGTGGAGAGAGTATCTTAAAGCAAAACTACCGAGCTATATGGTCCCTTCAGGATTTGTAATGATGGAAGCTATTCCACTAACTGCTAACGGTAAAGTTGATCGTGAGGCCTTACCTATGCCGGAGGAAAAGCAGATTAACAGTGAAGCTGTTGCCCCTCGGAATAGTAACGAAAAGATACTGGCTACCATCTGGAAGCAAGTATTAGGTGTTAAAAATGTGGGGATCTATGATAATTTCTTTGAAATTGGTGGCGACTCAATTCTCAGTATTCAAATCATATCTCAAGCAAGTCAAGTGGGATTAAAACTTACTCCAAAGCAAATGTTTGAATGCCCAACCATTGCCGAGTTGGCACAAGTGGCTATAGAAACTCAGGGAGTACAAGCGGAGCAGGGAATTGTGACAGGAGAAGTGCCCCTTACTCCAATTCAGTACTGGTTCTTCGAGCAAGAACATTCACGTCCGGAGCATTGGAATCAATCGATGCTTTTAAGAGTAAAAGAGAGAGTGGACGTGAAGTTACTAGAAGGAGCGATCTTATACTTACTAAAACATCATGATGCTTTACGTTTCCGGTACGAACAGTTACCAAATGGAACGTGGAGGCAGAGAAATGAAGGGACTGATGAGCATTCTGTACTTCATGTGGTAAAACGGAACAAAGCTAATGAACAAGCGTGGAATAAAGTAATACAAGAAGAGATGAACATTACTCAAACTAGTTTCAATTTAGTTACAGGTCCGTTAATGAGAGTAGTTTACTTTGAGGACACCTTGTCTGGAAATGATCGAATATTCTGGGCGATTCATCATTTAGTAGTAGATGGAGTATCGTGGAGAATTCTATTGGAAGATTTACAGGCGGTATATAACCAGATGAAACAAGGTCAAGGAGTTCGCCTACCTGCGAAAAGTACATCTTTTAAAGAGTGGTCGGAAAGACTGCAGGCATACAGTGATTCGGGTATTTCAAAAGAAGTACAAGATTATTGGAATGAACGGGTAGAAAAAGAAACGATGAAAATTCCAATGGACTATCCAATGCAAGAAACAACAGAAGAATCGATTGATCAAGTGACGAGGACTTTAGGAGTAGAAGAAACACATGCATTGTTACAAGAAGTTCCGGTGACTCATAAAACAAGGATTAATGAGGTACTATTGGCGGCATTAGGACAAGCTATCGTCGATTTTACAAATCAGCAAACGGTTTCTATTCATCTAGAAGGACACGGGAGAGAAGAGATGGTTGAAGGTATTGATCTATCACGGACAGTGGGCTGGTTCACGAGTATTTATCCTGTTCATCTGAATTTTCAAGGAACTAAAACACCTATTGAAGGATTAAAGGCTGTAAAAGATCAATTGCGTCAAATTCCGAATCGTGGAGTTGACTATGGTATTTTACGTTACTTGAAAAAAGAATTACTTCCGTTTTATCAGCAAAAGCCTTCAATAAGCTTTAACTATTTGGGCCAATTTGATCAAGTTTTTTCAAAGGAATCTTTGTTTATGCAAGAGACAGGGTTTACATTTTTAGATCATGCTCCAGATTCCAAGCCATCTCATCTAATTGAGGTTATCGGTATGGTAAAAGATGAGAAGTTACATTTTGTTTGGATATATAGTAGAGAACAATTTTCTAGATTAACAATTCAAGCGATAGCAGATGGTATGTTGAGGCATCTTCGTCAACTTATAAATAAACCAACAACAGAGTCAGCTTTTACAGTATCAGATTTTGCTGATGCTGAGGATCTTACGGAAGAAAGCTTGAGCAAAGTATTACTTAAATTAACAAAGAAGAGGGTGTAAAGATGGGAGACGTTATAGATATATATGGATTATCACCTTTGCAAAAAGGAATACTGTTTCATACTTTATACGATCAAGATGATGAACATTCTTTTTCCTACATTGTACAAGTAGGCTTCTTGCTCGGGGGGCAATTGGATGTTGCTACTTTTGAAAAGGCTTGGGAATATGTTATTCATCGACATGAGGCTCTACGTTCAGTATTTGTGTGGGAGGAAGTAGAAAAACCTCTGCAAGCAGTTTACCAACGTCTTCCTTTTACTATTCATCAAGAGGATTGGAGTGCTCATTCATATGAGGAGAGGGAGAAGAAATTACACCAGTTTTTGACTGCAGATCGTAGAAAAGGATTTTTATTGGATGAAGCACCATTGATGAGAGTCACTGCGATTAAAGAAGCAGAAGAGGAAACGAGAATCATTTGGACACATCATCATATTTTGCTAGATGGGTGGAGTTTGTCATTGGTCTTTAGTGAAGTGATGGAAGTTTATCTCAAGATGATAAAGGGAGAATTGTTGAATCTACCTAAATCTCTTCCTTATAAAAAATATATACAGTGGATAAATAAACAAGATCAAAGCGAAGCAGAGGAATTTTGGACAGAAGAATTAAAGGGGTTTTATGCACCTACGCCATTAGCGATGGAAAGAAAGGATCAAGAACAGGAGAAGGGCTATGGAGAGTGTGTTTATCAGGTGTCTGAGGAACTCACTGAGAATTTACAAGAGTGGGTACGAAATAGTCGATTAACATTGAATACGTTAATACAAGGTGCATGGGCCTATTTGCTGAGTAGGTATAGCGGTGAAAGTGATATCGTATTTGGCGTAACTAGCTCTGGACGTCCTACTGATTTGATAGGAGCAGAGAATATGGTAGGTCTATTTATTAACACATTACCTACTAGAATTCGATTAACGGATGATACATCAGTAGTAGATTGGCTTCGTAAAATACAGATGAAAGAAATGGAACGAAGACAATTTGAGCATAATTCATTGGTTGATATTCAAGGGTGGAGTGAGGTTCCGCGGAATAGCTCCTTATTTCATACCTTGTATGTGTTTGAAAATTATCCAATTCAAGGTGAGAGAAATGATGATTTAAGATTACTAGATGTTAAAAGCGCGGAACAAACAAATTATCCTTTAACACTCATTGTAATGCCTGGTAAGAAAATTACTTTAAAGTTGATGTATGATCAAGGCTATTTTAATGAAGAAACAATAAATCGGATTCAGGGTCACTTATTGCAAATATTAATTCAGATGACAAAGAGCCTAGATTCAAAACTCTTTGAAATTACTCATTTAACAGTGGAAGAACAGACACAGTTACTAGAGGAATGGAATAATACTCAAGTAAAATATTCAGCTGAAGGCATGATTCATACGGTGTTTGAGGATCAAGTTAAAAAAAAGCCAGAAGCAATCGCAGCTATTTACGAAAATGAACAAATTACTTATAGAGAGTTGGATGAGCGTGCAAATCAGCTAGCACATTATTTACAAAAGCGTGGTGTAGGTCCAGAGTCTCTAGTCGGGGTATATATGGAACGTTCATTACAAATGATGATAGCGTTATTAGGTATTCTAAAATCAGGAGGGGCGTATGTTCCACTTGATCCTACTTATCCAGAGAGTCGGCTTCGTTATATATTAGAGGATGCTGGAATCGAGGTACTAGTGACGGAAGAAAATTCGGAAAATTTATATATATCTGAAGATGTTGAAGCGATTTGTATGAATAAAGATTATACTGCAATTGAAAAAGAAGAATCAATCCCATGTATAAGTGGTGTAACAGGGAGAAGTTTAGCGTATGTTATGTATACTTCAGGATCTACAGGGAATCCAAAGGGAGTGATGATTGAGCATCATTCAGTAATCAATTACCTAGAATGGATGCAACATAAATATCCACTTTCTGAAAAAGATGTGGTCTTGCAGAAAACCCCATTCTCATTTGATGTATCTGTTTGGGAGTTGTTTTGGGGTATTCACGTTGGAGCAAGTGTATCTTTCTTGCCTCCAGGTGGAGAAAAAGATCCTTCCATAATAGCTGAAGTGATTGAAAAACATCAGGTTACTATTGTTCAATTTGTTCCTTCGATGTTATCTGTTTTCTTAGATCACTTCAATCATATTGAATTGAACATGAATTGTTCGTCCGTGCGTCATGTATTTTCTGGTGGAGAAGAACTAAGTTCAGGGCTGGTTAGACGATTTCAACAGCAATGGAATCAGAGCGGGCAAGTAAAATTAACCAACTTTTATGGACCAACTGAAGCAACTATTTACGTAAATGCATTTGACATTCAACCTAATCAAGAATTTGTTTCTATTGGGCAGCCGATACAGAACACGCAATTATATGTATTAGACCAAAATCAACGCTTGCAATCAATAGGGATAGAGGGTGAGTTATATATTGGTGGTGCCGGTTTAGCTCGTGGATACTTAAATCGTCCGAATCTCACTGCCGAAAAATTCGTTTCGCATCCATTTCGATTGGGAGAACAACTATATCGAACAGGAGATTCAGTAAGATATCTAACTGATGGGAATTTAGAATTTATAGGGAGAATGGACCATCAAGTTAAGATGCGTGGCTTTCGGATTGAGCTTGGAGAAATTGAAGCGACTTTAGAAAAGTATTCGTTTATTAAAGAGGCTGTCGTATTAGTTAGGGAAGATCGCCCGGGTGATCAGCGATTGGTTGCATATGTAATAAGCGACGGAAATACTCAAAAGTGGCGAGAGTATCTACAAAATCAATTGCCGAATCATATGATTCCAGCGCATCTTGTAGAGTTAGAACAGTTTCCGCTTACTCCGAATGGAAAAATTGATCGAAAAGCTTTGCCAGCACCTGATGAGCAACCTATGGGAGATTTTAATGTTTTACCTCGGACACCAACGGAAGAGCTTATTGCCTCTGTTTGGAGTCAAGTGTTAGGAATAGAAAATATCGGTATTCAGGATTCCTTCTTTGAACAGGGTGGACACTCACTGCTCGCTACTCAAATCGTCTCTCGATTACAAGAATTGTTCCAGATTAAAATCCCGCTACGTGAACTGTTCAAGCACGATACAGTGGAATCATTAGCGGAACGAGTAGATCAGTTGCGCAAAGAAGATAAAAAGCGAGAGGTTCCACCCCTTGTACCTATGAAGCGGGAAGAATCTATTCCACTTTCCTATGCACAGAAACGCCTATGGTTTATTGACCAATTAATGCCAAATAATGCGATGTACAATATTCATGCAGCGTGTCGCTTAACAGGAAAGTGGTCAATTGAAGCATTGGAGGCCGGATGGAATCAGTTGTTGGAACGTCATGAATCATTAAGGACGATAATTCTAGAACAAGAGGGTGAACCTTTTCAACAGGTTCAATCTCATGTATTCAGACATATCCCTCAAACAGATCTAACAGACCTTTCTTTGGAAGATAGGAAAAGGGAAATGAAACGGCTCATTCAAAACGAAGCGGAGGAAACATTTCATTTTGGGCAAGGTCCTCTGATTCGAACACGAATATTGAAAGTGGACAGGGAAGAATGGGTTCTCCTTTGTACGATGCATCATATTATTTCAGATGGGTGGTCAATGGGAATCTTACTTGAAGAATGGATGGCTTTTTATGGAGGAGCACTAAGCGAAAAACCGCCGGAATTAAAGGAGTTATCTATTCAATATGCAGACTTTGTCATGTGGCAGAAGGAATGGCAAAAAGAAGAGAATTTGGATCAGCACCTCCAATATTGGAAGGAAGAATTGTCTGGGGAGCTACCGGTTTTACAATTACCGATGGATCGTCCTCGACCTGCGGTTCAAACCCACCGTGGTGCGAGTCAGTCCTTAATGGTGGCGAATTCCCTACAGGAAAAGCTCAAAGGTTTAAGTCTGCAAGAAGGATCCACTTTATTTATGACATTGATGGCAGCGTATCAAAGCTTCCTTTCTCGTTATTCAGGACAAGACGACATCTTGGTTGGGAGCCCAATTGCAAATCGAAATGTTAAAGAGATTGAAGGATTAATAGGTTTCTTTGCAAATACGTTGGTTTATCGAGCTGATTTCAGTGGAAATCCGACGTTCCAAGAACTTTTGTCGCAGATACGAAAAAAAGCACTAAAAGCATACGAGTATCAGGACATTCCATTTGAGAAAGTGGTAGAATCTGTAAAACCGGAACGAAATACAAGTCATTCACCGATATTTCAAACCATGTTTACTTTACAGAATACGAAACAAGAGTTTCCTCAGCTATCTGAAAGACACATGGAACTCATGGAAAGTCATACTTCTGTGGCGAAATTTGATTTGAGTTTATTTGCTTCTGAGACGGAAGAAGGATTATCGCTAACCTTTGAATATAATACTGATTTGTTTAATGATACAACCATTGAACGTATGGCAAGTCATTTTGAACATTGGTTATATCAAATTGTATCTCATCCAAAAGATTTATTATCGGAAATGAATATGTTATCAAAAGTGGAATATAAGCAACTACTAGAGGAATGGAATGAAACAGGTGTTGTAGATATACGAGAAAGCACAATTCATACATTATTTGAAGAACAAGTGGAAAAAACACCAGAAGCAATTGCAGTAGTGTGCGAAGATGAAGAACTAACATATCGAGAGTTGGACGAACGCTCGAATCAACTGGCACATTATTTACAGAAAAATGGTGTAGTATGCGAATCATTGGTTGGGATTTGCGTTACACGTTCATCCGTGATGATTGTCGGCCTCTTAGGAATTATGAAGGCAGGAGGAGCATATGTCCCAATTGATCCAGCGTATCCGGAAAGTCGACTGAAATACATTTTAGAGGACGCTCAAATAAAGGTACTGGTGACACAGGAAAAGTTAAAACAAAAGATGGTTATACCTAAATCCGTTGACGTGATTTGTATTGATCGTGATCGAGAAGAAATAGAACAAGAAGCAACTACGGTGTGTACGAGTGAAGCGACGGGAGATAACTTAGCCTATATTATCTATACTTCAGGTTCAACTGGAAATCCAAAGGGAGTAATGATTGAGCACAGGAATACAGTAACAATGATTCATTGGGCGCATCACACATATTCCCGAAGGGATTTAGCGGGAGTGTTGGCTTCAACTTCTCTATCCTTTGATCTATCCGTTTTTGAAGTGTTTGTTCCCTTAACGATGGGTGGTAAGGTAATTGTCGCTGAAAATGCTCTACATCTAGACAAGTTGTCTACCAAGGGTGTGACTTTGGTCAATACTGTGCCATCGGCAGCGAAGGAACTGGTTCGAGCAAAAACAATTCCTTCTTCGGTAAAGGTGATGAATTTGGCTGGAGAACCATTACCATATTCACTTGTTCAAGATTTATACGAGAGAAGTACGATTGAGAAGGTGTACAACCTATATGGACCGTCCGAAGATACTACGTATTCCACATATATGGAATTAGAAAAGGGTGTCATGCATAGGGTACCACCAATTGGTAAACCAGTCTTCAATACAGAAGTATATGTACTGAGTGCTGAACAAAAAATGGTTCCAATTGGTGTAGTTGGTGAGCTTTACATTGGTGGATCAGGATTAGCACGTGGATACTTAAACCGTCCTGACTTAACGCAAGATCGTTTTATACCGCATCCGTTTAAAGAAGGAGAGCGAGTATACCGGACTGGAGACCTAGTAAGGTATCTGCCAGATGGAAATTTGGAGTATCTTTGCCGAATCGATCATCAGGTAAAAATTCGTGGGTTCCGGATTGAACTAGGAGAAATTGAAGCGACATTGCAAAAGCATGCATTAGTTAACGAAGTTCTTGTGATGGTGCGGGAAGATTATCCTGGTGATCCACGTTTGATTGCCTATGTTCTGGGAGATGGGGATGCTCATAAGTGGCGTGATTATCTCAAGGACCAGCTACCAAATTACATGATTCCAGCCTATTTTGTCGGATTGAATGCATTTCCACTCACTCCAAATGGAAAGATTGATAGGAAGGCCTTACCAGTACCAGAGAGACAGGAGATAGTGAGGGGTTATATTGCTCCCCGTACACCTACGGAAAAAACAATCGTTTCAATATGGCATCAAGTTTTAGGTGTAGAAAATATTGGAGTGCAGGATTCGTTTTTTGAAATAGGTGGGCATTCATTACTTGCTACACAAGCTGTTTCCAATCTTAAAGAGGCTTTTGGAATCGAGTTACCATTGCATGATCTATTTACGTTTCATACGGTGCAACAATTGGCAAAACGGATTGATCAATTGTTCTATAACAAAAATCAAGAAATACAGAATGATAGTAAGGAGAATGTAAGTCTTCAAGACTATATTCAAAAAGAAGCAGAAGTGAGTAATGATGAAGAATTACTTGAACTACTTAAGCAATTAGAAGAGCTATCAGAGGAAGAAGCACAAGGAATATTCGAGAGTAATTTAGTTGAGGAAGGGGTAAAAAAATGAGAAGTGATTTACATGCAAAGCTGAGTTCACTTTCTCCTGAGAAAAGAGCTTGGCTTCAGAAGCAAATGCAAAAAAAGGAGAATAAAGAAGCACTTCCGTTGTCTTATGCACAACAACGTTTGTGGTTTATGGACAGATTTAACCCAAACAGTTCTTTATATAATATTCCAACGGTATGGCATCTAAAAGGAAATTGGATTCCTGAAGCATTAGAAAAGGGATTCAATCGAATCATTGAACGTCATGAATCATTACGAACCGTTTTTAAAGAAGTAGGAGAACAACCTGTACAACAAATTGTCGAATTCCTTCCTAGAGCATTACCTGTAAGGGATTACTCGCAACTTCCTCTAGAAGTAAAAGAAAAAGAGGTAGATAGTTTAATTGCGAGAGAAGCGCAAGAACCATTTGATTTAATGAATGGCCCTTTAATTCGTAATCAGCTTGTTCAATTAGGAAAGGATGAATGGTTATTACTATGTACGATGCATCATATTATTTCTGATGCTTGGTCCATCGGTATACTCATGAATGAATTACTTACTTTCTATGAAGAAGAAACGGGCGGGAATCCTGCTAAATTAAGTTCACTATCCATTCAATATGCAGACTTTGCGAAGTGGCAAAAGGAGTGGTTGCAAGGTGATGTGTTAAATCGTCAACTTACGTATTGGGAGGAAGAATTGTCTGGGGAGCTTCCTATATTACAACTGCCAGTGGACCGACCTCGACCGGTTACGCAAACTTACGCTGGGGATACGCATCACGTGATTTTTCCTTATAGATTACTCAATCAATTAAAGGATATAAGTCGACAAGAAGGATCTACCTTATTTATGACTTTAATGGCTGCATACCAGAGCTTTCTTGCTCGTTATACGGGGCAAAAAGATATTCTAGTCGGAAGTCCGATTGCAAATCGGAATCATAAGGGAGTAGAAGGATTAATCGGTTTCTTTGTTAATACGTTGGTTTACCGATCAGATTTGAGTGGCACCCCTACTTTTCGGGAGATTTTGAACCAAACAAAGAAAAAGGCGTTAAAAGCTTACGAATATCAAGATATACCATTTGAAAAAGTGGTAGAAGCTGTACAACCTGAACGAAGTATGAGTCATTCTCCTATCTTTCAGACCATGTTTACACTACAGAATATAAAACAAGAACGACTAGATTTGTCTGGTAGAAGTATCGAAATGGTAGAAAGTAATATGTCTATTGTAAAATTTGATCTGAGTTTAACTGCCTACGAAGTGGAAGAAGGCCTATTTGTCTCATTTGAATACAACACGGATTTATTTGATAGTAGTACCGTTGCACGTATGGCAGGCCATTTTGAGAACTGGTTAAATGAAATCGCGTATCATCCAGATGAATCATATACAAAGCTGTCAATGTTATCGGACACAGAGCAGAAACAACTCCTAGAAGAATGGAATGATACTGACGTAGTTTATGGTCATGAGTGTATGATTCATGAGCTATTTGAGCAGCAAGTTGCACGTACACCTGATGCAGTGGCGGTAGTTTATGAGGGTGGAAAGCTAACGTATCAAGAACTCAATGAAAAATCGAATCAATTGGCACATTATCTACAAAAACGAGGTATAGGACCTGAATCATTGGTCGGTATATGTGTTGAACGTTCTCCTGAAATGATTATTGGTCTCTTTGGGATTTTGAAAGCAGGTGGGGCTTATGTCCCACTGGATCCAAGTTATCCCGAAAACCGCCTGAGATACATTTTAGAGAATTCACAAATTCAAGTGCTGTTAACAAAAGAGGCACTACAGGACTGGTTACCTAAAGATATTCAAGCAATTTGTTTAGACCGGGATCAAGTAATGATTTCTAAAGAGAGTAATTTGGCTCCGGTGAGTGGAGTAACAGCAAATAACTTAGCCTATATCATATACACTTCGGGTTCGACGGGAAATCCGAAGGGAGTAATGATTGAACATCATTCGGTTATCAACCGCCTACAGTGGATGCAGAAAAAGTATCCATTATCTGAGGAGGATACAATCCTACAAAAGACACCGTTTTCATTTGATGTTTCTGTCTGGGAATTATTTTGGTGGTCATTTGTAGGAGCACGTGTTTGTTTGCTTCAACCAGGAGGAGAGAAAGATCCTGCGGTGATTGAGGAGTATATCGAACGATATCGTGCGACCACCATGCACTTTGTTCCGTCGATGTTATCTACTTTCTTGGATTATATGGAACAATATAATTCGAAAAGGGATGTATCGTCTTTAAATCAGGTTTTTACTAGTGGAGAAGCATTAAATACTGAACAGGTTCGCCGGTTTAAGGGGGTATTTTACGATGTTCAGCAAACAAAGTTAATTAACTTGTATGGCCCTACCGAAGCGACTGTGGATGTGACTTATTATGATTGTGATTTAGAAAAAGAACCTATGCTTATTCCAATTGGTCGTCCAATTGATAATACAGAGTTGTATGTGTTGGATCAATATCAACAGGTGGTACCGATTGGTGTGGCGGGGGAACTTTACCTTGGAGGAGTAGGCTTGGCACGTGGCTACTTCAATCGACCAGAGTTAACTACTGAACGTTTTATTCCGCATCCCTTTAAGGAAGGGGAACGATTATATCGAACGGGTGACCTGGTGAGATATATGAATGATCGTAACTTGGAGTATATTGGAAGAATAGATAACCAAGTCAAAATCAGAGGATTCCGAATTGAACTGGGAGAAATCGAAGCAGCTTTACATGATCACTCATCTGTAAAAGAGGCTGTCGTGTTGGTGAAGGAAGATCGACCAGGAGATAAGCAGTTAGTAGCTTATGTAGTGGGTGAAGGGGATACTGGAGAGTGGCGTGAATATCTGAAGAAGCAATTGCCAAATTATATGGTTCCGGCATACTTTTTCCAAGTTGAATCGATGCCACTCACTCCAAATGGTAAGGTGGATCGGAAAGCTTTACTGGAATTGGAGGCACAGTTCATAAGTGAAGATATTACTTCATCAAGAACACCAGTGGAGGAGCTCATCGTTTCTGTATGGAGTAAAGTATTAGGTATAAGAAATATTAGTGTTCAGGATTCTTTTTTTGAAATCGGTGGTCACTCGCTACTAGCTACTCAAGTAGTGTCACGCTTACAAGAAATCTTTCAAATCGAATTACCGGTACGCGAACTATTTGAGTATGCAACGGTGGAGTCACTGGCAAAGCGATTAGATCAGTTACGTAAAGGAGATAGAAAACGAGATATTCCGCCACTAATGCCGATGGAACGAGGGGAAACTATTCCACTATCTTATGCCCAACAGCGCTTATGGTTTATCGATCAATTTACACCTAATAGTGCACTTTACAATATGCCAATAGTATGCCGCCTTACAGGGAGTTGGCTACCTGAGGCATTGGAAACGGGATGGAATCAGCTAATAGAGCGTCATGAATCATTGCGGACGGTCTTTCATGAAGTGAACGGTCAACCCGTACAGCAAATTGAACCGTATGCTTTTCGATTAATTCCGAAAACGGATTTAACTATGTTTTCTCCAGAAGACCGAGAAGAAGAAGTTAAACGTTTGATTCAACAAGAAACAGAAGTGCCATTTGATTTAGGCGAGGGTCCACTGATCAGGACAAGTATTTTGCAAGTGGGAGAGGAAGAATGGATTCTCCTTTGTACTCTACATCATATCATTTCAGATGGATGGTCAATGGGAGTCCTACTTGAAGAATGGATGGCATTCTATGAGAAAACTACGGATGGAAAGGTAGCAGAACTTGAACCATTACCGGTTCAGTATGCCGACTTCGCTCAGTGGCAAAAAGGATGGTTGAAGGCGGAAGTGCTTGATCAACAACTCCAATATTGGAAGGAAGAATTGTCTGGGGAGCTTCCTGTACTCCAACTTCCTATGGATCGCCCGCGTCCCGCAATACAAACTCATGACGGGTCGACATACACTCTGGTTCTGCCAAGCGCGCTACATGACAAATTGAACGAATTTAGTCGCCAAGAAGGGGCTACACTCTTCATGACGCTGTTGGCTGCATATCAAAGTTTTCTATCACGTTATACGGGACAAGAAGATATTCTGGTCGGAAGTCCAATTGCTAATCGAAATTATAGAGAAATTGAAGGACTTATTGGTTTCTTTGTCAACACGTTGGTTTATCGGGCTAATCTGAGTGGTAGACCGACATTTCAGGATGTTCTGTCTCAGGTTCGTCAAAAGGCATTGAAGGCGTATGAATATCAAGATATCCCTTTTGAAAAAATTGTAGAAGTTGTACAACCAGAGCGGAGTACAAGTCATTCGCCAATCTTCCAGACTATGTTCATCTTGCAAAATATGAAACAAGAGTTCCCGGTGTTATCTGGTAGAAGTATTGAAATGATAGAAAGCCATAGTCCAATCGCAAAGTTTGATTTAAGTGTAATGGTAGCTGAGACGGAAGAGGGAGTACGTTTTACTTTTGAATACAATAAGGATTTATTCAATGCCACAACTATTGAACGGATGGCAGGGCACTTTGAGAAATGGCTACACGAAGTTTCCCATTACCCGCAAAATCCGTTGCATAGTCTGAGCATGCTATCGGAACCTGAGCGTACTTTGTTATTAGAAACATGGAATGACACTGTAATGGAAATGCCCCCACAGGGTCTTATTTGCGACAGATTTGAGGAACAAGTAGCAAAGCGTCCTGAAGCGATTGCGGTAGTTGATCAAACAAAAGATTGGACTTACGGTGAACTTGATGCACAAGCAAATCAGTTGGCAAATGTTTTACAGCGAAAAGGAGTTGCTCCAGAGTCAGTCGTGGGAGTTTATCTTCCGAGGTCGGCTGAGCTCATGGTAAGTTTACTAGGCATATTAAAAGCTGGTGGAGCTTATGTCGTTTTAGATCCGTTGTATCCAAAATCAAGGTTAGAATACATGATTGAAGATGCAGGAATTCAATTTGTAGTGACGGCGGAAGGACAAGAAGGCCTTTTCGAACAGGTCGAAATGGTGAGGTTAGAAGAGTTAACAGTGGAAAGCGTAATCGCACCTACACGGCAGATAAATCCAGAGAACTTAGCTTACATTGTCTATACCTCTGGTTCTACAGGAAAGCCAAAGGGTGTCATGATTGAATATCGCTCATTAATGAATATGGTTTCTTGGCATCAAGAAGTTTATCGTATTACAGCAGAGGATCGTGCGACTCAGATTGCAGGGATTGCTTTTGATTCGGCTGTTCAGGAGATTTGGCCGTATCTAACTGCTGGTGCAGCACTCTACTTGTCAACAGAGGAACTGAGAATTAATCCAGAAGCACTAAGAGACTGGCTCATTGATTCGCGAATAACAGCTAGTTTTGCACCTACGCCTATTCTGGAAAGACTCTTGAAATTATCTTGGCCAGGTAAAACGGATCTTCGTTTTATCATTACCGGCGGGGATCAATTAACGCAGTATCCATCTAACGATATTCCTTTTGCGGTAATCAATCAGTATGGTCCATCGGAAAATACCGTTGTTACCACGGATTGTTATGTACCTGTAGGAGTGACAACAGGTACGCCATCGATTGGTCGACCGATTGCGAATACAGAAGTTTATGTGTTAGATTCTCATCTTCAGCTAGTACCAAGTGGTGTGATTGGAGATCTCTATATTGGAGGGAAGAGTCTTGCTCGTGGATATGCTAATCGTCCGGACCTTACAAAGGAAAAATTTATTTCGCATCCATTCAAGTCAGGAGAACGTCTCTATTACACCGGAGACAAAGCAAGTTATCTTTCTGATGGTGCTCTCCAGTTCCATGGTCGTATAGATGACCAAGTGAAAATTCGTGGTTTCCGGATTGAATTGGGAGAAATAGAAGCAGTCTTGCAGGCACATTCTTCTGTGAAAGAAGCGGTTGTATTGGTACGAGAGGATGATCCAGGCGACAAGAGATTAGTAGCTTATGTAGTTGGTGAAGGAAGTGTCCAAGAATGGCGAGAGCATCTACAAACACATTTACCAAATTATATGGTCCCAACAAACTTTATTGAGATGGAATTTTTACCACTTACACCGAATGGAAAACTTGATTTAAAGGCATTGCCAATACCTAGCAAATTATCTACGGAAAATACCGTTCACGCACGAACTCCGCTAGAAGAACTTATCGCTTCAGTGTGGAGTCAAGTGCTAGGAATAGAAAATATAGGTGTTCAGGATTCTTTCTTTGAACTTGGTGGTCATTCTCTACTTGCTACACAAGTGGTCTCACGCTTGCAAGAAGTCTTTCAAATCAAATTACCGGTACGTGAACTGTTCGAATATTCAACGGTCGAGGCACTGGCGAAGCGATTAGATCAGTTACGTAAGGGAGGCAAAAAACGAGAAATTCCACCATTGATGCCGATGGAACGAGGAAATGCCATTCCACTTTCTTATGCTCAACAGCGCTTATGGTTTATCGATCAATTTACACCTAATAGTGCAATTTATAATATGCCGATGGTATGCCGTCTTACAGGAAATTGGTTACTAGAAGCATTGGAGGTGGGATGGAATCAGTTGATAGAGCGTCATGAATCATTGCGGACAGTATTTCATGAAGTGGACGGTCATCCTGTGCAGAAGATTCAACCGTATACTTTCCGTTCCCTTCCACAAATTGACTTAACTAAGATTTCTCCAGAAGAGAGAGAAAGAGAAGTGGAGCAATGGATTCAAACTGAAGTCGAATCCCCATTTGACTTAGAGCAAGGGCCATTGTTCCGTGGACAAATCGTGAAAATTTCAGAAGAAGAATGGGTTCTTCTGTGTAATATGCATCATATTATCTCGGATGGATGGTCGATGGAAATCTTGCTCCAAGAATGGATGGCATTTTATGAGGAGGCGATTGGTGAAAAACCAGCAGACCTTGTACCACTACCAGTTCAATATGCCGATTTTGCTCAGTGGCAAAGAGAATGGTTGATAGATGAAGTACTAAACCAACAGCTTGCATATTGGAAGGAAGAACTGTCTGGTGAGTTACCAGTCTTAATGTTGCCGATGGATCGTCCCCGACCTCCGGTGCAAACCCACCATGGATTAACTCATAATGTGTTGTTGTCACGCTCATTACTGGATAAATTAAACGAACTTAGTCGTCAAGAAGGGGCCACGCTTTTCATGACCTTATTGGCATCGTATCAAAGTTTCCTTGCCCGTTATACAGGACAATCAGATATTCTTGTTGGAAGCCCAATTGCGAATCGAAATTATCGAGAAATTGAAGGGTTGATTGGTTTCTTTGTCAACACGTTGGTTTATCGAGCTGATTTAAGTGGCGCACCGGCATTTCAAGAGTTGTTGTCTCAAGTGCGGATAAAAGCATTGAAGGCATATGAGTACCAAGATGTTCCGTTTGAGAAAATTGTGGAGGTTATTCAACCTGAACGAAGTACAAGTTATTCTCCGATTTTCCAAACCATGTTTACTTTGCAAAATACGGGACAAGAGCTACCACAGCTACATGGACGAAGTATAGAAGTAGTGGACAGCCACGCTTCAATCGCCAAATTTGATTTAAGTTTAACTGCCGCAGAAGTGGAAGAGGGCTTATTGCTTACTTTTGTTTATAGGACTGATTTATTTGACAGTTTAACTATTGAATCCATAGCCGAGAATTTTGGAAACTGGTTGAATTTAATCGTGGAACATCCTGATAAATCATTAGCTAAGTTGCCGATACTGTCAGGATTACAGCAAAAACAGTTAGAAGAGTGGAATAATAATGCTGTAGCATATCCACAGGAATTTGGGATTCATCAGCTGTATGAAGAGCAAGTAAATCGTACACCTGACGCGGTGGCAGTGGTAGATGAAAAACAGCAGTTAACCTATCGAGAGCTGAATGAAAAAGCAAACCAATTGGCACATTATCTCCAGAAATGTGGGATTGGGAGCGAGTCATTGGTTGGTCTCTGCTTCCAGCGTTCAGTTGAGATGATTGTCGGTCTCATGGGGATCTTGAAAGCTGGGGCAGCCTATGTCCCGTTGGATCCATCGTATCCAGAAAGTCGCCTACGATATATTCTGGAGGACACAGGGATTCAAGTATTGGTCACGAACGAAGCATTAGAAGGTTGGATAACTGAAGAAATCAAAACAGTTTGTTTGGATCGGGATAAAGCGATGATTTCGCGAGAAAGCACCCTTTCACCAATATGTGAAGTGACAGGAGAAAACTTGGCGTATGTAATCTATACTTCGGGATCAACAGGGAATCCGAAGGGAGTTATGGTAGAGCATCACAATGTGATTCGTTTATTTAAATCGACGGAATGTTGGTATCAGTTTGATGAAAAAGATACTTGGACGCTTTTCCATTCTTATGCGTTTGACTTCTCGGTATGGGAGATTTGGGGGGCATTACTCCATGGCGGAAGATTGATTGTTGTTCCTTACTGGATTAGTCGATCGCCCAAGGATTTCTATCAACTGTTAGTAAAGGAAAAGGTTACGGTTCTTAATCAGACACCATCCGCATTTCGACAATTGATACAAGTGTGTGAACAAGAAGATGAGAAGAAAGACTTGCATCTGCGCTATGTCATATTTGGTGGGGAAGCACTCGATCCTACCAGCTTGGTACCATGGTTTCAAAGGTATGGAGAGCAGGAACCACAGTTAATTAATATGTATGGAATTACAGAAACTACCGTTCATGTTACGTATTATCCAATTACTCAAGATGATGTGCAGCATGCTTCAAGAAGTAATATAGGAAAACAGATTCCAGATTTAGAAGTGTATGTACTAGACACTTGTCAACAACCTGTGCCTATTGGCGTAGCTGGCGAACTATATATTGGTGGAGCAGGACTTGCACGTGGATATTTAAACAGACCCGAATTGACTGCAGAGCGTTTCATTCCTCATCCATTCAGTAGTGACCCAGGAGCGCGATTATATCGGACAGGAGACTTAGCGAGATACTTACCTGATGGAAATCTGGATTATCTTGGGCGGATTGATCACCAGGTGAAAATCCGTGGTTTCCGAATTGAGCTCGGAGAAATTGAATCTGCTTTAAACGCACATGTCTCCATAAAAGAGGCTGTTGTAATTGTTCGAGAAGATCAGCCGGGTGATAAACGGTTGGTGGCATATGTCGTGGGTGACGGGAATGTAGGTGAGTGGAGAGATTATCTCAAGGCGGAACTACCAAGCCATATGGTTCCTTCAGGATTTGTGATGATGGAAGCCATTCCACTAACTGCTAACGGAAAAGTTGATCGTGAGGCCTTACCTGTACCAGAGGAGAGGAAAATCGAAAGTGAATGTGTTGCCACGCGGAATGGTAACGAAGAAACACTGGCCACCATTTGGAAGCAAGTATTAGGGATTAAAAAGGTGGGAATCCATGATAACTTCTTTGAAATTGGTGGAGACTCAATTCTCAGCATTCAGATTGTCTCTCGTGCGAAGCAAGCAGGTTTGCAATTGACGCCAAAGCAAATGTTTGAACACCAAACGATTGCCGAGTTGGCGCAAGTAGTCAATGAAGAACGGGGTGTACAAGCAGAGCAGGGAGTTGTAACTGGAGAACTGATCCTTACACCAATCCAGCAATGGTTTTTTGCACAAGATCATCCAAACCCACACCATTGGAATCAATCCATGTTTTTTAGAACAAAAGAGCGACTGGATATAGTATTACTGGAAAAAGCTGTGAGTACCCTTCTAATCCATCATGATGCTTTGCGTTTAAGATATGAACGGTTACCGAATGGAGCTTGGAAACAGCGGAACGAAGGGATCGAAAAACAATCGACGCTGACCGTTATTTCATTAGACGAAGTGCCACAAGCAGAATGGCATCAAGTGATTCAAACGGAGATTGACGCTGCACAAGCAAGCTTGCACTTACACGCAGGACCGCTAATGAGAATGGTGTATTTTGATGAAGGTGAGAAAAGGGCCGGCCGATTATTCTGGGTGATTCATCACTTAGCAGTGGATGGTGTTTCTTGGCGGATTTTACTGGAGGATCTGCAAACGGCGTATAATCAAGCGAGCAAGGATCAGATGATCCAATTACCTACAAAGAGTACATCCTTTAAAGCGTGGTCGGAGAAATTGCATCATTACGCTGAAGCTGGGATTGTGCAAGAAGTGCGTGATTACTGGGAGCAGCAATCCGAACAAGAAGTGGCTATGCTACCAGTGGATACCACCCTCGAAGTTCCAGAAAACACAGGAAACGAGGAGATTACCGTGGTGCTGGATGAGAAAGAGACCCGTACGTTATTGAAAGAGATTTCAAGCACTCATCGTGTCCAAATCAATGAAGTACTATTGACAGCATTGGTACAGGCTACGGCAGCATGGACAGGTCATCCGACGCTGACCGTGGATTTGGAGGGGCATGGTCGGGAAGAGATTATCGAAGACGTTGACCTATCTAGAACCGTGGGGTGGTTTACAAGTATTTATCCTGTTCACTTAAATATTACCGGTGCCGACACGCCAATTGCAGCATTAAAAGCAGTTAAAGAACAAGTGCGTAAAATTCCTAATAAGGGTGTTGACCATGGAATTTTGCGGTATCTGAACACAACAATGTGTGAGCAATGGGGGTCTCAACATACACCGTCTATTAGTTTTAACTATCTTGGACAATTTGACCAAATGTTTTCTGACGATGCAATACTTATTCCAGAGAACGGATTTAAGCGATTAGATCATGCTTCTGGTTCCAAGCGATTGCATTTAATTGATGTAATTGGAATGGTAACGGATGGGAAACTTCAGTTCACTTGGGTATACAATGTAGGACAATATGCGAAATCAACGATTCAAAGTATTGCAGAGAATATGCTCCATCAACTAAGTAAATTGATTCAATCTGCGGATGGAGAATCTGCACTGACCGTTTCAGATTTTGTGATGGCTAATCTTGACCAAGCCAGTTTGACAAAAGTATTAACCAAGATGAATCGTGGAAATAATTATCCGATTACCGATTTATATCCACTATCGCCTTTGCAAGAAGGAATGATTTTCCATACATTGCATGACCAAGGGGAGGAACATGTAGCGCCGTATATAGTGCAATTAAGTTTCATGATTAGAGGAGAATTGGATATTGCTACTTTCGAACAGGCGTGGAAATCGGTAATTCAGCGGCATGAAATTTTCCGCTCAGCTTTCCTTTGGGATGAAGTTGAAGAGCCTTTACAAGTGGTGTATGAGAGTGTTCCATTTAAGGTGAATGTAGAAGATTGGCGTACGCTGACTGCTGAAGAAAAAGAAGAGAAAAGAAAAGCCTTTTTGGCATTGGATCGAAAACAAGCCTTTCTTTTTGATAAAGCGCCATTGATGCGGGTGACTGTCATTCAAGAAGGTGAGGAAGAATATCGGATTGTTTGGACACATCACCATATTCTGTTGGATGGATGGAGCCTACCACTGGTCTTTAACGAATTGCTTACAGTGTACCAGAAGAGAATGAATGGAGAAGCCGTGCATTTACCTAATTCATCGCCATACAAGAAATATATTCAATGGCTAAGAGAACAGAATCAGGAGCAGGCGGAGCAATTCTGGAGAGAGAAACTTAAAGGTTTTACAGCTCCAACCCTGCTGGGCTTAGAAAGTAAAGAGCAAGAAAAAGGTTACACAGAGAAGGTAACTTATTTATCAGAAGAGCAAACCCAAGCGTTACAAAACTGGGCGAAGCGCAATAGACTCACTTTGAATACAGTAATTCAAGGTGCGTGGGCGTATCTCATGAGCCGGTATAGTGGAGAAGATGAAATTGTCTATGGTGTAACTAGCTCAGGACGCCCTACGGAGATTATTGATGTTGAAAACATTGTAGGTCCTTTTATTACCACATCACCGACGCGAATTCAGTTGATAGATAATATAAAAATAATGGATTGGTTGCAGAAGATACAAGAGGAAGAGATAGAAAGAAGACAATATGAATATGCTTCTTTGACAGAGATTCAAGGATGGAGTGAAGTTCCTAGAGGAACCCCGCTGTTCCATAGCTTGTATGTGTTTGAAAACTACCCAGTGAAAGAGGAGTCCTCAGGAAATCTAGAAATTGGTGGGTTAGAAGGAGTAGAGCAAACTCATTATCCATTAGGATTGACAGTTGTCCCAGAAAGCCAGTTGTTGTTAAAGTTGAAGTATGATCGTAGCAAGTTTAATGGTCTCACTATTGAACGGATGCTGGGGCATTTAAGCCAGGTGTTAAAGCAAATGATCGAGAACGTTGATCAAACTCTGTCGGAGCTGGTGTATGTTACGGAAATAGAACAGAAACAACTACTGGAAGAATGGAATGATAATGCAGCAGCGTATCCACGTGAAAGTGTGATCCACAAACTTTTTGAAGATCAAGTGGATCGTACACCTGATGCGGTGGCAGTGGTGGATGAAAATCAGCGGTTGACGTATCGAGAGCTGAATGAGAAAGCAAACCAATTGGCCCATTATCTTCAGAAAATGGGGATTGGGACGGAGTCATTGGTCGGGCTTTGTTTCCAACGTTCAGTTGAGATGATTGTCGGTCTCATGGGAATCTTGAAAGCTGGATCAGCCTATGTTCCGCTGGATCCATCGTATCCAGAAAGTCACCTACGATATATTCTGGAGGACACAGGAATTCAAATATTGGTTACGAACGAAGTATCACAAGGTTGGATGCCTGAAGAAGTTGAAACAGTTTGTTTGGACCGAGATCAAGCAATGATTTCGCAAGAAAACACTCTTTCACCAATATGTAAAGTAACAGGAGAAAACTTGGCGTATGTTATCTACACTTCAGGTTCGACCGGGAATCCAAAAGGGGTTATGGTGCAGCATCATTCGGTATTAAATCTATCCTATGGTTTACAGAAAGAGGTTTTTTCACATCGGGCACATGATAACATGCGCGTTGGTCTAAATGCCTCAATCGCCTTTGATTCATCCGTTAAACAATTACAAATGCTTTTGTATGGTTCTAGTTTGTATATTATTTCAACAGAAGTTCGCAGTGATCCTCAACAGTTTATATCTTATATTCGGGAGAATAAGTTGGAAATGTTCGATATAACACCTTCACTACTCCAATTACTCATAGATGAGGGGTTGTTAGAAACAAACGATAGTGTTCATGTTCCAAGCAAGGTACTGGTCGGTGGAGAAGCGATTATGCCATCACTGTGGGAACAACTAGTAGAGAATGACCATATCCATTTTTATAATGTATATGGTCCTACGGAATGTACGGTTGATGCGACATGCTATCGTATCAAAAAAGATAGTAAGAGAGTAACCATTGGGCGTCCGTTGCCAAATGTTCAAGCCTATGTATTGGATGAGAAGTTGTTACCTGTTCCAGTTGGTGTAACGGGTGAACTTTATATCGGTGGAGCAGGCCTAGCGAGAGGATACTTGAATCGTCCAGAGTTAACGTTAGAACGTTTTATTCCACATCCATTTAATGAAGGAGAACGGTTATACCGGACGGGAGATCTAGTCCGTTATTTAGCTGATGGCCATTTGGATTATCTGGGAAGAATCGATAATCAAGTGAAAATTCGAGGATTCCGGATTGAGCTTGGAGAGATTGAAGCGAATTTAGAGAGTCATCCATCGGTGAAAGAGGCGGTAGTCTTGATAAGAGAGGACCAACCAGGAGATCAGAGATTGGCTGCCTATGTGGTGGGTAAAGGAAGTATGCATGAATGGCGTGAGCATCTCAAGAGTCAAGTACCGAATTATATGATTCCTGCACACTTTATTGAGGTTGATGCGATTCCCCTTACAACAAATGGGAAGGTTGATCGAAAGGCACTGAACAGCTTAACGATTCAAAGAGAAAGTACCTTTTCTACACCAATCATCCCACGGGATGAAATCGAGTATCAGCTGATTACAATCTGGCAGGGTTTGCTACAGTTAGAAGATATCCATGTAAACGATGATTTCTTCAATATAGGAGGTCACTCTCTCCTTGTAATCAAATTGATTTCAAAGGTCAGAGAGAAATTTGGAAAAGAGATTAAGGTGCCCGCACTAATTAAGAATCCGACAGTGGAAGGAATCGCTTGTCTCATCCGTGAGAATCATCGTATGGAAGAATCATTATCGGTTCTGGTTCCATTACAAGAATCAGAGAAAAGACCTTTCTTCTGTGTTCACCCGTTTATGGGTAATGTACTCTGTTACATTCAGCTAGCAAGGTTACTCAAGGATCACTGCTCATTTTATGGTCTACAGAATCCTCTCGTAGAGAAAGAAGGAATGAACGGGTTGATTTTATCGGAAGTAGTTCAACTCTACATCGAGGAAATGAAGCGGGCTCAGCCAGAGGGGCCGTATCGTCTGGGAGGATGGTCTCTGGGCGGTGCCATCGCCTATGAAATCGCAACTATGCTACGGAACCAGGGAGAAGAAGTTGAGGTGTTGGTACTATTGGATACCAAGGTGCCTTCAGAACGGGATTACAAGACAGAAGATGAAATGCTATCTTATATATTGGAGCATTTCATCAATATAGAGTTAGTGGATCAGGAAGAAGAGCTTGTTCATCAACAGGACATGCTTGTTGAGCAATTAATTGTGGAAGGAGTGCTCCCGCCTGATGCAAATCTTACGAATTTGAAGCAAATTATCAATGCCCACAGGAAATGTCTGAATTTAATGGCAGAGCATGATTTAACACCATATTTTGGGGAAGTCATTTACTTTAGTGCTGAGGAAGGTAAAGAATTGTTTACGGATTGGAAGCCTTTATTAAAAGGAAGAGTGAATATGTATTCGGTACCTGGATCACACGAAGAAATAGTAGCTTCCCCCGCAGTTGAAAAGTTAGCTAAGTATCTACTAAATGAATTAGAAGGAATAAAAGAGACGTCCCTTTCACTAACGGAAAAGTAGAGAGCACAAAATAGGCAACTTTATAAACGAACATTGTTATTATTAAAGTCGTTATTTGTGAGTAGTAGTGTAAATAAAGAGAGCAGTCCAATAACTGCACATCAAGTGTAGGAGATTATGTATAAAGAGCATTACTTTTTAAGGGGCTAATGAAAAATTGCTTGATAGGGACATAGAAACATATATGAGTTGTTCATAGTATGCTGTAAATTATCTGAAGTTTTTGTACCAGAAGCGAATGCTTTGATGATATTGCTGAGGAAAGGTGTATATTTTCATTGATATGTTAATATGCACCTTTTCTATTATATTTGCACTTGAATAGATGCAAGTTAGAAAATGAAATTGATTTCTATAACGTATACATAGGAAGCCATCCTTTTAAAAAGGAAGTGATTTATCATACAAATTCATGCTGTGAAAATACCAAAGAATATTGGAAATCATTTGTTTAATCAATTTAGTAACTTGATTTCAAATGAGAAGAGAGAACGAATGAAGCGGTTATTAAATTTATGTGATATTAATAGGACTTTAATAGGAGATTTGTTAATCCGATCTCTAGTCTGCCAAAAGTATAAAATTAGTAATGAAGAAATTAGATTTATATATAATGAGTATGGAAAACCTTTTGTTGAAAACTTTTCTGACTTTCATTTTAATATTTCACATTCAGGAGAATGGGTGGTTTGTGGCACTGCTAATTCTAATGTAGGGATTGATATAGAGAAAGTTTCAGAAATAGAGGCTCTTAAATTAGCAAATGAGTTTTTTTCAGATGAAGAATTTTATGATATATCTAGTATGAATTCTGATGAACAAATTAATTATTTTTATGATATATGGACATTAAAAGAAAGCTATATAAAAACGATTGGAAAAGGGCTTTATATCCCGTTAAATTCATTTTCTATAAAAAAAGAGTCACGAACTTTAATCTCATATAAGAATATACCTAAAGACTTTTACTTTAGACAATATAGCATTGAGCCGAATTATAAGATATCAGCTTGTGCAACAAGGGAAGAATTTCCGCAGGATATAATAATTAAAGATATTTATACAATTTGCCAAAATATAAACAAATTTTAAAGTAAGGAGAAAATCAATGCAGAAGACTAAACTTTTTTGCTTTCCACATGCTGGGGGATCTGTGTTTAGTTACGCAAAATGGAAAAATTACTTTAATCCATATATTGAAGTAGTCCCAATAGAGTTAGCTGGTAGAGGATATAGAATTGAAGAAAGCTTGTACCAAAGTATGGAAGAGGCCGTAAATGATGTCTACACTAGTATAGTTAAGCAGATAGAGCATTCGCCCTATATTCTATATGGGCATAGCATGGGAAGTTTGATTGCCTATGAAGTAGCCAGAAAAATACAAGATTCTAAAAACGTATTGCCTGAATTTCTTGTTTTGTCCGGTAGAAACCACCCAAATAGTAAAATGAAAAATATCCGACATAATCTTTCTAACGAACAATTTAAAAGAGAAGTTATTGCAATGGGAGGTACACCGTCCGGGGTACTTCAATCAGAAGAATTAATGGGAATTTTCCTCCCAATTCTAAGAGCAGATTTTAAAATTGTTGAGACATATATTCATGACAATAATATGCAAGCATGTGATATTGATTTTCTTATATTTAATGGGGAAAATGATGAATTTACTACATATAATCAAGTAATAAAATGGGAGCAATACACAAGTAAAACGTGTACTTTTCACTCTTTTAAAGGTAATCATTTCTTTCTAAATGAAAATATTGAAGAAATAGCAAATAGAATTATAAGAAAGTTAGATTCTAAAAGATTTTCAACTAGTTTTTAGAGTTTTTCTAAGTACAATCATGGCTGAGAAACCAAAAATTAAAGGTGAAAAATACAGGTACTGCTGGAATATCATTGAATGGAGTCATAGAAGCCTCAACGAAATGTTCAAAGGTAGGTAATGATGGAATTCTAAGCAAAATATATGAATTAACTTTAGTATATTTAGGCTTTACCTGTAGGTGAAGTTTTCTTATCTCATTTTATTTTATCACCAGAAAAATGATCTTCTAAATTAAATTCAAGCATTTTTGAATTTAAACATGTCGTGCTTTCTCATATTGACAGTAATCGACTTACGTGGCTGGAAGAAAGAATTGCTAATTATTTGGGTAATACACCATTATACTTGATACAAGGTACATAACAGTTAGGGAACCTGTATGTAAAGCTACTGTATATGTGAAGTGAAAAGGCCGGCTCTTATACTTATGAGTCGGCCTTTTTGTTTTATGGATATCAAATTAGAGAGCAACATTTCAAAGGGTATCTTGTGATATAACTAAGTAGAATTTTAAACAAGGGGATGATGAGATGAATAAATTGAAGGGGGAAGTTGCATTAGTAACAGGTGCTAGTAGGGGTCACTATATCATTTCGGGAAAATTGTACGTTTAGACATAATTTGGACACATTTTAACCAGTTCCCTGTACGTTAAAGAACTGGTTATTTATTTTACCGCTTTTTTATAGGATTTTTGTCTCGTAATGGTCTTAACTTATTGAAATTTGTTTTTTGGTTTAAGTTCCAAACATAATCACCTGTCAACGTAATATGTTCCCATCCAAGTGGAGATATATGTTGTAAATATTCTTCTGGAATTTCCACTCCTTTTGCACGCAAAGCATCTACTGCACGTGATATGTATACCGTATTCCATAATACAATTGCTGAAATAAGTAGTTGCAAACCGCTCGCTCTATGTAATTGGTCCTCATAAGAACGATCACGAATTTCTCCTAATCGATTGAAAAATATAGCTCTAGCAAGTGCGTGCTTTGCTTCACCTTTATTTAAACCAACATGTACACGTCTTCTAAGTTCGGGACTCTGTAACCATTCTAACGTATATAAAGTTCTTTCAATCCTTCCTATTTCACGTAAAGTTACAGATAAGCTATTCTGCCGTGGATAAGCCGCAAGTTTTTTTAGAATAAGAGAAGCTGTGACGGTTCCATTACGAACAGAGCTAGTTAATCGTAATAAGTCATCCCAATTATCTCTTATTTTCTTTATATTAATTGTTCCACCAATCATAAATTCCAGATGTGGTTGTTTTACGGGCTTGTCAAAAGTATAAATTTTATGTTTACTAAACGTTCTAATTCTAGGTGCAAATCGAAATCCTAACATATGACACATGGCAAAAACATGATCTACAAAGCCTGCTGCATCCGTATAATGTTCTTCAATTTTCAAATCTGTTTCATGATACAGAAGGCCATCAATAATATGTGGCGCTTCTTCTGAAGAACTAATAACTTGTACATAAAATGGGGCGTATTGATCTGAGATATGTGTATAAAAACTTAATCCTGGATCCCCACCATGTTTTGCATTTACTTGTGCTAACGGACTAGACTGACCGCCGGCTCTAAAGAATTGTCCGTCAGAAGATGAAGTCGAGCCATCTCCCCAATAAGAAGAGAACGGGTATTTATGCTGAAAATCAGTGATTGCTCCAAGGGATTTGGAGTAATTTTCATCCCTTATATACCAATCCGATATCCAAGCTAATTGTGTATAAGATATATTTGGACAAGCATCTGCCATTTTAGAGAGACCTAGATTAATACCATCAGCCAAAATAGCTGCGAACAATACGGATTTATCCTTCGGCTCAGTTTGAGTATGAAGATGAACAAAATGTTTGCTAAAATGTGTCCAGCTATCTACTTCTACCAATAGTTCTGTTAATTTAATACGCGGTAATACACTATAAATAAGTCTAGTTAGATCTTCGACCTCATCTGGAATCATTTTCTTTAAAGATGCAATTTGTATTTTATCTGCATAGACTTCAACATCTGGCAATAACTGATTTTGAATTAAATGAGTCACCTTAGAAAGTTGCTCTTCCATTAACTGAAATCGTTCCTGTAAATACTGATCGATATTTGTTGAAATTGTTAAGGGAACTTGTTTTTTATTCTTCAATTCATACCATTTTTCTTGTGGAGAGATACTCTTCAAAATCCTTATATTGTTTACTTCCTACAACCCACATATCCCCGGCACGGAGGTGATTACATAATTCCGAAAAGACACCGAACTCATAGTAATGACGATCAATACCATTATCTTTAATCACATGTTTGAACCATTTCGACTTAAGAAAATCCATCGGAGCTGTTTCAGGAATTTTTCGTTTTCCTGCTAGGTTTATTTCTTTTAACATCTCTAAAGCCTGAAATAAAGTATTACTTGCTTTAGATGCTTTAAATACATACGTTCTTAATAATCTGGGGGCAAATTTCCGAAAATGGCCATAGTGATTATCTAGTAGTTCTAAATAATCAAATTCTGCTGGTCTAGCTAATTCTTCTGCCTGTTCTACTGATTGTTCAAATTGTTCCCATGAAATGATAGATTGTAAAGATTCAAAAGGATCTTGTTCTAATTCTTTTGCTTCAATTAAAACTTTTCCAACTTTTGCGTATAAACGAACCTTTTCATTAATCGCTTTTCCGTCTTTTTGAAAGTGGTCCTTATGTTTTTTTTCTCCACGATTAAACATTCTCCCCATTAGCTTCTCAAGCATCTCTATTCCTTGATCTGTTAAAAAAGCATAAATATGAATGAGAAAGGCCATAAGAGTTGCATGTCGTTTGCGTTCATGAAACCTGGATAAATGTTGATTGGAATAACGTGATCCTTCACGTGCCATCTGTAGCAATCTATTTTGATGTACTTCTTTTCCATTATCTAAAGGTAAATTTAATTTTTGGATAAACTCTATTCGATCCATAATCTTATGAAAATTTTTAACCGAAATGACACCGGGAGGTTGCCGAAGCCATGATATATACGAATATTTATATCCCTTGCCTACGCTTAACATCCTATCGAGTTGCTTACATTGAGAGGGAGTAAGGCCCTTTGTTAATTGTTTAAAAATTTTTCTATGCGCTCGTTCACGTACAGCCCATGCTAAATGTTCAATTGCATATATGGCTGGTAGAATGATTTTTCTTTTCCTCATTTCTATAATAAGAGCCTCCACTAAAAGATGTCCTTTATCTGTTTTCATTGCCATAGGGAGAAGCCAACGTGCTAACTCTCGATATTCTTTTATAGTAAATGTTCGAAATCCGAATGTACCTCTAATTTTAATGAGATGCTCACGACGAGTTGTATCACGCTCACGTGCGTAATTTTGTATAGCTGAAGGTGAAATTCCTAATTGTTTCGCAATCGTATGTACAATAAAATCTGGAACTTTTTCATTTGCAGATAATGGTCTCCCAGGAAAACGTAAGTATGCAATTTGGATGGCAAATCCTAATCTATTAGCGGCTCCACGCTGTTTATTTATAATCTTTAATTCTTCATCAGATATTGTGTAATAACGCAATATCTCTCGTTGATCCATGTATTCAGGAATTTCATAATAATACGCCCTTTGTGATGAAGTGAGAAGCTCCCTTGTTACCATATTATTCCCCCCTATTTATTTAAATATCGATAAACCGTAGTACGAGAAACCCCTAACATTTGAGCTACATCTTTAATAGGGGTTTTATTGGTAACAAGGGTTTGTATCATATCGATTTCCTTGCCTTTTAGTTTCTCTGGTCTACCACCAAATCGACCTCTTGCTCGTGCAGCAACTCTACCGGCTTCAGTTCGTTCACGAATCAAGTTACGTTCAAATTCCGCAAAAGAAGCAAATAAATGGAACATAAGTTGACCAGTAGCACTTGAACGATCCATTGTAATATTTTCATGAACACTATAAAAACTAACCCCTCGTTCATTCAATTCATTAACAATCTGAATAAGATGGTGCATAGTACGAGCTAAGCGATCCAATCGCCAAACTACTAAGGAATCACCAGGGCGTACATATTGAATCGCTTCCTCTAAACCTGGTCTATTATCTTTAACCCCACTCAATTTGTCTTGAAATATTTTATCGCATCCATAAGAGTTCAAAGCATCAATTTGTAAGTCTAAATTTTGATCAATTGTAGATACTCGAACATATCCAACCTTCATTCCTTTTTCTCTCCTTTTGTTCAATAACTTAATTCTATATATTTATCTGAACATAGATAAGTTTACAAGGTTTTTGAACACGAAAAAGGAGAAATCCTATAATTTTTTGTTCAATATTAACGTGTACAGAAACATACAATTTTCTGTACACAAGAGTCCCCAAAAAAGAGTTTGTTGGGACACGGCAAGAATTCGTTTTTTTTTGAGCCACTCATCATGAAGCTAAATAAAAAAATACATTGTCACATTCCTGTCACAATGTATTTGTATCATAGAAATAAAAATAAGGAGGTTTATAAATATGAATAAAAAAATGAAAAAGATAGTTATTCCAATCTTGATGAGTTCAATATGTCTTACATTGCCATCCCTGAGTTATGCGCAACAAAAGGATTTTACAAAAAAGGGACAAAACGTGGTTTCACAATACAAAAATTTCACTTTTGATGTGAATCCTGAAACTGGTGAAATTTTTGTGGAAAAAGATGGTGTAAGAGAAAGTGCTTCCTTACCACTACCGAAGAAAAAAATAACAAATCTAATAAAAAAACATGATTGTATATCTTGGAGTTATCCAGATGACCAAATAGATGTGAAGATTGAAAAGAAAGAATCCTATTTAAGTATTAAGTTAAAATCTACTAAGTCTGAAGGAGCTAATGAATTTACATGGCCTAAAGTAAGTGCAGACAGCTATACGTTACCATTATGGGAAGGAAAAAATATACCTAGCAATGACTCAAACTGGAAAGAATATTTAAAAGATCAAGACATGTCATTCATAGAAAGTTTTTCTATGAGATTCTTTGTGTTGAATAAATCTAAATACTCCGTTATGTATATAGCTGATAATATGTATAACGATAATATTCATTTCACTGCTGATTCCGATATACAGTTTAGTTTTACACATCAATATCCTTCTATTAACAAGAATAAAGAATATGGATTCAGATTGTATCTAACTGATAAAAACCCTGTTTCGATGGCGAATATTTACAAAAAATATATAAAAGAAAAGGGAGAATTTAAGACACTAGAAGAAAAAGCAAAAACAAATCCGAACATTAAAAAATTATATGGTGCTCCTCATATTTATTTTTGGGATCACCCTGGGATATCAGTAGAAAATATCAAGTGGGATAAATTCACACAAAAAATGGATGAGACATTTACAAATTGGATTACACAATTGTTGCAAGCAAATACGGAGGATGGCTCAAAAGATTTTGAAACTGTTATGCAAGATATTAAAAATAAACAAGCTATCGACAAAAGTCAGCAAAAAGTAATAGTTAATGCGATAAATCAGGTATTACAATTAGAACAACTTTATAATAAAGACATTTTTAGTAATCTAGATACTGAAACAAATGAATTGTTGAAAAAAGGAATCCAAAACTTGAGTGAACAAGAACTATATACACTGAATAAAGGATTAATTAAGAGTAAGTTAACAGATGCAGTAGATGAAGTAAGCCGATGGGAACAGAAAGAAACAACAGATGTTTTAGTTGATATGAAGAAATCGAATGTTAAAAAAGCATGGATAGGTTTACCTAATTGGGCTAATGGATTAATGAATCCCAAAATGGTAGAAGAAGCAAATAGAATGGGGTATTTAATCGGCCCTTATGATTCATATCACTCGATTCATGAAGTTGGAAGTAGAGATTGGAATACTGCTTCTTTTAAAGATAAAACTTTATATGAAAATGCAACAATATCTAATGAAAAAGGAGAAAAAATAGGAGGATTCTTAGGAAAAGGAAGAAAGTTAAATCCAACTTTATCCTTACCTAGTGTGAAAGAACGTGTAGGTGATATTTTACAAAATAATATACCGTTTAGTTCTTGGTTTGTCGATTGCGATGCTACAGGAGAAATTTATGATGATTATTCCCCAAATCATATTACTACTCAGGAACAAGATGTAAAAGCAAGATTGCAAAGAATGAAATATATTAGCGAAGAAAAGCATATGGTCGTCGGATCAGAAGGTGGGAATGACTTTGCTAGTAATATAATTGCCTTTGCGCATGGAATAGAAACACCCGGGATTTGGCCCGATTCTGATATGAGGGATAAAAAGAACCCATATTATGTAGGCGGATATAAATCCACTTCACCAGATGGTGCTATTCCAGAATCGAATGCCAAAACAATACCAATCAAACCTATTTATAAAAATATTTATAATAATCCTGTATATTCAATTCCGTTATATAAACTTGTATATAATGATTCAATTATTACGACTCACCAATGGTCATGGGGAAGTTTTAGAATTAAGGATGAGATCGGAAATAGAATGTTATCTGAAATGTTGTATAATGTACCACCTTTATATCATATTGATAAAAATGAATGGGAGAAAAGTAAATCCATCATTACCTCTTATTTGAAAGTATGGTCTCCATTTCATGAGAAAGCCGTAACAAAACCAATGACTAATTTTGAAGTATTGTCTGAAGATCGGCAAGTTCAAAGTACAACATTTGGAAAAAATATGAAAGTGATTGTGAATTTTTCAAACCAAGATTTTATATATAATAATGAGAATATAAAAGCAAAAACAGCTATAGTATATGATGGGAAGAAAAAGAGTATATTAGAAGTTCCTAAATACTAAGATACATGACTTAGTTGTTGCTTTGAAATAAAGTCGTACTGTTTTGAATAAAGTTTAACTGTTTGCAAAAAGGCTGCACCGTTTTACATTATTAAATAAAGCTGTCACGGTAAAACTCTTGAGTTTTGATCCAACTTTATTCAAAACCAACATAAAAAAGGATTTCTGTGTTTTGAAGTCCCTTTTTATTTGTAATCAGGATTTTTGAAAGATTTGTGAATTTCATAGAAAACAAACGGAATATAAAGTAAATGTTATTGTTTTGTACATTAAAGGTTATTTATGTTATTTAAACCATATTTTTACGAAGGCACTAGAGGGAGTACCTTCATGTATAGTGTGGTTGAAGCTGCAAAAGAGAACAATTTAAGTCCTTATCATTCTCTTCGATATTTGTTTGAGACACTCCCCAATATCGATTTAAACAATTATGAAGAAAAATCTGTGTTGGATTCTCTTTTCATTGGTCTTAGTTGTGGGGGAGCCCTAGTGTTGTGTTATAACTTTGGAATATTGACATATCTAGGAGGACCTATAGATTTCAGTTGATTATATGAAATGAAAAATAAAGTCGTTATTTTGGGGATTCAGACTACCATTATTTAAACTATTATTCACACTAAAAGAAGTACAAGGGGGAAGGTATATCTATTAAAATAGTAAGATATACCAAAGTAGAAATGAATATTAAATTAAACAAAAAAGTAGTAGCATTAACAGCAGGATTAACGGTATTATCTTTACCATTGACATCATTTGCAGAGGAACAACAATCAGTAAACAATAAGCAACTTACAAGCATTCAAGAACAAGGTAAAACAGACCAACTTCAAGTATCAGATGAACAGGCTTTAAAAAGTATTGAAGCTAGTTTTGAAGGGGTAGATGGACGTGGTAGAGGTACTGTCGATAATAAGAAAGCAGACAGTCTTCAACGTTCAGAAGGTATTCATGAAGAAACGGGTACATTAACTGTTCCTAATAATTCAAACAGAACAAAACGTAGTCTGCCTTCCGTATCGCCTAGAATCTCTAGCACAATAAACGGTGTTCCATTCACTGAATGGATTGTTCCAGCAGGTAACGATAATATTCGTCCTCAAAACTACATGAGTCCAAAGTACATTACAATTCATGAGACTGATAATACAAGTGTAGGTGCAGGTGCTAGAAACCACGCTCAATATCTATATAATCAAGCAGTAGGAAACACAGACCGGACTGCATCATGGCATTTTACAGTAGACGATAAAGAGATTTATCAACACCTGCCATTAAATGAGAACGGGTGGCACGCGGGAGACGGTGATGGCCCTGGTAATAGAGAATCTATTGCAATTGAAATCGCAGTTAACAGAGACGGTAACTACAGTAAAGCAGTAGATAACGCTAAGAAACTTGTAGCTTATTTAATGAAAGAAACGGGTGTACCGTTAAATAATATCGTAAAACACCAAAGGTGGAGTGGTAAAAACTGTCCCGCTAACATGATTAATAATGGGCAATGGGATTCATTCATAAATGGTGTTGAGGGGAATTATAATAACCTTTCTCAACCAACAGACGACATTACAGGGGGGTGGTATGAGTCAGCTATTCGAGATTTAAATAGAAGGGGGATTATGGTAGGAGAAGGAAACGGAATTTTCGCACCTAACAGAGCGGTAACAAGAGCCGAATTTGCTCAATTAATCTCTAAGTCTCTAAACTTGCCAGCCGGAGAGGGCTCATTTAAAGACTTAAACGATGCAAACCCAACTCTACGAGATAGTATTAAACGCACTGCAAGTGCAGGTATCATTGCAGGTAGAGGTGACGGTTATTTTGACCCGAACACACCTATTACAAGAGAAGAATCAGCAATCATTGTAAACAGGGCTTTACAGTATAAAAATCTATGGGGGCCAGTTGCAAACTTACCATTCGTAGATAAAGACCAAATTATCTATAAAGAAGACGTACAAAGATTGTATGGCTTAGGTATTGTAAAAGGTAAGGGAGACAATCAATACGATCCTAAAGGAACAACAACCCGTGGTGAAACAGCATCATTCATTCTAAACATGCTTCAAGTAATTGAAACTGGTAGTGTTCAAAATGTAATTGGAACGGCTCAAATCAATGGTATTGGGATAAATATTCGAAGCGGAGCAGGTTCAAACTACTCTACTGTTAGAAAGGCAAGTAAAGGCGAAAAAGTTACAGTATATGAAGAAAAAAACGGTTGGCTAAGAATTGGAACAGGTCAATGGGTTTATTATGACTCTAGTTATATCAACTATAACAGATGATAAAAAACTAAAATCTTTAAAGCATCTACACATAGACTTTCGAAAAAAGAAATAATCTCGCTTATAATTAACGTTACATGAGCTTAGCTTGATAGCGAAGTGGTGATACCCCATCGCTATCAAACTAAGGTTTTGAAGTAACCTCAAAATGAAAAGTTTCTTTCTCTACAGTTAGCTGTTTTAAGAAGTTAACTCATTTTTTCTTTTGGGGTGTTTACTTTGCTTGAGGCACGGCAACGATTACTTCTTTTGGGGCCACTTAAAATAGCCACAATCTATTTATAAATAGATTGTGGCTATTTTTGTTTAAATTACAGCTTTTAATCCATTAGGTGAAATGGCCATATCAAATTGGATATTGGGTGGTTGACGATTATCGTCCAATCCATATTTCCCGAATCGACTTATATGAAAGGTAAGGTATGGACTCAAATCAGATAGTACTTCTTCGTATAATTCATTTCCTTCTTGGATGTATTCATGCAGGATACGAGTAAGTTGAAAGACGTTATAAATGGAGTTATATTCATTTGTTGAAAAAATAAGAATTGAAAGTTTTTTATTTTTTTACAAATAGCACACAAAAATGACATACTTCTAGGCTATTTTTATATAGAGGAATTATTTTTTGAAATGGTTACTACATATAAAGGAGACTTCAAAATGGATATGGATTCATATTATTGGGAAATGGTTAAGAAGAATATTGGTGTGTATTCTGAACAGGAACAAGAATGTCTTCGAAATAAGAAGGTCATTATTTTTGGACTAGGGGGAGTAGGTGGATATGAAGCAATTCTGTTTTCGCGAATGGGAATAGGGCATATTACCGGTGTTGATCCCGATGAATTTGAAGTTTCTAATATTAACAGACAAATGTTAGCGCTTTCTAGTGTTATAGGTGAACCAAAAGCAAAAGTTGCAGAACAGGTTGTAAAAGATATACATCCCTATATATCAACAAACTTTATACAAACAAGAGTAGATGAAGATAATGTAATCGAGCTTATAAAAGGGCATGATATTGTAGTAGAAGCCGTAGATGATATGCCTTCAAGAGTTATTATACATAGAACAGCTAGAGAATTAGGCATACCAAGTGTGGGGATGTCAGGTAGCCCCCCAACACGAGGATTTGTTTCTACATTTTTTCCAACCGGAATTCCTTATGAAGAGGCATTAAACATCTCAAGTGTCGGATGCAAATTAACAAATCAAGAATTAAGACAACAGATTGCTGATATAAAGAAAAGTCGAGCTTGGTATTCTGTGGAGAAAGGCGCACCAAAAGAGTGGGCGCAAGATTTTTGTGATGGAAAAGCAGGCTGGATTATCACACCGATGCGTGCTCATCTATTGTCACTATTTAGCTTTCATGAAGCAATACAAGTTTTAACTGGTCGTGAACCTCTAGCTAGAGCGCCTAAAGGCATTGTAATGGATTTAGATAGTCATATCCCGGTTCAAGTAAAAGAAGTCCCAAAGGGTGGATGGGATTATAAAACACTGTAAGGAGGAATATAACTTGTTAACAAAAAATAATGATATGCAAAATATATACGAAGAAAGTTTTACGCGAAATATTGGTGTTATCTCTGTAGCAGAGCAGGAGAAATTAAAAAATTCCCGAGTTACTGTAGTTGGAGCAGGGGGCGTAGGAGGAATTACTCTCATCCAATTGGCGCGAATGGGTGTGGGTTCTTTACATGTTATTGATCAAGATGTATTTGAAGCAAGCAATATCAATCGACAAATGCTAAGTTCCAACAGTAAATTAGGACAGCCGAAGGCAGATGTTGCTTTAGAAGTTTTGCAAGACATTAATCCATTATTACAAATAGAGATAACGAAAGAATTTGTTACCGAGGACAATGCATTAGAACTTCTAACGAATACAGATGTCATTATAGATGCAACTGATAATTTAGTAGCGAGAGTAATTATCCATCGTACAGCTCAAAAATTAGGGATTCCTTCTATTTGGATTGCAGTTACACCTCCCTTTAGAGGTGGCGTCATGTCTTTAACTCCTGACTCTACGCCTTATGAAATCGCGTTAGGATATCCGTCTTATCAACAAGAGCTAACACCAGAAATGCAAAATAAAATTCATAAATTAAAAGATGGACGTGCTCTTCATTCCGTCAAGCATGGTGCGGATGAGAAATGGGCAAATAATTATGTACAAGAAGATCGTCCATGGGCTGTGCTGTCTCCCGTTGCGAATATCGTAGGCATTCTAGCAAGCTTTGAAGCATTTAAATTTATAATAAATCGAGAAGACTTAAAACCTGTAATAAGTCCAAATTTAATACAAATTAACCTTGCAAATCAAAATATGGTACATGTGTCTGTACCTGAAAATGATAGTTGGGATTATACAACATTATAGATGAGGTAAGAGAATATGCTTCCTTTTTTGTTACTGGGGATTATTGTTACACTCGCTCTACTTGTTAAGGATTATGCGCTAGCTGGTGCGGCTTGTTTATTAGGAGTTTTACTTGCTGTTGGACAAAAAACTTTATTACATCTTATTCAACAATATTCTTTTACAATTGGTATTTTCTTTCTGATGCTATTCCTTTTAGTACCAATTACATCTGGAAAGATTACAAGTGAACACGTAATAAAATTAATTACCTCTCCTATCGGATTAGGATCCATTCTAGCAGGTTTTACTGTGTCATACATAGGAGGAAAAGGTGTAGGAGTTCTACCTATGAATCCTACGATATTGTTAGGTGTCTTAATAGGTACTCTTATTGCCGTATTATTTACAAAAGGGTTACCAGCCGGATTAATTATTGCGGCTGGAATCATAGCTATCATTTCTATGAAATGAAAGGAATATTCTAAATGAAGATAAAATGGACACATATTAGTTTAGTAGGGATTTTTTTTATAATACTTATGTCTAGTTGTTCTAATATCAAAGAAACTTCTCAAAATGATCAAACTTCTAAAGTGGTAAAACAAGAATTAGAAATTCAGCAAGGAGAAGAAAATTTATTTTTACTTCATAAAAACTTAAATAATAAAAAACAGTATACATCTGATGAAATCATTTTATTTTTAGAACCATTTAGTGTACCTACAGCTCAAGCATTTGATGTACCAAAATTTTCATGGATGGATGAGTATGCCAGAAAAGGGTATGATACTTGGGCTATGGATTTCAGAGGGTTTGGTCGTTCTTCTCGCCCTAAAGAAATGTCAGATCCTCCTGCCCAAAACCGTCCGGTTATTCATTTGAATGATGCAACTAAGGATCTAGAAACAATTGTAAATTGGATTAAAAAGAAGAGAAACGTAAAAAAAATTCATATTGTTGGATGGTCATATGGAGGTGTTGTGGCTGGAAATTATGCAATATCCCATTCTCAAGATATTAATAAACTTATTTTATATGGATATATGCATGGGTTCACACTTCCTATGATGACACAGCCTTTCGAAAACCCACTACAACCTAATCAGTTTAATCCTAAAGCACCAGCTTATCAAATGGTGGACTTTGATAAAGGAATGCATCATTGGCATATGATGATGGGAAATAAAAAAATTGTTACAAACGAAGCAATGGATGCCGTAAAACAAGTTTTTATTGATTCAGATACTATGAGTAAGAAAAATAATCAAACGATTCGTCGACCAGTCGGTCCACTTGAAGATTTATTTTATATTTGGAAAAATCAGCCCCTATATGATGTATCTAAGATTACCACTCCATTACTTGTCATTTACGGGGAAGATGACATATTTGCAGACCGAAATATGATGTCAAAATTAACAAGTACCAAACAAAAAAAAGAAGTAGTAATCCCTGATGCTACACACTGGGCTGTTTATGAAAAGAATCGTAATACCCTATTCGAACAAACATTAAACTTTATAGAAGCGAAAGAAGGCAAACAGGAATGAAAAAGGGTTTAACAATATTAGATGCTACCTTGCGTGAAGGAGAACAACAATGTGGTATTCGTTTCTCCAAGGAAGACAAAATTACATTACTTCACATGTTAGAGGATTTTGGAGTAAGTCTTATCGAAGTTGGACACCCTGGCATCTCTGAAGAAGAAGAAGAGGTTTGCCGAGAAGTTGCAGCATCTGCAAAGCACGCCGAAATACTTATGCATGCTCGGGCGAAAAAAGAAGAAGTTCATGCGGCTTATCGTGCTGGTGCCGATTGGATAGGAATCTGGGCGTCTATTAATCCTATTTCTTTACAAACAAAGTATACCAATCGATCAAAAGATTATGTTATTAATCAGGTGAAACATGCTATTGAAGAAGCAAAATCTTTAGGAATGAAAATCCGTTTTACTATTGAAGATGCTTCACGAACGGAATGGGAAGATATCGCTTACATTGGACAGATTGCACATATAGCTGGAGCAGATCGAATCAGTTTAGCAGACACTGTAGGAATTTGGGAACCAGGTCAGTGTGCGACAATCGTGAAGAAATCTGTTGAGACATTCCCTTGTGAGATTGAAGTTCATCTTCATAATGATTTAGGATTAGCCACGGCAAATGCTATTGCTGCAATTGATTCAGGGGCATCTGTCATTGATGCTACATTGTGCGGAATAGGTGAACGTGCTGGAATTGTTGATTTGCTAAATTTATCAGTATTTTTATCTCAAAAGCGTAATCTACAGTGCTTTAAACTACAGATGATCCCTGAATTAACGCAATCACTCCAATTAGCTACCGGTTGTCAAGTAGATCATTGGAGACCGATTATTGGAAAGAATATATTTACTCATACTGCATCCTATCATATAAAAGCTGTTCAGCAGGATTACTCAGCATATGAGGGTATTCAACCTGAAATGATAGGAAGAGTAAGGAACATACAACAAAAGCGTATAGAAAGAAAAGGGCCTCGGCTTTCAAAGTCTCTCCGAGTTAGTAAACCATTTGTAAAAGGAGCATCTGAGCTTTTATATCATCGTGATGGTCCAGGAGAGCGTTGGGTACAGATGGATTATAGAACTGATGAACGTGCTTCATTTTATGTAATACAGCGTGTATTTTACGGCGCCAATATGGATGAAAACTTAGAAGGACATGTAGATACCCACGCACATCATTGTGATAGTGCCTTTATTTTCTGGGGGAATAGAATAGATGGTACAGGTCTCATATGTGAAGTGGAAATTGAAGGGGAATTGCAAATGTTTGAAAGCCCAGCATCTGTTTTTATTCCATCGGGGTTAAAACATAGGTACAAATACGTCTCGGGTACAGGGACATATACAAACATCGTACTAGCACCTAATTATAATTCTAGTTTGTTAGAGGAAAACTCATCAAAAGTATTTGTGTATTAATTAAATAAAAAAGTTTTTATTTCTGTTATGATGATGTTTTAGTAAACTATCTGACTGATAAGAGTATAAGCAGCCTCAATGTTCTTTATGTGAAAAAATAAAAAACAGATAGAATTCAATATGTTCTTTGAATTCTATCTGTTTTTTGAATGGCCCTGATTAAGTTGATGGGCGTGGGGGTATAACATTCACTACAATACAAAATAAAAGGAGAAACTATTCAATTAGTTTTTCCTTTTTATTTTGTCAAACAAATGTAACAAACGAACGGTATACTTAGTTAAGTAATTAGGGAAGACAAATATAGGAGTCTGAACTTTACTCTTTCTAAAGAGAGTGCTGAAACCACATTACAATAACTAAACAATCCCTATTTTGTTGATCAATAAAAGGAGAAATTTACATGAATTATAATTCTGAATCCATGGATGAATATTTGAAAAGGCGGAAACAGAAAAAACGTCGACGAAGATTTGTTGTTATACCATTACTCTTTCTCATTTTTTTTGGAAGTTTTTACGGTGTCCATATATTTATGAAAGCTAGGGCTGTTATAAAGGATGCGTATGCAGAATTAGATAGAGGGAACAAATCGGATAAACGTCAAACGGCAGTTGACCCCCTAAAAAATAATATTTCAATTTTAATTATGGGCGTTGATGAAAGTGAAGGGCGAAAAAAGCAATATGGAGAAGCAGTTCGTTCAGATGCCCTATTATTAGCCACTATTAATAAAGATAGTAAGTCAGTGAAGTTATTAAGCATTCCACGCGATTCTAGAGTATTTATTCCCTCAAAGAATATAATGGATAAAATTGGGCATGCACATGCATATGGTGGTATCGATGGTACAATTAATACAATAGAAAATTTTTTAGATGTTCCAGTTGATTACTATATAAAATTCAACTTTGAATCATTTACCAAAATTGTAGATTCTTTAGGTGGTATTGATGTTGATGTTCCAATAACGTTTACTGAACAAGATAGTAAAGATCAAGCAGGTACTATCCATCTTGAAAAGGGTATGCAACATTTGGATGGAGAACAAGCTCTTGCTTTAGCAAGAACAAGAAAAATTGATAGTGATTTTATGAGGGGGAAACGACAACAATTAGTACTTGAAGCCATCGCAAAAAAAGCGTTATCTGTTGGTTCTATTCAAAAATTAGGTGATATATTAGATGCGGCTCATGGTGATATTAAAACAAATTTAACATTTGAGGACATGGGAGTAGTTGCTAAAAATATGATGGGGGGTAATTTAGTATTAGATAAAATGCAAGTAAAATGTGAGGATCAGTATATAAATGGCGTTTATTATGCTGTTCCTAATAAACAAAGTGTTGATGAAATTTCAAATCAATTGAAAAAACATCTTAATGTAACAAACAGTTCAAATCATAAAAGTTTGTAAAAAAACCAACTACTTCATGAAGTAGTTGGTTTTTTAATAGTATATTATCCCCGGAAAATCCAATTTGAGAGAAATATTTAAAAGTTCATTTCAATTAAAATGTCACTTGTTTGTAACAAACTACTATTATTATTGCATTGAGTGAAAGATATATACAAACTTATAAAAAAATTAGAACTTGATATGGCTATCTATTAAATGGATATTTCGCAAGTTTAAGTGAGTTATTTGTTAGGAGGAAAAGCAATTGTATAATAAAACAATTTTGGTTACTGGTGGTACAGGCTCTTGGGGGTACGAACTTATCAAACAATTATTAAAAGAATCCCCTAAAGAAATACGAATCTTTTCAAGAAATGAAACGGTTCAATTTGAAATGCAACAACAATTTAATAATCATGATAATTTTAAATTTATTATTGGGGATATTCGTGATAAAGAGGCGTTAGTTTCTGCTTGTAAAGGTGTTCATTATGTGTTTCACCTTGCCGCTTTGAAACATGTTCCAGTATGCGAATACCAACCTTATGAGGCAATTAAAACGAATATAAATGGTACAGAAAATGTAATTGAAGCATCCATTCAAAATAATGTAGAAAAAGTAATATATGTTTCAACTGATAAAGCTGCTGACCCATCTAACACATATGGAATAACAAAAGCAATTGGAGAAAAACTAATAATCCATGCAAATTTACAATCAAGTAAAACAAAGTTTATTTGTGTCCGAGGTGGAAATGTTTTAGGTTCAAATGGAAGTGTAGTACCTATTTTTAAGAATCAAATTAAGGAATATTCAAAAATAGGTATTACAGATTTTGATATGACTAGATTTTTCTTAACAATTGAAGAGGCAGTGGAATTGTTATTTAAAGCAACAAAAGAAGGAAAAGGTGGAGAAATATTTGTAATGAAAATGCCAGCTTGTAAAATCACTGATTTGGCAGAAGTTTTAATTGAAGATTCTCAGAACGCAGATGTACAAATAAAGGAATTAGGGATTCGTCCCGGTGAGAAATTAAGTGAAATTTTGCTTTCTGAAGTTGAAAGTAAAACGAGTATATGTTTTGGTGAAGATTATTTTGTAGTATTGCCTACTATTCATATAGAAGGTCTTCAGGAACACTATTCCAATTATCCACCTGTTACACTATCGAATTATAGTTCTCAACAGGAGTTTCTACAAAAAAGTGAAGTGAAGAAAATGTTGAAAAAGGGAGGTTTCATATCATGAAAAAAGATGTATGTCTTTTGATTACGGGTGTAAATGGTTTCACCGGACGACACGCGTATCAATATTTTTCAAAGCTGGGTATAAACGTAATTCCCATGTTCCAAACTCATTCTCGTACAATTAAGCTTCCAAATAGTGTTGTGTGTGATTTGACAAAAAAAACAGAAGTGATGAACTTAATTAAGAGAATAAAACCTGATTATGTATTACATCTAGCAGGACGGAATTCTGTTTTAGAATCATGGAAGAATCCTCTTGAGAGCATGGAAGTCAATATAATGGGAACTTCTTATTTATTAGAATCACTGAGACAAGAGGTTCCAAATTGTAAGACGCTTATTTTAGGATCGGCACTGCAGTATGATTTAACAAAAAGTAGCATACCTCCACATCCATATAGTTTAAGTAAAACAATGCAAGCACTGATTGCCGATGCATGGGGAGAATTAATGGGCTCGAATATCGTTATAGCAAAGCCTTCCAATCTAATTGGCCCAGGTGAATCTACAGGGATATGTTCTCTTATTGGAAGGAAACTAGTAGATATTAAGATGGGGAAATGTGAGCCGATCATTGAAGTTAATGATCTTCAAGATACAAGAGATTTTTTAGATGTTCGTGATGCAGTTGCTGCGTATCATGTATTACTATGTGAAGGTGAAAAAGGAAAGAAATATAATATTGGATCGGGTATAAAACGTTCATTATTAGAAGTATTAAATGTGTATAAAGAAATAACGAACTTAGATTTTCGGATACGAGAAACAAATAATGTGAAGAGCAAAGATCAATATGATTTAGTTTTACATGATATTAGAAAACATGGCTGGTCTCCTAAAATTCAATTCATAGATTCATTGCAAGATGTATTGGAATACATGAGGGTAAGTAAAGAATAAAGGAGAATTATTAAATGGCACTCCATCCTATAAATAAGGTAGATATATTTTCTATAGATATGAAAGATAAAGATACCATAAATATATCTATTTTTGATGTATTAGATTGGAAGGAAGAGGAGAAACATGCATCACTTTTACAGAAAAAAATAAATGAATGCGTAACATTTATGGAGAGTAAAGAGATTTATGAAAAAATCCCTGGAGCAGCTGGGGGAAATAAGTTTATCATACAGATATTTGCTAAGTATGAATGTAGTGAATTTGGAAATGACTTTTATGAAATTATAGAGGATCTTTTACAAGATAAAGGTTATAAATTGATGATTTATAAAACTAATCAACTATATAGGAAGTTTATTTGATTAGGAACTTAAATAAAACGCAAAAGAGAAAAATAATCTTTAATGGCTTTTGCATCATTCATTAGGAGCGAATAGATTATGGAATATGTGAGAGAGCTTAGAAAGATTGTAGGACATCGCCCTTTGATTTTAGTCGGAGCTGTTGTCATTTTAATTGATAAAGAAAATCGCATCTTATTACAAGAAAGAAAGGAACCAAAAGGAGTATGGGGGATTCCCGGTGGGCTAATGGAACTAGGAGAATCGATTGAAAATACTGCCAAAAGAGAAGTGTATGAAGAAACAGGGTTGTTAGTAGAGGATCTTACACTATTTAATGTGTTTTCTGGGGAGTCATATTTTAGAAAGCTGGAAAATCAAGATGAATTTTATGCGATTACCATTGTGTATAGTTCTAAAAAGTTCAGAGGGAATTTACAAATATCAGATGAAGAATCTTTAAAATTACATTTTTATAAAGTTGATAATTTGCCAGAAGCCATGCTAAGTACACACAAAAATATTCTTTATGACTTTTTGAAAAAAACGGATATTTAATAATTTGGTTTGAGAACTATTGAGATGATAGAAATGGTAAAGAGAAAAAAACAAATAAAGGTGGAATCATTTATGCGTAAAAGAATACTATTCACTGGGGGCGGTACCGCCGGACATGTCATGGTTAATATGGCACTAATCCCTGAATTTATTAAAAAGGAATGGGATATTCAATATATTGGGTCTCACAACGGAATTGAAAAATCGTTAGTTACAAATGTACCGTATCATAGTATTTCAACAGGGAAACTTAGGCGGTATTGGGATTGGAATAATATAAAAGATCCTTTCAAAATTATAAAGGGATGTTTACAGAGTTATAGATTAATTAAAAAAATGAAGCCAGATATTGTGTTTTCAGCGGGCGGATTTGTATCTGTTCCTGTAGTTATAGGGGCACGTTTGAATAAGATACCTATTATTATACGTGAACCAGATAGTACTTTGGGACTTGCTAATAAAATAGCCCTTCCTTTTGCAACGAAATTATGTACAACTTTCCCTGACACAGGGAAGAATTTAAACTCCAAAAAAACGACTTATATTGGTCCAATTGTAAGAGAAGAAATTCTAAGGGGTAATAGATTACGTGGAAAAGCCTATTGTGGATTTCAACTAAATAAACCTATGTTACTAATAATGGGCGGAAGTCAAGGCGCACAGTGGATTAATGATATGGTAAGAAAGAATTTGGATAAATTATTGATGGAATTTAATATTGTTCATATGTGTGGAAAAGGGAAAGTGGACTTATCTATTGAGATGGAAGGATACAAACAATTCGAATATATAGGAGAGGAATTACCTGATATACTCCATCTAGCTAGCATAGTAGTTTCAAGAGCGGGCTCTACCGCTATTTCCGAACTGTTGACTTTGAAAAAGCCAATGCTTCTCATTCCACTTACTAGTGGTTCAAGTAGAGGAGATCAAATAATAAATGCAAAATATTTTGAACGTTCAGGGTACGCTGAAGTATTACTTCAAGAAGACACAAAACATGATACGTTTATTCATACGATAAAAAAATTATATAACAATAAAGAAACGTACATTCAAAATATGAATAACTTCAAAAGGAAAAATAACGAAGGGATACATCAGTTAGTTAATTTAATAAGTGAAACGTGTCAACCTAACTGATGAACTTGAGTTGGAATGTATAGTCTAATTCCTTCATGTAATCAATTGATCGAGGAGGATAAAACTGTGAAACATCTAAGGAAATTCTTAAAAAGGTTTTTAATCCTTTTTTGTATTTTCATTCTTATTGGTATAGGTATATTATTCGGTACCGAATATGGTCGAGGGCTTCGTATAACCGTTGCTGAGAGTATACTGACTTCTCAACACCCACAATACGTAAAATACACCTTCTTATCTCAAAAAGAGTTAGATAAAGTGAGAGAAATTATTAATAATCCTAAATGGGAAAATAGTAATAATGGAATCTATAACAGAATAGCAGAAAAAAGATTAAAAGAATTAAAAAACCAACCCTTAAAAATTGATGTAGAAACCATTAAAAGTAACAAAACCAGTCGCTTTCATTTTGAGGGAAAATTAGTTACCATTAGTAATCCTTTCAATGTCAAACTTGTTACTCATCAAGGTACACAGGGAAAAGACAAGGGAGAAAAAATTAGCGTAATGGCAAAAAGGAATGATGCGATTGTTGCTGTGAATGCGAGTGGGTTTGCTGATGAAACAGGAAGAGGCGGGGGAAGTATGGCAACTGGAATTGTAATAGAAGATGGAAAAATTATCGATACAAATCACGATAAGAATTCTACAGCAATCATTACTGGATTAACAAAATTTGGTCAAATGATAACTGGGAATTACTCTCCACATCAACTATTGGATAAACAAGTTGTTTCTGCAGCAGGATTCATGCCACAGTTAATTGTAAACGGGAAAAAAATGATAACAGAAGGTGACGGAGGTTGGGGGTCTGGACCGCGTAGTATAATGGCTCAGAAAAAAGATGGCTCCATTATGTTTCTAGTTATAGATGGTCGACAGGCGCAAAGTATAGGAGCTACGTTGAAAGAATGTCAAGATATTATGTATGAAAAAGGAGCTATAAATGCAATGGCTATGGATGGAGGGTCTTCTGCTACCCTATATTTAGGAGGGGAAGTTAGAAATTCACCGTCTACTTTATCTCATGAGGATCGATTCTTACCGAATGCTTGGGTAATAACAGCGAATCCAAAACAAAAAGTACAAATAAAAATAGATGGGAAAAGTACGGATCTTAATTCATTAACAGATCTAGACTAAAATATTATAACTAATCAAAACTAATGTATTATGGTGTAAATAGATGAAGAAGAACGTCGATGATAGTAGATTCTTAACGAAGTCGTATTTTATGCTACAAGGCCAAACATTCGATGGATAAACTCTTTCTGATTTTGGACAGACTTCTCCCCTTGGAAAGTTTGTCCTTTTTTATCATATGTATGAATTCGATGTCAGCTAATGCTTCGTTTTCTAGTATTCTACTATACGTCTTATCCGCTTTGAATGGAGTGATGAACTTGTTCCGCCATGATATTGAAATGTTTTTCTTTTTCAACTCAATTTCTATATAAGTAATCAAATCATAAAAATATATCCAAGCATAGGATTTAATGTGGGGGGAATTTATGAGTAAACTTGCTCAAAAATTATTTATAAATATATCAATTATAATCTTTCTTATTTTTACACTGTCATTATTATTGACAAATTATTTTTTACCTAAATATTACTTATATAAAACAAGGGAAAAAGTTAATATTGTGACGATACAAATACAAAATCAATCAAAAGAAGAATTTATAAATAACATTCAAAATATGGAACAAAAGTATAATCTGACTATTGTGTATACACCTATAACAAATATACCAAAAGATTTGAGTGGGTCTTTACATGAGGAACTTTCAAAGAAAGGAGTTACATTAAATCGTTTTTGGATTGGAATAGAAAAATTAAAACAAGTAGAAAATGGCGAGAAAGCTGGTGAACTATATGATCAAGGAAAATTAAAGTCCCAATTCTTTGCTAATTTACTCTCAAAAGAAGATATGTTTATTGTGGTAGGGGTATCTATGGCTCACTCTGATGAAATGATAAATATACTTAATAATTTTAATATTTCTATATTCAGTATAGCTATTGTTATAGTAATCGTATTAGTATGGATACAATCTAAAAAGATTACTGATCCTTTAAAGCAACTGAGTATTGTTACAAAAGATATTTCAAGCTTAGATTTTAAACAAACTAATATAAAAACCAATGATGAAATTCAAGATCTGGCTGAGAGTATAAATATAATGAGTAATAAACTATGCCAAGCCCATCACGACTTAACTCACAGAAATGAAAATTTAAAAAGAGTTATGGGTGATATTACACATGAATTAAAAACGCCTATTGCATTGATTAAAGCATACTCTCTTGGAATCAAAGATGGGTTAGATGATGGAACATATCTAGATACTGTTATTAAACAAACTGATAACATCTCAAAGTTAATTGAAGAACTTTTGAAATTTGCAAAAATAGAACGAAATGAATTAAAAAAAGAACAATTTAATATAGTATCACACATTCACAATGTTTTAGAAGCGCATGAAATTGAAATGAAATCCAAAAATATAGATGTATTTTTTAAATATCCACAAGATAAGATACTTATATTTGGTGATAAAGAAAAAATAGAAATGGTTTTTAATAACTTTATTTCAAATGCAATTAGATATACAGCAAATCAAAAGATAGAAATTAAGTTAGAGGAGTCTCGTGAACAGTTGTTGTTTAGTATAAAAAACGGAATAGAATTTTCAACTACAACTAAGATTGAAAAAATTTGGGAACCATTTTTTGTCTTAGAAAGCTCTAGAAGTAAAGACATATCTGGAACAGGTTTAGGTTTAGCGATTGTAAAAGGAATATTAGAAATGCATGATTTTCAATATGGCATTTACACTAAAGAAGATGAAATAGAATTTTATGTGTATATGCAAAAGAGCTTAGAATAAATTAATATTGTCTAATTATCAGTGCGATTTAGAATGCAATCATAATAGTTTGTTTCTTTAAAAATTTGCATCTTATCAAAGATAAAAATTTTATGGAACATGGAATGTATACCACGTACAGTAGGTGCTTTACGTGCAAAAATGGTAAATATCTCAGAGAGTTTTTCGTAACATATATCCTCACTTGTTTGGGAACATATCACATTGACAGGTGATTATGTGTGGAACTTAAACCAAAAAACAAATTTCAATCATTTAAGACCATTACGAGAGAAAAACTCGATAAAAAAGCAATAAAATGAATAAACGATTCCTTAATCGTACAGGGAATCGGTTGATTTGTGTCCAAATTGTGTCTAAACGTACAATTTTCCCGAAATGATATGGTGACCCCATACCCATCAACTTAAGAATTTGCTTTACCCCCAAGTGTAAAAAAAACGCCATCCTTTCCTATAAGGAAACAGAAAGAAAGCGTATTTTTTTTAAAAAAAAGTATGTTACGAGTTTTTTAGTTGATTTGAACGAAGGTTCATTTTATTTTTACTCTTAAGTTGATGGGCATGTATGGTGACCCCTAGTAGGGGAATAGGGCGAAGCATTGTCTTATATTTGGCTCAAGCTGGTGCGTTAGTCGTAGTTCACTATAGTAAAAGAAAAGAAGAAGCAGAAAGAGTAGTGCATAAAATTAAACAAGATGGCGGTTCTGCATTTGCAATCAGTGCAGACTTAAGTACTTTTAACGGTATAAATTACTTGTATTCAATATTGGATCAATCTCTTCAAAAACATATAGGTAATACTACATTTGATATACTTGTAAACAACGCTGGAATTGGGCAGATTTTAACGTTAGAGGAATCTACAGAGGAGTCTTTTGATGAGGTTATGAATATTAATGTGAAGGCTCCATTTTTCATTATTCAAAAGGCTTTGCCACGTTTAAAAGATGGAGGACGGATTATCAATATTTCGTCATTTGTTACACGGATAGCCTTCCCAAGTGTTTTTGCCTACAGTATATCTAAGGGGGCAATTAATACACTCACTTATACTTTAGCCCGTGGTATTACAGTAAATGCAATTCTCCCAGGCATAATTAATACAGAAATGAATACTGAGACATTGGGGAATCAAGATGGACAAAAATATGATGCAGGTTTATCGACCTTTAATAGGTGGGGAGAACCTAATGATATAGCTGATATTGTAGGTTTTCTTTCATCATCAGACAGTCGTTGGATAACTGGTGAGTTAATCGATGCAAGTGGTGGATCTTGCTTATAATGCTAGAGGAAAAGCCGACTTAAATTGAGTTGGATTTTGCAAATCTATTATTTATTTGTTAAACCAGTGAACTACGCACCACTTATTAGCTCTTACAATAGCCAACTTGAAATGGGTCCAAAGGTGGTAAGTCAATAAGAGTAGAGAACTAATTATGCTGTAGTAGGATTAATGTTAAGTATAAATGGTTCTGGTGCAAAAATAGAATAAAAGATAATAAAGCGCATAGATTCCTAACGGAATCGTATCTTATGCCGCAAGC
>NZ_JBBOWS010000003.1:0-106805 GCF_038007205.1 Bacillus sp. FSL E2-8887
AATTCCAAAGTTACTACAGCAATGGCGCGAAGAGAAAGTCAATCCGTGGGAAGATTCGTTTGTTCGTTGGTTATTATTATTACCAGCGAATGAAGATGAACATCTCACACAAACATTGGAGGACATTGCCATGAACCAAGATCCGATTTTACAAAAAGCAATGAATAAGTGGGAACGTATGAGTCAAGATTCTTCTTTCCGTCAAGCATATGAAGCAAGAGAAAAGGCCTTAATGGATGAGGCTGCAAAGTTTGCTCATGCTCGTAATGAGGGGAAAAAAGAAGGAATTCAAGAAGGGGTTCAGCAAGGGAAAATACAGATGATTAAAGGTATGCATGAACTTGGTGTACCACTTGAAACGATTGCTAAAGCCAGTAAATTAGGCATAGATGAGATTGAACGTATTTTAGAACAAAAATAATCAACATCAAAAAAAGAACCTATTAATTGGGTTCTTTTTTTGAGCTATTTGTCAACTAAGGGTAGCACCAAATAAATTTTTATAGGTATTGACACTCCCACCCCTAAAGGGGCAAGCTGACTAACGTCAGTGGGATTCTTGCTACCAAAGGCGAAGTCCATTTCTGGTATCGCTGACGTACAAGATTGCGGTGTGCCATCACCACTCTCACGACAGACCGTATAGGTTCGTGAGCTACGGTACTATCACCATACCGTACAGATTCGTGTTCATATGTTTTAGCGTCTTGTTCTTGACGACACATATCATTTTACCGATAGCGTGAATTCGGCTATCGAACTCCATATGATATCTTGTTTTCAAGGAACACATTGGCGTTTTAAAGACTTGTACTTGTCTATAGTTCAAGTATAACCAAAACAGAACTGTTTTTCTATGAAAAAGCGATCCTTTCATCCCATGCCTAAAGGCGGACTAAAGTCCGATATGGGCTTTCCCGTATCGCGAAATCTGTAATATAAACTTATATTATGACACTTAACTTTATTTTCTTATTATTGATGAGATCGCTCATTTAAAATTGCATTATATAAAAACTGTGCATACTGTTCCCGTGTAACTTTCATATCCGGAGCAAATTTCCCTTCACCAATACCTGCTGCAATATGGTTCGATTGTACGGCACTAATCGCATCTGTTGCCCATAAACTCGCTGGAACGTCGTTGAAATTATGTGGAGCCTTCACATCTAGTCTAAAAGCTTTCGTAATAACTTGAGCCATTTCTGCACGTGTTAATGCAGCTTTCGGTCTAAAGTTTCCTTGATCATCACCTTGGAAAATCCCTAGCTTAGTTAAAGCTAGTATTTCCTCAGAAAACATTGTTGAATTTTTATCGATATCTCCGTATGGATTTTCATATTTATCTTGTTTTTCTATATGCAAAGTACGGTAAATTAATGCAGCCACTTGTTCCCGTGTTACATTATCACCCATACCAAATATTCCATTCCCATAACCTGCAATAATTCCTTCATTCGCTAAATGATGAATCGCATTAAATGCCCAGTGTCCTTGTGGGACATCCTTAAATATATTTCTATTTACTCCCGCATCAATTGTTAAATCATCATGTACAAGAGTAATCGCATCTGTTACCCCAGCCTCACTTACATTAGAGTCAACTGTTACATCTTGCCCACTTTGTTTTGGCATGAATATATACCCGGTAAGCTTCTCTACTTGTACACGATATGTGTTTTCTATTAATCCATCAAACAAATAGTGGCCTTCTTTATCTGTTTTTACTTCTTTTAATCCATTCCCATCTTTATTTAACAGTTGAACACGAACGCCTTCCATTCCTTTTTCACTTTGATCTTGAATACCATTTTGGTTACTATCTTCCCATACTCGGCCACCTAATTTGAGCACATTCGCTTTAACAGGCTTAGAATCAGTTGCTTCCCAAATAGGAGCGATTAATATTGGATAATTCAAAGCTTCTATTTTTTGCCGCGTTTCTTGTGATGCTTTCAGACCCCATTTATCAAAAAATGGTAGTAAATTTTGTTTCGCTACTTTCGATGTATTATAAATAAATGCTTGCCTTTTCTCTTCATCCGCTTTTGGAAGTTGATTTTCTGGTAACTCTCGATAAAGTTTGTGAAGGTTCGGATAAAAATCTTCACCGTATGCTAGATTAAGTTGCCAAAGCATAACAAGTTTCACAAACAAGTTATCAATATTTTTGTAGTCTTTATCTGTTTGTTTTAAGTATGCAAAAGCTTTATCGTAATATCTCTCTTTTTCTAAACGCGTTGGTTGATTCGGGAATAATTGCTTTTGTGCAGCTAAAGAGTATATATTAGTCGTTACGTCAACCATACCGTGAAGGTCCGTCCACGTCAAAGGATGTATTTCTCTTGTGTGTCCCGCTTCGTGCATTTGTCCCCATCCAAATTTATTTACATTTAAAGCACTTTCGATTGCGTTACCAGCAGTAGTAAATACGGCTCCATCCCAACCTGCATACATGCCCCAGTCTGGTTTGTTAGGATTTTCTACAAAAGCCCAAATGCGACGAGTCGGACGATGTAAAGGATTAGGGTCTTTTTCAGATAACCCTGATATCTTATCTTGTGCTCGAATCATTTCATCATATTTTTTTAATAGAGGAACAGGATCTTGATCCACAATATATTTCTTGGCACTATCCTGCGTAACAGTAAGTACTGCTTTTTCTGATTTCAATTGTACCGCATGTGCATCTGGATACTTGTTCATCATCGCAATCCAGTCTTCTTTCGTATGCTTCCCTAGTTCAAAGAATGGAACAGGGCTTCCGCCTTGTGTTACTTTCACCTTAACTGTTCCTGTATCTTGAGGATTATCAAATCCTATTAAACCACCGTTTGGAGAGGAGATGGTATTAGAACCAGAAGAAAGATCAATTTCTTTTCCCCATTCTTTATCATATTGATGCGTCCCAATAATCGCTCTAATCTTTTGTGTTCCCGATACTTCAATTGTAACTTGTTCATTCGGTTTTACATAGATTCCAGTTGGTATATAGTTTTTTTGCTCACTTCTTCTTTCTCTTTTTGCTTCACTTCTAAAACTTCCTACACCCGGAAGTTCAAAATCCCTCTGTTCATATTGGTTTGTAGTCTGTGCAGCAATCGTTTCAGCATGAATAATCAAGCTATTTGTCATGATAGGTGAAAATAATGTAGTTGTCAAAATAGCAGATGTCGCAAGTACTTTCATCGGTTTTTGAAACATATAATAATTCCCTTTCTGCATATAAATAATCCTTTCCGTTTCAATTAGTTCCATTAAAGTCCTTTCGCTGAATGAATGTAATTAATTTCGATTTCCTGCCGGTTTATTTTTTGAAAATTAAGAAATAAGTGCTCGTAAATCTTCCTATAGTTTGATAAATATAAAACATAACCGAAGAAAGAAATCTCCATCCTTATTCATACTAAATTATTACGAAAGGTAGGATATGGGAATGGAACGAACCCCTTTCCTTTTTTCTTCCTACTACGAATTTAACATCGAACAGGTCGTACAGCAATAAAATTTGACAATTCCAGCAGTTTTTCGACATTTTTTGCCACCTTACACAAAAATATTGAAGGTACCTGAAGTTGTTAGATCTATAAAAAAAAACAGACAACCTTACCAACAAATACAAGGTTGTCTGTTTTTAATAGTATTCAGGTGCAATCCGGTCCTATTTGTGGTTGTCCTATTTGGACAATCTCTCCATTTTGTACAATCTTAGCACCTTCATATAATTTATCTGCATAATTTTTAAGGTCTTGCCAGCTATCCTTCGCTATCTTCAGATCTACTTTTATAATAGCAATCCTGTCTGGGTTAATGTTATCAACATTTTTTAGTAAAGAATCATATTTTGATCCGATTGTATGCCACTGATTCGATATATTTTGAAGAGCAGTAATAGCTGTATCAATTGTTTCAGTCATATGTTCCGTTTTATTTTTGGCATCTGTCAAAATAACTAATTCTGCCTCTGCTCCAGAAATTCTGGACTTTAATTGTTCTATTTCTTGTTGTGCAGATGCGATATTCTTGTCAGCAGTGACAATCAATGGTATACCAACTGGAGGCATAAATACAGATAAAGCTATATAGCCACCACGCTTATCATAGTTTTCTTTAATTATATTATTACTATACTCGATTTGTTGTTGTAAAAGTGGAATACCGACGTTTGTACTTTCTAAAATAGACTTCAATTGATTGGAATCTGCTTTAAAACTTCTTGTATCTTCAGCCATTTCATTTCGGAATGTTATCAACTTTTCTAGTAGTCCATCCACTTCTTGACTATTGTCCAAAATACTACGATATAACCTCACCAGTCTAAATTTAAATGTCACTGTATCTTTTTGATCCAAAGCAGCTAGTAATTGATCATAACTCGCTTGAAAGGTATCATTATAACTTACACTATTCTGAATCGTTTTCATAATATCAGGCTTTAGATTATCTAACCAATATGTTGCATTCGTTTGTGCATCCTTTTGATGCTGAATCATGTTTGTTTTGAAATCACCATTTATAGAACTTATTTTACTTAAATCTGTCTGTTGTTGATTACGGATTGTTTGAGCATATGAATCCATTGTAAGGATATTTGCCCCCATTTTCTCCATTACTTCTTTATATTTATCAGGACCCAAATCATAGCTCTTACTATCTTCTTGCTGTTGGGACACACTATTTTGCACAGTTTGTTCTGCTGCAAAAGTATGAAGTGGGATTACATTACTCGCTGCCATTCCAGAAATGATCGTTGATAAAATAACTTTCTTATACAATTTTTTATTCACCTTTTTCACCTATTCTCTCAAATATATTACGTATTTTATTAAATTCATAAGCTTCTATTCTTTACTTCAAATGAATTACGATCATTGCAAATAAAACAACATATTAAAATAGGGGGTTTCATACTTTCTTATTCTATAATCTTTATCAAGTTTCATAACTATATAGGAAATCTCCTGTTCAAACTTGAACAGGAGACTCACATTATGTGTTCTTCAAAAGGGAAAGTCAGTATATTATATTTTTCATTACTTCGGCAATTTCTTGAAGTACTATTATTTTTTCTCTTCTACGAATGAAATCTCAGACTTTTGAATATTTTCAGCATACTTGTTAACCTGTTCCCAGCTACTTTTAGCTATCTTCAGATCTACTTTTATAATAGTAGCAAGTTTGTCTGGGTTAATTCTGTCAACATTGTCATTCAATGATTTATATTTTGCCCCCATTGTCTGCCACTGATTCTTTACATTTTCAAGGGCAGTAATAGCTGCATCAATTGTTTCTGTTAAATTATTAGTATTTTTTTTCAAGGCCTCTAACTTAACTACCTGTTGTTTTGCAGTGGAAATATTTTCTGTTAGATTTTTAATCTCTTCTTGTGCTGCCTTTATCTGCTGCTGCGATGTAGTAACTCCGTATATCCCGCCTCCTAATGCACCTGCACCAATAGGCGCAAAGATAATTGTAGCAGTTAAGTATGCACCGAGAGCAGTTGCAACCGACGATGCAATATAAACTTTGTTATTCTCATCAATTAATGTGTAATTTGCTTCGATTTGTTTCTGCATCAATGGAATTCCAGCATCTTGACCAGCTAAAATATCTGTGATTTTGTTAGCATCAGTTTTTAAATTTTGTGTATCCAGTTCTAATTTGCCGCGAAAGGCTTTCAAATCTTGCACTAACTTGTCCACTGCATCTTTATTCACTGAAATACTTTCATCTAAACTTGTAAGCACAGCTTTTAGTGTTTCTTTGTCATTATTATTCACAGATTCTACCAAAGTATCATAATAATTTTGAAATTGTGTATTATAATTGATAATATTTTGATTCGTCTGGATTATTTGCGGTTTCAAACCATCTAACCATTGTTTTGCATTTGTTTTAGAAGCATCGTGGTTGTTCTTAATGCTTTTTTGTAAATCATTGTTAATTACAGTTAAACCATCAAAATTAACATTTGCTTGTTTAACAACAGTTAAAGCATACAGGTCCATTACCAACATATTGGATCCAGTTTTCTCTATCGCATCTTTAAGCCCTTCTGGTCCAAGTGAATACTCAGGGTACTCAGGGGAGTTATTTTCTGCACCTGCATAAATAGGTGCTGATTTTGTTGTATTTTCTGCTGCCGAGGCATATGATGGCGTAATGCTACCCGCTGCGATTGTTGCAATTAATGTAGATAAAGCCATTACTTTATAAGGTTTTTTCATAATATTCTTATCTCCTTATATTATATTATTAAGATTTTTTTCTTCATTCTACTATTTTGCCTCTGTTACTTTTATGTTTGTAACACTATTTTCATATTCCGTTGTTTGTTTATTCAATTCATCCGTAAACGTTTTGAGTTCTTTTAATTGTGCTTGTAATGTACTAGAATCTATTTTCGCATCAGTACTAAGACTTCTCTGCATTTGAATCATTGTGTCATTAAAGATGTCCCAACTACTTACTAGCTTGTCAAAACTCTCAATTTGCTTTTTAACTACTCTTGTAAAGTTATTTAACTGTAGATCAATAAGTGTCATTTGAGTTGCTTGCACTTCAATTTTCGATAATTTTTGTAGCAATAGAATTTTTTGTTGTTGCTTCTGACGAACATCATTATTCAATTTTGTTACTTCATCATTTTGGACTTGTCCAACTTGGTTATAAATGACTTCCAAATTAGACGTGTCTAAAGTATGATCCTTACCTGCGTCTATCCAAATATCAATAACCGTCTTTCCAATATTTATAGAACCTTTTATATTTTCTTTTGGTAGAGCTAGAAGTTTTGTATAATCATCTTGAATGTTTTCCTCAAGTTGTCTAATTTCCGTTCTTGATTTTTCAATTTCTCCGCCTGAACTCTTATAACCTTCAATCGCTCTGCTAACTTTACTAGAAAAGCTCTTACTATCTTCAACCAAGTCATTTTTATAAATGTTTAAGTCCTCTGAAGTTCCTTTCATATCATACTGAATTGCTTGCATTTGGTCTTGAAGTGCATTAAAAATACTTACAAAGTCTTCTTTTGCTTGCGAATCGTCATTCACTTTTCCAGCTAGTTCAACTAATATATCATAATATTCTGTAAATCTTGCCCCAAAATCCTGCAGGTCTTGATTTACATTGAATAGTTTTGGATTATATTTATCCAGCCAGTCTTGAACATGGTTTCTTGCAGTACCTTGATCAGTTGTTATTCCAGGTATAGCAGTTACTTCAAGGTTGGGTTGTTTTAATATGATTAGTCCATATCCTTGAATTAATGGCGTCTGTGATCCTAATGTCTTAATTGAATCTGATAACCTATTCATAGCAACTTGATTTTGACTACTTGTTAGTTGTGAATAAGTTGTTTTACTTTCTGCAAAAGTATTTACAGGTAAGAAGCAACTTGTAGATACTGCTGTAACTAATAACCCTGCGACTAACGCTTTTTTCATGGTAATTCCTCCTAGTTTTGTCGGCAAATCCCCTATTAGAGCTACTCAAGCTTATGATATAGTGGTCACCTTATAGCGTTCTATAGTTTCTTTTCTATTAAAGCTGTACTTCATACAAATGCTGTAGAAATTATTTTTTAATACGCTTCATACTAGCTCTTCTTTCATTATTTCTACAAAATTACAAAAGGTGAGATTATATCGTACATTGCTTATACTTTTACTACAGAATTATATAAAATCACTTTTGTTATGTAGAAACTGAGATTGTTATTCTTTTTACAAACACGTTATTTTTCTGATCCTAGATTACTTCAAAATAAACAAATTGAACATTTAGATAATTCAACTTGACATAATGTTACTAACAACTTTACTGCACTTTTATTCGTACAATCTTCTCCTTCCTTAGTGGTCACACCAATTACACCTTTATTAAAACATTAAATTTTTTATGCGTAAATAGTAGAATTTTGTCGAATATATTAAATTATTCAGATATTAATTATTAACATGGATGGAAATATTATACTGATAAAACACTATCTTAATAGTATTAAAACAACTGAAATAATTATAACTTAATATATCAACCTAAATAATAATTATTTTAATTTGCAAGAAAAATAATTATATTTTTAGTGTTATTAATATAATTTAATCATGCACTGCATACTGATTCCCTTTATTTGGATATGTAAAATTACATAAAATATAGGGGTATCAACTACTCTGTGCTAAGTATTATCGATAAGTGTTTGGAAATAATTCTCCATATTATTATTAATGGATAGAAATTCCGTTTTGGTGTAAAAATGTGATTTTCTTTGTATGTATCCAGAATATTGTATGTTTCTGGACACGTTAATATTGAACAAAAGGGGAGAACAAGGAGTGAAGGTTGGATATGTTCGCGTATCTACAATTGGTCAAAATTTAGGCTTACAAATTGATGCTTTGAAATCCTATGGATGCGATAAAATATTTCAAGATAAATTGAGTGGGGTTAAAGATAAAAGACTTGGCTTAGAGGAAGCGCGGTTCTGGTGCAAGAAATCTATCATTCTTGGACATACTGATCACACACCTTTTATAGAGTAGTACGATCAGTATGTCTAAGTTTGATAAACCATTTTCATATACTTCAAAGTTTTTGCACCAGAACCATAAAAAAACGGTTCCTTGATGAACCGTTTTCTTAATCCTATCTTATTATACAGACATACCGTGTAAAAAATGTGTTATTAATACAAAAATTGCAACTATAATGAATAAAACAATAATCAGAATAGCAGCCTTCACTTTGCTTAATCCAGTTGTAATGAGCGCTTCTCCAAGGTTAGCAAAGTGAACCACTTTTTCATTAATTGATTTCCCATTTTGTTTTTGTCGTTCTTCTTTCGCTTTTCTTCCTTCGCATTAATTTGGAGTTGTTTGGCTATATAGTTCACAACACAATCGGGTATATGTTGAACGTCTGATAAGGTCCAACCAGGAAATTTCAATACACAAAGCTGTAAAGCAAAGCCTAACTTATTATGATCCCGACGATGACGCTTGATAATTTCGATATCATGAGGGGATAAGGTGTAGTAACTTCCTAATTCATACTCACTAATTTGTTCTGGAATAGATGCAAACTCTAAACGCTGTTCTGACGTCAATAATTCTCTTGCACGTTTTGAAGACATAGTTTTCTCCTTTCTAAAATGCAAGAAAATACCTTGTCTATATGATGCTGTAGCTCAATGGATGTTAGATGGAAGTATTTTCTTTTCATGCTAACATCTTTGTAAACTATTAATTTAACTACTCATTTGCTCCATTAGATTATTAGTTGGCTATGATATCTTGTTGCATCTTGCGATACAAAGTCATTCTAGAGATACCAGCTTTCTCGGCGGCATCTGTACGACTCATACCTTGATTAATAAGATATAAAGCATAATCTATCTTTTCCTCATCAGTTTTTGGTCTTCCAGGATGTTTCCCTCGTTTCCTTGCAGCCTCAATCCCTTCTTTTGTCCGTTCAGAAGTTAAATCTCGTTCAAATTGAGCAATACCAGCGAAAATAGTAAACAACATTTTTCCATGTGCTGTTGTTGTATCAAGCCATGATTCCTTTAGACTTTTCAAGTGCGCTCCTTTTTGAGAAATTTGTTCCGTAATTTCAATGAGGTCTTTTGTAGAACGTGATAATCGAGTTAAATCCGTTACAACAACTGTATCTTCAGGACGAAGAAATTCTAGCATACTATTTAACTCCGGCCGGTTTCGTTTTGTACCGGTTATTTTTCCGAAGAAAATGCGATCGCATCCAAATTCTTCAAGCTGTTTCTTTTGGCGGTCTAAATTTTGATCTAATGTAGAAACACGCATATAACCAAACTTCATGTTTATCATCTCCTTCACCAAACATTGTACCAAAAACGATTAAACGAGGATATTGTTACAATTAATATTGTTACACTCATTATGCGAGTTAATTAGACTGAAAATTTCTTACTAATGACTGTAACAATAATGGTCGTTTTTGTTACAACAGAGATAATATCATTCTTTACAATTTTCCGTTGTAAGTAAAAAAATAATTTCATTATAAAGTGATACTCCCATCAATTGGGAGTATCCTCATCGACACTGATGGTTAGTTGAGCCGATCAAGTATATGCCAGTAGTTATCTCCTACTCCTACCTGTATTCTTTGTTTCTCTCCGTATCCTTTACTGCCCATTAATGTGAAACAAAGATAAAATTCTAAAAAACGATGTATTTTTATCGTAAAGCAATAAATTTTTATTGACTAAAATATGTTTCTTGAATTATTATATTTATAGCTAGCTAAGAGGGGGATTCTCTTTGAAACAGAAAGAATTATCAGTATGGTTAAAATTAATAATTGTTTTTTGCGGGATTTTTGGTCTGTTGTTCTGCATTTATATTGGTCCTGAAATAGGAAGGGACATTTTAAAGAATTCAGAAAATCTGAAATCATTATATGAGCCCTTTATTATCTTTATCTGGACTACCAAGATTCCGTTTTTTATTGTATTCATTTGGATAACTGGAATTCCATTCTTTATTGCATTAGTTTTTGGGTGGCAAATATGTTCCGATATTGGTTACGATCAAGCCTTTACCATTAAAAATGCCAATAGATTAAGAAGAATAAGTATTTTATCAATGATTGAAAGTGTTCTATCCGTTTTTGCGTTACTATATCTTTCGATATCCGGAGGCTACAATACAAATGTTTTAATGGTACTGTTACCAAGTCTATTTTTTGCTGTCGTTATTGCGATATTTACTTCCATGCTTTCTTATTTAGTTAGAAACGCTAGTAAGATAAAACAAGATAACGATCTAACGATTTGAGGTGCCGAAATATGACTATCATAGTAAACCTTGATGTAGTGTTAGCGAAAAGAAAAATGAGTGTTACAGAACTCTCTGAAAGATTAGGTATTACAATGGCAAACGTTTCAATATTGAAAAACGGAAAAACAAAAGCGATTAAATTTTCAACGCTAGATAAAATATGTGAAATTTTAGAATGTCAACCTGGTGATATTTTAGAGTACCAAAAAAATAACTCTGTTAATGAAGGAGAGAGTGTATCATGAAAAAAATATATTTATTAGCTTTTATATCAATATTACTAGGAGCCATTTGCATGGTTAGTTATTTTGTGATGGGTTCAAGCCTAGAACCAGACGGAAAATTAACGGAACCTTTCTTCCTAATTCCATTAAGTATTCTTTTTGTTTTTAGTGGTATTGCTGCATTATTGTTGCTGGCTATCATTTCAGTAATAAAAAAATTGAAACATAATTGAATTTGATTATGTCATCTAAAAAGAAATCAGAATTCGTTAGAAGGAGGAAAAAATGAATAGCGTAGTAGTAAAATTAGAAAATGTCCATAAGAAAATTGGAGGAAATGAAATTATTCGAGGTCTTTCATTTGAAGTGAAAGAGGGCGAAGTATATGGGTTTCTTGGTCCGAATGGTAGTGGGAAAACGACAACGATTCGAATGATGACTGGCCTTATTGCGATGACAGAAGGTGATATTACCGTTTGTGGTTATAGTATTCGTACAAATCGTGAAAAAGCTTTAGAGCAAATTGGAGCAATTGTAGAGAATCCTGAACTATATGAGTATATGACAGGTATGCAGAATTTAAAGCATTTTGCTAATATGGCAGTTAAACCAATTAGCAAAGAACGTATTGCTGAAATTGTAAAGCTTGTAGATTTAGAGAAAGCGATTGATAAAAAGGTAAAAACATATTCACTTGGGATGAAGCAACGTCTTGGTATTGCACAAGCGCTCTTGCATAATCCAAAGATTTTAATTTTAGATGAACCAACGAATGGATTAGACCCAGCAGGCATTCGTCAAATTCGGGATTATTTACGGCGTTTAGCGAAAGAAGAAGGTATCGCAGTAATCGTCTCCAGTCACCTGTTGAGTGAAATTGAACTCATGTGTGACCGTGTTGTTATTATAAAAGATGGGCAATTTGTACAAGCGTATAATTTACATGAAAAGCAAAAAAATGAAGACAAGGTCGAAGTTGCTTTTGGAGTTGATGCGGTAAATGAAGCAAATAAGATTATAAAGGGAAAAGTAGTGAAGCAGAATGTAGTCCTTACATCTGTAAAGAAAGAAGATATCCCACAAATTGTAAAAAAACTCATTTGTGCTGATGTACTGGTTTATGGTGTAACAATACAAAATAAAACATTAGAAGATGAATTCTTAGAGATTACAGAGGGAGGAAAATCATAATGTTTAAATTAGTTAACAATGAGATGCTAAAACTACATGCAAGAAAAAGCATCTATATGTTTATAGGATTCTTAGTTGCTTTAGAAATTGTATCAGTATTCGCTATCCGTTCATGGCTCCCAATTAAAGAACGATTTGCAAGTTATTTATCGTTTACAAACCTGACATTTGAAATGGTAACTACTCTGGTTACAATTTTTGGTATAACACTTGCAACTCGAATTATTTCAGATGAGTTTCAGAAAGGAACCATTAAACAGTTGCTTATTCGTCCAAGGAAACGAATCACCATACTGTTTTCGAAATATATAACAACTATACTTACTGTGATTTTTGTTTGTTTTATCTCTTTGGTGGTTTCAATGCTAATTGGGTTTATAATCTTTGGTGGAGAAAAAGAAGATTTAACGATTAGAATGCTACTAAAAATAGTTACTTATAAAACCTTACCAATATTATTTTATACAACATTTGCCTTTTTCCTAGCAAATATTTTTAGAAAATCAGTATTACCATTAATTATTACGCTAGTTATCTTCTTCTTACAAGGATTAATAAATACTATATTGCTTAAGACGTTTAAAGAAGTAGCACAATTTTCCGTATTCTCTCATTTGAATTTAGAAATGTATGACAGTAATGTACTTATTAGTGGTGGAACTAAGTCACTATTTACAGATTTCAATTTTACAACATCATTAATTTTTGTAATCATACACTTTGCAGTATTACTCATTGTATCAAGTACATTATTCCAAAAACGTGATGTACTTTAAGTCAACATGGAACAGGACGTTACTCAGTTAGAAGGTGAAAACATGAAATATATACTAGATCTTTTTTATTTCGGTTATTATCAAGCCTTCTCTTGCATTTTTCCAGTCGTTATCTTTGTAACACTTGCTGTTTCAAAGATAATTGTAATTCCTGGATTGCATCGCTACGATTTTATTCTACTTATTTGTCTCATTACGCAATATCTCATGTTCAAAAATAATTTAGAGACAAAAGACGAATTAAAAGTAATCAGTGTGTTCCATGTTATCGGATTTCTATTAGAAGTATATAAGGTTCATGTCGGTTCATGGTCATATCCAGAAGAAGCGTGGACGAAAGTTTTTGGAGTACCACTATATAGCGGTTTTATGTATGCAAGTGTTGCGAGTTATATTTGCCAAGCATGGCATCGATTTCATTTAAGAATGAATAACTGGCCAAAATCTATATGGATAACAACACTTGGAGTGATGATCTATTTAAACTTTTTCACACATCATTTTATTTTAGATTTCCGTTGGATTTTGACGATCCTTTTATTTATTGTCTTTGCTCAAACTTATGTGCAATTCACAGTGCGAAACAACACATATAAAATGCCACTTCCTTTTTCATTTTTCCTAATTGGCTTTTTTATATGGATTGCAGAAAACATTGCCACTTTTTTCGGAGCATGGCAATATCCGAATCAACAAGACTCTTGGCGTCTTGTACATATTGGTAAAATTAGTTCTTGGTTCTTGCTTGTTGTTATCAGCATAATGATTGTCGCTCACCTTAAAGAAATTTGTTACAAAGATTCCACAATATCTAAAGAAGTAGGAGTTCTAAAATAAATTAAAAGCTTTTTAATGAAGTTAAAATATCTAATGAGATTATTTTACTTGAATGTAAAATGGTCTTCTTTCAGTGAAATTGATCCTATCCGAAATGTTAGCCGTCCCCCTCCTAGCGTAGAAAAATCAGGGATTCGTTTTCCAAAAAATGTCTTAACGTGGGTTTTAAGTCATTTGGTTGGCGGGACCCCTTCTATAGACTATATCCATTTCTAAAAAATTTTCGGTCTTGCTTAAAAACTTTATCACAACAAAAGGAGCTAAATTATATCTTAGCTCCTCTTATTTACAAATTATTTAATTATAAGGGCTACGATTCCTAAAATGACAAGCAAAATTCCACCTAAGAATTGTCCTAATCCAGAAGCCTCTCCAAGAATCAACAATAGGTAGAAACTCGTTTCATATATAGCAAACACGTTATAATGGCTACTGAAATTTTGCCGAATATATGGGTGTTACAGATGAACAAAACGGAACTCATCAAACAAGAAGCAAACTTAACACAAAAGATGCGTCTTCAGCGATACAAGTAGTATTGGACCAAATCACAAAAGCTTTACAGCAAGGAGTAAAAGTACAGTTGCTTGTTTTTGGGACATCCGAAATCCAGGAACTTGCAGAGCCGTAACAGTCGTAATCCTAAAACAGGAGAAGCGATGACGATTCTTCCTTCAAAATTACCAGCTTTTAAAACCGGCTAAGAACTTAAATATATGGTAAAGTAAAAAAGTATTCTCCTACATAGTAGGAGAATACTTTTTTAAAGGAACTTCAAAACTCACACATACCCTATACAGTAAAGGAAGTTTGGTACATGCAATTTTCTATAGACGCGATTCGTAATTTCCTCATACAGGATATGGAATCTTATCGTGAAATGATCCTACAAGAAAATGATTATGATAATATGAAATGGAGTTACACTACATTCATTGATATGAATAATTACCTAAAGAAAACAAATATGGATCAAGAGGAAATTCAAGAGTTACTATCGGTGAGCCGAGAAGGGATCTCTTTTGGTTCAGTAACAAAACATGATATGCTCTTTATACATTCTCTTACTAGTCCAAATCGATGTTTGGAACTAGTGGAAACCTATAGATTGATGGAGCGAACAAACGAATACGTTCCCAATATGAAAGATGAATTGCAATGGCTTAAAGATCGATGGGAAAAAGGATTTTATATTTTTGTTAATCAATAATACGTTGTATTTATAAAAGTGCTTACCATAGCAAATATAGAAGAGTCAAAGAATACAAATATAGCTTAGAAAAAAGCAAATCTTCTTAAAAGGGAAGTTTGCTTTTTTCTTATTCCCCCTTTTCGAGGGGGTGGGCAAAAACACCCTTTTATAAACATCTTAAATATTTTCGATACGTATTCGACAAAATGAAAAGAGTAACTAAATTAGATTCGGAATGTATCAAGTACATTATCTTTTTCTTCTTTATTAATACCAATGTACCTTAGTGTAATTTTTGGCGTACTATGATTTAATATTTCTTGTAACATAGCAATATCCTTTGTTTGCTTGTAAAACCAATATCCAAATGTTTTACGCATGGTATGGGTACCTAAAGATTCGACTCCGGCAAAATCCCCGGCTTTTTGTAACTGTCGATAGGCTTGAATTTTACTAATAGGTTTATCACCTTTTCGAGAAGGAAATAACCAGGTACTTTTTAGATCCTCAGCATATGGCAATACTTCCTCAAAAATGGATGTAATATTTATGATACGTTCCTTTTTTGTCTTTCCTTCTTTTACTTTAAATTCTTTTCGTTTTTTTCGCTTCAGTTTTAAAATTCCACTCGTTTCCATTTTTAGCAAATCACTTACACGTAACCCCGTATTAATACCAATTAGAAATAAAATGTAATCACGATCTGAACAATGACGTTTGAGCGACCATTTCATATCATTAAGCTGTTCTATGCTCCGAATTGGTTGTACATCAATTAAATGTTGCTTCTTATCCATCTGTTTTTCAATCCCTTTATTTTCAATGATTTGAATGTATACTTTTTTGTCTATTTTTATCATATCAATGAAATTAGATAAAAGTCAATGTTTAAAGGGAAATGAATGTAAACTTTTGGATAAAAGTTTACATTCGGTTTTTATTAGAAAAACAAAGAGAACTTGTAGGAATTTCTACAAGTTCTCTTTGAGATAATGTAACTACAAGGGCAAAACAAACCATCTTAACAGAAATGACAGGGTAAACTATTTAGAAACTACTTTGACAAATTTATTATAGGGGTTCCGCCAACCAAATGACATAAAACCCACGTTAAGACCTTTTTGTGGAAGTGAAAACCCTAATTTTTGTACGCTAAGGAATAATAAAAGACTTGGGGATTCCCAAGTCTTTTATTATTATCGAGAAATATCATTTGGTCGGTTACGCTCTGTTAAAGAAATCCAGTCAGCAACTTTGTTAAGCATATCTTGTACTTCATCATGTGACAATCCTTCTTCCTCAGCTCGGACCCAGATATCTTCCATAAAAGAACTTAAATCACGTGGATACGAAACACTGTCATGACGCAATACATAGCCAAGAATTGGTTCTGCATCTTTTCCACCTTGTTCATCATAACTAATGTGGTTGACGCGCCATCCCTTTTCATTTCTTATTAGTTCGTATCTATCTTCATGTCCCCATCTACTAGTATATATATTCATAAAAAAGGTATCACCTAATGTTTTATCAACAGGATCATCATTTGCAGTTGTATCATCTAAATAACTTAGTAAATCTTCCACAGGATGGATATGATAGTAGAAATCTGGATTTTCTGGTGACACACCACGATTTTTGATCATGTATCGGTGATGTTTTGGTTTTGGATCTAATTGCATATGAAGTTTATGTGCTGCATCTGCCATTTCCCTTCCGTCACGTTCGAAATCAAAGCTGGCTTCATGGCGATCTTCCTTGCTTGCATTAAAATATTTATGTATTAAAGAAACTTTTTCTTCTATAAACTTGCGTAGAGCTTGCTGTTCTTCATTTAACTGCACTCTCATTATATTCACTCCTTATTATTGAATATATCAAACTACCAAACATGCTTTTCACAGCGCAGACTTACACTTTCTTTGTTTTCATCTCTATAGATAGGATCATACATTGATTCACCTATGTCGAAGGTATAGATATCAAACCTATTTTCATTAGGGTATAACTTTAATGTTGGTTGCTTGATTAACTCTAAAACTTCATCCTTTTCATCTGTAAGATTAATTTTAATTACATTAATTATAGTCGTTTCTTCAAGCGGATTTGATAACCTGAGGAGGACATCTATTTTTGACTGGTCTTCTGAGTTAATTCTAACCGCTTCAACACTTCCTTGTATCCTTTTCTCATCTCTTTCTTCGTCACCCGCTAGAGTATTTACTTTTTCAATAGCACCTTGGCATATATCAACTAAGAAGTTTTCTGGTTTCTTTGGTAAATCCAATTCTTTAGCTGCACTTTCTAAAAATTCACGCAATCTAACATCATTGTTTAGTTTAAAAGATAATTTATTTGGGTTTATAGCACCCTTCATTTCCCTAAAATCAAAGTTAGGTAGAAGAACTGTGGTATATTTCTTCTTCAGCACCCAACATGCACCCATTTCATTTAAACAAGCTTCACTATTGTAATAATTCTTAGATAGAACAAATACTACCCATGTATTTCCATTTAGATGTTCACTTAAATAATCATATATATCTACATCATTTGGAATACGGTAGTCAGGATGTGAACTGCATATTATATTCGGAACTCCCATCATAGTTAATAAATTTGCCAATTGCTTCACATATTCTTCATCACGATGGGCGTGACTTATAAAAATTGATTCTATTTGCTCTGCCAACTAAAAAATCCCCTTTCTTTTACTATATAGCGATGGATTTATTCATATAAAAACTGGCGTATCTACTTAATCATAACATACAGATTGGATTCTTATAATATTGTAGCGCTACCTAAAAGATTAGAGCCGAATCTCTCTTAGATTAGGGAATTAGTCTCATTTTATGTCGAAATTTGCTTAGCGTGGGTTTTATGTCATTTGGTTGGCGGGACCCCTTATATAACAAATATTGCTTTTTAAAGAACACATCTATGAAAATTATGTGAATTTTTTAATAAATTAAAATAATGCATTGTTCACTATAATAGCATTTCTTTTGATTAATGCAATGATGACTTCTCTCTTTTTTCTCGCATATGCACTGCAAATTGCATCATTTCTTCTTGGGTAAATTGCTTTCCTTCAATTGCCCCTTGTGTAGACGTCCAAATATATACTAAATCATCCCATTTAGAAAAGAATTCGAATATTATAATTTTGATACATTACATATAAATAATGTGTTAGTATTAATTATGAAGATATTTACCAACTAACTTTTATGCCCTAGTCATGCGCCGCACTAGGGCGTATTCTCATTTTTAAAAATACATATATTTTTTATATCAATATATTGCATTATTAATTAAAATATTATATTATATTCAGAGAAGAGTAAGGTAAGAGTTACTCTTTGTCATTTTAGGAAAGGACCTGCTATTTATAGCGGGTCCTTTTTTGTCAATTACTACAGCTAAACTAAAATAGCGTTTTTATACTCTAAGGGATTTTCAAAACTCAATAATACAATTTGAATTGAGATTTTGATATAAAGATGAGTTTTAAGACACTATTCAAGCTATTTTAAGTTGAAGTTACTTTGTCTCAAATACCTATGTTTTTGAGATTAAATGCTTTGCTTAGCGTATATTTTTGTTAAAATGCGGGCGGTACGCCTATTATAATTTAAAAATAAGACAAATATGTTGAGAAAATTCAGAACGGATTGAATATTCCTATACGCTTATATATAATTGATTAAGAGTTGGAGTAGTAATCTGTCATCTGTTCCTTTTTTTGAAGAAGATTGATCTCAATCTTCTATTTTTTTTTGTTTTTTCCTCTTCCCTCGAAAAAAGGAAAAAGAATTACGTAAGAATTGTGGAAATTGCTTGCTTGTAGACTAGTTGTTGTTTACCATGAGCAATCATAAGAACGGTGAATTTATCCATTGCAAGGATCTTCCCACGTACTGGAACGCCATTCTTTAAAAATACTGTAACTGCCTCTTTTTTCTCTTTTAATTGTTCATACATATCTTCTTGTAAATTAAACATAAAATGCGCCCCCTGGTTTGTTTGTATTTACTTTTCTTCTAATACCTGCTGCTTTTCACTGTTGGATATTTGTGATTCCCATTCACTTTCTATTTTTCTAAACCATTTTCCTATTTTGCTTAGATAATATCTTTTTACTTCACCATTAGGAATCCAAATTTCACGTTCCTGTATTTGATTCATCACTTCATGAAGAATCTCATCATGTTCATACTTTTTAGGTTTTCTATAATGTGTTTTTACAAACTGTGTATATTCTCTACGTAACCAATTAGAAATATGTTGTCTTTGTCTTTGCTTGAGATGTGACCATTTTTTATTTGTTTGAAGGATTTTTCCATTTACTTTTATGTGGTTTTTCATCGACACTCATCCCCTTTTACTAGCAAAACGAATATATCACTATCGTATCACATTTAAATCGAAATATGCTCTAGGTACATATTTCGCAAGAAATCTATACGAAATAAAAATAATATCTCCATTTCACATAAAATAGTATCCAAAACAGACGAGACGGAATTCATTAAGCGGATTAATTAGGCACAAAATTAAATGTAGACTATTGTTTATGTAGTTTGTTTTTTATTAAACATTACGGTACGTGAAATTATTTATTCCCCTTACAAAAAAGCCCCTTGAAAGGAGCACTTATTTTACAAGATATTGTTCTACTTCTTTTAGTAATAGTTCTGCACCTTCTAGACTTAATGTTATCTTGCCATTTGCTAATGCTATATTACGATTTGACACTTCTCCTGTTAATGCACAAACATGACCAGGCTGATACTTCTGTAAAATGATGTCTTCCCCTTCTACAAAAATCTCTAATGGTGATTTTTCTTTTATACCAAGCGTATTTCTAAGTTCCTTTGGAATTACTACACGCCCTAATTCATCTATTTTTCTAGTTACTCCGGTTGCTTTCATCTAGCATATTTCCCCATTTCATTATCAATTTGTACCCAATTTATTCTTTACTATTGTAACAGGCTTTCACCATACATGAGAAACATAATGAACCAAAAACAGACCATCATAATAAGAAATTCTTTAAACCCTTGCTGAAAGGAAATACGCCCTTCTTCCATTCTACACGCCCCTTTTCTCTACAACTCTTTATATGTTAAAATATAGAGGAAAGAAATCTGCTAATTTCTTTCCTCGACAGTCACTCAGACTTTTGCTCTTTGTTTGCTTTTGCAAATGAAGAGCTTTTATTTTGCATACTTATACTTACTTTCTAACATCGCATAGCGCAATAGCTTTAACTTTGTCTCTCTTTTCAATGCTTTCCACTCAGATACACCAATTTTCATTTTCCATTCCTCCAATAATTAAATTTGTTATTTATATAGCTTATAAGTTCCAGTTGTAAATCTTTCTAATTTGTTTATCGCTAAATCCTTCATGGACAGCGAAGACTTCTGGAAAATCCGAGAGACACAAATCAATAATTGTATTATCAGTTGTTCTTATATAATAATACTGAACAGCCCCTTCATAATTCGAATATAAATAGTATTTATGAATTTTATAATTCAATCCATTTTTCTCTAATACCTCATAAAGCTTATTTTTAGTTTCATCCATTACGTCAAAAATAGTTAACTGCTCCATTATTAACAGCTCCTCATTGCGTAAATTTACTAAACTAACTCTAAGAACAAGGTTGTTTCATTATGTTCATTGGTATGCACATTAAACCTTTTTCCGGTAGCTTCTAATGCACTAAAAAGCATTCTTTTATATCCTAGATCCATAAAATCTACACTTATTTGACCATGATTCATAATAAATTGAAGATCAGCCATCATCTTTTTAACTTTTCGTTCCATGTAATAACCTCCTCAATCAAGTCATATAACTTATATAACCATTCTATTACTCATTTTTCTAGTTGTCAATATAAGTTATATAACTTATAATTATTTTTATAAAGGAGGTTGTAATATGGCTGTTAATAAAGACAAGTACACTCAAATTTTAGTTACTTTTACAAAAGAACAAGTAGAACAAATTGAAAATTATTGGCATGAAAATAAGCTGAAGAACCGAAACGAAGCAATTCGTCAGATCGTAGACAAAGGGTTAAGTCGTAAATAATGGCTACCCTTTTTATTTTTCCTAAAAAACCTAAAAACGCATTTAAATTCCCTCTCTACCTTTACATGCGTTTTTATAACAAATATGACTTATTATATTAATAAACACATCAAAACCTCATACAACTAAATCTGAAGGGTCATTTTTTAGTTAAACTGATTTTTTTCAAGAATTCTTTAAACAAATGAAAAAAGAGCCGGATTTTCATCACAGCTCACGTATTGATTGGTTCTGTATGTGTACATGTCGGATATTGTGAACAGCCAAAAAACTTATTTCCTGTTTTATTTGAATTACGAACGACTAAATCATGTTTACATGTTGGACATTTCCGTTCTGCAGGTTTTACCCCTTGATACACATCTTCAGCCGAATATTCGGGATTGATTTTATTAATCAATTTCTGAAGTTCTACACGATCTATTAGTTTGACATGACAAGCTTCCGCTAATTCTTTTGCCTGCCTTGTATACACACTGTTCGTTACAACCCAGCCCTCATTTGCTTTGTAATAGGCTTGTGCTGCATATATCTCTTGTACGGCACTAATGCCGACTCTATTTTTCATCCCATAGCGTTTCGCCTGGATTACAATACGATTTTTCCCCTTCAATACCAGATCCGCTCCGAAATCATTTGACTGCTTTGTGACTGTTGGAGAATAACCCAACTCTCGAAAGAGAGCTTTTAGGTATACTTCGAATTGATGTCCGTCCATTTTATCTATATAACGAATACCAGACTTAGCCATTCGCTTTAATATTCTTCGCTCCTGGATCTTCCGGTACATGAATTTACAAATACGAAAAAGAACATACAGGATAAAACCATACATCAAAATTTGTAATATGTTTGGCATTTCTGGTAGATTAGACACTTCGCTCCACCTCTTTAATTGGTTTCATTTTCTTTGGTTGGGCTGTTTCTTTTGCCTGTTGCTCACTCACTTGTTTCTTCCGGACATCGTTCCAATCTTTTTCATTCGTTGGAATATCCTCTTTAAGATCTACAAAGCATTTCATTGTCTGAATGAATTCTTTCCCAGCCTTATCATTATCAACTGCCATTATGACCTCTTTAATATCGTGCCCTTCTTTTTTCGCATCCATTAAAGATTGAATCACTGTTTTTGACTTTAATCCATGCATAGAAACCAGGCGAGCGTTTTGGATATTATTTTGTTTAATGCTCCAATGAGATAACATGTCGATTGGATCTTCATAAAAATAGATCTTATCCGGCTTACCCACATCAACCGTAAAACCTGCATTGATTTTTTCATAATTCGGGACGATTTGTTTAAAGCTGCCTCTTTTATTCTCCATTTTTACAGTGCCTTGACGGTTCATTCCAATTATTTGCCCTTTGCCACCTTCTTCTCTCCATTTGAACACGACATTATTTTTCTTATCCTGGACGATAAGATCCTTTTTAATCAGCCAGTTCACCAGGCGAGGATCTATTTTCCGCTCATCAATTAAGTATTGCTTGATTTCTGTTTGTTTCGGCACCTCTAAGTGTTTTGGATAACTAAAAGGCTGCTGCTCTTTTTTGCGTTCCTCTTCAGCTTTTGAACGATCAAGCTCTTTGTAATCCCCGTTATTGATGTCTAATACAGCTTGCGGAAATGTCATTTCATAGTACATCATCGCAAAGCTAATCGCTCCATATCCTTTTTCCCCTCGACTATTCCAGGCGTATTGATTCCCTTTAACGATGAGACTGTCATGTTCCGTATGACGGTAATAGTTTCCCTCTTTCTTAAACGTTTCTCCTTTTGCTTCCAGATATGAAATCAAGTCAACTTTTCTTGCTTTCATCGCATCCTCCGTACTGACACGTGCCATTACGGAATCCCCCCTTTACTCTATAAAATGAAATAAAAAAGAGGACTATTCCGTTTCCTAGTCCTCTTTTACATACATTCAATTTTTATTTGCCAAATAAGAATTTTAATCGCTTCTCCTGTACGCTGTATGATAAACGAGCGTCAAATTTTTTCCCGTTTTTGTTCGAGATAAACCCTTTAATCTGATCCGTTACATTCTTTTCTAATAACTTTTTCACGTGGTTACTACTTAGATTTTTACCAGAGAATGTACCAAAAATAATGAAGTCACAGCCTTTTTTGTATTTCTCACATAAGTAGTTACTCTTCCCTACAAGAACTCTACTCTTACATAATGGACATTTACCAATGGTACGATCTTCAGTCGTTGGAAAACGGAATTTCAAACTTCTGTCCGCTTCCATATAGATAGCTGCTGTAAATTCTCCCTTTTCTCCTTGAAAGCCGTTGATAAAATCCGTTGTTTTATATTGAATTAACTTTTTCATCTGATTACCAGGGATTGCTTTCCCTTTCATCTTGGCTGGTAACATAAAATCACATCCATTTTTATGCTCCGTACATCCATAAAATGTTTTACGATGAAGCATATCCCCTTTTTTACATTTTGGACATTTACCAAATGACAGCTCCTCTTGTGTTGGGAACTGAAATTTTACTTTTCCTTCATGTAACACTAAATAAGCGGCAAACTCTTTCTCATTGGACTTAAATCCTTTTAAAAGATCTGTTTTCTTATCTTCGAACAGCTTTTTCGCCTGCGCTTCCGGAATCGCTTTTTCTTTAATTTTTTTCGGTAAGGAGATTTCACATTCTGGATAAGTACTGCACCCGTAAAAATTGCCTTTATGAAGGATTTTTCCTTTTCTACAAGGGCATTTACACACTTCAATTTGTTGATTCCAAGTATTAATAATGCTATCCGACACCTTATCATCCATTGCGCCTAATTGTTCCACCGTGTCTTTTACAAACGTATTTGTTTGCTCTACGAATTCCTCATATTTCATTTCTTTCTTTTCGATCATGTAGATCATCCCTTCCATTTCAGCCGTATAAGCTGGATTTTTGATTTCATCTACCGGAAAAGCATCTATAAACGCACGACCAATATTAGTGGTTCGAATCTGACTGTTGGTAACATCAATATAGCTTCGCTCTAACAATTTCGGAATAAACGTTTCTTCCGTTGCGACTGTCCCAATCCGTTTTCCTTTCATAAGTTCTTTCAAATGTTCATCATCTAATTTACGCCCTGCTGTCTCCATAAAGGTTAAAATGGAACTTTCCGTATGAAAGGCTGGTTTCTTGGTTCGAGACTCAATCAAGTCATACTGAACGATTCTGAAAGAATCTCCTTCTCGTAAAATAGGTATCTGAAATGCTTCAACTGATCCCTCTTCTATATCCTCTTGAAACACACTTAGAAACCCTTTCTCTTGTAGGATCTTTTCTTTTGTACTGTATGTGTTGCCCTCTTGATCTATAAAATGTACTTCTCTCACCAGATAGATTGCTGGTTTCATAAAATTCCCGATAAATCGTTTTACAATCAAGTCATATAACTGTTTTTCTAATGGATTTCGGTTGGTCCCGACATATAATTTTGTTGTTGGGATGATGGCAAAGTGACTACTGACTAATTCATCATTAAATGTAGAGTGTTTTTTCGTAATAGAAGATGGGATTACTTGTTGTACAAGATTTGCATAGGAGCTTTTTTCTAACGCTGCCATTACTTCCTTCACTCGTTCCACTTGCTCAGTGGGTAAATGCCTAGATGAAGAGCGAGGGTAAGTAATAAAACCTTCTTCATACAAACTCTGAATATGTTTCTTTGCTGTTTCCGCATTTATCTTCAGTTTGGCGTGAGCATCTTTGTAAATGTCAGTTAAGTTATACAATAATTTTGGTTTCTTTTTTCTCGTACTTTCTTTAAATTCCGTTACGATTGCATCCGTTCCTTTCAAGCTATCTCCAAGCTTTTGTAGTAGCGATGGATCTATCCGTTGTTCTTCTGTTTTCATTACTGGTGATAAACCATTTTCGGTTAGTAGCTTCAAATTGTAATAGGTTTGTTCTTTATAGTTTTGAATTGCAATTTCCCTTTGACGGATTTCATTCAAGATACACATTTGAACACGACCAGAAGCCAATAAGAATTGGTTTTTTGCTAGTTTTGATGTACAGCCTCTCGTAACATTAATTCCTAGAATATAGTCCAGGTATTGCCTTGCTTTAGCCGATTGAGCAAGTGCTTCATAGTCTTTTCCTGGTTCTAATCGGTTCAATGCTCCCTCTAACTCTGCGGCCTCATAGGAAGAGATAAAAAGGCGAGATTCTCGCTTGTTCACACCTGCATATTCAACTATTTCACGATAGATAAGCTCACCTTCCTTATCCGCGTCACAAGCGTTTGCCACATGATCTACATCGGGACGATTTAACAACTTAACCAGTATTTCAATTTGTTCAAGACTATCTGATTTCGCTTTATATTCCGGCTCTAAAATAATTGGCAAGTGATTAAAATTAAATTCTTTGTATCTTTCATCCATTTCCTCCGGATATTTTAGTTCTAATAAATGCCCTCGGCACCAACTAATAATGTAATTTTCATTTTCATAGTAGCCATAATATGGCTTGCTTCCTGGATGCTTTTGTGAGTTTCTAAATCTAGGTGATTTTAATAATTCAACAGCTACTTTCGGCTTTTCTGCAATAAACAATGTTTTCCCCATACGTAATACCTCCTATTAATCTGTAATTTCAGTTTCACGCTTCCATTTCTTATTTCTCCGCTTTTTCATTACTCTGTGACCGAATAATAACAATATGTTCAAAAAGACAGCTACAAGGAACATACAGCCCCCAAACAGCAATACATTCATGACATTCGCTCCTTTCGTTTTACAAATGAGAAAGAGGGCTTTCCTTTTACCCTCTTTCATTTTTAGATATAAAAAAATCACTTTCCGTTTCTCAATTGAGTAACAAAAAATGATTTAATCTGATTTACCATTTATAAAATTTTTCATCGTTCCATTTCCATTGTTTCTTTTTTTCTACTTGATTTCTTTGTAGCCTTCGACTGTTCTACATTACCTGGCTCTGGCTCCTTGTCTTTTTCTTTATTATTCGTTTGTTTTCCGTTTAAAGGCTGAAATTTTTTATCTACATCCATTTCCTTTGAAGTTGTAGACTGATTCACCGTTATTCCTTCTTTCCCAAGCTTCTCATTCACCTGGTTCTCTAATTTCACAACGTGTTCCTGGCTTACCAGCTCATTATCAATCGAAACATACTTTGTTGTATAATATCGCTCTTCAGCTTTTACACGAGTGACAATACTATCAATATCATCTGGTGTTTCTTCATATTGTGAACGTCTGTACGCTTCAAATTTTCGGCTTAAATCCTTATCTAACGTAGTTGGCTCCTTTTCTTTTAAAGGCTGAATTTGTTGATCTAGAGATGCAATAGGTGCATATCCATCCTTCTTCATTTCTTTATACAGTTCCACTTCTTTTTCATTAAATGTGTGATCTTTTTGTTCCTCCGCTTTATCAACTAAGAGTCCATACCGTTCATCTTTTACGATTTCATCTAGACTCATATTTGCATCCTTTTCATGAATGACAAATGATAAATTTACTCTTCCATCAAAAATAGAATTTTGAACTTTTTCATATAAATCTGGCTTCAAAATATTATCCAAATAGACATTTTCTCGTTTCCCGTTCTTTTCCATTAGGGAAACATATAAATCTTCCGGATCTGTTTTATCTTGGTTCCATACCGATAAATAATTAATATCTTTTGTAACACCATCCATCATGTGGATTCTTGCAACCTCTTCATCTTGCATATCCTTCGCCAACACTTCAATTGTAACTAAATGAGTAGGTGCCTCTTTCAAGCTTTCTAATGTACTTTCCTGTTCTTTTTCCATCGGTATTTCTTTATTATTTCTATAATTTACTACTTCATCTCGTAACGCTTGTTTTACTTCATCCGATAGATACCTTTTCTCGTTTAATACTTGTTCATACGGTGTCTTGTAGTCCCCATCTCCCATATTCATACGATCCATACTCACAAGCTCCATTCTCCCAAAATCCCTATCGACTTCTTTTGGAATGGCGATATGATAACGAGCTTGATCGTATGGGACGGATTCACCTCTTTCTCTGGCTACCTCTCTTACTTTTTCAATATCTGAAATGACTTCAGACATTTTTTCATTGGCTTCACCAAATGGGATCAGTTGATTAGCCTTAAAATTTTCGTTGTCGCTCCATTGAACTAACATAGTTGGTCGATTCATTTCATCCTGATTTAGTGCTGCATACTTTTCTTGATTTGCTACGTTAAATGCATCTATATATTCCTTATCACTCAATTTTTCTCCACCTTCTACAGGCTCAAACGCTCGATTTCTATCTGCTTGCTCCCTTAACTCTGCAACAGAAACAAGCTCTTGTGTCGTATTACTTAAACTCATGTATTCCACTAGTAAAATATTTTTTTCATTCTGTTTTTCATTTACAAGACTAGGTTGATCGTTTTTTTCTAGTCCAATTGGTGCAAGTATTTTTTCTTCTACATGTTCATATTCAATCGTTGTATAATACCCATCCTCTTTATCTAGACCTTTAAAACTTGCCTCTTCTGCTACTGTATATCCATGACCCTCAACATGAAAAACTTCTTCATTTTGCTGTAATGGCTTACCTGTTTCTTGGCAATAAATCACTTCTGATTCGTCTTTTGGATATAGTCCTTTATATTCAATATCATTATTCATTACTTCTTTATGCGCTGTTGAAATTCGGTGATTAATTACATTCAAAGCTAGGCTCACTGAATTTTGAAACCAAAAATCCTTATGATTTTCTTTCACATACTCATTAACACAATCGACTTTTAAACTCTTTTCACGATCTAACGAAACCCTAGCAAGTGGTATATCATTGAAACTATCTCCTAACAAATCAGCTTCATAATATGGTTCTAACGTATCTGTAATTTTTTTAAGTGCATCTTGTTCTCTGTTTGTACCAAATTCATAAACGATCTGTTCCATCTCCCTTAAATTCAAACGAACATTAGGGTTTATTTCTTCTAATACACGACTATCTTCTGAAAGTTGAATTTCATAGTTTTCCCAATGTTTTTCAAAATTTAATCCTAGCCTTTCATCAATAAGTCGCTGCGCATTTTGTTGAATGCCTGTTAAAATTTCGAAATTGTCTCTTACATTTCCATCTTTATTTTCAGACACTTGTTTTGCCATATGATCTACTCCTTTTTCGTTTATTTTTTCTTTTTCTTTTTCCAACGTGCTTTCAATTGTTTCGATAAATTCAATTGAAGTTTCATGTACTTCTTTCAACAACTTCGTTTTATCTTTCATTTCTTTTCCTTGTGTCCAGCTTGCTAGATACCCTAAAGAATATTCGCTTGTATCAATCCCAAAATAAGAAGAAACGGCATAAGCCGTCATTTCTGCTTGGAACTCTTTTTCTGGTGCTGTGTAATTCATATGTGTCTCTGCTGTATGAAGTTTAGCGTGTGCCAATTCGTGAAGAAGTGTTTTTACATTTTGTAATTCACTGTTTCTAGGATTCAAAGCAACCTCTTTTGTTAGGGTATAGCTCACACCTTTTGCAACACCCAGTTCTGATTTTGGCGCAATAATTTTCACACCGTTTTTTTCCGCAATGGCTTCCATTCCTTTATACAAACTCTGGTAATCTGTAACGCTCCCTTCTAGCCAACGATTCGGAAAAATACGAGGTAGATCTTTTGCTGTTGCACTTGTTTGAGACGCATCAAACACATGACCCACAGCAAAATATAAGCGACCAGGTATCACTTCTACGCTTTTAGATTCGATTTGTTTTTTCTCTTCCTCACTTGCTTTAGTTACTGTTTTCCAAGTGCCTTCTTTGTCTTTGAACTTTGCTACAGTTCGGTTTGGAACAAGGATTTTAATTCCTTTCTCACCCTTCTTAACTGGAAATCCTTTTTCTTTCCAAAAAGAAAAGGAACCCACTGCCCTGGCTCCCTCGAATTGACTCTGTATTAGTGAAATATTAGATGGTGAATAATGATAAAACTTTGCCATAAACGATAAATACTCTTTCAAATCTCCCGGTGTACGAAAATAACCTTCTACGCTTTTTTCCATCTTTTTTGTTAAAGCTTGCACCGCTTCTTTCTTTTCTTCTGGTGATTTCGTTTGATACTTTTTCTTATAACTTTTACTCATGATCTTCTCCTACTCTTTCACTCGCTTTTTGTAATTCCTCCATTTCTTCTTCATTCCATCTCTCAGCTGTATCAAAGAAAAGCTCATGAGTTTTTACATTAACCGGAACTAACATATTTTCTTGATTCATGACATGGACTGCAAGTTCTTCCTCTTGTTCTCGTGTAATTTTGATTGTTAGTTCTTCCTCTTTTACAAGTAAAACAAGTTCACCTTCTCCAACCTCTTTAATGACCCCTAATGCGATATCTTCGTGAAATAATAACATCCTAATGACCTCCTGTTTTTTTATAAAAAGAAACAATGTAGCTTATGTTACATTGTTCTTTGATGCCTCGTGATCTATACGTTTTTGTCTTGCATGACTAATCCGTTCCGCTACGACTTCTTTTGCTATCTTCACGCCACCGACTTCTATTTTATCGGTTGTAATGATACTTTCTAAATCCAAGTCATTAGCAAAAAAGTATCCATTCATTAATTCGATTAAAACTTGTGTATTTCTATCCGCACTATTTGCACCGAGACGAATTTTTGTTAATTCATTTTTCAACACATCGTGTAGATTTTTTGATACAATTTCGGAAATATAATTCAATGACCATTCTGTACTTTTTGATGCTTGATGTTCTCTACAAATCCTAACAATTGCTTCACCGTTATATCTGATGTTGTGTTCTTCCATGTAATCTTTAATATACGTATCTGTTTCCTCATCCAATGTAATTTGCATGCGAAAGTCTTTCATTTAATAACCCCTCTCATTTTGATATGCACTTTCTTTTTGCATACGCTCATAATACTTTTGGTTCTTCCAACTCTCATATTCACTTTTAAAAGCACGTTCCACTTTTCTCATAGAATACTGAATAGATACATTCTGTTGAAATTTTTGAAACGGCTTTGATTTTTTCATGTGATGGATTCTCTTTTGTTCTTTATCATATGCCTTCATTTCTTGTAAAAAGGCGTTACCCATTCTTTTATACAAGTCATTAATTTTATTCGTCTTGTAATTTTCATATTGCTTCTTATCATACTTTCCTTCGCCATATGCTTCTTTAAAAACTTGCACTTCTTTATCTAACTTTTGGAGAAACTGATCGTAATCTTTTTTATGATGATGTTCAATATATCGACTGCTTAATTTATCTATTTCCGGCTTTAATGGTTGAATCGTATTGTAGCTATATTGCCACTGTCTTTTATCACTTGGTAACTGTTTATAGATTTGTAAAAACAACGGTTTCAGATGTTGATTACGCCAATCAAAAACGGAATCCTCTTTTTTCCTTCCCACCATATTGTTTCGAATCAGATCATTAATTTGTTTTTGTTCCTGCTTACGATCTAATAGATTATTTACGACTTTCCCCTTCATCGCATCTAATGTTTTTGGTTTTCTTTTACCACGTTCTCTCGTTGGAAATGGTTCAACAGTTGCCACATGAATGTGAATATTATCCGTATTAAAATGAATGGCTGCCGACCAGATAGAGCTTTTATCCAACCCCTCTCTTTTCTGCATTTCCTTCATCGCAAGTCGTGTTACATCCATTAGCTTTTTTTCATCCAACGTTTTTGTTTTCTCATCATAAATTCCTTGTTTCTCTAACCAGGGATTATGAAAAGAAATGACATCTTGCCACATGATACTTCCATTCTCATGAGCGGTTTTAAACATTTCCTTTAAGGACTTTTTCTCACTTTCTGTTAAACGATTTGCGTGTTCTGTAAATAATGCCGATGTCTTTTCTGAATTCCCCATATAGTCTTGATACGTTTCAAACATTTTCGGATTCAGCTTCACTTCACTTTTCGCTTCCTCCCGATCTACATACTCAATATAGTTCTGAAAAACATCTGAACTTGGTAACACAAATTTCGTTTTTAAAACAACACCTGGTGTGATGGAAGACTGAACAGGAACGGCATTACTCATTTTCAACATCCTGCATCATCATTTGAATAAATTCATTCATTTTTTCCATCGCGCTATAACAATCACTCATCATATGGATGTTCTTTTCGATAAGATTTTCTAATTCCATTTCCCTTTTATTTTGTTGTTGAAAAAATGCCAGCATTTCAATTTGAGCTTTCAAAAACTTTTGCCTGGATATTCCCTTTTCCTTTGCAATTTCATCTATTTTCTTTAAGGCAACTGGATCTATATCTCTTATTTTTAGATTCACAATTTCCGCTCCTTTCTGCAATTGTGGGTAGAGAACCAAAAATAGTGAGAAGAGCATAAGGGGTTTCTGCCCCCACCGAGGGTGTGGGGCTAGGCGGAGCCTAGCGAAACGGTGGGGGCAAGAAAAGCTTTTAGGTGTAGACTCACTCACGACCCAAAATCCTCTAATGTAGACTCACTCACGACTCATTCTTTCGTGATGTGGACTCACTCACGATACAAAATCCACTGATGTAGACTCACTCACGACATGACTTTTTTCACTTTTTATTAATTTCTTTTGCCTTTTCTTCTAATTTTTTGATTTTATCTCGTGCAATTTTTTGTTCCCCTTTAAACAATTCGACGTTCTTTTCTGATGACTTTATTTTAGATTCTAAGGATGCTATTTTAGATTGTGTTTCCGTTTTTTCCGCTTCAGTTTGGTACTTCATTTCATCTTTTAATTCTTTTACTTTTTCATAGACTGTCTTCGCATTTTCTTCTTCCAGTTTGATTGCTTTCCCATAATTTTTGATTTTTGTTTCGATATCTTTTTTGTCTCTTTCTATAAAATCTAGCTCATATGTTTTTTTATCTTCAGCTAACAATTCATCATTTGCTTTTATTTTTCTCTGATCGGTAAAAATCGTTTGAACGAGTTTATTCGGACTTTTTGTTGATGCATTCTCTTCTTCATATTCGTTAACATCTTGCGTGAATTTACGAATATCCATTTGTTCTTTTTCACCGTTTTTATTGTAAATATCGAAAGCTAACGCTCCCCAATTCGGAGATAACTCTGTTACTTCCACCACATAATTTCCGTTCTCTTCATACAACACTTTGACAGGTAATTGAACACCAGACTTTGCTTTTTCTTGTGCTTTAAACGTAAATCCTGTTTCCTCATACCCTTCTATTCGAAAGCGAATTTGCATAAAGTTTTTGTGTGGATTGTATTCCCTTTGTTCTACAATCAATTTCCCCATACCCGACAACTTAATTACTTTATTTGTCTCTGTATGGAATAGTTTTTCATCGTTTGGCATGTAAATTTTAGATGTCAAGAAAGCGAAAAAACCCAAAAATAGAAAGCTGATAATCGTTAAGTAGATCCACGACTTATTTTTTCTTAGATTGATTCTTTCACTCTTCTTACCAATTGCACCTATCACACTCTCACCCCACCTTTTTCGTTATAAAACTTTCATATTTAACTCTTCCACACTTGTAACTCGCCATGTTTCCTTTTCTTTTTTCATGATGATTCGTAACACATTGTTTACTTTTTCTTCTCGGTTTTGCGTTGAATCTGTCGTGACATTTATAAATTCAGCTAACACATTTACTTCCTCTTTATCGGGTTCATTTTCTTGTAAATAAAACTTCATTTCTATTGGTTTCGTTTTATACGTATCTCCTAATTCGTATTTATCAGTTGGATAAAATTGTTGTAAAAGTTCTTCACTCATAATGGATTTTGCTTTTTCTTTTCGCTCACTGTATCCTTCTTTTTCTCGGTGAAATGATAATTGAATGAACGTTTCGGCTGTCGATAAGTACGTCCTTCTCTGTTGTTCTTGTGCGGAAGGAAGCACCTTATCCAGTCGTTTTTTTAAGTCTTCATTTTGTTTTGTTAGTAATTCATTTGAAAGTTTTAACTGTTTTTCCTTTCCATCACTCATTGATTTTTTGCTCAAATAGATATTAAAAGCTGTCACACCTACAACTAAAATGACAAACACAATAAACAAAGATTTTCGTTTATCTTTCATATCCATTCCTCCTTTACTTCGTAATATCGTTTAGTTGTTTAGTAGCATTCCAGTAGGATTGTATTCCTGTTTTAGCCGCTTCTTCTGAAGGGAAATTTGCTACCACCCATAAATATGTTTTCCCTTCATAGTCAAATATATTGTGCTCTATAAAGTGTGCTATCTCGTTTGCTTTCAATTCCCGATGTAATAGAAAATTATCACCATCTTTTTCAATCAAATAATTCGATGGTTTTATAACTGCATTTTCAAATCCCTTAACTGGTGCTTCTATTAATTTCATTGTAATTTCCCCTTTACTTTTTCATATTTTTAGAACCTTCTTACATGACCAGAAAAGACTTTTTGCCAATACGGATTATTTAAATCTTCAATGGAAACACCTTTATTTGTTTGGCATCCAATGAATGTGTTTTTATCAATTACAATGCCAACATGCCCGTCATGTTTATAGGTATCAAAGAAAATAACATCACCCGGTTTCATATCATTTGCTGATACTTTTGTACCGATTTTATTTAATGTTTCCGTACTTACAGCTCCTATTGGACTGGTATACATCCCTACTTGTTCGAATGCCCAGCGTACAAAACTACTACAATCAAAAATCCCTCTTGCAATGTCATTTGTGTTACGTCCACCACCAAATACATATGTAGAACGCCCTATCCATTGACGACCTACATCGGCAACTTTTGAACCGCTACTTCCTCCACTTCCTGGATTTCCTCCACCACCAGAAACGACAGACCCCGGTTGATAATATTTCAAAACCGCATCGACGTACAGGATATCGCCATAACACGCTTGATACGGTACAGCTTCTGGTCTAAGGCAATGATACATGCCAGTATGTTTTACTTTTTGATACTGTTGTTGTGAAAATTTGATTGCTATTTCTTTTGTATATTTACCACCATTTGCACCAACAAAATCAAAAAATCCTGTTCCGAAGTTGTACGCTTGGAGGGCTGTTTTGATATGATCCATGTCACCAGGACTCGTTACACCAGCTCTTTCTATCGCATGTTTAAACTCCTGTACGCCAGCCCATATGCTGTAATCGGGATCAGTAATACAGTTTGGTGATTTACAATATTTCGTATTAAATGCACCCTCTGATGATTGCATCGGATCACTACCACGTCCTCCGCTCTCTTGCATCATTTGAGCAAGCATTAAAGCGACAAACGGTTCCACGCCAAAGGCTTTTGCATACTTCCGAATCGTAGGTTCCCATTTCAAAACTTCGGGCGAAACGTTCATGACTTGCCCTTCACCTGTATACGTAATATCACCCGTGTCTGTTCCACTCTCTCCGCCCATTGCCGCAATAAAAATACTCATAACTCCAAGTAAGAGAAAAGAAAAAAGACCCATCACAATTAGTGCTAAAGTGATGAGCCATTTCTTTGGTATAATCTTTAAAACTAGATGCATGGTATTAAGCACCTCCTCCGAATAACATCAATTCTTCGTCCGTTACTTCTACATGGAAGTGAATGTTTTTTACAGCCCCAATACTTAAGATGACATCCCCTGTTGGCAAATGCGGAATCGCTGCAATTTCACTTTCACTTAACTGTCCTGCAAATACTTTTCGTAACATATCTAAACTGTTATTATCTTGCTGCATGATAAATTTGTACTGTGTAAGTTCAAATAGCTTTTTAATTTCATCAATCATTTCTTGTGAAGATCCTTCCGGTACAAAATCTCGAATTGTGTGACTTGCATATAAAAGCCCTGCAAAATATTTCCGGTCTTCTCGGCTAAATTTAATTAAAAATTGTAAAGCGTGAGCACTCTCTTTTCGTGTGTTGATAATATGATGTGCTTCGTCAATAATAATGAAATATCGAATGACATCTTCAAAAGCAATTTGTTTTTTGTTAAAGGCTCTTAATTGAGGAGCACCATTTGAAATCATTTCATCCCAAAGAAGATTTAACACATTAAAGATTTGCGCCTGAAACACTTCTGGTTTAGAACTGGATATATTCCGTAAGGAAAAAGATACAACTTGTTCTTTCTTGAAATCTTCAATTGTAGAATGTCCATCGAATAATTGCGCATACACTTCTACTAGGTTCATTAGATTTAATTCAATTAATTCTAAACGATGGATTCTACTGTCTCCTAAATTTTCATGGTGTTTTTTACTTTCTACATCTTGATATAACTCGTTACGAACAAAATTTAAAAAATCGGAGAAGATAGGGTATTCTTTTGGTTTTCTTGTTGTAATTTCATTTGTTACTCCCTTTTTATCATTCCATAATCCCATACGAATATATAATTTTCGAAGCAAATTTTCATACTCTTTAATTTCATCATCTTTTGCTTCTGGTGCAATAAAGCGATAAAAAGTTGTTACTTTGGATAAATGCTGAATGAAACTAACTTCCTCACTTTCTGCTGTCTTATACACTTGAAGTGGGTTAATTTGACCCTGTGATCCATCTAATGCAATTGTTTTTCCATTCAAGTCACGTACTGTTTCCTCAAATTCACCTACAATATCAAAAATACGGATAAAATGTCCCTTACTTGCATAATCCACGGCTTTCTTTTTTAGTAAGGTTGATTTTCCAGCACCAGGCTTTCCAACCATTACACCGTTATAACTCTTTCTTTGTTTGTCTTTATGAAAAATATCAAAAATAACATTTCCTTTTGTTTTCGTTGTCCCATAATACGTACCGTATGGATCGTTCAAATAAGAATAGTGAAATGGACATCCACCAGCCAAACTGACTGCCGGAATTTCTTTTCCTTTTCTTCGGTTCACATAATTTTTTTGTGTATCAAAGCTCGTCACGAGTGCATCCCATTCATACTCTTGTTCATTTAAAAAGACAGCTCCTCGAAAATTATAAGACTCTAATGTTTCCATGATTTCTTTTACTTGTTTTTCTAACTCATCTAAAGTTCTAGCGGAAACATAGATACGGATATGAATACGTTTCATGACCTCACCTTGTTTCAAATCCGTATAGAGAGCTTCCAGCTCTAAAAATTCATTTTTTGCATCAATCCGATCTATATTATCCTTTGCTGTATCATGCCGAACACTTTGTTCACTCATGGATTTATTAATAGATTCAACGACCTCTTTTCGATCATCACTCATTACATCTAATGTTGTGATTACATTTGGCATATTCATAATTTGCTCTAACCAAAAATCATTTACTTCTGTTGGATAATCAAAAACATGAATACAAGTACCTAATCCATCACCTGTTTGCACATAATTTTCTTTAAAGCTGATTCCCCCTTGTGGCTGAACTCTAGCCACTAAATAAGGGTTATAACCTTTCTTCTTTTTTAGTTCTTCTTGCTTTTCTTTTTTGGATTTTTTACTTTTGAACGCAAACATATTGTTTCCCCCTTACTACCATATATTTTTCGTTCCTAATTTTGCATTTTGATTAAACAATTTAAACATAAGCTCTAACTTTTTCTCTTCATCCACTTCTAATAGTTCAGTAGAGCGCTTGATATACCGTTTTGCTGCATCCACACGTTCTTTTACGATTAATTCCGTTTCTCCGTAAATAAATAAGAAGGCTTCACGATTTGTTCTTCCCCATTCTAAAAACTGAAGTTCTTTTAACTTCTGATTTAAAATTCGTTCATACAAAGGACTGGTACATTCTTTAATTTTCTTCTCTATATATCGTTGCTGTTCGGTAGTTTGACATGGGAAGTTTAAAAAAACGAGTTTAATGGAATGTTTGTAGGCTTGATAAAAATACGCATGTGAGAAAATAACAAATGCTTGTTCATCGCTATTCTTAGAGAACATATCGTCACCTTCCACTTGAAGAATTTCTAAAAACTCCTCATTTTTCAGCTCAAATATACCATCCTCCGTCATGTCTACGATTTGCATAATTTCCGCAATACTTTTCTTTACCTTTGGTGGTGCTTCTTTCTTTTTTCTAGATAAAAAACCTAAAAGCTTTGGATTTTTCTTTTTCGAAACATCTTTCTTTGGCTTTTCTTTCTTCTGTTTTTTTACTTTTGGTTCTACCTTTGGTTTTTCTTCTTTCTTTTTATTGGGTACCATCTTCACAATTTCTTTTGGTTCAGAAAGTGATTCTTTTACATTTTTTTCATTAAATCGAAATGCTTTTTTCTTCGGTATTTCTAGTTGTTTTGGCTCTTCTTTCTCCACATCTTTTTCGCTGAATAACGCCATATGTGATCCCTCCCTTATTGATCGTTATCAATGGCGCAATATGCACCTTTTCTTCTTAGCAATGTAATAATCAACACTTCATACATTCGTTTTTGAGGATTCGTACTTGGTCGCCAAATCATGATAATTGCAATAGCTGCCATGAAAATAACAAATGGTAACTGAAAGGAATCATGTACGAAATTCCTAAGAATCATTGTTACAACTAATAAACCAATTAATAAAAAGAAATCTATTAAATAAAGCACTTTATTAATCCGTAATTCTGTACTGATTTCCTTCGGAATCCGATAGCTTCTCATCGAGATTCCCTCCTTTTCGACAATAAAAAATAAGCGCACGATTACGCTTATTTTTTATCCGTATTATTTTTATTTTTGTTCACGATATCTCTCCAACTTTTGCCTGTGTTTTGCCCCATCTGATAAAAACGCTTTGTATTCTGTACCGTTTCAGAATTATGAATCCGATCTTGCACTCCTATTACCTTTTGTTTCACCGATGATGTTGTATTTTTAACTTTATCCGTTGTATATTGTCCTAATGTCCGTGTTTCTTGATTTCTACTTGCTGCCACTTCCTTATCACTTTCATAAGGAATAATTGGGCTACTATGTGTCACCGTTACATTGTCGGCTGGTGCCGGGCTACTTCCACTTGGTACTGATCTTGGTGTTTCTACCGGTGCCGGGCTACTTCCGCTTGATACTGGTCTTGATGTTTCTACTGGTCCCGGACTACTTCCGCTTGGTACTGGTTTTGATGTTTCTACTGGTCCCGGGCTACTTCCGCTTGGTACTGGTCTTGATGTTTCTACTGGTCCCGGGCTACTTCCGCTTGGTACTGGTCTTGATGTTTCTACTGGTCCCGGGCTTCCTCCACTTGGCACTGATCTTGGTGTTTCCACTGGTCCCGGGCTACTTCCACTTGGTACTGGTCTTGATGTTTCCATTGGTCCCGGGCTACTTCCGCTTGGTACTGGTCCTGCCGTTTGACTTCCTTCACTCGCTCCTTGTCTTACTGTTCCTGGTGTTTGGCTTCCTTCATTCGCTCCTTGTCTTACTGTTCCTGGTGTTTGGCTTCCTTCATTCGCTCCTTGTCTTACTGTTCCTGGTGTTTGACTTCCTTCACTTGCCCCTTGTCTTACTGTTCCTGGTGTTTGACTTCCTTCACTTGCCCCTTGTCTTACTGTTCCTGGTGTTTGACTTCCTTCACTTGCCCTTTGTCTTACTGTTCCTGGTGTTTGACTTCCTTCACTTGCCCCTTGTCTTACTGTTCCTGGTGTTTGACTTCCTTCACTTGCTCCTTGTTTTACCGTTCCGGCTGTTGGATTTCCTCCACTCGCTCCTTGTCTTACTGTTCCGGCTGTTGGATTTCCTTCACTCGCTCCATTTGCTTTTCCAGCTTCTTTCATTTCATCTTGAAGACTTGTTGTTCCCGATTCTTGCCCATTTGCCATCCCAGGGTTTTCATTCCCTTCTTTTTTCATATCTTCTTGAATAGATGGAACACCACCATTCTCTTTATTTTCTTCCTTATTTAAGTCCCCTTTTTCCTTTTCCTTATTTGCTACATCATTGCCTTGTGTTTTTTTTTGATCCGCTTTTTTCATTTGATCTTGCAAGGACTCTTTATTTTCAGACTCATTCCCTTTTTTCAAGCCACTTATAAGACCAGCCATGCCACCTGTTGCCATCGCTGCTGCACTTGCCGTTTTAGCTGCTGCAACACCCGTTCCTTCTGCTGCACCTTTCGCCCCTTTTCCAATCATATTCCCTAGACTCTTCATTGGTTTTGAGTTTGCAAGAGCGCCAATTCCTTTACCAAGTGCGAAACCGCCTGCTATACCACCTGCTAACATGCCCCAACTGCTCTTTAATCCAATATCTATACCGAATAACCTTTCTACAACCGCCGGGCCATCTAGAACTGCCATACTAAATGCCGCTAATGCAATCAGATACGGTACACCATTTAATTTGTCATGGAGAAACGCCGTTCCCATTATATATAGCTTCAAAGATAGGAATATCATAATCGTTGCTATAAATATATTGAGGATATTGGATAATACGGCTTTTAACTTTTGACCATTCGCAACATCCGCTGGTGCTAATATGTTCGCTAACAAGTAGTTAAATGCCAATTCATAAAATAACCTAGCTAATTTAATACTCACCAATAACAAAGTTGCGCCAGTTATCAGTAAAGTGAAGAATATGTTCCAAAAATTCCAATGCCAGCGATAATACTTTTCGGGAAAGAAATCAAACCAGCCATCTTTCAATTCTGCTAAAGATGCAACTCCTAACCCATCCATTACTCTTTTATTTTTTAAGATTTCCTGTCCATCATCTGTTAACTTTTTATCTTTTGCAAACTCAAAATCCGAATCAATCTTTTCTGTAATATCAATCTGTCTAATGTTTTTTTCTGGAATATGATTTTTCGGACTCATGTCTTCTTTCTTTTTCCATTTATTTTCATCTATTACTGCTATATCTGTTATGTTCTTCTTAATAATTTCATCACTTAAAGAACCCTTTTGTTCTGATTTTACAACTGCTATGGCATCATCGGTGAACTTATCAACCTTTGTCATACCAGTACTTAATAAACAAAGTACACTCAGTGTTACAAAAATATTGATGATAATTTGAGAACGGTTCATTTGTTTGTTCATAATGAACATGTAGCCAATATATAAAAATGATATGGCTAAAAGAACGACAAACAATGGATATAACATATCAACAAAATTTTGTATTTCCGGTGAATTAAAGAATCCTTTAATCCCCAGTATGGCATCTGTGACACCTTCTAAAGCATCTACAATTAAAGATAAACCTACAATTAGGAACCATCCTAACCAACGCAATACATAATTCACGATGTCTCCTACTTGAAGATAATCCGAGAACGCTTCTATAGTTTTTAAAATCTCTTCATCTTTCACCATTTATCCTCCTCTCATGCTTGTTACTGCCCTAATACTTCCTTTGCTGTCCAATTCACTCTTTCATTCAGTTTGTCAATACGAATAATCAATTTTCCTTTTTGTTCCCGATCTACTGAAAGGAAAAGAACTGCATCTTCTAGACCAAGGATGACCTCATTTTCTTCTGTAACAAATGGCGAATAACTATCTAAAATCAATTGCATTTTATCCGTTATTGTCGGTACGCACATTCCCTCTTCCTCCTTTATGTTTGGAATCAAAAAAGCACTCAATTATTTGAGCGCTTTCTAACTTGTTACTTGTTCTTTTTCTTCTAAATCACGTAAGATTCGATTAATCTTGTTTTCGACTGCTTGATAAACACTTTTGTCGATGTGGTCATTGTGAGCTAACATTTGAAATTCACTGTAAAACTCGCCCATTTCTTGATTTTCAACCTCATCTATTGCTTTCCCTAACTGTGCTAAAAAGAACTTATCAACCAGTTTCAAAACCGCTAAATCAGATTCAAAAAATTCATTAACCGTTTTTTCTTTCCAATTTTTAATGGAGAGGGAATCAAACGGGCTATCTTCCTGCTGAAACGCCTCTTCCGGAATCTCTTCATCAATTCCCATCATTGTTGGCTCTTCTACTGGCTGCGGTGTCTCTACTGGTGGCAAATCTTCCTGTTCTGGCTCTGATGGTTCTTTCTTAATTTGTTCTTCCTTTCTTTCTCTTAGAAAATCTACAATAAGTTTTTTCGGTTCTACATCATCATGTAAGGAGTCGATATCTATATCTAAAATAGATTTATCTGTATCGAACTCTTTCCCTAAGTACTCCCATCTATATTTTAAAGCTGTTTCTCCCGTATTATAAATTGGACGTGGTCTGATACGCTTTCGATTATTATCTTGACGTTTTATGACACGAATAACAGCACTTTCTCCTTCTTTAAAACTCATAAGCTCATTTGCTGTTAATAACGGTCGTTGATCTAAACCTTCCGTTTTATTTTTATCTGTAGAAAGACCTTTTCCACTTCGAGAAGGTAGATTAATTGTCTGATTCCCCAGCTTTTTGGACACTTTTTCTGCTGTTTCTTGATCGTTTGTTAGAATGTAGATTGTATTCCCACAGTTTCCATCAATCGTATCTGCATCATCTCCATACTTATTTTTTATTTGTGCGTATGCTTGAACAACAAGGTTAAAGCGAATATTTCTACCGAGACAAACCGTAATAATATTCGCCATTCCTTCAATACTCGGCATGTTTCCAAATTCATCAAGTAAAAATACTACTTCACGGTGGCATTCTCCCCCTCGAGCAAGGGACGCACCCTTTGCCAATATAAAATAAAGCTGCCTTACAAAAATAGAAGCAATCACATGATTCGAAGAATCAAAGTCTGGTGTAATCATAAAAATAGCGACTGGTTTATCGAAATAATCCACTTTTGTTATTTTCATATCTTCATTTTCTTCTACTACTTTAAATTCTGTATGACCCGTTTTTTCATCTATTTTTGTAATAGAAATAGATGTTTTCGTTTGCGGATTTTCCTTTTCATTACATTGAATGGTATCTCCAACTTTTATTACTTGTTTGAAATCTAATGCAAAACGTCCTGTAATATCTGCCTTGATAGACTCCTTTGAGCCATCTGGAAATACAATTTCTACTCGTTTTCTAGATGTCACTTTTCCTTTTATTGTTTTTCCAAAACCGACACGTTTTAAATCCACACTATTTTTTGCTGTCATTTTAGCGATTTCATCAAATGTAAAAATAGAAAGTCCGTTCATTGTTTGGGTGAAAATTCCCCCTCGTGTCGTTCCTTTCGAGAAGTTTGAGGTTGCATATTGCATTTTCGCAACACTATCCGCTGGTAAGCCTTCAAAGTATAAATCTAATGCATTTTGTGGATCTGCATCCGGATCTACGATTACCTCTTTTGAACCAAGTTCTGATAACATATTTGCAACTGCATACATTGTAATTTTTTCTTCTGTACCTTCTGCAATACATTTATCCGTAACAGCTAGTATCATGGCGTTACACAAGCTCATAGCGCACTGTTGCCAAAAAGGATCTTTGACAGTTGGGTTGTAATACAAAGTGTGAGAAAGTGTTTTACATAGTGCTTGCGCTGTTGAATAATCTCCATCTTTATAAGCATCTTTGACAAGCTGCAATAAGTTATAACTCATAGAATCAAGTGGGTTTAACAAGTTCAAAACTTCAATGTGATACCCTCGTTCTTCCAGGGTATCTTTCGATGCCGTAAATAGTTCCCCTTTTGGTGTATTAATAATTAAAGAAGGTTGATGCTCCGCCCTGGAATAAACATCAATTGTAGGAAATACATAAGTTTCCCCTTTACCAGAGCGTGTTGTACCAATAATTAAATTGTTTACCGGGCTATCATCAATAAATACCTTATCACCTAGTCGGGAGATAACGACACCACCGCCACCTTTAAATGATTCCTCTCGATCTGGTACAGCTCGATACTGCTTTTTCAGCTCTTCAACTATTGTAAAACGACTAGATCCTTTCTGATGATTATTTAAGTTTTTAAAGGAAGATTTCAATTTGTACACTGTTCTCGCTATAGTTCCAATCACTACAAGGAAAACAAGCAAGTAGTAAATTGGATGCTCTGCAATTGGCATCTGAAAAAGAAATCCTACCTCCATATGAAATGGTTTTGGATGTAATAAATCACTAAATGTTGTTTCTATCAGCTCTAAAGATAAGTTGAGTAAAAAATTAGCGATTAAAAACATTCCAACAAACAAAAAAGCACTCAATGGAATGAGTACTTCTTTTTCAGCTAATTTATATTTGATTGATATCTTTTCACTATACATATCAGAAAATCACCTCAGTTCACTCTAACTTTTCATTTGAATGGTATCTTTTTTATTATTTTCCACACTTTTTCTTTCTATTTCTTTCTGATTTAGTAGTTCACGTACAATATCTTGTGTAACTTGTTGTAAAAAGACTGTATACACAATAAAAGCAAGAACCATCATTCCAATTATAATCATCAATTGTGTAAGTAGTTCTGTCATTTTTGCTCTCCTTTCTCTAATAAAACTTCTAATTCGTTATAAAATTTCCATTGTTTGTATCCCATTCGAAGAAAGATAAATACAAACGGTGTGGACATCAAAAGTGCTACTAAAAACGTAAGTCCTCGTATGGGATGCTCTTCTAAAATCATCATTATGTCAAGTAAACCAATTGTAATTACAATCAACAATGGTACTTCCAATAATAATGCTTTTTTAGTCAATTTCTTATTCATAATTCCTATTTCAAGCATCAGTATTAAGATATAAAATGTACCAAAAACTATGAACGCTATTACCGTATGCTTTTTTGTCCACGCATCACCAAAAGCATTGATTCCCCAAATCATATGACCAATACCTATTGCTGCTAATAATATATAAATTCCCCAACTTACCTTAGCCCCACGTGATATCCATTTTTCCACCTCTATATTCCTCCCTAAATAGAAATTAAACAACTAGTTAATTTTTTCTTTACTTCTTAAAACCAAAACCCGAATCATAATTATATTTTTCATACTCTGTTATCTTGTCAAAATCATTCGTTACATCTAAAGATATGATGTATCGAAATTTCTTAGTAATTTGAGCATCTGTTGGCATTTGTTGAAAACTCGCTATTACTTTTATATCGAAATCCTTCATTTGTTGAAGAAAGTATATAAAATCTTCCTGACATAAATAATTGGTTTCATCTACAATTACATATTCAAATTGTTTAGCTATATTTATCACATCTTCTGTAATTTTAAAATTCCTATATCCCTCATTTGATTCACAATCTAAATATTGTAAAGTCACATGCCCCTCTGTTGGCTTCTCTAATTCTTCGTATTCCTTCAATGGATCTAACACTAAAACTTTTGATAAACTTAAAGCCATTTTCTTCAATTCCCTCGTTTTCCCTGTTCCCACTCGACCTACCACCATTAGACTTTTATCTAGACTTGAAATTTGTATTAAATTTGCACTATTAACAAACATCTATATGACCCCTTTCATCAAATTAAAAAGGTACTCTTTTTATGAGTACCTTTTTGACAATATCAGTTGGTTTTTTCTTTATTTACTCGCTACCATCTTTTCATTTTGTTTCAGAACTGGCTTTTCTTGATTCGTTGGTTTCTCTGGATTTGTTGGCTTTTCCGGTTCCGTTGGCTTCTCTGGATTTGTTGGTTTTTCCGGTTCTGTTGGTTTCTCTGGATTTGTTGGCTTTTCCGGTTCCGTTGGCTTCTCTGGATTTGTTGGTTTTTCCGGTTCTGTTGGCTTCTCTGGATTTGTTGGTTTTTCCGGTTCTGTCGGCTTCTCTGGATCTGTTGGCTTTTCCGGTTCTGTCGGCTTCTCTGGATTTGTTGGTTTCTCTGGTTCTGTCGGCTTCTCTGGATCTGTTGGTTTCTCTGGTTCTGTTGGTTTCTCTGGATCTGTTGGTTTCTCTGGATCTGTTGGTTTCTCTGGATCTGTTGGTTTCTCTGGATCTGTTGGCTTCTCTGGATCTGTCGGCTTCTCTGGATCTGTTGGCTTCTCTGGATCTGTTGGTTTCTCTGGATCTGTTGGTTTCTCTGGATCTGTTGGTTTCTCTGGATCTGTCGGCTTCTCTGGATCTGTCGGCTTCTCTGGATCTGTTGGCTTCTCTGGATCTGTTGGCTTCTCTGGATCTGTTGGCTTCTCTGGATCTGTTGGTTTTTCCGGTTCTGTTGGTTTACCTGGATCTGTTGGTTTTTCCGGTTCTGTTGGCTTCTCTGGATCTGTTGGCTTCTCTGGATCTGTTGGTTTTTCCGGTTCTGTTGGTTTACCTGGATCTGTTGGTTTTTCCGGTTCTGTTGGTTTACCTGGATCTGTTGGTTTCTCCGGTTCTGTTGGTTTACCTGGATCTGTTGGTTTTTCCGGTTCTGTTGGTTTACCTGGATCTGTTGGTTTCTCCGGTTCTGTTGGTTTCTCTGGATTTGTTGGTTTCTCCGGTTCTGTTGGCTTCTCTGGATTTGTTGGTTTCTCCGGTTCTGTTGGCTTCTCTGGATTTGTTGGTTTCTCCGGTTCTGTTGGTGGCTCTATAGGTGGTTTTGGTTTTTCTGTCCCTGTATTTTCCGTATTACCATTCTCACCTTCCGGTGTAATTGGTGGGTTCACAATTGCGTCTGGTTTCTTCTCTGTTGGAAGAATATCCCCTATACTCGCTACTTGAGAATCAATATTTTGATCGCCAAATGCAAAATGATCTCCGTTTACGGTGACTTGTGGCTTATTATCCGTAATAGCTGCAATCACATTATCTTTTGCTGTATCTTGAATTGATTTATCTGTCGTTTCTTTATCAAAGAGTGCTAGAACACGAGAAGTGGTGTCATCCCCATTTTGAAGATTACTTACAATAGATTTTTCTTTAAAGTTAATTTTTGATTTATCCAGCTCTTCGAGTACATAAGCAACTTCATTATCCTTACTTTGAATTGCATTCTCTGTAATTGCTTCGAAATCTTGTTTGTTCAGATTTTCTTTCTTTTCCTCCGACTTATTTTTATCTACCTTTTTTGTAATAGCTGATTTACTTTTTGATGATTCCTTACTTCCAAACCAACTGCACCCTGTCGTACTCAATATCAATGAACCACCAAGAAAAACAATTCCCATTTTTTTGTACAGATTCTCATAATTTAAAGGCATGTTATTCTCTCCCCCTTAGATGTTCTGTAGATCTTTATCAATTTTTTCAATCTTAGCTTTCTTTTCCTCTTCACTTATCGTAGATTGTTGAATATCTCGTTTCTCTAATTCTTTGACCTCTTTCATTACGTTTTTATTTCCTTGCGTTTTGGCAAAAGAATAACAATCTTCATATTTTTTTAGATGTACAAAAGCTTCAACAATGAGTTTTTCACGTCTACCGTCCATATTGACTTTCCCCTTAAGCTTAATTACCTCCTCATATTTCTTATTAAGCGCTGCTTTTTCAAAGTCGATTACATCATTTTTGACATCAATTTCATTGATTTTATTCATATTGTCTATCCCAATAAAATAAGCAACCACACTTTCTGCAAATTTCGGCTCATATTGTAATGCCTTATTTGCCTTTCCATTTAATAAATAAGTAAATAAAACTGCCTTCTGACTATCTTTATCTAATTCTGTGTAATTGACCTTATCGAAGTATTTAACGGCTTCTCCATACTGTTGAATAGCTGCCTGTTGTAATCCTTTTACTACATATTGTTCAGATCCAGCATTTGCACTCGAAACTGGCTCGGAAGAGAATAACTTAAAGGCAAATATGGCACCAGCTCCAATTAACACCACGCTTCCTATGACACTCGCAATAATCTTGAATCCTTTTCTATTTTCCTTTCCAGGCTTTATTTGTGTTTTCACTTCATCCGATGGACGATAAGAGGGCTCTTCCTTCCTTTCTGGTAATTCTTCTTGATATTCATATTCTTCATGAAAAGGAGAATCATTGATTTCCCTTTCTAACGTTTCTAACAGCTCCTTTTTTTGTTCCTCTTGTTCTGGATCTAATTGCATCACATTCATTTTTTTAGAAATGTGATCAAAAATGTGATCTGCATATCTCGAACCAAGTGATAATGTACCGTTATAAATTTCATTAGAGTGACCATCTAACAAATCGAAATCAATATGTTCTTGCCGCCCTGCCTCTCTATAAACTCGTTCTAATCGTTTCGTTAAGGTATAAGCTTCATGAAAAGAATATTGCTTACCCGACTCAATTTCTGTTCCATTACTACTATTAAAAATGACAAACATGGCTTCTCCTTTCTCACATTTACTTTAAATTCCAATGAAAAAAGGCAACAAAAAAAGCCATACCCTTTGCATAGCTTCCTCATTGCCTTATTTATATTTTTTCACTATTTCATCCAAAGAAACGGGAACATGATTTGACCGAATTTAACATTAGTATTTACGCTTTCCGCTAAGTATTGGCATCCCATTACAATAACAAGTCCGACTGCCCCACCAATAAACCACCAAACACATTTATGTCTTCCTCGTTCACCGCCCCATATTAAGAGGTAAGCGCCAAAACAAAAAACAATTGCTGTACTAACTATTGCTCCTCTTTGCATCCATGTAATAAATGAAGTACCCGTATTAATTAGACCATCCATCGCATCACCTAGCACTAACATTTGAGCTACTGTTTCCAACGTTGACATATACATTCACTCCCTTTTCATTTTTAAATGCTTATACGTTACTAAGCTGACTTGGCTCATTTGGCTTGCTTTCTTCTTTTACTTCTGCTGATGTTGCCTTATAAGCTTGTAAAGCTTTCATTACAAGATCTTGATTTTCTTCAATGTATTTCTGATGATGTAAATGAAGCCAATGGTTATAATCCTGACCATTGGCTCTTAGTAAGTTTGCTACCATATCTTTTTCTTTTTTTAATTCCCTCTGTGTAATCGCCACTGTATCACCACCTTTCAATGATTACGTGATTACTTCTGATATTGCTCTTTGCAATTTTTAACAAAAAAACTAAGTTCATTTTCAAGTTCTGATGGTTTAATTTGTGGAATTTTAATATCTTTTTTTAGTTTTCCTTTTTCATAATATGCAAGTGAATCTCTTTTTTGCGATAAGCCCCAATCATAAGGGTTGCTTGAACCTGGTACATCTTCACGCTTTTCATCTAATTCTTGTATCTGAACCTTTTCTTGCTGCGCTATTTTTTTTACAGCATGAAGCCAATCCTCCCTTTTTTTCTTAGTGGAATTTAACATAACAAAACCTGTGCCATCCTCACTCATGAACTTCTTCATTTCTAACGGACTAAGTTCCATTACTTCCCCTTTTCCCGAACTAAAGACAAATGTTGAACCAATACCAATTGCAATTAACAGTCCAACAACAGCGGAAATGATCCACCCTTTACGACTCATACATGTTCCTCCCTATGTCATATTTTTATAAGCGATTTTGAAGTGTGATGAGACACGTTTAAACTTCAACATCTGTCTTTATTTTATAACATTTAAAGGAAAGTGGGATAGAAAATGGAAATATCATTTATGGCTGGAATGACGAACCCTGTATTGGTATGCGTATAGAAACTAACCCCGACCTAGCTTCTATATGCCCAATACCGCACTACGTATTTTGGCATGAACGTAGAACCTTATGTATCTACTGTTTGTATGGTTTATCGCTTCTTTAGAATGTCAAAATGGGATATTCCTCACGATCACTAGCGCAAACAGATTTTTGATACAATGCATTTCCAATGGTCACAGATATGAGTTTTACGTACGCACTCTTCTAACGATAATCGTATACCTAACCCCTCTAGTGACCGTTTCAAGGGAGGCACGCATATATATTGAAAGCCGTATATCATCCTTCTACATCATTACTGAAAGGAAGATATACGCAATATATATCTAAATTGTCAAAGAGCAAATTACTTTGTGCTATGTTCTCAGCACACTTCAAAATCGCTTTTTTTATTTACACTTTTGTTTTACGGCTACTAATTCCGCTTGTTTATGTTTCCTTTTTGCGATCAAGTTTTGATGTTCGTCTCTGACAGAACGCACTTGATAATAAATTTGAGCTACATTTTCAATGCTTCCTGTGTTATTTTCAATTGCGATGGTGCCTTTCAGTTCGTATGTTTTTCCATCAAAAGTTTTGACACTATGAGCTTGTGATGCGGCAATATCATAGAATGTGAGCCTTTGTTCTTTTCTCATATGAACGCCTCCTATTTTTGATAAAGAAGGGAGAAAAGCGCTTCTCCCTTGTATAGTTTTCTAGCCATCTAGATAGGATGAAATAGTGAACGAGTGCTTCATATCATGCTAGGATTGTTGTGTTGTACGAAGTGATAATGCGTTGTGCTGCCTCTTTTCCGTATATGTGCTGTAATGCGGATTGAGATTCAACTACGATTGAATGATGAATGTGGTATGTTGCGCTTTCTTGTAAAAACTGCTCCATATGAGGGATCGGGTACAAATCATATTGATGAAATACCAGGTTAATCGGTCTTATATTCTTGCATTCTGTTAGATACTGAAGAAAATTGGATAATGCTTCTCCTCTCTCTTGATACGTACTTGTTTCCGTTTCTATACTGATATACACAACTGATTTTTTCTTTACATCCATTTCAAGCGTTTCATAACCAGACAGTAAATTATGTTTGAGTATGTGATACCCTTGCTCTTGTTTCTCTTTGTATGTGTCTTCAAAAAAGATACCTTTCGGATCAAAAATGAAAATAAAATCATCATTTGTTTCTTTTACACCTTCTATGACCGATTTATAAGCCCCAAATCGAGCTTTTATCACACCTGCAACCTTTTCCCTTTCATTCATCTCTTTCAACGCTCTAATCACCTTTGTATACTTCTTAGCTACGCCTAACATGTATTGCACTCCTTCCTATTTCATTTTCCTCTTCTGACTACTACTGAAACCAAAAATACTCTTTTTGTTCCTCTTGCTTTTCACGTTGATGTTTTTCAAGAATGTATAGCAAAGTAATAGTTATCGCATCCCTTGTTTCTTTTGAATAAAGACCTAGCTCATGGAAGATATGATAAGCTGGATGCTCATTCTCGAGCGAATTTACTACCTCTACCAAGTTAGCTTCACTCTCATACATTTTTTCCGTGAACTCAATAACTTTTTTCACATCTAGGTAATATAGGTTTTTATGCCGTTGATTCAGATACAAAATACTTCCTGCCAATAATTTTGTAGCGGATTCTATCCAATAATCATGTTGCTTTAATGGTTTCATTACAGTTTGAGCGATTGAAATTGCTTGCATCAATTCTTCAGGTAACCAAGCACTCTTGCGCCGCATAACGCCTTCCCCAGGTTTCCCTAAATTTTTCATTTTACCGACGTAGATTTCTGACATTTTATTTCATCTCCCTCTCGGTTTCTTATATCTTGCTCCCTATCCAAAAAACAACTGTCCAAATGGGAATTACGAGTATACATGCATTACGAAATCCAATAGCAAAACCAAGCGGATTTTCATCTATTTCACTAAAACGAGCTTGGTATTTTGTCATATACTCTTAGTCCTTTCATGATTGAGTTTTCTTGCGATTTCTCACTGCAAATACAGCTCCAATTAAGCCAAGTACGACACATGCAAGACCGATCCATTTTATGTATGGATTTTCGGCTTTACCGCCTGTTGTCGGAAGATACGTTTCAATTTTCTTTGGTGTTTGTTCTAGTTGTGGTTTCATAACAATCTGTTGTGGTTTCTCTAGTTGTGGAATGACAGGTTTTTCGGTTACTTTTGGTTGTTCCGGTACCTGTGGTTGTGGCGCTTCTGGTTGATCTGGTTTTTGTGGTATTTCTGGTTTTTGTGGTTGTTCTGGTTGTGGTGTCTCTGGTGTAGGTGGTGTCGGTTTCTTCTGATCCTTCACCGTGTGCTTAATAATTTGACCATCCTCTTTAATTTCAAAAGGGAATACTTCTTCATTCAGTAAATATCCGTCTGGTGCGAATGTTTCTTTATATGTGTACTTTCCATATGGAAGTTTGAATTTTGCAATGCCGTTTTCATCCGTTTTTCCTTTTGCAACTTCTTTTCCTTGTTCATTAAAGATAGTAAATTCAGCGTTAGGAAGTTTATTGTTGCCATCCGCAATATCTACCTTACTAATCTCCAACTCTCCTGTTATTTTCTTGTTTTTCGCTGTTAGCATGACTGTCTTTCCTTGTTCCGAGATACTAAAAGGAATAGGTTCTTTGTTTAACACATAGCCGATTGGTGCTTGCTTCTCAACAAATGAATATGCTCCAAATGGTAAGTCTTTCACTTCAATCAAACCGTTTTTATCACTTTTGTGTTCACTAATTTTCTTTCCTTTACTATCTTGAAGAACAAACACCGCACCCTCTAATTTTCCACCTGGATTCTCTCCATCTACTTTTAGAAGTTGCACGTTTCCTTTTACTTCTTTATTTTCGACTGTGAAAGGTAAAGTTTTTCCTTGTTCTTTAATTTCGAATGGATATTTTGTTTGATTAAGAAGGTATCCTTCTACCCCTTTTGTTTCAACAAAATAATACTTTCCAAATGGAAGATCCTTCATTTGTGCGATTCCTTGTTCATTTGTAGTTGTTTTTGTAATTTCTTTTCCCTCAGCTGTATACACTGTAAACTCTACTTTTGGAAGAGTTTTTCCGCTGTCACTTAATTTCTTAATTTCGATATTTCCTTTTACCTTCGTGTTTTGTACTGTAATTGTAGCAACCTCACCTGTTTTAACTTCAATTTGTTGTGGTTGCCCATTTAGTACATATCCAGTAGGTGATTTTACCTCTTTAAGAGTATAAGTTCCGATTTCCAAACCGGAAAGGCTTGCTGAACCTTGCTCATTTGTAGTCATTGTGCCTACTTTTTCATTTGCACTGTTCATGACTTCAAATACGGCACCTTGTAGCAATTCTTTTTGTTCTCCAACTTTTACAACTTTCAATCCACCAAGAGATTTCCAGTTTACTTGTAGATCGGCACTTACTTTTTCCTCATTTTTTTCTAAAAGGACTGTTGCATCTTGGACTTTATCTGTTCCTTGATAAGCGACTGCCTGCAAATTAGAAAGATTAGATGTTACTTTTAAGGAAAAGTTACCTGTTTGAGAGGATTTCGGTATTAGAATACGGAATTGTTCTCCTAAATTGAATTGTTGTTTTGCTTCACCTTTTGTTGAAACAACTTTCGTTCCATTCGGTGCATTAGCTAGTTGAACTGTAAATACACCGTTCTTAGCGTTACTTTCAATTTGATACACTGTCGTTTCAAAGTACTCACCGTTTAACTTTGCTTCTTGATTGTCTGTTGGTGTTACATTCATGTACACGTCTTGTGTTTCCTGGCTTGCATTTGCCCCATCAATAATGGTTTTTACGGCTTTTGCAACATTCCCATTGCGATGCTGAACTTCGTTAATGTCAATTTGACCTAACGCTGCCCAAACACTAAGCTGTGTCGCATAATGCGCCTCTTTCCAGTCAGAAACTCCTAATTCTTCTGGACTCTTTTGCGGATATCCATTTAGAAGAACTCGGTACACAACATCATCTGTGCGCCCCATCTCTGGAAGATCATTACCGTTGGGACTTAATTTTCCATAAGTTAAACAATACGCAATTTGCCCATTCGCATTCTTCAGTAGTTCTGTCCGTAACTCTTTCCCATACATGGGACTAAAACTCCAATTCATTTCGTATTTCTCACGATTAATGACTTCAGCACTCGCTTTCGTAAGTGGAAATACAAAATTTAAGACAATTAGAAGCATACTCATGATAATGAGTAACGTTTGATACGATCGTTTCAACATACTAACAGCTCCCTCAAATGATATGCAGTTTTCAAAGATCAGATGTTAAAATTGAATATTCGGACTTTATTTTTCAAAAAAATAACTACAAAATTGTACCTTTTATAGATTGTTCATTTACAATATAAATGTATAATTATTTTTTATGAAAATAATTCATTCCAACTTTGCTCGATAATATGTTGCAAAAAAAAGGTTTTCAACTGGTTCTCCAAAAAAATCCGAAATACTTTTTGCCCGACTAGAAATTAAACCTTTTCTACCCGATTCAACATCATATAAAGTGCTAACTGGGATTTTTGAACCTTTGGAAACCTCATTAATTGTATAACCTTTTAATTCACGAAATTCTCTTAAAACTGTCAAATGTCTCACCCCCTTATTTACAGTTTATTCGTCTTTGAGCCTAAAGTCAACACTTAAAGTTCATATTTAACACACTTTTAGTGTATTTTCCAAAAACTATCTTACTATGCGAAATTGGAGTGATAATTAAAATGACAATCGATGAAAATATTGTAGGGAAAAACATAAAAAAATTAAGAGCTATAAAAGGAGTAAGCCGAAAAGAAATGGCTGAAGATTTAAATGCTACATATAGAACTGTATCTAGCTGGGAAACTGGAGAAAAAACACCACGCTTAAATAAATTAGAGGAAATTGCTAATTATTTAAATGTCAGTGTCCCTTCTTTATTAAAAAATGAAATTCCGGATGAAGACCTCTTAAAAAGTATTAGAGGCGAAGATCCAGTTGAACGTTTAGCCAGACTACTCTATGAACGATACATGAGTGTACCAGATAAACATAAACCTCGTATTGAAGAAGAATTATTAAAATATGCTAGCCAATTAAAAAAGCAAGTTGAACAAGAAGAATAGGAGAACCTCATTCCAGAGGCTCTCCTATTCCTCTTGTTCGTAACTCGCACATAACTCCATAATTTCACTAAAAGTTTGTAAATCAATCGTTTTTACAATCTCTACTATTTCATTTACACTTAATCCTATTCTCCCCATTGCTGCCCCTCCATTTTTTATTTTTACATTGTGAAAAGTAACACAAAAGTTTCATAATTCCACATGTAGATATTTATAAAACAGTTTATAAAATCACAAAAGACACCGTTCAAAACGATGTCTTTTGTAAAAATATAAAGTTTAATAATAAACAGAAAAATCATCCACCTCCACCAGGATCAACCATCATTCTATAAAGCTTATACTGTTTCCCAGAATCTTTAGCTTGTTGGGAGTACTGTTGTGTTTCCATTTTACCTAGTGAACTATTCACTACGGGTAATAACAGTATAGCGGCTACTATTAATACGTATAACTTTTTCACCATTTCCTCACCATCCCTTGACAACTATATTATAATTTCCGAATATTAGTTATATATTACTTCAGCAAATTTCACGTACAAAAAATCATTATTTGCTTTAAACATATCTATAGATTGCTCAATTAAATGTATATCTTTTTTAGCCATTCCTAGATAACATGTTTGAAGTGGCGTTAACATGTTCTTTTTTAATCTAATTTCTTCTAGTATATTTATTGCTTGTTGATATTTTCCTTTTTTGATTAAAAATAAAGCATACTCAGCCGGATGTAATTTATCAAAATCTATTTTATTTAAATCTTTCCACCAAAAGATTCTAATGAAGTTAATATCATTTAGAGCTATATTGTATTTCAAACTACCTTTAGCACCCTTCAATACATTTAACGCTTCTTGAAAGAAATACAAAGATTTCTTATAATCAGAAAACATGAGGTTTTCTCCACTCCTAATATTCAACAAAGCTTCCATGACAGGGAAGAAATTTATATCCTTATGTGTTCTTAATTCTCCATTTTCTCTTACAAATTGTAAAGAATTATTTTTCCTTAATATTGAATAACTCCATAGTTCTTTTACCCAAAATCCGTATAAACTCTTTAAATAAATATTGGTTACTAATTTATCATCCATTATATTATTCTCAACTCTCGACTTATAACCTTCCATTAGTCCAAAATCCCCTAAATCACAAAGAATTAACATACTCAGAATATCACAAAAAATTTCTACATCCGCATTTGAATTTCTAGCTTTTTGGACATCCAAGTACACTTTTCTGACATTTCCCCCTTTCAAGCGGTCGATATATAAATTAAAAATATCTGCAAACCGTCTCATTTCTAAATCCTTGCTCTCTTCACATATTTTAGAGAGATATTCCATTAATACTATGTGATCGTTCAAATGAGCAAGTGCAAATGCAACCTTCACATTTATGTTTAATCTATCGTCTAACGTACCTAAATAATCAATTATTTTTTGTTCTTGTTTATCTTTATCATATGCAAAAATGACATAAGCAATTTTCGAAAAAGTATATACAGATATTTCTTTGTCCTTATTAATCCAATTAGAAATTGTAGATTTAGCAACCCCAATTTCTTTTGAAAGATCAGTATATGTCCTATTTTTAGATGATAAATAATCATCAATTTCTTTGGCTAATTTCTTCATGTATTTTCACCTCGTCTTTTTTCACGAACATTCAGAAACGTACATATAATCAAGAAAATTATACCACATTACCCAAAAACAAGTGTTTGCTCAAATATTAACAGAATTTTCCGTTTATTAATTGCAAAAAATATGAACTTAGGGTGTTGATATTATTCACATACAATTGTAAAATACAAATAACTTATCTATGCACGAAAGTTTTTTAGAAAACAAAAAATAAAACCCCACCGTCCAGTTTTTAATTGGCTTCTAGTTTGGCGACCGGAACCAATTAAAAACTCCTAAGATAGGGTTTTAATTCACACTATAAATATATGTGTTTTTCTATAATATCATACTTGATATTAAAATTATATCATAATGCATATACAATGTGAATATAAAACCCCTGTTTTTCCTGTTTATTTGCGGTGGGAAATATAGGAGGTTTTTTCTGTGTTATTGCACAACTTTTTGCTCAGTCGAGCAAAAGCGGAACTAAGTCCCCACATCAATCACTTATCAAAGAAAACTGGGGCTATTAATCAATCAATTAAGAAAGTTATTACTTATATTGATAATGTTGTCCTAGAATATGAGGGTGTTACTACAAAGGATTACCTCACCAAACGTAAGTATGAAGCTTTAGAAACAGTTTTATCATACCTAGTACAAGAAGGATATTCCCAAGTAAAGCAAGATCATATCAGCAAAAAATCAGGTATTTCAAAACCTCTCATTAACTACGTGTTAACATGGCTGCAAGATCTGGGAGTATGCCAACAAATTAAAGTACGAAGACATGGTAAGATTGCCCCTTCAATTTACATTTTATCCATACATAACAACTATTTAAAAATTATTGAATACTTCAAGATAAAATGGGCTGTAGCAATTGATGTGTGCTCTACTTTCACTGATTTTCTAAGTAAAAAACTCTTTAAGAAAACTGTTGTAGCCAATCACAAAGATATAAAGAATGATATACCAGTCTCGTCTAATTCTGTAGATATTTTCAGCGCAAACAAACAAGCGAAATCAAATACGGATTGTGAATTAAAAGAAAAGAATAACAGATTACAAGATTTAGAAGAATATTTAAGTGAGGATCAGAGAAAGGCTTACTACTACATTTTAAGTCAAGAACTAAATCATCTTAGTGAAAAGGATGCATACACAATTGCTTTAAGGATGCCACCTTATATCGACCGCTATGCTAGATGGGATTTTGAAGAATGTGTGCAATGGTTCCAATACAATGAAGCTCAAAATAGTAATCCCGCACATTTTATAAAAATGTTTGGACAAAAATCAAAACAAAATTGGGAACGAAGAAATCATAACGCAATAGAAAAGAATTCCCTACATGGTACAAATAAAAAAAGAAAATTTCTTTTCTATAATTTCTTAGAAGAGAATAATTAAATTTTAAAAATTATACTAGTATGTAGCCTTGCTTAAAAAAATCAAATATAGCAAGGCTATTTGTCATATCCTCTTATAAAAGGTCATAAACTTGTTATTTTTCGACACAAGAAACTTCAAAATACAAATCATTTTATAGAATCTTTCTATGAAGTCCCGTACAATTTACGTATACGATTAACCGTAATTTATTTATGGATAATTCGTCATTTACTATCAAATTTAATTTGAAATTTACTAAGAGAAAATCCTGAATACCTTGCCAGAGTATGTTTAAAGGCATCATAATTTATTCTAATGTTTTTATTGGTTATACTTATTAAAACAAGATTTATTTAATATAGCATTCTGAAAATCTTTCTGTATTGTCTAATTTTAGGGAATCCGATTAAACTTGCAAAACATATAAATAATTATGTAGATTCCTATTATTGGCTTCCCTAAAATCTGATGAAATTCTATTTGTTTCAAATTAAGCACATTAATATGCTCCCCTTCTTCCCCCACTTCTAATATCATTAGCAATTGAATGCATTCTGAAAAGATGGTCCATACTAATAAATGTGAACTCCTAAATAGGGATTTGTAAAATCATTTCGATCTAAGACTAAACACCTCTAATGCCCGGCAGATTTTGTAAAAGTCTAAGACACCCCCATAAGCCATTCTTGGCGAAGATTAAGCCGTTTTAGGAGCCAGGAATATTACTAGTAATATCTAGAATTATCCCTTTTGACCCTCAATAAAGGACTTATAATTGTTATATATAAGAAACTCAAAATAATTATTCAAGATTTAAATAATACGTACCTTTTAAATCGAGAATTATTATTCACTAGTAAAACGCTACGTAAACGGATAGCATTCAAATAGATTTCCTTATTAACTTTTCATGTATTTTAAATTAAAAGAATATTAACTAGATACTAATTCTATTAATGAAAGCTTTGATTCTTGCACATATATCTAGTAAAATTCTTATATTGGAAACAAACTTCTAATAATAAAATTTCAAGTAATTCTTTAATTATTGTATAATCTAATAAATATTTTCTTGTTTTCAAAGGTGAACGTTATGAAAACGGATAGCGTTTATAATTTAATTAACCTCAATACTAGATACATAGACTAATCTAATACACAAGTATCTGCACAGGAAACCTTTTGAAAGTAATTAAAAATCTTACCTTGTAGCCCTATAAAGATTTCTATTTTTAGAGGAATGATCCTCCTAATAAAGAAAGAATATCTAACACACAAATAATGGAGGTGTGAAGTTTGGAATATGGATATTTTGCACAAGAAGTAGCAAAGCAACTAGATATTAACACTAATACACTTCGTAGATGGTCAATTGAACTAGAAAAAATGGAGTACATATTTGAAAGAAATGAACGTAACCAACGAATTTATTATGAAAATGATATAGATATTTTAAAACAAATGAAGGAATACCTAAATCAAAACTGGAAATTAGAAGAGGCCGCTACACGAAGCATGGATATAGTCGAAGAAAACGCCAAAAAAACGGATAGCGTTCAAGAAGAACCTGATACTGAAGTAACACTTCAGCAACGTTCACAAACGGATATTTCAATAATTCAAGATAAGTTTTCCTATATGTTTAACCAACAAGAAAAAATTGTACAACAAAACCAAGATATTATTAATTTACTATTACAGGAACGCTCAGAAAAGGAAGAAAAAGATTTACAAATTCAGTTACTACAAGAAAAACTGGATAAAACAATTCAATTGTTAAATGAAGATCGCCAAGAGCAACAAGATAACACTAAGAAAACGTTCATTCAACGTTTGTTCAATCGAAACTAATTCGGATATGCATTTTCTATCAAATACATATCCGAATTAGTAAAAAAATAAAAAAAGCGGTAATTACCGCTTTTTTTATTTTTTTAACTCATCTTCACAATGCTGAGTGTACATTTTTCAAAAGGAGTTCCTCTTATATCTTTTTTTAATAGCCATTTAACTTTGAAAGTAAAACATTTTTTTATAATATACATCTAACTAACACTCATCAAACGTTCATATAGCTATACATTTTTACTTAGCTTCATACATACCGTCTTTGTACATTGAAGAGAAGGTAAAGTGATTTAATTTATAATATTATTAATTGAAAAAACCTCAAGAATTCCTGTCTTTTATCATCCTTATCCAAAATACTTTTCTAAATTCAAACGAATCAAAAACATCTTAATCCCTTGATATTAAAAGGCCGAACGCGCCATGAACGCCTAGCGTTCATGCTAAATTCCAGTGTGTATATACTTAAATTCTATATAGTTGTTCCTCAACTCAAATTTTAATTCGATCTTGTATGAAATTTGAAGTATCGGTTGCAATTTTATTGCGTTTTAAGGAAATTTCAGCGTGATCACAATTATATACATATCTCTTTTGCCTTTCCTGTGAATTCCAAATATTCTCAGTATCGTTAATATCAACATATTCATCATACTTTGCAGAAATCAGCAAATTCTTTTATCGATTTTTAGGGAAGATTGACTAGGTTCTATAATTTCCCAACATTTTAATAAATCTTCATAGGAAACTCCATGTTTTTGCAAGTCTTCTTTAATATTTTTACCAGGTCGTGTCTTCCATATTAAGTGCGACATTCGATTAGCATACAATAATGTTACTAATTAAAGCTTTCATTATCGCTAAATAATTGAGCTTTATGAACGCTATTAATAAATTTACATTATACAACCCAAGCAAGGATATCTTAACAACTTATGGTAATGGATTTAATAGCTTATGAACGCATAGCGTTCACGTTTTGCAAAGCATGAATTTAACGCTTTGCAAGCACTCATACTATATTTTTTTAATCTTGTTGTAATGAAATTATATATTTAATACTTAAAAGATTATCTTCTATATTTTATTATTAAGATAGCTCTTTGTAACACTAGTTTTACAAAGAGCTAAGATATGTTGAAGAGCGTTTACTATATTAAAATTTGGTTGTCATTAAGTACTGATCGTTATTATAGCGTTCAGTATATGTTGCAATGAATCTTTTAACCTTATATATAATGATCCAGCTTTAATTTTAGCAACTAATATATATGTAGTTATAGCTCAGATCTATCTTATCCAGACTTCATTGATATGCCGTCATAACTATATTAATTTGTAGATTAATTCTCGGGATGTTCCTTAAATTATGCTTATTTATTACAAATATTGAATGATAAACTCATTTGTATCATTTAAATAAAACTACAAGGTCAAAATAATGTCCTCCTAAATTTCACAAACAAAGCCTTCTTGATCATCAACTTGTACATCTTTTATCAAACTTTATAAACTACCTTAGTATCAGTCGCATTTCTCTCAAAAAACTCATAAACGTTGATATTAAAAGGATAGTCGCTACAAAAACGGATAGCGTTCACGTAATGTTAAACACTAAAATAACACTTCGATAACGTTTATACGGTAGGGAATTCAGATACATTCTCTAAAACATCAAATTCTCTTGAAAGTATTAAACTTTCAAATCCAACTACTTTATTTGCTAAAAATGAATTTCAACTTAAATAATTGAGTTGGATCATATACAAAATACTCACTCTAATCGATGCTTTCATTATTACTCTCTGAACACTACAACTTAAGCGGCCTATCAGTTATTACTCTAGACCTAGAGAGCAATACCAAACTTTATTATGTAAACTGTGAACTCACATTATATACATGGATCAAAGAAAGCAAAACGCCCTAAATTAGTTTACTTGCTCTATGAAATGACACCTACAAAGAAACAGGAAAAGGATTAACTTATAATTCTTGCTCTGCAGAGCTCACCCAACTAAAAAGGCAAACTGATACGGGAAGCAAGTTGTGGTTACCAAAATAAGGACGTTAAAAATCTAAAACTTCGTGAGTGGGATTGCTCTTCTTGTATCCCATTTCACGATAAAGATGTTAACGCAGGACCTAAATCTTAGAAACGAAGCTATTCGTCTCTTAATCGTAGGAATCTCCCGCTTCAAACAGTCCGTAAGAACATTAAGTGGTGAGTAGTTCAAGAACGCTATGACAACGTATGCTCTTAATTAAAAATATATCATAACAAAGTTACATTATACACCCGAAGCAAAGATATCTTAGCACCGTATATTAATGGATATAACGACTCATGAACGCATAGCGTTCAATAAGTGTGCAATGAATATCTTAGTCCTATATAACGATACGATTTAGACATAATGATGCAATTTTAATATTAGCAACTAATTTATGTGTCGCTATAGCACAGATCTATATTCTCCAGGTTTCATTGATATGTCGTTATAGATATATTAATTTATAGATTGGTTCTTGGGATGTTCCTTAAAGTATGTTTATTTATTACAAATATAGAATAAGTAGATCGTTTGTATCATTCGCATCCCTCTCAAAAAACTTATAAACGTTGATATTAAAGGGATAATCGCTATGAAAACGGATAGCGTTCATGTAATGTTAAACACTAAAATAACACTTCGATAACGTTTGTGCTGTTAGGGGATTCGGATACACCCTCTAAAACATCAAATTCTCTTAAGAATATTACAATTTAAACTTTTAAGTCTAACTTTAATTTCTAAATATACCTTAAAGGAATCCTATCAACGAATATAGAAAACTTCTCCAGGACTTATACAAATGAAGTACCAAACATACTATTAACTTTAAAAAAGTAAATCTATCCAATACACTGAAATGAAATATAAAATAAATATCTATTATATATTTCATTGGAATAGAATCCCTAACACACCAACTCATAAAATAACATTAATCCTATGAATATTTTAATTATATCCAAAATATATCTATTTTATATTTTATTGATATCAATTCCTTTCAAACCCTTGATTTCATTCTGATTTTAAGTTATAATATAGTTAATGAATATAAATAAGAAATAAAAATTATAGAGGTGATGTATAATGACAGATTTAAAAGGGAATAATCTTCATATAGACATTGAAGGCGATATTGGAAACGATTCTTTTAAAGGTTACATCAATGGTGAATACATAAAAATGAAAAACGTATATCAAAGCGTTTACTCAATGCCCAATGTAACTGAAACAAACACTCAAAAAAATGTAATCAATTTAGTAGACAACATGTTTGTAAATATTGCTAGTAAATCAATTAGAAGATCCGGGATGTATTTTATTGGTAATCGAGCAATGCTAACAGGGAAGAACCCAAAAAACATGAACATTAAAGTAGGCCAAAAATATAATGATGATTTACCGTTAATTAATATGCTAGGACTAATTGCAAATAAATCAGTTCAGCTTGAGTGGGAAAGAACTGAACAACTACCACAATCAATTAATGTGACTGTTGATCTTATTTCAGCTATTCCAGCAAGCCAATGGACACCTGTAAATGCTAAGCACCTAGAGCAACGTTTTACTAATTCAAATCATGTTGTAGTTGTTTATGTAGGGGACGAACAAGTAACGGTCAGCTTAGCATTTAACAGTGCAAACATTACTCAAGAAGGTGTTCCTCCTTTATATGCAATCCTTGAAGGCGAAGAAGATATGTTTAGTGATTTTATTAAACTATATAAAGACAAACTTGAGGTAGAGACTGTAAAAAAATCATTCTTTAAGAACAAAAAAATCTTGCATAGTGACATTGGAGATGGAACAACTGAGTATATATACACAGTTGGCGTAAATCCAGTAATTGATGCTTGTAGTGGAGAAAGACGTGGAGTTGGGCATGCTACAGAAGAAGCTGTTAAGCTATTAAACCAAGAGCGTGGAACAAACATTAAACGCCAACAATTCTCACAAATCCTTCAAGATCCAGACCATAAATATCATGAAGAAGCAACTGGGTACTTTAATATCACAAAAGTGGAACAGGCTGAACTTATCTTAGAAGATACAGGTGAAAAATATGTAAGTAATACAGCTAGTGAAGCTGAAATTTTATGTGTATATGGTGGGGGAAGTGTTACTTTTAAAGATGAATTATATGACCAATTATTAGAGTACTGTGAGCGAGTGGGTATGTACTTATTATGGATTCCAGAAAAATATGCTGTAGATATGAATGCTAGAGGGATGCAAGTTATCAAGAAAATTCTTACTCGAAAAAAGGTGAGATAATATGTCTGACAAGAAAAGAGAATCTTTCTTTTGGAATCTCAAAAAAATTGAGAACGAGGAATTCTTTAAATGGTTTGAATCTCAAGGAAATATAGCAGATTCATTATATAAACTTGTCTGTTACTTTATTGATAAACATGGCTTACAAGATGTTGGGGATTATAAGATTCAACAACAAATGCAAAGAGAAATCTTGCTTCAAGATAAAGATTTTCTAAATGAGATTAAACGGGTCATATTAAATGATTCAAATCTCATTATCGAAAATGAAGACTCAAGCATCCATACCATCCATAATGAAAGAAAATCTCCTAATGAGAAAATTGAGACTTCTGAAGAGCAATCCGATAATAAAGATGTAAAAAAAGAAGATGTTTCTAAATCTGAAACAAACGTTTTGAATGATGAATATGAAGATCTTGATACAGCAAGTTTATTTGGTAATTAATGCTGTCAACATAACAAAAAGAGTCCTGAGTGATACGGACTCTTTTTTGAGCATTTACGTCAAACATCATATAGAACCAGGTTTATCTTAATAGCTTAGTCCCTCATAACGAGAGAGGGGAACGTTTACATTTCTCTCATTTATTTTACCACTTGAACAGATGCAGGTTTCCATCCCTGATTCTCTACCCAATCAATATCAACCTTATATTTTTTATTACTTTGCTTATCTCGTACATTACCGTAGGCTTTATTATTACCATTATTTCCAATGAATTCAAAAATCAATTGGCTCTCTGGAACATCAACAGCATAAGAAATTGCTTTTTTCATCTCATTCCAATCTACTGTTCCTTCTTCAAATTTCATTGCAGGTTTTGCTCCTTGCTCTGTACCAATTGGCTTCCAAGAAGAATTGGTTTGAGAACCTTTTTCTTGAGGTATCGTTTTTTCTCCCTCTTTATTTTCATTTCCGTTCGTTTTTACTGATTCTTCTACTTTTTGTTTCTCTTCTAACTTTGCTACTTCTTTATCTTCACTTTTCTTCTCTTCTATCTTTGTTGCTTTCTTTTCTTGAGCAATTGCTTTCTTTGATGTATCAGAAATGAAAAACAACTGATATGTCACTAGACCAACTGTCACTAATACTAAACTAAATGCGATATTAAAAATTCCCTTTTGACGACGATTTTGTTGTTTTTCTTGAAACCTGCTTCCTTGTCCCATTTTCAAACCTCCGTGTTTATAAAAATCATTTAAACTATACGATCCATACCATTAAATATGTACTGTTTCTATTAATTTCACCTCTTTTTTCAGATAATAGTGTTATTTCTGAATATTTAATTTACTCCGAATAAATAGTCCTAATTACTTGAATTATAAATTGCGCTTTTCTATAATACTTTTTATTATTAATAGCTTCAATAATGAATATGTACATATCTTCATGCATGTCCTAGCATTTGTTTCGTCACGTCGGGCTCGTAGTTCTCGTCGGTAATTTTTCCGTTCTGTGGTAGGGGAAACCATGTACGGGGGAGATAGCGTCTACGCCGGATGAGTGGGTTGCTCCCACAAAATCGCCCCAAAAGTCGACGATGTCAATACCACCCAACAATGAAAATACCCTAGGTTGTCCAGGCTACAAGAACTCCGGACTATTAGTCGAGCATCCTGACCTCGCGAACCTGGCGGGCTACGATTTGCACGAATTCTTCACGGGGAACGGTTTCATTTGGTGCACCTGCCTCCACCTTCGTTTCTATGTTCATCCACACTTTCTTAGTTTTGTAACGTTTGACGAGGTCGAGTGTGCTCACACCGAGTTCGAGGGGATAAAGAGAATGACGCTATAAATCCATCGTGAACTACCCGCCACTTAACGTCCTAACGGACTGTCTGAAGTGGGGGAATTAGTATGTAAATACTCTAAAAAAAAGAGTCCTAGAAATAGGACTCTTTTTTTAGACTTTAATTTTCAACTTACATCTTATCAATAATTAACTGTCGTTTATACCATTGATTTAATTTGCTTCTCGCAGTACCAGAGAGACGTTTTGTTTTTTTATTATAGAATCTAGAAAGAGTAGGCTGTGATATACCTATCTCTATTGAAAGTTCTCGCATAGTTATATTTTTTTTCATATGAATCAACTCTATTTTCTCCCTGATTAGTTGTTCATTTTCATTCGTATCTAATGGTTTTTCTACAATTTTTATTCGATGATTTTCCTCATGTATTGTATCAATTGTTTTCTTTTTCGCTAAGTTTTCCATTGAACTAATTAATTCTTTTGGTGGTAATATTACTATTCCTAACTGTGAATAATAGTTTTTAAACCAATTCTTCTTTGTCAGTTTTTCTTCTTCTAAACCATTATGATATTCCCAATGAGAAATTACTTCTTCTTTTTCTAAATCACTAAGAACATTTTCTAATTGTTCGCGGATACGATTAGGTTTTTGTTTCTGGTTTATACCCACAACTGCTAACAAACCTTTATCTCCACCTATAGAATAAGGTCTTTGTAAGCTAGAAAACATTTGACGGATTCTCCATTGCCATGTCAAATACCGAATTAATCTTTTATGATATTTGTGTCTATAACTATTATATTCAAGTGCCTTCTTTGATAATAGTGCGGTAGTACTATTAGATCCATATAGATATCCGGATAAGAAACTTCCCGGTTTGATTCGGCACGATTCTATCCCCATGTATTCGTTTGTATTTTTATCTCTCCATAGAACTACGGAATCTAATACAAATAGTCTTTTAATTACCTCGCGTTTTACTTCATAATGCTTACCTGTTTCAGCGCGATCATTTAATACGACTACTTCATTTTCATCATTTAGATATATAAAAATACTCGCTAGGGCTGCAATCCGCTTCGCTACCTTAATTTTATCTTCTACCCTATAATATTCGACACCATTTGCCTTAGCCTTTGAAATACTGCACATTTCTAAAACTTGTTCATATGAAAAATCAATAAATTCATCCGGCGATTTTGCTTCATTCAACCATTGAATTGTGATGGTATCTAAACAATCTGCAGTTAAATCATCCATATTACTCATTACGCCATCTACTAATGTATTCCATCTTGCTGTCTCTTCAATATTCGTTAACCTTAGATCTTCATCTTTATGAGAGGACAGCTGGGCCACTCCATTACTATCCTTTGTTTCAATGGGATATGACTTTAACCGTGTGTTTTCATCTTCTTCAAATTGATTTTTAGCTATTCCATCTCTTAACTTATAATAGACAGCAGAGTTATTTACTTCTAAATAGTTTTCATTCAATATGTTTGCATCTGATTTACTTGTTGCTGTATCCATTATAGTACTAGGTGTCTGATTTTTACGAAACTCTTGTTCAATAAAGACACCTATTGTCTCATGAATGATTAATCTGTAATCATCTATATTTTTAAATATATCTAGAGAAGAAATACCTTTTCTTTGTTGTTGTTCTAGCCACTGTACAAGCATTGAAAATGATGGAGAAAGGTATTTTGAAGTCACAATTTTACTTTGATCTGCTTCAACCTCAACATAATAGGAAACCCATTTATGCCACAATTGCTCATCTTGTTTATACAGTTGTTCTGTTATTGATAGTGCATCTCTAAACAATTGTAGAACGTCTTCCATATAAATTCGGCTCCTTACACACATTTAGTTATTATTGATCTTAATTTGAAAATAATTAGCTATATGATGTTCCTTTTTATAAAACTAGAAATAAAGTCAGAATATTCATTCTTTCGTTTCGCTGTTAACATGTTAAGGCCTCTATTTTGCATACTCATAGTCCACTCTGTAACTGATTATACAAGACTCAATCGATTTGTAAAATCCAAATAGCAATTATACAATAACCTATCTTTCATTCATTAACTCTTTTTCTATTAGATTTTCAGTACTATTATTCATATTTATCTCCCTAAGTTGCTCTTATATTTAAAAGAGAAGTAAAACCCAAAATGTAAAAATGAAAATATACATTTTACTTCGAATACCCCAAATTCATCAAAAATGAAAATTTATAGTCATATCATTCCCCTTTCCATCAAAACATGAAACAAAAATGACATTATGTAACTCTTTTTACTAACTCGAAATTTTTTTATAAAAGTGCTTAAAGCTTGATATATAAGCTTTTCTATTACGCTATATTATTAGTTATGAAAATTTATAGCTATATGATGTCCCTTTTTTTTTAGATGAAAATCCCATAAACCTTTTCATCTTAAGGCTTTACGCGTTTATAACCTTATTTTCACGTATTTATGCAACATGAAAATCCATAGCTGTATGATGTCCCTTTTTTTAACCAAACATGAAAACTTATCTAGCCACTTCATGTTCCTTTTGAAACTATAAAATTACAGATAAAACCCATTAACATCACTATTTAAAGGGTTTTATCTGTTTATCTCACAACTATAAACATGAAAATCCATAGCTATATGATGTCCCTTTTATTTTTAAAAAAATCGATATAACCGTTGATTTAATCATGTTTACAAGGCTTTTTTTCTATTTTTCATCTTTTCTACCAATATGAAAATTCATAGCTATATCATGTCCATAAAAAAAAATACACAAATCCTGAAACCCCTTGATACACAAGGGATTAAAGGACGTTTCATCTTTTCATTTTTCCTCTTAAAGGGACGTATTTCAGCAAATTCCGATTTGGTATAATTAAAACTGGTATATTTTATATTGTTTTGGCATTTATTTCTGAATTTATAGGTAGGAGGTGAAAAAGATGGGAAAATCATTTATTATTCGTAATCAACGTAGTCTAAATGGACAATCTACAAATGCAGTTTTAGTAACACTGAAGTCTTGGCAAAAACTTGTTGAAACTTTCGAAGAGAAATACTACAGCTATAAAGATACATACCTTGAGGATATTGTTGATCATATGACATATGAGGAGCGTATTGCCGATGTGGATGGCTTCGTAGCACAGGCTAAACCATCTTTTTCACGTCGTACACTATCTGCTATTTCGGAAACAATGGGAAGAAAGCATAAATTATATGGCATTACAAACGCAGATTTGGAAGTCTTCTTATATTTACACAAAAAATGTTACACGAATGGAGTCATTCCAAATGTAACAATACATATGATGTGGGAAGATTACAAACTATATAAAGAAGAATTTGCTTACATACAGCACTCTCAATTTTATATTTCATTAAAAAAATTAAACCTACATAACATTATTACGATTGAAAATGAATTAGATGGCCGATATACAATTAAATTAACTCATTTTATGAATGAAGAAACTGAAAAGGCCAATGCATATGTTTATATTAGCCCAGTGGTGTTTACGAAAGCTTTCTTTGAGTTATCAGTTGCAGCTAAGAAGCTATTCTTAGATATTGCTATGCAACAGCACAGTGAAACTACACTAAAACGTTCCTTAGACAAACAAGATGAAAGAGGGAATAGAACTCATTTTGGTGGGATGTACCGCTTTTTACATAAAAAATACCCACATCAAATACGCGCAGTTATAACAGAATTAACGACTGCATTACCATGTACAGGGACTCCACTATTCAAAATTTGTAAATTACAAAAAGGGACTAAGAATAAAAAAAGATATACAACTCTATATCTATCCTTACATACGGATTTCTTATGTACAAAAGAAACAGGCGAAGTACAGTATCGCGATCCATTCACACCAAAGCTTACTTATGCTCGTAAAGCTCGTTTTATCGAATCCGTGCTACAAGAGATGAATATTGGTGAGTTTACACAAGACATGAATAAATTTATTGCTGTACTTAAATATACATGCCATCGACAAATTCGAAGCGTAATTCATAGCTTACGTGACATGATAGATCGTAATGAAGAATATCCAAGCAAGTTAGTATATACACTGAAAAAATTATTAAATCAAACATCACAATATCAAATTCTTGATACAGCGGCTAAAGAAGGTATTTATCCTCTTATTACACAACATGTTCCAAAAGAACAAAAAGAACAAGCTGTATTTGATTTCGGATTGCATTTCTCTATGTACTCTCTTCGAAACATCAAAAAGCTGTTCCGCAAAACGTATGAATTACTAAACTACAAATTTGCTGTACCTGTTACAGAGGAATCGTATCACCGCAACTATCTAAAGTATCAAGAAGAAACGTTGTTTAGAAAGTATGCCTATGAACAAGGTACAAACCTAAACGCTTATATGGCTTTAGAAATAGAAATACGTGAACTCTTAAAAGCAAGAGGACATAAAGATCGCTTTATTCCAAGTGATGTTCGTGAATTGTTCATTGAAAAGATAGATAGATTACCAAAAGAAAAGCTTCGCGTTATTGAAGTACCAGATAGCTTCAATTTAATTACATTTATGCGTGCCTTTGAACAGTTAATACGCGCTGGTGTCCCAGTAACAACAGCTGAGCAAGTACTAACAGCAATGAAAACAAACTAATCAGCTCTCTATTTTTGAAAAAATTCAAGATAGAGGGCTATTCGTGTTGATACGTTTCTTTAAAAGACTTTTACTCATTTTTCACAATAAGTAACTTTACTCGATTCTATTCATAATAGAGTCTTTTTTTATGCAATCATATACAAAAATAGTATGGTACCTATCTAAATTTCCACACATACTTTCATATAAACACGTTATGAGCTGTCTAAATACATTCAAATATCTACAAGAAATCATAAGAAAAAAATTAAATTTCGTGGATAAGTAGATAAATAGCACATAATGTGAATAATTTAGTGCAATTATCATTGATATAAATAGCTTATACACCTTTATCTATCAAAAATCATCAATATTAATGTGAGTTATGTGATGGATTTGGATGATGTTGATTAATTAACACATAATGTGAATCTTTTGTGGATAAAGATAATAAAATTGTGGAGATTCAGTGGATTTATATGGAATTCTACGATTGAATAAATATGTTTAACAATGTATCAATTTGTTTCATTTTTTATGTAGGAACACTAAATTTCATTTATGATTATTTGTAGATTTTAAATCATAATAATACCTAATTTTCCGTTGTTAGATTCTACTATTTATGATTTTTTACACTCTGAGATGCTACAGGCCTTTGTTACAGTAAGGATATACGTACATTTACCAGTCCTATATAAGTTTTATCTTTATATTTTAAATATATATAAGATATATATTTATATTAGATTTTATTAACTAATTTTTAATTACAAATTTACGATACAAGAAAATCCTTGTAGGAATTAAGTCTTTCTTTAGACAGAGGATAAAAGTATCATTTTTACGTTTTACAAAACATGTCTCCTGTATGAGATGCTAAAAAATATATAGAGAAAGATATTACTGCAATATTTTTATGTGATTCCAGATTGATTTATGCCAATAGCTGCTGTCATTATAGTGTTGATTCGGATAAGTTGAAATTTTTGTTGAACGTCATCCCAAAATTGGGGAGGCGTATTTTTGTACTTTTTTAAGGTACAACTTCAAAAATTCGGATCATCCTCATATGTATTTAGTGTAACTAGAAATCTATATGGATGGTGAAAATATGAGCCAATATCAAATGTTATACAGCACTCCGTATCTCTACTCTTCAGAAACGCTCAGACAAATGTACAAAGGAACCAAGAAGGATGATAACCTTTGTGCTATACGAGAGCACATGCTACGCCATGAAGTATACCTGGACCGACAATACCGAGGTTATTATTATTTAAGCCAAAAAATTGAAGAGGATTTATATGGCGATGAACAGACTGTGTCTTGGAATGAGCTATTAGATGAATATCAACTTTACAGGGATCGTAAGGGGAATTTGTCCATTAAACCAAAAGGATGGGATTAACATGACAATCATTGGAGAGCTAGGGATTGTTTATGGCGTGACAGGAGTTTCAGTTTTAGGAATAAAATTGCTGAAAAAGAAAGGTCTTTACCTTCCAGATTGGTTGCTACATGCGGGTCTTAAATGCTTGCTGATAGGGAGTGTTTGGTACGTTCTAATGGATATACTAGATGTGTTTCTACGTTAGTATTATATCTGGTAGTTGAAAATGATTATAATAGCGCATCTTAAACATTTGTTTCTAAGCTTCCATACAGGCTCAACTACCTTAAGGAGGTATGGAGGGAATGTTGTCACTTTTATTAATACCAGCAACCTTTATAACTGTAGCTTATTTTTATCAAAGTAACGGAATGAGTGATAAGAAAAAAATTGCAACGTTTTTTGAAATTGCAAAGATATGTGTTCAACATAAAGGTGAATTACAATACCCCATTTTTATAAAAGAAATTGAAGATGACATAAGTATGAATTATGTTTACAAGTTACCACTTGGCGTACCTAGTCAACTTATCAAGAAGTTAGTTGAAGTATTAGAAGAAGGACTATACAAACCTGTTAAAATATCGTTCCATCAAAGAGAGCTTCATATTCGCGTATTTAAGCAACAAATACCTGAAATACGGAATTGGTCTAAGGATCTGTTAAAAAAGCACACATGGAGCGTTATGATGGGGAAAGCGTTAGATAAATACGTATATCATGATTTCGAGAAAACACCGCATATGTGTGTAAGTGGAATGACTCGTTTTGGAAAGACAGTATTCTTAAAAAATGTGATGACTAGTTTAATTTTACAACAATCTCAACACGTGAAATTTTTTATTGTTGATCTGAAAGAAGGACTAGAATTTAGTCCTTACAAAGAGCTATCCCAAGTTGTAGAAGTAGCTGAAAACCCGGAACAGACGTTAGAGATGTTGGGGAGAGTACGTGAAAAGATGGTAAAACAGATTGAAATGATGAAGAAGTCCTATTTTACCAATATCATAGACACATCGATTAGAGAACGTTGCTTCATCATAGTAGATGAAGGAGCCAACCTTTGTCCTACACAAGGATTACCTAAAAAACAACGTGATGTATTATTTTTGTGCCAGGAGATGTTATCTGAAATCGCAAGAATTGGAGGCGGTTTAGGATTCCGGCTCATATTTTGTACTCAATATCCAACCTCTGATACATTGCCAAGACAGATCAAACAAAATGCTGATGCAAAGCTAGGTTTTCGATTACCAACAGCGGTTGCTTCCCAAGTTGCATTGGATGAACCAGGTCTGGAGGATTTGCCTTCTCTTCCAGGAAGAGCATTATTTAAGACAGATCGTACAGAAGAAATCCAGGTACCTTTTTTAAAGGATACAGACATGTGGGAGTTGCTGAAGCAATATAAGGTGGTGAAGCAAAATGAGGCATCAAACACTCAAACAGAAAGCGAGACAAATCGAGATTTTATCCACTTTGAGTAAGTTGGATTTTGCAACCAGGAGGCAATTGCAAGCCATCCACTGTCTAGGAAGTATTCGAAATGCAAATCGTGTGTTAAAGGATATGCACCCGTATTGTCACATTACTAAAATGGCTCGTGAACACGTATATTATTTAAATAAAAAAGGACGGGATTTATTAGGTATTACAAAAGAAGTAAAGAAAAGTAGTCAATTACAGCACATTTTAATGCGAAACGAGAGTTGGATGTGGCTTGGATTTCCAGAATGGAAAACAGAAAGACCTATCGAGTTTTCAATCAATGGTCAACGGTATCAGATTATTCCTGACGCAACGTATTTTGAGGATAATGTTCCCCATTTCGTTGAAATAGATCGTATGCAACATATGAAAGCAAACGAACATAAAATACAGTTATATGGCCATATAACAGATATCTATAAAAGACAGAATGCTATTGTTCCAGTAATTATCTTTTTCACATTATCAGACTATAGACAATCAAAGCTGGAGCAATATGCTGTAAAACAAAATGTATTTATGAGAACTTTTGTGATGAATGATATTTTTTGATTAAAACCAAAAATCTTGATGATCTACATTTTTATTAGTTAACTTTTTTAAAGCTCTAATAATTTTGTTACCGTTTTTTAGAGATGGATGAAAAGCACTTCCTTTACACAACCGACTAACGGTTCCTCTACTAACGCCACTCTCTTTAGCGATATCTTGTTGAGTTAAATGGTGCTTATCTAGGAATTTACCAAATTTACTTCTGGGTTTGCCAATATCAAACCAATCCATTATATTCACCTCAATTAATCTAAGTTTTTTACTATTAGCTTGTCCTAAAGTTCAATGTTTAAAACATGTCAATTAATTAACATGTTTTAAATCTTAAACGCATAGAATAAACAAAATAATAAAGTGAAAAAACTTGTAATAATTTTGTGGAATCTAGCATTCATAGTAATAGCTACAAGTTGCTGATACACTATTCTAATGGCAACTTGTTGCAAAAGGTATTCCTATAAAATTAAAAGCTTAAACCCGTTGGTACACAAGGGTTTAGGCTTTTCTTAATTTATGGAGGAATGAAAACGAGTTTAATAAATTAAGAGATATTATATTGTTCAGTGGTCGAATATTGAAGAATATATATAATTTCACGTACCATAGTGATAATAAAAAAATATTTCCTAAATGGTTGTATAACGGTTCTGGTGCAGAAATAAAGTAAAAGAGAATAAAGGGTTCTAGTGCAAAAAATATAACACTTGTGCAATGAATCTGTAAATCTTGGACATACTGATACTATTACTCTACAAAAGGGTGTGTAATCAGTATGAAAAAGGAAACTTTGTTTAAATGGAAGCACTATCAGCCAGATATTATTCTATTAACTGTACGTTGGTACCTACGGTACAATCTTAGTTTTCGTGATTTGGTAGAAATGATGGAGGAAAGAGGACTATCCTTGGCTCATACAACGATTATGCGGTGGGTCCATCAATATGGGCCGGAGTTAGATAAGCGAATTCGACGTCATCTCAAACAAACGAATGACTCCTGGAGAGTAGATGAAACGTACATAAAAGTAAAAGGACAATGGATGTACCTATATCGTGCCGTTGATTCTGAAGGGAACACGATTGATTTTTATCTCAGTAAATCTAGAAACCATAAGGCTGCAAAGCGATTCTTCAAGAAGGCTTTGCGGTCTTTTCATGTTTCAAAACCTCGTGCAATCACAGTTGATAAAAATCCCGCCTATCCCATTGCTATCAGCGGGTTGAAGAAAGAGAAAAAAATGCCGTTAGGCATTCAAATCAGGCAGATAAAATATCTAAATAACATCGTAGAGCAAGACCATCGTTTCATTAAAAAACGTATACGCTCTATGTTAGGACTTAAATCTTTTCGCACAGCTACATTTATTCTTGCAGGAGTAGAAGCCATGCATATGATAAAAAAAGAACAGATTGATTTACGGGATCAGTCTGTTCAAAATCAAAAACAATTCATTCATCAATTATTTGGATTAACAGCGTAAAGAACGATTCCGGTAGGAATCCTCATTGTTTTTTGGGATGTATCCTTTATTTGCACCAAAACCCTTTAAATCGTGATGATATACAAATGGGTGAAAGATCTGGAAATGTAGGGTTCTGGTGCAAAGATTGTATGGGTGATATATCATAAGTATGTGTATTTCAAATTATATATTGTTATGATAATCTGGTTAATTTAGGAAAAAAAGGAGGAGGAACATGGATTTAATCAAAGAAGTGACTTTATTAAGATATCAATTTAGACTTATGCAAAGTATGATTCAGTCAGACGAATTCCCATTTTATAGATTTGCTATAGATTATGAATTTGAAGAAGAACAAGTAAAGGATTTAACAAAAATTTTAATTGCATTTCGTGATCGATTAACTAGAGAAGAAGTTTCGATTTTTGCCCAAAATGATCATTTATTTTCTAAATTTAAACTTCCTTTAGATATACTATACAGCTCAGAAAAGCCTAATTTAGATGAGTTTAAACTATATATTACTAAGATTTTTTATCAAGAATTTGAATTGAAATACTTGTTATTAAATTTAAAAAAACAATGTATTTTTGTGAATGTCTGTGATTATCTTTTAGAGCAATTACAAATTAGTAATAACGTTTGATCATGTAAACGAAAAGTCCCTTCAGATATTCTAAAGGGACTTTAATAGGATTCTAGATAGATTGACTGCTGATAAGTGGGGTTATGGTAACCAGATGCGAATAGAATAAGCAGTTCCATCATGTTATTTTTAATTATGTGATTATACTAGAAAGTAGGTAATGATTTTGAATAAGTGGATTTTGTTAAATACGAAAGAGTATGAGGATGTTTGGGATAGATTTGAAGATGAATTTTGTTTTAATCCTAATATAGATGGTGACCAATCATTTAAATTTTCTTGTCCATATATTACTTATGATTTATCTGATTGTTTTGAAGGGAAATGGACTGATGACGATTATGATAATTTTGATCATATATTATTGGGATCTCTTATTCTATGTACCACGGAACATGAATATATATATGCGTTAGATTGGCAGCATGCTGGCTACTGGATGAATCCTAGTTTAAATCTAAATCTAAACGAAGATGATAATCACTGGAAAATCCCATTTTTTCCGGATGGAGATTACTATTTCTTTTTGCAAAAAGACTTTAAATGGGGTTATTTAGGGCATCCTTGGGAAAAAACTATTTATATTTTCGGGGAAAAATTAATTGAAACATTTAAAGAATTGAGATCTAATATTAAAAAAAATGATAAAGTATAATTTTTCACTACCGCTAACGGGAATTATATAAAAAAGCTAGCATGAATCTAGCTTTTTCTTTTTTGATCACGGGTGTTTTAATCTCTTTACTCATCAAGTTTTGAATGTATACTTTTGTTTGTGATTTTGCTAAAAATAGCTGAAGTCGGATAAGGCTAATGAAGTCAATACTTTCGATTTTTATAACATTCTCAACTAATTTTTCAATAAATTTACTTGATATAGATATACTTGTTAATAATGTTATCAATGTTCAAAATTAACAAAAAATAGTATATAATAAAGATATGATGGTTATCAATTTTATTTACCCCCTGTTTTAAAGATAAGATCGAATTCTCCGATCTTATTTTTTTGTTTGTAGAAATTTAATGCAAAAAAAACAGAATCCTTATTATAAGGATTCTGCAACAGGAAATAACAAAAATATAAATAATAAAAAGAATTACTTATATTATAGTGTATATAGTAATAAAGAAATATTGAGATATATTTACATAAATCCAGTATGTATTACGTAGCAATTGTAGAAATGGCTTGTTTATAGACTAGCTGTTGCTTACCATGAACCATCATAAGGACAGTAAATTTATCCATTGCAATAATCTGCCCAGGTATGCGAACACCACTCTTTAAAAATATAGTGACCTCGCTTTTTTTCTCTTTCAATTGTTCATACATATCTTCTTGTAAATTAAACATGGAATGCGCCCCCTGGTTTGTTTGTATTTACTTTTCTTCTAATACCTGCTGCTTTTCACTGTTGGATATTTGTGATTCCCATTCACTTTCTATTTTTCTAAACCATTTTCCTATTTTGCTTAGATAATATCTTTTTACTTCACCATAAGGAATCCAAATTTCACGTTCCTGTATTTGGTTCATCACTTCATGAAGAATCTCATCATGTTCATACTTCCTAGGTTTTCTATGATATGTTTTTACAAACTGTGTATATTCTCTACGTAACCAATTAGAAATATGTTCTTTTTGTTTTTGTTTGAGATGTGACCATTTTTTATTTGTTTGAAGGATTTTGCCATTTACTTTTATATGGTTTTTCATCGACACTCATCTCCTTTTACTAGCAAAACGAATATATAACTATCGTATCACATTTAAATTGAAATACTGCTTTAGGGACATATTTCGCAAGAAATCTATCCAAAATATAGATGGAAATGTAGCTTTTGAATAAAGTTTGATTAAATTAACTTAATAAACCTTGATAAAAGAACAAATAGAAAAAAGACTGTAACAAAAATATAAAATACTTTTGCTACAGTCCCCATTCATCTTTCAACTAGTTATTATATAATTTTATTTCTGAAGCTGAAGCAAATCCACCACGTCCTGATACCACTTCAAGCTTTACATATTGCGTATCTACTTTACTGAAACTTACATTCTTTGTAAGCTTATTATTTTCCCAACTTCCAGTAGCAACCTTTGTAAAGTTAACTCCATCCAAACTTGTGTATATATTATAGCTAGTTATGTTACCGTTATTATTACTATCTTGTCTTGGAACATAAGCTAATTGCGATATGTTAGTAACTTCATTAAGCTTTATCGTAATGTATGGAGCCTTATCGCTTCCATTCCATAACGTATGCCACATTGTTGTAGAGTTTCCGTCAACTGCATTTGCAGCAGCATTATCCTTTGCATTTTGTTGACTTGAGAAACCTGCAACAGATAAACTTGTATGCGGTATTAATCCTAATACAGAATTATCAGTAAACTTTAAGTTAACAGCATCACTTGCTGGATTTGAACCAACAGCAAACTTTCTAACTGTTAAAGTAACATTTCCTGTTAAATCTGGTAAGTTAGGTGAAGTTGGATTATATTTTGTCCAGTTCGAACCTTGATCCGTGCTGAATTCCATCGTACCATTTATACCAAAAACTAAGTTCTCATCATCATTTGAAGAAACATTTAATTTAGCAGCTTGTCCAATTGGAATTAGTAAAGGCTGCGTTGTTCCAATCACTCTTACTAAAATATCATTCGTTGAATTGATTGCTGATATTTCTTCATTACTAAGAAGCATATCATTGCTTGTAGCAGCTCTATACGTTTTCCCTCCATCAATACTGTATTCCGTATCGGTTTTAATTCCCATTAATTTCCCTGCATTTACTCCATCAAAACTAAAAGTAGCAAGGGACAACCCTAAACTTGGCATTTTGGCTTTTATATTATTAGCTACTTGCTTCTCATTAACATTTGTTATTGTGGAGAATGCATTTAATATATTTAAAGTATATTGCTGAAGCTTAGCTCTATCACCTGTATTAAGAACATGGCTTCTAATTTGAGTAAGAAGATCCAACATAGGTCTTGGCTCATTAGCAAAAGCAGTAACTATACCGTTATTTAATTCTTGCCACTCAGCATCTGTTACATTTGGATTTTGTAACATGAGAGAAACGTAATCTTTCCATACTAAAACATTAATTGGTAGAATATTAGTAGCCGTTTTATAAATTGCACTTTTCTTATCTGATGAAGACATCGCTTTCGCTAACCAGCGTAATCGCTCTGATTGATCTAGTTTTACTGAATCACGTTCAGCATTTTCAAATAATAATATGTTCGGTACTTGATTTTTCAAACTATTATCTGACCAAGGAATAACAGTTACATCATGACGGCCCGACTCTCCCCATCCAGATATATCATTTCCTAAATTCCAAGAAGATGGTTTGTCATTCCATATGAGTGCACAATGTCCAGGCTGTGTAACAGGCATAGCTGCCACACCAAAGGCTTGACTTACTTGCACACCAAACTTTGAAATACCACCGCATACCGCACCATTTCTGTAAATTGAGGAAAGATTCCAACCTAAACCATAGAATGCATTATTTCCAGCTTGAACGCTAACCCCATCTTTGTTCTTTGTTACATATTTAATCAAATATGCACTTTTTCCTATCTTTTCTTGACTTTTCAGTTCTGGATGTTCCGTATTAATCATTTTTCTTGCCCAAGTTAAATCTTCTTCTGGTGACCAAGTATTCACTACTAATCTTAAATGCCAAACATCATATGTTCTAAAGCAAGGAAGTAACTCATTATTGTGATCTGCTAATTTATAATGTTGGTACCTTGTTAATGGATTAATAGGTGTATTATTTGTCCAATATTTTATAGGTTCAGCATGAGCTAACGATGTCGCTATCGCTAATTTCAAATACAATCCTTCATGAGAATCTGCATCTGTATTCCATATTGTATTCCATATTTCAAGTGCATTTACTGGATTCTTTCCAGTTGGACTACCTCCTTCAAGAAACGTATTCATTACATCTGTATTTTTCATAACCCAATTAAGAAAATTTTGATGAGCAGCATCTTTTTTAGCGAATGTATTCATTGCTGCAGCGCCTGTTTGTGATATGAATTGCCACTGAGCCAAAGCCGCTGCAAATACTGGGTCTCCAAGCTTATTTTTTAAATTCGCTTCAGTGATATTCCCAATATTTCCATTCAGATACGCTGTGAGATAACTCAAATGACCCTCAAAATTACCATTTGCAATTGCCTGATTTGTCTTTTGGTTCAATGTTTCTAGATTGAATGTTTCTAGATTGGATGACACCGTTTCAGCTGAAACTTTTGTATACGGAATCGTAGCAATACTCCCTAAAATAATCGGCATAGTTAATAATAAAGATGAAATCTTTTTCAAAATAAGTCCCCCTTGTTTTGTTTTTGACCTTTAACTGCTGCATTATCCTCCTTTATATAAAATAATTCCCCACACCTAAAGGCATGAGGAATTAAACAGCCAACATGAATATAATTTGGTAGTTTCCTAACCTTTCGGCAACTGGCTGACATAGTGGAATGCACCTTAGTCCCTATAGCTTTGCGCCATTAGCTTTCACTAATTTTGCCTTTATCGAATTTCACTCTCGGATGGAATCATAACAAAATTCAATTTCATTTAATAATGTGGTATTCCTTAATTAAGGAATAAACTCTTCTATAGTTTTTTTACCACTAGTTATTATCGTTACGGTTCATCGTGTAACATCTAAAATGATAAATAAAACTTTCATGGAAGAAAAAAGAAAGAGTAGAGATGGAAAGTGTACAAACATGTCAATCGCTATAATTCTAAATTTTCAGAAAATAAAACTGAAAAGTGGTTTGTTTCCACTCTATCTATAATTAAGACTTTATCACTGGAAATAAAATAAAACAACAAAATCCGCATGAATTCGACATTTTTTTTGCAAATTAACTTAATGTTATCTCAGCCTTTATAACCAAATAACATGCTCTTTATAAATCGATTTGGGTATAATTCATCTAACTAGTAACGTGCTTTTTATGAATATGCATCAAAAACAAGAGTTGTCTTTATTTGCCGAAGAGTTATATCGCTATATGTCTCTCGCTAAACTTAATCAATTAGCTATAGAAGGGCTACCGCCACATCGCTATCAAGCTAATAAAAAGAAATGCCCCCTAAAATGAAAAAATACGCTATTCTTTCTGTAGAATCATAGGAAAGGATGGCGTTTTTTATGTCTGTTTCTGTGTCTGACGAATTACAACTATTTGCTCAAAAGATTCAAAGTTTTTTATCTCCAAATACCTTACGGGATTTTGCTAGAGATGTTGGTTTTGTACAACGAACCAGTAAGTACCAAGCATTATTACTTATTAACCAATATTTAAATTTAAATATAATTTATTGTAGTTCGACAAATTTATTGTTGTAACAAAATATAACCTTTAAATCATTCTTAAAGTGAATCTCGACTTTTTTCCTACCGACATATCATTCAACATGTTATGAAAAGTGTACCTTTTGATGCGGAAGTTATTCCTATGAAATTATTGTAAATTTATATTAATTTGTTTTAATATTATATTTATAATTGGATTATTAAGTGATGTAGTGATGGGCAGGATGATTGCACGAATAAAAAGCTGTTAATTCTTATAATCTATTCATAGAAAACAAAAGAACCACCCGGAAATAGATCCGTAGTGGTTCTCTTTACAAATACTTGGTAGAATACTTTACTGAACTAGATAAGGTATGGGATTCACTGCATTTGTTTTTTCAAAATTCCACTCGCCGTTATGTAATTCAAAATGAAGATGTTGCCCGGTTGAATGTCCTGTATTCCCCATGTGTCCTATCATTTGTCCGGTTTCAACCCGATCACCCGCTTGTACTGTACGATCCTTCAAATGTGCATAAACGGTTGTATATAATTTCCCATCTATCGTATGAGCAATAAACACAACATTTCCATAGGAATTAGAGTAGTAGGATTTTATTACTTTTCCGCTTGTTGCTGCCAGGATTGGAACTTCACCTGGAGCTGTGAAATCTACTCCGTAATGCATTTCTCCCCAACGAACATCAAATGTAGAGCTGACTATCCCTTTCGTTGGGGACTTGAAAACAGCTGGAATAGAAGGAGTTTCTTGTGGTTTGTTTTGTAATACATAATGTTTAGCTACATATCCAAAACCTGAACCGAAACGTATTTTATACCAAGAACCTACTGTTTCTACAACTTGTAATTGGGTACCATTTTTTAAAGATCCAATTATAGAAGTGTTAGTTCCCGCTCCGCTTCGCACTCTTAATACAGGAGTTGCAACATAATAAGATGAATTTCCTTGTACGGTGGTTCCTTTAACCATTGAATGGGAACCATCAGAGACAAATTCTTTTTTCACATATCCTGTTTTTCCATTATAAGAAATTTTATACCATTCACCACATTCTTCTAAAATGGAGATGTATTTTCCATTTGGTAGTACACCGAGAATAGTAGATTCTGCATTTGGCTCTATACGAACATTTAATACAATCGCATTTACAATATATTGATTTTTTGGTTGTGTTTGTTTTGTGGGAGAAAGATAAGATTTTTGCATGTAACCAATTTTATTTTGTACATCTACTTTATACCAGTCAGGTGTTGTTTCTAATATTTTAACTGGAGTATTGAATGTAATACTTTCAATAGAGTTGCTATTTGTAGTAGCGCCCTGATACAGATGTACTTTGTCAAAATTTACAAATCCGATTTTTACTTTGTCATTTTGTTGTATTGATACAGCATGAGAATCAGCTGCTACTACTGAAGGGAGAAGTGTAGCAATTGCAGCAGTTGTTAATGAAAAAGTGGTAGTGATCATCTTCATATAATAATAAGCCTCCTTCGGGAATGTATTACAACATTAAAATGAAAACAATATTAAAGTGAAAGATATATAAAAAGAATAGCAGATTTTTAAAAGTTGTGGTAAAAAAATATCAAAAAATGTCGAATTAAACGGAATTTTTAGTTTTTTTGTTGATTCTTGTTATTTTTTATGTTAAACTCATAACAACAAAGAAAGAGTCACCGAAAACCCTTATCGATTAAATTTTCAGAATTTTTAGTCTTAATTATCGGTTTACTCCATGTGATTTACACGTTTGTGTATTGCTTTTCCACTCTTTCTTTGTTCTACCCTATAAAAGAAAACAGCCTGTTTTTATCCAAGTTGTTTTCTTTTGTAAAAATGTAATTTGTTGTTTTTATAACAGTTGGGGTTACTATTTTAAAAGTTATTATGGTTTATAGGGGGGCGATAGCTAATAGATTGGATATTTAATGAGGAGTTTGCATTACAATAGAGTGAATCTAGAAAGAGGTGAAAACTAAGAAATTCGGATGTTATTTTTAAAATTTTGGAAAAGGAAGAATAAAAATATAGTGGATATACAATTACAATAAGGGAATGCAGTATAGATTAGTATACTTGCATTCCCTTATTATATTTATTTTTTTCTTTCTATATTTTTTTGTTCATAGATACCAGCAGTCATCTCAGTTTTGAATCAAATAAATGCTCTATTATTACAATCCTAAATAAATCAAAATAACACCTACAAATGTTTGTAGGTGTTATTTTTTTGGGGCATTCTCAATCGGGGAAACTTTTGCGATCTATGCGACACCAAACTATTAATATGTACTAATGTAAACTTTTGGATGAAAGTTTACATTCGATTTTTTAAACATTTACAACATATTTCTCAATATAGATATACTTGTTGATTATGAGATTAATATTCTTAATTAACGAAAAATAAAGTAAAATAAAAATATGATGGTCATCACTATTGTTTACTCCATGTGTTAAAGATAAGATCGACTTCTCCGATCTTATCTTTTTTTGTAGAAATTTAATATAAAAAAAGAATTCTTATCTTCTTAAGGGTTCTGCAACAGGAAATAACAAAAATATAAATAATAAAACGATATATGAGAGACATTTACATAAATTTAGTGTGTATTACGTAGCATAAACCTATTATTGATCTGTACTTACTACTTTCTTTTTTATTTCATTATTGTTAATTTTGGAAATGGTAATAAGAAAATGTCGAATTTATCGGAAATTTGTATAATTTTGTTGTTTTATTTTATTTTTCATGCTAAACTCATTCTTACAAAGAAAGAGTAAACAAAAACCCTTAGTGATTTAATTATCAGAATTTTTAGTTTTATTAGTTAGTTTGCTTTACCTCATTGACATGGGTGTATCGTGTCCTCCACTCTTTCTTTGTTGTACCCTACAGAAAAAAACAACTTGTCCTTATCCAAGTTGTTTTTTTCTGTAAAGATTTAATTTATTTTTTCATGATAGCTGAGGTAGTAATTCAAGAAAGTACGTATCAGGGACATAGTTTTTAAGATGAGTTTTTGGGAGGCTTATTAATCAGGTGTTCTTTATTAATCAAACGTTTGTTTAAAGTACTTTGGTCATGAATGTAGTATGAAGATACTTGTAAAATCGGGTAGCATGCATGTGTTAATACTCTTATAGGGGTCACCATACATATCCATCAACTTAAGAAAAATAAACGCCCCAAAAACAAAAAGATGAGCTGACTTCTTAAAGTAGCTACCTGTAGAGAAAGAAAATTTTCATTTAGGGGATATATTAAAACCTTAGTTTGATGGACATGTGGTATTATCCTTAAAGTAAAAAAATAATTCTTGTGACAAAAGGAGGCTTCAAATGTTACAAAAACCATTAAAAGTACTTGCAACTTCTGCCATTTTAACAACTACGTTATTTACACCTATCATGACAAATCATGTAGTTGCTCGTGCTGAAACTCAAGAACAAACTGTTGCAACACAAGTATTCACCGAACGAATTTTTCATGTTATGGGTAAGGGGAATGTAGATATAATCCAAAATATGGATAGACGTCAATTTAAATTTAGTCCATATGAACCAACCGGATTATATGCAAGCCCCAATGAAAAAATAACAATTCGAGTAGAAGGAACACAGCCTATTGTAGCTTATATAGGAACATTTTCATATGATGCCAAATGGAATCAAGATTCATTAATAAAATCATTTACTTTAGCACCAGGCGAAAATACAATTGAATCTCCAAACGGTGGAATGATTTATTTCAACAATCCACTACAAGGCGGAACAGTACAAGCTGAGATAAAAACTGGGGGAGTACCTACGCCTTTCTTTGAATTAGGCAAACATACGAAACAAGATTTAATTCATATGCTAGATACATATCCTAACGCCCATGCGGTGGAATTAAAAGGAGAGCGCTCATTAATAACGGCAACTCCTGAACGGGTGAAAAAATATTTAGTAGGTTCTAATACAGATCCTGTCGAACTCTTAAAAAAAATAGACGAAGCGATTAGAATTGAAGATCGGGTTTCTGGTTTAACTGAAGAACAAGCAGATAAGCATTACGTGCATTTTGTGGAGGATAATCAATCTGATTATTATATGTATGCGTATCCTAGTAGAACAGCATACGTTGGAGATGCGATTAAAAGCGTATTAGATATAAATAAGTTTACAAAAGATGGATGGGGACCTTGGCATGAAATGGGACATCAAAGACAACAAACTCCTTGGATGTGGGATGGATTAGGAGAAGTGACTACAAACATTTATAGTATGTCTGTCCAACGTGCTTTTGGAAATCCATCGAGATTAGAGACGGATGGAACATATGAAAAAGCATTTACTTATTTAAGTAAGCCTCAATCGGAAAAAGACTATAATAAAATTGATGATGGCTTTGTGAAACTTACAATGTTTTGGCAATTGGACTTAGCTTTTGGAGAGGAATTTTATCCGAAATTACATCAATTGTATCGCTCCATACCTAGAGCAGAGCTTCCAAAAACAAGTGAAGAGAAAACCCAAGCCTTTATTTACAATGCATCTAAAGTAGCAAAGCAAAATTTACTTCCGTTTTTTGATAAATGGGGGCTTATGGCATCAGCGGAAACAAAACAAAAAATAGAAGCTTTACATTACCCAACATTAACTGCGCCTATTTGGGAAGCAAAGGATTCTAAACCTGTGAAGCCGCTAGCTGTATTATCTAAAACAATCATGAAAGCAAATGCAAACAGTGAGGAATCATGGCATGACCCTGCTAGCAATGCGATTGATGGTAATCCAAATACAATTTGGCATAGCAAATGGAGTACACCAAACCAATATCCGTTCAATTTAACACTAGACCTTGGTGACACTCGTACAATTACACAGCTATCATATCTTCCGAGACAAGATACATCTACAAATGGTCGCATTTTAATCTACAACATTTACACAAGTACAGACGGTGTTGATTATCAAAAGGTAGCTTTTGGAACATGGGAAAATAGTACAAAACAACAATTGGCAACATTCAAACCCGTATCTGCTAAATATGTGAAGTTAGAAATAGTAAACGGAATAAATGGATATGCTTCAGCAGCAGAAATAGATATTTTGGGGTATTAATTTTTTGATTTTAAAAATCGTAAATAAAGAAACCGATTTCTTGAAGTGCCCCAAAACAAAAAATTTATTAATGTATAGTTATTTATGAGAATCCAGCTCATTTTTTTCGTTATGGGGGTAATTAAAAATATTAGCTTGATAGCGATGGGGTCCCACCAACAAAAAAGGGTATGCCAAAACTTGGACATACCCTTTTTTCTACTTCATATATACATAGGCTTCATTCGTAGTAACATAGGATGTTATTCCTCTGCTATTGTGTACTTTATATTGCGCCGATTCATTTACCGTAACTTTTGCATCGATAACAAATCCTAAACCTTCATCTACAGTTCCAGCTACATCTTTATCAGACCAGGAAGCAGAGTCATAGAAACGTAGGTTGTCCACTTTAGAAACAACGCGTTTACCTGCTACAGAGCTTGCAGAAGAAGTTTTCTCCCATTCATATCGGATATAAGATGGGTTGTAGTAAAACCATTGATTACCGCCAAGGTTTAACCAATCTCCTTGTTTTGCCCATACTTGATATGCTTCACTTTTACCTAATTGACGGATAGCACCGTAATTTAGAAAACCAGTCTGTTCAAAATCAAAAAAAATTCATTCATAAAGTATTTGATCTTGTAGTATAAGGGGAACTCTGTTAGGAATCTATTGTTATTTTTGTTCTTCATTATATATTTTCACCAGAACCAGATTTAGAGATTACTTGCATATGTTTTGAAGTTTTCGCGTCAGAACCAATTAATGCTAGACATCCTCTTCAAGGTAGTATAACATGAAGAGGACTTCACATGAAATAAACTTCACATAAAGTTGTGTTAGGAGTGATTTGTTTGAACAATAGATTTAAAGAACTTTATTTATGTTCGTTTGCAATTATTGCAATAGGTTTTAGTGAAATAATTTTTGATCACAATGAAGCGAGTTTTGCTGAGGGATTTTATTTAGGTAATTTAAAGATACTTACAGGAATAATCTTTTTAATTTTCGCTTTAGTTTCTCAAACTAAATCTAATACCAATCGTAAACAGTTAGAGAGAGAGCTATCAAAAGAATATGATGAGAGGGATGATTTAATAGAAGGAAAAGCTTCACAATTTACCATAAGTATTCTAATGGTCATGATTATTCTTATGATGTTTCTTTCGAAATGGATTATAATTCCAATTAATGCTGGGCTATTTCTCATTATAATATGTTGCCTAATTACTAAAACATTAGCTAAAAAATATTATAGTTGTTTTCTTTAATTAGGAGGTTACTATGAAAAATATAGTAAAAGAGCTACGTTTAAAACATGGAATAACACAACAAGAATTAGCTGATAAAGTATTTGTATCTTCAAGAACGATTATTTCGTTGGAAAAGCAAAAGTATAATCCATCTGTTTTACTAGCATATAGAATATCTGCTGTTTTCAACCTATCAATTGAAGAAGTTTTTATATTTGAAGAAGATGACTAATAGTAGTATACAAATATAATTGACAAGAAACATTCAAACAATATAGCAAAATACAAATAATGAATATAAGTAGGAAAAAATTCATTATTTGTATAATAAGTGGAGGTAAATATAATGGCTTTAAAATTATTTGGTATCGTTTTTGGAGTGGTATTAATCTTATGGGGATTATATAGAATGAAAAAAGATGATGCATTCGTAGGAAAAACTCAAACAAGAAAAAATCTTTTCAATTTGTTGATTCTCGGAGAAGCTTCTGGATTAGGACAATTATTAGGTGGAATTCTACTTGTAATTGCAGTAATCGTATCCTTTATAATTAAATAATTTGCAAACAAAAGAGGTAGCTTTAATCAAACTTTATTCTAAACCAACAAGTATAAGTAGTCTCCTTTATTAAACGTTGTTTGTAATAACAATAATATAGTGTCGGTTTGAAACAAAGATGCACCGGGCGCTTTTCTTTAATAACAATCACAAGAAATGCTTAAACTTTTTTATAAAAATCAAAAACATAATTTAAAGAATTAACTCCGTTTTGAACAATCTTTATTCAAAATGGAGTTTTTACGTTAGTTGGGGTTACCATACATGCCTATCAAGTTAATAACTCAGAATTACCCCATGCCCATCAAGTTAAAGTTTTATTGCACCCCCAGAATGAAATTTTCAGGCTTTCTTGTAACAAAGAAGCATATTTTATCGTTTTGGGGGTGACTTGTCTTCTTAGTTTGATAGCGATGGGGTGCTCCCCCAATTACTACGACATGATTTGTAATGAATTAGGAATTAGGAATTAGGAATTAGGAATTAGGAATTAGGAATTAGGAATTAGGAATTAGGAATAATCATAATAATGTAATATATATATTAATCATGTAACAGATATAAAATATACATAACGCTTAAAAAAATAATGTGTGGAGGAATTATGGTAGAATGTCGAAAAAAAAGAATTATGAGATTTTTTGTTGATTTATGTCGTTTTTAATGCTATACTCATAACAACAAAGAAAGAGAAAACAAAAACCCTTATCTAGTAAGATGTCAGAATTTTTAGTTTTCTCAGATCAGTTTACTTCTTGTGCCGTAGAAGTTTGTGCATTTTTTTCCACTCTTTCTTTGTTTTACCCTATAAAAGAAAACAACCTGTTTTTATACAGGTTGTTTTCTTTTGTAAAAATTTAATTTGTTGTTTTTATAACAGTTGGGATTACTATTTTAAAATTATTATGGTTTATAGGGAGGCGACAGGTAATAGATTGGATATTTAATACCTTTTGGAATGATGGGAAATAGCCAAAAGGAAATAAGGAGATACTTAAAGTCCTCTTAAGAGGTTGAATTTTCTGAAAAAACATTTACAAAAATATTTATTTGAATTAAAATACGAACTACAAAGATTCGACATTGTACGACAAAATGATATAATTTTTCAGAATATTACAACAACTAGAAGTAAGGTATCTATATGAATCTATTTCGAAAAAAATCTGTTTCAGCATTATTAGCACAGTCAGAACAAAAAGGAGCATCTTTAAAAAAAGAACTCGGTGCATTTGATCTTACTATGCTCGGGGTCGGCGCTATCATCGGAACTGGGATTTTCGTTCTTACCGGTGTTGCCGCAGCAGAACACGCAGGACCCGCACTTGTTTTGTCGTTTATTTTATCCGGTTTAGCCTGTGTATTTGCAGCATTATGTTATTCTGAATTTGCATCAACTGTACCGGTATCCGGTAGTGCGTACACTTATAGCTATGCAACATTTGGAGAATTAATCGCTTGGATTTTAGGTTGGGATTTAATTTTAGAATATGGATTAGCTTCCTCAGCTGTTGCATCTGGTTGGTCAGGGTATTTACAAGGTCTATTAAGTGGATTTGGGATTACATTACCTACGGCTTTAACAAGCGCATATAATCCTGAAGCGGGAACATATATAGACTTGCCAGCAATCTGTATCATCTTTCTAATGACGTTGTTATTAACAAGAGGAGCAAAAAAATCAGCGCGTTTTAACGCTATCATGGTAGCTATCAAACTTTTTGTTGTCTTACTATTTATCGGCGTTGGCGCTTTCTATGTAAAACCTGAAAACTGGACACCCTTTATGCCGTTCGGCTTCTCTGGCGTAACAACTGGGGCTGCAACTGTATTCTTTGCTTACATCGGATTTGACGCTGTATCAACTGCTGCTGAAGAAGTCAAAAATCCACAGCGTAACATGCCAATCGGCATTATTGCTTCTTTAACAATTTGTACGATTCTATATATCGTTGTTTCATTAGTTTTAACTGGGATTGTACCTTACGGTCAGTTAGGTGTGAAAAACCCTGTTGCATTTGCACTACAATACATTCAACAAGATTGGGTTGCTGGTTTCATTTCTTTAGGAGCGATTACTGGAATTACAACTGTATTACTTGTTATGTTATATGGACAAACACGATTATTTTATGCAATTAGCTGCGATGGCTTACTACCAAAAGTACTTTCTCGCGTAAATAAAAAAACAAAAACACCTGTTATCAATAGTTGGATTACTGCCACTATGGTTGCTTTCTTTGCTGGTTTTGTTCCTTTAAGTAAACTAGCAGAATTAACGAATATCGGTACATTATTCGCATTCATCGTTGTATCAATTGGAGTAATTATTTTACGTAAAAAACAACCAGAACTACCGCGCGCTTTTAAAGTGCCTTTGGTACCATGGATTCCTGCTTTAGCTGTTCTATTCTGTGGATACTTAGCATTACAACTCCCAGCAACAACATGGATAGGCTTTGCAATATGGCTTGTAATTGGACTTGGTGTCTATTTCAGTTACGGTTACAAAAATAGTACACTACAAAAGGAACAAAAAGAAGACGTAGCATAATGAAAAAGCTGTTGTCCCATTATGACAGCAGCTTTTTTCCGTTCTGGTACAAAAAATAATATCATTGTGTATACTGAAATTATTCTTGAACTACTCACCACTTAACATCCTTATGGACTGTTTGAAGTAGGAGATTCCTAAGTACAGAAACCTAACGGTTTCTAATTCATTAGGCTATCCCCGTAGTTCCTACGGTTAAAAGGCGAATTGCTTCGTTTCTAAGATTGAGCACTGCATTTCGATCTCTATCGTGATGTGTGCCACAAGAAGGACACTCTCACTCACGGATGTTTAGATTTTTTACGCCTTTGTTTTTATATTCACAATTGGAACATAATTGACTAGAAGCGAATGTTTTAGATACCAAAACCACTTGTTTGCTATACCACTTTGCTTTATATTCCAACAATTCCTTATGTTTACGATACTTCTCTTCCATTAATTGGCTGAACTGGTCGGTTATTCGTTGGGAATAATTTATGAAACGTTTCAATTTGTTTTTTGGACATCTCTATTGTCTGTTTCATCACAATCCACTGGACATTTTCTGTACAAGGAGGTGTTGTCAAAGAACCCATGTAACGGAATGACGAATGATCTGAAGGAAAAAGCTGTTTTATATCAATGGTATGCTGCACATCACTCTGTGTATTTTTGCTGTTCGGGAGATTTTTCCACATTTCTGCAAAACCTTCATTTGTTTGTCCCTCTTTTATCATAATACCTATTACTGCTAACTGACCTTGATCATTTTGATGGACCAGATGTAGTTCCATGTCTGCATGTTTTTCTTCAAATTGATGTTCACTTGGTGTATGAAAGTGGAATTGTTTTAATGTGTAACGACTTTCTCCAAGCGTGAGATAATCATCAGAACTATTTGCTTTCCCTTCAATACTATGCCCATTATTTTTAATAGAAAATGATATTGGTTGATAATTAATTTGCAAATGATTAGCATCCTCAACTGTTGATTTTATTTGTTCCGTTTTGATATCTATCGGAGATTGTTCTTGCCCATTTAAACACATTTTGTATTCTGGTTTCAATTCTCCCCAGTGTTCTGGACCAGTAGTCCCTTCATATGACCATTGCGTATTTTTTTTCGTAGATTTTTCTTGTGTAGCTGTATCCTTGTTTGACTGTTCTTGTTTTGCTGTGTTACACCCCATTAACACCGCACTCATTGTCAATATAAGGGGAGTTTTATAAAGAAACTTTAAGCCTTTCATACTGTTTCCTCCTAAGATGATAAAATATTGTATTTAAAGAATATTGCGTGTAACTAAAGGTTCTGTTACAAATTCACCAAAAATATCAAGAATCTAGAGAAGCATCGTTCCATTGTTATGCAATTTAAACTTTTAAATAGAAAAATGGGATATCAGAAGTTATACAGTTAATTTGCGAACAAAGGTGTAACTGTGATCATTTCTCAAGTTAGAAAAGCTTTATACAAAGCCAGATTGAAGTCAAAAGTTATTAAATACTATAAGAAATAGAAGCAAGAACATATTATATTTCCTAAATTGCTATTATTCTGTGTGTCCTTATGTAGCATTAAATAGAATGATATCTTACCAATACCCAAAATCGATTTTGTAGCCTAATTTGGGTTCCAATTTTATTAATCTGGTCATTTTTATTTGGCACTACTTCATTTATTTTGAAACATGGGCTTGCTTTCCGACTAAATGTTTTGTTTTGTCTATATTCCCCCCTTATATCTAATTGAGATTGACTTTCAATTTATATTCATTATAATTATATATAAATTATTAAAAAAAAATCAATATAGATTTATATTTTTTGATGTGATACTATATATTTCTAGTTCTGTTGCAAATCTTTCGAAACGAAGTTATGTTTTTGAAAAGATAAACGGAAGCGTAATAAGTTAAATGTTTTAAAGTAAAACAATTCAAACAAGATATTATTGGGGTGTTTTTGCTCAAATCTGTGAAATGGGGGAATTAGCTTAATTGGGGTCACTTTCCATCACCATCAAGCTAAGAAAATATCCCAAAAATAAAAAAATGACTTCTCAAGATGAAAATGTACAATTTTTTATTTTGAGAGCGTCATAAAATTCTTAATTTGATGGATATATATAGAAATCCATGTTAATTAACGACTGGTATTGTTTTGTGAAAAAAATGTCGAAATTATGCGAAATTTGAATTTTTTTGTCTTGTTATACTTTATATTTAGTGCTAAACTCATAATACAAAGAAAGAGTAGCTGAAAAACCCTAATTTAAACTGAAAATATTGAAAATTCAGTTTGTTGTATGTCTGATTGATATTTACGTTTACTACTCTTTCTTTGTTTTATTTTATATATTATATCGGGTATAGATAAGGAGGTGACTGAGATGTGATTAATTGGTAAAAGTAGAGTGTGAGTATTCTGTTATTCTTATAACACCCTAATTACTTAAGTGCACATTTATTACAAATATTTGTAAAGGGAATTGAGGCCCATTGTGCCAATCTAGCAATGTGAAGTTTGGTTTCATGCAAATAAAGAAATAAGCAACTACAATTAATTATGAATCTAGTCGTCATGCTGAGAATTTAATTGAAGGTTTGGTATAGTGAGATTTAACCATGAAGTTTATAAGTCATGTAGATTAAAATTCTAAATTCATAAGCTAACACAAATTAGTGAACGTTACTGTTCATTTTTTTAAAAAGCATAGGACTACTTAATTATAAACCTAAGAAATGATATGTAAGAGGTACATGAATAAACAAAATTGTTTGTGATTTTTACTAAATGAATCAAAAATGAGGTAGAGGCTTAGCACAAGCACTTAAGGATGATATTTGAGTGTATGTAGGAGGGATTATAAAATAAGAAGTTTATCCCAAATGAGGTATTAATTTATGTTTGGTTTTTTAAATTACAAAATCAGTTACAAAAGTTACGGAAACTATTTTTGGTATCCAAATAGTTTTATAGTATGGATGAGAGCATGGGGGTAATGCCTGTAGGAGGGGGCAAAAGGTTCTGGTAAATAAAATTGTGAATCAATAAAAAGGTTCTATCAAATTGGGACATACTGATGCTATGAATCTGAAAATAATGGAAAGTAGTATGAATAAACTAATAGCATTGAAATGAAAACATTATTAATCAGAAATTTATGCTATCCATAAGATGGTAGATATGATACAAGCTTTCAAGATTTGATAGGGATGATGATAAACGTAACTTCAATAGTTACAATGATATCAATAACTATTAAATTTGTAAATAGTAAACTTAGTAAAATTAATGTTAGATTAAAGAATTGAAGCTTATTGGAGGGTAGAGAAATCGTTTATAGAAATCTATTTTCAAGTTTTTTAGTTTATAACAGTTGAAGGAAACGGTATGCCATCAGCCTATTAAGTCATTGTCATTGTATATTCATATTAGAATCCATCTAAATATAATTTATAGGAGAATGACATGATAAAAAGAGTGACTTCGATTTTTTCGATTATAATGATTTTTATATTTACTATAGGTCAGAATTTCACATCTATAATAGCAAATGCACAAGAATTAAATAAAACAGGACTAGTTGATAGTTTTATATTTGATAAAACGGAACTAAGTGTCGGTGAACAGACGAGAATACGCGTTAATTTTAGTGAAAAACCTGGATTGGAAATAAAAACGGGAGATACATTAATGTTAGCGTTGCCCCCGGAATTAAAAGGATTCAAAGGAACGATTCCATTGAACAATGAGCAAGGGCAAAATTTTGGTACTTGTCAAATAAATACAACTAATGTGGTATGTACATTTAGTGATGTAGCTGAGAAACTTCTAAATGTTAGGGGGCATTTTTATTTTCAAATTGAAGCGACTCAGGATGTAGCATCGGGAGAAAAGAAAACAATCAATACGGATCTAGGTACAAATTTAGAGGCTCAAAAGGTAACGATTACTGGTCCAACTAATAATGGGGGAAGTAGCCCTGGAACATTTCACTCTAAAGGGGGCAGTATTAAACCCGAAGACACCGGTATAGTAAATTGGTGGTTAAATATAAATGGTGCAAAACAAAATGTAGATACAGATATTGTTTTGACAGATACTTTGCAACCGGGACAAACACTTAATCAAGATAGTTTCCGTATTGGAGGATTTGCCGCTCCAATGCCACCTCAAGAATTTCAAGCCCAAGGTTATGGAACGGTTACTTTTATCGGTGATAACGCGTTTAAAGTTGTGATTAATAAGGATAAGGCAAGTGGTATTACTTTTGCTTTCTCCTATACATCTACTATAACTGCAAGCGGAAAGAGTCAATCATATTTTGATAATCAATATACGGTTGATTACAAGATTACGAATGAAAATCCTGTATCAACTTCGGGTAATGCTAGAGTTAACAATATAGATCAGGGCGGCGGTGCACAAGGCGATTTACCCCCTAAAGGAACGTTAAGAATTGTGAAGCACATTGCCGGAGATGAGACGAAATTTATACCGAATGTTTCATTTAACTTATATACAGAGTCAGGTCAGCAAATTGGCGATACTTATACAACGGATGGACAAGGTATGGTTGAGGTCCCTAATCTAGACCCAGGAAATTACTATGTACAAGAGATTGCAGGTCCAAACTATTTGGATTTTGATCCTCAAGTAAAAGTGCCTTTTACAATTGATGCAAATGCTGAAAAAGGCGTAAAGCTTGCTATTCCGAATAAAGTGAAAACGACATCTGTTTCAGGAACGAAAAATTGGAATGACAACAATGCAACAGATCGCCCAAGCTCAATCCAAGTAGAGTTACTGCAAAATGGAAATTCAATCAAAAAACAAGATGTATCAGCAGCGAATAACTGGAACTATACGTTTGCAGATCTACCAGCATATGATAATGATGGTAATACTTATACGTATACAGTAAAAGAAAAACCGGTAGCGGGATACAAATCGGAAGTAAATGGCTACAACATTACGAATACAAAAGATGCAAAAACATCTGTTTCAGGAACGAAAAATTGGAATGACAACAATGGAACAGATCGTCCAAGCTCAATCCAAGTAGACTTATTGCAAAATGGAAACGTAATTCAAACACAAGACGTAACAGCAGCAAGCAGTTGGAATTATACATTTGCAGACCTAGCACAATATGATGCAAATGGTGTTGCTTATACGTATACAGTAAAAGAAAAACCGGTAGCGGGATACAAATCGGAAGTAAATGGCTACAATATTACAAATACAAAAGTAGCGAAAATGACAGTAGAAGGAACGAAGACGTGGAAAGACGGAAATGCAACAGACCGTCCGGCAACGATCAAAGTAGACTTACTACAAAATGGCAATGTAATCGGAACACAGGACGTAACAGCGGCAAATGGTTGGAAATATACATTTACAAATTTAGAATCATATGATGCGAGCGGTGTTGCTTATACATATACAGTAAAAGAGCAACCGGTGGATGGATATAAATCTGAAGTAAAAGGTTATGACATTACAAATACAAAAGTAGCGCAAACAACAGTAGAAGGAACAAAAACGTGGAAGGACGGAAATGCAACAAATCGTCCGACAACAATCAAAGTAGACTTACTACAAAATGGTCAAGTAGTTGCGACGCAAGAAGTAAGTGAAGCAACAGGCTGGAAATATGGATTCAAAGATTTAGCGGCATATGATGCCGAAGGCAATGCGTACAAGTATGAAGTAAAAGAACAACCGGTGGATGGATATAAATCTGAAGTAAAAGGTTATGACATTACAAATACAAAAGTAGCGCAAACAACAGTAGAAGGAACAAAAACGTGGAAGGACGGAAACGCAACGAATCGTCCGACAACAATCAAAGTAGACTTACTACAAAATGGCCAAGTAGTTGCGATGCAAGAAGTAAGTGAAGCAACAGGCTGGAAATATGGATTCAAAGACTTAGCGGCATACGATGCCGAAGGCAATGCGTACAAGTATGAAGTAAAAGAACAACCGGTGGATGGATATAAATCTGAAGTAAAAGGTTATGACATTACAAATACAAAAGTAGCGCAAACAACAGTAGAAGGAACGAAGACGTGGAAAGACGGAAACGCAATAAATCGTCCGACAATGATCAAAGTAGACTTACTACAAAACGGAAACGTGATCAAAACACAAGACGTACTAGCAGTAATGGGTTGGAAATATATATTTGCAGATTTAGAAGCATACGATGCGAATGGAATAGCTTATCAGTATGAAGTGAAAGAACAACTAGTAGTGGGATATCAATCTAGCGTAAGCGGTTATGACATTACGAATACAAAATTAGGCGAAACGAAAGTAGAAGGAACAAAGACTTGGAACGATAACAACGCAACAGATCGCCCAAGCTCAGTTAAAGTAGATTTACTACAAAACGGTAAAGTAGTAGACACAAAAGAAGTAACAGCGGCAACAAACTGGAAGTATACATTTGAAAAACTCCAAGCATACGATACAAACGGGATAGCTTACATCTATACAGTGAAAGAACAATCGGTAGATGGATATAAATCCGAGGTAAAAGGTTATGACATTACAAATACAAAGGTAGGTCAAACAACAGTAGAAGGAACAAAAACGTGGAAGGACGGAAACGCAACAAATCGTCCGGCAACAATCAAAGTAGACTTACTACAAAATGGCCAAGTAGTTGCGACGCAAGAAGTAAGTGAAGCAACAGGCTGGAAATATGGATTCAAAGACTTAGCGGCATATGATGCCGAAGGCAATGCATACAAGTATGAAGTGAAAGAACAACCAGTAGATGGATATAAATCCGAAGTTCACGGTTATGACATTACAAATACAAAAGTAGCGCAAACAACAGTAGAAGGAACAAAAACGTGGAAGGACGGAAACGCAACAAATCGTCCGGCAACAATCAAAGTAGACTTACTACAAAATGGCCAAGTAGTTGCGACGCAAGAAGTAAGTGAAGCAACAGGCTGGAAATATGGATTCAAAGACTTAGCGGCATATGATGCCGAAGGCAATGCATACAAGTATGAAGTGAAAGAACAACCAGTAGATGGATATAAATCCGAAGTTCACGGTTATGACATTACAAATACAAAAGTAGCGCAAACAACAGTAGAAGGAACAAAAACGTGGAAGGACGGAAACGCAACAAATCGTCCGGCAACAATCAAAGTAGACTTACTACAAGACGGTAAAGTAGTAGACACAAAAGAAGTAACAGCGGCAACAAACTGGAAGTATACATTTGAAAAACTTCAAGCATACAATGCCGAAGGCAATGCGTACAAGTATGAAGTAAAAGAACAACCAGTAGATGGATATAAATCCGAAGTTCACGGTTATGACATTACAAATACAAAAGTAGCGCAAACAACAGTAGAAGGAACAAAAACGTGGAAGGACGGAAATGCAACAAATCGTCCGGCAACAATCAAAGTAGACTTACTACAAGACGGTAAAGTAGTAGACACAAAAGAAGTAACAGCGGCAACAAACTGGAAGTATACATTTGAAAAACTTCAAGCATACAATGCCGAAGGCAATGCGTACAAGTATGAAGTAAAAGAACAACCAGTAGATGGATATAAATCCGAAGTTCACGGTTATGACATTACAAATACAAAAGTAGCGCAAACAACAGTAGAAGGAACAAAAACGTGGAAGGACGGAAATGCAACAAATCGTCCGGCAACAATCAAAGTAGACTTACTACAAGACGGTAAAGTAGTAGACACAAAAGAAGTAACAGCGGCAACAAACTGGAAGTATACATTTGAAAAACTTCAAGCATACAATGCCGAAGGCAATGCGTACAAGTATGAAGTAAAAGAACAACCAGTAGATGGATATAAATCCGAAGTTCACGGTTATGACATTACAAATACAAAAGTAGCGCAAACAACAGTAGAAGGAACAAAAACGTGGAAGGACGGAAATGCAACAAATCGTCCGGCAACAATCAAAGTAGACTTACTACAAGACGGTAAAGTAGTAGACACAAAAGAAGTAACAGCGGCAACAAACTGGAAGTATACATTTGAAAAACTTCAAGCATACAATGCCGAAGGCAATGCGTACAAGTATGAAGTAAAAGAACAACCAGTAGATGGATATAAATCCGAAGTTCACGGTTATGACATTACAAATACAAAAGTAGCGCAAACAACAGTAGAAGGAACAAAAACGTGGAAGGACGGAAATGCAACAAATCGTCCGGCAACAATCAAAGTAGACTTACTACAAAATGGCCAAGTAGTTGCGACGCAAGAAGTAAGTGAAGCAACAGGCTGGAAATATGGATTCAAAGACTTAGCGGCATATGATGCCGAAGGCAATGCGTACAAGTATGAAGTAAAAGAACAACCGGTGGATGGATATAAATCTGAAGTAAAAGGTTATGACATTACAAATACAAAAGTAGCGCAAACAACAGTAGAAGGAACAAAAACGTGGAAGGACGGAAACGCAACAAATCGTCCGGCAACAATCAAAGTAGACTTACTACAAAATAGCCAAGTAGTTGCGACGCAAGAAGTAAGTGAAGCAACAGGTTGGAAATACGGATTCAAAGACTTAGCGGCATATGATGCCGAAGGTAAGGTATATAAGTATGAAGTGAAAGAACAACCAGTGGATGGATATAAATCCGAAGTTCACGGTTATGACATTACAAATACAAAGGTTGGTAAAACAACAGTAGAAGGAACGAAGACATGGAAGGACGACAATGCGAAAGATCGTCCGGCAATGATCAAGGTCGACCTACTACAAAATGGCCAAGTAGTTGCGACGCAAGAAGTAAGTGAAGCAACAGGTTGGAAATACGGATTCAAAGACTTAGCGGCATATGATGCCGAAGGCAATGCATACAAGTATGAAGTAAAAGAACAACCAGTAGATGGATATAAATCCGAAGTTCACGGTTATGACATTACAAATACAAAGGTTGGTAACACAACAGTAGAAGGAACGAAGACATGGAAGGACGACAATGCGAAAGATCGTCCGGCAATGATCAAGGTCGACCTACTACAAAATGGCCAAGTAGTTGCGACACAAGAAGTAAGTGAAGCAACAGGTTGGAAATACGGATTCAAAGACTTAGCGGCATATGATGCCGAAGGTAAGGTATATAAGTATGAAGTAAAAGAACAACCAGTAGATGGATATAAATCCGAAGTTCACGGTTATGACATTACAAATACAAAGGTTGGTAACACAACAGTAGAAGGAACGAAGACATGGAAGGACGACAATGCGAAAGATCGTCCGGCAATGATCAAGGTCGACCTACTACAAAATGGCCAAGTAGTTGCGACACAAGAAGTAAGTGAAGCAACAGGTTGGAAATACGGATTCAAAGACTTAGCGGCATATGATGCCGAAGGTAAGGTATATAAGTATGAAGTAAAAGAACAACCAGTGGATGGATATAAATCCGAAGTAAAAGGTTATGACATTACAAATACAAAGGTTGGTAACACAACAGTAGAAGGAACGAAGACATGGAAGGACGACAATGCGAAAGATCGTCCGGCAATGATCAAGGTCGACCTACTACAAAATGGCCAAGTAGTTGCGACGCAAGAAGTAAGTGAAGCAACAGGTTGGAAATACGGATTCAAAGACTTAGCGGCATATGATGCCGAAGGTAAGGTATATAAGTATGAAGTAAAAGAACAACCAGTGGATGGATATAAATCCGAAGTAAAAGGTTATGACATTACAAATACAAAGGTTGGTAAAACAACGGTAGAAGGAACGAAGACATGGAAGGACGACAATGCGAAAAATCGTCCGGCAATGATCAAGGTCGACCTACTACAAAATGGCCAAGTAGTTGCGACGCAAGAAGTAAGTGAAGCAACAGGTTGGAAATATGGATTCAAAGACTTAGCGGCATATGATGCCGAAGGTAAGGTATATAAGTATGAAGTAAAAGAACAACCAGTGGATGGATATAAATCCGAAGTAAAAGGTTATGACATTACAAATACAAAGGTTGGTAAAACAACAGTAGAAGGAACGAAGACATGGAAGGACGACAATGCGAAAGATCGTCCGGCAATGATCAAGGTCGACCTACTACAAAATGGCCAAGTAGTTGCGACGCAAGAAGTAAGTGAAGCAACAGGTTGGAAATACGGATTCAAAGGCTTAGCGGCATATGATGCCGAAGGTAAGGTGTATAAGTATGAAGTAAAAGAACAACCGGTAGATGGATATAAATCTGAAGTAAAAGGTTATGATATTACGAATACAAAAATCAAGGAAGATCCAAAAAATCCGAGCGTAGATCCAAAAGACCCGAGCACAGATCCAAAAGATCCGAGCGTAGATCCAAAAGATCCAAGCACGGATTCAAAAGTTCCACCTACTAAAGAAAATACTAAGACATCAGTATGGCTTCCTAACACAGGTGGAACATCAATGGAGATGATTTCATATATTGTAGGAATGTTGTTGATGGCTTTAGGTGGATTCGTATTTGTTCGTCAACGAATGAGATAAAAAGACTGGTTATGGTATAAAAAATCTATCAAACTTGGACATACTAATACTATCAACTTAGAAAGACTAGAGATTATGTATATCTAAGCCAAGCAATTTCAATGGGAAACTATTATCAACTAGGAATAATCTTAATCATAAGTGACTTAGTAGAAATAATAGGTGAAAATAGAATGTATATTGCTTATGTAGTGATTATAATCTGGATTCATCATTATGATTTATAACGTACCGTTGATTCAAAATCAAAAGGCCGTAAAGCGCTTTGTATAAAACGCTTTACGGCCTTTTCTTATTTTAAAATCTTTTGTTATAACAGGTTTTGCGATATGGGAAAGTGTATGAAAGACTTTAGTCTAACTTTTAGGTTTGGAATGAAATTTCCGTTTTTTTCACAGAAACTACTTGTTTGTTAACTAATACTTCATGGTTCTAGGATGTACCTAAAAAGATGAATAAGAGTTTTCTTTTTCGAGAGTAGATATAGGAAGATTTATATTAACTGTTGTTCCTTTTCCTACTTCACTTTCAATAAGTATCTTTCCTTGGTGTTTTTCAATAATTTTATAACAAATCATTAATCCTAAACCGATACCATTTTCTTTGATACTATAAAATGGTTCCCCTAGATAAGGTAAACGTTCTTTTTCAATTCCACACCCGTAATCGGTAAATTGAATGTTTACCTGTTTTTTATCAGGTGCATATTCGATTTGAATCAAGATTTGCCCTCCCATTGGTGTTGCTTCAATCGCATTTTTTAAGATATTTATAAAAGCTTGCTTTAATTGATTCCCTTCACAAAGTATGAATGAAGTATCAGATGTAAACTCAGTTGTAATTTGTATGCAATTCATTATCGCTTGAGGTTCAAGTAACATTACAATTTGCTTCATTAATACATTCAGGTCATTAGTTTTAATTTCTAATGCCTCAGGTTTTGCTAATGTCATAAATTCATTAGTAATACTATCTATACGTTCAATCTCTGATAACACTATATCTATATAATGCTCAATGTTCTTATTTTCCATTGATTTTAATAACTGCATGAATCCTTTCATTGCTGTTAAAGGATTTTTAATTTCATGAGCAATTGCAGTGGATAATTGACCTACTACAGCAAGTTTCTCCGATTTTCGTAATAATTCCTCTGTTTTTAATCGTTCAGTGATATCTCGAGAGATACTTAAGAAAACGTTTTTGCCATTCAAGCTGAAAATATGGATACTAAATTCTGTTGTTATTGTTTTTCCTGTTGGAAAAGTATATTCATCTTGTAAAGTAAAAAAAGATTGTCCTTCTTTAATTTTTTCTAACATTTTTATGATCATTCTAGAATCTTGAGAAACAATATTGAAAAACGGTATTGAGAGAAGCTTTTCTCTACTATACCCAAATCTTTTACACCCGACAGGATTTACTTCAATGAATTGAGTTGGAACCTTATCCTCATTCAGTTCTACTACGTAAACCGCATCAGTTGCTTGTTCGATGAGCGCACGGTATTTCATTTCACTGTCTCTTAATTGTTGATGTAATTGACGGCGTTCTCTTTCTGCTTGTTTCCTTTCAGAAATGTCTCTACAAATTCCTGATAAAGCAATTATATTGCCCCTTAAATCTAGAATTGGTGAAACCGTCACGTTTACATCAATTAGAGTTTTATCTTTTCGTTGTCTAACTGTTTCTAACCTAGTAATAATAGGGTCTTGTATATTGGTATTACTAATATTTTTGATTAACTCTAAAGTTTCATTCATTAAAAAATCAGGTACGCAAGGTAATTTTTTTCCTACGGATTCTTTTTCTGACCAACCAAAAATCTTCTCATAGGCTTTATTCGCTTGCAACATATGTCCGTCTAAATCAAATATAGTGATAGCATCTACGTTATGATTAATAAATGATTCCAGTCGCTCTTTCGTTACCTTTAGTTCATTTTCCGCATTTATTCTTTTCGTTATATCAACAGTAGAACCAACCACCTCAACCACTGTTCCCTCTCTTTTAACAGGCCTAAGAGAGACAAGTATCATAGTCTCATCATTCGGCCATGGTAGTTCGAAAGTTATTTCTTCACCATTCCATGCCTGTTGATAATACTTTAGTATTCGAGAAACTAAATGGGATGAAATAATGGAAGAATCTATAGTAGGTAAATTCTTCCCTACAACTTGTTCAGAGTGAAATCCTTGTTGATAAAATAATTGTCCATCACACAGAGTATGAATAAATTTCCCATTTGCTTTTTTAAATTTAAAAATACCTCCTTGTAGTTCATGTACGGTATCCCTTAATTCTTGCTTTGATTCTAATAAAGTTTCATTCGCTTTAGCTAGGTCTTGTGTTAAGTTATATAAATTTTGATAGGATTCCATAAGGAAAACGCCAATTAAGAGTCCGCAAGATATAAATAATGTACCTTGGATGTTAAGAAGTATAAGTGAGATAGAAGGAAAAAAGAATCCAAATACCCAATGAATTATGGCTAGATAAACAGCTAGATAAAGAAAGACGCTTTTAAAGGGATGGGTATTTTTGAGATATGTTTTGAATATAGTATATATAGTAGCAATTCCTAAAGCAGCTATCAAAGCTGGTCCCCAATCACCACCAAGGTAGAAAATACGCATAAATAAAATAAACATTAACGTGATCCAACCAGCTGTACGACCAAAATAAATAAACGAAATAATAAGAGGAACGGCTCGCAAGTCATAAAACAATCCCATGTGCTTAAAATTAAAAATCATCAAAATAGCAGCTACGATACCCGCATATGTGCCCTGAAATAAATGGATAAATTTGTGATCCGTTTTCCTTATAAATACTTGAATAAAAATAGCTGAACTAGCTAGGAAAGAAAAAATAGATAGATTAATGAAGAATCCTGTGAATAGCATGCCATATTCCCTCCTTTTTACATGTATTCGACAAAGAGTGTAAAAATCCTACAAATTACATCATAATTAGACTTATTATTCTAAAGAATAAGTTTGTTTTCGGGAGAGAGATATGAGTAGTGATGAAAATCTAGATCCTTTTTACCAGGATTATCAATTGGTTGTGATGGATAATAATATTTATTTAATTTTCAGCACAAAAAGTTTCCATTCCAGAAAAAATAACATTCCAGATTTGTTTGTAATCGATTTTTAATGAATTGTTAATACATTTGGTATCGAATGAGATTATGCTTGTTATTCGGGATTTTAAGTAGCTTAAATGAAGTTTCAGAAAAAAGGTGTGAGAATGATTTTTTAAGGTTGTTGCATATATTTTATTAAGTATTGGAATTTTTAAAGGTTATTTTGGTAGGGTTAGCGAGGATTGTGAAGAAACTTAGTGTAATTGTAAAAATATACGAAAACAAAAAGCATGTAAGGATGAGTTGTAAGCGAACTACTGGAAAGGAAGTGGAGAAATTATGATACATCGATATGAAATTGATTTTTCTGTGATGTATGATGGCAAGGTAACAGACTTACAATCAGCAATTATTCCAGCACATTCTTTAGAAGAAGCAAACAAGAAATTACAATCGGAAGTAAAGCGGAGGTTAGGGAAATGTCGTGTCAAGATTGATCATACAAGTTTACTTGTTTCAGAGAATAGTCGATACACAATTGTATGAAATGAGGAGAGGAGTCTTGCAATCAGCAAGGCTTTTTTATCGTTAGAGCTTGATGGAAAGCGAACAATTACAGAATTAGTATATCTACCCCGACAAGATTGGTCAGAAAATGGTCATATTTTAAATTACAATATCTATACGAGTGTGGATGGTCTTAAGTATGAAAAAGTATCGTTTGGAACATGGGAAAATAATAAGGATAACAAAACTGTAACATTTGAACCGGTTTGCTATTAAATATGTAAAAATAGAAGTGACAAATGGAAAAAATGGATATGCTTCTGCAGTTGAGGTAGATATTTTTGGATATTAAAAATATGTTTGAACTCAACCATCATCTGTAAAAAAACATATATTTTCCGTGGTATTTGCTTTAGATTTCTCGTCTAATATTTAAAGAAATCCGAATAGAAAATGAGTAAGTTTTCCTTACAAAAATGTCACATTCCTGTAAGGTTATTAGATAGTCTAGCTACTTTTTCCATGTCATAATAAAGACATAAGAAACGCCGATTAAAAATTATAAGTTATAGGAGAGTGTCAATCATGATTGTAACAACAACGCAGGGAATTCAAGGGAAAGAAATTAGTGAATATATTGATATTGTAAATGGTGAAGCTATTATGGGTGCGAATATTGTCCGCGATTTATTCGCTTCAGTCCGTGATGTTGTTGGTGGTCGTGCTGGTGCTTATGAAAGTAAATTAAAAGAAGCACGTGATATTGCAATGGACGAAATGAAAGAACTTGCAAGACAAAAAGGTGCTAATGCAATCGTTGGTGTTGACGTAGACTACGAAGTTGTTCGTGATGGTATGTTAATGGTTGCTGTAAGTGGTACGGCTGTACGTATATAATAAGATAGAAAACAGGCTCTCCCCGTAAAGTGTATATGCTTTACGGGGATTTTTTTGTTGGGAAAATTTTAAAAGTTATTATAGTTTAGGGGGGACACTAGTTAATAGTTTGGACATTTAATGAAGAGTTTTTTTACAATGGAGTGGATCTAGAAAGAGGTGAAAACTAAGAAATTTGGATGTTAGTTTTTAAATTTTAGAAAAGGAAGAATAAAATATAGTGGACATACAATTACAATAAGGGAATGCAGTATAAATCAGTATACATGCATTCCCTTATTATATTTATCTTGTTCCGACAGAAAACTTCTTCCTCAAAAATGTGAAGGTGTGAAACACCAATTTTAGGTAAGAGATGAATGTCTGTAGGCATAATCCTACGTTTTTTGTATACTGAAGGCATCATACAAGAAAGCGAGGTGCAACCCGTGTTAGTAAATAAAGCATATAAGTTCCGTATCTATCCAAATAAGCGACAAGAAATATTAATTGCTAAGACCATTGGGTGCAGTCGCTTTGTATTTAATCATTTTCTTGCTCTTCGGAATGACACCTCTAAAGAAACTGGCAAAGGATTAACTATCCTTCTTGCTCTGCTGAGCCCACTCAATTAAAGAAGCAATAGGATACGCTTTGGTTAAAAGAAGTAGATAGTATTGCTCTTCAATCCACATAAAAAAACCTCGCAGATGCTTTTTCACGTTTTTTCACAAAACAGAATGATATGCCACGATTCAAGTCTAAAAACAATAAAGTTCAATCCTATACAACAAAACAAACTAACTAACGGTAATATTGCTGTAATGGACAATAAAAGGGCATATTCTAAATGTTACGATTAGACGAAACCCAGGGCGGTACATACCTTGTGTCTATTCTTGGAGAATCAGAAGCGCAACCAGTAGAAAAAAAGATTCGTCTGTTGGTGCTGCTAATCAATCCATTGAAGAGCCATCAGCTAAAGCTAATCTAATTTGTTTAAATCATGGAGAAACTATCTAATTGAAAAAAGAGAGTGCCTTCTTTGAAAAAGGACTATCTTTTCGTATTTTATTATTTATTATTCACATACGTATCAAACCATAAGTGGATATATCCAGCTGTAATACGTTGCGCTTCCATTAAACGTTTTCCAGTAACCGGTGTTACTTCAGCACGCCATTTATCAGCAGCGTCTTGTGATATAGCGGCATCTAGAAACAACTTTTTTGTCTTATCATTAACAATTAGTGGGAAATCTGCTTTTGCACCAACTGCAGAAGCATGAACCCAATCTTCTGGATTTACACTTTTCCAGTTCCAATAGCCATTTCCATCTTTTACTTTATAATTGTCTTTCACAGTATCGACGAAGTTTTCATATTTTGAGTGTAAGGCAATAGGAAGCGAAACGTTGGTAAAGTTCGCTGCATGCATAGGCTGATTAACATCCCCTAAATAATGAAGTGATAATCCTAAATAGAAAAATGCATTTTTAAAATCTTTATTTTGATAGGATTCACCAGCTAATTTAAAATATTTTGCTCCTGTTTCTTTTGCGTGTTTGGCAAGTGGAAGATACGTACTTCCTGTATCAGGATCATAGAAGTGTGAAGCGAATGTGCCATTATCAAAGTACGGATTTTCATAATCGGCAGAGTAGACACCCTTCTCTAACTCATTACGCCATTCATTTAATAGAGATATCTCATTTGGCTTCACAACGGTCTTATTTTGGGCCATAACTTCAATGCCTCTGTTAACAATCCATAAATGAGTACTTACTCCTTCATCATGGATGGCTTCTGCGGACCACTTATGACCAAAAGATGTCCCATATTGATGGCTATTTTCATGTGCAAACGCCACACTTTGAATAGGGGCTGATAAAGCAATTACTGAAGCTAAAGCAAAAATTTTTCTTTTCATAAATATTCCTCCATTTGATATATAATCTAACATCACCCTCATGTATAATCCTAGCATTGATCAGTAAGGAAGTAGATTGCTTTTTGAATATATGCAAAATTTCATATTTAAATTCATTATTACATTACGGTGAATATATTTAGGTCGATATGATGAATTTTGGTTCTGGTGCAAAAATCATTTGAAAGAGACATAGAAAACTACATGGGGTAGCA
>NZ_JBBOWS010000004.1:0-18450 GCF_038007205.1 Bacillus sp. FSL E2-8887
CCAAACAATTGATGGATGAATTCTTTTTGATTTTGGACAGACTGGTCCCGTAAATCAACCTGTTCTTTTTTAATCATATGCATGACTTCTACTCCAGAAAGAATGGATGTAGCTGTGTCAAAACATTTGAACCCTAGCATAGAACGAATTCGTTTCTTTATAAAACGATGATCTTGTTCTACTATGTTATTCAAGTACTTTTGTTGTCTAAGTCGCATACCACCAGGTATGCTTTTTTCTTTTTTCAACTGTTCAATTGCAATAGGATAAGCTGGATTTTTATCGACTGTTATAACACGAGGTTTTGAAACATGAAAAGACTGCAAGGCCTTCTTGAAAAAGTGCTTTGCAGCCTTCTGGTCTCTTGTTTTGCTTAGGTAAAAATCGATTGTATTTCCTTTTGAATCAACAGCACGATACAGGTACATCCATTGACCTTTTACTTTGATATATGTTTCATCGACTCTCCAGGAGTCATTTGTTTGTTTAAGGTGACTTCGGATTCGTTTGTCCAATTTAGGACCGTACTGATGAACCCAACGCATAATCGTTGTATGAGAAATGGATAAGCCCCGTTCCTCCATCATTTCCACTAAATCACGAAAACTGTGGTTGTACCGTAGGTACCATCTTACCGTTAACAAAATAATATCAGGCTGATAATGTTTCCATTTGAATAAATTTTCCTTTTCCATACCAATCACGCACCTTCTTTAGATTAGTAGTATCAGTATGTCCAAGATTTGTAGATTTATTGCAATTGTCCTGAAGTTTTTGCACCAGAACCCACGCTAATAAGCTGTCCATATGGACAGCTTATTTACATAATTATCGAAAGCGGAAGTTAAAAGTATTGGTTTGAAACAAAGATATACCGTTTCAATTCCTTTTTATTTCGCTTTTTATGTGATATATTTATCGCATAAAGAGCGAAAAATATCACAAAGGAGATCTTATATGAAGAATAAATTAGCTTACTTAGGGTTTATTGGCTTTTTAGGTTTTTTGGCACCTTTCTCATTTTTAAGTGAAAATTCGTTTTCGCCTCACTACTATTTCCTTTTCTTTTTCTTTTTTTTATACGCAAAAGTTATACCAGATGAGCTTTTTATATTGCATGTTCGTATCGCCGCTACAAGGGCATTTTTTGTAACACTAGTATTTGGTAGTATATTACTCTTAAGTGTTTCTATTTTTGAAAATGTACATGTAATTCGTTTATTTTTTGCACTTTCAATTTTAATACCGTTAGGAACTTTTCTAATTAATTTAGAAATATTTGAACGTAGAGAAAAGAAAGGGATGCAGGATGACGTTGATTACTCGGATGAAAGAATATAGGGTAAAGCTAAATATGTCCCAAGGAGATTTAGCTAATAAGGTTGGAGTTAGAAGAGAAACAATTGGTAATCTCGAAAACGGAAAATATAACCCTTCATTAAAATTGGCTTACGATATTGCAAAAGTTTTAAAAGCACCTATTGAAGTGTTATTTTGGTTTGAAGACTAGTTTAATTCTAGTACAAGTGAATACAAGAGAAAAAATGATGAATGTTCTATTCATGCTCGGTTAACATAACGTCCTATTATCAGTAGCAAAGAAAAAGGGGAATCCTTACTCTCAGAAGGAATCCCCTTTTTTATTTTCTATAACGCTATTCATCTTTTTATACATTCCTATCCTGGAAGGGGTTTTAGGGTTCTCGTTTGTTACTGGATTAGCCGAAAAACTGTATAAAATCTTGCATACTCTTAACGTGGTTTTTTTCCAAAATGCTGGCGGTATCCCATGCCCATCAATTTAAGAATTTTATAACACCGCAGAACGAGAGAATGTACATTTTTACATGAAGATGCACATTCTCTCGTTTTGGAGATATTTATATTTCTTAGCTTGATAGCCATATGTGTACTACCACGAATAGAACGATACCTTTTATATATTTTCTTTCGTAATATTAACCCCATATTCCCTATAAAAATCTAAAATTGCAGATGCATTCACACCCAAATCTAATAAATTTTCCGGAAAGTAAATTTTAGAATCAGGAACCACAATATCAGATGGTTGTAAAATGTTCTCTGCTTGGACAGCTGCTCCTAAAGCAGTAAGGTGTGTCTGTCCTAACGGATCTGATATGTTCACACATCGTCTATGCAATACACCAGTTGCATCATAACCTTTAAGGTGAATAACTATGTTATGTGCACTTCCCCTTCCGGGTTTATAGAGAATATTTTTCCGTAATTCGGTAAATTTTTCTCCGCTAATCATTTTCCAAATCCCTGTATTCACCAGAGAAACCAGTCCATATGTAGATATTTTACTATCAAAAGCAATACGAAAGTTAGTCGAAACAGCATGAATTGATTCTGGCAGGGTTACGTGATCAGGTGTATCCAAACGATAACATTTGGTTATATAACCGTTGGGAAAGCGGATTTTGATTGGATTAGTCATTGGATAAGCTTGTTGCATTCCCTCTCGAGCTTTGACTTCAAACGGAATAGTTAACCGGTCCATATATGCTGTTGAATTTGGTCCTGCTTTGTCTTGAAGAGAATATAGTGCGTTGATATCAACCGTAACCTCTTGAAGATCTTTTGAATAAATTTTAGAAAAAAGGGCTGCAGTCCCCCCCATCCACCCTGAAGCTAATACAACAGGGGATTGGACCTCAATATTTTTTAATCGATCAATAGAACTCTTAAATCGTTCAGTCCAACGAGTAATGTCAACCAATGGAATTTTTTTTCGAACTGCAGATAGAAGTAGTCTATCTTGGGGGTCATTAACCGCATTAACAACTAATGTGAAATTATCATCCAAATTTCTTAAAGGATCATCTGTTGTGTTGTCTACCTTGACTATTTTTACTCTCTCTGATTCAAAAGGTAACGCTTTCCCTAAGGTTCTTCCTCCTAATCTAATTTCCAAATCAGGATGTCGATCATGTAAAATTCGAGCAATTTGACTACCAACAACTCCATACCCACCAACAATTAATACTGTTTTCTTATTCATCTGAAACCTCCATTTAAATTAGTGTGAGATTATAAGTTTAAATGATTAAAAACTTAAACCTTTCAACATAATATTGCTAAAAAAAGGGACAAGAGGTGTCCCTAAACTATAAATGAGTACCTAATTCTTACATTCATCTTCAACTAAAGAAACAAGTTCTTTTAAAAGATTTATTGTTTCATTAAATTCAAGACAATAATACATTTCAGTGCCTTTTTTCTGAACTTGAAGTAACCCAGATTGTTTCAATATTTTCAAATGATGAGATACAGTAGGTCTTGACATGGGAATATGCTCCGCAATTTGCGTCACATTCAAGCTATCTTTATCAATTAAAAGTGATACAATTTGCTGACGAGTTGGATCTCCCAACCCTTGAAAACATGGTCTTAAATTTTCTAAAATATGCATTACTTTATCATTACAGTTCATTTCGCTAACATTACCTTCCGTTTAATAATTTAATCATTTAAACGTATTATAAATTACATTACTATCTAATGCAATAAAGAAGTTGCACCAACTTTAAGTATAAATATAGAAAGTTTCATAAACAGCCACTTTTGATTTTCCAGATTTGTAAGAATATCGGTTCTTTTTTCTGTAACAATTGCAAAATCATTCCAGCTACAACCAGGGCAAACCCACGAAATTCACGAAGCCTATATCGGATTGTATCAAAAGCTTCCAACTCAAGTGATCCTGCTTCGTCTGTTTATCCTCCTACAGAAAAATGGGCGAAAGTTTCACTGTTATGAGAAAAAGACATTCTTTAATATTTTAGATGTTGTCTATAATTGTACTGTGTGTCACAAAAAAACAGCATAACAATAAATAAAATGACCTAACTTCTCATAAGTGACTGTTATAGTGATATAAAATTTTCGTTATGGGGGTAATTTAAAACATTAACTTGATAGCGATGTGGCGGTACCCCTACATGAAAATAAGTAAAAAAATGGAGAATCATTCGCCTGAATATATAGAATTTTTAACAAAAATTCATAATTATGTTATATAATGATGTTAACAAACCATATTTTAGGCATTACCCCCGATTGTGTAGAATAAATGATTTTTTGATGAGCTAAAGTATTTGGCTAAAAGAACTTGTAGCGGGGCCTGCTACAAGTTCTTTTATTTTTTCAGTAAAGGAAAATAAGAAAAAAGGAGGGAATACAAGTATGACAAGAAATTTAAAGAAAGCAGCACTTAATTCGTTAGATGGTAAATGGGGGGTAGGTATAGGAGTATCAGCGTTAAACTATTTTGTACCTACTCTTAGTGCATCAGCAATCGCGACATTCATGTATTTAATAGTTGGCCTGTTTATTGGGGTAATTGGTTTGGATGTAATCTTTGTTTATTCAATTAGTGGGCAACCCCAAGTAGACCCTACTGCACTAGTTTTACTTATTCTAATTTATATTTTTTTAGGACTTATTTGTTTCTTAATTTACAGTTCCATACAAGGCATCTTTAATTATGGATATTCTGCTTTCACCTTACATTTAGGGAAAAATGAAGACGCTAAAGTGGACGATGTATTTCTAGGGTTTAAGAAAAGCAATTTGTTTAGATCAATAAAATTGGGACTGTTGCAAGCTATTTTTCTTTTTTTATGGAGTCTCTTATTAATTGTTCCAGGTATTATTAAATATTTTTCTTATTCCATGTCGTATTACATATTAGTAGAGAATCCTGATTATACAGCAAGTGAAGCATTGAGGGAAAGTAAAAGAATAATGAAAGGACAAAAGCTAAAGTTATTTGTTCTTTGGTTATCATTTATTGGTTGGTTTTTATTAGCCGTATTTATAGGAATGTTTACATTTAATCTATCATTTATTTTCATTTCTCCTTATTACAACACAACTGTCTCACATTTTTACTTAGATTTAATTAAAAAACAGGATGCTGGAGAAGCGAAGGTAAGTATATAAATAGGAAGAAAGTATGTATAAGGTGAAATATATACTTTCTTGATAGTGGATATGCGATTAAGCATATCCACTTTTTAATATTATATTAAAAGACTTAAGCTGCTGGATATATCATGTTTATTATGATTTGAGCAAGGATACCGCAAACGTGTTGCAAGTTAGAGTGAATAGGGTAAGGATATCACAAACGTGTTGCAAGTTGGATAAATTAGGGGTAGCACCACATGCCCATCAAGCTAAGATTTTGAAGTACCCCCATAACGAAAATTTTATGCATCGTTGACTACTGATAATGATAGGTTATGTAAACTTAACATGAATACCTTATGCAATCAAAATACCTTTCATCATCTATATTCTTGATGTGTTACAATCTGGATAAAAGGTAGAGGGAGATAGACAATGGAAGAAATCATTAAAGAGATTGTTTCGCCAAGCAAAAGATACAAAGTCCAAGTTATCAAACGAAATGATGGTTTTTTCAGTACAGAAGTTTTTGCGTGGTTTGAGGATTACGGATATGAGTATTGGGCTCCAATTAAACAGGGGTTATCGTTAATTGATACAGAAAAACATGCCATAGCCATAGCAATGGAAGACTTAAAAGTGTATTCAGGTGAGAATGATTAGTGGGTGTGGACTACACTCCTCTCCGAACAGAGGAGCGGGTTGTTGTATTTAAATAAAAGGTTTATAGGAACTAAATTTTTAGAAAGAAGGAATTACAAATAATTAAGATATGCTCTAATTGTGGATCTAAAGAGATTGGACAAGGTTCATTAGATGCACAGGCATGTTTAAGACCGATTAATACAGGTAAACACTCTGGTCAGTTTTCAAGAGTTATTGCTGATGTTTGTACAGAGGGCGGTACCATTTTATCTATGAAAGTAGAACACTCAGAGTATTTTAAAACGAATAGATAACAACTTTAGCTAACGCCAATTATGTGAATAAAAAGTCCCTTCAGATTAATCTGAAGGGACTTTTTATAGATTTTTAAATATATAGACTACTGATAAGTGTTGTTATGTTAATTAACACCACTCCTTGTTTTATAATGTGAAGTTTGCAATGAAATAGCCAAATTCATAACCTATTTTTACTACTCCGGACCCTAATATTATATATAGAGAACATTTAATAAATGGATTTTCTTTTAAGAAGTTTTGTAGATTATTCAAGTTGAATCCTCCATGTTAATTTTATTAGCTTGATAGCGATACCCCAAATAGACTTAAATCTATTTTATCTTTTTTTGTTATATATATTTAGTTTTTAATTTGTTTCATTAATGCTTTAGCTGCTACAAGTAACATGAAACTGTTGAGGACTAAACCTCCTAAATTTACATAAAAGAGATTTGATTTTGTAAAATTGTATATACCGGTTAATACAAAACCGGAAAAGATAAATGAGGCTATTATAAGGGATACTGTTTTTTGCTTATTTGAGTATGAATTCATTTTTACTCCTCCTTAAGATTACTTATTTAATTTATGAGGTGATAATTGAAAAAAAACTAATGCGTTAATTTTTTCTATATAATGGATACCAGTAATTATATAGAAAAAAATCAATATATTCAATCGTACTTATATAATAGTAAATGGAGGACTAAGATATTTTGGTTTTTTACTTGTAGGGGTACCGCCCCATCGCTATCAAGCTAATAAAAAGAAATACCCTCAATTAGAGTAATAGTATCAGTATGTCCAAGTTTTAGAGATTACTTGCAATTATCTTGAAGTTTTCGCACTAGAACCCATTTGTGCACACTGTAGTGCTTTAAAGATAGAACATCTAAATTTCCTTATATAGATAATTAATGCTTAGAAGAGAATCAAGTATAAATTGAGCGATTTAAAAAAGCGTAGAAAATTAAATTCTACGCTTTTTCTAAATTTGTTATATAAAATTTTACAGCTTGCAATAAGAATTCTTCCTGTCCCATACCAGCATCCGCGGCCATTTGAACTACTTTTTGTTTAAATTCATGATCCGCATGAAAAGTTAATGGCTCTACATTACTTTTAAAATAAATCCCTTCTACATGTGGAAGTATCGTGCCGGATTTCATATGAGAATGTAAGTATTTAATCTCTTCTTGAAATTGCAATGGATCAACTTGTAATACGAAAGGTTTAATTTCTAATTTAATAGTATCAGATGAAATACTCAATCGCATATTTGTGACACCTAGCTCTTTATAAAATAAATTTATTAGATTATAAATGATGGAATTAAATAGCTGAGGTTTTTTAAATGAAAAAGATAAATACCCTCGTTTTGTAATTACAGCTTGTTTATGGAAAGGTTCAAAGGAGTAATCATGTTCCTTATAAGTGGATAGAGGGAAAATTTCTTCGTCTTCTGTAAGAATCTTGCCGTCTGCTCCATTGATCTCTATTACTCTAGCTATTTTTCCGGTATGTTGATGTGTTAATAATTGATATAAATATATATCTTCTTCTTGAATCTTAGTAATGAATGTTTTTCGCTCTTTTGATGTAGTTTTTTCATAAGTAAGTTGAAAAGTTTCAAGGTCATCTTTATCAATGATATATACTTCTTTTCCACGTTTTTCAATCTTTGAAGCAGGTAATTTACCAGATTTGATATATGTAAAAACTGTAGATGTTGCTACATTGAGAATTTCAGCTGCTTCTTTTGTGCTATAACCCTCAACCTCTTCAATATTTTTTAAACGTTCAATATCCTCTAAATAGAAAATCTTACTACCGAATTGCTTCCAATTATCTTTATATACACATTCTATTAATCCATCTTTTTCTTTTTGTAAAATTGTTTGTACCGTTACTCCTAATAAGCCGGCTGCCTCTTTTGTCGTTACAGTAGGTTTTGTAATGAACAATAAATCTTGTGTCATGTAAGGACACCTCCATAACTATTGTTTGCTAGTATTTTAGATATGTATATATCATATCAGAATAGGAGTTAAATTTAAAATAAGAAATAGAATTTATTAAAGTTCTTATACATTTTTATAGTTTAAAAATATTTGTAGTTTATTTTATATTTTAATGGGTTTTTATAGTTAATTTAATTATAAAAGCAATTTTAATATAAAGTAGTTAATCGTTAAACTATATCTATTTACTAATAATTTATAAAAAAATATAAGTATAGGTTAATGGAGAAGAATATAGTATTCTTACAGAAAGAATATGAATTTTAATTTGTATAATTGATAGAAGTGAAATAAAATGATAAGTATAGTTAATAAAGAGAATTATATTCATAATCTTCAATAGGAGAGGTGAATTTGAAATATGGATAATGAAAGTGGAAGAGAAAACTTACCTATTATAAATAATCAAAGTGAATGTATAGATACATATGTAGCTAATATAAGAGATATCTTTCCATTCCTGCATAACAATCGTTATGTAGATAAAGTGGAAGAGAAGATGGAGATTGCAGAAAAAGAGGGAAAGAGTAAATATACGTATTTAAGTGACATGGAAGTCATTTATCATTTCGTACATTTACAAAAAGATATGGATGAGAAGAAGAATAGAAAAGAGGATACGAAAAAAAGTTATGTATCTGAAATTTTATCATTTTGTCAGTGCATGGTGCAGCATGCAGAGGATTTCGAATTAAATGGGGGGGAAGTACAGCAAAATGACTCTTTATTAAAAACATTGCAACCTTGGCATATTCGTAAATACCACTCTTGGTTGAAGCAGGTAGAGAACGGTAGGAATGGGGAAACATATGCAGTCGCAACACTTGCAAAAAAAACAGTGCTCATTCGTTCTTTTCTAAAACACCTTCATGTTTTTTCTTATATTGAAAAGCCTCTTCATGAGGAACTACAGCGTGCAAATGTAAATGAACAGGATCGGCCGAATCGGGATCTATCTTATGATGAAGTTATGAAAATTTTAGGGTTTTATAAAGAAAGAGGGCATTTAGTAAACTATACAATCTTACTAGCTCTAGCAAGTACCGGTGCAAGAATTCAAGAATTGTGTACAACAAGGGTAAAAGATTTACACTATGACGGAAAGTATTGGTTAAGAGTCAAGGGTAAAGGGGATAAAGTGCGTGAACTTTTCATTTCTGAACAATTATTCCAATGTATTTGTGAAATGAGACGAAGAAGAGGGTTCCAAACTATATTGGATCGAGGAGATGAAAGTCCTTTATTTGTAAATCAAAGAGGGAATTTTTATAATTCAAAAACGTTATCGAACCAGGTAACGGATATGATAAAAAAGACCAATTTAGAATTTCTACAGTATCGTGAAAATCCTGTAACGGCGCATACATTCCGTCATGCTTTTGCAATTATGGCAGTTGAACAAGGAAATGCAGATTTATATCATTTAATGCAAACATTGGGGCATGAAAATATCCAAACAACAAAAATCTATTTAGAAAAGCACATGAAACGAAAGAATAATGTGGGTACCTCATTTGCAGATTTGTTAGTGTGAATTTACAACAATCAATACCTTATTTAATTATGTGTTTTTTACATGATTAAATAAGGTTTTATTTGTGCTAAAAATAAATAAATAGGCTGGATTGGATAATGCAATGATATTTTAATTTCACCTGTAATTAAATGTATTTGAGTGGATAAGTTTAGAGATGGTTAGTGAATTTGGGGAAGACTTGACTTAGATATCAGCACGTGAAAATAATTCTGTAGGTGGAGAAATTACAAAACACTTAATTCGAATGGCTGAAGAACAATTATCTGGTCAATATAGATTACACTAAGTTAAAGAGAAAAATATTACATAAAAACGGGTTATTTTTACCTTTTTTTACATTTAATTCGAAAAATGATCATGAATCCAAAAATCGACCTCTCAGATTCCTTTATAATCTTTTTTATTGGTTAAGGTAATACTATAGATATTGATTGAAAATAAATCCCATAGGGGAGATAAGAGGATGGTTAAACGTTTATTTGTTTTCGTTCATAATTTTAAGTGCATTATATTTATAGGTAATTTGATTATTAATTAAAAATGAAGTGGAAAATTCAAGTATCCATATTTTTATAAATATAAAGTAATATACAAAGAATGCCTAATACAAAATGGATTTAAAGCAATAATTCCTAAGTGACATTTCTTTTGTTATAGAATAAATAAATCCAGGTATTGCAGTAACTACTGTTTTGAGGTCAATTTACTGTGCACTAAGTGTCTAAAGTCTACTTTTACTTTGGCTTTATATTGCAGCACCTCTTAATTAGAGGTGCTGTTTTTTGTTAATTAACAATCATTGTACTCAGAAAATTAATAATATGTTATGCGATGCGGTAATAAAGCTAGGTAGCATAGAGACTGTTAATACAAAGATTAACAGCATATTAAAAATCTTTTAAATATGTCTTGTCTCCTTTACTATTTCTATAAATTTTGAAATCTATTCATTTCTTCCTCTTTTGCGGAAAAATAAAACTAATGTTGCGACCATTAATATAGTGCCAATTAGATAAAAATAGTTGGCACTATACCGCCATTATTTTGAATATTCCATTCGTTTTTTTGTGTTTTCTACTTTTATGTTTTGTAATGATGATAAGACCTCTACCTCAAATGGATCTCTAAATAACACATATCCATTTGGTGCTTGAATTTCTTCCGCTGTGTATTTTCCGAATCATAGTGGTTCAGAAGTAGCCTTACCATTTTCATCTGTTGTTAATTTCTCAACCTCTTTACCATCTTTGTCTGAAATTTGGAACACAGCATTTTTACATTTGAATCAGCAGCATCCACTTTTTCAATCTTATTTTGTTCAAGTGATTGAATTGAAATTTTGGCTGTCGGTTCTTGCGGTGGTACAGTATCTCCTGTGACTCTCGCTGTATTTTGAATCTCTTTTCCAGCTTGGCCCTCGCATAGAATACCACTGTATGCCACTTTGTATTTGTATTTTGTAGGTTCTTCACTGTTTTCTCGTATTCTATAATTGGATCTTGTAGAATCAAGAAACTACCTTCGCTCATTTCAGTGTCGTTTAGAAAATTACAAGAAAAAGATCTATTTCTTTCCACTCAGATAAAGAGTCTTTCACCTTTTTTCTATCTGCTTCGATATTTAGATGTTAAGTACAAATAAATAATATATGATTTTCATAAAAAAAGTATAGTAATATTTTGTCGTGAATTGTACTATTTTGATATTTTATAGTAATATTTGTCGTGAGTTATACCTGACGGAAAATATTTTATGAATCTACAAAGGAACAATGTAAAAAATCAGCATTTAATCTAATTAAAAGGAGAAGGTAATGAATAATTCTATCGATATACAACACTTGTGTGATCTCGCACATAAAGCCTTTAACGAATTCCCCGAAAGAATTCTCCTTCCTCAAGCGTGTGAAGGGTGTAGCCCAACGGTAGGTGGGAGATGAATTTCGGTTTGGCGTAGCCAAAAAGTGCGTAACTGTGCTTTTTATTTTCTCTATGATACCTCCTCAATAACAACTGGTCTTTCCATATTCCTAATCCCCTTATGTATTTTGCGCTTGAACATAATATCAAATTTAGATTACATGGAAATATATTTAAGGGTGATAGCACTACATACAACTGAATATTAAATTAGCAAAAGATTGTTGAAAAAGAAGATAAAAAGAGAATGCATTCGAAATAAGGGTTCAATGTTTTGCTAATAGATTAGCGCTGGACTAGGATGACGGTGGTCATGCATAGCGTTCCATTTAGCAGTGGTGGTTCTTTATATTTTATAATCAAGAAATAACGATATGAATATTTGCATTTGATTTAACACTTAGTTTTTTCAATAATAAAAATATGGAGAGAAAACATTCTACTAATAAAAGGTAATATTTTACCTTTTTAAAAAATCAATTCTCGTCTTTATATACATATATTTATACAGATGGATTAATCGACGTTATTTGAAAAGAATTTATTTGAATGATACATCTGACATTTTGGAGAGGACAAGCAAAAATGGGGAATAAAGAGAAAAAGCCTAGCGAGTCAGAATAAAAAACTAATTAAAATAAAATTTCATACAATTCGAAAAAGTTTGCAGAAATTCTCTAATATGGTTTATACTGTAATGGGAGTTATTAATAACCAAATAGTTAATGGATAGTTAATGTTGTGTATTAATTTAACAAGTTATATTTAAGGTTATTAAACATATTACTCCTCAACCCATGCTTCATGCTGAATATACAGTGGGGAAAATATAATTTGAAAGTTTGAGGTGCTCTTATGCTATCAACAGTTTCTAATAAGACAAGCAGTTTTGACGTAGAACAAAAGGTACATGAATTCGAATCAAATGGATACATTCAAATCTCTAATGATATTTTTTTACAAGATCAAGAAGATCAAGCATTACTTACGAAAGCACAGTTAGACTACTACAGCTTACAAAACGACGCATATGGCGAATGTCGCGCTAGAGCCTATTCAAGATATATAAAATACGCTGGTTCTTCAGATTATGTTCTAGATACAGACAATGGATATTTCCAATCTGAAGAATATAATTATGACGATGGTGGGAAAATTAGAAATTTCAACAGTATAACAGATGAATTTTTACATAATTCATTAATTGAGAAAATTGTTCGCTTTGATAGTGAATTTGCATCTAATACAAATATACTTGATACAAGTAAGGATTTGGTTATAGGTCTACATCAAGTAAGATATAAGGCAACTAGAGAAAATCCTTCTTTTAGCTCTCCAATTTGGCTACATAAGGATGATGAGCCGATTGTCTTTTTACATCTCATGAATTTAAGTAATACAGCTCTTGGCGGAGACAATCTGATTGCAAACAGCCCTAGGGAAATTAACAAGCTTATTAGCTTGAAGGATCCCCTAGAAACTTTAGTATTTGGACAAAAGGTATTCCACGCTGTAACACCACTAGGAACAGAGTGTAATACAGAAGCCTTACGTGACATTTTATTAGTAACGTTTTCTTATAAGGAGCCAAAATGATAAAAAATAAGACTATTATGATCTCAGGCGCCAACAGTGGTATAGGAAATGCTTGTATTGAATATTTTTTAGAAAAATCATTCAATGTAATAGCTCTTGATATTAATACAAATAAATTAGTAGACTATACAAAAACACATACGTCTTTTAAGTTAGTACAAATAGATTTAAGTAACAGCAATGAGATTAATAATCTTTTTATACAATTGGATACAGATACCCTTTGTCCCGACATACTTATAAACGCGGCTGGTATCAGGGAAATAACACCTGTATTAGAACTCTCTGATGATCTATTTAAAAAAGTAATAGATGTTAATTTAGTAGCACCATTTATTCTTTCAAGGGAAGCTGCTAAGCGTTGGTACAAGTCTAAAACAAAAGGTTGCATAGTAAATATAGCATCTGTTTCAGGATTAATGGCTGAACCTGAAAGAGCAGCTTATGTTGCATCAAAACATGCTCTAATTGGACTTACTAAACAGATGGCTATGGAATTTGGTAAGCAGAACATACGAGTGAACAGTATTTCTCCCGGTGTCATTAGGACAGAGCTTACAGAAGAATATTTTAGTGATGAGCGTTTGGTATCCCTTATAAAAAGCAATCAATCCTTAGATACGTGGGGACTACCGCAGGATATTGTTTCGTGTATTGAATATTTAATTTCTGATCAGGCTCGCTTTGTTACAGGTTCCAACTTTGTCATAGATGGTGGTTGGACAGCTGGGAAGAATTTATAATTAAGTGTTTTTTGTAGATAAATTAAAAGCACCTGCCCTTTATAGAAGGACGGTGCTTTTCTTACTAAAAATTAGATATTTAACGGGGGGATTAAATTGATTCAACAAAATTCTATTGAGAGAAAATCATTACCGGCTTTGAAGATGATAATATCAATGGTTATTTTCGGTTCAGTCGGCTTTTTTTCCGTACAAACAAATTTACCTTCATTTGAGTTGGTATTTGTACGATGCATTTTTGCTACAATATTTTTAGGTCTATGCTGGCTAATTACTGGACAGTACAAACATGATAAATGGGAACGAAAAGAAGTTATTCAAGTCTTGATATGTGGATTTTTCCTTGTATTTAATTGGGTATTTTTATTTAAAGCGTTTGAAAATATGTCAGTCACAGTTGCAATATCAGTCTATCACCTTGCTCCAATAATTGTACTTATCATTGGAAGTATTGTTTTTAAAGAAAAATTAACAGTATTATCTGTTATCTCTATCATTATCTGCTTTGTAGGAGCGTTATTAATCGCTGGCATAAACAAAAACTTCTCTTTCGACTCGTTAATGTCTTCTGGCATGGTTTGGGGACTTCTCGCAGCTCTGTTTTATGCATTTACAACTTTATTTGGGAAAGGTATTAAGAACATGAGTGCTTATGCAATGACCTTTTTGCAAACATTTTTAGGGATTTTTCTTCTAATACCCTTTATAGATTTTGATGCATTCCATGGACTGACTCAAAGTAATTGGACGTATATTATAGCAACCGGCCTTATCCATACAGGATTGGTATACTACTTATTCTTTGATAGCTTACGTGATTTATCAACAAAATTAATCTCGATATTAGTTTTTTTAGATCCAGCTGTAGCAATTTTATTGGACACGGTGCTTACAGGATTCCGACCAACTTTAATGCAAGTATCAGGGATTACTCTAATTTTTGTTGGTATGGCTCTAACTTTCAAAAAATCTAAAAATAAGACTCAAAAATTTAAAAAACAAACTATAGAAGACGACGCTCGTGTATTGTAAAACAATCAAATCATAAAAAAACACTTGCTACATAATTGGGGTAGCAGTACATGTCCATCAATCTAGTGAAAAGAAACACCCCAAAACAGTAAAAATTCATGAAATTCTTGTTTTGGGGACATCATGAAAACTTAGCTTGATTGTCATGTATGGTGACCCCTAATAGTTCACGTTTATCAAGTGGAAGTACAGTTCCTAATGTAAAAGATTGAAGCGTCTTAGCTATCGCTTCTGATGTACTGGTATCATGTGTTTCTCCTGGATTCACTTCATTTAATTCAGGTTCAAATCGTTCTGAAGTAGTAACAGTATCACCAATTTCTCTTAATATTTTTTCAAACTCAGAGGGACCACCTAATTGTTTAAGAATCAAATTATGTGCCGTACTGTCACTATATCGAACAGAAGCATCAGCAAGTTCTTTTAACGTCATTCCTGTATCAACATGCTTTTCTGAAATTGGATTATAATTAGAAAGATCTTCACGAGTAGACGTAATCCTTTAATCAAGAGCTTCTATTGAGTTTTGACGTAAAAGAGCTCCCGCAGCTAATGATTTGGATGTAGATGCAAATGCAAAACGATCATCTGATCGATAAGAAACAGTTTGATTCGTACCCGTGTCCAATGCATAAATACCGAGTTTAGCATCAAATTCTTTTTCAAGGTTAGCAAATGAATGATTACCTGTATTTTCTTGTTTGGTTTGTTTAGTTTGAGTATTAGTTTTATTAGTGGGGTTGAAGAGAGAATGAAGAAATAGTTCTTGATTTATCAATTAGAACTACCTGAAAGATAAAAATGAGCACTTTGAAATAACCCGCATAACCAATATGATGAAGTATTAATTAGTTGATATATATAATAAAGGGAGCATCCAAAAAGGTGCTTTTTTTCTTTTGGAATAGAAATCCCTTTGTTAACTATATTTTAAATATAATCAATAATTACGGTACGTGAAGTTTTATAAAATGTGCATGAGATTACATTTCATAAAAGTAGGGAAGAATGGAGTGTTAGAGTATTAGTCAAATGTATTTACCAATATAAAAACGGAGGGGTGTTATGAACGCATTTTTTAGAGAGTCTAAGCGGTCTTTAAACGCGTTTAGTGCTGCAAATACATACTTAGATTGCTTAGTGCAAACTAAAACGTATTTGCAGCTCCTAATACTAATCATACTTTGTATTGCTACAGTTTACATACCTTTCCCTTCATTTACGCTTAATTATATAAATAAAATAGATATACTGATGCAATACATAATTAAAGCAGTATATTTTTCGTTTCCTATCTCATATGTTTTTCTATTCATAATGTGGAATCAAAGATTTTTGATTTCTAAAAAAATTACTTGCCGGCAGCTAAAAACATCTTTCTTCAGTGCTTTCATTATTTACATTATAATGTTGTTTTTTTGTCTGTACTAATAGCTCTTACAACATTCAATGGAACATCTAACCCCATTGAAAATGAAGGGATGACCAATATGTTCCTTAAAACGCCTGGTATTGCAATTCAATTATTTGGTGAGAACATTATGTTTGTATCTATATTATTCATTTGGCACAAAATCATACGTTCCTTCATAATAAGTCCCATTCCTTCAATTACAACCTCTTTAATTTTGTCTGGAAGCTCATTTGGACTACTCCATCTTTCTACATATAATTATAATTGGGTGCAATGTTTAGCTATCATCGGTATACCAGCTATCGCTCAAATGATTTTCTTTCTAATATTTAAAAATATTCATATGGGATATATGGTTCACTTCAATTACAATTTAATCATCATACTTTTTAACTACATAGTTTCTATTTAAACTATTTTATAACTAAAAATAAAAGAAAAGGTACCCCTGCTGCAAGGTACCTTTTCCAAGGGGTATAACTCATTGCCTGAGCGATCGTTGATCAAATAACGCTTAGACTCTTACATGAGTTATAATTTTATTATACATTGATCATATCAAAAATATTATCATTAGTGAAATTAACATTCATTATTTTTTAATTTTAAAGCTGCCACCATAATAATAATTTTCTCCAAGTTTCATAACAGCTACATATGATCCTGGCTTATAAACTGATGTAATAGGTGTTACAAATCTACCATAATTATGCTTAGTACCAGTATCATATATTGTTTTATATCTTTGCATATTTACTACTTCATTCTCATCTTCACTTAATCGATATATCTTTACAATACCTGTATCTTTACCACCTGTATAAATTCTAATGTCAAAAGTATCTCCTTGCTTCAAATCACCAAGGGCTAATTCTTGTAAGAAGTCTGCATTATGATGGAGTGAAAAATAGTTTTGCCATTGCCAGTCATCAAAAACCGGTGATGCTTTCTGTATAAATTGAGATTCAGCAGAAGCAGGTGTAATGCCTCCTGCAGTATAGGAAAATACACTTCCTCCAATAGTTAATGCTCCAATTATATCCATTGAATAAAGATTGACCAGCTTTAGCAAGTGGTAGGGTTGTTCCAGTAAGTGCGTCAGGATTTATTCCTTTTTTATCCCCTTGAGAATATATTAGTTCACCTAATGGAGAGTATTCTACCTTACAGGTACCCCAATCAAAACATTTGTATATTTCCGGATATGCAGTTATGTAAAAAGATGTCTCGTATTGAGGATCATCACTAGGTTCAACGCTTCTTGCATCTAATAGTTTGAGATAATTACGTTCATGTTCTTCATTTACAAAATACATTTCTTTATCTCCCTTGTGATATATATTTTTTTCATATTTTGAATAAACATTTGATATACACATAATTCTATACTCGAGACAATATCTTCGTATCCCTATAAAAGTAAATGATTAAAAACTAATTATTTTTGTTGACTATGAATGTGAAGTGTTCAAATGGCAAATTTACAAGATATAACTTCACGCAAACCACATATTAACTCCACTACATACACAAACTGAAATTGTATACTTTAGGTAGTTAAATTAATATTAAACATTCAAACATACTAATATTATGTAATACGGAAGTTACGCTAAGTTAGAGAAAACAAATAAGGGAGAGAAAAAACTATGACGAGATTTGCGAACCATCATGTAGATAACACGATTTTAGAAGAGGATGTAGAGCTTTTAAAAGTTATGGCACACCCAATGCGTTTAAAATTGATCAGTGAGCTTTCTAAACATAAAACACTAAATGTAACCCAAATGACTGAAATTTTAAATATTCCACAATCCACAGTATCCCAACATTTATCAAAAATGAGAGGGAAGGTTTTAAAGGGGAATCGTCAGGGATTAGAAATTTACTATAGCATCCAAAATCCTAAAGCTGAAGAAATTATGGGGTTATTAGGTCCAGTACAATAAGTTCTCTTATTTTTCACACAATAAAACATTTACTCTAATGCTTTAAGACTAAAATACTTTTATTATAGGCGCTCTATGTAGCGTCTTTTTATATTTTTAGTTACCATAGCATTGAAATAAGACTAAAACTGAAAATTAACTTCTTGGAAGTAATTCTAAACAATTCTCAATATAAAAAGGAAAGGGTAGAATGGTGATTCGTCGTTTAAAAAAATTAAAAAATGTGGCTGTCGTATTAAGCTTCTAAGTAAATTGCAAAAATCTACAATACTTAGAAGCGAGGAATATAGTTATGAAGCATCCATTATTTAATCATTGGTCTGAAACAAAGTATTTAAAAGATATAGTAACAAATCCACT
>NZ_JBBOWS010000005.1:0-8225 GCF_038007205.1 Bacillus sp. FSL E2-8887
TACCTATAATAAGTATTATGTCTACCTTATGCTCATTATTTCACATAAACATGTAGTCATGGACGTTCTTCACCTGGGCTTTATTCTATTTAGTTGTAACTAAAGTGGTTACAACTGGGGGTGCGCGTGCTGAGAGAAAAATGGACACTTGATTTTTTTCGGTACTTTTTCGGTGTTTTCGGGTGGTCTTTCCGTGGATTTTGAACCAATCTTTTCACTCAGCAACTCATTAGAAGGAGTCCTCAATTTTGAGGAATGGGTTTTATGTATACAGAGTGTTAAATGAAACAATAAATCTAATTATATATTAATTGTAGCGACAATTTAATACATCGTTATATCGAATATGATTAGGAGCGAACTGGATATGTTAGAGAACGAACAACAACATGATAAAGACCAACAAACAGAAGAAACTTTTACAAAATCGGATATTGACGAAGCAGTTAACCAAGCTTTAGCGAATCGTGACGAAGCCGAACGAATCCAACTGGAACGCTCACAAGCAACGGCAAAGCTAGATAATGCATTTGCAGAAGCTAACACTGTCAAAGAGAGTAAGAAGCTATTAGAAGTAGCAACAACACGTTTAAATGATGTTGGACTACCTGAAAGCCTGGCAAGTATGGTGCAAAGCAAAGACACTCGTATCATGAATGAGCGTATTGCTATTGTACAAGCACTGATTCAAACGGAAGCTACTAAAGCTATTAAGAAGAGCCTGGCAGGGAAGACGCCTGAACAATCGACTGGCGTTACTAACAAAGGTATAGACCAGGTAGCAGTAGCCTTTGATAAGGAGCTAAACAAATGAGCAAACAACTTATAACAACAATCACTGGTGAAGGTGTGAATTGGCGTGTTGAAGATAGAGGAATCGTATTAGGACGCGGTAAGACAGCAAATCATAAAGAAGCACGAGACACTGTAAACAAACGATACGGCGGTTATACAAACGAAGACGTTCGCTTGAGCACAAAACTATATGAAGAGTTAAAAAACACGTATAAAGCAACAGGAGAAGCCCCAAACGGCTTTCTAGACGGTAATTATACATTGGAGGATGAATAAATATGGCAAGCAAACGATATATCAAAGGTGACGTACATCGACCAGACTATAAAGGATTGCTAAAACAAGAGTTTTTTAATCAAAGAGAAACATTTAATGAAGGTTTAGCAGGTTTTGAAGCAGAAGCCCAGGCACTAATGGAACGAAAATCTCAGTTCGAAGCGGAACAGAAACAATTACTAGCGGAATTACACGTAAAGGCAATGTATGAGATTGACGGTAAAGAGATTGATTTTGTCGATAGCAAAGCGGATATTCCAGTGTTTGAAGACGAAAGAGCCTTTCAAATTGCAGACGCAAACCGTGTTTATATGGAGCAGGCTCAAGAAGAGTATTCAGCGGCAGAACGTAATAATATTAAATCAACGTATGATGTCCTAAAAGCGGAACGAGACACCTTTAACTCTCAGTTTTCACTAATGACACGAGAAGAAGCAGCAGGACACTACAAAGATGCTTTACTACGTTCAAAAATAGCTGGCGACGTGTCAGGAGAAGAGAAACTATTCCCAGTAGTAGACACACGACCAAATGAAGAGTTAGTAAAAGATGCTTTCAACCAGGAGTTTGACGGTCAATAGGTCCAGTATTGGACTTATTACATAAAGGAGAAGTGCATGAATAAGAATGAAGCTAAAACAATATTTGTAGATACGATGCTAAATATGAAGAATAACCGCAAAGCACGAGTAAAAGGGCGGCTAAACGGAAACAACCGTAAAGCTCTCTTATTAGCGGTTATGAGAGGTGAAGGCATTGGCGACAGTAAAAAGCCTTGCTAAACGATTAAACAAGATACAAGCCGTTCGAACACCTGATGGTATAGTGATTCTAGCGAGTAGTGAACATGACATAGCAGAGAAGTTAGAGAAAACAAAGGCTAAAAATATAGTGGTTATCAATTGTGACATTGACCCTTTTTGCGATATTTGCGAATGCCATTTTGAACGATGTAAGTGTGATACGCGAAATGATGGTTCTATGCATCCAAAAGAATTAGGATACTGGCGTAAAGCGAACCCAAAACACTATGAAATGATTATGAGACACCAATTAATAGAAGAAGATACAGACCCAACTGAAGGGCTTTTAAAGTGGGTAAAAGACGATATTCTCTACACAAGACCAAACGCGAACATAAAAGAAGCACACGAACAAAATTTAGCTGGATTAAGTCCAGTAGTAAGAAAGGCATTGACAAAAGATGCAACTACATTACATTAACGGTGAGCCTACACCTGAAACGGCTCAATACATTTTTAACATTGAAACTATCAGAGCTTTAGAACGAGATTTAGGCATAGAAAAGTATGGTATTTATGCCCTTGATTGGTCTGATATCAGTGCTTTATTTATGGCTAACAAACTGACTTATGCCCAATTGCACATCATTTACAACCGTGTAAAAGCAAAAGATACCTCTATTCATAATACTTACTTAGATGAAGATGGAAATATGATAGACGGTAAACCCTCAAATAAAGTAAGAAACATAAAAAGAGCATTAGGAGGTAAAGAAAATGGCTACTAAACCGAAAACGGCAACAAAAAAAGAACCGATAAACGTTGATATTAATATTGACACACCAAAAGACACGCTAACTACTCGTAAATCATTAATGAAGCTATTTTGTGAGCGTAAAATTGATAGAAATGATTTAAACGCCTTATTATATAGCTTACAAGGTGCAAGCAGCGAACACCAAAACATGATTAACCTAACGAAAATACAGTTAGAAACGGAGCGTATCAAGATTCAAGAACGTGACGTAATTGTGAGGGAAGAAACAAAACTTAAATTAGAAAACAAAATCGACCAACTAGAAACAGTTATTGAAGAAATGGAACGCGAAACTGTCAGATAAACTTTGTTAATAGTACATGAAGCGGGACACTAGCGGAAACTAATGTCTTTTTTCTATATATATAAAGTATTAAATATAAACGATTAGTAAATGTTATACTGAATATCCAAATTATAATATGTTGTAGTGTCGACGCTTTATTGTAATGCGCGATAAAGCAAAAAGGTTTTGTATTGGACACCTGGAGCAAAAGCGCTTCCTTGTGAAACCATGCAAAGCCTTTTTGTATACAAAGTATTAAATAGGGTTGCTATACGGGTGATATACTGATAATACAATTTAATAGAGAAAAACAACCTATTTTTATAAGTCTGTTTTCTCAACTTATAACTATTAAGCGTGGTGCTTTATCCCCACGTTCGCAAAGAGCCAGCATGATAAACTGGCTCTTTTTTTGAGCCTTTTTTTAATTGCATATAACAGAAGAAACATAGTTTTAATATACAAATACTAGAAAGTTTGTAAAAGGTTACGTAACCCTATTTACATGGTTACGTAACTATGATAGTATATGTTTTGTAAAGGAGGTGCGCAGATGGAAAATAAGTATAAAAACTTCTATAAGAAGATAGAAGAAAAATACGATGCCTCGTTCGAGGATGCGAAGCGTATCTACCGAGCACAAAACAGCATAAAACTTCTAATGAAGACTTTACCAAAAGAAAAGGTAAAGAAGGTTGTAGAAGATTCTATGGAGTAAGGTGTAAGAACCTTACTTTTTAAAACGAAAAAGGTTACGTAACCAAAACTAGGAGGTATTCAAAATGAGTAATGAAGAAAAAGAGTTATTAGAAAGTAAGTTTTTTTGGTTGGTAGATGGATTGAATGAAATGTTAGAGGAAGCAAACCCAAATGAGGATGAATACGCAACATTAAATAACGTTGATATGGACCGTCTTTCAGAATGTGTTCAATTAATGTGCGTTGTGACAAATCAATTGAAATAGGCATTATATTTATTAATCCTAATATAAATGAATTAAAAATATAATAAAATCATAATATATAATTAAATAGTAGTTTTACATACATGAAAGGTGGAAAATAAAATGATTACAATTAATATTAAGGATTTAAATGACTATAATGAGGAAGTAGAAGCACTAGCTGAAGAGGTGTTTGAAACCGAGAATACTATATATAACGCTATTCGCGAAATTGGTGATGATGAACGGGTTAAAAAGTTTACATTATGGTATTTAGCTAAGTTAAACACTATGCAAATCGAATACGGCAATTCTGATGCTATAGAAAAGGCTCATATGGGCGGTTTAATGGTAGATATAAAAGTTAATGCGCTATGGAGTGGGTTATGCGATTTAGAGGAGCTTTGCAACGAAGTGTTTGAAAAATATAAGCAAGATATAAAACTAGTAGAGATGCTAGGTGAACAAACTAAAATGTGGTTTAGTAAAATTGATAGAATGTATGAAGAGATAAAGCTGTTTTACCGTTATCAGAAGTTAACAGGTACTTTAAATAGTGTAGATTGGGAAGTAGGATTTGATGAAGATTGATAGTGAGTAGTATATTTTAACACAGGTGTTCCCGTTCTTTAAGTCTGTTTATTCGACTATGTTCGTAGTATACTAGCAATAAATGACAACGAAAAACGCCCATTTCCTCTTTACTTTGGTCGGTAGAAGGAAATGAGCGCACTCAGGCATATTGCATTCAATTAGAACGGATTCCTTTTTGATTCCGAACATGTTTTATACAGAAGCATTTTGTATAAATTTTAAAAAGAGGTAATTCTATATAAATTTTATATAGGTAATTCTGTCTAAAGTTTATAGAGGCATTCTGTATAAATTTTATATAGTTATTATATCAACTATATAAAGAATGCACAATACCTCTGTTTCGTTGTACTTACAATTAGAAGAAGGGGTTTTTTTAATGCAAGAATACCAGCAACATATGGTACTAGAGTCTATAAAAGACTTATATCTACCAAAAGAAAACTATGTAAAAAAGAAGATTGTCACGAATAAAAAAGGTTGGACACATAAACGGAGCGCTCCAACTGACAAAGACATCATTAATCATATTAGTGGCGGGAATAATTTAGGCGTTTTTGGTGGCGCTACTGGTACAAAGTTTATTGTATTTGATGTAGATGCTAGGGAAAGAGCGAAAGACGTTACTATGAGGCTGATAGACGCCTTAGAAAGCGAATATGGAATTAATAGAAGTCGTATATTCGTGTTTAATAGTGGTGGGAAAGGGTATCATGTCACTTTATACCTAGACAACATCATTATGTATGATGATTTACAACTGTTTTACAAGCAGGTTATCGCAATGGTAGGAGAAAACAAGAACGTAATCGAGTTACGACCAACAAAAGGACAAGCTGTTAAACTACCTTTTTGCTCACATTATAAAACTGGTAACTACGCTGGTATTGTATCACCTTTAGACCTGTCTGATAGCTCGATAGACGAGTTTTTATTTCCTCTCAAACAAATAGTATTAAATGACTTGTTAAAACGTGTAGCGGAACATGAGGGGCTTATGATTGAACGTGGTAAAAAACTAACGCTTGATAAAGAAAATGCAGTCTTTCTAGATAACGTTTCAACGAATGTCAATCTTGATGTATACGACACTGAAGATAAAACGAAGTATATGGAGAGAATCTTGCAAAAAAACAGTTTAGAGTTTAAAAACACGCGTCACAACGTTACTTTTACACTAGCTACATACCTAAAAGATGTGTATTTGTTTAACAGAGAAGAAGTGAAGACGGTTATTTATAACATGCTTTGCAATACGCCACCTGATATGTTTACTACATATGACCGAAAGTTTTTCGAAGAAACAACGAACATAAATGTTAATGACGTATTTGATAAACCTTATTATTTTGGTGGACGTAAGAAACTAGCAATTTACGAAAGTGAGATTATAGGACTCTTACAGCTTCCAGGACGAATAGAGTTGAAACGCCTGGGCTTTGCATTCCTAATGCATGGAAAACGCTATATGAAGCCAAATGGAGAGTTTTATTTCAGCTATAACACTATTCAAAAGTATGTAGATTGCGATAAGAAAAAAATTAGTAAACAAATTAAGAAGCTAGTTGAGGGTAAAGTGGTAGAAATCACAAGACAAGGCGTGGCACACGCTAAGGAAAGCGAGAGAGAATGTACAATTTATAAGACGGTTTTAGAGAATGAGGGTAAAAAAATAGAGTTGGTATACAATGATTCAGAGCCACCACGCTTTGAAAGTATTGTATCTCAACTCATTGGGGAAAAAGACTTAAAGTGTCTTATTCCAAAGACTTGCTTTTATACTCAATTCAAACAATATTATAGCTAGTACGTTCTCCACCACGAGAACATAATCAGTACCGCTTAAACTTTGCTTCACACAATTAGATATTAACATGAGCTATTTGCGGGTTGCAAGTAGCTTTTTTTGGTTATTACATCGGCTATTTAAAGATGTTTAAAAGGCTTTAATTAATAGCTTTTTAACTCCTTTTTCTTAAAAAGACTACTAAAGAGTATTTAAAAAGGGCTTTGGTTTTCTCTTTGCTCTTTTCCTTGTCTAAAAACACGTTTAAGAATGCTGTTATACCAAGGGTTTGTTCCAAAAGCATACTAAATAACTTATGTAACTCTTTTTGGTGTACTAAGACTTAAGCAAGAACAGAGTTTTTCTTGCAAAGGGTACTAAAGAGTACTTAAGAGGGATAGTGTCTTATACAAGTGGTTATATACTCCTTTAGGTATTTGCGTTGTACTAGGTTGCTTGTATATAGAGAGTGTGTAGTTGTTTGTGTTCTATACCTTCTTTCATTGATGGTTGTATTGTTCAACAGACTACTAAAGAGTATTGATAGTATAGAAGGATTGGTTGACACTACTTACAACATGAATGATATGACATGATGAGTGAACAAAGAGTGAAGGCTTTCTTATAAAGAGTATGTGTAATGATTGATTGACAATGAGTAGAGAGAAGGGAAGCCATACTATATATAACAGTTGGTGTACGCAATATTGTTGATACCTTCTATATAGGTTGCTTCTATATAACGAATAGAGGACGAGTGTATATATGATAGTTGTGTTGTCTCAAAGACTACTCAATAACTATAAGAGATAGTGTGGTGATGATAGGAAGGTGTGAACAATGAGAGGATATGTAATAGATAGATAGTGATAGAGTCCAGCGACTCTTTTTTTTATTTCTTTCAACTTTCTTAAACAAATTTTAAATTACCTATAGACAATCGTATTTAGCTATAGTATAATAAGGTTATAAGGAGGTGAGGCAAGGTGATGGAAACAATTAAAGATGTTGTAGCAATAATCGCTTCAGTGTTCGGAATCATAAATGTTGGTTTAGACATCCACACTAAAGCGACTAAGAAACTACAACAAAGCAAAAAGCGTAAACGTAACAAACGTAAACGCAAATAAGCACGATGAGGGGAAAGGTTGAGCGCCGATTCCCCTCATTACTATTATAACATCCGTCACCGAAAAATGATGAAGAAAATTAAACCAATTGATTTATCTGTATTTGTTATTTTATTTTTGTGGGCAATAGCCAATGATTTTAGTGTAATGACTACGTTGGATTGGATATGTATAGTTGCAGGGATTGTATATACTATCATGTTTATAATTAAGTTATGTATGAGAGGTGAAGAATAATGAAGTATCATTTAAATTCTAGGGAAGAAGTAGAGAATTTCATCAAAAACGAAGTCCTTGTTACTTCTGAAGCAATGGAAATTTTAGATGTAAATCGCGCTCGTGTGAGTGCTATGGTCAAAGCTGGCAAGTTAACACCAGTTAAAAAGTTAGGAAGTATAAGTATCTTTCTAAGAGCTGATATAGAAGCCAAAAAAGAAGAATTAGAAGAATTACGAGCGAAGTACCGTCCATATGACAAGTAAGAAGGGGTTTCCCTTTCTTATAGAGGTTAATCCAAATTTATTTAACTTAATAAGATAAGCATAAAAGGAGAAACGAAAAAACGTTTTTCCCAAAAGCATACTAAAGAGTATGTAAAAATGGTGGGTACAATTTTGTACTGTCTTTTTGTCGTTATAGCAGAAAATTGGCGACACCTACATTAATGGATGAATCTATATATGCGGGTGGAAAGGAAGCCCAAAAAGGATTGAATAGATTCATGAATATTAGCAGGGAATCAATGTATATTCGTGTATGTCATTGCATAATCCAACTATCTATATATCTACTATCTTTATGCATTATCCCTAGGACTCGACAAACGTTGATATAAAAGCATTCTTACTACTAC
>NZ_JBBOWS010000006.1:0-8029 GCF_038007205.1 Bacillus sp. FSL E2-8887
AATAGCTTAACATCAAACTTCTTTCCTGAGCCATTATCAATATTCTTGTAAAACAAAAGAAAAATAACAATTAAAACATAAAATTCTAAAGTAAAAAGGAAAGGGCAAGCTACGGGAGTGTGACCACACTCCCCCAAAAACGATGTTTTTGACTTGGTAGGAAATTCCTACAACCTCTACCGTTTTTCCGGTCTCAAAATTTCATTTTTTCGTCCTAAAACGTTTGTCGCTTCGCTCGATTTTCTATCTTTACCAAAAAGTTTAAACATAAAAAAGCTCCGATTTAATCCAATGGGAGCTTTTTATTTTTTAACTATTAATTACTTTAGTAACTCTTTAGTTGCTTCTAAACGTACCTTTACTTTATAAAAATATCGAAAAACTCAAAAGAGCAATAATTCCCGAAACTAACGAAACCCCTAATGAAAAAAGTTAATAAATAAAGAAAAAAGAATCTTATCTTAATAAGGTTTTTTTTTTATTTTATTGAAAGTAAACTTTTTATTAGAAGTTTACTTTCAGTTTCATTAGAAAAAAACAAAAGACGACATTAAATAAATCGTCTTTTGGCCTCAAAACATCTATCAAAATTTTATTTTTTCTCCTGATTTTCTACCTTTTCAGTTTTAGAACTGAATCCATCTTTAAATCCATCCCAAAAATCACAACCACCTAATGAAAACACAAATACACATAATAAACCTATCATAATACCCTTTTTGTAGTTCACTCTATAACATCCTCCATAAACGCAACTTAATATTGTAATTATAATATATAAATTAAAAATATCTATGAAAACAATCTTAAATTAACCTTAAATAATTAGACTGTTGTTATCATTTTTCGAATGTAAACTTTCAACTATTAGTTTACATTCAAATCATCTGAAATATTGAATTCTCACCAAATCACCTGATATCCTCAAAATATACAACGAAAGTATACATTCAAAACAATATAAATAAAGAGGTCAAAAAACCCATGAACAAAAAACAACATCTCATTGATGTCCAACCCATCCGTAGCAAAGAACAAATCGAAGATATGAAATGGGCTCTCAAACGTCATTGTTCCAAACGAGACTATATTCTGTTTCTTATCGGCATCCATACCGGATTACGCGTAAGTGATCTACTCCAACTCGAAACACAAACCATAATAAAATTAAAACGGAAAAAGAGAAAAGAATTCAAAATCAAAGAAGGAAAAACAAAGAAAGAACGCATGATTAACCTTACTTCCATTTTTGATGAGGTATACTCTTATGCTCAAACTCTAGATAATACCTGGTTATTTCCTTCTCGAAAAGGAGACAAACCCATTAGTAAGATCCAGGCTTATCGACAATTGCAAAAAGCCGGAGATTTTGCCGGTATAGAATCTATCGGGACACACACTATGCGCAAAACCTTCGGTTATTGGTTCTATAAACAAACAAAAGATGTAGCCATGTTGCAAGAAATTCTAAATCATAGTACACCCCAAATCACACTAAAATACATTGGAATTAATAAAGAAGAAAAAGACAATGTACTTGATAATTTCTATATTTAAAATCTATCAAAAAAACGACATCTACATAGATGCCGTTTTTTCTGGTGCTTTTTTTGTAAATTGATATAAAGCAATTGCACCCAAAATAACAAGTATTCCTTCAGGAGCATCTAATAATACTGTTTTCCATGTTTCTGAAATTAATAATTCATTACCTGTAGAGGCTTTATAATATCCTTTTACACAACCAATAGTAAACTGAATTACAGATAAAGAGACAAATAGCCATAAACCAAATCGAATCATTTTTTTATCTTTAAACATATAGCACCCCTTGAATAGAAAATCATAATATTAAATAATATATATATACTTTCCGTGTTTCTGTCAACAAATGGATAATATATATTTTATTTCAAATCAAAACTTATACAAAATTTATCCCCTATAATTTCTCTTATTAATTATATAATTCACCTTCCTAATTCTTAATTATCAAGAAGATAAATCACAATAAAAGGATCCGCAACAGATTATTGCATGCTTTTTTTATAACGCTACGATGCGTTTCTTACTATTTAACATTAGAATGATTAAAGTAATTAAAGGAGGTACATATATGGACATTGGAAAAAAAATAAAAAATTTAAGATTAATAAATAACATGACACAAGAAGATGTAGCCAGCCAATTATTTATTTCAAGACAAGTTATATCTAAATGGGAACTAGGAAAAAGTCTTCCCGATCTAACCAATTTATTAGCCTTAAGCAATCTATTTAATGTTTCAATTGATTCTTTATTAAAGGAGGATTCAAATTTGCAAAATCAGATAATAAAACAAAGCAATTACAAAAGATATTTATTAATAGCCTCTCTCTACATATATTCTTTAATTACTATTGTTGTTATATTTTATTGTCTCATTGCCTTTTTACTTATACCAAAGGACATAAAAACATCAGATCTAAAGGTTATTAATTCCCACTTTTATCAAAAAAGCGATAAAAGAGAAATTCTATATATTTATAGTAAATTAACACCTTTCTTCGCCAATTATTCAGGAGATTATAGCATTGAAACAAAAGATCATGAATTAAACATTCATGCTAATCGAAATTCAATTCCTTTTAGAAATAAAGATGTTTTATTTTCAATTGAAAAAGATATACCTCATGGAATAGATTGGGAAGAAAAAGATGTTTACATTGTAGATGAAAACAATAAAAAAATACTTATATATAACCATAAAAATAAACAACTGTATTACCAACTAAAAAATTAAAAAGTAGGCGATCAAAATTAAAAACATTTATAAATATATTTTTATACTAACTACGCTTATTCTTAATATAATTAGTTCTCTACTCATTATGAATACTCCATTTGTACCAGGGAATATGGTGTTTGCTATTACATTTTTATTTTTTACCATGCTATTTCAATCAACTACAATGCTATTTATTATATATATAATTAAAAATGATACATCTAAAAAGATGAAAATAATATTGTATGTTTTTTTAACACTAGATATATTAATCTTTTTATTCTTAATAAATATGACATATATAGCGGCAACAGCATTAAAATATTATTAACATCTTTATAGCAAGGAAATGCTTGTAGACTGATTTATACTGCATTCCCTTATTGTATGTATGCTATATTCTTATTCGCCTTTTTCTAACAGTAGAACCACGAATCTTGGCGAAGACATTGGTTTTTGCCCTGTCCTGGGGTCCGTCCTCGCTTTTTATTCCACGGTTCCCTTGACCACGAGCCTCCGAACCCTCAAACTCCCAAAGCTAACCCCAGCGGGCAAAAACCGCCCTTCTGGGGCCACCCCTGGCGAGTTTGCATGAGGGTTCCCCTCATCGTCAAGGAACTTTCGCGGCATAAACGCCAGGACTCAGATTATAAATCTCAAAAAAATCATTTTCTAAATAACTTCGCAAAAAAACCTTTTGATTCCGTAGACGCTGCTAATGATTTTGTTTCTTGTACTTCACGAATTGTTTCAAGTAACTTCTGATCCCGTTTCTCTAACTTATTATCAATATAATCTTGTTGCTTTTGTAATTGTTCAATTAACAACTTATTAAATTCTTCTTGTTTCTCACTATATTCTCTAAGTTTACTAACTTCATTTTTTAATGCTTTTAATTCTTCAGCTAAAATCTCTCCAACTTCTTTACTAGGAACAGGTTTTATACTCTCTCCACCTGTAGCAAAATAATGTTCAATTTGTTTTATTGAGTAATTCTGCTCTCGATGTAATTGCTTAACTATCTTCATTTGCTCAAGAGCTTTTTCATCAAAAATATTGTAACCTGACTCATTTTTCTCTAAAGGAATATATGTCTTTAATTCTTTCATCCAATTCCTTATAACATTTGGTGATTCATCTAAATATAATGCAACTTCTTTAACAGTCATAGCTATATAACCTGGGTTTTCTCCACCTAGGTATTCACTTTTATCCATCTTTATACCCACCTTTAAAACCTAAATAAAAACCTAAATATTTTTAATATCAAGGGTTGTTCCCAAAAAAAAACCGACGTTGAAACCTAGGTATTAAACCTAGGTTTTTACTAATTCATTCTACTAAGGTTTATATCCTTCTGTCATATGAAAATAACGGAATTTTTCATATCTCAAATTCATACTTCATTTAGCAAAGATCCTAGCCGCGCCACAAAAAGTTTTCTAATAACCTTACAACAAACCATAATTAAAATCACATTCTTGTTTTTTAACATAATAAAATTCAGTTAAAAAACAAGTCATTTTATAAAATTGGAAATTCCGAATCAAAAAAGAGAGAAGAGCATAAGGGGTTTTTGGGCCCAACTAGGGGTTGGGACTAGGCGAAGCCTAGCTTAAACGTGGGTACACGAAAATTCCCAGGATGTCCACTCACTGACGACATAAAATCCTCAAAATGTCCCCATTGTGTCCCTAGATGTAGACTCAGTGAGTACACAAAGTCTCTTTGATGTCTCCATGTGAGTACTCACTAAGGACATGATATTTTTAATAAATTGCAATCAAACATTACTTTAAAATACTAAAAGAAAACAATAGGCATTAAATAAATATAAATTCTTAATCTAGAATCAAATAACAACAAAATACAAAATGCTATTCAGATGCGTCAGAATCCATTTTAAAGAATATAAATCTAAAACAATACTATTTATCGTAAAAACAAAAATATACGCTTAAAAAGCAAAATAAACAGGTTTAAAAGAAGGCTTTCCTTTGCTTTTGGGGTTGAGGCTGGTTCGTCGTGTGGGGACGAGCCCCCACGTATTACGTATCTATCAATGTGGTAAGTGAAATTATTAAGCGAAGGCACTAGCGGTTCGGCTCGTATAATTGCGATTCAAGCTGATGATCCCAAATAGTTGCTTTTGGATGTATCGGCTTGGTGATATCCAAACTCGAGCCGAAAAAAGTTTGGCAAGGATGTAGCAACGCGAAAAGGGTGGAGATTTTCTGTAGCAACGCGAAAGAAAATACGACCCGTTCCTTGCGGAACTTTTAGCTATTTCTATATAGAGTAAGAAGGGACAAGTATAACAAAGTAGAGAATGACCAGTAATACCAAGGGGTTTAGGATTTTTCGTACTTACCGTTTTCGGTAAGTAAACTTACCGTTTTTGGTAAGTACGAAATTAACAAAAAAAGTCTACTAATTAAAGTAGACTTAAAATAATTTAATAGGCAAATTTTTAAGCTGTTTAGGAACCTTTCTAAACATAGCTTTAAGTGTCGGGTTAACTTCATCTCTATTCCCTGAAAACATAACATGAGGATTTATAAACAAAGCATATGCCCTAACATTATTATCATCAACACCACTCTCTGAACGAGCAATAATACCTTTATCAATTAATTTTCTAACCAAAGGACTAACTTTCGTTTCATGTCTTCCTATTTTTTTGGCTAATTCTCGCTGAGTTAATGGAATTTGTTCTTTAGAGTTAATATCACTAACTAAGCAATTACTTAAAAAACCTACACACATTGAAATATCTAATAAAAATACCTTCTCAGCATTTGTTAAATAATCAATTTCAAATAAATACTGGATGTTTTGTTGAATGATCTGAACAAACTTCGCTTTATTCTTAATTTTACGTTCAGGAACTAATTTCATTCCTCTTGAACTAGCCTTTGCTTGAAGTTCATTTACTATGTACATCTCTTCTTCTGACAAGATCTTTGAATTTTCGATATCTCTCAATCTTGCATTTTTTTCAGCATGTTCTAAATTGGCGAGCTTTGACATAATCTTTCTCCTCTTTTCTAAGATTTTCAACTAGAGAAGAGGAACATTTTATGCTATGATTTTTATAGTTATTAAAAATAAATATATCCAATAAAAACCCCTCTTCTCTAATTGATTTGCTTGGTCGCTTTCAATTATAACACGAGAGGTTTTTTTATTGGATACAAACCATTCTTATTAATCTATATTTGAGAGTAAAACTGGATTGTTAAAAGTTACAAAAGATAATTTAGTAAATAACTCTGTAAAGTTATTTATTGTTTCTTGATTTAAATCGAGATCGGAACTATTACAAAGTTCATTAAATCTTTTTGCAAGTAATACTTTACCAAAAGAATTCGCTAACTTAGAATTTGATTTTTGATTATCAACCTCAATATCTTCCAAAAGAATAAATTTACTAAAATCTTCTTTAGCAAACATATCTTCAATAGCAAAATTTTTAACATTACTCACAAAAATAATTTTATCTTGATCAACCGCTAACTTATCAAGTAAAGTTTTCTGTACTCTTTCTCCTTCTTTATCATTATCAAGAATAACTAAAAAATCTAATCCCCAACCTATAAGTAATGCTGCTAAATTAGGAATCTGAGTAGCACCAACATTCGGAATAAAACGGAATTTATCAGTATCAACATCCGGAATTTTTATATATTTTTTTAAAGCTTCCAAGTAAAAATAATCGCTTATTCCCTCAACTAAAATATTTATACCATTTCTAGAAAAAATTAAATCTTTATTTAAATCTAAACCAATTGATGTAATAACTGGGGTTAAAGTATCTTTATCAGCCCCTTTATGAATCTTATTCTCAATATATGTACTACCATCATCATTTTTTAATACTAATCGTAATTTTTCTAATCTCGAAGGATCAATTAAATAAGGACTATGAGTCGTCATTATTACTTGATGATAATTTGATATATTATCTAAAACTTGTAAAACATCATTTTGAGCCTTAGCATGCAAATAAAGTCCAGGTTCATCAATTAGTAAAACACAATTATTACTTTTCTCCGCCTTTAAAGTTAAAAAGAAAGATAAAAACCATTGAAATCCTCTACTACGTTGTCCAGGTCTAAATGGCAAATTATTATTATCATCATACACAGAAAAATATAAATCGTCTCCATCCAAACTACATTCTAATCTCATCTTATTTTGATTATAATAACTTGAAAATTCCTCAGTGAAATCAGTTGAAAATTTCCTAGTCATTTTTTTACGATTAAATCCTTTTGCTTGAAAAAGATCAACTGGATTTATATTTGCTACTTTATAAAAGCGCTCCACAATTTTAATTTTATCATCTTTATAATTAACTACATCTGGTAATATATCATCAAAAGAATCAAATAAAATAAATTTAGGTTCAAAATGAATATATAATCCATAAAGATCCTCTAAAACATCTTCAATAAAACCTTCAAGTTTTCTAGAAAGACTTAAAAAATCCTCTATAGCCTCAATAGCAAAAGCTTCAATTGACTCATTATTATTAATAAATTCAACATGAAGATTTGCATTATGAAGTTCATAATATATATTTCTCAAATTGCGACTATTAGAAAAAGGCTTAATATCAGCATAACTCTTTAGTTCTTCAAAATCATACGAAAAATATTTTTCTACTAACTCTAAATTGTGCAATAAATTAATGAAGTTATCTTTAATATTATTGAATCTGACTCCAAAAATAGCCCTTATCAATTTGCCATCAATTTCAGTAATTAAATTTTTGCCATATCCTCCAAATGATTTTTTTATTGTTAAATCTAATGTATCTTCATAAAAAGGCAACACCCATTGTGTAGGTAAAAGATTTTCAATAATTTCTTCGTATGTGAATTTTAGATTAACTGTAACTTCCAAAATATCATCCATCTTTCCGATGTCCATATTTTGGAATTTTTCAGGTATATCATCTTCTGAAAAAACACCAGTACTAAAAAATTCTAATGCTTTTAATATAGTTGACTTACCAGATTCGTTTTTTCCAGCAAGCACAGTCATATTATTATGTAAATAAAAATTTCCAGAATCAACTATAGATCGAAAATTTTTCACTCTAATACACTCAACTCTCACTACATAACACCTTTCTTTCCTAAATTTTAATTACAAAATATAGTATATATGGATTATATTAATTTCCAAAAGAGTAAAAAAAAAAAACATAAACTTTCAAATAAAAAATCACTTTTATTTTCATTGTAAAATACGAAA